>NZ_CAXURV020000002.1:0-1495883 GCF_964253335.1 Paenibacillus sp. LjRoot56
GTATGACGGTGCAGTCGTAGGAACAGCGGCTGGTCAATACCCACAAGCAGCCAAGGATGCATTCGGTGCAGCCCTCACTGCAGCAAAAGCTGTAAGAGACAGTGCAAGTGCGACACAGTCCCAGGTTGACAGTAGCGTAACAGCACTGAGCAGTGCAGTTGCTGCCTTCAAGGCAGCCGTAATTAAATCTGCTGACCTCAATAATGATGGAAGCATCGATGTAGGTGACCTTGCAATAGTAGCTTACAATTACGGTAAGGACTCCTATAGCACAGACTGGCCAACTGCCAAGAAAGCTGATATGAATAACGATAATAAGATCGATATTTTTGATCTTGCGTATGTAGCATCCAAGATACTTCAATAAGTGACCCACTCAATCGTAGTTGATCGTGATCGCTAAAAATTACTAAATCCAAGAAAAGGGCGATGGGAGACGTTTGTCTCCCATCCTTATAATGAGGGAATGTGAACATGAAACTCAAATTTCAATTATTCTTCCTAGCTATGATGTTCATTGCCACGCTGCTCCCTTTGACGGCTGCAGCACAAACAACAGATGAAGTTGTATTGCGCTCTCAGACTCCAAGTATCGAGTTAGGAAACAACGCTACGATTACCATTGCAGGCAAAGCACTTACAGACTTATATGCTGCCGAGATGGAATTAACGTATGATGAGCAGCAACTGGCGTATACGGGCTACACAAGCAGCCTGAATAATCAAGCATACGTGCTTGAACCTAAAGTACAAGGCAACAAAATATTGCTGGTTTTTACGTTAACAGGAAACAAGTCGGGACTAACTGGAGATAAGGATTTATTTACGCTTTCGTTTAAAGCTTCCCAAGCAGGGGCAGCTTCCGTTTCCCTAAGTTCTTTGACAACTATCAATAGTCAGTTGGAAAAAACGAATGGGAAGATGGGTAACGGAATTACATTGTCGGTTAATAATTCGAACTCTGGAACTAATCCCGGCACTAATCCCGGAACTAATCCTGGCTCCAACCCGGGTTCCCAAGGGGCAGAAAATCCGTCAACGCCGAATACCTCAGGTACATCTGTTTTGTTACTGGAAACCATGCCTGTTAATAATGGTGTTGCTTCTATTGATGTTGGGTCAAAAGCTCTTCTTGAAGCGGGCAAAAATTCCAAAGATGATTCGGTAACGATTAAAGTCAACTCAGGCTCTGACGTTAAGGAACTCCAATTGAATCTGCCGGCGATGGAGCTTCAACAGCTCCGTTCAGAATCGGGCGACGTAAAGACAGTAAAGGTTGAGACAAATCTTGCTACGGTTTCCATTAATCGGGATCTTCTTGATAAAAGGACCCTGTCAGATACATCTAATTTGCAACTAAGTATTGCAAAGGTAGACCCTGCCAACCTTTCGCAGGATATCAGAGAAGAAGTCGGAAGTTCTGTTGTGTACGATTTTAATTTAAGTTTAGATGGCAGTAAAATCACAAAATTTAACAAGAAAAGTATCCTAGTAGAAGTACCGTATACATTGGCACCTAATGAAAAGCCGAATCAAGTAGTCATCTACTACATAACGGAAGATGGTAAATTAGAAATTGTCAGGAATGGGAAATACAATATCGAAACAGGCAAAGTTCAGTTTCAACCTACGCACTTCAGCAAGTACACGGCTAACCATGTTCAGGTTTCCTTTAGTGACATGAATGGATATTCATGGGCAAACGAGGGTGTTCTTGGCTTAGCAGCTCGTGAAGTAGTAAGCGGTAGAAGTGAGGGTAATTTTATTCCGGCTGGGGAGGTAACAAGAGCAGAGTTCGTTAAGATGTTGATTCAACTCTTCGATCTAGCAGATTCTACTGCAACAGCAGCCTTCACAGATATTGAGGCGGGTGCATGGTACTACAATTCCATAGCCTCAGCACAGAAGATCGGCCTCGTTCAAGGCAAAGATGACGGCAGTTTCGGTGTGAACGACCAGATCAGTCGTGAAGATATGGCGGTGCTTATTTATCGGGCCTCCAAGATTATTAGTTCTACGACTGCACTAGCAAATGGTGCAACTTCAAATTTCCTTGATGGAGATCAAATCTCTACATACGCCAAGGATGCTGTTTGGGCTGCCAAACAGGCAGGCTTAATGGACGGAGTGTCAGAGGGATATTTTGATCCGAAAGGAAAATCGACAAGAGCACAAGCTGCTACGGTCATCTACAGACTCTATCAAGAATTGAAATAAAATTCATTCATACAGGCATCTGGCAATTATGTAGAAAGTATACAATTCCTTGTTGAGATGGTAATGGGTCCATGATGCTAACAAGCAACTGGGCCCATATCTTTAAGGTAAGGTACAAGAATCACTTTAATGAAGGGAAGAGATAAATGGAAAAAGGAAGGGTTGACTCAAGAGCTGCTTTAAAAGTTTCTCTCTGTCTTAGTCTGATAGTATCATCCATGCTTAGTTTTCATAAGAGTACCCAGGCTGCATCCATCCCAACGGTTAATATTGATTATAATATTGAAAAGCAGGAAATCGACGGCTTTGGTGCATCCAACGCTTGGTCGACAGGGATTGTACAAAATCTTGCAAACCCACCACAGAAGGAAATACTGGATGCGCTTTTTAGTACTTCTACTGGCGCAGGACTAAGTATGGTAAGAAACAGGCTTCCTTATGACATCGTATCGGAATCAGGCACATGGAATTGGAATAATTGGGATATTAATGGTACAACCTGGCTTTTTAATAAAATAAAAACGGATTATAACGTAACCAAATTTTTCACTACTCCCTGGACGCCTCCGCCGTTTATGAAGACTGGCAGCACAGGAACAAACGGAGAGATCGGTGGTAAGCTCAGAACTGATAAATATCAGGCATATGCTGATTTCTTAGCTGACTATGTGACTGGCTTTAAGACCAATAAGGGAATCGATATCTCAGCTGTATCTATACAAAATGAGCCAAACTATGCACCGAATTATGAATCTAGCAGTTGGTCAGCGGATGATTTTCATAATTTTGTAAAGGGCTATCTCAAACCTACTTTTGCACAAAAAGGTGTGACTGCGAAGCTTATTATGCCAGAGGGGTTAAATTTCAGTGAAGATCTGGCTGTTCCAACATTGAATGATGCCGATAGCAGGGATCGCGTAGACATTGTTGGTGTACACCAATATGCCGTAAATCAGCAGGACCCCAATCTTGGCGCGAAGTGGCTGACGCAAACAAAGCTTTATAATAAAAAATTATGGGTGACAGAAGCATCTGTAGGTGAACCCAATGATCCTACCATAAATGACGGTATCTATTGGGCGAAAATGATCCATAAGGATATGACGGTAGCAGAAGTAAATGCGTTTAACTACTGGTGGCTTTGGAATAACACAAAAGACAGTGTGAATTCTGTTGGAGATAAAGGCGCACTGATTACATTTCATACGGACGATAATGGTGCAGTCAAAAGTTACGATTTGAATAAAAGATTGTTTACTCTTGGTCAATACAGCAGATTTATCAGGCCGGGTTATAAAAGAGTCAATTCGGATGTAACCCCAGCAACGGGTGTATATACAACAGCGTATAAAGACTCTTCCAATGGAAAGTTAGTTATTACAGCTATTAATGACAATGACAATGACACTGCATTAACGTTCAATGTAAATGGTAAAGCTGTAAAATCGTTTACTACTTATAGAACTTCGTCTAGTGAGAATATTGCAAATTTAGGCGATACCACTGTAAATGGAAGCTCACTTCAAGCCACGCTTAAGGGGAAAAGTGTTACAACTTTCTATGCAGACGTTTATACACCGATTGCCAAGAACCCAATCATATGGGCGGATGTACCAGATGTTGATGTGATCAGAGTAAATGATACGTATTATATGACCAGTACTACCATGCACGTGAATCCTGGTGTTCCTATCATGAAGTCCAAGGATCTCGTAAATTGGGAAATCGTCAATTATGTGTATGATATTCTTGCGTCTACGGATAAACAAACGCTTTCGAATGGGCAGAACATATACGGGCAAGGCTCATGGGCAAGCAGTATAAGATACAATAATGGCAAGTTTTATGTGGTATTTGCTTCCAATGATACGGGTAAAACGTATATCTTTCAAACCACTGACATAGAAAAGGGCACATGGGAAAAGTATGAGCTTGCCGGTGGTGTTTATCATGATATGTCATTGCTGTTTGATGATGACGGACGTGTATATATGGTATATGGCGGTGGATCCATTAAGATTATTGAACTTACTTCAGATGCCACAGCGATCAAAGCAGGCGGAATGAATAAAACAATCATTCAAAATGCGAGCGCTCCCGGAGGCTCCGGTGGTCTTGGAGCTGAAGGCTCACACATTCATAAAATTAACGGTAAATATTACATCTTCAATATATCATGGCCATCAGGAAGCATTCGTACTGAATTAGTACACAGGGCTGATACAATAGATGGTACTTATGAAGGAAAGATTGCTTTAAGATCGGGTAGTACTTCCAACAGTGCTGGTGTCGCACAGGGGGGGATTGTTCAAGCGGCTGACGGAAAATGGTACGGCATGTTGTTTCAGGATTATGGGTCTGTAGGACGTATACCTTACATTGTGCCGATGACTTGGAGTCAGGATGGATGGCCTGTTTTCGGGGATGTCAATGATACTGGGATTCCTGCTGTACTTTCAAAATCCTGGGTTTCATCAGATAACTTCGATCAGAGAACAGAGAAAGTTGGAGCTTATCATACAGAGGTAGCAGGCGGAGAAAATGACTACAATGGGTCCAATCTCTCTCTCGTATGGCAGTGGAACCATAATCCTGATCATAGATTCTGGTCTCTTACCAATCGGTCAGGGTATCTAAGACTCACTACCGGAAGAACGAGCACTAGTATTCTTGATGCCAGAAATACGCTTACACAAAGAACGTTCGGACCGGAAAGTTCAGGAACCATTGCTATCGATGTTAGCCATATGAAAGACGGGGATTATGCAGGAATTGCCGCATTCCAACAGAACTACGGGTTTGTCGGTATTAAAATGTCCGGCACGACAAAGTCAGTTGTTATGGTGAATGGAAGTTCAGGGTCAGCAGTGGAAGTAGCAAGTGTCCCCCTTACTCAGAACACCGTATATCTAAGGACTGAGTTGGACTTTAAGAATAGGACAGATAAAGCAAAGTTTTATTACAGTCTTGACGGTGAGCGTTGGGCATCCATAGGAAATACACTTCAAATGCAATATACACTACCGCATTTTATGGGCTACCGATTTGCCTTATTCAATTATTCAACAAAAACAACAGGTGGTTACGTTGACTTCGACTATTTCAAATTAGATGACAAGTTGGTTGGTTCAAACTTTGATACGAATTTGAAGTCACTCCAGGTAAACGATACACAAGTGAATGGGTTTAGTCCAAGTGCGTATACCTATTCTCTAGATGTTCCTGCAGGATCGGTTCCGCCGCAAGTGACTGCTGCTTCAAATGATCCTGGCGCGAGTGTTACGATTATACAAGCATCGGCTGTACCTGGAAAGGCCACGGTGACTGTAAGCAGGGAAGGCTTACAAGCTACGGTATATACCATTAATTTTAATACACCAGCCATCGTGGCGGTTGAGGCAGAAGCTGCAGCAGCAAACTCAGCCAATGCCTATGTATTTGGCACCGCAAATGGCCATACCTGGTCGATTGTTGACGGCTTGTCCACGAAAGCTATGCAATTTAGTCCCGATGATGGTACTGCTGTCACACCAGGTACTGACGCTGCCAGCCTCGCTGCTGGTTCCCGACTGAATTACAAGATCAACTTTACGACTGCAGGAACCTACTATGTCTGGATACTTGCCAAGAGTCATAGTTTCCAAACGGACTCCGTCCACGTTGGATTGGATAATACGTATAAATTCACTTCCAACGGTATTCAGAACGTGAGCAACAGTCAGTTTAAATGGGTCAATCTCAGTAATGGGGGTACGCTTGTAACTGGTGGCACTCCATTGAATATTACCGCTGGTGTGCATGAATTGAACTTATGGGGAAGGGAATCTGGCTTAATTATAGACCGGATATATGTAACCACAAGCGATGCAACCACAGATCCTGTTTGGCCTCAGCCGCTTGTACCTACAGCTGCCATTTCAGCAGACAGCAGTGTGAACCCTGGAAGCAGCTTTACAGTGGGAGTTAGCCTGAACAACGTGACACAAAGTGTGTATGCCCAGGATATCACCCTGTCTTATGATTCCAACGTATTTGACTATGTGAGTGCGGCAGGTGCCAACAACAACATCCAAATCGTATCAGAGGATAAAGCCACCGCTGGGAAAGTTAGGCTCATTACCGCCAATACTGGAGGGGGAATATCGGGAGCCAGTACGCCGGTTCTAAATCTAACCTTCAAGGTAAAGGCTGGTGTTCAGAATACCAGTGGAACGATTGCAGCTACCCAGGCAAAGCTTGGTGTGGCTCCAGAGGGGACCGTCATTCAGGCGGTACTTGGCAGTAAGAGCATTTCAGTAGGCAATACTGAAGTGGTTGTAGATAAGACAGCGTTGACATCAGCTATTACGAATGCACAGAGTTTGTATGACGCAGCAGTCGTTGGTGCAGCGACCGGTCAATACCCGCAGGCAGCCAAGAATACATTCGGTGTTGCCCTCAATGCAGCGAAAGCCGTGAATGACAACCAAAGTGCGACACAGTCCCAGGTTGACAATGCTGTAACAGCACTAGGCAGTGCAGTAGATACCTTCAAGGCGCAAGTTAATAAATCGGCAGACATCAACAAGGATGGAAGCATCAATGTAGGTGATCTTGCGATGGTAGCTTACTATTACGGTAAGAATTCCAATAGCACAGACTGGGCGACAGCCAAGATTGCCGATATGAACAATGACAATAAGATCGATATTAGTGATCTTGCGGTTGTTGCATCCCAAATACTCCAATAAAAACTGATTGCCAGTAATGCCCTATCCCACTAGAAATCCTCATAGGGATAGGGCATTGTGGCTTGGAGCAAGCTCTCCTTGTGAAACCCTGTATTACTGAGGTGCTCTATTTTGTTTGTAGTGGAGGGGAAACATGTCTGAGACAGGCGATTGGAGTGAATTGAAGTGAAGAAAGTTTTCCTTGTCGACAATGACATCTTATTTCAAGAAACCTTTAGAGAAATCATCGATTGGTCGAAGGAAGGGTTTATTTACTCTGGAAATGCGTTAGATGCTGATGTTACCATACCGCTCATTGAGCAATTTCAACCTGATATTTTAATTACTGATATTTTAATGCCTTTCACGAACGGTCTCGAACTGAGCAGTATTATGCGACGTAAGTACCCAGAAATGAAAATTATTATTATCAGCGCTGATGCGGATTTTGAGTGTGCAAGGAAGGCTTTACAAATAGGCGTACAGGATTTTTGCATAAAACCAATTGGTGCTAATGAACTTTTAAAGGTCCTACGAAGTGTCAGTGAACTAGTTGATAAAGAACGGGAACTCAAAACTAAGGAACAGAAAAAAACATCATTTCCAGAATATAAGCTCTTAAACGATTTATGCAGTGGTTTCGTTACAGCTGCCGAAGTGATAAATCACAACGAATCGCTCGAATTAAATATTGTTGCCCGCTACTATGTACTAACCGTGCTGGACATTCGTGATAGGGGCATAAACAAACTTGAAGAGTTGAGGTCTTCTTCACTAGGAAATGAACTTTCGTTAGTAAATCGTTATAAGGAACTGGAACTAAGTAGCCAGACTATAATGTTTCAACGCAGTCGTTCCGAATTCATATGGATCATTAAAGGTGATACACTGGAGCAATTAAATCAGGATGTCCAAGTATTTAGAGATTTGCAATATGCTACTCAGAAAGAAATGAATACCTCCAATATCTTTATTGGTATTGGAAGTGTTCAGGATCGGCTCCAAAATGTACATTTCTCCTTCCTAGACGCCATGGAAGACGTTCACTGGCAAAGGTTATCCTTTCAAAATTATATAGCACTACAGGAGAACAATTCAGAAACATTAGACCCAACAGTGTTATTAAGTCAAGGTGCTTTTATCGATTTCTTAAAGGTCGGCACACTTCATAAAATGGAATCGTTTGTTTCTACATACGCTGCATCATTACGTGAGATTAATTGGGACACTTCCTCAAACGGATTCTATATCTTAAATAATATTACGATAGAAGCTTTCCGATCCTATAAAGAGATGTATCGCCACCTGCCAGATCCTGATAAATCACTTCACCAATTTCAGCGAATGATCGCAAGTATCTACTCATGGGAAGAAGCAAGCTCTTTTCTAATGAAGTTGATTGAACAATTTTGGTCCTGGCGATCACGAACATACGATAAATATAAGGATTTGATAACCAAAGTCAAAGAATACATTCAAGCAAACTTTGATAAGGATACGATCTCTCTACAAGTTGTGGCTGAATATGTCAAGTTGAGCCCTAACTACTTAAGTCGTTTATTCAGTCAGGAAACAGGTCAAACCTTTATTGAATACTTAACTCAAATTCGTATCTGCAAAGCCAAGGAGCTTCTCAAAAGTACATCATCCAGATCATATGAAATTGCTTTTCTTGTTGGCTATAATGACCCCTATTATTTTTCAAACATATTTAAACGCATCACAGGCATGACACCAAAGGAATTTAGAAATAGCGGAACTGAGTTATCAAATCTTATATAACGGCAAATATGTGTGCCGCAAACGAGACGAACTTCTCGCTTGCGGCTTCTTGTTAATGGATAGCAGTGAATTTAGGGGGATACCTTTAATGAAAAATAAGGCAGTTAATTTCTTAAATGGCGTATTTTTATTTTTTTTCTTTTTGCTTTTTTCGGGATGTAGTGATGCAATAGGACCAATTCATAAAAACGAAGAAAATGAAAGAGAAGAGCTGATGGTAACTATGTATATCACAGACCAGTCCGTTCAACACACCTATTTAGACATTTCAAAGACATTTGAGCAAGTACATCCTAATATTAAGGTGAATCTAATATTCCCAGGGTTTGACTATGAGGACGTGCTAAAAATTAAAATCGCATCTCATGATCTTCCCGATATTTTCGATACTCATGGTTGGACTAAGAGAAGGTATGGCAAATTGTTGATGGACTTAAGTGATGAGAAATGGGCGCATCAGCTCTCGGACTCAATGAAGATAGCCGTCACAGATACAGATGGGGCCGTGTATGCGCTGCCAATAAGTGAGGCAAGGGATGGATTATCATATAATGTAAATGTGCTTAAGAAATATCACATTCAAATACCTAGAACGTTTACAGAGTTAATGCAAGCTGCAGAAACGATTAAGCAAGAGAGCGGAGGTCAAGTCATTCCTTTCTTTTTTGCCGGTGCGAATAGATGGACAATTGGACAATATTTCGATTATATGGCCAATTCCCTTTATGTTTCAACTTCGGATAATGAGTTTGCCGAATTGGAGAATGGGATCCTAAATAAAAACAAATGGGTGTGGATCGCTAAAACATGGAAGGAAATGCTCCGAAAAGGATATATGAATGAAGATTTTGCTAAAGCCAAATATAGTGATTTACCCGAATTGTTTGCTACTGATAAAGTGGCGTTCACGTTTTCATCTCCTTCCTTTGCTAACGACGTCTACCAATTGAATGCGGAAACAGTAATCGGTATCATGCCGATACCAGCCATGCAGGAGTATGTTGAGCCCAGTTTTGCAGGAGGAGAAAGGAACACGATGGGGATATGGATAGACTCCCTGCACAAAGAAGCAGCAAGGTTATTAATTAACTTTTATGCCAAACCTGAGAATATGTCCAAGATTGCAAATGCGACTAAGCTTCCGTCAGGACTAAAAAATATACAGGCTTCACATGAATTTGTATCCTTTTATGAGAAATATGCGAAAACTCGTATTTTCCCTTACTTTGACAGAGTTTATTTACCTAGTGGCATGTGGGATATCATGTCTAACGAAGGGCTAGATGTATTAGTTAACCATATGAGCCCGGAAGAGTTTGCAGATAATATGCAAACGAATATGAAGAGGTTACGCCAATGAAATGGATTCACTCTTTTCGCTTTCAACTATCGTTCCTGTATTTGCTTACGATAATCGTACCAACGATTATTATTATATTTTTTATGCCGTATTATTTTAAAACGGTTATTATCAACAACTCTACGACGGAGACTAAAAGTATAGTGGCAGCCATGAGTCGTAATATTGAAATCTATTTGGACGATCTAGAGAAGCTGACCATCACGCCATATTTAAATAATGAGGTTATGAGAGCGTTATCGAACAAAGCGAATCATCATGGGGTAGAGGATACATACATAGCCTTGACGACAAGTCGTATACTTGACGTAAGTCTTAGCAGTTATATGAAGATGGCACGAACAGATATTTTGGGCACCACGATGCTTTTTAACGATGGCACAGCCTTTGTGAAATCAATAGATTTGTCTGATCCAGTAAAATCATATGCATTTGAAAAACAGCCTTGGTACAAAACGATTACGGAGGCAGATGGGCGAGTGGTGTATATTGGCACCCATAGTCAGGATTATTGGAAAGGGCATGAGTCGAAAAAGGTTTTCTCTGTCGCAAGAGTCATTAAAGAACCCGATACCCAACAAAAGCTGGCGATTATCATGGCGGATGCGGATACTAAGGTGTTTAAACGAATCATTGATGATACCAAATTTCAAGTCAATTCGATTGTCGCCATTTTGGATGAAGGGCAAAACCCATTGTTCACCAGCAAAACTATTAATGATAGCTTGCTAACTCAACTAAACGCTAACCAAGCGATCATAAAAGAAGATCGTAATGGTTCTTATTTTGTCATAAAAGGAAAGCTAAAACAGAACAATTGGCAAGTGATCGTACTATTGCCTTATTCCGATATTCAGTCCAAGTTCCGTTGGGTGTATGTGGTTGGTATCTTGTTTGGTATCGGCGGGCTTATACTGACGGTTACGTTATTTGCTATTCAATCCAGGAGAACTACCAAACCATTCCAAGAGATGACAAACGTGATGAAAAGGGTGCAAACAGGACATTTGGATAGGAGAGTGACTATTCGAGGTAAAGATGAGATATCTCAACTGGGCCAAGCAATGAACACGATGATCAATAGGTTAAATGATCTTATTGAGAGGGAGTATAGGACTCAGCTAGGATTGAAAGAAGCGGAGCTTCGATCCTTGCAGTCACAAATCCAACCTCACTTTTTATACAATGTCTTAAATGGGATACTTGGACTTAATCGAAAGGGTCACAAGGAAGAGATAGAGTCAGCTATTTTGTCGTTAAGCCATATGATGCGTTACGTACTCTCGAATAAAGATATGACGCGCTTAAGCGAAGAGTTGGATTTTCTAAGGAGCTATTGCGCGCTGCAGAAAATGCGACTTGGCAGTCGAGGTTTTTCGTATCGGATTGAATGTGAACCCGAGCTGGAGTCTATACAAATTCCTAAACTGCTCTTGCAGCCATTGGTTGAGAATGCAATCATTCATGGTATTGAGCCCTTGTATTCCCCAAGCGAATTATTAGTAACAGCATGTTTAGATAAAGATGAAGCTAACAGATCTTTTGTGAATCTAATTGTAGCGGATACAGGCATAGGTTTTGCAGAGGAGAAATCGGTTAAAGGGAATCATATCGGTTTACAGAATGTAATCAACAGAATGAAACTAACATATCCCGGATCTGAGATTAATATACAGAGTGTGCTGGAGCAAGGAACTGTTATCAAACTGACATTACCGGCCAAAGGAATAATCGAAGAAAATGAGGTGAAGGTATGAGAATTGTAATTGCAGATGATGAATATTGGGCTCAAGAATATTTAATACAAATTCTTTTAAATGGCGATCCATCATGGACAATAATCGGTAGAGCCTTTAATGGTAAAGAACTGTATCAACTTGTATCGGAACTTAATCCCGATTTAGCTATTATTGATATTAAAATGCCGGAAATGAATGGACTGGAAGCCTACAAGGCTTGTAAGCTTAGTTCTCCTGATACACAATGGGTAATAATTAGCGGCTATGAAGAGTTTCAGTATGCACAGCAGGCGATAAAACTCGGAGCTCACGATTACTTGACTAAGCCTGTTAAAGCATCAAAGTTAGCGAATATAGTAAGAACGATTGAGGAGGAGTTAGAGCAGGGTCTAGCTGTCCTAAAGGATCACCTAAAACGCAGTGTAGAGAATGCTTTCAATGAGCGAATTGAAATTATGAGTCAAAATGAAGTACACACAGACAAATATTGTTATCAAATTGCTTTATTATATGTGGACAGTAGTTTAGAAAAAGAACTACAAACAGATTTAAATCAAGAATTCAATAGAAAATTAAAACAGTTCTTTACAGGTAACGGAAATATAACTTTAGGGGATTTGAATTATTCAGTACAGAATGGAATTTTTTGTTTGATACAAATACTTAGGAAGGAAAAGGAGGGGAGGTCTTCAATGCAAAACTATGAAGCACAGTTTGAGGAATTCATACGTTCAGAATCAAAACCAGATTGGGCAATAACGTTGATTGTACATGATCGTGAACTTGAGTATAGCGAAATCGCTCTTTGGATCAAAGAGGTTAATAAGTTATCTCATCTTCGAATCTTATTTGGCATAAATCAGGTATGGAAAATGAAGGTTTTAGCTCGTATAGCTCATTATGATTCGCATTACGTTCATTTTTGCTCTATGGTTACTGATTTTGTGAACGACTATACAAATAATAGGTGTGTCAGTATAGAGAAGTGTAACGGATTGCTGAATCAACTCAAGATGGACAGATTGGAGGATGACCCCGAGAAAAAACGGAAACTTCTTGTATACTTACAGACAACTTTCCCATTTATATTCAATTTGGACGAGTCACCTTCCAATTACTTAGTTAATCTCATTCAGAAATTTTCATCAAAATTAGATGTTGTTGATAAAATCGCTAGAACAAATGATTTCCTCTTCCAAGTTCAGCAATATATCGCCGAGAATTATATGTATAACCTCAGCATAACAGAAATCGCAAACAAATTTCATATTTCCCCCAATTATTTGAGTACATTGTTTCATCGTAATGTCGGTATTTCTTTTATTAAGTATGTAACAAACCTCCGAATTCAAGAAGCTCAAAAGTTGCTAGCTATAACGGACGAACCTATTCAAGTAGTGGCCTTGAGGGTCGGATATACAAGTCAAAGTCATTTCATTAAAACGTTTCGTGAGTATACAGGCTACAACCCTTCTGAGTATACAGGAAGAATCATAAAAAGAAGTTCCAAACAAGAATAAAGTCGTTTCAATGCAAATTATTCAGTATAAATGAGCAATTCAATTGTAATTTTCTAAATGGATACATGCATGTATCTTCGATATATTTTAATTGTACAATTTGAATAAAGGGAGGTATAGGAAGGAAAAGTCATGCTACGATATTGAGTTTATCGAGGAAGGGCAGGCTAACAGTACTTGTTGTAGATACTTCATATTTTGAAAGCGCAAACAGTTTGGTAGCAAGGTATAATCTTAATTTATCTAAATACAATGGAGGTTGAAAAAAATATGAGAAAAGCTTGTATGATTGCCACTCTTTTAGTAATGGTCAGCATGTATTTCTTTATTCCAAGTATTCCAGCAGAAGCTTCAGAGAACGGTCTTGCTAAGACACCACCTATGGGATGGAACACCTGGAACAAGTTTGGTTGCAATGTTAGTGAAAGCTTGGTTAAAGAAATGACCGACGCCATGGTTTCAAGTGGTATGAAGGATGCCGGATATCAATATGTGAATATCGACGATTGTTGGCAAACTTCTAGAGATACAACAACTGGAAAAATTGTGGTTGATCCAGTTCGGTTTCCGAGTGGAATGAAAGCTCTTGCTGATTATGTTCACTCGAAAGGATTAAAACTTGGTGTGTATACGGATGTTGGTTATAAGACTTGTGCAGGGCGTCCGGGCAGTCGAGGTTACTATGACATAGATGCGCAAACGTATGTGCAATGGGGTGTTGACTATGTCAAAGTGGATTGGTGTTATGTTGATCCAGATGCAAAATTATTAAACTCCGGTCCGAAACCTAATGCGGCAACTTGGTATGGTGAATTCGGGGAAGCACTAAAGAATGCCGGAGGAGGAATTGTTTATAGTATTTGCAACTGGGGTGAGCAATCACCATGGGTGTGGGGACCGCAAGTCGGCAATTTGTGGCGCACTGGCCAAGATATTGGGGATGCATGGGAAAAAGGTACAAATTGGTACAATGGAATAATTAATGCTTATGATACATCTGTTACTCATAATGCCAACGCAGGACCTGGCGGCTGGAATGACCCGGATATGCTTGAAATAGGTAATGGCGGTGCAACTACTATAGAATACAGTTCACAGTTTAGCTTGTGGAGTATGTTGGCGGCACCGCTAATTGCCGGGAATGATCTCAGAACCATGTCACAAGCTACCAAAGATATTTTAATGAATAAAGAAGTAATTGCTGTAAATCAGGACCTTCTTGGCGTTCAAGCTACAAAAATTAGTGACAATGGAGATATCGAAGTGCTTGTGAAACCGCTTGCGAATGGTGACAAAGCAGTTGCATTGTTAAATAGAGGAGCACAGGCAACGAAAATTAGTGTAACGGCTGCGGATGTAGGACTTCCAGTTTCAGAAGGATACCTAGTTAGAGACTTGTGGCTGCATCAGAGCAAGGGATCTTTTGGAACAATCAGCGCTGATGTTCCTTCTCACGGTACTGCAATGTTCAGAGTATCTGCGGCAGCATTAGCTGATTTGCCTGCTTCACTGTATATTCAACCTGCGGCTTCCAATGCTAATTTGGAGACTGGTAAAACTGTTCAATATTCAACCACTATTTACAATAGCGGTGTCAAGGATATTCAAAACGCATCTGTAAGTGCACAAGTTCCTAATGGTTGGACAGTAGTGCCAACATCCGCCAACAGTTTTAATAACATTGCAATCGGACAAACGGTAACAGCTAGCTGGAATATTACTGCTCCTTCTTCTTCAGTAGGGTCACAAGATATTGGTATCACATTGAACTACTTAGATGGGACTATTACAAAGCAGCAGCAAGAAAGTTTAAAAGTTGTCGTTAATTTATCCGAAGGTAGTGCGTATTTAAGCGACTTAGCGTGGGCCTCTTCAACAAATGGATGGGGACCGGTAGAGAAGAATATGTCGGTTGGAAACAATGGTACAAATGACGGAAAAATCATAACCCTTAATGGTGTCCAATATAACAAAGGCTTGGGAACAAATTCACGAAGTGAAATCACTTACAATATAAACAGTAAATATGAAACTTTTATTTCTGATGTAGGAATTGATGATGACGTTAACCAGGGTAGTGTTACGTTTCAGGTGTATGGAGATGGGGTAAAGCTGTGGGAAAGCGGACTCATGACAGCAACTAGCTCTACTGCAACAGCGAATGTAAATATAAAAGGAGTCCAGATTCTCAAACTGGTCGTAACCGATGGTGGAGATGGGAACGCATATGACCATGGTGATTGGGCAGGTGCCAGAGTGATTGTAGTGAAAGTACCCGCTGCTGCACTTTCAGCAGACAGCAGTGTGCAGCCCGGAAGCAGCTTTACAGTGGGAGTTAGCCTGGACAACGTGACACAAAGTGTTTACGCCCAGGACATCACCTTAACTTATGATTCCAATGTATTTGAATATGTGAGTGCGGCGGGTGCAAACAACAACATCCAGATCGTGACAGTGGACAAAGCCACTGCTGGGAAAGTTAGACTCATTACCGCCAATACTGGAGGGGGGATATCTGGAGCCAGTACGCCGGTTCTGAATCTAACCTTCAAGGTAAAGGCCGGTGTTCAGAGTACCAGTGGAACGATTGCAGCTACCGAGGCAAAGCTTGGTGTGGCCCCAGAGGGAACCGTGATTCAAGCGCAGCTTGGCAGTAAGAGCATTTCAGTAGGCAGTATTGGAGTGGTTGTAGATAAGACCGCTTTGACAACAGCCATTACGAGTGCACAGAGCCTATATGGTTCAGCGGTCGTTGGTACAGCGGCGGGTCAATACCCGCAGGCAGCCAAGGATGCGTTCGGTGCAGCCCTTAATGCAGCCAATGCTGTAAAAGACAACCAAAGTGCGACACAGTCCCAGGTTGATAATAGCGTAACAGCACTGGGCAGTGCAGTTGATGCCTTCAAAGCAGCAGTTATAAAGTCTGCAGATCTCAACAAGGATGGAAACATCAATGTTGGTGACCTTGCGATGGTTGCTTACTATTACGGTAAGAATTCCACCAGCACAGACTGGGCGGCAGCTAAGATTGCAGATATGAATAACGATAATAAGATCGATATTAGTGATCTTGCGGATGTGGCATCCAAGATACTCCAATAAAAACTGAATGTTAGTTATGCCCTATCCCGATAGAAATCCTCATAGGGATAGGGCATACTTGTATTTGTTGGTTTTTCTTAGAATCTACGAAGTCATTCATAGAAATCTTCACTTTTCGAATAAGAAATTACATTCTGAAATGATTACGTTTAAGTTAAACTGTAAACAGTAATTATCACAGATGATCATTCGTGGGATTGGCAAAGACCTATTTAATCCCGACGCAGATATTACTCGTGCCGAGGTTGCTAAGTTGGTACAAAAGTTGTTACGGATATCTGATTTACTATAATGATCACATAAACTAATATTGCGAATATTGTGCCCTATCCCTTAAACATTGCTTTCGAGCAAGGGGGAGGGCACATAATTGCACTAAGATGAAAGTGCTTACTTTATTATGGGAGGGATTTATCTATGTTGGAAATGGATAATATCAAAAAAAAGCATCAATACACCGTATCAGTCAGAGTTGATAATAGTAACGCGAAAGGGCTTCTTCTCAAGATGAAGGAAAAGCTGATAAGTGAAAACGAGCTCTCCTCGGAAAACGGGCTCTCTTTTACTGCGTATGCTTGCATACAAGAGAATATCCTTGTAGTCGCCGCCGATCAGATATAGGCGTTCAACGGCTGAAGTCGCAACGATTTGATCGATTAACAGAGAAGTAAATCACTAAAAGTCATCTTTGTAAATAAAACTGCAATGATGATTTTTTTTAGCGTTTTCTTAAGTCGTATGTTTAATTATACGAAGAAGGCCATAGATGATCCACCGGCTGCAACCATTTTTCCGTTCAGTTCTCCCTGTACCTGATGCTATTCAGTAATAGTAAAGCGACGCGGAGGAGCTTCCGAACTTTATGCTACGGCATAATGCTGTAATGAACGAAGCGCACGAAGATGGTAATCACTCAAACAAATTCCGATACTCCGTTGGGGTTCTTTCTGCAACTTGTTTAAAAATTCTACTGAAATAATAAGGATCTGGATAGCCTACACGCTGAGAGATTTCTCTGATAGTGAGATTCTTTTCCTTTGTAAGCAAATATTTGGCGTGATTGATTCGCACTGTTGTCAAGTATTTAGAAGGTGGTCCCCCTGAATGTTTGATGAAAATTTTACTAAGATAAGAAGGATGAAAATTAAAGTGCCTGGAGATCGATTCCAGTGTAATTTCTTCATAAAAGTTTTCTTTTAAATATAGTTGAACCATCTGCACGATTTCTTCAGGTGCACGCATATTTTTCTCGGTGGAAGGCAGTGACTTAGGTAACTGCCTTTTGTTTTCAATCGACATCTTGATCTTGATTAGGACTTGTTCCAAATCGCTAGTTATGATCGGTTTCAACAAATATTCGTTTACGTTGAATTTAATAGCTTGACGCGCATAATCGAAATTGTTGTAACCACTGATGATTACCTTTTCGATATGGGGAAATTGAAGTGAGACTTGCTTTAAGAGCTCTAATCCATCAATGGCAGGCATTTGAATATCCGTAAATAAAACATCGACGGTATTATTTGCAAGCACCTTCAGCGCGGACAAACCGTCTTGAGCAGTACCAATGATGACAAAGGAAGTATCTAGAGATTGAATTTTCTTAACGATATTATTCAAAATCAGTTCTTCATCCTCAACGACTACAACGCGAATCTGTGTTGTATGCTCCACTTCGACTCACCCCTTCAACATTTTCCTCCAACGATAACCTTTGCCCCGCCATCTGGTAGGTTACTGATTTGCATGCACAAATCAGTACTGTAAGAAATTTTCAACCTGAGATAAATATTCAGTAGACCCATACCATCAAGCTGCAGGCCAGGAATAATACCGGTTTGTTCAATTTCCTGAATCCTATTCGTAAATTCACCGATGGCACTCTGATCAAATCCAGGTCCGTTATCGGTAACTTCTACGAACCAGTGGTCGTTCTCCTGATACCCTCTCACCTTAATTGTCCATGGAGGCAACAGTTTGGATGAGTACTTCAGTGAATTCTCAACAAGTGGTTGAATAATTAATCTTGGAACTGCAATATTTTTCATATTATCTGCCATTTCAAATGTATACAGAACGTTTTGTTTATGTCTGATTTTAATGCATTCCAGATACTTTTCGGTATAGGCTAGTTCAGTTTCTAAAGGAACAAGAGATGAATTATCAGCGGATATGTATCTTAACATCATGGATAAATTCTCAATCATGATTACAATTTGCTCGTTCATATTTTCTTCGGCCATGATGGAAATCGTAGTTAATGTATTGTATAAAAAATGAGGATTCATCTGCGATTGAAGCGCTAACATTTTGGCTTGAAGTTCCTGTAACTGGGACATTAACAATTGGTCCATGGATTCTTTCAGTCGTTCACTCATCTTGTTAAAAGCGAACTGCAAGCGATCAAGCTCGTTTAAACCGCTGTTTAGTTCCAAATGTGTATGAGAGGTGATACCTACTAAATTTGTGGATTTCATAGTGGCATGCATTCTTGCTATGGGCTTTGTGATTCGTTTAGCTGCAAGGTAAGAAAGCGAAATAGCAAGTAGTAGAATGGCGAAACTAACCATGGCGATTTTCTTGGTAAAATCATTTAAGGGGCCTAATAATTGCTGTTCGGAGACAATGAGAGCAATGTTCCAACCTGTGTACTCGGAATGGGCGATACTATAAATTTCTTTCTCATTTGTGATAGAGTTACGGATGTTACTGATAGCTGAATGGGAATTGGTTTGCAGAAGGGTAAAGTAAGAAATTAGTTCCTTAGCTTTGGGGTCAATGGGATATATAATGTCCCCAATATCATTATATACAATAACCTTTTGCCCGTAGTTGTGCTTCATGTAATCATTAATGTTGGTAAATAATTTGTCTGCATCTTGCTTGACTTCTACGATACCTTCTGGGGTATTATTAGCATCAAAAAACAACCGAACCAGTGAGATGGAATACGCATCCTTGGAGGATAGGAATAGTGAAAGCTCATCATCCTTCTCCGGAATTGTGATGTATTTGCCGTTGGTATTTGCGAGCACCTCTTCATACCAAAGTTTATTAGGCAAGTTTACTTTCGTTCTCCGGTTGTCGATGCCGGATCCAAACATGTTTCCTCCTAAATCATATAAATTAATTTGATTAACGGGGAGAGCAGGTCCATTTGCTGCAACTAAAATGTCTGCTAGATCTTTATTGTTATTGATCGAGTCGCCAGATCCCTCAGTGAATTTGAGGAATCTATCTTTCACTAGATTGGAATACAAGATATTTAAGGATACAGAGTCAATTCTTCTTATTTCTAGGTCTAATTTGTCCTGCATGGATTGTGAGAGATTATCAAGAGATTCAACAGCCTTTTTCTTTAATAAATCGGATGACCACATATAAAAAGGTACAACCACTAGCGATAATACCACTATGATAATTAAGGAATAGGTCTGAAAAAGAACGAATCGAATGGTACGTTTGTGAATGACCATAGTCTCCTACTGAATACAGGAATAAGATTTTTTATGTTTAGTTTGCGGTGTTTATAGGGAATTGTCAAAAGAAATTTAACGGAGGTAAAGAATGTCCAGTTATAAAGTACTGTAAATCCATGGATGATAGAAATGAATTGCAATTATAATGAAAGCGTAAACATTATCAACGACAAGTGAAAAGGGGAAACGAGACCAATGAAAAAAACATGTACGGTGATTGTGTCGATTGGGATTATGGCGTCTATGTTAGCAGGATGCGGAAGTAAAGCGGAGACCGTAACACCAGCAGCTTCAAGCGGTGCTACCAATAGTGCGAAATCAACAGAAATGCCAAAAGAAAAAGTTACACTGACATACATGGCTAGCCAAGACTGGATAAAGGATTCCGAAATGCAGCTCGCAAAGAAGTTTGAGGCGGAGACAGGCATTCATATTGATTACCAAATCGTTCCATCAGATCAGTACCAGAATATTTTGAAGACGAAACTCAATGCGAAGGAAGCACCGGATATTTTCGGTGGACAGGACGGACAGCTTGATTTGAACAATTTGTACGGTGTCGAAAAAAATGCGGTTGATTTAAGCGGTGAAGAATGGGTAAAACGAGAAGACCCTCTTTTTGTAGAACAAGGATCCTTTAATAAAAAGGTGTATGCACTGACCATTTGGGATCCAAGTTATGACTGGGTTATCGTATATAACAAGAAAATATATGAAAAGCTAAACATCAAAGTACCGACTACTTATGCTGATTTTAAAGCGGTATCAGAGAAGATCAAGTCTGCAGGCACGACGCCTATTTATGAACCCGTGTCGGATGGCTGGCATCATGTGCTTTGGTTTCCTGAGCTTGGTCCTAAATTCGAAGAAGCAAATCCTGGATTAACGGATAAGCTAAATAGTAATAAGGAGCAATTCGCGAACGTACCGATTATGGAGCAGGCACTTACGCAACTCAATGAACTTGCGAAGTCGGGTTACATGGGAGATAACTATTTTTCAAATACGTACGCTGATACAGAAAAGAACATGGCAAGCGGCAAATATGCGATGACGGTGTATAATCTTGGGCTGCCGGCGCAAATCGAAAAAGCGTTCCCAGAGGTTAAAGCGGATACATTTGGCTATTTCTTGATGCCGCTTGCGGACAATCAGATATTAAATGTGAATCCTGCTGCGCCAAGTAAATTTATTTATTCAGGATCCAAACATATTGATTTGGCAAAGAAATATTTTCAGTATTTGACGAAGCCAGAAAACTTGCAATTCTTTTTGGATAACGAACCGAAGTTCTTAGCTTTGAATTTCAAAGATATTAAGAACCGTTACACACCTGATCAAAAGGCATTCTTCGATATGTATGGCAAAAAACAAGGCACCGTGTATCAAACATCCATTAGTTACCTAAATCCGCAATGGATGGATATCGGGAAAGACATTTCAGCGATGTTTACAGGGAAAATGCAGCCTAAGGATATTTTGAAAAGCATCGACAAAAGAAGAAGCGATGCCGCAAAAGCAGCCAAAGACCCTGCTTGGGCGCAATAATTTGATAAAGGTATAAATCAGAACAGCCCAGTGGATAGGATAATACCTCTTGCTGGGTTGTTACTGAAGATAATATGGAGCGGAGAGTCCTACAATGAACAAAAGCATATATCCCTTTTATTTTTCAATTGGCGCATTGGTCCTGTATCTGCTGTTTTTTGTAATTCCAGGTTTTATGGGAATTTACTACTCGTTTACAGACTGGAACAGTTATAGCGAAGGAATTGAATTCATTGGACTTGATAATTTTCGAACGATCTTCTCAGGGAATGAGAAATACGTATCCTATTTGAATCATACAGTTACGTTCACGATAACAACGGCCATACTGAAAACGGCAATCGGGCTCTTCCTTGCTCTAATTTTAAATCATGGCATTAAAAGTAAAAACTTTCATCGTGTTGTTATCTTTATGCCAGTTATCGTTCCTACTTTAATTGTAGGATTAATTTTTAAATCCGTACTGCATCCGGAAGTTGGCTTACTGAATGAGTTTTTAAGATCCATCGGTTTTGGAGCTTTGGCAAAAAGTTGGCTGACGGATATCCATTTGGCATTCAAATCCATTATTGCTGTAGATACCTGGAAAGGAGTCGGTTATATCATGGTCATTCTACTGGCTGGCCTTCAAGCCATTCCGGATATGTACTATGAGGCTGCGGAAATGGATGGAAGCAATTTTTGGAATAAATTCAAGCATATTATTATGCCACTATTGATGCCAGCGCTTACGGTTACGACGGTTCTTAATTTCATATATGGATTCAAAGTATTTGATATTGTGTACGCGCTTACGAATGGTGGACCGGGATACGAAACAGAAGTACTGTATACTGGCGTGTTTAAGGAATTTTCCCTCGGTCGTTATGGTGTAGGTACTGCTTTGTCTACAGTCATGTTTCTCGTTATGATCGTGATTGGCTTTTTTGCAGTCAAATGGATGAGCAAAGAAGATGAGGTGGGCAAATGAAGCTGAACATGGTGAAGAATGCTTTGAAAAATATGGCTGCCTGGATCGTGAGCATGATCACGCTAGCTCCACTCCTGTTAATAGTGATTAATTCGTTAAAGGATAAAACGCAGGCTAGCTCAATGGGTTTTGATTTGCCCAAAAAGCTACATTTCGAAAACTTCCTGGTCGTTATGGAAAAAGGGAAATTACTTCGTTCTCTCTTGAATAGTGTGTTGTATACCGGAGTTTCTACGATTTTATGCGTATTATTAGCTGCAATGGCAGCCTATATTTATGCTAGAAACCGTTCTAGATGGAATCGTTTTTTTTACTATTTCTTAATTCTAGGCATTGCCATACCCATCAATTATTTTACATTAACCAAGGTAATGCAAATGACTCATTTGATGAATACGCAAATCGGAATTATTATTTTGTACGCAGTCGTGCAAATTCCATTCAGTGTATTTATTTTATATGGATTTGTGGGAACCGTTCCCAAAGAACTCGACGAATCCGGTATTATTGATGGTTGCGGCCCACTAAAGCTATTCTTCTCCATCATATTTCCATTATTAATGCCTGCTGTAGTGACAACATTTATTCTGGCTTTCATTAATTCATGGAATGAATTCTTACTTCCTCTTTATTTTTTAAACAATGCCAAACAGTGGCCTATGACGTTATCCGTCTATAATTTCTTTGGTCAATATCAAATGGACTGGAATCTAGTTAGTGCTGATATTGTACTGACCTGTCTGCCCGCTATTATTTTGTATTTATTAGGTCAGCGATACATTATTTCAGGTATGACATCTGGCTCGGTAAAAGGATAAGGAATACACATTTCTGTGACAAGGAGAATTATGATGCAAATCATTCGACATATTGTGCAGACAGATCGTCTGCTATTAGAAACGACAAGCGGAAGAATCATGCTCGTGCCTTATTCCAACAAGATCATTAGGATTCGATATACATTGGATGCTGAATTTAGTACCCAAGAAAGTCTAATGATTACAGGCTTGCCTGATCCGAAGATTGCCTTCACTGTAGAAGATCGGGATTGCCATTTATTAGTTTCAACGGCTGATCTGACAATCCGTATCTTAAAGAAGACGGGGGCTTTTACATATCTGGATGCGTCAGGAGCTGTATTAACCAAAGAGCCAGATCGTAGAGGCAAAACGCTTGTACCCATGGATGTTACGAAATCCGTGTTTGATGAATCCGCCAATATCGAAGCAGGACAAGGAGCAGATGGCCTGCGTGTCCGAGCCGACAACGTGAGAAAAGTGATAGATAGAAAAGCATTTCATACAAAGCTTGAGTTTGAATGGATGGAAGATGAGGCTTTATACGGCTTAGGCTCGCATGAAGAAGGCGTAATGAATTTGCGGGGAACGCATCAATACTTGTACCAACAAAACATGAAGGCGGTTGTTCCCGTCCTTGTATCTACGCGTGGATATGGCATTGTAGTGGACAGTTATTCCATGATGACGTTTCGAGACGATGCTTTTGGTTCCTATTTATGGACGGAAGTAGACGATGAATTGGATTATTATTTCATTCATGGTCCGGAGATGGACGGGATTGTGCATGGGATCCGGCAATTAACTGGAAAAGCACCGATGCTGCCTAAGTGGTCGTTCGGTTATTTGCAGTCCAAAGAACGGTATGCGTCACAAGAAGAATTGATAGCCGTTGTTCGTGAGTATCGTGAACGAGGGCTCCCGCTTGATTGCATTGTACTGGATTGGAAGTCGTGGACAGGGGAACTCTGGGGTCAGAAAACGCTCGATCCTGAGCGTTTTCCATATCCGAAAGCTATGGTGGAAGAGCTTCACGGGATGAATGCACGATTGATGGTTTCTATCTGGCCCATTATGAATCCACAGAGCGATAACAATAAGGAAATGAATGAAAATGGTTGCTTGCTGGGAAATCAGGCAACGTATGACGCTTTCCAGGAAAAAGGAAGACAATTGTACTGGAAGCAGGCAAACGAGGGTCTGTTTGTACATGGCGTTGATGCTTGGTGGTGTGATTGCACAGAACCTTTCGAAGCAGATTGGCATGGCTCTATCAAGCTTGAACCGGAACAACGGATGCAGATTAACACAGAAGAAGCGAAGTTATATCTTGATCCGGAGTTCATTAATGCTTATTCCTTGCTACACTCCAAAGGCATTTATGAAGGACAACGCCGCACCACGGAGAGCAAACGCGTTGTAAACCTGACACGTTCAGCTTATGCAGGGCAGCATCGTTATGGAACAGTAACATGGTCGGGGGACATTGCGGCAAATTGGGAAACGCTGCGGAAGCAAATCCCAGCTGGATTGAATTTTTGCGCAACAGGATCGCCATATTGGACGGTAGATATCGGAGCTTTCTTTGTCCAAAACAAACCTGATCTATGGTTTTGGAATGGCGATTACGACACAGGCATCCAGGATATGGGGTACCGGGAATTGTATGCTCGCTGGTTTCAGTACGGTTCGTTTCTTCCTATGTTTCGTTCTCATGGAACGGATACCCCTAGGGAGGTATGGCGATTTGGTGAGCCCGGTGAGCCTGTATATGAGGCCATTGTTAAATTCCTCCATCTTCGATATGAATTAATGCCATACATTTACTCCGTATCTGCCCACGTTCATCACGATGATTATACGTTCATGCGAGCGTTATCATTTGATTTCAGGCATGATTCGAACACATATAACATTGGGGATCAGTTTATGTTTGGTCCTGCTTTTTTAGTAAATCCAATCACTGAGCCTATGTACTACACTAGTAATTCTGACGTGCTAGAAGGTGTGAAGAAAACCAGAGATGTGTATTTGCCAACAGGAACGGCGTGGTACGATTTCTGGACCAGTCGCATCTTTGATGGTGGGCAAATGATAGAAGCTGAGGCTCCTCTTGACCGTATACCGCTATATGTGAAGGCTGGATCGATCGTGCCTATGGGCGGAAGTATTCAGTTTGCTGAACAACGTACGGATGATAATAGACACATTCGTGTCTACACGGGGCAGCACGGCACATTCGATTACTATGAAGACGAAGGCGACAATTATAACTATGAAAAGGGTGCTTACGCGCTAATTCCTATGGTGTGGGATGAGGAGAACCGAACTTTCATTATCAAAGAGCGGGAAGGCACTTATCTCGGGATGAGCATAAATCAGTCATTTAATCTAACATTTTATGGTGTTAATGATGGTGATGGATCTCTCAAGGAGGCAGAGAAGAAAACGCAAATTCACTACACAGGAAACTACATAGAGATCACGCTAAAAGACTTGTAAGGGGAGATAGCCAAGATATAGCTTGAGTACGTTACCAAATGGTACTTGAGCTTTTCCTTGTCTTACCTTGGCATTCTTATACGATGTCCAATCAATGTTCCTACAAAATTCCTTCTGTCCGTATGATTGTCTCTGTACGAAAGAGTCGTGAAAAACTACAATGAACTCAGAAATGATATCGCTTACATAACACTGTTAAGTTCGGAATGGAAGGGGGTGATTCGAACAAAACTCCTACTGTCGTGCTAACCAGAACAGTTTATAAATTGCTATTCCAAGGAGGTTTTATGAAAGTGAGAAACAGAGCATTCATTTGGATTATGACTTTGGTAATGCTATTTTCCATGTTACCATTTTCAGGGTCGGTAGTTGCGGCTACCAGTGTGCCAAGCGCAACGATCTATGTTGCTACAAATGGCAATGATAACACAGGCGACGGAACACAAGCAAAGCCGTACAAAACGCTTGCCAAGGCAAAAACAGTAGTAAGGACTCTGCCTAAGACGGGCGGTGATATCATCGTTCAAATTGCGGATGGATATTATCCGCTTGATGAAACCCTAGTTTTTGACAAAGATGATTCCGGAAGTGCAAGCAGCACGATTCGCTATGAGGCGGCGCCGGGTGCGAAGCCGGTAATCAGCGCTGGTGAAATGTTGGAAAAAGGCGTATGGACAGAAGCTGTTGGCCTTACCCAGACTGGCGGCTTAAAGGCGTATAAAACGACCCTTAACCGGAGCGATAAGCTGCGCGCACTCTATGTAAACGATAAGGGCGCCACCATGACGAAGAGCTCGGAAATAGCTTCGGCCAACAGAACCGTTACCGGCACCCCTACAGCCAGCTTTACCGCTGCCAATAACCCTTGGGCGTGGCAAAACGGCACCAACATCCGGGCGGGTATCGTATTCGATGCCAGCGTAGGACTGACGACGGCAACGAAAAACCCCCAAAACATCGAAGCCGAAAGCACGGGCGGCTCCACAGCCAGATGGGCGAGGCCTTTTATCACCTTCGCATCGATCGAACAGGCGCCGGCAGCCAGCAACAAGCCCGGCGGTATCATGTTCCGGTTCCAGATGCCGTATGGGTTCATTTCACAGTCTTTGGGTAATAACACGCAATACAATCCTGGTAACAATCAAGTAATCCGCAACGCTTTCGAGTTCTTCAACAAACGCGGAGATTTTTATTTCGACCAGGCGGAAAGCACGCTTTACTACATCCCGCTTGCAGGCGAAGATATCAACACTGCCGACGTGGTCATTCCAAGGCTTGAGACGGTCCTCGACATTAGAGGGATCCCTGTAGGAGATCGGTTGAACCCTGTTGCGGGCTCGGACGATGGTCGTGTCAAAAACATAACTTTCAACGGGCTGAAGTTTGCCCATACCGACTACAAACTGACTGAACTGACGGGCACCTATACATATAGCGACGGGTCCGGTCCGGTAACAACAAGTTCCCGCGGCTATGCGTCCGTTCAGGGCTCTATCGTGAACAAAGTTTACTTCCCCAGCAGCATAAACTGGCATGAGACTTTCTACCGGGGGTATGACATACCGCCAGCAGCGGTAATGATCAACGCGGCGAGGAACATCAAAGTGCTGAACGGTGAGATTGGACTAACTGGATTTAATGGCATCCATGTAGAAAACGATGCCAAGGATATCGAAATCTCGGGCAACTATATCGTAGATACGCTCGCTTCCGGCATTGTAATCGGACATCCGCAGCATATCTATGAAAACGATGTAGCGATTACGCATGAATCTAGTGTTTCGGTCTCAGGCACGCCAATAAGGAACTGGGCTGGCGTTGATAAGGAGAAATTTACGGCGGGTACGGAAGCCGTGCCGGAGAATATTTATATTACAAATAACTTTTTGTACAGGACCTGCTACGGATTCCCGGGCGCCAACGCACTGGCTTCTTTCTACACAACGAATATGCAGGTACTGCACAACTACATCTATGACACCACTTACGGCGCCATGAGCATCGGATGGGGTTGGGACGAGTATGACGGGTTCGGCTTTACCGCCCAAGGGACCAACAAGACCGGTGGCCCTTACAATGGTACGAGTGAAACGAGCATCGCAAGGTCTCCAGCAATATCTACGACTTCCAGGAATAACAAAATAAACTATAACCGGGTAGAGGAAATTTGCACGGTAGTTAACGACTCCGGAGCCATTTACTCACTGGGACGGCAGGGTGATCCGGGTAATTTGCCAGGTGGAGGGACATGGGACACCATCAACACCGTCTATCCTTTGACAAACGATCCCGTCACTAACAAGAATAGTAACTGGAATTCTGACAACTGGACGAATTTCACCGAGATGAACTACAACTTCCTTAACCCAAATCCAACGGATAAACCCACGAGCTCCAACAACTGGATGAACGGGTTCCATCCCGACGAAGGCAGCACGTTCATTAAGATGATAGGCAACGTCGTGCAGGCAAAGCTCTCCTATGCCCCCGGACAGAGCCGTCTTATTGAGTTTAATAACTGGAAGCGGAAAAGCGATATGATTATGGTCCAAGGTTATGTGGACGGGGACAACAACCAGAATGGCGCCCCTAGGACTACTTTTGACAATTACAAAAGCACAAGCCGCATTTGGCCACTTAAAGGCAACGAAATCGTTTTGAATTCGGGCCTTACTAACGAATATACGAAGATGATCCCAAGAAGCCTCATTGCCGATACGGAGTTTGAGCTGGCTTCCAACGTCATTATGGGTAAAGGTGAAAAACTGAACCGCAGGGGTCTGCTAAAGGCTGAAGACACTGTCTGGCTCGCGCCCGCGAACACAACTGTCTTTAATGAAGGCAATACGATGACAAAAGCTGCCGGCGACGTTAAGTCAATCAACGCTCCGTCTGCCGCAGGAGAATACAAACTATATATCAAATATGGAGACGGTAGAGAAACGGCGACTTCCAAGTATACGGTATACGTCGATGCGAGCGGTTCAGCAACCAATGTGGAAAATGGGAAAAGCTACGAAGTTTCAGCGGTACGGCCGCTTAAACTGACTTTGAGTACTGATTACACCTTTACGCTTAACGGCAAGCCCGTGGCGAATGGGTACGAAATCCGCACCGAAGGAAGCTGGACCTTGGTAGGCAGCACTTCGACGCCTGCCATAACCCTCAACTTTAACACCACAGTATCGGTGGCGAATAGGCTGCTCCCGGCTGACGTGTCAGTAGCCCCCGGCGGGAAAGTCAGGTTTGCGTACGATTTGGACGACGCCACAAAACAGATATGGATTTCCTCATCGAGCGATGGAAATTTTATTGAAAGCGACAAAGAAACAATGGCCTCCGGCAACATGATAGAAATAACCGCGCCAAAGTTGCCCGGTCCATACATTATTTATGTACGGTCGAAAGAAGGCGATGTACTCAGCCAGTCTCACGCTCGTGTTGTGGTACGCGATATGACGCCTGTCGATATTCCTAGAAATGGTCTTGACTTATGGCTCAAGGCTGATGAGGGCGTGGAAAAAGATAGCAGTGGCAATGTGATTGGATGGACAAATATGGGAAGCGTCCCGGCGAAGCTTGTCCCAGCGAACGTCCCCGGTAGCGGTGGCGATAATCTTGGAACACCAAATGGCAACCCCACGCTAAAGAACGATGGATACGACTATGTAGATTTCGCAGCGATGTCAAGGCCGCTAAAAGCTGCAGACTTTAAAAATTATAACGGCAGTACGCAGATGACGATATACGCGCTGGTTAGACCAACAACCACAGCCAACAACTCGAGTGACCAAAATGGTCTTGTTTATTTCGGATTGAACGAGTCTTACCAAACTTGGGCGGCCAACAGCGGTTGGAGCGGTATTAATCTAGGTGTAGGAACAAACAGAGTTAACGTCCGCTTTGGTAACACGGATGGCAGCGTATCGGGCGGCGGGCAACAAATTACAACAACAGCCACTGACGGTCTGGCCAGCGTTCGGGCGCAGCTAAACGGAACCAATAGAGCCGTTTTTGTTAATAACAATGTCATCGGAACTGGAACCAACGCTAAGGCACTTTTAGGGAACAGCTCGGATCTGGGCGTAGGTTACACGATGGCGGCTGCAACCCCTTACCGCTTCCTGGGTAGGGTCTCGCAGATTCTCATCTACAACAGGGTGCTGACAACGGATGAAATTACGAAAGTAGAAACATATTTTAACAATGTCAAAGCGGGCCGTGGTGGACCCGCGAACCCAATTGTCTCCGCGGTCGACAAAAACCTGCTGACTGCCTTGATAGAGGCCGCCAATAACAAGGAAGCTACCATTTATACAAGCAATTCATGGAACGCTTTTGCAAGCGCATTAAGTGAGGCCAAAACAGCGCTCTCAAATGGTGAGATCGGGCAGGCAGCAGTGGACAATTCATATTACGCGCTCCGTAACGCGAGCAAAGCGCTTCAACTGGTACCCAGCGGAGTTGCGACTGCCATATACGGTACGCCTGTTCTCGGCGGGGCCGTGCTCGACCTGCTCTGGGATAAGACCGCCACGCTGCCGATATTTAAGCATCTGACAATGGTGAACGGTCCGACGGATGGCTCCGCTAAAGTGCTATGGGACGATACTAACCTGTATGTTCTGGTGCGTGTAAAATCCCCTGAGCTGAACAACAGCAGCAGCAACGCGTGGGAGCAGGACTCGGTCGAGATCTTTGTGGATGAGACCAATAGTAAACAAACCTCCTACGGCACAGGTATGGGACAATACCGTATTAACTATCTTAATGCGAAAAGCTTTAATCCAGGCAGTATCAGTGCGGGTTTTGAGTCTTTTGCCAAAGTCGTGGATGGCGGTTATTACATTGAAACGAAGATCCCCTTTAAAGCTGTCCTTCCTACGGTTGATCGTGTAATTGGATTTGATTTGCAGATCAATGACGCGAAAGCAACGGGTGGCCGTCAGGACATTATCATGTGGCACGACGTGACCGGACAGTCCTATGCTAACGGTTCACAATGGGGTGTGGTTACACTTGTGGGCAAGCCGCCGGTGGTTACCGGCGCTGCTGGAGCGACCTCCATCACGACGAAAGCCGGCACGCTGCAAATGTTGGCGGGAGTGCCCGTCGTATGGTCGGTAACCGCAGAAGACGGTTCGGAGACAAATGCGGCGATCATCAGCGAGACAGGATTGCTGTCGGCCAAAAAGAACGGCGTCGTGAAAGTAACGGCGATAGCCAACGGGTCCAGTTTGAGCGGCAGCGCGCTAATCTCAATCAGCGGTCAAGAGGGCGATACGACTCCACCGACAACGGCCGATGATGCACCGATCTATTGGGTTAATCATGATGCAGTGGTCAATCTGACGGCAACTGATAGCGGGTCTGGCGTCGGAGAGACGTATTACACGATAGATGGCGGAGTTCAACAGGCAGGAACGACAGTGTACATTGTCGGCGAAGGCACTCATTCCCTCGTTTATTGGAGCGTGGATAACGCTGGCAATGTGGAACAGTCGCATACAGCTTCAGTGAACATTGACATGGAGGCACCTGTTACAGACTTATCTGTTAATCCCGAAGCTCCTAACGGCAGCAATGGCTGGTATGCAGAAGCTGTAACGGTAAGCTTTAGCGCAGCCGATAATCTCTCAGGTGCGGCCAAGACGGAGTACAGCCTGGACGGAGGCAGCACATGGTTAACCTATACGGCTCCGGTAACGCTTAGCCAAGACAACAAATATACCGTGAGTTACCGTTCGACGGACAATGCCGGCAATGTGGAAGCAGCGAGAACGATCAGCTTCAACCTGGATCAGGCCGCTCCGACGATTACGGTATCCGGCCTAGTATACGGCTCGTACAGTGATTCCATGGATATCACGCCAATCCTGACGCTCAGCGATAACTTGTCCGGAGTGGACAGCAGCAATACAACGATCATGCTGGATACAAATGGCGTACAGCAAGGAGCGACGATTCCACTCTATACGCTGCCTCTCGGTTCACACATGCTGATCGTGACGGCAAGCGATCTGGCAGGGAATACGAGTAGCCGGACGATCGCGTTCCAGACGACTGCCAGTATCCAATCCTTGCAAACTCTGGTCTCACGCTTTAAGAATGCCGGATGGATCGATAACGCAGGCATTGCGAACAGCTTGCAGAGCAAGCTCACTGCAAACAGTCTGGCCGATTTCGTGAGTGAAGTTCAGGCGCAAAGCGGCAAGCATATCTCTGCGCAAGCCGCAGGCTACTTGCTCAGGGATGCCCGGTATTTGTTATCCAAACACTAAGAGAGTATTGGCCGGCTGCCGTGAACTGTTGTAAGAGTGAACGGTGGTTCGTATGTCAGGATTCGTAATGCGGGTTTCGCTAGATTAATGCCCAATAAGCTGTATGTCTCTTTCAAGATGACATGTGCTTATTGGGCTTTTCATGCCATAATTTGTGCAAGAATGAATATTGTGTTGTTAATTTCTTCCTTATATAATGATGGTGAACGCTTACATTAAAGTTTGTCTGCTTCATTTGAAAGGTGGCATCAACATGAAAGGGTATAAGCAATATTTCAATGGGCTCTCGATTAAAAACAAAATCTTCTCCACAAATATTTTGATTATTATCCTTTCGATTTCAATCATTGCGCTTTTTGCCAACATCGTCTCTCAAAAAGCAATTATCGAGAAAGCAGTCAAAAATTCGTCAAGGGAACTTGTTCTCATTGACAATAACCTGCAGACATTAATCACGACAGTCGAAGATTATTCAAAAATATTGGCAACTGATTACAGGTTGCAAAATGAACTCTATAACGATTTCTTAGAAAATAATAACTTATCGTCCTCTCATTATGTGGGGGGGTTAGATAATTTATCAATGAAAAAGACACTCTCTGAAGTTATTAGCAACATTGTTGAGCCCAATACCAATATCAAAGCGGTAAGTGTTCTCACTTCGAATCATCAATGGGTCGATGTCGGCTTTGCGGATAATGAGTTTGCTTCCCGTATATTTGGATCCGGCCCAGAAGCCATCGATCATTCCTTTCAGCCTGTCTTGACAGGGTTAATGAAGTTCAAATTCCGCTATGAAGGGGATGACAACGTATTTGCTGTTTCCAAAACTGTGATCCATAAAGATACTGGAAAAACGGTTGGATTGGTTGTTTTATACGTAAAAGAAACGGTTATCGCCTCTATTTATGAAAGGAAAATGAACTACAAGGGAGGAAATTTCTATATACTCGATCAATATGGAAAAATCATCTCCTCCCAGAATAAAGCTAATTTGTACCGGGATTTCAAAGAGGCAACCTCGATATCAATTCCTAATTCGACTCAAGTAGAAACAGGCTTCTTTCAAGGAAATGGGAGCGAGAAAGTGCTGGTATCTACTCACCGATTGGAACCATTAGAATGGTCGATTGTAAGTGTTATTCCAATTGATGAAATTACGGTGGAGCGCAAAGAAATTAACAAATTAATTATTTGGATCGGCTCATTATGTCTATTGCTCGCATTTATTGTCTCCTATCTGTTGTCCCGATCGATCACGAGGCCGATCTTCCAACTTTCCAGAACGATGAGAGATATTCGGACTGGCCATTTGACGGTCAGAAGCTCGTACCAATCATCGGATGAAATCGGATATTTAAACGATGTTTTTAATAATTTGATGGACCGTATCGAAGAACTATTGGCCGAAAATGTTGAGGAACAGAAGACAAAGGCCGAGATTGAATTCAAATTGCTGCAAACGCAGGTACAACCCCATTTTTTGTATAATACCCTTGAAACGATCATATCGCTTATTAAGCTGAATATGAAAACAGAAGCCATTACAGCAGCGAAATATATGGCCAATTTCTATAAAATTTCGTTAAGCAAAGGTAACGATATTATTACACTTAGAGAAGAAATGCAACTATCTGAGAGTTATTTGGAAATCCAGCAATTGCGCTATGTGGAATATATGGAATATACAATGGATATTGACGAGGAAATTATGTCGTGTTCAATTTCGAAGTTAACGTTGCAGCCGATCGTGGAAAATGCCATCTATCATGGCCTTAAGAGGAAAACGGAAAAAGGTTTATTGAGGATCACTGGGCGCCGTTTGGATGAAGAGGTACGTATTGAAATTTATGATAACGGCGTGGGAATCGAAGAATCGCAAATAAAGGGATTGTTGAGGGAAGTTTCGGACACCAGTGAAAGAACTGGCTTCGGAGTTAGAAGTGTCCATAATCGGATTAGAATGCTGTATGGGGACAGATACGGATTAGAGGTAGAAAGCGAAGTAGGCTTATATACCAGAGTTACCATCCGTTTGCCGTTCAAACCATTGCGGGAGGTATGAGATGTTAAAGGTACTCATTGTCGATGATGAATATTACTTTAGACAAGCGTTGAAAATTTCATTGCCTTGGGAAGAGTTGGGTTTCCAGATCGCCGGCGAAGCGAAGAATGGAGAGGAAGCTCTCTCATTGATGTCTGAAATTGAACCGGATATCGTCTTGGTCGATATTAATATGCCCATTATGGACGGCATGGCATTTATTCAGAAAGCTAAACAATCTGATCAGGAAATAAAATTTATCATGTTAACAGGTCAAAGCGAGTTTGTATATGCCAAAATGGCCGTGCAGCTTGGGGTTTTTAATTATGTGCTCAAACCGATTGACGAAGATGAACTTAAAAGCTCCCTACTTGAGATTAAAAATCTGATTGACAAGGAGCACTCCGTAAAACTGGATTATGAACACTTAAAGAAGCAGGCAAAAGAGCATATGCCGATGTTGAAGGAGCGATTATTGAATGAATGGCTGCAGGGTAGTAGAGTTATAGACCCCTCATCTTCTTCAGAACGGTTGCAGTATTTGGGCATCAATCTGGATGCTCCATTTCATATAGTGGTCGTAGCCGATATTGATTCACAGGATGATCTTGTTACCAAAGAAGACATGCATATTCGCAAGCTGGCTGTTCAAGATATAGCCCAAGAGTTTATTCAAAACACATACCCGTATGCTAGTTGCCACGATACTAACGATCGGTATGTTATGATAATTGGTATTCCTAACGTTTCTTACGACAGAATGGAAGCGATTAGTGAAGCGATTAGGAAAGCGGTTCAGGCGACTTTGGGATGTACGGTAACGATCGGCGTTGGCAATGGATACCCTGCCTTTGAATCGATATCCGTGTCCTACCAAGAAGCGTTATTTGCTTTGAAACATCGGTTTGTTTTAGGTGGCAATCAAGTTATACTTCATTCCATGATTGCTGAATCGGGTATGAAGGTCAGTTTATTCTCCGTAGAAAGGAGAATCGGACTGTTGATGAGTATGCGAATTGGTAATCTCTCTGAGGCAGAAGAGTGGCTCACGACTTTTTTCCAGGATGCTCGTACCAAGAACGCTTCCACTGAAATGCTGTTTGTTGCCGCACTTGAAATCGTATCCACTTGTTTGGAATTTTTGCATGAGATGTCTCAAAGCTTCGAACATGTATTTCAGGATACGGCTCAAACTGATATTTTTCAGTTCATTCAACAGATGAACTCTTTTGGCGAACTGGAGAGATGGGTTCGTAACCTGATTCTCAAAGTGATTGCACATGTACATGGCAGAAAGCAAAATAGAGCGGCCAAAGTCGTGGACGAGGTAAAAGCGTATATCCAAAGTCATTATGGGAATGAAGAATTACGTATCGTAGATCTCGCGAAGAGTGTCCATATGAACTACAATCATCTCTGTTATGTGTTTAAAAAAGAAACCTCCATTACAATTAACGACTATTTGACCGAAATACGCATTACGAGAGCAAAGGGACTTTTTGACCAAGGAGAGAAGATCGTACAATACGTCGCAAGTCAGGTAGGGTACGCAGATGCTAATTATTTCGGTAAATGCTTTAAGAAGTATATTGGAATTACTCCTAGTAAGTACGTGAACAATGTCCAATAAAGTACTTTTAAGAATACGGCACAATGAGGCATTTATCGATAATGTCTCATTGCGTCTTTTTTTGCAATTGCAAACAATTTTCCTTTCTGTCCGAGAATAGTCTCTGTAATTATTTATATGGAATCCGTAGAATGAAATTAAGGATGATACCGCTTCCATTGAGGGATCAACCAAATAGATACAATTTACTTTGATCAAACTTAGGAGGTCAACAAATGGTAAGAACAGTAAAGGTACTCGGCACTTCTCTGATGGCAGGTATGCTTCTCGTTTCAGCAGGTTGTAGTACGAAGAATGAAGCCCAACCTTCCGCAACCACCGGAAATTCACCAACCCCGGCGGCAACGACAGAAAACAAGGCTGGGAGTGATAAGAAGGTAAAGCTAAGAGTTGTAACTATCACTACGGACGAGAATCGCAATAATATCATGGAAAAGCATATTAAACCGAACGTTGCCAAGGCGTTTCCGAACGTAGAAATTGAATTTGAGCCAGGTGGCGGCGGCGAAGATATGGCGAATAAACTGAAAACGTTTAACGCTGCAGGTGATATGCCTGATGTATTCTGGAACGACGCAGGTTACTTTACTCCATTGAACAATACCGGCAGTATTATGGATTTAACCTCACCGATCACCAAGGACGGGTTTTTGAACAAATTCGCTGTTCCTGATGCATTGAAACATGTTGACGGAAAGATTTACAGCTTGTCTTCCGGAGCGGATACGTATTTCACCCCGGTCATTTTCTACCATAAGGACATGTTCGAGCAAGCAGGGGTGCAAGTACCGAAAACATTTGACGAATTTATCGAAGTATCGAAGAAATTAAAAAGTAAGGGCATGGTACCAGCGGTTACTCCTGGCAAAGATGGATGGGGACCTAAGCTATTCCTGCTTCAGCAGATGATCCAAATCGGCGATCCGCAAGCGATGGCAGATCTTGTGAGCAATAAGACAGACTTCAGTAATCCGGCGGTCAAGGCGGGGGTGTCTCGCATTGAGAAGATGGTTAAGGAAGGTGTCTTTCCGGAAGGTATTGCTAATCTAGATTACGGTCCAGCTAACGAAATGTTTACAGCTAAGAAGGCAGCTATGTACATGATGTTTACTTGGGAGCTTCCTAATTTGGCGAAAGATGATACAGTCGATTTCTTCCCGTTCCCAAGTGCTAGCGACAAATACGACCCAACGAAGCACGTTCAGTTCTGGGGATCTCCATTGAACGGATATGCAGTTAGCGCAAAAACCAAGTTTCCTGAAGAAGCAGTAAAGTTGGCGGAATTTCTAGCTATGGCAGACGCTCAATATTTCGAATCTACGGGTGCACCAATTGCCTTGAAGACAGGCAATACAGTGGCTGAACCTAAGCCGTTAATGAAGAAATTCATTAACTGGTACAATCCTATCCCTACCAAAATTGCTTCACTCGCACTTAACTCGTTGGATGCAAAAACATCGGCAGAGCTTGCGACGCAAGGGGCGAAATTGCTGACGGGACAATATCCAGCTGATAAGTTTAGTACGGAGATGGGCAAGATCTGGAGTGAAAATACGTGGTTTAAAAAGTAAATTATATAAGTTCATTTCATAAACTGAATCCCCCTTGGAACATTGAGTTCCGGGGGGATTCTAAATCAAATCAGACGGTGGAGAGAGCCATGAACAAGTACTACAGCACCAAATTGTCGATATTTGTATTTTCCGCACCTGCGTTGATTCTGTTTACCGTTTTCTGTGTTTATCCACTCTTGCCTGAAATTTGGATGAGTTTGAATAATCATGATGGTTTTCGAACTTTAGGGTTTGTTGGTTTAGATAATTATAAGGATATCCTAGCTTCTGCTTCTTTCTGGACAGCTCATAAGAATACGTATCTAATTGTAGGGATTTCCGTCTTTCTGGGTTTACCGCTTTCCTTAATGTTTGCTCTTTTTATGGATGTTCAAACTCCAAAGTTGCGTCGTTTTTTTAAAACGTCTGCCATGCTTCCCGCAATTTTGTCAGTTACGGTCGTCGCAGAAATGTGGATATCCTTCTATGAACCAACCTATGGGTTATTTAACAGTATTCTGAGATCCATAGGTCTTGAAGCTTGGACTCATTCCTGGCTTACTGAAAAGAACACGGTGATGCCAAGCATCGGATTGACATTTCTATGGCAATACATTGGGCTGAACGCCATGCTATTCTATACGGGAATCAAGACGATCCCCAAAAATTATTACGAAGCTGCTTTAATTGATGGTGCTAGCTTTACCCAAGTCTGCTTGCGAATTACGATTCCACTGCTTCAAGATGTAACGAAATACGTATTAATCTTGTCTACGTTAGGTTCCATGGCATTCTATTCGCAAGTCCGCGTCATGACAGCCGGTGGTCCGGGAGATTTGTCCAGGACGGTTATTTACCAAATGTATTATGTGGCATTCGAAACGTCAGAATTTGGTAAAGGAACGGCTATTGCGGTTGTATTTATTCTAGAGTGCCTATTCATCTCCTTTCTGATTCAACGGTTCGTCGCCAGAGAAAAACTGGAGTTTTAAGGAGGAGACCATCATGAAATACTTAAGTCGTGTATTTTGGCTAGCGATTGGCTGTACATTTCTGTTTCCCTTATACTGGATGATTACAATGTCACTTAAGTCCAAAAGTGAAGCTTATAATAATCAATTCGGCATTCCCTATTCATGGGATTGGATAAACTATAGTGAAGCGTTGTCTAAATATCATTTCTTTGTTTACTTCGAGAACAGTTTGATTTATACCATAGGGACCATTGCAATCACACTGACGACGGGGAGTATGCTTGCGTATTGTCTGAGCCGAATGCAATGGAGATTCAATTCGGCAGCACTACTCTATGTGTCCTTAGGGTTAATTGTGCCTATTGAAGTTGTATTAATTCCGCTATTTCAATTGATAAAATGGTTACATCTGAAGGATAGTTATTGGGGTCTCATATTTCCGTATTCCGGATTCGCAATCGCTTCTTGTGTGCTGATGTTATTTGCCTTTCTCCGTTCACTTCCTAAGGAATTGGAAGAAGCTGCTTGTATAGATGGGACGAACGTTTATCAGACTTTCTTCAGAATTATTTTTCCGATTGTCACGCCAGCGCTAATGACACAATGCGTTCTATTGTTCATGCGCATTTGGAATGAGTTTCCGCTTGCTTTCATTATAGCTTCAAAAGATCAATTCCGGCCGTTAACTGTCGGCTTGCTAAGCTTCTTCGTTAGCGTCGGTGTTTCAGACTGGGGACTTATTGGTGCAACGATGGTGCTCTCGAGTTTACCTATGATTATTGTATATATGATAGGTAATGAAAAGATTGAAAATGCATTGACGGCAGGAGCTATTTTGAAGTAAGAAGAGCCCCAGAAGTATTCGCTAATGTGTTGGCGATCAACAATGAGATTACATACCAGAAATACAAAACAGCAGCAGCCAAGGACGAGAAAATAAAGTCCTAGCCTGCTGCTGTTTTATTTAACAAAAATTCTTGTATAAGCGCAAGACCAGCGAAACTCGCCATGCTAACTAGGATGCTTTTTTCATATTTGATCCTCTCTAAAGGTTGTATTCGTGTTCTGAACTTTGTATAGTGTAAAATAGTTTCATTAACTCAATATTAGTAGCTGTAATTCGTAGGGGTAATACCTATAATCTGTGAATTGTAAGCGCATTCTTGATCCGTATAATAAATAGTGTAAGCAAATGAATGATTGACCTACACAAGCATACATCGTTATGGAGACAATAAGGGAGGATTAGAAAAATGGTTATGAAAATTAAACGTCCTGTTTTAGCAACATTGGTACCTGTTCTGGCTCTAGGATTAACATTGACAGGCTGCACCGACGCAAAGGATGCGGCAAGCAACACCACTTCGCCTAACGGAAGCCAGACAACGCCTGCGGCAACGCAGAGCAATGAAGTTAAGCCAGTCACATTGTCCTTGTTCATTGACAGCCCTTATCAACAACCGACTCCTGACAACAAGATTTATAAGATGATTAAAGAAAAGACTGGCGTTAGCTTAAAAATGGAGTTTCTGGTCGGTGATTTGCAGCAAAAACTTGGCGTCATGATTGCCGGCGGCGATTATGCAGATATCATGACTGGAAACGATAAACTAATTGCGGCGGGAGCGTTTGTGCCTCTCGAGGATTTGATTGACAAGTACGCACCAAATTTAAAGAAGCACTATGCAAGTGTTTGGAATCAGATGAAGGATCCTGCGAGCGGCCATTTATATGTACTTCCAAATTACAATGTGTTCAGTGGTCAATTTAACGAAACCGCTTACGAAGGACCAGGCTTTTATTTGCAAAAGGATGTCCTGAAGGAAATGGGCTATCCGACGCCTAAAACGTTGGAAGAATATTTCGATATCATTGCCAAATACAAAGCGAAACATCCAGATATGATCGGCTTCGAGACGCTGAACTTCGATTGGAGAAACTTCCCACTGCTTAATCCGCCAGAGCATTTAGCTGGACACCCTAATGACGGCGGGGTTATCGTCGAGAATGGGAAAGCACAAATATTTGCAGACAAGGACATTGCTAAGACCTATTACAAAAAGCTGAATGAGATTAATGCGCAAGGGTTAATGGATAGGGAAGCTCTGGTGCAGAACTACGATCAGTACTTGGCGAAAATTGCTAGCGGCCGTGTCATTGGGATGTTTGATCAACATTGGAATTTCGGTGATGGCGAACGCTCACTGATTTCACAAAATAAAATTGGCAGTACCTATGTTGGGTTCCCTCTCTTATACCCAGGCGCCAAAGAGTACTACCGTGACCGTCCAGTATTGAACATCAACCGTGGATACGGGATTTCGACGAAAGCTAAGGATCCGGTTCAAATTATCAAGTTCCTTGACTCACTAATGACCGAAGATTGGCAGAAGACACTCCAATGGGGTATTCAAGGCGATGACTATACGGTGAAGGATGGGAAGTTCGCTCGTACCCCTGAACAACGCGCTAAAGCGGACGATAATACATGGAAGCTTGCCAATAAAGCTGAAGCGTTCTTCGCTAATTTACCTAAGATGCAAGGGACCTATAGTGACGGAAATGCGACAGATCCAGGAACACAGCCGCAAGAATTCTATGACAGCTTGAAGCCGCAGGATCAAGAAGTACTGAAAGCTTACAACCATAAGACATGGGCTGAGTTTTTCAAAACGCCAGATGAGAATCCCGTATACTACCCAGCGTGGAGCATTGATTTGGTGGATGGTTCCCCAGCAAAAGTAGCCAATACGAAGATGAACGACCTTGCTGTAAAATATTTGCCGAAAGCTATTTTGGCCAAACCGGATGACTTTGAAGGTGTATGGAAGGAATATGTGGATCAAATTTCCAAAAGTAACTATAAAGTTTACGAAGATCGTATCAATGATCAAATCAGCTGGCGTATTAAGAACTGGAGTAGTAAATAAAGGGATAGAACATACAGTGGAGTGGGGGAGACTCAGGTCTTCCCGCTTTACTTCCTAGGAGGAAATGTCGATGGCCGAGACCATACTGCCCAAAAAATTAAAGAAAAAGCAAAAAATTGATCCGGAAATCGGCGTCGGTTTAAGTTGGAAGACGATAAAAAATCAGAAGCAGTTAATAATGATGTCTTTTCCCATCGTGATCTATATTCTAATCTTTAATTATGTTCCGATTTGGGGCTGGTTGATGGCTTTCCAGAATTATCGCCCGGCTTTAAAATTTTCCAAACAGCAGTGGGTGGGGCTGAAGCATTTTAAATTTCTGTTTCAAGATGATACGTTCTTGACGGTGCTTCGCAACACACTTGCTATGAGTATAATCAATTTGGTTTTAGGTTTTGCAACAGCCATACTATTAGCTCTATTGCTGAATGAGATCAAAGTTCGTTTCTGGAAGCGGTCTATCCAAACGATATCCTATTTGCCTCACTTTCTATCATGGATTATTGCTGCAGGTATCGTAGCGACTTCGTTATCGATTGATGATGGTATCGTGAATCAACTGCTGATGAAGTTGCACATCATCAAGGAACCCGTGATGTGGCTTAGCGAAGGTAAATATTTTTGGGGAATTGTGGGTTTGTCAAATGTGTGGAAAGAGGTGGGATGGAATACCATCATTTACCTTGCGGCAATCACTTCGATTGATCCATCGCTGTATGAATCTGCAGGGATCGACGGTGCAAACCGTTACCAGAAGATTCTGTACGTCACACTGCCCGGCATCAAGTCGACTTTTATTATTCTATTAATTATGAACGTTGGGCACATCCTGGATGCAGGCTTTGAGATTCAATACCTGCTCGGCAATGGATTGATCGTCGACTGGTCGCAAACGATTGATATATTCGTTCTTAAGTACGGTATTGCGCTAGGTAATTATTCACTGGCAACTGCGGCAGGCATTTTCAAAACGGTTGTAAGTATAATCCTTATTCTAATTGCAAATTCTACCGCCAAGCGTCTTGGTGAAGAGCGGTTGATATAAAGGAGAAATGACGATGGGAACAACAACTGTTAGCAGAGCTCGAATTGAACCCATTTTGTTCCATACGATTAATGGCATCTTCATGCTCCTTCTTGCTATAGTTACGCTTTATCCTTTCCTGCACACCTTAACGATTTCATTTAATGAAGGTAATGATGCGCTTCGTGGGGGCATTTACTTATGGCCGAGATCCTGGTCATTGCAAAATTACAAGGCGATTTTCATTTCTGGTACGATCTATCATGCAGCTTGGATTTCAGTGGCTCGTACACTTACAACAACCGTACTGGGTGTGTTTCTCACCTCCATGCTTGCCTATACGCTGGCGCAGCCCCAATATATTTTCCGTAAAATAATAGGTTTAATATTTGTGTTGACGATGTATTTCAATGCGGGGCTAATTCCTAATTACTTTCTGATTAAAAGTTTGGGACTGTTGAACAACTTCTGGGTATATGTTTTCCCAGGGATGGTAAGTGCGTTTAATCTGATCGTCATTCGGACGTACATTCGTACGCTTCCATCAGGCTTGGTTGAGTCTGCGAAGATGGATGGAGCAGGTGATTTCACCATATTTGTACGAATTATTCTCCCGCTGTGTACGCCTGTACTAGCAACCATCGCCTTGTTCATTGCCGTTGGCTCTTGGAATTCCTGGTTCGATACCTTCCTGTATGCCTCTTCTGATTTGAAACTGAGTACACTACAGTACGAAATGATGAAGCTGCTTGGATCTACGATGAACAGCAACAATGATCCAGGTCTTCTAGCTGGTGCAAACACGAATCAAACGAAGGCTATGGTTACGCCTGCTTCCATACGTGCGGCAATTACAATTGTGGCGGCGGTTCCGATTCTGTTCGTGTATCCTTTTCTGCAAAGGTATTTTATTGTCGGTATGAACCTTGGAAGTGTCAAAGAATAAGACTTAGCAAGCGATGATCATAATTATTTCCCGTTTCAGCTCGGTGCTGGGACGGTTTTTGCTTTATACAAACTCATCTTATCCTATATAATAGTTCATATCGACTTTCTGAAGAGAGGTGATTCCCATGTTAAGGGTTATGTTTGCCGATGACGAGCCCTACATGCTAGAGGGACTGCGGACGATGATTGATTGGAACAAACTAGGCTTTGTAGTGTGCGGGGAAGCTTCAGATGGAGAAGACGCATTGGCTTTGATGGCGTCGGCCCTGCCTCATTTGGTGCTGACGGATGTTCGAATGCCTGTTATAGATGGCTTGGAATTGATTGAACAAGCGTCCAGCCTCCATCCTGAAATGAAATTTATCATTTTGAGTGGGTATGCGGATTTCGAATATGCCAAAACAGCGATGCGGCATGGAGTCGCCAATTATTTGATGAAACCCTTGATGGAAGCGGAGCTTATAGCTGCAGTGGAAGCGGTCGCAGTTACGATTCGAGAGCGTATAGCTGCTAGCCAGTTCGAAAGTGCTGCTTTGGAATGCTTACGATTGGAAACGATTTCAAAGTTGTTGCAGGGAGAAAACAGGCAGAAATGGATCGAGCAGGCGAGCGCTTTGTTAGATCTTCATGAACATTCTAGCTTCCGCTGCGTTTTACTTGAACCTAACATTCAGGCTCAAAATCAGTCGGACCTGAAGCTGATTATTGCAGATAAGATGAAGCTTACACAAGTGAGGATGCTTCCATTTGGCGTAGGGAAAGAACGCCATGGATTCTTGCTGGTCACAGGACCCGAGAAACGCGAACTTCCTACTGCAATGATGACAGAGATCATGACCAGTGTCAGACATGACTGGGGCACAGCGATCTCCTTTTCAATTAGCAGTGAACACAAGGGACCGCATGCGTTAAAAGAAGCATTTCGTGAGGGGCTTATTGCCGAAATGTGCAAGTTCCCTTCTGGAACGGAAGGGATTTACATCTATCAAGGAGAGGGGTCAGCGGAGACGCTTCCTGCATTTGGTATGACGGAATCCATCCTAGCTGCCATAGGGAGTGGGTGTCCAGAAACAGTACGAGCCCATGTACACCAATTATTCATCGCTTTTTCGAGGCAGTCCGTATCTGAATCTTGGGCAAGTGCTTATGTAGACAACATTAAGCTTGAAATTTTCAAGTCAATTACCCAATTTGGCGGTGATCCTAATTGGGCTTCAAATTGGTTTGTTCCCATTGTTCCAATGGATATTGGCCTCTTGGAGCGCAAAGTAACACAAGAAATTCTGCAGGCTGTAGAGTGGATTGGTCAGAAAAAAGGTGTAGGGCAAGATGAAGTCATATCCGCAGCAGGAGACTATATCAAATCGCACTATAGGGAAAAACTGCAGCTGCAGGTTGTTGCAGAGCATTTTAGGCTAAATGCTGCGTATTTTGGCCAGAGGTTTAAGAAGCAAGTTGGCCTCACCTTCAATGAATATTTACATGTCGTACGAATCGACGAGGCCAAAAAATTACTTCGCCGAGAAGAACTGAAAATATCCGATGTCGCTGATCGTGTGGGCTACTCGGATTCCGAGCAGTTCGTAACCAAGTTCAAGGCACTTACTGGCCTATTACCCTCTGCCTACAAGAAGGGTTAACCTATGACTGACAAGGAGAGCAAATATGAGCCGGAAATGGAAACTATTGCGTATTGTTAATGATATTCCCCTGAAGTTCAAGTTTCTGATCATTTACTTGATGTGTGTGTTGCTGCCGATATTGTGTATAAACGGCTTATTTTTCTTACAGGATAGCAAAAATACAGAACGTAGAGAGATGGATAACTTGCGGATTTCTCTGGATAGGGTCGGAAATGAAATCATGCAAATGGTGAACTCAGGTGTTGTGATTGGCAACGCTGTTTCCGCTGATCGTGTATTTAATGAAATGCTAGAATTTACGTACTCGGATAATGTTGCTTATTACGAAGAATACGACAGTTACCTCCGAGACAAATTGGGGCAGTATCCGAATATTTATCCCTATATCTCTTGGATTGGCGTATACACATCGAACCCAACGCTATCCAATGGTGGAAGCTACTTTATGCTTAAACCTAATGATCTGAAGAGTGAATGGTATCAAAAGATGAACGAAAATAAAGATAAGGTGACAGTGACCTCTTATTTGGATACGAATCCCATGAATCCCGAGGAAAAATTGGTATATGTCAGCATTATTCGAAAGCTGGATAATTTCCCAGATCTTATGAAATTCTCCAAATATCTGCGTATCGATATTCGGATGGATAAGCTGCTGGAGCTGTTTGATAAAGAGCGTAATTACTTGTTAATCAAGCTTGTGGATGAGGAGAATCGGCTTGTTCTTGAATCAGCAGGTGCGTTTAAGGGGAGTGACCCTTTGCTCCCGACCCTGCCTGTGTCAAAGGTTTCTCAGTTGACAGGCTTACCTGAGAACAGTTTTGTCAATCCTCTCAGTAACGCTAGTTATGTGCTTAACTGGCGGCTGGTCGGAATTCCAGAGGGAAGTCGAATCGCGGAGGAAAGAAGGGGAGTCATCCACTTCTTTATCTGGCTGACGCTCATTAGTACGATCATTCCGACGATATTGATTTACATCATTATGCACTCTTTTAATTTCCGGGTAAGAAAGCTCTCCAAACATATGCAGTTGGTGAAAAACGAGAGGTTCGAACCCATTACGATGTATGAAGGAAAAGATGAGATCGGTCATCTTCTTCGCAGCTTTAATTTAATGACGAAGAAAATTCGCAATTTAATTAACGACGTGTACAAACTCGAAATTCAAAAAAAAGATTTGGAGCTAGAACGCGTACAGGCCGAGCTGAATTATTTGCAAAGCCAAGTAGATCCTCATTTTCTGTTCAATACGTTAAATGCGATTCTTGTTGTATGTAAGAAATATCGTTATGAGCATGTGATAGAGATTATTCAAAACTTGTCCCAGATTTTGAGAAGGCTGCTAAGCTGGAAGGAGGATTTGGTGACAGTAGAAGAAGAGCTAAGCTTCACTGAAATGTATCTCCAGATCGAGAAGTTCAGATTCCAAGATCGGTTCCACTATGAATTGTCCGTTGACGACTCTGTTCTATCGTATCGAATCCCGAAGATGAGTATTCAATCGCTCGTAGAGAACTCTTGCAAGCATGGGCTTCAATCGGTGAAAGGGAATCGCAGAATTCGGATATCTGTAGAAAGAGCTGGGATGAACATGCTCATGAAGGTCGAAGATAACGGAATTGGTATGAACAGCACAAAATTGGATGAAATTGTTCAGAGTCTGTATAAAGGAGAAGACAACGGCAAGAACATCGGACTTCGCAATGTGTACCGACGTTTAAATCTGTTTTATGCGGAACGCTCATTGTTCCAGATTGAAAGTATTCCTTTCGAGAAAACGAGCGTTACCATACAGATTCCTTTGAGTCTTATTAGGAAACAGGAGGAGACGATCGGACATGTATAAGGTTATCTTCGTGGATGATGAGCCTTTCGCTTTGGAAGGTATAAAGCTCATGGTCGAATGGGAAGAGCTTGGCTTTGAAATCGTAGACATGTGCGAGAACGGCGAAGAAGCTTTAGCCTGCATGGAAGCCTGTAAGCCTGATCTCGTTGTTACGGATATTCGGATGCCGGTCATTGACGGATTAGAATTAATCGATCGGGTGCAAAAGGCAGGCAACGATCCCGTATTCATCATTTTAAGCGGCTACAATGATTTCGAGTATGCGCGTTCCGCCCTAAGGTACGGGGTAAAGCATTATTTGCTTAAACCGGCTTTGGACAGGGAATGGGAGGCTGTCATTCAATCCGTTATTGAAGAGCTGCAGCATAGAGAACAGCAAAGGCTGCGCCATGATCTCGTTACCGACCGTCTAGTACCTACGCTGCTTGCTCAAATGCTTCGGGGGGAAATCTCGGCAACAGACGGAAACGTTGGGGAAATACTAGATCCCTTAGCACAAGGAGATCAGGGCTGGAGGTACATTCATATCGAATGGCTTGGTAGCCCAGCACAGGAGCTGGATGCCCGTTTCTTCCTCTCGCTAAAAGCTTATGTTATTGACTTGTTTGGGAGTCAGGACGGCCTTGTTATGGAGTCTTTCTCCGGGATCGAGGAATGGGCTAAACAGGTATACGAAGACCTGCGCGAGCAAGGTATCGAATGTTGCTTGTCGATAGGTCCGCGGGTGGACTCTCTTCGTCTTATTGCAAATTCGTATGTAGGTTCTTTAGAGACTTCGGTACATCATTTCTTTCATGTATCCGGTGGTCCACTCGATTACGATAAGATTCATCACAAGCAGATCAGCTATGATCTTCATGCGGTTTCTATCGTAGATGACATTCAAAGTGCCCTTGAGGCGCTTCAGGAGAAACGAGTTGGGGAGCTGATTAAACAAATGTTTGTGATGCTATCTGATAATAAAACGGCTCGGGAGGTCGTCCATTTGTTGGTCATCCGCATTGTTTTGAAAAGCGCTGCTGTCATGCGGGAGATGGGGATTGATTCGGAGGCGCTGCCTCGTGTTCGCGATTTTTTGAGAAGGGAGCATCGTTCCCTAAAGGAAGTGGAAGAGTCACTGCAGGCGTATGTGCAGCAGTATATGAGCCAGCTGAAGCAGCATAAAGAGAAGTTCTCCGGTCATCCCCTTCGAGTTATTGAGCGTTTTATTCAGGAGCATTACCGGGAAACATTGACGATTAAAGAGATCGGAGAACGATTCTTCATGAACCCAGTTTACTTAGGCCAAGCGTTTATGAAGAGGAACGGCGTAGGCATCATTGAGTATATTCATGACCTGCGTATTAACGCGGCGAAGCGTATGCTATGCGAAACTGATGAGACGATTCGTCTAATTGCGGAGCAGATCGGATACGTTCACTATCATCATTTCCTCAAAGAGTTTGAGAAACGTGTGTCTGACAAGCCCGGTGTGTTTAGACAGTTAAGCAAAGTATAAAGGACGTCAAATGAAGGACGTGTATTTCTTTATAAGAGATACACGTCTATTTGCTATGAGTGCGACTGAAAACATCGCACACCATCTTGAAACATTTTAAGAAAATAGGGGGGAGAGTTCTTTAATCTGTGAATGGTAAGTGTAGTCAGATTCTATATCATATAACATAGATTGCCTGTTTAAACAGGGGATGATGAGGAGGTTTATCAATCTATGAACAACAAGGTACCGAACTTACACGAGGCTTATAAGGGCATATTCAGAATCGGGGCTGCTGTTAGCACGAAGACCATCCGATCCGAAGGAAACTTCATCGCCCAGCATTATAACAGCATTACAGCGGAGAACCAGATGAAGTTTGAGGAGATCCATCCAGAGGAAGATCGGTACACATTTGAGGCAGCGGATGAAATCATGGATTTCGCCATGCAGAACGGGATTGCCGTTCGTGGGCATACGATGGTCTGGCATAATCAAACCTCCGATTGGATATTCGAAGGCCCTTCTGGCGGTGCAGCCAGCAAAGAAATGGTTCTCTTGCGGATGCAGGAGCATATCCGTACGGTAGCTGGTCGTTATAAGGGCAGGGTATATGCGTGGGATGTAGTCAATGAAGCGATAGAAGACAAGGCGGACCTCGTGATGAGAAGCACCAAATGGCTGGAGATTCTCGGTGAGGATTATATCCGCCATGCCTTTGAGGCAGCACATGAAGCCGATCCGAATGCGCTTCTATTCTATAACGACTACAACGAGACAGAGCCAGTTAAACGGGATAAGATATATAATCTCGTCCGTTCATTGAAGGAGAAGGGGGTTCCTATCCACGGAATCGGCATGCAGGGACATTGGAATATCTATGGTCCTTCCTTGGATGAAATAAGGCAAGCGATCGAGCTTTACGCATCCCTAGATGTGGAGCTTCACATCACAGAGTTAGATCTCTCCATTTTTCAATTTGAGGACAGGCGGACTGATCTGTTGGTACCCACTGAGCAGATGGTGGAGCTGCAGGAACAACGGTACGAGGATATCTTCAGGCTATTTAAAGAATATCGAGAAGTCATTACGTCGGTAACATTCTGGGGAGCGGCTGACAACTATACCTGGTTGGACAACTTCCCTGTTCGCGGCAGAAAGAATTGGCCGTTTCTATTCGATGGAGATCTCCGGCCTAAGCAGGCATTTTGGCGAGTAATCAAGGAAGCAAAGTGAGAGTAAATGATCCATGACGCTTTCAGTGACAAACCCCAAACGGTGGAAACGGTGCGCACATTAGTTATGCTGCTCCATAATTGTGGGGGGATCATTCTTTAATTTGAGTATGTGAAGCCAATTACCTAAGTTGTAGAATGAAATTGAAATAAACTTGTAAGCGATTGCAAAAAGAGGAGGACGCTTGTGAGAAAAAAAATGAATGTATGGATGGCCATCGTGCTGCTGTTTGGGATGATCGCACCCCAGTTGCTAGTGCCTGTGATGGCATCGGCTGCCGGCAATACGGTCGTTTTGTCCCAAAGCTTTGAAGACAACCAAACTGGCGGTTGGGTTAAAGTATCCTGGATGGGAGACGGAACCATTGCCGTGACGTCGGCAACAGCCTCCGATGGCTCTAAATCCTTGGAGATGACGAACCGTGCTGCAAGTAACAGCTCCCCGTTCCTGGATTTGACTTCGTATACGCAAGCTGGCCATACGTACGATTTGTCACTGAAGCTTAAAGTCGGAACAGGAACAGATAGTTTCCATATCGCATCTAATGTTGATGCCGCCTCGCTGACCAACAAATATCCTTGGTTGGTGGGAAATAAAACCGTTAACTCTACCGAATGGACCCCCTTTGAACTGAAGGGATACGAGCTGCCGGTTGATACGAAGGGGTTTAAAATATGGGTGGAGTCGGATTCAGCTTCCACGACTACGGAGGACCTCTATATCGATGAAGTGCAGCTAACAGACGTCACGCCGACTGCACCGGTTGATTCGGGAGCAGTTGACCAAACTGGCATCCAATCTAACTTTGAGGACGGGCAAGGAAATTGGGTGCGCAGAAACGGCTCCGGCAATATCGATATATCTGCGGCAGACAATCACACCACAAGCGGCTCCAAGAGCTTGCTGACCACGGTATCAGAGCAATATGACGGGCCTTTGCTGAACGTCCTTGGCAAGATGTCCAAGGGCTATAAGTACAATTTATCTACTTGGGTAAAAATGGCTCCGGGACAATCCCCCACTGTATTGCGGCTCTCTGTACAGAGCGGCGATAGTACATATACGAATGTTTCGTCAAACGTGACGGTAACTTCTGATCAATGGGTACAGTTGACCGGTGCGTTTACCGTTGCTGCCATTCCGACCGTATTGAATGCATATGTGGAAGTAGCCAACAAGTACGAAGATGCAAGATCCTTCTATATGGACGATTTCGATTTGTCCTATGTGGGTCAAGTATCCGGGCCGAAGCCGATTCAAACGGATATTGATCCTTTGAAGGACATCTATGCGGACAACTTCAAAGTTGGTGCTGCCGTAACAGGAGATCAGCTTACTTCCGATGTTCACACGCTTCTGGATTATCACTATAGCTCCCTCGTAGCTGAGAATGCCACAAAGCCGGGTTCTCTGGAACCGACAGAAGGGCAATGGAACTGGACGGAAGCAGACAAGATTGCACAATATGCCAAGGATCACACGATGAATTTCCGGCTGCATACCCTTGCTTGGCATTCGCAGGCTGCGGAATGGATGTTTAAGGATGCGCAGGGCCAACCGCTTGCAGCTACACCGGAGAATAAACAGCTGGTGCTTGACCGTCTAACAACGTATATCCAAACTGTGGCGCGCCACTTTAGTTCCATGGAAGTGCAAATCAATGCCGTCGACGTGGTCAACGAAGTTATTGATCCTGGACAGCCGGATGGCATGCGAAAGAGCGAGTGGTATACGCTAACTGGCTTGGATTTCATCCGTACAGCCTTTAGGGTTGCTCGTCAAGAGTTGCCAAACGCAAAACTATATATCAACGATTACAGTACGCAGGATCCTGTCAAACGCGACTTTTTGTTCAATTTGGTGACGAAGCTGAAAGGCGAGGGAGTTCCCATTGACGGTGTGGGTCATCAAACGCACATCAGCATTGGCGGTCCTTCAATCGAGCAAATTTCTGATTCCATAAGGAAATTTGGAGAAGCTGGATTCGACAATCAAATAACGGAGCTTGACGTTTCGGTTTATACCGACAGCAACTCCACCAGCTATGATGAGTCCATCCTTGTGAAACAAGGCTACCGTTATAAGCAGTTGTTCCAAGAGCTTGTTCGGCTGGACAATGCGGGCAGAAATGCCGCCTCGAACACGCAGGCATATAATCCTGACGGGTGGATCAGCAATGTTACGTTGTGGGGGATTGCAGACGATCATACTTGGCTCGATAACCAAGGTACAACCCGTAAAGATGCTCCTTTCCCATTCGATGCGCAGTACCAAGCCAAATATGCTTATTGGGGAATGATTGAAGCAGTAAAGACGTTGACGCCATCCCACCTGCCAATAACCGCTCAGACAGCAAATACAGCGAAAGGTACACCGGCTAATGCTTCAGATCCGGTTTGGAACACGGTTCCTGCATTGAAAACGCAACAATTAGGTACCCTTCAAGCTGAAGTGAAAACCTTGTGGGATGAACAAAATGTGTATACCCGCATAGCGGTCAAAGACATGACCAAAACCGCAACAGATCAAATAGAACTCTTCGTGGATGACAATGGCATTAAGAAATATACATTCGCACGAAATGATGCTCAAATTACGGAAGGAACCGACGGTTATGTGCTGCAAGCATCAATCCCGATGGCAGGAACATTGGGCAAGCACTTGAAGTTTGACGTAAGAGCTACCGATAAGGGGATTAATGACGGTACGGAGCATGGGAGCAACGGCGTCATCGTTTCCTGGAGTGATCCAAGGAACACTCAGGACAACGACGTACTTGGTTACGGGATCTTGACTTATATCGATGCCGTAAAAGCGGCAAGCGCTTCTTACGGAACTCCTGCAATCGATGGCGAAATGGACAGCAAGTGGGCGAACGCACCAGTTTATACGACTGATGTGATGGTAGAGCAGCATAACAATGCAGTCGCCAAAGCTCAATTGCGTGCCATGTGGGATGAGCATAACCTCTATGTCTATGCCGTTGTGTTAGACAGCAATTTGAGTGATGCCAATGCCAACGCATGGGAGCAGGATTCGATGGAGATTTTCGTAGACCAGAACAACGGAAAAACGGACAGCTACCAAGGTGACGACGGCCAATACCGGATCAACTTCAAAAACGTAAAGACCGTCGGCGGCCATGCATCCCAAAATAACTATGAATCAGCCACCAAAATCATTGATGGAGGTTACGTTGTAGAAGCGGCTATAGCGCTGGATACGATTACTCCACAAGCAGGAACCGTGATCGGATTTGACTTCCAGGTTAACAATGATCAGGACGGAGGAAGCCGTGACAGCGTATTTTCATGGAACGACCCAACAGGTCAATCCTACCAGAACACTTCGAGATTCGGCATTCTGAAGCTTGAGCAAGTGCAGTCATCCGACCCTTCGACCTCGCAGACTTCCTCTGTCTCGCCTCCAGTACCGGAAGGGGCTGTTAAGGTGCAAACAGATACAGGAGGCAAGGTAGAGAATAATGGGGCGGCAGTTGACTTACCGGCAGGAGCAATAGGCAGTGACATATACGTTAGCATTAAAAGGTTGAGCGAAACCTCACAGCTGAAGCTGGATCCAGATTTGAAGCTGGCTGGAGATGTGTACGAGATTATCAAGGACGTAGCAGGACCGTTCCAGAAACCAGTTACGATCACCCTTCCGTTCAACACCAGCTTGTTGGATGATAAGCATGAGCCGGCACTGTACTGGTACAACGAAGAAACCGGCAAATGGGTCAAACTGGACAATATTAAGATCGACCTGGTGAAAGGCACCGTTTCCGGTAGTGTGACGCACTTCACCAAGTTTGCCGTATTGGCGGCAGCAAAGTCCGCATCCGTCGAACTTCCGGCCTTGACCGATATTAAAGGACACTGGGCGGAAGCAGGTATCCAAGAACTTGTAAAAGCAGGAGTGATTGACGGCTACCAAGACGGCACATTCCAGCCTGATTCAAACGTAACAAGAGCCGAGTTCGTATCCATAATCGTCAGAGCTCTCCATCTGAACGCTGCAGGCGGAACCGATTTCGCTGATACTGCCAGTCATTGGGCGAAGGAAGCCATTGCAACCACTTCGGCGCTGGGAATCGTGGATGGCTATGAGGATGGAACCTTCTGCCCGGATGACAACATCACTCGGGAACAAATGGCCGTAATCCTTGCACGTGCCGCACAGTTGGCATCTGTCAACAGCGGCTTGGACTATAAGGATAGTGGAGACGTCTCCGCATGGGCACAAGGGCCACTTGCGGCTTTGACCGCTAAGGGTGTTCTTAACGGCTACGAAGACGGTACGCTGAAGCCGAAGGCTTTCAGCACCCGTGCAGAAGCGGCGGTTATCATTATTAGGATTTTGGAAGCTCAAAAGGTACATTAACATTTCCAGAATGGAATAAGAAAAGCTGTCCGCACGTGGATTTCATGTGCGGCTGCTTTGTTTTAGGGTTTCTAGAGCGGAATGGGGCTAATTGGAAAAAATATCCGAAGGGAGAATAATCATCTATGAGAAGCAAGAACGTGACGGCAGTGCCTGCCGAATATTTTAAGTCAGTTAATGATGAGCTTCAAGGTACGGTTGAGGAAGTTACCTACAAGGTAGGCAACTATATTGATTTGTCTCGACAGCTTGTAACAGATCGGAACATTGATAGCAGTGAAGCAGGAAGAGAAACCGTTGCGGGAGATGCCATTTTGAAGAAATGCAACGTTTACTTGCCTGCTGCTTATGACCCAATCGACAATACTGTCAGATACAATGTATTGTATTTGCTTCATGGCGTAGGAGGAGATCAATATGAGTGGTTAAGCAGCAACGGTAAAGTTGACGGACGATTTATCATTTGCAATCTATTTGATAATCTCATTGCCAACGGTGATATCGATCCGTTGATCGTCGTATTTCCTAACGGAAGAAGCGCGCATGACTGGACAGACACCTCCTTCAATCCCGAAGGAACCAATATGCTGGGATTCTATTACTTTGATTATGAGCTGAGATACGATCTGATTCCATGTATAGAATCGAATTACAAAACCTTCGCAGATATAACAGACACCTCCCATGAGGGAATCATATATAACCGCACCCACAGAGCAATCGCTGGGCTTTCTATGGGGGGAATGCAAGCCCTGAATCTGATTCTCGGCGGTTACCGGCATGATTCGACGCGAATCACTCGCACGGAGAGTCCCTGGAACAACGAATTGGATAAGACCGTACTCGCGCCAGGTATGATAGATTTGTTCGCTTATGTCGGAGCTTTTTCAAACGCGCCTACGTCGAGTGATGGCAAAACGCTTGGAGTCAGTCTTGCGTCTTGCGTCCATGATCTTCATCTGCTATATACCACCTGTGGCGATGCGGACGGAGTAGCAATTGGCAGCTATATAAAATCTATAGATGAGCTTATACATCAATCGGGGAATCATCTTAATCATTTTTATCAAATTCTGATTAAGGATGGTTTTCATGATTTTCATGTTTGGAATAACGGTGCTTACAATTTTAGTAGATTGATATTTAGAAATTTTGATGATCATGGAAGGTCCCGTGTTGTGAGCAAAACAATTTAATATTTTTGGGGAGTCTTGATAGCACCAAGATATACAGGATAGTTGTCCTTAATTTACAACTGCGTTCATTCCATTGGGTGAACGCGTATTTTATTTTATGGCAAACTCGTTACCAAATCGGCTCATCAAATAAGGAATTTGCATAAATGACTGAAAAATAGGAGTTTTCTATGATATATCGATTTTTCACAAATCATATCGCCTTTTAACATTTACATTCCAGTTTGTCAAGCCTATGATTAATTTATCAAAATGTTTAACACAACTCATGGTTGAAAAGGAGTTTTAATTTATGAAAAAAACAGATTTTATCGAAAACAAGTCACAAGCGTATGAGACTCGTCAAAATTGCCATGGTGGCACAGGTCCTTTTCAATTAAAGGATATTATTCAAACGGTTGCATCGAGCGATAGGCAGTACATCAAATTCATTCATGATGATATCATCCCGCCAGGTTCTACCTTTGGCTATCACCAACATAACAGCGATGCTCCCATGGAAGAGTGGTATTATTGCATTTCTGGCCACGGAATCATGGAGCTTGATGGTAGCCAATACGAGATGTCGGCCGGCGACATAAGCGTCTGCCGTGCAACCGGCAGTCACGGTCTTATTAATAACGGTCCAGAGGATTTAAGAATTATCGTGATATATGCTTCGGCAATAAAATAACGGGGGGATCAGCTTGAGTAACAGAAAACTTAAAGTAGGTGTTGTCGGATTAACTGTGGGAGCAAGTCATGTTAAAGACTACGCTAGCAGCGACAACGTTAAAGAAATTGTGTTGTGTGACGTTGATGAATCAAGACTGAAAGAGATAGGCAATAAATATAACATTTCAAAAAAATATACGGATTTCGATAAGATGCTGAAAGAGGAAAATTTGGATGCGATTAGCCTCGCAGTTCCTAATTTCTTGCATATGAGGCTTTCCATTCAGGCGATGGAAGCGGGCGTGCATGTGCTGTGTGAAAAGCCTATGGCAAGAAATGCGGCAGAGGGGAGAAAAATGCTTGAAGCCGCTCAAAAGCACAACAAGAAGTTGATGATCAACTTCAATCAGCGTTTTCTACACGAATGCCAAACGTTAAAATCCATTATCGACGAAGGCAAGCTTGGTGATATCTATTATGTGCGTACACAGTGGCAACGAAGACGAGGAGTACCCTGGTGGTATCCGCTTTCATCTGGGAAAGAAGTATGTGGTGGTGGAGCAATCATTGATCTTGGTGTCCATGTGCTTGACCGTGCTATGTGGTTTTGCGGGCATCCAGATCCGGAATGGGTACTTGCTAACACGTTCTGCAAGGTATCCAAGGACGAGGCTGCGCGCAGAGGCATTCAGAATTTTGAGCTTGAAGACATGGGGGTAGCTATGTTTCGTATGACGGGCGGGGTGATGCTTGAATTGGAAGCATCCTGGGCCAGCAATCGAGAGGACGAGGTGATTACAACACGGATCTATGGCTCCAAGGGTGGTGCGGTTCTGCATAGAGTAGTTGGAGATGGGAATGCTGCAAGCAACAAAGTGTTTTTGGAAATTGGCGGAGAAGTCCAAGACATTCCTTTAGATGATAAGATTATTTCAAAAATGTCAAATGTTCGGCAAGCGTTTTTGGATGCCATTGTCAATGATGAAGAGGTACCTTGCACGCCTCAACAGGGACTTAAAATCACACAAATGTTAGATATGGTTTACTTGAGCGCTGAAAATGGCACGCCAGTTAAATTTGAATGATGGACTGAAAAAGCATTTCAATTACGAAATCTGCTTGGAGACATTCCTGTTTTTGACTGAAAAAAACGAGAAAAATTATAGATATCCGAAAAGCCGCAACTGCTGGCAATGTCCGTGATACTGAGAGTAGACATGCGTAACAGAGTCTTTGCAGTATCCAGTCTGCAGTTCTGCAGATAGGCGTAGGGCGTAACACCGCGTTCCTGTTTAAAAATGCGAATAAAATGATCTGTCGTAAGAGAAAAGTTCTGGGCAAGTTCGCTCATATCATATTGTTGCTGTGGATGTTGTTGAAACATACGGCATAGCTCATCAATTTTTATTGTATATGCTCCGGTTGATGTTGGCGTTATATGTTGATATTCCGTAATAAGTGCTTGTAGCCATACTTCCATTTGCGTTATGTTATTTCTCTCTTCTGCTAAACGAAAGCGATTGAAAAGCTCAAGTACAAAATGATATTGATCAAAATGACGATGCTCAGGCAAGTCACATAAGATATCCGGATTTTGCAATGTGAAATCTATGTAACGTACATCGAGACTGGTATGTTCACTTTGATAGGCGTCGACCTCGTTCTGATAATTGATAAAAAAAACATCACCGATGCTTAATTTGTAGCAGTTCTTGCCTAGCCTGATTTGACCTTCTCCACCCCAAATACTCCACAAGGTAAACCCTGGATGACAACCGACGGGAACATGCCATTTCCAGTCTGGAACGCAGTGTTTCCCGTTATGCATTGATAGGATATCCATATAATCACTCCGGTTAAAACGTATCGATTTTTCATAAAATATTATTTCATTTATATCCCGATTAGTCAAGTCAAATGCTAGGTTGGATTGATACGCTGCAATGTCTCGTCATCCATTGATTCTTACAATGTGAATGTTATTTCGAAAAGGGGGATGATCATGCGAAGGACAAGTTACTTCGTAAAGATGCTATTCTTCAACATCGTACTGGTCATCATTGCCGTTTCGTTTCTCGGTTACATTGCCTATTATAAAACATCCGGCTTAATGAACGAGAAGATCGATAAAATAAATGCACAGCTTCTCCTTCAGACCCAGCTCCAGTTGGAAAATTCGTTTCAATCCGTTGAAAGCGCCATCATCCAATTTACTTTGCTTCCGAGCTTTACAAGTATATTGAACGATAACCTTACGATGAACAACTATGACAATTATGTAAAAGTTAAAAATATGGTAGGAGAGATTAGCTCTTTATATTCGCATTCCTCGATCATCAACAGTCTGGAAATTATCAATTTAGAAAAAGGGTGGGTTTTACGAAATGGCGGGGTACTTCCGATAACCGAGGTATATACCGGTGAAGAATTGAATCAGCTTAGGCAAGTCGCCTCAGGTTCAACATGGAGTAAAACGATTGATTCTGATTTTTTTCAGTACACATTGAAGGTGCCCTTTTCAGCATTTGACCGATTCCAGGGAATCGTGAGAACAAAGATTTCGAGCATCGATTCGTTTCGTGAGTTGATGGCGAACAAAGACTTAGGTCAAATGACGATGATTGACGACAAGGGCAGCGTGATTCGGAACATAACGCAGTATGACCTTCGCGATCAAGATGTGAACCAGATTGCCCAAATGACTCAATCGCAAGTGATGCAATTCCCCCAAGGTAATTTCTTAACCAGGATCAATGGATCCAAATATTCGTTCACTTTTCGGCATTCAGAGAAATACAAATGGACCTATTTATCGATGGTATCGACCCTAGAGGCCGAGCAAAACTCCCGGTTCATCGGTCTGTTTATTTTTATCACAGGTTTTGTTGTGATTAGCGTGTTTTTCGTGTTTTCCTTTTACGGTACCCGAAGACTATACTCGCCTATCAAACGGCTGTACCATATGGTCGCGTTCAACTCCTCAGATAAATTGAATGTCCAGTCGCAAAGCAACGAAATGGATTATATAAATAATCGCATGCATGCTTTTTTTCAGGACAGCCAGAAACTCAGAGGCCAGTTACATATTCAAAAGAATCAGCTGATCGATTTTTTCGCATATAAATTGTTTCAAGGTGAAGTGAGGCCTCAGGAAATTGCAAGTAACCTCGGGCCTGATGTGGACTGGAATCATTTTTGTGTACTTACAGTGCAGATCGACACATTAACAGATACCGGTTATACGGATACGGATCGCGATCTTTTATTATTTGCCATAAAAAATATGTTGGGCGAAACCGCCTCGGAGTCGTTAGTCCTAAATCCGGTCATTATGAATCACATGCAAGTCGTTCTGCTTGGCACTGAGTTTCAAAATGTTGACGCTTTTAAGGAGGAACTATATGTACTGTCTCGTTCTATCCAGCAGGTTGTCAAACAGTATTTGCGTCTTCAAGTAAGCATTGGGATCAGCCGTCCGTTCAACCAGCCGGTAGATGCTTTTACTGCATATGGCGAGGCAGCGGATGCGTTAAAATCAAGGTTTACCCAGGGCAGGGAAGCCATCCTGTATGCTTCCGATTTTGATGTGAACGAATCGGGCAATACCGGTAAATACCCCGGTTTTATGGTGAAAGAATTAATCGATGCGATCAAATTCGCTGACGTGGAGCAAGCTAAGCGCACACTTCATAATATCATTGCGGAAATGTGTTCGGGTCACTATGGCTATCGATATTGTTCCATGTATATTTTTCTGTTGCTGATGGATTTGATCAAGATTTCGCATCAATCAGATGAAATGTTCATCTCGTTGTTTAAAGAAAAACCGATTTTTCAGAAGCTGGATCAACTGCTGCAGACGTCCGTCCAAGAAATGGAGACTTGGATATACGATCATGTCGTGGAACCGATATTGAAGGAAATGTTGGCTCGCAGCGAATCCCAGCAGAGGAATATCATTAAAACACTGATTCAAAACATCCATGATGAATACGATTCTGAGTTGACGTTGGAAGCCTGCGCTTCCCGTCTTCATTATAACCCGAACTATTTGGGGCAAATATTCCGAAAAGAAATGGGAAGCAGCTTTAGCGATTATTTATCCCATTATAGGTTAAATATGGCGAGAAAACTTCTGGCGGAGACCGATGATCAAATTCAGGAGATCGCCGAAAAACTGCGATTCAGCAATTCGCAAAATTTTATTCGTTATTTTAAGAAGATGGAAGGCATTACGCCTAAACAGTACCGAGATCATTTGGTGAAGCATAACGAATAAAATACCTTGGACAGCGCAGGCCGATCGCTCTCGAAAGAGCACGTGGGATGCGCGTTTTTTGGCTATGAGGGTGCTCCCCCAAAAGTAATCGGATTTAACTTCGAAGGCAGTCGTCACTTTTTGGGTAATCAGTTCGTTACTGTGCTCGAGATTATCCGCGAAAACCAGGAAAACGGAATGATCAATAGAGTACTGCGGTGTGGATTATTTACAATCTGCCTCCCCTTCTTGTACCTTAGCCTTATCAAACACGAGATGGGAGGAATCAAATTGAAAGCGTTGACAGAAGTGGCGGAGAACCATCACCATCCTAACGTCGCCCAAACGGAAGGGGTTAGGAGCAAGTTTTTAAAAGAAGTAAAAAGGGACTATTGGTTATATCTCATGCTGCTGCCGGGTGTAATATATTTTCTGATTTTCCGCTATCTTCCCATGTGGGGGCTGGTGATTGCTTTTCAGAACTATATGCCGTTCCTTGGAATCTCCAAAAGCGAGTGGGTGGGCCTCGCACATTTTCATGCTTTGTTCAGTAGCCCTGATTTCTGGATGCTACTGCGAAATACCGCGATTCTCGCGGCGTACAACATTTTTCTGTTTTTTCCATTGCCTATCATTATCGCGCTAATGCTCAATGAAGTCCGGCATGAAGTGTTCAAGAAGTTTGTCGTTTTGCTGGTTTACGTTCCACATTTTCTGTCGTGGGTAATCGTTGTTAGCTTTTTCTATTTTTTCTTTACGATCGAGAACGGTATTGTTAATGAAATCTTGCAGTCTCTGGGATTCCAGAAAGTACATTTTCTGGACAGCACCCGTTGGTTTAGACCGATGGTCACCCTGGAAGTCATATGGAAAGAGACGGGATGGGGAACGATTATCTTTATGGCGGCGCTGGCTGGTGTCAATCCTCAACTTTATGAGGCGGCCCGTATGGATGGGGCGAACCGCTGGCGGCAGCTTTATCACATTACACTGCCTTCGATTCGAAGCACAATCGTCATCCTGTTGATTCTGCGGCTGGGATCGTTTCTCGATACCGGCTTCGAGCAAATCTATCTGATGCTGAATACGCTCAACCGAGAAGTCGGGGAGGTGTTTGACACCTACGTATACACGGTGGGGATCTTAGGCGGCCAATTCGGCTTCAGCGCGGCGGTTGGCATGTTCAAGTCAGTGATCGGACTCGTTTTGGTTTTACTCACAAACCGGCTGGCCAAAAAATTCGGGGAAGAAGGCATCTACTAAGCTAACAGGAAAGGAGGTCAGGGCATAGATATGCACAGATCATGGGGCAGTAAGCTGTTCGATAGCGTTAATTATTTTCTTTTATTTCTGATGGCCGTGATTACTGTCGTTCCGTTTCTGCTCAACGTGACCGGCTCGTTCGCAGCTCCCAAGGAAGCTCTCCAGAAAAGCTTTGTGATCATCCCGGAGACGTTTTCACTCGCCGCTTACCGGTACATTTTCAGCACGAATACGATTCCGCACTCGTTATGGGTCACGATTTTCATCACGGTTGCGGGAACGGCCATTAACATTGTGCTTACCGCCTTGATGGCGTTTCCTTTGGCCAATAAACGGCTGCGGATACGCAAGCCTGTCATGCTGATGGTCATTTTCTCCATGTTGTTCAGCGGAGGTATGATTCCGACCTATTTGGTCGTGAAAAATCTAGGATTGCTCGACACTTACGGGGCACTTCTGCTTCCTGGGGCCATCAGCGCCTTTTATCTGATCATATTGAAAAACTTTTTCGCTCAGCTGCCGGATGAACTGGAGGATTCGTCCCGAATCGACGGCGCTAGCGATCCACAGATCTTGTTCATGATCGTGATTCCGCTGTCGATGCCGGCGATTGCGACATTAACGCTGTTTTATGCAGTCGGGCATTGGAATCAATTTCTAAACGCTCTTCTCTATATTAATGATGCAAGCAAGTTTCCGATCCAGGTATGGCTGCGTCAAATTGTCCTTTTGTCACAAACCGGCATTGGTGATTCCGCAAACAACTTCGAGGGGGTGATTCCGCCCGGGAAAACGATCCAAATGGGCGTTACAGTCGTATCTACAGTTCCCATTCTGCTTGTATATCCTTTCTTGCAACGGCATTTTGCGAAAGGCGTGCTGCTCGGGTCCGTAAAAGAGTAGGAAAGACGGCTCGGGAGCGGAAAACCATTCAATAAAAATATGGAGGTCATGCTTTATGAGAAAAGGGTTTAAGAGAATGGCACCTGCGGTGTCGATGCTGCTTATCGCGGCATTGGCCGGATGTTCCGGAAGTAACAGCAATCCGTCCGCGGTCGGTACGGATCAAATAGCGCCGTTTCGAATCAAAATGATGAGCCAATTTGAAACGGCAGAGCCCCCGACAGCGGACAACCCCATTGTGAAATACATCGAACAGCAGACGAATACGAAGCTCGATATCACATGGGTGCTGAACTCCAATTATACGGATAAATTGAACGTATCGATGGCATCCGGGGACCTGCCGCAGGCGATGCTTGTTGTCAATCCGCAGGATACGGTCATCGTAAGCGCTGCACAGAGCGGGTTCTTCTGGGATGTCGAGCCCTATTTGAAGGACTATCCGAACCTAAGCAAACTAGATAAAGATACACTGAACAATACCCGGATCAACGGAAAAATATATGGTCTTTATCGGGGTCGTTACCCGGAAAGGATCGTCATGTATTACCGGAAAGATTGGCTGGATAAAGCAGGGGTTAAAGAGCTGCCTAAAACCGTGGATGATTATTATAATGTGCTAAAAGCATTTACGTTGAATGACCCGGATGGAAACGGGAAGAAGGACACTTGGGGCATCACCGAAAATAAAGATTTAGGCACCTATACGTTTCCGCTCCTGTTCGGTGCGCCGTATGGCTGGGGGTATATCAATAACCAGATGGTTCCCGATTTCATGTCCAAAGAATATGTGGACTATTTGAAATTCATGAAAAAGCTATACGACGAGAAGATCCTCAACCAGGACTTTGCCACAGTGCCGGGCGCCAAAGTATCGGAGGATTGGACCAACGGGAAAATCGGCATCCGAGGAAACATCGTCGAAGCTTACCGAGGCGAAACGTTCGTCGGCCTTGGCAAGACGCTGCCGGGCGCAGACGTTCACTTCATCCCGGCGCTAGTATCCACGATCGGTCAAAAGCGGGTTGCCAAGGGCAGCGGGTACCTGGGCATGTATATGTTTCCGAAGTCGAGCGTCAAGACGGAAGTGGATTTGAAGAAGATTTTGAGCTTCTTTGACAAGATGGCCGACGACAAGTTAGTGAAAACGGTCCTGCTCGGCATTGATGGGGTTCATTACAAGGATGAGAACGGTGTACAGAAGATTTTGGACGACACCAAATACAACAAGGAAGTCGTGCCGATCCAACACCTCGCCATGCGTTCGGTCCTGATCAACAACGGAACGCCGCTTGCGAAAGAGGCGATGGATGCACTTGCGGAAATCAAGCAGTACGGCGTTGCGGACGCATCGTACGGACTCATCCTAAGCGATGATAGTAAGAAAAAGCTGTCGACGAATAAGAAAATCATCGACGACGCGAAAATCAAGTTCATCATGGGCGTCATCGACGAAGCGGGCTGGGGTAAAGAGCTTGAGAAATGGAAGCAGTCGGGCGGCGCCGACGTTATCAAGGAATATACTGAGCTGTACAACAAATACAAGAAATAACAGACTTGGAGCGTGAATTCAGGGATGAATTATCGAGAGCTTGTGTCTCGCGGAGATTTACACTACGAACACACCGTCAAAAGAAACGAAGGCGGTCTGCCGATCGGAAACGGAAAAATGGGAAGCCTTCTTTGGACATCCCCGTCTGCTGTGAAATTACAGGTAAATCGCGTCGATGTGTTTGCCAATGACCGCTCGACGAACAGCTTCAATCAAAGGCATCTGGATTACGGCTACGCTTGCGGTTTCGTCGACATCGATTTTGTGGATTACGGGGAAGACGTGTTTAAGGACGGAACGGTTCGCCAGCATTTAAGTTTATACGATGCGACGGCCTCCATCCACGGTAACGGAGTTGATCTCGAAGCGATTGCTTATGACCACAGCGATGTGTATGCCTTTAAGGTCGAGGATGGAAGGAAAAGCCCGCAAGGCATCAACATCAAGTTGAAGATGCTCCGGCCTGCGGAAGTCGCGACGAAGAGTCATACGGCGGTTTCCAAACTCATCATGCACAAAGACGTGATGATCTTGAAGCAGGAATTCAGGGAGGGCAGCTATTACTGCTCCTCGGCGGTCGCGGTCGGAATCTCTGACCGCGAAGGGATCATCCGGATGAACGATGAACTTGGCGGAAGGGGGCCGGTCACCGATTTTAGAGAGAGCAAAGTACTTGGGCAGCCGAATGAGACGGAAATGCGCTTATGCATTAAACCAGGAACGGGAAGATTCGAAGTCTACATAGCAAGCAGCGCTACCTTTGATGAAACAGTGGACGTCTCAGCGTTGGCAATAAATCAATTGGAAGCAGCAAGAAAAGCGGGCTATGAGCGCTTGTTGAAGGAGCATAAGCTTTGGTGGAACCAGTTTTGGCAAAAATCATTCATTCGTTTGAGCAGCGATGACGGCAGCGCCGAGTTGGTGGAGAAGCATTACACGTACTATGTGTATCTGATGGCGTCAAATTCCCGAGGCGGCAAATATGCTCCCAACTTCGGCGGCATGTTGTTGAGCCCGCGCGGTGACTTTAGACACTGGGGAGCTATGCAATGGTGGAGCAACCTGAGGTTATATTACAATGCGGTTCTGGCAACAGGTCACTATGAGTTGATGCAGCCCTATTTCAACATGTATTCGGGCATGTATGATTCGTGCGCCAAAGCGGCGGAGCAGCAGTGGGGCAGCAAGGGGATCTATATTCCCGAAACTGTATGGTTTAACGGTGTGGATGAGATGCCTGAAGATATTGCCTCCGAGATGAGAGAGCTTTACTTGCTTCATAAGCCTTGGGAGGAACGCTCCGAAAAATTCAAGCAATACGCACATAAAAAGCATCCGCATGAGAGCCGTTGGAACTGGAAGGGACATGAATCATGGGTAGACGGGGATCTGGTCTATTCCGATAAGGGCTGGGGCCCTTTCGGATCCACGACCCATATGTTTTGGAACATAGCGGGCATCGCCTATCATTATTGGAATTATTATGAATTCACCAAAGACAGGGTATGGCTGGAGGAACGGGCATATCCGATGATCAAAGGGGCTGCGGAATTCCTGCGTAATTATCCGCACTTGCGAAAGGAGGATGATGGCAAATACCATATGCACAATACGATTAGCGGTGAGAAGTACATCGGGGGCAAAGATACGATTCAAGTAATGTCTTCGCTTCACGGGATCATGCCTGTGCTGCTGAAGGCCGCCCATATTTTGGATGTGGATAAAGACATGTGGCCGGTGTGGGATGAGTTTTATCGCAACCTGGCTCCGCTCCCGCGAAGCGATCATCCGGAGGCTGTCTTTAGAACAAAAGAAGATGAGGAGCCTGTTTGGGTTGGGGCGATCGGTCATGTGCTTGACGATCGGCGGGAAATCGCAAACGATCCGATGCGGGATTTTATTCTTTGTTCCTTAGAGACCGCGAGCGAAAATCTGGATTGGTTCCAAACAGGCAAAAGCACCCTAGCCTTTCAACAGAATATGCTGGGTGGTGACTGGAGCAAGGCTGTGTCCGAAATGTCGTCCGTTGCCGTCATGCTAGCCGGTATGGGAGTGGCCGAAGGCTTTAAACAAGCTGTCGTGGCGCAGCTGGAATGTGTGAATGCCGATCGTGAATATTGCTACTATGCAGATACGGGGAAAATCAAATATTACGACAATCGGCTGACGGTACGGGAGGGTGTCAACGCCATCAGCGCACAGAGGCTCGGAAATGTGGCGTACGCCTTACAGGTTGCACTCTGTCAAAGCGGGCCCGGCACCCCTGGCAAAGAGCCGATCATTAACGTGTTCCCCACAGTCCCTGATGGGTGGGATGTGGAATTCTCGCTTTGGAGTCACGGAGGTTTTAAAGTTACGTCTGAGATCCGAAAAGGTGTTATCGTTTCGTTAAGTATTGAATCCACGCTCGGCGGTATTTGCAGAATGCGCAACCCTTGGGGGGAACGGCAAGTGTCCGTAGTACAGGGAGGTCGTGAAGTTAAGAGTTTGAGCGGTTTATTGTTTGAGTTTGCGACTGGTGCAGGCGAGTCGTTCGTCTTTGCCATCATAGAGTGAGAATTTATCGAGAATCCTAAAAGATCGAACCATATTTCATAAGGAGTGGTTTCAAATGAGAACGTATCGATTACAGCAGCTCGCCGATGTTATGGAAGGACATATTTTGAAAGACATCATGCCGGGGGATTACATTTCTTACGGTGGACTTGCCTTCGAGAAGCCAGGAGCACGCGCTCATACGAACGACGGGCCGGGCGGGATCGACTATCATGTACATGAAGATTGCGAAGCTTTCCTGATCATGCAGGGCAAGGGCGAGGTTGAAATCAAAGAACAAGCAGGTTTAATCATGCATCCCGTTAAGACGGGAGATGTCGTCATTATTGAGCCGGGAGAGGATCATCATCTCATTTCAAGCGTGGAAGATCCTATCGTCGTCGTCTGGTTTCATGCAGGGCCGTCACGAAACAAAAATCAATTTTAATAAAGATAAGTGAGGATGAGTATCATGAAGGCAGTTCTAGTTGGTTTAGGAAACTTCGGTTTAGGGTGGTACAAGAGATTAAGACGTCATCCGGGTGTGCAGACGGTATGTGTTGTTGAATCAAACGTCCAACTTCGGGAAACGATTGATCCGGAAACACCGTTTTATTTGACTTTGGAAGAAGCGATTATCAGCGAACGCCCCGATTTCGTCATTAATGTTACACCTCCTCACGTTCACACTACGATTAACGAGATCGCGTTCTCGCATGGCCTGCCGGTGCTCTGCGAGAAGCCAATTTCGAACGATATTACGGACGCGCAATATATTGTCGGTCAGGCTGAACTGAAAAACATTCCGTTCATGATTTCCGAGAATTACCGTTTCTTCGCTCCGGTGCTCAAGGCGAAGGAGCTTTTAGACAGCGGCGTCATCGGACATTTGTCATCGGTACACATTGAATTCGACCGTTATCATGTCGTACCCGTTCCTTATTTCGGTCGGCTGGCAAACGGACTGCTGGAAGATGTTACTATTCATCATTTCGATATGATCCGTTATTTTACCGGTCAGGAAGCCGTGAAAGTGTTCGCCATGAATAGCAATCCACCTGGTAGCTGGACGGAGACGACGACGATTCACCTTAGCGCTTGGATGGAGCTTGACGGCGGGACGGTCGTGGATTATCACGGCAACATGATGGCCAAGGGAAAACTAACCGAATGGTACGGTGATTGGCGTTTCGAAGGTGCGGAAGGAGCGATTGCGGTAACGAGCAACCGAGTGCAGCTTATGAAGGAAGGAAAAGCCGATGAAGTGTACACCTTCGACGGGGTAGGTAACGTGCTGTCGATCGATGAATTTTTAGCCGCTTTGAAGGAGAAGCGAGAGCCAAGACCTAGCGGAAGAGATTATTTGAAGTCGCAAAGCTTGGTGCATGCTGCAGCCGTATCTTCGAGAACGGGCAAAATGCTTTCCGTGGAGGAAGCACTGAGAGAGGTGTAACCATATCAAGTGATTACGCTGTTTTACAGTTCGGGACAATCGTTTATAGATTCGATTAATACACATGCCCAATAGGGATCAATATGCAGGCTGGGTTGGACAGTTTCGGGAGGGGCGGTTGGTTCATTAGATTGGGAGTCTAATAAAAAACTAAAGAAGATTATAGCCTTGCGAGAAATCGTAGGGCTATTTGTTCAAAATTCTAAAGGGCTGCCTAGTGGCAACTCTTTGTTCTGTTTGACTGTATTTTGCTATGGCTTTACGTTTCTTGTTGTACACAACCTCAAGAAATTCGATAACACCGGAGAAGATTTGGAAGATTTGATCTCCATCGGGACGATCGGACTGATCAAAGCTATCGAGTCTTTCCCGCCGAATAAGCACTAAACTGGCGACTTTTGCCACGCGTTGTATCGAGAACGAGATTCTGATGCATCTTCGCTCCTTGAAGAAAACGCGGAAAGATGTGACTCTGCATGACCCCAGTGGAACGGACAAAGAGGGGAATGAAATTACACTCATCGACATACTGGGCAGCGATAATTTTCTATACCGAAGAAGAAAGAGCAGCAACAATAATTTTATTAGACAATGGCAGACTTCCTTTAGAAGAATACATCTGAATAAAATATGCGGCATGATTCTTAGCATTTTTATTTTTATAGGCTTATTATATAGTGAATTTTAGAGTTTTTTCTATTGAAAAGCAATTTTTAATACCTATTTCTTTATAATGTCACCCTATTCAAGTAGCTCCTAGATACGTAGAATTAATTGTATTGAACTAAGAATTGATAGTAGTGCTCAAAGCAATTATCGTAGATGATGAAAAGCTGCTCGAAAAGGAACGTAAAGTAGATCCAGAAGCAGGCAGTCAAGTTTTCGGAAACGAAGGCTGTGTGACATAAACCAAGATGTTTGATTGGTAAGTTAAGCGCTTAATTAGCGTATATATATCTGTTAATGATCTTGAACATTTTGATAAAGATGTTTTATTCTCCATAAAATCCTTCTGTCATAAAATTGAAATATTAAGGCGATTACAAATGAAACCGAATTAAGGAAGGGGATTTCTGTGCCGGTAATTCGATCATTAAAATCAACGATTATTTGGTTATTTATCCCCATCATCATTGTGTTTGTAGTAGTTACAGGTACGCTCTCATTTATCTTAGCTTCACAACAGTTAAAAGAGAACGCATTCACCAACTTAAATGATACGATTGTCCAAACGAAAAGTTTATTAACTGACAAATTAACTGCATTTATTGCGGAATTAATCGGGCTAGAAAATAAATCCGAATGGATCTCTATCATGAATAAGACAGATGATCCGGGAGTAGTTTTAGAACCAGAAGATTATATTTTTATGAATAAAGCATTGGACTCTTATTTAGATCGCTACACGATGCTGGACTCTGTTTTATTGTATTACAATGAAGGACGGGTCTCTCAGTATAAGCAAAATAACTCTTTAATAACAAAGGTAAATATCTCGTTAGATGATTATAGTCGTCAATTAGATAGTGAGCTCCTATCCGTCATCAAATGGCTGAATATTCATGATGAACCCAAATTAGCCGCACCTCAAGTGGCGGCCATTGTCTCATCGAAGGTAGGAGATTTCCAGTACGAAAGGGAAGGGGAAATCGTACGCTGTCCTTGGCATCAATGGAAATAGGTTGCATGATTGTAGATGCAGCCATGCGCACCAAATCTTATGAAGTAAGCGTGGAGAAATTCGATGTCTCGGTTGATAATGAGCAAATATGTGTTCATTTGTAAAGACTTTTACTTTTAGTCCTGGTAAAAGTAAGATCAGGGTTCACTTAACAACAATAGACTGCCGGCCAAATCGGCAGTCTATTGTTGTTAAAGGAAGTAATCATCATCGAATAAGTAAGTTAGCGTAAATACTTGTTCACACATGCGATCATCGCTACTTTTGCTATATCCAGTCCAATTACTAGATTCATTCTTCTATCCATCCTAATACTGAATTTGCGGCAACCCCTAATCCTTCTTGCAGGGTCATAGCTTCGCGTGTTACTCGAGATCATTGTCTCAACCAGCCTCAAACATGTTTCTACAAGTAGGGGGTGAACAGTTTAGCTGACGGGATTACGGTCTCACGGGCAGTATAGCGTGGTAACACCATCGTCAAGAAATTAAGCCCCTTCCATATTTTTTCGCAAATTGATACACCGAATCGGCAAATGTTTTTTTCTGTACTATGAGATAAGTAATAAGGGCCTCTTTGTCTTGAATCGGTACACCCCAATCCTCAGGAATTTCCCAAATCACTTCTTCAATGAGGTTTTCAGGTAAAGCAAGGATCTGTTCAATATATGAAGAGAGTATCGATGGATCTTCAAGCATGCCCACAGTCCAAATATGAACGATAGAATCCTTCTTAAACTTATCGTGCTTTTGTAATGTCACTTTATTCCATTTATATCCTCCCGGAAAACATTTACCGTGATCGATCATATGAATATCATATTTGCCTTCCGGTAGCCGCTCCAAAAGAATGTTGCTTTTTGTACGATCAGAGTTATGCACCCAATGGTCGAATACGAAAATTCCGGCCAATACTTGGTTATTTTTGATATCCATTTTAGTCGGATGAGGAGGTTCCTTCGAGAGGCCTCTGCAATTGTCTATAAATAGGCTCGCAAATTGGGTGCCTGGATTGTATTTAGAAGAAAACTTTTTCGGTATATATTGTATCTGCTGCTCTGTCATATTCACTATTTTAAATGGCACCACAGGCAAAGAAAGATGTTGCCCTAATCTGGCGATCACGAATTCATTTACCAGTTCCCTTGTTCCGTGAAAATTATTTTTACATTTTACCGCATAACGGTTTCCATCATTAAATGACAACAAATGTGCGGCTTTTCCAGACAGCGTCTCCAAATATTTTATCGGTTCTAATGATGTCATCGCTCAGCAACCTTTCTTTGATAGAATCTAACATTACAATATTCAATAATAATTTAAGAGTATGGACAAAAGGGATATTATTTTTCTAACTTGCCTTTGCTGAATCGCGGTGAACCTTATCATAGATAAGGGTTGAGAGGCCATTAGTTAACGGAAAACGTTAGTTCAATGAAATAGTGACAGTCTAGGACTTTATTTTCTACTGAGACCAGAAACAGTAAAGGAGCAGCCGTAGCTGCTCCTTTGACTTGTTAATTCTTACATACTAAATGATAATGACCACAAATTGGAGTAGTTTTTACCATAAGATATATACACATTGGTAGTCGTGTTGCCCCATTCGGGTTCATTATCATACCGGGAAAGACGATGTTATCATCGGAGAAATGGTATCGGCACATTCGGCCAAAATGGCCATACGAATCGTTGTCACTCCCCAAATTGAGGCCTCACTCACTTCAACTGTCCGTCAACGCCTGCCACTGAACCGTTTGATCGCTTCCTCGGTCACAGGCGTGAAGAGGTTAACCAGATTGCCGTCGGGATCGCGAAACAGCACAGCACGGTTCCCCCAAGGCATCGTGGTTGGTTCCTTTACCCACTCGTTGACAAATGGCTTCAAGCGCTCGTATTCGGCGTCCACATCGTGGACGCGGAACTCGAGGATGACAGTGCGATTTTCAGCCGCCACTGCGGAACCAGCGCCGAACAGTTGCACTGTCTGGGAGTGGCCGATCGCCAGGGTGCACGATGGCAGAACGAGTTCGGCAAATACGGGTGCGGGGCGTTCCGCCGAAACACCCATGACTTTCTCATAGAACTTGACGAGACGATCCACGTCGTCGGTAATGATGCGTACAGAAGCAAAATTCACGAGATACCATCCTTTCTATAATAAATGATACAATACCGTATCATTTCATTTTGGGCCAGAATACTTCGCATTTATCTCCCACTCCTTTATGTTTACTTACACCGATTATAAAAAAACGCTACTGACAACAGTATGTCAGTAGTGTTTTAACTTTTTTTTGGGCTTACTCCCGAATTGTTGAAATCTGGACTTACCGTTTGGCTAACGGGCAGCATTCAAATTTTCAATTCATTTGTACAATCATCACTAGCAGCATTTCATATGATGAATACAGAAATATGCATAGGGGTGATTGAATTGAAGTTCAACTATTCCATCCGTACACAATTTATCTTTTTAGCAAAAGATCGTATGTTAAGTTGTATTTTGGCCAAAGTTGCGAGGCAACGTGTTAATATAACCGCTATCACTGTCATTAAAAAACACAACCACAGTAATAGTCTTAGGCTCGTAGCGGGTTCACCCGATACGGAAAGTCCGAGCGATCTTTGGATCGTCAGAAGTATATTAAAGTCTTTTGGCGTTAAGTTCAGAGAAGAGAAAGTCGTTCAAGTAAAAAATATTACTCCTAATGTTCCTGGTGTATTCAATAGCATCTTCGGCGCAGTTTGGTGTAGGGTAAAAGTAAAAGCAATGTATGATGGAGAGCAGAACGCCTCATTCCTCAATGTTTCCGATGTAAAAAAAACGATACGGATCTTGTCGCAAAAAAATGTGCGACAATGCCCGAAAAATTGTCGACGCTTCCGGTAAATCCAGTTATCTCCATGCGTGTTGTTTGCCAAACATCAATACCAGATTCGTCCACCAAGCTCGCGGGCTGACGAGGAAACAGCGGGAACCGCTGGTGCTGCATGCGACGGAAGCATTTTCCGTCGGAGTTGTCTTAGATTTGAAAATACAGTAATGGATATTGGCCTTACGAGAAATCGTAGGGCTATTTCAGTTTGTAAGGAAAATGATAGGTTTGGTCTCCCTTTTTTCCAAACGAATTATAGCGTTTACATTTTTTGTTGACAATGGTTGAACTAAAGTTATAGGGTATAAATTAAAGATATTATTTGTGGAGGGAGATCAATTTGTCAGTGGAAATTAATGATTTCTTAGTGCCTGATATCGGCTACTTAATATATAGAAAGTGCACGCCAACATGGGAAATCGCCAAAAATGAAATCTCATTTTGTGACATCACCTATGTCATAGAAGGGAGAGGAATCTATACAATTAATGGCGTACAATACGAGGTGAAACGCGGTGATCTTCTCTGCATTCCACGCGGAAGTATCCGTATGGCCCGATGCATTGTCGATGACCTTATGAACGTATATTCCGCTAACTTCAAACTCTATGACATGAACGGACAACAAGCCGACCTGCCTCTTCCTTTGCTGACGCATATTGGGATTAAAAGCGACCTCATCGGGCTCTTTCGCGAGTTATCGAATGCCTGGGTTCGTAAGGAAACTGGGTATCACACAAAAACCAGAGGTCTGCTACTTGTCATTATGCACAGATTGTATGAGTTGATTCTCTTAAAAAAAGATCCCGCAAGATCAGATTATCGGGTGAAAAAGGCTATCAACTATATATCTGAAAACTACGCGAGCAATGTTACTGTAAAAGAGATTGCAAATCTCGTAGGACTCAATACCGTATACTTTGGGGCACTATTTAAAAATGAAACGGGCATCCTGGTCAATCAATACTTGACGCAAACGAGAATTAACCATGCAGAGGACATGCTGCAAAATGGTGAATGCAACGTAACCGAAGCTGCAGAGCGTTGCGGGTATAGCGATCTGTCGCATTTTCGAAAGCAATTTAAAATGATCAAAGGATATTCACCGTCACACTGTCTCAGAAATCAACCTGACTAGCTTACGCTAGTCTTTTTTTTTTGCAAATAATATCTTTAATTAGGCATGGTTAACTATATTCAGACTATTGTTGAAAGATATCTTGAATGCTAAATTCTTAATTAAGAAAACGCTTTAATTAACTAATAGAGGTGCTTCATGGATCACACACTACGAAAATATTCCGAATACAATGCTTGGCTGCAGCCAAAATCCAGTCTAGAGCCTAAAGCTTTGCGAATCCGTGCAGGCTTCGATTTAGATTTTATCCATCAAGAATGTCGTCTAGGTTTAATTCGCCTATGGGGAGAAATTCAAGAATGCGAGGAGTACACGCTGCAATTAAAAATGAATGACTTGGAGCATGAGGAGTTTTCACTTACCCCACTGGAAAATGGATTCGAAATCGCAGGCGGCAGTAAGAATGCGCTCTTATATGGGGTTTATCGTTTCCTAAACCGGCTTGCCACTGGAGAAAGCATGGAAACGATTCAAGAACACTCAGCACCCAAAGTGGACTATAGAATTATTAATCATTGGGACAACATGGATGGGCACATTGAACGCGGATATGCCGGTAATTCTTTCTTTTTCCATAATAATAAATTTGATTACGATCAAGAAAGAATTAAAAATTATGCCCGAATGATGGCTTCTATCGGGATTAACGGAATTTGTATTAACAATGTGAACGTGAACAAAGTAAGCGCTGGTCTGATTGCTGAACCGCTGCTTTCTGACATGGCAGAACTAGCTGGACTGTTTAGACCTTTCGGCATTCGATTATTGGTATCCGTACATTTTGACGCTCCGATGATCGTAGGCGGGCTTACAACCTCTGATCCGCTGGATGCGGGAGTAAAGGAATTTTGGAAAGTTCAATCCGCAGTTGTATACGATAAAATCCCAGACTTTTTAGGTTATTTGGTGAAAGCGGACTCAGAGTTTAGAGGCGGTCCGGAGGCCTTTGGACGAACTCAGGCAGACGGTGCCAATACGATTGCCGCAGCGGTCGCTCCATTTGGAGGGTTGGTCTTTTGGCGCTGCTTCGTGTATAACTGCCAGCAGGACTGGAGAGATGCACAAACCGATCGTCCAATGGCGGCTTATAAGCACTTTCAGCCACTGGATGGTACATTTGACCAGAACGTCATTCTTCAAATCAAAAATGGCCCAGTAGATTTTCAGACGAGAGAGCCAGTATCGCCTCTTTTTTCAAACCTTAAAAACACTCGTGAGGCCATTGAGTTTCAAATTGCTCAGGAGTACACAGGTCAGCAAATCGACCTGTTCAGCCTAGCTGTACAGTGGGAAGAAATTTTGACAACTGAAGTTAACAAAGGGAAGCAGTTGAAAAGCTTGTTTGGTCAAGAAATCGTTGCTGTGACAGCGGTTACAAATACAGGAAATAACATGAACTGGACAGGCAACACCCTTGCACAGTGCAATCTGTACGCTTTCGGGAGAATGGCTTGGAATCCGGAACTTACTGCTAAAGAGCTGATCTGTGAGTGGATTCGAATTACGTTTGAAACAGATGAGCATGGACGCCAAACGATAGAAGAGATGCTGCTTACATCAAGAGGGATTTATGAGAGCTATACAGCTCCTCTTGGTATTGGCTTTATGGTAAATCCAAGTTCTCACTACGGGCCTAATGTTGACGGTTATGAGTTTTCCAATTGGGGGACTTATCACAGAGCAAGCTCTGATGCGATTGGTGTCGATCGAACTTCCAAAGGAACGGGATTTACACTTCAGTATCCAGAGTCACTCCAAAGGATGTATGACCATATAGAAAGTTGTCCTGAGGAACTATTGCTGTTTTTCCATCGAGTTCGGTACGACTACAAAATGAAAGACGGACGAACCTTGCTTCAGTACATATATGACAGTCACTTTGAGGGTGCTCAGCAAGCGGAAGCATTGTTACAAACCTGGGAGACTCTGGAGAACCGAGTTCCACAGGAAGCCTTTAACTCGGTGAAAGCGCGACTTCAACTTCAACTTCTCAATGCTCGTGAGTGGCGAGATCAAGTGAATACGTATTTCTATCGCAAAACAGGAATTGACGATGAAAAGGGAAGAAAAATTTATATGTAAGGTGGTGCAGATATGGAAATTACAAATAAAAGGCAATCGTTCAGGTATATGAAACGTTACTGGATACTCTATGCAATGTTGGTTCTCCCAATTGCCTTCTTTCTCGTTTTCCGTTACATCCCCATGGCCTATATTCAAATTGCATTCAAAAACTATAGCATTGTAAAAAGCCCATCGGAGATGGAGTGGGCAGGACAGAATGGGTTCGAATATTTTATTAAGGCATTTTCCAATCGCGACTTTCTTTATTCACTTAGAAACACTATCGGTCTTAACTTTCTTGACTTACTGTTTGGCTTCCCTGCACCTATTATTCTGGCTATTCTCTTAAATGAACTCGCCTTCAAACGTTTTAAGCGATTCACCCAAACGATCGTCTATATGCCGCACTTTTTATCATGGATTATCATTTCAGGTATGGCGCTACAGCTTTTTGCTCCGACTACAGGGCTTATCAACATCGTGCTAAACAAGATGGGCTTTGCATCAATTCCGTTTCTGAATGAACCTTCGTATTGGGTGGTCACCTATATTTTACTGGGCATATGGCAAAGCTGCGGCTGGAATACCATCATCTATCTGGCTGCTATTACAGGGATCAACCCAGAACTGTACGAGGCCTCATCGGTGGATGGAGCAAGTCGTTTACGAAATATTTGGCACATTACGCTGCCAGGACTTCGTCCTACGATCATTGTTATGCTGATTCTAAGCCTTGGGCGCATTTTGGGCAGTGAATTTGACAGACCTTACGCACTCAGCAATAAGCTTGTCTCAGAAGTTTCCAACGTTATTTCCATATTCGTTTATAACAACGGTATTCGTGGATTGCAATTCTCTCTCACCACTGCCGTCGGTCTATTTCAATCCGTTGTGTGCGTCATATTTTTGTTTGCAGCAAACGCTTTGGCGAAAAAATTTGGCGAACGTGGCATCTGGTAGGAGGCTGTAACATGATTAAATCAAAAGGGACTAGAATCGGAGACTGGATTATCGCTTTCATGTGTTTCTTGTGTATTTTAGTTTGTCTCCTGCCGTTGTTGAATATATTGGCACGATCCTTAAGCTCTGCGGGTTCCTTGGTGAAAAATGAAGTTTTTCTTCTGCCTGTAGGCCTGAATTTCGATGCTTACTCAACGGTACTTGGAGATTCCAAATATACATGGGCGTTGTTGTGGACAGCAATACTAACCGTGATTACCACGCTTTGGTCGATGTTAATGACTATTATGTGTGCATACCCGCTTACCTATGACAACCTGAAAGGGAAAAGGATTATCACGGCACTCATAATCTTTACAATGTACTTTAGTGCAGGCACAATCCCAACCTATTTGCTGTTGAAAGAGCTGCACTTGCTCAATAATCCGTTGGTGCTGATTCTGCCAAACTGCATTAGTGTATTTAATGTTATCATCATGCGCAGCTTCTTCTTCGGGATTCCGGAGAGTCTTAGAGAATCCGCTGAACTCGATGGAGCAGGACCTCTTAGAGTACTCATCAACATCTATCTACCGCTTTCCGCTCCTGTGCTTGCAACGCTGGCTCTTTTCTATGCAGTAGGCCGCTGGAACGGGTTCTCTGATGCATTGATGTTTATGTCCGATAGAACCTACTTCCCGATACAATTACTGCTTTACAACATACTTAATAGTGTCAGCAGTATTGAGGTGGCTACGCAGGAAGGCTTTTCAAGCCCAGGCCTGTCTGAAACGATTAAATCAGCAACAGTTATGTTTGCAACCGTACCGATTTTGCTCATTTATCCGTGGCTGCAGAGATACTTTATCTCCGGCGTCACAATCGGCGCGGTAAAAGGTTAATTTTAACGGCATGATAGGAATTGGCTACGTCAATTTTTATAAATCAATGAGAAAACCTCTATCGAGGCCATTCAAAGATGAGCGACCGCGTGTAGAGGAAGGTTTTATCGCCAAATAGTAAACAAGAATGAGGAGGAATAAACATGAAATTTCGCAAAGTATTGTCCGTTCTAGCGACTAGTACCATTCTAGCTGGAGCACTTTCAGGATGTACCACCAGCGACAAACCAGCTTCATCCGAAACTCCATCTGCTTCAGCACCTGCATCTAGTGCTCCTGGCAACAGCAACGCAGCACTAGAAAAGCTAGGTCTCGATGCCAATTTCAAATTCAAGGAGACTCGTAAAATCAAGGTAGAGGTTTATGACCGTGGAAATCCCGGGGGAAGCAAACCAGAGAACAACGTCTATACAAAATATATCAAAGACGGAATGCTTCGTGACCACAATGTAGACGTTACATTTGTTCCTGTTCCACGTTGGACAGAGGGCGAGGCGATTAACAATCTTTTGGCAGGGAATCAAGCGCCGGATATCAGTCTCACCTACTCTTATCCAACCATCCAAACGTACGCCAATATGGGTGGTGTCCTTGACCTAGGCCCTCTTCTCAAAGATAACAAAGACCTTCTGCCAAACATGTGGAATTATTTAACCGAAGCAAACATCTATTGGGACAAGGATCCTAGCAAAGGAACCTTGTGGGCAATAGAGTCTCGTTTGAACAACCTTAACCGCACGAATACCTTTGTGCGCGAGGATTGGTTAAAAAAGCTCAATCTTCAAGCGCCAAAAACGTTATCAGAATTTGAAAACATGCTAAAGGCATTTAAAGACAACGCCTCCACACTTTTAGGAAAAGATGCCGCCAAGATGATTCCTTTTTCAACGAGCTTTGACGTCGGTTGGCGTACAGATCATTTGACTGCGGCCTACGTGCCTTCTAATATAACAGACAAGGACATCTACACGCACGACTTTGACGATCGACGTTTTCTCTATCCGAACTACAAAGAAGGCATAAAAACGTTAAACAAGTGGTATAACCAAGGTCTGGTTTGGAAGGATTTCGCACTTTATCCTGCCGGAGATAAAACGGAAGATAATCTCATGAAAGCAGGCTATGTGGGCGCATTTATGCACAACTGGGATTACCCGTATCGTAACGGCGCCGACAGCATTCAGGCAGGCCTTCAGAAGCTTGTTGGCCCAGATGCAGCTTATATTGCTGTTGAACCATTTGCCAACGATACTGGTGTTTATAAGAAATTTTTATCAGGTCCTGTTGATCGTAAAATATTTTTCCCAGCTACAAACAAAGAACCAATTGCTTCTCTACTCTATTTAGATTGGATTTCCAAGCTTGACAATCGCGTATTCCTGCAATTTGGAGAAGAAGGCGTTACTCGTCAAACGTTGCCTGACGGTTCCGTGAAGACAATTGCAGCAACAGGCGAAAAAATTATGAACTCTCCAGCAAACATCGACTACACGATCACAAGCAATGGTCTTGATCTTGGCGATCCAGCGAAGACAGTCAAATCAATTGCCAACGGTTATGCTGGTATTGACGCCAAATATATTGAGAAAGCGAATCAAATTACAACGCATGACGGACGTGTAGGCAAGAATGCCAATGTGGGTGCTATTAAGGCAGAAGACGGGCAAGGTCAAGCACTTAAAGAGAAACGTGATACGCTCTTGAACAAGGCTGTTGTGGCACCTGTTGACAAATTTGACGCTGTATATGACGCAGGCATGAAGGATTACCTCGGTTCAGGTGGTCAAGCGATTATCGACGAGCGAACAGCTGCATGGGAGAAAGCTTTCGGAAAAGAAACAAAGCTGAAATAGCATTCTACGAGCAAAAAAGATGGATAATACCTAGAGGCTTGCACATGCAAGCCTCTAGGTTTTTATGGAGGTAGGATTTCGTATGCAGATGTTGAATGATGGTTGGCAGTTTGCAAAAGGGGAGCCAAACGAGTTTGTACCCGTCAGCGTTCCTCATGACTGGTTGATTGCAGATACAAAAAATTTGTACAAAGATGACATCGGCTGGTACAAGCGTGATCTAGACGCAAGTAACGTAAAAGACGGACAGCGTCTATTGATCCGCTTTGATGGCGTGTATATGGACAGTACCTTGTTTGTTAACGACAAAGAGGTGGGTCAGTGGAAGTATGGGTACACGGCTTTTGAATTTGATATTACAGGTTTTATAAGCAAAGACAGCATAAACACCATTCTGCTCAAGGTCGTTCATCAAGCGCCAAACTCCCGATGGTATACAGGGGCGGGCATATATCGGGATGTGTTTCTGATTGTAAAAAACGCCTGTCACTTCGTATCTGACGGAATCTATATTACGACCCGTAAAGTGGGCGGTCAGTGGAGTTACGAAGTAGATGTGGAAGTAGAAACCGAAGGAATGCCTTATCAGGTTCACCACACACTTTTAGAAAAGAATGACGTAATTGTAGAGTGGGACGTTGAGAATCCCCAGCTTTACACCCTGCGAAGCGAACTTTTTGTTAACGGTGAGATGACAGATACAGTGGATACCCGCTTTGGCTTTAGGACGATCGCGTTTACGACAGATCGGGGATTTTTTCTCAATGGCAGGCATGTCAAGTTAAATGGCGTCTGTCTCCATCACGATCTCGGCGGATTGGGTGCAGCAGTTTACCCGGACGCTATTCGCAGGCAGCTTGAGATATTCCGTAAAATGGGAGTCAACGCAATCCGTACGGCTCACAACCCGCCAGCTAGCATTTTTAACGATATTGCAGATGAAATGGGTTTCCTTGTCATGAGCGAAATATTCGACGTTTGGAAACGTCCCAAAACGAAACATGACTATGCGCGTTTCTTTGATGAATGGGCGGAAAAGGATGTGACCTCTTGGATTCGCCGGGATCGCAACCATCCTTCGATTATCATGTGGAGCATTGGCAACGAAGTTCATGATACGCATGCAGATGCAGAGTCTGGAAAAGCAACGATGACTTACCTTATGGATTTGGTGAAAAAGCATGATCCCAATGTTCATGCGCCTGTTACCTTATGCTCCAACTACATGCCCTGGGAAAATACGCAACAATGCGCTGACGTTATCAAACTAATCGGCTATAACTACGCTGAGCCATTATACGTAAAGCATCATTCTGATCATCCGGATTGGATCATCTATGGCAGCGAGACTTGTTCCACGGTGCAAAGCCGAGGCATTTACCATTTTCCACTGTCACAATCAATTTTAGCGGACGATGACCTGCAATGTTCGGCTCTTGGCAACAGCGCCACAAGCTGGGGAGCCAAAAGCGTGGAATGGTGTATCCAAGCAGACGCAGACACTCCTTTCTCTCTTGGACAGTTTATTTGGGCAGGTCAGGACTACCTTGGCGAGCCAACACCTTACCACACCAAGAACACCTATCTTGGACATGTAGATACGGCAGGCTTTCCAAAAGATTCGTATTACTTGTTTAAAGCTGCATGGACCGACTATCGAAAAGAGCCTTTTGTCCATCTGTATCCGTACTGGGATTTTTCGGAAGGTCAGGTCATCGACGTAAGAGTTTGCTCCAACGCTGCTCAAGTCGAATTGTTTGTAAATGAGGAAAGTCAAGGTATTGTGTCGCTGGATCACGATAGAATTGTTGCGGATTGGCAAATCAAATATCGCACCGGAACGCTTCGCGCGGTGGCTTACGATGAAAATGGCAAACAGATTGCAAAGCAGAGCAGAACATCTTTTGGTGATGCTGTAAAGCTGCAACTTGAAAACGAAATCAGAGGCGAGCTTCTTTTTTCAACGATTACAGCCTTGGATTTCAAAGGCAATCCCGTTGAAAATGCCAACTGTCGTGTCCAGGTATCCGTCGAGAGCGGAACATTGCTCGCACTGGATAACGGCGATGCTACGGACTATGACCCGTATCAGACGGACTCCAGGCGGCTCTTTAGCGGAAAGCTATTGGCCATCGTAAAGCGGGTTGGTCATAGCGTTCCTGTCATTCATGCAAAATTAGAGCAGAGTGACGTACCTATTCGCAAAATCCAATTAACAGTGGATGGTTACCATGTGATGGCAAAGACATTTCCAGAACATGCAACCTATAGCGACTTATATTGGCGGGTCACAGATTCCGCTGGTATTGATAGCCAGTTGGCCACGATTGTGGTATCTGAAGATGGACAAAGTGCAACCATCAAGCCTAGAGGAGACGGCGAAGTTTATGTGCGTTGTTCCCCTAAAAACGGTGGAAATCATTTTGCTTTTATCTCGATGATTACCCTGCAAATTCAAGGCTTAGGAAAGACCTTTATTAACCCTTATGAGTTCGTATCCGGCGGACTGTACAATGCGAGCAACGTAGAGCTGACCAATGGCAATGAGCGTGGCATAGCTACGTTAAGAGATGGCGAAAGTCATGTCGGGTTTAAAGACTTGGACTTTGGAGATTACGGGTCGGATGAGATTACTTTGCCTCTATTCCCTTTGAGTAAAGACCCTTTTACTTTTGAAATTTGGGAGGGAATGCCTTTGGATGGAGGCGAGCATCTCAGCACTATCCACTATGATAAAGGATCAATTTGGAACACTTACCAGGAAGTGGTTTGTAAGCTCCCGCGTAGACTGATAGGTTTGACCACCTTATGTCTTGTGTTTAGACAAAAGGTACACATCAAAGGCTTTACCTTTGCGGAGTATCAAAAGGCGTTCCAAAAGTTGAAGGCCACTGAAGTTACAAGGGTTTATGGCGATTGCTTTACCATTCGTGAGGATACGATTGAAAATATAGGGAATAACGTATCTCTCGTGTATGAAAATATGAACTTCGGTGAATTAGGTGCAGGACAAATTGAAATTTGCTGGCGTTCAAAAATAGAACCAAATTCGATACAGCTCGTGTTTACCGATGGCCAGCGTGAAATCAGAAAAATGATAGAAGTGGCAAGCAGGGATGAGTACGCAAGTAGCGTGTTCAGTCTAGACGAATCGATCACAGGCAAAAACACCGTGTCACTCATTTTTCTCCCCGGCTGCAACATCGACATCGGCTGGCTTCGATTTATCCATTAACATTTACGTTGTTTTTAATCTAAAACGGCTAATGATAGTTTAACTTGGAAGAGCTGCCTCTTGGCAGCTCTTTTAGGTTTCTGTGCGAGTGGGCCGAAATTCATCCCTTTTAGATTTTTATGCTATAATGTACCCGATTAACAGCAGGAGATGATAACTGGATGGTGCTGCGCAAGATATATCGGAATTATTTGCAAAATAATTTGTTTATGAGGCTGCTGCTCCTCTTTTCCATGATTACAGTTCTAACGATTATTTCGTTTTCTTATTTTATGTACTACTCGATGTCTCAAGCGGCGATCAACCGAGAGTTGGATATCCAGAAGAAAGCGCTGACGAACGTTAACAATTATTTGGGTGGAAAATATGATTCAGCCCAGTCAATCCTATTTGGCCTCTATCGAGATAGCTCGCTGGCTTCAGGTGTTTCTTTTATGCTGCAGCATCCTTTTCAAGAATATGTCCAACATGGTTTGGAGCAGTATAATTTAGGCGGTAACAGCATGTGGAGCGATGGGCTGCAATATTTTAAAAATCAGGTGGAAGACAACAAAGATATCCGTAATTTGCTGCTATACAGCGAGGATCAGCAGACTTTATATGCGCTGGGTCAAAATGGGCAGATGAAATTCGTTACCGCCAATCGCGCACGCTCTTATATCCCGGATGTGATGGCTCTCGAAAGCAAGAGTGTGGAATTGCCAAATATTTGGGTGCGTGAAGCGATCGGACAATGGGATCCCAACCTGTATGCGATTCGAACGCCAATCACGGACAAGTTAACGCTCAAGACGATTGGCCAGCAGGTCGTTTATTTTAGTACGGATGGGATTTGGAAGATTTTGCAGAACGATAAGGACGAGCTGAAGGGGATGATTCTTGTCTTGGCCCCGGACGGCGGTGTGCTGTTCGATTCTTCTAATCAAAACGTTGGGAAGATCTATCCACATATGGATCAAATCAATGCGATGTATGAAAATGGTGGTTCCAGCCAAGGCGACTATGTGACGAAGCTTACGCAAAGCAAGGGGAATTTCAGCACGGTCAGCATCATCCCCCGCAAAGAGCTAGATGCTTCCTCGAAGAAAATCGGCAGTACGATTTTCCTCATCAGTGCGATTTGTATTTTTTTCGCCATCCTGATTCCGTTCCTAGTTGTGATGAGTGTCGCCAAACGGACCAATCAAATCATCCGTTTCACGCGAAAGGTAAAGCAAGGCGATCTTAGTGTGCGGATACCCGATGTGCGGGAGGATGAGATCGGGCAAATATCACGGAGCTTTAACGAGATGATTGAGGAATTGAACCTTTATATTGATCGGGTGTATAAAGCGAACATTAAGCAAAAGCAGACAGAACTGACGGCGCTGCAAGCTAGGGTTAATCCTCATTTCCTCTACAACACGCTGGAAGTGATTCGGATGCGGGCAATTTCGCAAGGCGCACATGACGTTGGGGAAATGATCTACAGCTTATCGGCGTTGTTCCGAAGTTTTGTCCAACAGAAGAAAATCTACACGCTTAAACATGAGTTGGAAGCCTGTCGTCTGTATCTGGAACTTTTCCAAATTCGATATAAGGATAAATTTACGTATACCATAGATTGGGACAGGCGGTTCGGGTCTGTGCGTGTGATGAAAATGTCGCTGCAACCGATCATTGAGAATTACATTGTGCATGGTTTGCGAAGCGAAAGCTCGGATAATGAGCTTCACATCCGGGTGAAGCAGGTAGAAGCGTTTCTGCATGTGCAGATTGAAGACAACGGCAACGGGATTGCACCCCAGCGGCTCAAGGAATTGGCGTTATTTCTGCAAGATGAGGAATTGGAAGGGGAGTCTTTTGGGTTGCGAAGCATTAATCAACGGCTTAAACTGCTGTACGGCAGTGAATACGGCGTGAAATTACATAGTGAACCAGGCCATGGAACGACCATTGATATCTGGATGCCGATGGACGGAGGAGCAGAGGTGGACGATGTTTAGGGTCTTTCTTGCGGACGATGAACCTTTCATTATAGAAGGGTTGTATGACATTATTGATTGGGCGGAAGTCGGATTGGAAATTGTGGGGCATGCCAGCAATGGACAGAAAGCTTTGGACGCTTTGCAGGAAACATCCGTCGATATTTTGGTAACAGACATCTCGATGCCGATTATGAATGGGCTGGATTTGATTCGGCATGCAAGATCCATTCATCCGGAATTGAAAGTGATCGTGCTCAGTGGATTCGATGAGTTTTCTTATTTGAAAGAGGGCATGCAGCTAGGCATCGAAAATTACTTGCTCAAGCCCATTAACATCCAAGAACTTAAAGCGTCGCTGCAAAATACCGTACAGAAGCTGAATACCATGAACGAAACACAGTTGGTTCAGGCATACAGCAAGCAAATTTTGAAGGACAACACGCTGCATCGTTGGTTGACACAGCAGATTGCGCCGCTCGAGTTCTATGAGCGTGCAGAACTTCTAGGCATCAACTTAGCAAGTGCCTATATGGTCGCAGCCGTTCTGCGAATGCCTGTTGATGCAGATAAGGACATGGAATTTATCACTGGCCGGCTGGATGCCTACGAATGGGTGACCGTTTTCCGCGATATGGACGGAGATATCCTGCTGCTTGCATCCATAGATCACATGGAAGAGGGCAAAAAAGAACTGATGTCCTTGCTTCATCAGCTTCATACCGCGCTTCAAGACCAATCGGTTCGCATCTCCATAGGTACCGTCGGTCACCTGCCGGATGGCGTCGCGCAAAGTTATGAAGCCGCCAAAAAGGCACAGGAGTATTTCTGGATTTATCCTGAGCTGCCATTGATTGATTATCAGGAGCTGGCCATGCATCAAGACAATCCCAAGGTGGATTTCTCGATCATTGATTGGCCGGCCTATGCCAAGCTTATTATTGCCAAAGATATAGAAAACCTGCGTGCTTGCATTCGTAGCGACTTCAAGCGAATTCAAGCCGTGCCGGGAATTACGCCGCGGGATTTTCAGAATATTGCTTTTGAGATGGTCATTCATTTCAAGTTGGAAATCAAAGCAATCCGACATACCGAAGAATTGGAGGCGTATCATCTTGCCTTTGACCGGATTCGCGAGGCGGTCGCGCTGGAAGAGCTGGAAGCTGCCATCCTGGAGATTGCCGAGACGACAATTGGCTTTTTGATTTCGGATGTTCGCAGTCCAATTGTGCAGCAGGTGTTGAAATATGTGCAGCAGTCCTATGCGGAGGAGCTTTCGCTCAAAATGTTGGGTGCCTACTACCACATCCATCCTGTTTACTTAGGGCAATTGTTTCACAAAGAGATTAATGAGACATTTACGGAGTATATGAACCGTTTCCGGGTTGAGAAGGCGAAAGAACTGCTCAAGACAACGCATGCGAAGGTTCATCAGATTGCCAAAGAGGTAGGTTACTCCGAATTGGGTTACTTTTATAAACAATTCAAAAAGTATGTTGGCATCTCGCCAACGGATTATCGTGGATTGCTCTAGGGAAAACTTAGAAGCAGTCTTTTTTTTGTGCGAAAATGATTTGATAGCGTTTTTTTCTTTAGTTTAGACAGGGTTCATTTAGTTTATCGTCTATTTGTAATTGCTTTCATGCAGTACTGTAAATATAGCCCCTACGGGCGTAGAAAACGAGTATTCACTAGGGAGGACTCAAAAAATGAGAAAAATGAAAAAAAACTTGGTCACTACACTAGGATTAACGTTAGCTGTTTCCTTGACGCTTAGCGCTTGTGGCAGCAAAGATGCCGACGATGCAAAAGGGAATGCGGCAACGAATAAACCCGTTGAATTAATTTGGTATACAATCGGAACGCCACAGAAAGATGTGGATCGCGTTATGGCTGAAGTCAGTAAGTACACCGCGGAGAAAATCGGCGTTACGGTGAAGATGAATATGACGGATTGGGGCGATTATGCTCAAAAAATGCAAGTTATGACTGCTTCTGGCACACCTATGGACATTATGTTCACGTCTTCATGGGCATTTGATTATGTGCAAAATGCGCGTAAAGGCGCATTCAAGCCGATTGACGAGCTGCTGCAAAAAAATGGACAAGGCATCGTCAAAGCATTGGACCCTGCTTTCCTTAACGGCTCCAAAGTAGATGGACATAATTACGGTGTTCCAGCTAACAAAGAGCTGCCAGCACAAGACGTATGGCGTTTCAACAAAACCCTGGCTGACAAATATAACATTAGTCTGGATAACGTAAAATCACTGGAAAGCTTAGAGCCGCTGCTTTCAGTAATTAAAGCCAAAGAGCCGAACACTTACGGATTGGCTGTTGATAAAAACTACATGCCGTATGTGCCATACGATTACATCATTGAGAAAATGCCAATGGCAGTTAGCGTAGACAACAAAGATTTGAAAGTCGTTAACATTTTAGATACACCAGAAATGAAACAAGCTTTGAAAACAATGAATAAATATTACAAAGCCGGCTACATTCCAACAGAAGCATCCACGCTGACATCCTTGAATGATGTACAAGTGACTGGCAAGTGGTTCTCCGATAAAGCGACAAATCAACCTTTCGCGGACAACCTGTGGTCAGCAAGCTATGGATACCCTGTTGTTTCCAAACCAGCAAGCCCTGCCCTAATTTATAACTGGTCCGTTATGGGTTCCATGCAAGCAATTTCGGCCAACTCCAAATATCCGGAAAAAGCGATGGAATTCCTGAACCTGCTTAACACAGATCCTGTACTTCGCAACATGGTCGATTCCGGTATTGAAGGCGAACACTATAAAAAAGTCGACAACGACAAAATGGAAAACTTACCAGCATCCAAAAACTATGATATGCCTACATTCTCCCTTGGTAATGTGCTGTTGACATACAGAGATGTCAAAGACCCTGAGAACAAATGGGAAGAATTCAAGAAATTTAACGATACAGGCGTACCTGCTCCACTGCTTGGCTTTAACTTCGATCCAACCAAAGTAATCAACGAAATCGCCGCTGTACAGAACGTGAAAGAAGAGTTCTGGGCAACACTTATGACGGGGACCGTTGATCCAGATAAATACATTCCGCTTGCAAACGAGAAATTCAAAGCAGCCGGACTGGATAAAATTATGACGGAAGCACAAAGTCAAATTGATGCATGGAAAGCAGCTAACAAAAAATAGAGGCAAGTTTAAGGATGAGGTGAATGTTCTGCATTCACCTGATCTTTGTCTAAATATCAGCGAAGGGGTGATTGTATGAACAGAATAGGAACTTTTTTCAAAGATGTTAAACAAAGCAGAGTGCTGCTGCTCATGGCATTACCAGCAACACTTTGGTTCCTGTTCTTCTCTTATTTACCGATGGCAGGCATGGTCATTGCTTTCAAGCAGTACCGTTACAGCCGTGATGGTTTTTGGGCAAGTATTGTGGAGAGCAAGTGGGTTGGCTTACAGAACTTTAAATTCCTTTTTAGTACGAACGACGCTTATATCATTACGCGCAACACGCTGTTATACAATATTGTGTTCATTATTGCAGGTCTGGTGCTGTCCGTTGGACTCGCCATTGTGTTATCTGAAATCACGAATAAAAAGCTTGCTAAGCTTTATCAAACAGGTATGTTCATGCCCTATTTCTTATCTTGGGTCATCGTTGGCTATTTCGTATTCAGTTTCCTAAGTGTGGATAAAGGAATGCTTAATCATATACTTCCCTGGTTTGGCGTGGATCCAATTCGTTGGTACAACGACAAGACGTATTGGCCGCTGATCATTATTCTCGTTTATCTCTGGAAATCAGTCGGTTACAGCTCTGTTGTGTATTTGGCGGCGATCATGGGGATCGATAAATCGCTTTATGAAGCAGCCATGATTGACGGCGCGAGCAAATGGCAGCAGATCCGCAACATTACGTTCCCGATGTTAAAACCGTTAATGACGATTCTGACGCTGCTGGCGATCGGACGCATTTTTTATGCAGACTTTGGTTTGTTCCTGCAAGTGCCTAGAGATTCGGGAACGTTGTACTCCGTAACCAATGTTATCGATACGTACGTATACCGCGGCCTTAAATCTACGGGGGAAATCGGCATGAGTACAGCCGCAGGTTTGTATCAGTCCGTAATCGGCTTCATTCTTGTGATGACTTCGAACTATGTCGTTAGAAAATTCGATAGAGATAATGCACTCTTTTAGCCCAAGATTGCGGAAAGGAGGAACTGATAATGAATGCTGTCAAAGCGATGAAAAAACAAGACTTTCATAAATTGCCGCCGCTTTTAAATGTGTTTGCTCATTTGGCCGCGGGTCTTTTTACCCTTGCTTGTGTGTTCCCATTTCTGTTTGTGACGATTATTTCGTTCACCGATGAGAAATCGCTGAATACGAACGGATATCGCATCATCCCGGAGAAATGGAGCCTGGAAGCGTATCGTTATCTCTTCAAAGCAGGTGACCAATTGCTGATGTCCTATGGCGTCACGATCCTTGTGACGGTTGTAGGTACGCTTGTCAGCTTGATTTTGACCGCTACATTCGCCTACGCGATTTCCCGAAAAAGCTTTAAATTCCGTAATTTCTTCGGTTTTTTCGCCTTTTTTACGATGCTCTTCAACGGTGGACTTGTGCCGACTTATATTGTCATGACGCAATTGCTCGGGCTCAAGGATTCCCTGTGGGCTTTGGTTCTGCCATTAGCGGGCAACGCCTTCTATATCATGATTATGCGTACTTTCTTTAGTACATCCGTACCGGATGCCATTATTGAATCGGGCAAAATGGACGGAGCCGGCGAATTCGGCATCTTCGTCAAGCTCGTGCTGCCGCTGTCCCTGCCAGGGCTGGCGACGATCGGGTTATTCAGTACCTTGGGGTACTGGAATGATTGGTTCAATGCGCTGCTGTACATCGACACGCCGAACTTGGTGCCGCTGCAATCGATGCTGATGCGGATTGAGAACAGCATGCAGTTCTTGCTCCAGAACACGAGCAACCCATCGGTTGGCATAGGCTTGCTGCAATCGCTGCCGCAGGATACTTCGCGGATGGCTATGGTTGTGCTAGCGACGGGACCGATTATATTCGCCTATCCGTTCTTCCAGCGTTACTTCATTCAAGGCTTGACGATCGGTGCTGTAAAAGAGTAGTGCCCTAACCAACTTCGTAGATTATAGAAATGTGGAGGATTTACCGTGGAACAATTCAGACTGCCCAAAATTCCGATGCCCAAGCTGGAACTGCCACAAGCCATTCAAGATGTCTTGTTGGAAGCCGAAGAAAAGCTGGCGCATCGTCCTAAACTCCTGCAATTATTTAAAAATTGTTTTCCGAATACCTTAGAAACAACAACCAAGCTGATGCCAGATGGCACCACGTTTGTCATCACGGGAGATATTCCGGCGTCCTGGCTGCGTGATTCTGTCGAACAGGTCATGCATTACGTGCCTTTTGCCAAAGAAGATACGGATCTTCAACGCATCATTAGCGGTTTAATTAAACGTCATATCCAGTATATTCATATTGATCCGTATGCGAATGCGTTTAATGAGTCGGCCAATGACTGGCACTGGAACAAAGCAGACCAAACGGAGATGTCGCCATGGGTATGGGAGCGTAAATTTGAGCTCGATTCCTTGTGCTTCTCGATGCGCTTGGCTTACGCGTATTGGAAGGAAACCGAACTGACGGATATCTTTGACGCTGGTTTTAAAGCAGCGATGGTTAAGATTTATGAGTTGTTCCTAACAGAGCAGCATCACTTCGAGCAGTCACCTTATCGCTTTACCCGCAATAACGGGATACCAACCGATTCTCTCCGCAATCATGGCTTGGGTATGCCTGTGAATTATACGGGGATGGTGTGGTCAGGCTTCCGTTCCAGTGACGATGCGTGTGACTTTCATTATAACATTCCAGCGAATATGTTCGCGGTAGTCGCTCTTCGCCATATGCAAGAATTCGCGGAATGGGTGTTTCGGGACATGGATTTCCTTGCACAACTCAAAGCGCTCGAAGCGGATATTGACCATGGCATTCAATTGTACGGGATTTATCGTCATCCGACATTTGGTCCCATTTATGCGTATGAAACGGACGGCTTCGGCAATTACTGCTTGATGGATGATGCCGGGACACCCGGGCTTATGTCGATTCCTTACTTGGGCTATGTGACCGCGGACGACCCTATTTATCAAAACACAAGACGCTTTGCACTCAGCAAAGAGAACCCGTTTTACTTTGAAGGCAAGGTAGCTCGAGGTATCGGCAGTCCACATACACCGGACGACTACATTTGGCATATGGCACTGTCCATGCAAGGTATCACGGCATCGAAGGCGGAAGAGAAGCTGGAGATGATTGCGATGCTGGAAGCGACAGATGCGGATACGGGATTCATGCATGAAGGTTTTCACGTGGATGACCCATCGATATTCACGCGGAAGTGGTTTGCTTGGTCGAACAGTCTGTTCTCTCAATTGGTGTATCAAGCGATGAAGGATGGTCTTCTATGAGTCGTCCGGTCTTTATATTCTATGAACCCGGATTCCCGAGCAGTTCGTGGAGCGATGTGCCCATCACGCAATTGACGGCGCAAGGCGCAGTTGTGGTAGGTGCCCATGCACTTGGAGAGGCGCTGAGATCAGCAGCAGGCGGTTGTTTCGTAAATTTGCATGCGCCGTATTTTCCGAAAGCGGCGTGGCCTGAGATTCTGGCGTTCTTGCAGCGCGGCGGCGGCCTGCTGAGTGTTGGCGGCGCAGCCTTCAAGCGTCCTGTCCGCTGGGAAGATGAGAATTGGCAGGTGGAATCTGAGCAGACGGGCTACCACCAACAGCTGCATATTCATGAAATTCTACGCGTTGAAGGTACGCCAATCCGCTCCTATATCACATCGGAAACGTTACCGCTGTTGGAAGGGAAAGAATCCCTATTCGCGCTTGCCGATACATGGAATATGGTGCCGCATACGACGCGCGACAGTGATTTGCCTCATCAGATGGGCGCGGCGGGTACGATGAGCACGCAGATTTATCCGCTGCTGAAAAGCCTAGGCAAGACAGGCCGCGAAGTAGCGGCCCCTGTTGTCCTATGGGAAAATTCGCGCGGTGCGTTTATCGGTTCGCGTTGGATGTTCGTCAATGTGCCGCTGAGTCCCTCGTTCTGGAGCGAAGGCGGCGCGCAGAAATTGGTCCAATGGGCGAAATTCTGTGCGAACGGAGTGACAGAGCTGTGGATTAAGCCGAATTATGCCAGCTATGAACCTGGCGAGCACGCGATGCTTACGATTCAGACACAACTTATCGGGGCTACTGATGCCGTTAAGACGTGGACACTGGATCTTCGTGTCGAACATGAAAAAGATACACAGGATGTTTGGACGCATCGTCTAACTGTTCAAGTTAACAAGGAATTCAATGTGGTGCGCATTCCCGTACCGCTTGATATACAACGTGGTTTGTATCGCGTAACGTGCAAGGCAACCTCAGAAGATGGCGAGCTGCGTATGCTTCATCAAGGATTCTGGGGGCACGATGCAGGGCTTCTCGCAGAAGGTCAGCCCATCACTTGCGGACGCGATTATTTCATCAAGGATGGTCGTCCGCTGCCTGTAGTTGGCATGACGTACATGACGTCCGATGTGGCTCGCAAATTCTTATTCCTGCCGAATAGCGATGTCTGGGATCGGGATATGGCCCAAATGGCCAAAGCAGGCATTAACTGGATTCGTACGGGCATCTGGACCGCCTACCGCAATATCATGCAGGTAGATGGCCATGCTTCGGAAGAAGTATTGAGAGCCATTGATGCTTTTCTTCTGACAGCCAAAAAGCATCATCTACAGGTAACGTTTACCTTCTTCTCCTTCACACCTGAAACTTGGGAAGGGGTTAATCCCTATCTCGATCCGCAAAGCGTGGAGGCTCAAAAGCGGTTTATCCGCTCCATCGTTTCCCGACATCAGGCGACAACCCATGTGGATTGGGACCTGATCAACGAGCCATCGATGTTCGATCCAGCTCAGATTTTCTCGGATGGACCTCGTTCCAGTCGGGATAAGTATGAGAAAGAGGCTTTCATTGCGTGGCTCATGCAGCGTCATGAGAGCATCGAACTGCTGCAAGAACGCTGGAATATGACGCCTATGCAGCTTCCGACTTATGAAGCGGCTGCCATTCCGGAGGCGGCTGACATCAATTTCGATGTGCAGGACATGCATCGGGCGAAAAAGGGGACACGCTGGCTGGATTATTGCTTATTCTCGATGGAGATGCACAACCAGTGGGCCAAACAGCTATATGACACCATCAAAGAAATTGTGCCTGGGCATCTCGTTGTGGTAGGCCAGGATGAAGCGCTTGGCGCGCAGCGGCCATCACCGCTTTTCTACGAAGAAGCGGTAGATTACACAACGGTCCATTCCTGGTGGTTGAACGATAACCTCGTTTGGGATGGCATCTTTGCCAAAACAGCCAATAAACCGAATGTCATTCAAGAGACTGGCATTATGTATGTAGAGACCCCGGATGGACGTGCTAAACGTTCGGAGATCGAGCTGCGCAGCATGTTGGAGCGGAAATATGCTTACGCCTTTGCAACGGGAGGCGCAGGAGCTGTTCATTGGATTTGGAACACCAATTTCTATATGGATAACGCGAACGAGTCACATATCGGAGCGCTTCGTGCCGATGGTACAGAGAAACCGGAAGCGGATGTTTCTTATGAATTCGGCCGATTTATGGCCGAGATCAGAGATCTATTCGAGGAACGAGAGCTGGAAGAAATTGTGACTGTATTTCCTTATTCCAACGATTTCTCCAACCGGAAATTAGCGTTCGATGCCACGACGTCCATGACTCGCGTGCTGTCATACGGGATGAAGCTGCCGTTCCGCGCGGCTTCGGAATATCATTTGGAGGCGCTGGAACAGCAACCGGCGAAGCTGATTATGCTTCCAAGCGCGCATAATTTGGATGAACAAGCATGGATAAAGCTGATCGATATTGTGAAGCGCACGGGTGCGACATTACTCGCTACAGGTCCAATCAGTCTTGACGCATACTGGAAACAAACACCGCGACTCGAGGGTGAGATGGGTGAAGCAGAACTCCACAATGTGCGCCGTGAAGAAATGCTTGAGCTGGAAGGCACTTTGTACCCTGTTTCCTATGGGCGACGCCGAATTGCTGAAACGTTGAAAGAAGTACGACTTGGAAGTTCGGAAGCGAAGCCAAGTGCTGGCGGAGATCGCGTTGTTGAACTTCCTTTAGGCAATGGCCGATTGATATGGAGTCCGCTGCCAGTGGAAGTAAATGACCGGATGGATACCGTAGAGGCGCTGTACCGATACGCAGTGAATAAAGCGGGTTGCAGCAGCGGATTGCAGTGGCTTCAAGGCGATGTGGCGGGGATCTACGGAAGGAAGCTGCGTTTCAAGGGCGGTTACTTGTATGTATTTGTATCCGAATTTGCATGGGACGTGAATGTGAAAGTGCGGGACACCGATAGTGAGACAACGTATGCTTTTACACTGGAGAAAGAGCGTTCCGTGCTCTTTGCCGCAGATCAACAAGGGCAAGTTATTTCCATTTACCGCCCAGATGAAGTCCACATTGAAAGGAGCTAACCCATGAGTACCAAGCGAACGGCTCATATCATTTCCCATACCCATTGGGATCGGGAGTGGTATTTACCATATGAGAAGCACCACGTGCGTCTAGTTAAACTCGTAGATACGTTATTAGATAAAATGGATCAAGATGCAAATTATCGCAGTTTCTTTCTGGACGGCCAGACGATTATTCTGGAGGATTACTTGCAGGTCAGACCCGAACAAAAGGATCGCCTAAGCAAATTAATTCGAGATGGCCGTATCCTCATCGGACCTTGGTATATTTTGCAGGATGCCTTCTTGACGAGCGGCGAAGCCAATGTCCGCAATATGCAGATTGGACATCAAGATGCGAAAGCGTATGGCGATGTGTCGAAAATCGGTTATTTTCCCGACACATTCGGCTTAGTCGGGCAGACGCCGCAATTGATGCAGCAGTCCGGCATCACGAATGCTTTATTCGGCCGAGGCGTGAAGCCGACGGGGTTCAACAACACAGTCTCGGACGGTGATTTTGAATCCTCTTTCTCGGAGCTGATTTGGGAGGGGCCAGATGGCTCCCAGGTGCTGGGTATTCTATTTGCCAACTGGTATTCCAACGGCAATGAGATCCCGGTTGATAAGGAAGAAGCCAAAGCGTATTGGGAACGCAAACTGGCGGACGCTGAGAAATACGCTTCCACAGGCGAACTGCTCTTCATGAATGGCTGCGATCATCAGCCTGCTCAGTTGGATCTACCGGAAGCGATTCAAGCTGCGAGCGAGCTTTTTCCGGATACAACCTTTGTTCATTCGAATTTTAACGATTATTTGGCGGCCGTTCAGCGTTCAGGCAAGCAGGAACTTTCGACAGTCAAAGGCGAGCTGCGCAGCCAACGGACGGACGGATGGTCAACGCTTGTCAATACGGCTTCGGCGCGTGTGTATTTGAAGCAGATGAATCAGCTGGGACAAGCGATGTTGGAGAAAGTGGCCGAGCCGCTGGCGGCTTTCGCTCATGTCCTTAAAGTTGGGGAGAAGTACCCGCATCATCTGTTCACTTATGCCTGGAAAACCTTAATGCAAAACCATCCGCATGATAGCATCTGCGGTTGCTCCGTGGATGAAGTGCACCGTGAAATGGTCACGCGCTTCGATAAGAGCCGCCATGTTGCTGAAGCCATTATCGATGACAGCAAGCAAGCCATTGCAGACGCAATCGATACAACTGACTTTACCCTGGCGGGCGAAGGCGCTCTGCCCGTAGTCGTGTTTAATACGTCGGGTTGGGAACGCTCGGGGGTTGTCGGTATTGAGATCGATGCTTTACGCCTTTATTTCCGAGATGGCTATACGCTGGAAGAAGCAAGCGCTTTTGCCAAAGCGGCAGATATCACAGGACGAGTACTCGTGGATGCATCATCGGAGGCTCTGCCATGCACAGTCGAGGATCTTGGCTTGCAATTCGGTTACGATTTGCCGGACGACAAGTTCCGTCAGCCGTATATGTGCCGAAAAGTAAGATTGACTTTTGAAGCAGATAAGGTGCCGGCACTAGGCTTGAAAACTTACGCTTGGGTGAAGAGGGAAACAGAACTAGCCGATTCCTCGTTATTCACAAATGAGCGGGTCATGGAAAATGCAGCGATCAAGATTGAAATCGCGGATAACGGTTCATTCACGCTGACGGATAAGAAGAACGGGCGCACGTACCGGGATTTGGGTGTATACGAGAATACCGGAGATATTGGAAACGAGTATATGTTCCGCCAACCAGATGGCGAAAAGCCACTAACAACGAGCGAATTACGAGCTCAAATCCGTGTGCTCCAAGATACGGCCTACCAAGCTTCCGTCGAAATCGTCCATGATTGGGAGATTCCTGCGTCGGGCGACGACATGCTGGACGTTGAACAACGTGACTTGGTGTACTATCCGCATCGCAAAGCACAGCGTTCAACGCGCATGATTCCGATGCGGATCCGCACGGTGGTTAGTTTGAGCCGAGCCGGCCAGGGAGTTGAGATCGAGTCATCCTACAACAATCAGGCGAAGGATCATCGTCTGCGGATGTTATTCCCAACGGATCTGACTGCGCAGACGCATCATGTTGATTCGATGTTTGAAGTCGTGCAACGGGATAATACGCCAGCCGCAGAGTGGGAAAACCCAAGTAATACTCAGCATCAACAGGCATTCGTTGATGTCAGCGAAGCGGGGGCGGGCTTGGTCGTTGCCAATCTCGGATTGAACGAATACGAAGTTCTGCGCGATGGGCGGAATACGATCGCCGTTACACTTCTGCGCGCTGTTGGCGAGCTCGGCGATTGGGGCTTGTTCCCGACTCCGGAGGCTCAGTGTCTGGGTGAACATACGGTTCGATTGGCGATCTTCCCGCATACTGGTGATGGCGACAAATATGAAGCCTATACGGCTGCATACCAGTTCCAAATTCCTTGGACAGTGGCACAAACCAGCATCCATTATGGCCGAATTGCTTCGACATTTGCTCCTTTCCAATGGGAAGGTGAGGGGCTAGCTTTATCCTCGATGAAAATGAATGAAGCATCAGGTGATGTGCTGCTTCGTTGGTACAACATGCGTTCACAGCATGCGGCGGTTAAGGTCAGCACGCAACTTCCGCAGCGGAATTTCTATAAGAGTACGATCTTGGAGATACAAGGTGAGCGTTTGGCCGTGGAGGCAGATGGCGGCTTGACGTTGCCAGTAGGCCCCTGTGAGATCGTGACAATCGGGATTCAGCGGTAGTCATAATCAGCTTGAAAAGACCAGATTAGCTTAGGCTAATCTGGTCTTTTCAGGCATTTTTTTGTTGTTCAAGGGGGAGCGATGTTTCCTCCATATTTGTTTAGCTAGCCGCCGTTTGGGCAGTTGTTGGAGAATGTTTAGTTAAAAGGGCAGATCAAATTGAAAAATTTGTCTGCCCCTAATATCATTCAACTTGTCTATCCGTTATTCAGTATGATGGCTTGCCCAGAGGACTCAGATGTTAGGTTCTACGGTTTGGGGAAATATCCACGATCGACTGCATGTTCGACCAATGCGGCTACCAACGTTCTCAAGCTTGGCAAGGGAGTTAAGGAACTAGCATTCTGAATGGAGCTCTCACAGCTATAAAGGTACGGTGAAGTTCTAACCCCGTCGCCTTCCAATAATGGAATGGCTAATTGAACAGCTTCCGTACTGATGTTGTTGCCTACTGTAATGACCCACTTTTCAAACTCTTTTTGCGGTAAAAGGTCAATAGCATATCCTAGTTCTCTCAGCGCTTCAATGAATGCATCATAATGTTCTTGAACCGGATTGCAAATGTGGTAGATTTCACCGAATGTTCGCTGCTTCATTAAGGAGACCATAAAGCTGCTTGCAAAGTCTATGGGAGAGATATCCATATATGCGTCAACGATAGGCGCTTTACCTAGAAGCAAGAATGCCTTAATCATACGATAGAAATAGTTTTCATGTATATTTTTTTGAAAGCGACCGGTCACACTGTGGCACGACAAATTGCCTGCTCGATATATCGAACATGGCAGCCCTGCACTAATAGCTTCAACGACACATTTTTCTGCTAAAAGTTTACTGTTTGTATATACATTTTCCAATTTCAAGCTATAAAACTCCTGGAAATTTTGCGATACCGTTTCCCAATATCCTGATGATGCCATATCTTCCGGTATTCCTATTGTAGAAATGAAGTGGAAGGGGACGGTAGGCCTATCGTATACCAATTTCAGCAGGTTTTGAGTGCCAATCACATTGGTTGCATGAAAATCATCTATACTGCCAAAATGTCTAACATCCGCACCAGCATGGATAATAGAACTAATTTTAGTAGAAACAAACTTGCGTTCTTCGGCGCCCAAGCCTAAGTCAGCATTCGCCAAATCACCCTCGAGTACGAAAATCCTATTCGTATACTTGGCAAAAAACGTTTGACCCCAATAGGAGTCCAAGGTTTCCCAAACCCGAGCAATCCCGTTATGACCAAATTTGGGACGAACCAGTAGGTGGAGATTAGCATCTGTGGTTGTCAACAGCTCGTATATCAAATGTGAACCCAAATATCCGGTTGCCCCAGTTAACAAAATGTCCGAACCTAAACCGTTTTGGGTATTCATATGCACCTTTGGAAGTATTGGCAGCTCCTTAAGTAGCATGTACTCGGCGAAGGACGTTTCTTCAACCTCGTCAGTACTACTAGATAATGTAGACATATAGGCAGCCAAATCTTTCACGGTTGGATATTGATACAAATCATTCATTCGCAAGTTGAGGTAATTCTGTTTTAAACGTGATAAAACCGCCATAACACCTAGAGAGTCTCCGCCAATCTCGAAGAAACTTTCGTTGCGACCGACTCGCGCAAGTCCTAGAATTTTAGACCATACCGATGCAATGGCATGCTCTAATTCGCCAGCTGGCTCTTCATAAGGACTATTCGTCTCTGCTAAATCGATATTATCCATGGCGAGTAGCTTCTTCCTGTCTACTTTGCCTGTAGGAGAGAGCGGTATTTCCTGTAGGTTATAGAAAAAGCTTGGAATCATATAATAGGGGACGTAAGATTTGATATGCTCACGCAGCTCAGTGCTGGATACATGGGATTTTGTAGAGTAAAAGCAGGAAAGATGCTTTACCGTATTGTTCTCTTGGATAGCCACTACGGCTGCATCGAGAACGGAAGGATGCTTGGACAAAGCGTTCTCAATTTCACCAATTTCAATACGGAAGCCACGTAGTTTTAATTGCCCATCTTTACGATATTGGAATTCGAGATTGCCGTCGGATAGCACTTTGACGATATCGCCCGATTTATAAACCTTGGAGTTAGGAGCGCTGCTGAACGGGTTCGTAATGAAAACTTCGTTCGTTTTGTCAGGGAGATTCAAATATCCTTTGGCAAGAGCAAAGGTCTCAATGAAAAGCTCTCCTTCTTCGCCGACTTCCGCAAGCGTCCCATCAGCTTTAACAACATAAATCTTATAATTGCCGATAGGGGAGCCGATAGGGACAGTTATCGAATTGCTGTTCCAATAGTCAGTTATCTTGAAGGTCGTTGTAACGACCGTGCACTCTGTTGGTCCATAAGCATTAAAAATGACGGTATCCATGCCAAACTTGTCTTGGAACTTGCGTACATGGTCGGAGAGAAGTGCTTCCCCACCTACGGTAATGTTTCTTACCGTCTGCCACATTGATTTGGGATTGGAAATTGTTGTCTCAGATAGTCGATTAAATACAGATGTGGGAATACAACCAATGATAGTAATTTTTTTGCTTTCAAGAAGGGACAAAAAAAGGTCAGGTGTCAATTGCTCTTCCTTAGTTAAAATAGCAAGCGTTGCACCGTTGAGCAAGCAGTTAAACGTATCTAAAATAGAGGCGTCAAAACTAAATGTAGAAAACTGAGTAAGCACATCTGCGCTCGAAATGTCCAATTTGTTGGTGAACGTATTCGAAAGATTTACAACGCCTCTGTGAGCAATCAGCGTACCTTTCGGATTTCCGGTGGAGCCGGAAGTGTAAATCACATAAGCCAAATCATCCGGAGTAATGTTCGCATCCTCGAAGCTGGTTGCGCTGTTCGAAAAACAGTTTTCTATCGAAATCGGGGTATCGACACCTAAGGTAAGACATAACTCTGCAGCAGTTTCCACGTGGTTCTTCTTGATGATCAATTGTTTGCAACTAGCGTTTTGTACGATATACCGATTGCGTTCAATAGGATGCTCCGGGTCAATAGGGACATAAATACCGCCCATACGCAATACTCCAAGAATGGAGATAACGGTTTCGGGGCTGCGCTCCATATAAATACCGACAAAATCGCCCTTACGGCAGCCGGCATTGGTCAAAGCGTTCGCAACCTGAGAGCTCTTTGTGAACAAATCGGCGTAAAGAATTTCAATGTCACCATGAGAGATTGCTGCTTTATTTGCATACCTCGTTGCTACGCGCCGAAAGATGGAGGATATCGTTTCTGTTTCTGGGTAGGCTTCGTCCGTATGGTTGATTTCACTGTAGATGGACGGTTTTTCTTTGACGAGATTCAGCATGGTCTCTCTCCTCTATATGTGAACTATGTTATTGGAATGGATTACAGGGCGACAACCGCCATGTAATCCGGAATTCCTATCCGTTTATTTCATCTCTATATCAAACTTGCCTACCATATCGCTCAATTCCACAGCAACCGTTGAGAGCTTGCTGGCGAAAGTTGAAATGCTTTGTAAGGATGATTCCTGAGTTAGAACCGATTCCATAATTTTGTTAGTACTTTGCGCTGTTTTTCTGGATATTCCTCCCAATTCCCCCATCATAGCAGTCACTTGCTCTGTACTTGCAGACATTTCTTGTGTAGCGGATGAAATATCGATAACTTGATTCGATACGACCTGCGAGGCATCCAAAATATTAGTAAAGGATTCTCCTGTGCTTTTGGCAATTTCCAATCCTTTTTTGGTTTCATTGGTACCTTGTGTCACGAATGTAGCTGTGTTGTGAGTCTCTGATTGAATGTCGGCAACAAGCGTTTCAATTTGACTTGTCGAATTTTTCGATTGATCGGCAAGCTTACGTACCTCAGCAGCTACAACTGCGAACCCTCTGCCATGTTCGCCAGCTCGCGCAGCTTCAATACTTGCGTTTAATGCAAGTAGATTGGTTTGAGCAGTTAAGTCCTTAATAAGGTTGAGAATACTGCCAATCTCTTCTGATTTCGATTCAAGGAGCTTGATTGTGTCTGCGGTAGAAATTGAGTTCGTATTGATGCGTCCCATTTGATCCGATATCGTTTGAGCGGCCATATTGCCTTCTTCGGATAGATTTTTCATAGCGTGAGAAGCATTAGCAACTTCGGTTGCGTTTTGAGCGATGACTTGCAAAGAAGCTGCAATTTCTTCAACGGATCGTCCGCATTCTTCTGTAGAATTTTTTTGCTGGTCGACATGCGTATTCATGTCTCTGATTTCAGTTGTGATCAGTTCAATGCTTTGACGATTGTCTTCAGTGATGTTGAACAGTTCATTGGAAGCGTCGGATACACTTGAAGCTGTTTGTTTAATACTTGATAATATTTCGCGAATATTAGAAAGCATCATATTGAATTTTTGATTTAATTCGCCGAAACCGCCGTTTTCCTCTAATGTAAAATTGAACTTTCCGTTAGAGGCTTGTTCGATTCCTCGCATTAATTGGTTGATCGGCATAAGCGTTCTTCTTGCCACCCAATATTGCGCCCCATTGCAAATCACCAAGGCGATTAAGAGTAAAATGATCGAACTCAGAAGGAACGATTTTTGAGCATCGGGAATCACTTTAGCGTCTACGTCCACGCCAAAGTAAGCTACAACATTGCCATTATCGTCAACAATGGGATAAAGGACGCTGACCCATGTGCCGTAATCATCTTTATAGTATGAAGTGAAGGTCTCGGTTTTAGTTTTCAACATGGATTTCAAACCCTTGACGATCCCTTTCGGTTGCTCATACATATCTCCGATGTTCAAACCTGCCTCCTTAAAAGCTTTAACAACGTGACTCGGGAACGAAATCAACGATGTTTTATTTCCATCCGCTAACTCAACCCCAAAGATATAAGCTTGTGCTACATTGGCATTGAAGGCAGTGTAACTATCAAATTGTTTGGTTAATCGTTGCTGCTCGCTTGCTTCATAGCTCTTATCACTTAATGCACCCTGGACGTCTTTATAGGTTATACCTTGTGCCCACACGGATGTCATATTATGGGTCTGCGTTCTCAATGTATCTGTTAAAATTTGGTTCTGAAAATAAGCGCTGATGGAAATAAGCACGACCCCGATGACTAGCAAATTCAACATCGAGAATAAAAGATTTTTGCCGAAATAGTTCTTGGTCTTCAATTTAACTGCACTCCTTAGATGCTATTTGTATTGACGCGAAACGCTATATTCTGTGAATATCCCCCATTCTTCGACATTTTTTTCAGACTCCGTAGTGATAGAGACATAAAAAAGCCTATCCCAAAGGTTCGGGATAGGCTTACTATCACAAACTGGCGGTTTGGCAGCCATAGCTTCGTAGCTTTAGGCCCATAACTTTGCGCCCTTACCTTTCGATAAGTTTGCCTTTACAGTTATAGCTTATTTACAAAATATTACTCTTACAAATTATGACTATTATAAATTAACGATACATTTCTGTAAATACTATTTGTATATATGTATTGTAAACATGTGTCAAATATGCGACTTTCAGGTCATACTTAAGTATCGTAATATGCTATGTTACATAGGCATATTGTATCAGTCACTCCAAATGGAGATGCATCTGCTCAAAATAGTATAACTCTGGACAAAAATGTCCCATTGCCGGAAGTTGCGCGAGGAAGTACGCTACAGGTGTTGATTTTTTGAAGCTTTGACATCCACAAGGCATAGATGGGAAAAGGCTACCCGTGTGGGTCATTGTGAATATGTATGATAAGTACTGGAGGATCTGGAATGAGCGTACAAATGGAGAATTTGGACCGGGGGTTGGCGGCAGTATGCACTTCCGAGGGAATATTTATCAGCTGGCGGCTTTTGGGGCAGGAGGTGACAGGTGCTTCTGACCACGGCTTAACCGGCGCGGATTTCCGATTGTACCGCAACGGTTTACTTGTTGCGGAGATCGGTGACAGTACCAATTATCTGGATAAAGTCGGTACCCGAGAATCGGCTTATTCGGTAGCCGCAGTGATGGACGGGAAGGAGCAGGAACGGTGCGCCGATGTCCGCCCATGGGAAGCCCCCTATCTGGAAATTCCGCTGCAGAAGCCTGCGGACGGAGTTACGCCTGTGGGTCAATCCTATACCTACAGCGCCAATGACATGAGTGTAGGCGATGTGGACGGCGATGGGGAATACGAATATATCGTCAAATGGGATCCGTCCAACTCCAAGGATGTCTCCCATGTAGGCTATACGGGGAATGTGTTTCTGGACTGTTATAAGCAAAACGGCACCCTTTTGTACCGTATCGATCTGGGGGTCAATATTCGGGCAGGTGCCCATTACACGCAGTTCCTAGTCTATGACTTCGACGGGGATGGCAAGGCGGAGCTCATGTTCAAAACTGCCCCGGGTACCCGTGTGATCCGTTATCAGGATGGTACTCCCATTTCTGAAACCTTCATCACTTTACTGCCAGAGGATGTGGAAGCCGGCTGCAGTCATGATGATGATTATCGCATGAGCAGCGCCGATTATGCGGAGCATGTGGCAGATATGTTCCAGGGCTGGCACAAGCATGAGGAAGTAATGGAAGGACGCTGGCCGGCTACGCTTGAGGAATGCTTCGGTATTTCCCCGCAGTATGACTATCCGCTATCTCGGGAAGATGCAGTACATCTGGCAGATTATTTCCTAGATGTGTATGCACCCGGAAGAAGTGAACGCAACAAGCTACGCCAATTCGAGGGCTTTATTCTGAGAGGACCGGAGTACCTTAGCGTTTTCCACGGTGAAACGGGAGAGGAGCTTAAAACGCTCCGCTACAAACCGGGACGCCATGACGACGGGCTTATGTGGGGGGACTATTCCTGGAACCGTATTGAGCCAGGGAACCGGGTGGACCGATTCTTGGCAGGGGTTGCCTACTTGGACGGCTGCAAGCCTTATGCTTTATTTGCCCGCGGGTATTACACCCGGGCTACCATGGCAGCCTACAGCTGGGACGGTCAGGAGCTGAAGGAAATATGGTTCACCGACAGTGGATGGGTCACGATGAACAATCCTTTCAGGGATACGCTGCACCTTCAGGACGGCCGGAATCCTGGCTTCAGCGGGCTGGCCAAGCAGGGTGCCCATTCACTATCGACCGCCGACGTGGACGGAGACGGCTGTCAGGAAATCGTCTACGGGTCGGCTACCATTGATCAAGACGGAAGCATTCTATACAGCTCCGGGGGAATTCTGCCGGAGGGGAGCGCGGATCCAGGGGCGTATGCCAAGCTGGGTCACGGGGATGCTTTGCATGTGGCGGTTATCGATCCGGATAGGGACGGTCTCCAGATCTATATGGTCCATGAGGCTGGCATTCATGGCCCTTATGGATATACCTTGCGGGATGCGGCAACCGGAGAGGTGCTGTACGGTGCATTTGCCAAGGAAGATGTGGGCCGGGGCATGATCGGCAAAGTGGATCCGGAGATCCCCGGGCTGCAAACCTGGTGCAGCGAAAGTCATCTGGCTCATGAGCCGTCCCGGGGATTACGCTCGGCCAAGGGCGAAAGGCTAGATGAGAAGGCCCCCGGTACCAATATGAGCATCAAATGGGCGGCAGACATGACCAGCCAGTTCATTAGTGGCACCTTTGACGAACCGGTTACCATCGAAGACTGGAAGCGGGGCCGGCTGTTGACGGCCGAAGGCACACGCTCCAACAATGGCACCAAGGGCAATCCGTGCCTGGTGGCGGATCTGTTCGGAGACTGGCGGGAGGAACTGGTGGTGCGAACGACGGATAGCAAGGCCATCCGCATTTATATGAGCACTGAGGTGACAGATCGAAAACTGTACACCCTGATGCATGATCCCCAGTACCGAACAGGGGTAGCCTGGCAGAACGTGGTGTACAACCAGCCCTGCTACACCAGCTTTTATCTAGGTACGGATATGAATTGGTCCAAAGTGCCTGTTCCAGATCTTTTGTTAAGAACAGAATTTTGAAAAATCCAATACGCATCGAAATAAAGGAGATGGATGGAATGCGCAAGTTTGAATGCAACGAAGCTGAAGTGAAGGAGCTTATTGACCGGATTGTCCGCAGAACAATGAATATTGATTTTACCTGGAATTGGTCCTGCGGAGTGGCCTTTTATGGAATCTCCAAAGCTTGGGAAGCAACAGGAAATCAGGAATATATCGATTTTCTGGTGAATTGGGTGGACGAATATCTGGAACTGGGGCTTCCACCGATGATGGTGAATGCCTGCGCCATGGGACATACAATGATAACCCTGCATGAGGCTACTGGCGATAAAAAATATCTGGACCTGGCTTTAATGAAGGCAGAGTATCTCCGCAAAGAGGCTATCCGGTTCGGAGAAGGCGTATTCCAGCACACGGTTTCCTCAGAGAACGATTTTCCCGAGCAGGCATGGGCGGACACGCTGTTCATGGCGGCATACTTCCTGCTGAGGCTAGGCTTCAAATTAGATAACAAGGAATACATTGAAGATGCGCTGAACCAATTCTACTGGCACGAGGAATATCTTCAGGACCCCAAGAACAATCTCTTCTACCATGCATGGGATAACGTGAGGAAGGACCACCTGTCCGGTATTTACTGGGGTCGAGCCAATGCATGGGCGGCATACACCATGGCCCAGGCCTACAAGATGCTGAACCCGTTTATGCCCATGTGGATGCAAATCGGCGGCGCTCTTGGCGACCAATTGAGCGCACTAGTGAGGCTGCAAACGCCTAATGGGCTGTGGCGTACGGTAATGAATGATGAAACCTCCTATGAAGAAACCTCCGCCTCCGCCGGCATCGCAGCTGCGATGTCCATTCATGGACATCCCTTACATCAAAACTATATGGCTAATGCGTACGCGGGCATTCTGGCCAACATTGATGAAGACGGTTCGGTTCGGAACGTATCGGCTGGTACGGCAGTTATGTATTCTGCGGATGACTATAAAGTAATTTCCAAGAAGCGGGTTCAGGGATGGGGTCAAGGATTGACCTTGGCTTACCTCGTTGCATTGCTTCAGAACAGGAAGATTGTAAGTAAGATTTAAGTGGTGCCTAGGAATAGCCTGTCTCAAAGGTCAATTTAGACCTTTTGAGACAGGCTATTTTTTCGATCCAGTCGGCGTATAATCGAAAGCTAAAAAAATCTGAATATGACACACTATATGATGTTAAATCCCTTAATTCATCTATATAGTACATTTTATATAATAATTAAAATATATATTGTGTCATTAATAATGTAATGATATATTTATGACATACTAAATAATGGATTTTTATTAAGGAGGCCAGTGATGAGAGTTGGGATAAGTGGAACAGCTCATGTAGAATTAGCTGCTATTCAACGTTTTGATTTGGGTATCCTGATCTGCAAATCGTGTAATGAAGTGATTGCTACGTTACCAACGGATGGGTATAAGAAATTCTATGGCTTGTGTAAGAATATGACGTGTATCGAAAGAAATAAGGAGGCTAACAAATGAAGACTCAGAAACAAGTGCTGCTGTTCCAAGAGGGAGACGCTTCAATGAAAATGCTTCTCGGAGGAAAAGGGGCTAATTTAGCAGAGATGACTCGTGCTGGCCTTCCTGTCCCTCCGGGATTTACAATTACGACAGAGGCTTGTTTAACTTTTTTTAAAGTGGGAAATCGGATCTCAGATGAGTTGCTTGATCAGATTTCAGCAGCGCTCAAAGCGCTTGAGAAACAAAAAGGTCAACTGTTCGGGGATGACACCAATCCCCTTTTGGTTTCTGTACGATCGGGTTCTGTAAGCTCGATGCCAGGTATGATGGATACCATTTTGAATCTTGGACTTAATGATCTCACCGTACAAGGGTTGGCCGCTCTTACAAGTAATGAAACATTTGCATACGATTGCTACCGTCGCTTGATGCAGATGTTTGGAAACGTGGTTCTGGGCATTGAATCCTACCATTTCGAACAGCTATTGCATCGCTTGAAAGAGAAAGAAGGTGCAGAGCATGATCAAGATATTTCGGCTATCGGTTGGAAGCTTCTCATTGAGGATTATAAGAAGTGTATTTTGGCCAAAACAGGTCGTGCTTTCCCGCAGCATGTCTATGAGCAATTGAGAATGGCGATAGAGGCTGTGTTTAAGTCATGGAACAACCCACGGGCTCACATTTACCGTAAAATAAATCGGATCCCAGATGATCAAGGGACAGCAGTCAACATTCAAAGTATGGTTTTTGGTAATAGGGGAGGGAATTGTGGCACAGGCGTTGTTTTTACAAGAAATCCATCTACGGGTGAGAATACATTTTTCGGTGAATATCTCATTAATGCGCAGGGCGAAGATGTTGTAGCAGGTATAAGGACTCCGCTTGCGATTGCTGCTTTGAAGGAAGAGATGCCGGAGATTTACGAGCAATTGTTTGCGGCTTCCAAGCAGCTTGAGAAGCATTACAAAGATATGCAGGATATCGAATTTACGGTTGAAAATAATAAGCTTTACTTGCTTCAAACACGTAATGGGAAAAGAAATGCCCAAGCTGCTCTGAAAATTGCGGTCGATCTGGTCAACGAAGGATTATTGTCAAAGCAGGAAGCTATTGGACGCATAGAAGTGTCTCATCTTGATCAGCTTTTGCATAGAGGAATTGATGAAGAGGCAATTAAGGATGTATTGGCAAAAGGACTTCCGGCTTCGCCGGGTGCTGCGGTCGGACAGCTTGTATTTGACGCGGATACTGCGGCAGAGTGGAGCCGTGCTGGTAAGACAGTTATTCTGGCAAGAAATGAAACGACTCCCGAGGATATTCATGGCGTGATTGCCTCCGAAGGTATTCTTACAAGCCGTGGTGGGATGACAAGCCATGCAGCTGTAGTGGCAAGAGGAATGGGTAAGCCTTGTGTTTGCGGCTGTGAAGAAGTTCGAATTATGCTTAATGATAAGCAGATGACGGCTGGAGGCAGGATCGTGGAAGAAGGAGATTGGATTACCCTTGATGGAGCGACCGGGCGCGTTATTCTTGGTGCTATGCCTTTGCGAGAAGCTCAAATGACAGATGAGCTGCTAATTGTACTCCAATGGGCGGATGAGATTCGAACACTGAACGTATATGCTAACGCAGATAATCCGGAAGATGCCAAAACGGCCAGAAAATTAGGTGCTCAAGGAATCGGATTATGCCGAACAGAGCATATGTTTTTCTCACCAACTCGGTTGCCTGTCGTTCAACAAATGATCTTAGCGGATAATAAGGAGAAAAGATTGCAAGCACTTGCGAAGCTGCTTCCTATGCAGCAATCCGATTTTGAAGGAATATTCGAGGAAATGGACGGTTTACCGGTAACAATAAGATTGTTAGATCCGCCTTTGCATGAGTTTTTGCCAAACATCGAGGAACTGCAAAAAAGACATATACAGCTGACCTATGAGTCAGAGGGGGCAGATTCGGAACGAGAAGAGACAGCTGATCTTCTGCGCAAAGTACAAGCGCTTCATGAGACGAACCCCATGCTAGGGCAGCGGGGTTGTAGATTGGGCATTGTTTTTCCAGAGATTTATGATATGCAGATCGAGGCCATTTTCCGTGCAGCTTCTAAGTGTAATAACAAAGGTATTCGAGTCATTCCTGAAATTATGATTCCACTAGTTGGCCATGCGAATGAGCTTAAAGTATTAAGGGAGCTAGTTGATTTCGTCGCCGAACAGGTGATGGGAAAAGACAACCTTAGAGAATGCCCATATAAGGTAGGGACAATGATTGAGGTACCACGTGCCGCACTGACTGCGCGTCAAATTGTGGCCTATGCGGATTTTTTCTCCTTTGGCACAAATGACTTGACACAGATGACATATGGGTACAGCCGTGATGATGCGGAAGGGAAATTTCTAACCCATTATGTCGATCAAAAGCTGCTTCCGCATAACCCCTTTCAAGTGTTAGATACCGAAGGGGTCGGACAATTAATTGAATTAGCCGTGCATGGAGGGCGTTCCATGAAGCCTTCGCTCAAAACAGGTATTTGCGGTGAGCATGGCGGAGATAAAGAATCGATTTTCTTTTGTCATTTGACGGGACTCGACTATGTGAGTTGTTCTCCTTTCCGCATTCCTTTGGCACGCATAGCTGCTGCACAAGCATTCATCCTACATGGTAATCCTAATGAAATAAAAATAAGTCAAGTAGTTTGATAGGAATATGGGAGGCAGGCAAGAATGGAAGAGAAAGTTCATACGATATTCGTATGTTCGGATTCAGTTGGGGAAACAGCGAATACAGTCGTTCAAGCGACAATTCGTCAGTTTAATACGAGTCAGATTTCTGTGAAACGGTTTGGATCCATGCGTTCGGAAGAAGACATTCGAAAAATGATGGAAGAAGCTTCTCGAATAGGCAGTTTTGTAGTCTACACACTCGTTCTTCCGGAACTAAGAGAGATGATGCGTCAAGAATCAATACGCTTAAATGTGATTAGTATAGATATCTTAGGTCCTGTAATGCAAGCGTTTATGGATACGTATAAAGATTCACCTAAAAAGAAAGCTGGATTACTTCATCAAATGGACGAAGAATATTATAAAAGAGTGGAAGCCGTTGAGTTTGCTGTCAAATGTGATGATGGTAAAGATACAAGTGCATTAAAACAAGCGCATATTGTTCTACTTGGGGTTTCTAGGACATCGAAAACACCACTAAGCATCTTTTTGGCTCACAAAGGTTACAAAGTGGCCAACTATCCGCTAGTGCCAGAAGTAAAGCCGCCAACGAGCTTGTTTACGTTAAACAAAAGCAAACTAGTTGGTTTGACGATGAGCGCCGATCAACTAGTCAAGATCCGTACCGAACGGCTAAAAGCGGTAGGGCTGCCATTTGGCGCTAAATACTCAGCGTTAGAGAGGGTTGTCGAAGAATTGGAATATGCGTACGGCTTGTATAAACAGCTTGGATGCATGGTCATAGATGTCACGGAGAAAGCTATTGAGGAAACAGCTGGCATTATATTGGACGCAATGTAAGGATTTCGTTCGCAAAAATAAATAACGCCCTGATGATATAAGACGAATATGTATAGGACATTTGACCGTACTCTGCAAATGCGTTCACTCTATTGGGTGAACGCATTTTTAATTTCAAAGAGAACTTAATTAGTACATTTTTTAGAAGATTCGACCTAATTTACAGTATACATTCTATCGTGTGTTAGCTACGTTTAATGAAGGATGGGGCTGCTACCAAGATGGCTCACCATACTCGAAAGTCACATGGAGATGAATGCACAATGGAGACAATACAGCTTCGAAATCGGTTAACGCAAGTCAAAGGTAAGCTGCAAACAGGGCAATTAACGTTGGGTTTCATTGGTGGATCTATAACCGCAGATAGCAAAGTGATGGCGAATTGGCCGGAGCCAGTCGCGCGTTGGTTTGTTGAATCATTTCCTCACGCACGCATTACAGTGGAGAATGCAGCGATTGGTGCGACAGGCAGCGATTTGGCTGTTTTCCGTGCAGACCGGGACTTGATTAACCGTCAATGTGATCTGATTTTCATTGAATTTGCCGTCAATGACTACAATACACCGTCTGAACAGCGGATGAGGGCGAGAGAAGGTTTGATTCGTAAACTTTTGGCAGGTGGGCGTAGTGAGCTCGTTTTCGTCTATACCTACTGTCAGAAAATGTACGAGGACATGTCACGGGGTATGGTCCCTGCCAGCATCGCTGAATTCGAGGAGCTAGCCGAGCATTACGGTATTAACACGGTTTGGGTCGGACTGCATGCCTGGCAGGAAGTGAAGAAAGGCCGAATGACCTGGGACGAATGGTTGCCGGATGGACTTCATCCTACGCATCGAGGCAGTCTGAGTTATGGACAGTGTGTAATCGACTATTTGGAAAAAGAATTGCTAACGTCTCCCGATGAGGAGAAAGCCGAAACCTATAAACCGCTCGCAGCGCCGCTTAATAACAATAACTGGGGGCATGTGGATACGCTCTCTTTCGATGAAGTTCAGTTGGAAGGACCTTGGATGATTAGACGGGCAGCGGCTCACATGCCTTGGGTTGATCAGATATTGAGCACATCAACGGTCGGGGCGAAGCTGTCTTTTTCGTTTACAGGCAAGGGGCTGGCATTAGCCTTTGATTTTGGCAAAAAATCAGCTGAATTCACGTATAAGCTCGACGGAGGTCATGCAATCACGACTTGTCGGGATCGGCCTACTTGGTGCGAAGATGGAGGCTGGTTCCTTATCTATTGGATCGCGGATGATCTGGAGGACGGGCTGCATCATATGGAGCTGGAGGTTGTTCACGGCAACAGAGAGGAATGTAGAGGGACGAATTTTCATTTGGGACTTATCGGAATAGTTAAGTAAAAAGGTGCGATGACGATGAAACTACTTTTAAATGAAGATTGGCAGCTAACGTGGGAGCCACTCTATCGCCAGACGGCAGAGTATATACAAGTTAAAAATAAACAGCAGGATTGGCTGCGGGCCGATTTGCCTTGCGATGTGCATATGCCGCTCATTGCGCAAGGGATCATCGCAGAGCCGCTAGTAGCGGATCAGTGCTTTGCGAGTGAATGGACGGAGAACCGCTCTTGGTGGTTTAAGAAGACTTTTATGCTGACGGATGATCAGCTGCATGCAGACCAAGTAATTCTTCGATTTGAATCTTTGGATGTAGAAGCCGATATCTGGTTGAATGATTGCCATCTGGGCCATCATCGCAGCGCCTTTTATCCGTTTGTTTGTGATGTGAAAGGCAAGGCGCAGCAAGGGGTCAATCAACTCTTTGTGCGTGTTACTTCGGGGTTGGAGCTCTATTCGGAGAATGATCTTGCGCTAATTAGTGAGGCCAAAGTGGTATACGAGAACGAGCAGATCGGGCACAGAGGCGATCATCGTCGAGGCATGCTGAGAAAACCGCAATATGTATTTGGTTGGGATTGGGGACCAAGGGTCGTGACGTGTGGGATCATGGGAGAGGTGAGTATTGAGTTTGCCCATCGTTTCCAAATTCGAGACATTCACGTAACCACGACAAGCTTGGATGCTGCGAGCAAAACCGCACACTTACAGTTTCAATTGGAGCTTCTGAATCTGCACCCTTTTCAAACGTTAGAAACAGAGCTGAAACTGGCACTGCTTTTTAATGGCAAGGAAGTGCAGCTTATTCACAAAGATTGTTGTCTTCGTTCCGGGCTGAACTACGTCACAATTCCAATGGAGGTGCCTGATGCTAAGCTTTGGTGGCCCAATGGGATGGGCGAGCAGCCGCTGTATGCGATTCGGGCAATGCTGCAGACGACAACGCATGCTGTGGAATATCCCTCCTTTTCATATGGGATACGCACGCTGTACCTAAACATGGATAAAATCCTGGAGAGTCAGGATGAACGTTCGTTCACTTTTGAAATTAACGGTGTGTCTGTCTTCAGTAAAGGTGGAAACTGGATTCCTGCGGATGCCATCTATGCGCGGGTCACGGATGCTAAATATGAAGCTCTGCTCAGTGAAGCCAAGGAAGCGAACTGCAATATGCTGCGTGTGTGGGGAGGAGGTATCTACGAAAGAGACATTTTCTATGACAAATGTGACGAGTACGGGATTCTCATTTGGCACGATTTCATGTTCACCTGCGCGAAATATCCAGATCACTTGGCTTGGTTTCGGGACGAAGTAGAGCGGGAGATCGATTACCAAACTCGGCGGCTTCGTAATCACTCTGCACTCGCGCTTTGGTGTGGCAACAATGAGAATCATTGGGGTTTTGAGGAATGGTGGAATGAGACGCAAGCTGCCGATTTCTATGGGGGAGCGGTCTGTTACAATGACATCGCGCCCCGCCTAGTCCAGCGGAACTGTCCAGCTATTCCCTATTGGAATAGCTCGCCTTACGGTGGTGAGCACCCGAATGGCAACCAATCGGGCGATACCCATCATTGGAATGACTGCATGATGCATGCCGACATGGAAAAGCGAATTACACCCGAGGAATATGACAAGGTGAGCGCTAAGTTTGTTTCGGAGTATGGGTATATCGGTCCATGTCGGAAAAGTACCACGGAGATTTACCATAATCGTCTACCACTTAATCGTGAGAGTAAGCTTTGGCAGCTTCATACGAATGTTTTCGAAAAAGATACGGTACTTGCCGGTATAAACAAGCATTATTTGACTACCGAACACTTGGGAATCGACGATTACTTGCTATACGCAGGCTTATGTCAGGGTGTAATGCTGGGGTATTCGCTTGAGGCGATTCGATCCAAGTTGTTTTGTTCCGGCGCGTTATTCTGGATGTACAATGACTGCTGGGGGGAGGTAGGCTGGTCGATCCTTGATTATTACCTAACGCGCAAAATTTCGTATTATTTTGTGAAACGAGCATTAGCGCCGGTGAAACTCATTTTACGCGAGCAGGATGGGATGATTCAGCTTACGGCGATCAATGAAACTAGCTCCGTGATTCGTGAAGTCCTAGAATACGGACTTATCTACTATGATGGGAGCGGGACGCAATCGACGGAGGTAAAAGTTGAACTCCAGCCATTCTCGCGGGAAGTCGTCTTACAATGGGCAACACCTGACTATTCTTCGAGAGAGGCGTGTTTGTTTGTCAGAGCGTTAGGTGAATCCAGCGAAATATTGCCAGCTGTGATACAAAACGAAGTGTTTCGCGATCTCATTTTGCCTGACGCACGACTAAAGGTGTCAAATATTCATGCCATTGAACCAGGGCAAATTCGATGTACGGTTACAAGTGAAGCTTTTGCGCATGCGGTGCATTTTAGATTGGATGAAACGATTCAGTTGAGTGACGAATATTTTGACTTGCTTCCAGGTGAGAAGCGGGAGATTACGATACGACACGGGGAAATTGCCCTCACAAGAGATCAGATCGTACCACGATCAATCAGACTAACGAATAGAGAAGGCGGCGTATGAATGAAACAGAAATTTGCGGTACAACTGTATACCTTGCGTAACGAATGTGAACAAGATTTTCCAGGGGTGCTAAGAGAACTGAAACAGATGGGCTGGGCAGGGGTTGAACTGGCAGGTCTACATAGTTACTCGGCCGAAGAGATTTCCGATGTGCTGCAACAAACAGAGTTACAAACGGCAGGTATGCATGTTTCTTTTCAGCGTTTGAGTAGTGAGCTGGAGAGTGTGCTTACGGAGGCGCGACGTTGTCGTACGACAACTTTAATCTGTCCTTCCGTCCCCCATGAGCTTCGAAATGAGGAGGGCTACCGGCAATTTCGCAACCAGTTAAATGAGATTGCGAAGAAAGTACAGGAGGATGGCTTCACACTAAGCTTTCACAACCATGCTTTCGAGTTTGAAACGAGCATTAATGGGACAAATGCTCTGGAATATCTGATTGAACCCTCTGCGGATAATGCGATATTGGCAGAAATAGATGTATATTGGGTGAAAAAAGCGGGGAAAGATCCAGCTGCTTTCATTCGTCCATATAGCCACCGGATGCCAACGATGCATGTAAAGGATATGACCAACGATGAGAGGGGGACGTATGCCGAAATTGGCACGGGCGTGATCGATTTCGATCCCATATTGATATGGGGAGAGCAGAATGGCGTGGAGTGGTACGTTGTGGAGCAGGATGTGTGTCAAGGTAATCCCATGGATTGCGTGAAGCTTAGCTTAAAGAACTTACACCGAATTGCAGAAAGACTTGGGGAAAATACATAGTCCTAATAGAGGTTTTCCCGTAAGGGAGAGCCTCTTTTTTATTTTGCAAGGGAACGTAAGTTACCCCCTAAGACTTCCAAACCTGAACTTTCTCTTTCATATAAGTGGAGGGCAGGGTGCCGGTACATTTTTTAAACACCTTGTTAAAGTACGACTGCTCGCAGAATCCGAGAAAATCGGAGATTTCTCCTACATTCATCTGAGAGTTAGTCAACAGGTCACAAGCGGCGGCAATACGGATTTGCTGGATGTAGTCCGTGACGGATTGTCCGGTAACCTGTTTGAAAATGGTACTGACATAGTTAGGGGTCCGATCCGCGTATTCGGCTAATTCGCTTAAAGTAATGGTTCTGTGATAATGATTGAGTATGTAGGCTTGAAGCAGCATAACGATGCTATAGGATTTGCCCTGTGTGGATTGCGAATCAATTTCTTCGTTGATTACCGCGAGCATTTCAAGCAGGATGCCGTGGCAGATGGTGTCTGAATAGACGGATTTGCGCAGCCAGTGTTGGGTCAACAATGAAAACCTTTGCTTCATATAGTCAAAGTTAAAAGGTCTGGTTAAGCAGCGATCAGGTGTGATTAGCAGCGGAAGTCCATCCCCATCCCCCTGATAATGAAAGTGTGCGACGTACATATCATGTGGTTCCTTGGTTGAATTCATCGCGCTGCGCCAAACACCTTGAGGGACAAATAAAAGATCGCCTTTTTGCATCGTAAAGGTGTGATCCTCAACGGTATAGTGAATGGTTCCATTGGTCATGAGAATTAAAATATGGTTGTTCGTCTTACTCTTGGGTACATGCCAATTCGGCTCACAATGCTCGAAATAAATAGCAACAGGTTGGATCATAGCGTGCTCCTTTCGCACAATACTTTCGCCTCTGTCAGGTCTTGTGCTCATTTTCTTAGTATAACTGAAATCGTAGAATTGTTGAAATAATTATTGTATAGTTCATTGTTTCAATAGCCTGATTTTACTAAGCTTAAGATGAAAGATATGCGGAGAGGATGAGGGAGAAATGAGTGGTTTATTCCAAAAGGTAAAAGCGCGTGTTGGCGTGATGACGGTAGGTCACGAGCCATATTGGGTACAATTTCCGGGGCTAAAAGAGGAGCTGGAAGGCTACGGACGTGAATTTGAGGAAATGCTTCGTAAGCATGACGTCGAAGTGGTGTCGGCAGGCTTTGTCGATACCGTAGATAAGTCTTTTGCCGCTTCATCCTTTTTGAAAAGCCAAGATGTTGATTTCTTATTTTGCTTCTTGAGCACGTATGTGACGTCATCAACAGCTGCTACCCCGATTCTGAACTTGTCTGTACCGACGGTACTTGTTGCGTTGCAGCCAAGGAAGCGTCTTGACTATAGAAATACGACGACGTATATGCAGTTAGCTAACGATAATATTTGTTCACTTCCAGAAATAGGAGGCGTGCTTGTGCGGGCAGGAAAGCCTGCGGCAGGGATGATTGTAGGAACGCTTTATGACGATCCACGCGCGATGAAGGAGTTACAAGGTTGGTGCCAAGTCGCCAATACACGCAGAGCATTTAAATATGCCAAAATCGGCTATATGGGACATACCTATGAAGGTATGTATGATATGAACTCCGATCCTACAGCTTTTACGGCTGCTTTTGGTTCGCATGTGCAAATGCTGGAGATGTGCGATTTAGCCAAGCTTGTCAATGGTGTAACGGCTAAGGAAACAGCTAATAAATTGGATGAAATTAAAAGCGTTTTCAAAATATCCGATCCTTTTATCGATCCGGTGACAAGGCCGATCAAACAAGAGGATCTTGATTGGTCAGCTAAAGTTGCGGTTGGGCTGGATAAGCTGATTGTGGAAAATGGGTTAACAGGTCTGGCCTATTATTACCGGGGTCTCGACAATAATGAATACGAACGGATCGGATCGAACATGGTGCTCGGCAACTCGCTGTTGACAGGCAAAGGAGTTCCGCTTGCCGGAGAGGCCGATTTGAAGACATGCGCAGCGATGCTAATCATGGATCGTCTAGATGCTGGAGGTTCGTTCGCGGAGCTGCATCCTTGTGACTTTGTCGACGATATCGTGTTGGTCGGACATGACGGGCCGCATAATATTAAAATTAGCGACGGGCAGCCGATCATTCGTGGATTGGATCTATTTCATGGTAAAAGCGGTTCTGGCATCGGCGTTGAATTCAGCATCAAATCAGGCCCTGTTACTTTGCTCAGTATTTCACAAACCGCTAATGGCAAATACAAAATGATCGCCACGGAAGGTGAATCCATCAAAGGTGAAATTCCACAGACTGGCAATACCAATACACGTTGTAAATTTGATTACAGTGTTTCAGAATTCGTGGAAAAATGGTGCTCAGCAGGTCCTACGCATCACTTTGCGCTTGGTGTAGGGCATGTGGGTTCCAAGATTCGTAATGTAGCGAAAGTGCTAGGCATTGAGGTGGAAGTGATATGACAATACGCGTAAAACCAAAGAAGTCCTTGCAGAGAGTTACACTGGAAATGAGTCTAAAGCCATTCAAGAGTATGGTACCTGAGGCTATCGAAGCTGTGTGTACCGAGGCTATTCGGCAATGGCTTCCACTAATCGGCATGGCAGACAGCTGTTCGATCTTGCTGTGGGTCGCTGATGGAAGCGAGATCCTAGTTTGGGACGGCGATTTGCAGCGCGAGATTGAATGGGGCCGCTATATCGGATTTGCCAATGAGGAGTATTTCGGCCACATCAAGGACGACAAAGACCCGCGCATCGCCACGCCTTACATTAGTGAACCGGCACGAATCACCTATGGTGATTTGCAAGTTATTATTGCGTCTTTTAAAAGAATTGCCTCCGAGCGTTATGGCATTCGCATGGAGGTGGGGGCCACCTTTGACGCAGGACCTGAATTTGCCTACTCGGATTTCAAATATAAGCTGCACCCGGAAATCAATCGCGCCGAAGTTGGCGGGCAATTCATTTCACTGAAGGCGGACTATACCGTCGTATGCAGTTGGTCGAAGCTGAAAGAGGACCACGTAGCGTATGCGGCTTATCCTGACGGCATTCCCGAAAGCACAGCGTTTGGCGAGTTTCTGGGGCGGCAGTGTGCCAGCTTTTTACCTACATTAGGCTTTGATTATATATGGTTTTCCAATGGATTCGCGCTGTCGTATTTTCCGTGGACGTATTTAGGAGCTAATTATGATGGCACGCAGATTGCGATGGCGGAGTATGAAGAGCTATCGTCTAAGATGCTGTCATTCTGGGAAATTTTCAAGCAAGAGTGTCCGAATTTCCGCACAGAAATCAGAGGGACGAACTACGGAACGGGCATGGATCTTGCCAAGGACTGTATCCCCTTACTTGATCTATATGAGAGAAAATATGTGGAATATCCGCCGCCGAATTCGCCATGGGGAGCTCTTAACTATGACTTCGGCTTAGAACTCACGGGCTATATGTCGCGTATCGCTGTTTTGCCGGCAGAGACGTACCTCTTCCGGTTCTATGCCAATGATCCTTGGTTCTGGCAAAATCCGTGGTGGGATCTCTATGATCGGGAGCCACATGACATTTATTGTCCACTCACCGTCGCTCGAGTTAACACGGAGGGCGAACTGGAGAGTCCAGGTGTTGTAGAGATTTTGACCATCGATTCGGAAAAAGGCGATATGGATGCAGATATCCCGTTGGAAGTTATCCCTCATATTAAGAAGGCCTTCAAAGATGCACCCGACCAGCCGGGGATTTTAACTTGGTTGTACCCGTTCCGAGAATTGCATGAAGCGATGGCGGAATCGGGCGAGCATTCGAGCGACGTTTTCTTTCATGATTGGTTTGTGCGCAATGCAATTAACCAAGGCTTGCCGCTGAATACGGTGCTTAGTACCGATGACTTCTTCGCAATGCAGGACGAGGCCCTCCATAAGTTGCAAGATACGATCTTGTTTACTTCGGCCTTTTGGATCAAAGGGGAGAAAGCGGAGCGAATCGTCGAGTATGTTCGTCGTGGCGGAAAGATCATTTTCTATGGCCGTGTCGAAGATCCGGACCTACTCAACCTGTTGAATCTCAGAAACGAGCCTGAGCTTGAAGGTGCTTTTTCCGTTAACCTCTCATTGTCAGAAGATACGATCAAGAACGAGGAGCGCACAGGTGAGGGGTCTCATCGACTGCAACATTATCCGCACATTTCAGGCGGTGGGTTAAGTGAAGTTGTGGACGATGTGGCTGATCGCTCTACTCAAATTCATGCAAGTGTGAATCAGAGTGGGCTAGAACGTGCATTTACGATAACTAGAGCTTTACCTGAATGGGATGGAGGCCAAGTGGGGTGGGTACGCGGTTCGTTGCCCTTCCAATCTGCTGGTGTATCGCATTTGCCGATTCGTCAGGAAAAAGAATTTCTGGATTCCTCGCTCTTCGTACGGTATGTCCTGCAACAATTTGGCTACTCCTTGTATCAGGTGAAGGAAGAGGCAGCATCTGAATCAGCATTGATGTTCATCACAAGGAATGACAATGCGTTTATCCTTACTGGCTGTAAGCAGGATACATCCGTTGGGCTGCAGCTTCAATTTCCCGATGGCGCTCCACTTATTATCGGGCAGTCTGTTATGATTGGAGAAGGAATGACTGCGGCTTATACACTTGATCGAACGTTTCATGACGAATGCCGCGTGTTTGTTAAGCAAAAGCAAACATCTCGCATTACGTGTAAAGAAAAATCGCCTGATCCTACACCTCGGAAGCATAACCGTACGCTTCGTAATTTTAGTGTGAATAATCTGATTGAGGCCGATCTTACCATTTATCCGCCTCTTGCACAGCTGCAAGCAGGTGACGTTGAAGTGAGGAACGGTGAGCAATATTTGGAAATATTTGGTAAAGTGGTGGGGAATTGTATACGATTAACCCAAATTAGCGGGAGCATTGATATTTCATGGTAGGCGTCTAATCGTCTAGTTGCATGAAACCATCAGTTATATAAAAGGTTGGTGAAAACGGATGAATGTATCAAGGAAGAATGAGATAGAGAAGCTGGACAGTAGTATGAAATTGGATGTCGATACCAACAGCGACTGGGAATGGTACTCACCGCGCAATGAACCTTTTCGGATAACAGGATTGCCTTGGCTGGAACAAGACGGCGTATATCGAAGATTGCCGCTTGAACCAAGCCATCCGATTCGATCAGAGGTAGATCGACTTGCGAATTATACGGCTGGCGTGCAGATTCGTTTCCAGACAGATTCACCAAAACTTTCTGTAAGGGTCGTTTTGGCTGACAGGGCCACCATGTACCAAATGCCTGCCACTGGTCAATGTGGCGTTGATTGCTACGTCGGTGCAACTGGAGCTCAGCTTTATATAAATACCACTCGCTTTGATCAGTCAAAAAATGAATACGAATCCATCCTTTTTGAATCCATACCGTGGGAAATGCGGGATATCACACTTAATCTTCCCCTATATCAAGGCGTGAAGGAGATTTGGATAGGTTTGGATCCTTCTTCATCGGTAGCTGGATTTCCTGGCTTTGCCACCAACAAGAAAGTACTTATCTACGGGACATCCATTACCCATGGCGCTTGCGCATCGAGGCCTGGTATGGCCTATCCCAATATTTTAAGTCGGAAATTTCCTATTGAAATTGTGAATCTCGGTTTTTCTGGAAATGCACAAGGAGAGCCGGAGCTTGCCCATTTGATCAGTCAAATCGATGAACCGGCGTTGCTTGTTCTGGATTATGAAGCTAATACGCCTAGTACAGAACGGCTTCAGGAATCATTGCCTGAATTTATCCGGATTTATCGTTCCCGCCATCCTGAAGTTCCAATTCTCGTCCTATCACAGATTCGACTAGCGAAGGAAGCTTTTGACGAAACTATGCTTCGCCGTCGCGAAGAACGCAAACAGCTTCAAATGGCTATCGTTGAGCGATTGCAGCAAGAAGGGGATGCGAATCTCCACTTCTGTGACGGTGCGGAGTTGTTAGGGGCGGATTACCAGGAATGTACAACAGATGGTATTCATCCTTCGGATTTAGGCTATTTTCGGATAGCGGAAACACTTAGCCCTATTCTTGGGAAACTGATTGACTAACAGTTATTTAGACTATTTTGTAGATCGCCTTGCCCGGATCGTAGTTCCGGGCAAGGCGATTTTTTAAAGTTCCCATATTCATAGGAAATGACTTATATTAAAGTATACATTCGAGCTTCATCCAATTACATTAAGATGACAACCTAAATGTAGGTGTATTGTCGTTGGATTGCGCGGTGGGACTGGTGCATGCCAGTCGCTTTCACTTCGAGTAGAGGAGAATATAAAGGCATGAACATAAAAGCTTTTTTAGGAGCTAAAGCCTATTTTATAAAAATGGTTCTTTGGATTAGCGTAGCTATATTGATTCTTGTTGTTGTTCTTTCAACGGTTATTTATATTAATTCGCAAAATCTTTTGGTCAAAAATGAATATGCAGCCAATCAGAAAATACTTTATCAGGTCAAGTATAATATGTCTTTTATGGATCAAACGATTTCCAATTTATCGAAATTTCTTTACTTGAACAGCGATGTAACCGCTATTATGTATGCGAAAAAGGAAGATATGATTGAAGTGTCAAGCCACATGTCTAAAGTCGTTAGCTCTGTCACTTCAGCTATTCCTTATATTCACTCGATTGGTATTTATAATCGGAATCTGGATCAATCCTATAGTACGGGTTTTCCTTTATTTTTTAAAGATCAGATGCTCTACGACTTTATTAATTCGGATCAAGCGCTGCCAAAGTTGAAACCGATTTTCCGTGATATCAAAAAACTGGTAAATGGGGTAACCGAGCCTGAATATGTATTCTCCTATTTCATATACGAAACGACGGTAAGTGGGGCTAAGCCGGATGGCGTTGTCGTTATTAACGTTAAACCGGAGTGGTTGCTGGAGAATATTAATCTAATCAATATGATTGATAAACAAAAGGGAGATAACGTTTTTATTCTGGATCAGGTTGGCGAGTACTTGGATGATGGTACCAATGATGCTGCCATCAAGAAGTGGCTGAAAACTGACTTTTTGGCGTATAAAACAGCACATCCACAGGCCGATCGAGATGGTTTTTTTCAAAGTAAGCATGACGGAACGAAATATTTAGTCACTTACACAAATGTCGACAACACGGGGATGACGTTGTTAAAAACGCAGCCTGTTCTTGAAATCTATACCTATATCAACAGCTTAAGAAATAGCATTATCATCATCACGCTCATTTTTCTTGTCATGGCAATTGTGATATCCATTGTTATTTCCCGGAAAATATATGGTCCAGTGGGGAAACTGGTGAATTCGATCATGCTGGATCGGATACGGAGATCGGACAAAGACGAGGTCGTCGATGAGATCTCTTATTTGAACACCGTTTACAGACAATCTATGGAAATGCTAGATCATTACGATAAGGAAAAGATGCAATATAAAGACGTCATGAAGCATTATTGGTTAAGCAGACTGCTCACGGAAAGCTTATCAATCGGCAGGTCAGAATTGGAAAGCATTTTTAAAGAAATGAGAATTTCATTAGTTTTGGATGGTTCCTATGCCATATGTTTATTAAAGATTGATAACTATAAGGAATTTCAACATGCGTTCCATGCCAAGGATAAAGATACGATTCGCTTTGCTATGATCAATATTGCATCAGAAATTATGGCTAGAAAGTACTCTAATGAAGGACTTGATATGAAGGACGATCATGTCGTATTGATTGTCAGTATGCCGGAAGAAGATGATCAGTTTCACTCACATATCCACTCGCTTATAAAAGAAGTTCAAGAGAATGTTTCCCGATTTTTTAAAATCTCCTTTACGGCATCGATTAGTGAAAAGACGAGTCAGATGCAGGAATTGAATAGCATGTATCATAAGGCTCTCGATCAGGGGATGTATCGCTTATTACTAGGGCATTCCTCCGTCATTACCTACGAAACGGTTAAGAAAAATGTGGAAAGCAAAAAAACAGGATATTCCAAAAATCATGAGGAATGGCTTGTGGAAGCGATGAAATCGAGCAACACCGCAGTAATAGAAGAGGTTTTGGGGAATCTATTTGAAGAGCTGGGCACGCTAAACTATCACAATGCTTTAGTCTCCATCATTAGACTTGTGGATGTAGTTATTGAGACGCTAGAAGAAATGAAAGTGACAGCTGCGCCATCTTTGCACATCTCTTCGATCAGTCGCAATATCTTGGAGAAGGAGACGATTGCCGAGATTCATCGGATCATTGTAGGTGCCCTGCAAGATTCGTTCAAAAAAGATTTCGAGGGAAATGCCAATAAACTCAATTACTTTTTGGTAGATGCGGTCACGGAATATATTCATAACCACTATCAAGACCCTTCCTTGAGCTTGACTTCGATCGCTTCGATGATGAAAATATCGACAAGGAATTTAAGCAAGACATATAAGGAAGCTACGCATATCTCGATTCCTGATTTTATTAACGAGTTTAGATTAGCCAAAGCGGCAGACCTTCTCATCCAAGATGACCTTAGTGTGTATGAAATTGCTGAAAAGGTCGGGATCTTGAATGAAACCTATTTTTTCAGCTTGTTCAAAAAGAAATATAAGGTCACACCGAAGGAATATGCCTTACGGAGAAATATGACGAATTTGATTCAAAAGTAAGATAGCAAAGCCATTGGCTAGGTCACATCACCTGATATTCCGCAACGGACAGACTAGCGTAATCGCCTACAAGTTCTCCTAACCCGGCAGGGACAACGCGGCATACACGATAAGCGTGAGGGAGCGCCTCCCTTTGAAGTTCCTCAAGTGCGAAAGCTTCAAGCAGGTCCCGCTGTCTGGCATAAATGCTGCCAATTACGATTAACTCGGGGTTTAGAAGGTCCACCAGGACAGATAGCCCTCTTCCAAGCTGTACCCCCACAGTACGAAATACTTGTAACGCTAAAAGATCCCCTGATTGCGCGGCCTCCGCGATCTGCTGAGCTGTCATCGCGTACAATTGCGACTCGGACTGGCAAAAGCTTGGAGGCTGCCCAATTGCCAAAGCTTCCTTGACTTTCATTCGTCCCAATTGAACAATGCCGCCTCCGCTGCAGAAGCCTTCGAAGGAACCGGCTTTGCCATAACCGATGGGTCCTGTAGGCTCAAGTCTCATATGACCGATCTCACCAGCCATATCATTGGTCCCCGTATATAACTTGCCATCTAGAATAAGACCAGCGCCCATACCTGTACCGAAGGTCAGGAATATCATATTCCGGGTTCCAACGCCAGCACCCCAGCGCCATTCTGCCAACGCACAGGCATTGGCATCATTCTGCAAGCCAACCGGAACACCAAAGTGTTCCTTGATTAACGAAGTAATGGGGATGTGATCCCAGCCAGGCAAATTCGGTGGTGAAAGGATGACCCCTGTTTTGCTGTCCAGCGGCCCCCCGCAACTGATGCCAATCGCTGCGAGGGAACCACCTTGTTCAAGCATTAATTGCGCTAAGACAGCATTAAGCTTCGTAATGGTCTCATACGGATCTTTGGGAGTGGGAAATTGAACTTTGCCAAGTAGGGTAATCTCATTATGATTCATCCGTCGCCCGACGGTAACGGCACACTTGGTTCCTCCAATATCAATGCCAGCAAGGATCGTCATCATCCGAAAAACTCCCTTTCCAACATCGTACATAGAATGTGATAAATCGGCAGGTGCCGCTCCTGGATATCCGGTGTACGCTCCCAAGGCACCCTGATGGTCACGTCGCATAATTCCTTTAATCGACCACCGTGTTTCCCGGTTAATCCGATGGTAGGCATACCCAGTGCTCTCGCGATCTGAACAGCCCGAATCACATTCGTGGATTTCCCGGAAGTGGAGAGAGCTAGGAGGACATCTCCCTTTTTCCCATAGCCATACACTTGTTGGGCATAAATCATCTCTGGTTCTACATCATTGGCATACGCGGTTATCAAGGCAGAGTGATTGGTAAGTGAAATGGCGGGGAGCGCTTGCTGCAGATGATCTGCTAAATAGGTACCTTCTTGTTCATTCCACTCATTGACTAAGGAACCACGAAAAGATACGGGGACAGGCCTGTTGGATAGAAAGCCTTTCATCAGCTCACCGGCAATATGATCACAATCAGAGGCGCTCCCCCCATTGCCGCATAGCAGCATTTTACCAGATAAATGGAACGTGTTTGCGCATAAATGGAATGCTGCAACAACGTCAGATGTACAACTTTCCAAGTCTGGGTATCGCTCCACGAGTTGTTGCATATAGTTTTCGATTAACATTCTCTCCATAGTAAAATCCCCTTTATCGACCGATCTCATCGGCTCGGAAATCGTTAGAAATTGCGGCGATTTGCGGCAGCCAGCCTTTATAGGTTTCCAAGGAAAACGCCGGGAAGCCAAGCAGGTAGTGATTGCCATAGGTTCGTCCATTGAGGCTCCATTCCAGCAGAAACAATTGCTGCTTGGCGTGAGAAATAGGGATTTTTCCTAGCTCAGAAGTTCCGTTAGCCTCTACGTCGAAACTCCCTTCCATAAGCGTTTCTTTGGAATCTGCATCCCAAATGCGATAAGTACCAGCAGCTGATTCTCGGGAGTCATTGCCTATGGCTACTCGCACATGCCAATTCTCAGGCTCATCCATCATGATACAAACGGGGACTTGGCTTCTTTGGATGTAATGAAAAGCCAATTTCTTACCATAGTAATAATCAACGACTGCATCTGAGAATTGCGGCCAACCGTCAATCATGTTCCACCAGATGATGCCTGTTTTCCGCCATTTTTTGAGCCGAGCGGTCTCGATAAAAAACTTTTTGGCCTCAGCTTGGGAAATTTGCGAAGCAAGTATGAAATCCTCCAAAGCGTCAGGAATGGCTCCGAACAATTCCTTAATTTGATTCGCCATCAATTGGATACGCGTCGCGTTATGACCTTGTGAGCCGCTAACTTCCGTTGCGTGGGCGATCCATTGCTCATCCTTATTGTTAAATGGCCATAGATGCGCAGGTTCAATGAACTTCTGGATTGACGATAAATTCGGACAGCCATGATAGCCGATTTCACTGATAAAATGGTCCGTACTCGTCTTATAAAAGGAGCTTTTATAATAATCGCGCGGCCCCCAAAGATGTCGTTCAGGAGCTAAGTTCATGTTCCCTGATCGGATAACCTCAGGAGACAAGTAGGGAGAGCTTGGCAAATAAGCCCGGTGAGGATCATATTGCTGGATAACTTGCGGAAGCAGTGTACGGGTGATCTGATTCACACCAGGATCAGGCAAACCATACCACTGATAAGCCTCGTCACATTCGTTATCCCCGCACCATAGAACAAGCGAAGCATGATTCCGTAATTTCCGGACAACGGAGCGAGCCTCAAGTCGCATGGCATCACGGAATTCAGGCGTTTGTGGATAGACAGCGCAAGCCATTGCAAAGTCCTGCCAAACCATCAACCCATGACTGTCGCAGAAGTCAAAAAAAGCATGGTCCTCATAGACATTTCCTCCCCAGCATCGGACGATGTTGCATCCTGTTTCAGAGAATAGCTGGAGAGCCGTCTCGTAGCGACTGGCGTCTCGGCTATGAAACGCATCCATCGGAACCCAATTTGAGCCTTTGCACATGATGGAGGTGTGATTGACTTTAAATAGAAATTCGCCGCCAGCTTCCATGGTGGTTGTTTCTGTGCGAATCAAATGGACGTGACGCACGCCGATCCGCTCTGTACGTGAAGCGAGTACACGTCCCTGATGCAGCAATTCGGTCGTAACGTCATATAGATGGGCTTCCCCATACCCACTTGGCCACCAGAGCAGTGGATCCTTGAGGGATATGGTTAAGGAGCCAACGTTGAATAACACTGGCTTGTATATCTGAAACTCCGATGCTCCCGATTTGCCTGTTACCCGAATCTCCAATCCATGATAAAAATACGAGGGATCAGTTACTACTCTGTAAAACAGTCCGATTTCTGCAGCTGAAAGATTTTTTTCAACAGATAATGTATAGAAATACAGATCGCTCAACGCATGATCCTCAATTGCAACCAACGATACAGATCGCCATATGCCTGCAGAAACCGCGCGGGGCATAATATCCCATCCGAAGCTATGAGCCGCTTTTCGTACGTATAACTGCTCGCCATTCGTAAGGGGCCCGTAACAAATGGCGTCAGTGCTGCGATGCCCGGCTTCTATAATGGGGGAACGCAGCCTTACATAAAGCTTGTTTACACCATGGCAGAGCAGTGAATTCGTTGTCTCAAGTCTTACCTCGATAAACATATTGTCGCTGGAGCCAAGCTCCTCCCCATTCAGCCAATAGGTTGCGAAGCAGTCTACACCTTGGAACGCCAGTTCGGTTTTATTTCCTTCCATCGTCGATGGAGCGGTGAACTCCAGACTGTACCACCATTCATAAAGCTCGTAAGGACGGAGTTCATTGATATTCGTTCCGAGGAAGGGCTCAGGAAGAAGACCGCTGTTTACCAAGTCGAGCTCCACATTCCCGGGAACAGAAGCATTAATAGAAGGCAAACCTAATTTGCTCAATTCATTTGGATGGTGGATATGCCATTCTCCTTGCGGATAATAAACAAGCTTCCATTGTCCGTCCAGGCACAGTTCATTTGTCATTTGAAAACCTCCCTAAATTAAGTGCCAATGAACTCATTGTAAAAGAGAGGTTAGGATAAAACTTGCCGTATGTTCAGAAAAATTGCACGATTTTCGGATATTACTAAATTTGAAGGAAACCATTTCCACCACCCATGTGGCGATGTCATCGATGCGAATTCAAGCTACCTGCTACGCACTTGGTCAAGCGGCGGGGGTAGCTGCTTGGATTGCCATAGACTGTAAGTGCAAGCTGAGGGATGTTCCTATGGAGAAGCTTCATGAAGAATTAACGAAGCAAGGCGTTCATTTTGTTCGAATCCCGAAAGAAGCTTGAGAAATCAAGCTTTTTTGTCTACACAAGCCCGCCGCCCAGCACTCGGAGACACCCCATACTTACTTTTAAAACAACGAATAAAATAAGGCAAGGAATTAAAGCCGGATGCCAGTGCTATTTCCGTAACGGGCAAGCTGGAATTGAGCAGCAGCCTATGGGCATAATGAAGCCTGTGCTCCTGCACATATTGCTGAAACGATTGACCGATGATGGTACTGAATTTTTCGCTAAAATAGTTCGGGCTCCATGGTGTGTGTGCTGCAGCTTGTTTTAGTGTAATCGGTTCACGAAAATGGAAATCGATATAGTTTAAGGCTTTGCGCAGTTTAATCCGTTCTGGCACATCGCTGGAAGGCATTTCTAGGATAGTCTGAGGATCAGTCGGAATCATACGCAGCAGATCAACAAGCAATCTGTCCAACGTGGCGCGGATTGCTTGTTTTTTGCCGATTTGAGACGCCATGCTTTCCGCCAATAATCGGCGGCACTCCATTTCGATGTAAATTAGTTGCTCGCTCTCGCAGCAAATGGACAAGCGATTAGGCTGGCTAAAGAGCAAGAGTCGCAGCTCCTCATCGAGCCACTCCTCGGTAAATTTCAAATTAATTAAACGAAGAGGAAAACCAGGATCAGGAATAATGGTATGGAAATCGACAGGGGTTAAAAGGTAAACCGAGCCGGGGATGAGTCGAGAGGACTCCCCGTTCAAAATCTGTGTGCCTTTTCCAGATAAAATAATCTCCATCTCAAAAAATTCATGGCCATGCAAATCGTGAAACCGGCTTACTTCATATTCGGAGATACTGAAATGAAAAGACGGAGTAAGAAATTCATCGATCATATAGCGATATGGCACTAATCCTTTTCGCATGTATACGCTCCTCTCCATGTCTTCCCATGTGTGTAGTATATAATATCATTCGCCTTAGGTGGAGGCTGCAACGCAGTTTCCGTTCCAAAGCTACGAAGGTTAGAGGAACTCACTTGATTTATAGTTTTCTATCCTGTCGAAAGGGACCTAACCTACACATTTTTAGAGGAAAATACCTAGTTCATAATATACAATCGCCAGGGCATCACCTAAAGTTGGGGTATCGACCAAGATGGCAGTCAAAATTACAAAGCTAGGATGTGTTGGATGGATGGTAAGAATTTTCAAGAAAAATTTCGGAGTGACCCTGCTGGCACTGCCAGGTTTCCTATTGATTTTACTCTTTAATTATGTGCCGCTTTACGGATTACTGCTTCCTTTTAAGAATTATAAGTACAATTTGGGGATTTGGAATAGCCCGTGGGTCGGGCTAGACAATTTCGGTTTCTTATTTAATGGGAATGTGCTGTATCGCGTTCTGCGCAATACGCTCCTGTATAACACGGTTTTCATTATTTTGGGGACGTTTCTCTCCATCGTCATTGCGCTATTACTATTTGAACTGAGTCGAAAATTTGTGAAGGTGTATCAAACGATCCTGTTCATTCCTTACTTTATTTCCTGGGTGGTTGCTGGATTTGCTTTTCGGGCGCTGTTTGATATGGATCATGGCGTCATCAACTCCCTCTTGATTGCCGTGGGTAAAGCACCGATCCTCTGGTACAGCGAACCTCAGTATTGGCCATACATTCTGGTAGCAGCTGCAGTTTGGAAGGGACTTGGGTATGGATCGGTCATCTATTACGCAGCTCTGATGGGCATTGATGCTGAGTATTATGATGCAGCGAAAATTGATGGCGCAAGTAAGTTTCGCCAAGCATTTTCCATCTCCATTCCGATGATCAAACCGATGATTACCATGTTAGTTATCTTGCAAATCGGAAGTATTTGCTACAGTGATTTCGGTTTGTTCTATAATGTCACGTTGAATTCATCCTTGATCTATCAGACGACGGACGTTATTGATACTTTCGTTTATCGCTCTTTGATCGATATGGGGGATATCGGAATGGCATCGGCAGCAGGCTTCTTTCAATCCATCGTCGGGTTTTGCCTTGTTTTGTTAACCAATACGATCGTAAGAAGGATTAATCCTGAAAATTCACTTTTCTAAGGAGCATCGACTATGAATCCTCACAAAGCAATTCGGTTACGACCTACACTGACCATAGGAAAATTAGTGATTCATATCTCATTTATCTTGTTGTGTGCGGTGTGCGTGTTTCCTTTTCTTGTCATTATCGGCACCTCATTTCAAACGGAAAATGACATTATCAAATATGGGTATTCCATGATCCCTAAGAACTTTACGTTAGATGCGTATAAGGTGATTCTGCGTGAGCCAACTGTTCTGCTGAACTCTTATCTGGTTACGATCGGTACGACGGTCATCGGTTCTTTGATTGGGATGTGGGTAACCACGACCTACGCTTATGCGATTTCGCGCAAAGATTATTCCTACCGTACGTTCCTTGCCTTCTTCATCTTCTTCACGATGCTCTTTCATGGGGGGATGGTTCCTTCTTATATTCTCATGGTGAAATGGTTGGGACTCCGCAACAATATCCTGGCACTCATTTTGCCGTATCTGATTAGCGGTTGGTTCGTGCTCCTCATGAAAGGATTCTTGCAGACCATACCGGATGCCATTATCGAGTCAGCTAAAATGGATGGCGCAGGCGAGCTGCGCATATTTACGCAAATTGTTCTGCAAATATCCAAACCGGCACTGGCAACATTAGGCCTGTTCTTTGCTCTCCAATACTGGAATGATTGGTGGCTGACGTTGCTTTACATGGATCAGAGCAATTTAATGAAGCTGCAATATTTACTTATTCGTGTTCTAAAAAATATGGAGTATTTGAATTCGGCTGAGGCCATTCAGTATGGACTTGTGAAACCAGGTATGCAAGTACCTTCATTAACTGCTCGCATGGCGATGTGTATTTTGGCTGCAGGACCGATGCTTCTTGTTTTCCCACTGTTTCAGAAGTATTTTGTGCAGGGGTTAACGGTAGGTTCTGTCAAAGGTTAATAGTTTCAGGTGCAGGAGAAACGCGCTGCATCTGTAAATTATATAAAGACAATATAAGGGAGGCAATCCACGTGAAAGGTCAAAAAACAAAAGCTTCAAAATGGTTAGGACCAGGAACATCCGTCTTGCTTGCAACAACGATTGTGATTAGCGGCTGCAGTACGGATAACAAAACGAGTGAAAGCGCTAGTCCAGCTGCTAGTAGTGCAGCAAGTACGAATCCGACGAAAGATTATGTTGATATTAGCTGGTACATGCCAAAACCGATCGACAATATGAAGGATCAGGAAGCGGTTGAAGCGGCAGCGAACAAACTGATCAAGGAAAAATTGAACGCCAATGTACACTTTAATTTAATTGATAACGCGGGCTGGGAAGATAAAATCAAGTTGAAATCAGCTGCTGGCGAGCCGTACGATCTTGTGTTTACTTCCAATTCTTCCAATAACTTAAATGCGAATGTGCAAAAGGGTGCCTTTATGCCCCTCGATGACTTATTGCAGAAGTATGGTCAAAATATTTTGAAAAAAGTAGATCCTCGCGCTTGGAAGGCTGTTACCTATAAAGGGAAAATCATGGCGATTCCTGCACAGACCCCTTACAGTCCGGCATCTGCCTATGTATTTAAAAAAGATTTAGTTGAAAAGTATAAATTCGATTATAAGAACGTCAAGAGCCTGAGTGACTTAGAGCCATTCTTGAAAACGATTAAGGAAAATGAACCGAACATGATTCCAGTCATTGCTACGGCCAATGGAGCGACCTCTGGCGTAGGATTACCCGACTATACAACTGTCGTTGGTGGCATATCTTTCAGCGAGAAGGATGGTAAATTCGTCAAAACCCTTGATATTCCACAGAATTATGAAAATTATCGCATTATGAATGATTTCTATAAGAAAGGCTATATTGCCAAAGATGCTGCAATCAAAACGGATTATCTAGCTGAAGCGAAATCAGGGAAATATGCCGTGCTGCGTGATTCAGGCGGTTATACCGAGGATGGGTCGAAATCGACAAGCACGTATGGATTCCCAACTGTTGAAACATTCAGCTCACAGCCGACGATTTCAACTGCTTCCATGACTGCTGCTGCGACAGCGATTAGTGCAACGTCGAAGAATCCAGAAAGAGCGATGATGCTGCTCGACTATATTTGGAGTGATAAGTACTTATTGAATACACTTGCTTATGGCGTTGAAGGTAAAAATTACACCGTTAAATCGGGTACGGTGAAAGATGCTAACCCAACGATCGAAGCCAAAAGCGGTGCTGAACAAACGTGGGCGATTTGGCACAACTGGCTTGGACCGCTTTGGGATCAATGGGATTCGAACTGGAATTCAACGAAAGCCTTAGAAGCGATGAGAAAAACAAACGACAACGGTAAGGCATCGGGTCTTCTCGGATTTGTCTTTAATAATGAGCCGGTTAAGACGGAGATTGCGCAAATCAATGCGGTCAATAAAGAGGCCAATCCGATCTTTACGACGGGATCCATGCCGGATTATCCGAAGTACGTCGAGGACACGAAGAAAAAGCTGGTGGAAGCTGGCATAGACAAAGTGATGGCTGAGATCCAGAAGCAATACGATGCTTGGAAGGCTGGTAATAAATAAAGTTAAACTCGTGACAACAATGACTCTACTAATTATAAGTAGGGTCATTGTTTTTATAAAAGCTAATTCATTAGGAAAGGGAGCTTAATGATGGGTAAAAGCTCTTAGGAATAAGCAGTTTGTATCCCAAAGCGCTGGGGTTATCATCATGGAATATCGCTTTAAACCGTTAGCCATCATCGATGGTTTGAAATGGCAGCTGTTGAGTAATGATGTTGTTGGTGTGAGCGTCGCTACGAGTGGGAGTTCAATTATCCTTGAAACATCTGGAGGTACTCCGTTAACCTTGCAGTCCTATGCAGCGAACGTTGAGTATGGGATTAAGGTATGGTAACGTGACTTATTATGCGGGAAGCTGGCGGACTTTCGGCCAAACAACGGGCGGAGAGGTCAGCAAGGAACTATTACCTGGCTCCTATACCTTCAGCATGACGAATGCGGGTGCTTATAAGGAGAAAGTGCAGCATATCGGAACGGACCCTGTAATCGTCTTTCAGACGGTCAAGGTCACGGTACAGGTAAAGGATAACCAAGGGAATCTGTTGGATGGTGGTACGGCCAGTTACTATGCGGGCAGTTGGCAGACGATTGGCGTTACAACAGGCGGGGGGATCAGCAAGGAGTTATTGCCTGGTTCTTATACATTTGGCATGACTTACAATGGAACTTACAGAGAACTGGTCCGTAACGTAGCAACAGATCCTGAAGTTATATTTCAATTGTAAAAAGAAGGCGATCTCATCATTTGAAGAAGAATGGCTACGCTCAAAAGGCAGACCATTCTTTTTTTTCGTTTCTTCTATAAGTACCAGGGCTAGTACCTATAATGGATTTAAATGTTTTGGAGAAATGATGAACGTCCGTAAAGCCGCAGTATTCACTCACTTTCTGAATAGAGACGCCTTCGTTTAATAATTCTCGTGCATGTTCGATGCGTAAATGCAACAAATATTGGTAAGGTGTCGTGCCAAAATGCTGTTTGAAGAGTACGTTAAACCTAGACGGCGAAAGCCCGGCTCTATTGGCCATATCGATGACATTGATCGGTTCGGAAATGTGAAATGCAAAGTAAGACGTTATCCAGTTCAAAAAAGGCTGGGGAGATACCGACACCGTTTGGGGTTTCATGTAGATTTTGAATATAACAGTCAGCCATTCGTGGGCAAGCTGATTGGCTTCCATGACGCCAGTATACGTTTGAGACTGCCAGCACTCGATCATTTTCAGCACCAGATCTCTCATTTTATGCGAGTGGGCCGTCTCCAGCTTAAATGGGATTCGGAGATCCTGGCAATCATGCATCCTAGGTTGCATATAAGAGGCGTAGGGAGTCATGTCCAATTGCCCAGGCAGGGTTACAAAGCTGCTTTCCCTCAAAGGATTATAGAAAAAATCAAGGTGAATATATGGATTAATCGTAGGGGTAATCCCCCTAATCGTATGCACATCACCAGGTTGAAACAGGCATAGGTCGCCTTCCTTCAATATATGTAGGTCACCGCCCAGCTGAATCTCAAACTGTCCTTCTTGCACATAAAAGAGAATGTAATCCAGCAGGTTGCGTTCGCCTAAAATAAACGGAGGTCGGACTGCATAGCCCGCGATTCGAATAAAAGGAGCTACTGCATAATTTTCTAAAATCACCAATTTTACACCTCTTTCAGGATGCGATTGCAGTTGTTTTTTACATAAAAAAAGCATTTTATCCACAAAGAATTTAGTCGGTTTTTCCATTATGATTAAGGGAGTAGATGACCTAAGTATAACATTTTACAGGTGGAGGAAATACATGAGAAATGGTTATAAGGGCGCCAAAACCAGAGAAATCAGCTTTCCAATAGGTGGAATAGGAAGCGGATGTATAGGCTTGTCGGGGAATGGTAGATTGGTGGACTGGGAAATTTTTAATCGCCCAAACAAAAAGAGCTTCAACGGTTTTAGCCACTTTGCAATAAAAGCAGAAAGTCAGGGGGGAATTCTGGATGCACGCGTGATAAACGGAGATTTGCAAGCATCCTACGTTGGCGAACACGTTCGAAACGCTCCTTTACATAGCGGATATGGCTTCGGACCGGAGAGCCAGACAATGGCAGGCATGCCGCATTTCGAAGAAGTTGAGTTCAGGGGAGAATTCCCATTTGCTGAAATGTCGTTCGCGGAATCAAGGTTCCCAGGACGTATTGAATTAGTAGCTTTTAATCCATTTATCCCCCTTCAAGAGGATGATTCCAGTATACCCGCTGCCTTTTTCGAGTGGGAGCTGGAAAATACGGAAGAAGTGCCGCTCACCTATACGTTATGTCTGTCTGCCGGCAATCCGATTCCAACAGAGAAGGTTGTTCACCAGTACAGTGAAAGCGATGGCGTCCATTCGATCCTGTTAGGATCGAATCAGTTTGACAGTGAAGATCCTTTTTTTGGCGATATAACGATTGCCACAGATGCGGCAGATATTAGCTACCAAGAATTCTGGTACCGTGGCGGGTGGTGCGATAATCTTGAGATGTTCTGGCATGACTTCACGCACCCTGGGCACTTGAACAACAGGCAGTATCGCGAAGATGAGCCACCCGTGCGCAGGAGAGATACGGCCTCGCTGGCTGCGCATACGGAGTTGATGCCTGGCGAGAAGAAAAAGATCAGATTCACAATTAGTTGGAGCTTCCCGAATGTGAACAATTATTGGAATCCGAATCCAGATGGTCCTAATGTCTGGCGAAATTACTATGCGACCCTATTTGAAGATTCTCGGGCAAGCGCGAAGTATGCTTTTAAACATTGGAAGCGTTTATTCGGAGAGACACTTAAATTTAAAGAAGCTCTGTTTTCTTCCACCGTCCCTGACGTTGTCAAAGACGCGGTTTCCGCGAACTTATCTGTCCTTAAATCGGCGACTAGCTTACGTCTAACCGATGGTTCTTTTTATGGATTTGAAGGTGTCATCGAGGACACCGGATGTTGCGAAGGATCTTGTACACATGTGTGGAATTACGCTTACGCATTGCCGTTTTTGTTTCCGAGGCTGGAACGCAGCATGAGGGATCTAGATTTCACGTACAACAAACGCGAGGATGGCCGAATGTCATTCCGCTTGATGCTCCCGCTAGGTCGCGAGAGGATGGACTTCCGCGCCTGTGCGGACGGACAATTCGGCGGTGTTATGAAAGCTTATCGCGATTGGAAAATCTCAGGAGATACGGAGTGGTTGCGATCTGTCTGGCCCGCCATCAAGCAATCGATTGAATACGCTTGGTCTGACACCAATGAGGACAAGTGGGACACCGAAAAGAGAGGAGTTCTTGTAGGCAGACAACACCATACGTTGGATATGGAGCTTTACGGTCCAAACTCCTGGTTGAGCGGATTTTATTTGGCTGCGCTCAAAGCGGGAGCCGAAATGGCTGAGTTCTTAGGCGATCAGAAGACATCAGAGGAATTCAGCAACTTGTTTCAAACCGGTAAACAGTGGGTAGATGAGCACCTATTCAATGGCCAGTATTACGTTCAACGAGTGGATTTATCGGATAAATCCTTGCTAGATCAATTCGACGAGGAAACGGTTCTTCACTATTGGAATGTGGAATTAGGGGAAATCAAATATCAGGTTGCCGAAGGCTGTGTGATCGACCAGGTCATTGCGCAGTGGCATGCTAATTTATCGGGGTTAGGCGAGATTTTTGATAAAGGCCAAACTCGTACCGCCTTGCAGTCATTGTATAAGTATAATTTTAAAACCAGCATGAGACACGAGGCTAATACCTGGAGGTTGTACTCGCTGGGTGATGAGGGGGGACTTGTGATCTGCACATGGCCCGAAGGAGTAAGCAAACTAGCGATTCCATTGACGTACAATACGGAAACAATGACGGGTTTTGAATATCAAGCAGCCTCGCACATGATTCAAGAAGGATTCATTGATGAGGGGATGTCCATCGTTCAAGCAATTCGTGATCGTTACGACGGCGAAAAGCGCAATCCTTGGAACGAGATCGAGTGCGGCAGCAACTACGCCAGATCGATGGCCAGTTACTCCTTGCTGCAGGCTTTCAGCGGATTTGAGTACAATATGGTTACAGGTATGATTGGTTTCAAACCCGTACAATTCGAAGAGGGGATATTCCGTACCTTCTGGTCACTCGATGCAGGCTGGGGGACCTTCGAGAAACGTGAGGAGCAAATACGCCTTCAAATTTTAGGAGGGCAACTCTACTTAAAGAAATTTAAACTTCCCATAGAGCAACTCATTGCTATTGAACAAATTCAATATAATGGCGAAAACTTGGCGTACACAATCGAAGGTAATGAGATACATTTTGCTGGTGGGTATACGCTAGATACGACACATCCGCTTGTAATAAAGCTCCGTAAGTGACATTTGGTGCCATGCGGTTCCTGTCATTAGCCATCGATTGAATCCAAGTTATTTTCATAGTTTAAAAAAGTGAGCAGGATCCCACTGATGTTAAGGGATCCGAGCTCCGCTGTTTTAGATATATGTTGGCTGAAATTTCAGGATCTGTGAATCTTGACCAACTAGCTTATCTTTCTCCAACGTTATTTCTTGATCTCATTCCAGCTAGGCCAATCAGACCAAGCAATCCAAGCCAGCCCCAGTTCGAAGCATTCGATCCCGAATTTGCAGTATCATATGCGCGAATAGAATTTGAATTAGTAGAGTAGGAATTTAGCCCAGTTCCGTAATTGGTTTGATTTAGCTTAGTACTGGGAGACACAGGAGGTGAACTAATCGTTCCTGTATTTGTTCCATAATGACTGTAATTATTCACATTATTATTTGTATTTATACTTGTTGAACCTGTTGAAGAATTCATTCCAACACCTGCATTTTCATGTGCTCCAACTGTTCCAAAACTTAATGCTGATGTTAATAAAATAGCAAACGTAAGAGTTTGAACCTTTTTCATAATGTCCCTATCTCCTCTCAACTCTTTATTTGACAACACTAGTTAGGATGTTCAACAGTGGCCATTTCTAATGGGGGAGTTATTGGCACAGAATAAAGAGGACTTTCATCTCCCTTAACACTAGAGGTGAAGGTCCTCAATTTACTATTCGACTAAATTAGTTACTGCTATACCCGTAATGCGCGATGACCGGTTGTGATGACTGTATGGATCCTTGTTGTGGATATCCGCTGTTCTGGGAATTCTGTGCCTGATAGCCGCCGTAATGAGAAATGACCGGCTGAGAGGCGTTTTGAGAATAAGCATTCATTTGAGATGCATGGTTAGGCTGCATGCTGTTCTGGGAATTTTGTGCCTGGTAGCCACCGTAATGAGAAATGACCGGTTGTGAGGCGTTTTGAGAGTAAGCATTCATTTGGGATACTTGGTTAGGGTGCATGCCGTGCTGGGAATTCTGTGCTTGGTAGCCGCCGTAATGAGAAATGACAGGCTGTGAAGCGCTTTGAGAGTAAGCATTTATTTGGGATGCATGGCTAGGCTGCATGTTGTGTTGGGAACTTTGTGCCTGGTAGCCTCCAAAGTGAGAAATAACCGGCTGTGATGTGCTTTGAGAGTAAGCATTTATTTGGGATGCATGGCTAGGCTGCATGTTGTGCTGGGAATTCAGTGCCTGATAACCGCCAAAGTGAGAAATGACAGGCTGTGAAGCGCTTTGAGAGAAAGCATTCATTTGAGAAAGATGGTAAGGCTGTCCGCTCTGCTCCCGATTTTGAGCTTGGTAACCTCCAAAATGAGAAATGACTGGTTGTGAAGCATTCTGTGTAAATGCGTTGTCCTGTGTATGTTGAGTTTGATAGCCGCCGTAATGAGAAATGACCGGGTCCTGCGCAGTATAAGAATTAGCGTATCCGTTTGTATAAGACGATTGAGATGCATTGTTTAGGCTTTGCTGTCCGAATTGATTCATTTGAATAGTCCCTCCTAGATTATCTATCTTGGCCGTAGAAGCCTACATTATTATAAGGATTCAACCTGCTTTTATCCTGTGAATTAATGGGTATTTACCCGTACATTTTAGACAGAACGTCCATGGTCGGGACAGATAGTTATAACTAGATATAGAATAAAGTAACTGTAAAGTGAATTTTTGATTATTTCTTTTGGACACAATACAACAGAGGTGATCACATGCGTTGTTTACTTTGCGAGAATGAGCAATTGTTAAAAGGAAAAAAAGCGAAATGTTTTATATGTACCATTGTTAAGCGTCGAAATTTACCTAAAATTTAATCGTACAAGCTATGGAGGTCTTTATATTGGGCTCAAACCAGGATAAGCTTTCCATCATTGCCCTCGGTGGTGTAAATGAAATTGGCAAAAATATGTACGTTATTCAATATAACGATGATATCGTCATTATCGACTGTGGGTCCAAATTTCCAGATGAAAGCCTGTTGGGAATAGATCTAATTATCCCTGATATCTCCTACTTATTTGAAAATAGAGATAAAGTAAGGGGGTTGGTTATAACTCATGGACACGAGGATCATATTGGTGGTATTCCCTATATAATCAAACAGTTGAACATGCCAATTTATGCTACACGACTTACCCTTGGCCTCATAAAGGGGAAACTTAAAGAACATGGTCTTCTTAACACGACTACTTTGCATGAGATTGATGCAAATTCTAGCCTTATTTTAGGGGTGATTCCACTAAGCTTTTTTCGAACGAACCATAGCATTCCTGATTGCCTAGGTATCGTCTTCGATACCCCGCAAGGGACTGTCGTGCATACTGGAGACTTCAAATTTGATTTAACACCGGTAAACGAACAATATGCGGATATACATAAAATGGCAGCTATTGGCCAAAATGGTGTACTTGCTCTACTTTCCGAAAGTACGAATGCTGAGCGGCCAGGATTCACACCTTCTGAACGCTTTGTTGGCGATCATATTGAGGAAGCATTTGCAAAGGCTACTGGAAAAATATTTTTATCGACCTTCGCATCTAACGTCAACAGGTTACAGCAAGTCATTGTCGCAGCAGAGAAAACGAACCGTAAAATCGGTCTATTAGGAAGAAGCATGGTCAATGTCGTAGACATAGCTGTATCCCTAGGGTACTTGAGAATGCCCCCTGATATGTTAATTGAAGCTCAAGATGTGAATCGGTATTCTCCAGATGAGCTCGTCATCCTCTGTACGGGAAGTCAAGGGGAACCCATGGCAGCATTAGCCCGCTTGGCCAGCGGTACACACCGTCAAGTCGAAGTTTCCCCAGGTGATACAGTTATACTTGCGGCAACGCCAATTCCTGGTAACGAAAGAAACGTAGCGCGCATTGTAGATAACTTGTTTGCAAGAGGGGTTAAAGTCATCTACGGATCTGGATCCGTAACAGGAATGCATGTATCTGGTCATGCAAGTCAAGAAGAATTAAAGCTAATGCTGACATTGATGAAGCCAAAATACTTTATCCCTATACATGGGGAATACCGAATGCTTCATCAGCACCGTTTATTAGCTGAAGCAGTTGGTGTAGATTCTGATAACATTTTTATAATCAATAACGGTGAGGTTGTAGACTTTATAGACTCCAAAGCTCGTAAAGAGCGTCATGTTCCAAATGGAAATACATTAGTTGATGGGCTTGGTATTGGAGATGTAGGTCATATTGTGTTGCGAGATCGAAAAGTTTTATCTGAAGACGGGATATTAATTTTTGTGCTTACCCTGAGTAAGTCGGATGGGAAAGTTGTATCGGGGCCAGATATCATATCCCGTGGATTCGTCTATGTTAAAGAATCCGAGGGATTGATGGAGGATGTACACCGGATTGCATTAACTACAATCACACAACTACAAGATGCGAAAACGAATCAATGGGGGCTTTATAAGCAAGCTCTAAAAGAAGCGATTGGCAAATATTTATATACCCAGACCAAAAGAAGGCCAATGATATTGCCAATTATCATTCAGGTTTAATATTGCGCGAAATAACGACCACTATATGGATGGTGTAAATTAATTCTAAAAACATATAATATCTGTGTTTCAAATTACTCAAGATGGGTGGGCTAAAGTCATGACGAACCAGAAAAAGAGCGTAAAATCAGCAAAGCAAAAAAACCAAAAGCCAAGTAACAATAATAAAAACAGCAGCAATAACGATATTGATGATGCAAATAATAATTCTGGTGGCTAATAAATAATTTAAGTCTCAACAAACAACCTCACTTCAATTGAAGTGAGGTTGTTCTGTATATTGACCGGTTATTTTATCTTATGTCAATTTTGTTGCTGTTTTGTTTCTATATTTCATTGGCGTTGTACCCACAAGCTTTTTGAAAGCTTGACAAAAGTAAGGGAAATTATTCATGCCTACTTCAATACTGATCTGTTCTACCCCTTTGTTGGTAATATGTAAGAGTAGACAAGCTTGCCGTATTCGTCTTGCAAGGATATATGCCATTAGACTTGAGCCGGTTTCTTGTTTGAAAATGCGAGACACATAATACTTGGATATATGCAAATGCTCTGCTAAGGTATCAAGGGATAGATCATCGGAATAATGTTCTTCCAGCCAATTCATTACTTTTTCTGAATAGCGAAGCTGTCTTTGCGGATGTAAGTTATTTTCAACGGGATTACCAAATCCTTTAGCATAGAGAAAATGAAATATTTGCAGAAGCATTAAAGCGAAGTTATGTTGTTTTTCATGCTCCTGATAATTGGCGAAATTAGTTTTGTAATGCAAGAATAACTCACAGATGAACCGCGTTTGGTCAACATTTTGGAGAACCTGTTCTTGGACTTCATTTTTCCACAGGTGCTGAAAATAACGCTCTAAGTGGGGGAATGAAGAGAAATAGTGTTCAAATATCGAAGGCTCTAATGTGACAATCGTGCGCTCAAATGGTGAGTCTGGTTGTACATGAACCTGTATGTTATGCAGTTGATAGGGTTGCAGGTAGAGGAATGTACCCGATTTAATCGGATATACTTGGCGATTTACCACGATTTGACCGGTGCCTTGATGAACGAATAATAGTTCCATTCCTTGATGACAATGGTGAAATCCTTTATATAAATCAGTTGTAAATTTGCGATAACTGAAGCGAAAGGGAGTTTCATGTAATTCAACATCTTCCAATAATTTCATTCGATGTTTCCCCCGTCATCGCATAGAATTGTCCAGCGAACTTAGTGTAACATGATCTATGAAAATATGACAAAAAAACAACAATTATATGCGAATGAGAATAACTTTGACACGGGCAGATTTCATATAATGAAGACATTGTAAGTTCGAACAATCATGAAAAAAGGATGTGATTATATTGGAATACACGTCATTTGGCAGAACAGGAATGCGGGTTTCAAAGCTTGGACTTGGAGGCGCTCCGCTTGGTGGAGATTTCGGTCCGGTTACGGATGAACAAGTCATTGAAGTAATCGGTCGGGCTTTGGAATTAGGAATCAATTTCATCGATACAGCACCTTTATATGGTGCAGGTGAAAGTGAAAGACGAATTGGGAAGGCGATTCAGGGCAAGAGAGAAGAAATTTTTCTAGCGACGAAGGCGGTTATGCGAGGTACTCCTTATACATACGAGAATACCATTCAGTCTGTGGAAGATAGTCTGAAGCGATTAGGGACGGATTATGTCGATCTTATTCAGATGCACGAGCTTTCAGAGTTGAATGCAGAAATGGGGATGAACGAAACTATCCCGGCTTTTCTGAAGTTGAAGGAGCAGGGCAAAGTGCGGGCTATCGGAGTTAATGCTTTCAATCCGTCGCTGTTGCTGCCATTTATTCGATCTGGCCACATCGATTCCGTGCAAACCTTCTGCCGTTATATGTTGATCGACTATACGGCTATGGATGAGCTTCTACCGACGGCGAAACAGCATAATGTCGCCGTTATTAACGGCAGCGTGCTCGGCATGGGTCTTCTGGCAGAAGCGCCAGCGCCATTCATCAAGACAGATTCGCCTTTATATAACGAAGCGCAGCAACGAATCGATCAGTTAGCTTTCCTTCGTAAGTCAGAACCGAAAGGATTAATTGAGCCTGCGATGCGCTTCAGCCTTGCTAGCCCTGACATTACGGTAACGTTAACTGGAACTACTTCCTTGCGATCGCTAGGACTAAATGCCAGTTTTTGCGATGGCGTAGGTATCCTGCAACATGAATTAGATCGCTTGCTGTCTTTATTCCCAGGTCAGCCACTACAGTGGTAAAAGGAGAACTAAGCCCATGTCTAAGTTAGAAACAAATATGAAAGCGGAAGCCGTGCATGCGCGATGGTTAGATAAGGTTTGGAATCAAATTGTAAACAAAGTTGAACACATGAATGCGTCTATTGGCGCTGAATTCCCCTACATTTCGGAGAATGGCAAGTACAACAGAGAAGCGGCTGATTGGTGGACGAATGGCTTCTGGCCAGGTCTTCTTTGGATGGTATATCGTGAGACCAAGAATGAAAGCCTCAAAGAAACAGCTGCTCAGATTGAAGTTAAAATGGACACGGTGATTGCCGACTTTTATCCACTGCACCATGATGTTGGCTTTATGTGGAGCCCCTCTTCCGTGGCCCAATACAAGCTGTTCGGCAATGAAGATTCGAAGCGGAGGGCATTGACGGTAGCTAGTCATCTCGTTGGTCGTTTGAATGTGAAAGGCGGTTTCATTCGTGCTTGGAACCAGCCTGAGCGAGTTGGTTGGGCGATTATTGACTGCATGATGAATTTACCGCTGCTGTATTGGGCTAGCCAAGAAACAGGAGATCCTCGTTTCAAGCATGTGGCAGTTTTACATGCGGATACAACGTTGCGTGAGTTTCTTCGCCCAGATGGATCGACTTACCATATCGTGTGTTTTGACCCCGAAACGGGCGAGAGACTAGAGGCCCTTGGCGGGCAAGGTTATGCGCCTGATTCTGCTTGGGCGCGAGGCACGGCATGGTCTTTATATGGTATGGCCCTAAGCGCACGCTATACAGGAGATCAACGCTATATCGATGCAGCTAAACGTGCAGCACATTTCTTCCTAGCGAATGTACCTGAAGATGGGTTACCTCCCTTTGACTTCCGAGCACCATGGGAAGAAGGAATGGCAATGGACTCGAGCTCGACAGCTTGCGCAGCTACGGGCATGTTAGAATTGAGTTTGCTGGTACCTGATCGTGAAGCTGAGTTCTATCGCCGTGCGGCTGAGAAATTAATTTATAAATTAAACGAAAATTATACGGCGTGGGATGATCCGAACGAGGAAGCCATTCTGAGATTGGGAACCGCTAATCGGCCTCGGAATGCCCATGTGAATGTACCGATGATCTATGGGGACTTCTTCTTCGCAGAGGCAGTTTGCAAACTGCGCGGCGTACACGACACCTTCTGGTAGGAATTAGACGTATGCCTTTTGAGATAAGAACAAGATATTGAAGTTAGTATAGTTCAGTAATTCGAACACCAAAAGCGGCCTTCTCCAAGTGGAGAATGGCCGCTTTTATTTACGGTGAGATCTCCTGAATATCACTCACTCTGGATTTAAGCCGATATTCGGTGGGGGTAGTGCCAAACCGCTTTTTAAATAAGGTGAAGAAATGCTTTTTATTTTCCCAACCTATTTTTTCGATAATTTCATCTACGTTATATGACGAGTCCTTGAGCAATTCAGATGCTTTCACTAGTCGAGTTTCAGATATGTAGTCAGCGATCGATCGTGAAGAATGCTCACGGAAGAGCTTGCCTAAATAAGCCGGCGTTAATTTAAACTGGTCTGCTACTCGATTGGACGTTAGGGTTGTATCCATATAATGGGAGTCGATGAAGCGGATTGCGTTGGAAACCACGATATCTGATTTCTCGCTTCGGTTTTGTTCAATTTTCCCAACAATCGCGGATATAAGGGTAATGAACTCGTTATTGATCTCGTCGAATACTTCCATTGATTTCATTGTATTGTCAAAAGAAACGAAGTCTAGACCAAAGGAAATCGTCCCATTTCGCTCCATGAGATTAACCAGGTTGAAGATGCTGGAGGACAAATACGATAAGGTAAACATGATGATATTGAAGCTGCAATCTGTTAATTCTTGCATCAAATTCCAGTAGGCTGTTTTGGCTTCTTCTAATTTGGCTTTCTGAATACAGTCTAGAAATTGCTGCACAGAAGCCGTATTGATATTAAAATCGGACCAATTCACCTTATTTATCGTTTGTTGGGTGAGCAGGCAACCATGGCCATATTTAATTCGATAATGGGAAAGCTCCAATGTTCTCTCGTACAGGGCTCGGACATCCTTAATGGAAGTTACGGGTTCGCTAATAAAGGCTGAAACGCTAATCGAACAGTATTTGGCGTACACTTGCTGAATTTCTTGAACTAAGCTCTTCAAGCGCTCAATCTGATCTGTGGAACCAGGCTCATGATCACCAAATACCTCCATATTAAATAAGGTAACCACATGATCTCTACCTGCATCGATGGACTCGCATGGATAGGAAGGATGCACGATTTCATTCGCTATATTAAGAAGCGAGTATCGTAATAAGGATTGATCCTTCGAGCTATAGTTCGCATGAAAAGCCGCATAATGATCTGTTTTGAAGAGAATAAGGGCAATGGAGCTTCTTGGATCAAAATGAACATTATGCTGTTTGAAAAACGCTTCATAATCGACTTCTTTTACATGTTTACTCAAGAGAAGATCTTTCAAATACGTCTGTTTCAACGTGAACAGATTGGTCTTACGGAAATCTTCAAGGGAGTTTAGTTGATAGTGAGTGGACTCAATGGAATCAGTGATGTACTCGAATTCATTGTGATGATCCTGTTTTGGCTCCTGTGCGTGGTTCAGACGTCCGATTATTTTTCTTAAATTTCGCACAGGATTATACAAATTCTTGGATAGTAAAAATCCTGTAATGAGACAGATGATGAGCATAACAAGTCCTATCGTCACTGTAATCGCTTTCACCTTACTCACGGTTCCAGCAATATATTTGTAAGGTGTGATGTTAACCAAGATCCATGGCGATGTCTCATATGACGTATAAGTAATGATCGAGGAGGTCCCTCTGAAGTCAGCTGTGAAAACACCAGATTGGTTAGTGAATTGTAATACGTGAGAAACGAAAGGCTCATTGGACAAACTGCTTAGAAATAGGTCTTTTTCTTGATCCGAATTGGCAATGACGTTCCCGTTGTGATCCATAATCAAGATATTATTGCCTGTTAATGAATCAGATTCCTGATAGGACGCAAGAGAATTGAAAATCCAATTCATTCGGACATTGATAACGAGTGCATTTTTCAACTGTTTATCAGGAAAATACTCAGGCAGGATGTAGGAAAATACATTCTCGAATTTCGTAGGATCTAATTCTGATACTGGGATTTTTCTTGGAATAGGTGTATGAGACAGTAATAGCTTGGGATCTTTAAACATTTGAACCAATTCCGTGTCATAAAACTGATTTTTCCGAGTGACAGTGTTCGGTCCAATGGCATAATAGGTGTTCGTCTTCCCGTTATACACATAAGCGGAATAGATGAATGGCGCACTTCCTAACGAGAGATCAATCGTCTTAATGCTGTTCAGTTCATCCAATATGGAAATGTCTTCGCCATACATTAATTTTGCGGTATTGGGATTATTGAAAATCGCATTCGAGTAGGTTCGTACAGAGTTGTTTATTTGCATAGCATTCTGATAGATCTGGTTCATTAATTTCTGATTTGACGAATTAAGCAGCCCAATGCTGTAGCTCGTAAAGTTAAAATGTAGAAACAATAATAGCACAAGCATGATTAGGGTAAGTAAGAATGTAATTTTCGTAAACATGCTGTAAAAATATAACTGACCCGTTCGAAAAAATCTCGTCACCTTGCGATTCCACCTTTTCGATAAAATCATGTGCTGTCCTTTTTTATTATAGATGAAAGGCATTGAATATGGAATTATTTTGCATCGAATTGAACTCATTCACATAATTTAAACCCTGGTTTTAAACCGATTCTTCATTTTTGTGCCTATCTTACCTCCTAAATCATCTGTTACGATAAATCCCAGAAGGAGGTCATGGCATCATGCAGCTAAGACAAAAGTGGAAGGATTTTCGGAAGAATAAAGTGTTGCTCGCTCTAACATTACCACTCGTGATTTATGTAACTATTTTTAGTTATGTACCGATGTTTGGAGCTATGGTCGCATTCAAAAGGTACCAGTTTAACAAGGGTATTTTGGGCAGTGAATGGGTGGGTTTAAGCAATTTTAAGTTTTTATTCGGCTCGCCCGACCTCTGGCGAATTGTTCGAAACACATTGGGATACAATTCCGCGTTTATTGTTCTTAATTTAGTAGGATCCGTATTTGTAGCCTTGCTTTTATATGAAATAACAAGTAAGAAGCTGCTCAAAACGTATCAATCGATCATGTTCTACCCTCATTTCTTATCTTGGGTAGTGGTTGCCTATATGGCTTACTCTTTTCTAAATCCAAGATCGGGGATGTTAAATCAGTGGTTAGCTGATCTCGGTTTAGGAACCATAGACTGGTACAATAAGTCGGGACCTTGGATCTACATCATGCCAATAGCTAATATGTGGAAAGAGGTTGGGATAGGCGCCATCATTTATTATGCAGGACTTCTTGGTATTGATCCAACCTATTATGAGGCAGCCAAGATGGATGGAGCTAGCAAGTGGCAGATTCTTACCAAAATCTCTGTACCGTTTCTGTATCCACTCATGACCATTCTTACGATATTAGCGATTGGGCATATCTTTACGGCTGATTTTGGTTTGTTCTACCAGCTTCCAATGAACTCGCCAACTGTATACAGCTCGACAGATGTCATTGACACGTATATTTTCAGAGCGTTAACGGATTCAGGTAATGTGGGTATGTCAAGCGCAGCAGGATTAACGAAATCGGTTCTAGGTTTACTGCTTGTTGTGGGTACGAACGCATTGGTGCGTAGAATAAATGCAGACAACTCGTTATTTTAGAGAAATGGAGGAGGAAGAGAGGACATGGCTAGTTTGAGGAAATACCAGTTATCTATGTTGCCGATTCATCTATTTTTTATCGCTATTTCTGCTTTGTTCGTCATTCCACTGTTGGCAATCGTATCAATTTCACTTTCTAATGAAGTAGACTTATCGAAGTTTGGTTATCGATTGATTCCCTTAAATCTTGATTTTAGCGCTTACCGTTATATTTTGGAATATCCAATGACCATTATTAATGCCTATAAAGTTACGATCATCATGGCTGCTGTAGGTACATTTGCATCCGTACTCATCATTTCCATGTGTGCCTATGCGTTGTCTAGGTCGGATTTTAAATATGGCAGGTTCATCACTTTTTATTTGTTCTTTACAACATTATTCAGTGGGGGAATTGTTCCTTACTATATATTAATGACGAAAGTTTTCCATGTACAAAATACGTATTGGGCATTGATTCTCCCGCTATTAGGAAACATTTGGAACATGTTTTTGATGCGCACTTTCTTCAAGGCGTTGCCCGATTCCTTAGTTGAATCAGCTAAAATCGATGGTGCCAGCGAGATGCGAATTTACCTAACGATCATTATTCCACTCTCAACTCCCGTTTTAGCAACTGTGGGGCTGTTGACGTTACTTGTCTACTGGAATTCTTGGTTTGCTTCGCTTCTATTTATTACTAAACAATCGATGTATCCGCTCCAATATTTGCTGCAGGTTATGTTAAGTAACATCCAAGAAATTTTGAAAAATATGCAAGATGGTGGAATCGTTGATGCGGCAGCCTTGAGTAAATTACCGAGTGAATCAGCCAGGATGGCCATGTGTATGTTAGCGATAGCACCTATGCTGGTTGTTTTCCCATTCTTTCAAAAGTATTTTGCCAAAGGATTAACGGTGGGCGCTGTCAAAGGTTAGCCCTGAACATGAATTAAGACTAGAATTCCCAAAATTCTAGGTTTAAGATAAGCATATAATAATGGAGGGTTGTTCATGGTAAACAGAAAAAGAAAGATGACTGTAGCGTTAACTTCGATTCTAACAATTGGGGCTCTTCTAGCAGGTTGTTCAACCAGTACGGATAAACCGAGTAGTACCAGCACAGCTCAAGCAACAGTGTCTCAAAAACCGGAAGAATTAAAGCCCGTAAAGTTAGTTTGGTATTTAAGAACCGCAGAGCCTAAAAACGGGGCTGCTGTCATGCAAAAAGCGAACGAAATTATTAATGAGAAAATTAAGGCAACGGTTGAATTCAAGTATGTCGCTCCAGCAGACTACGATAAAAAGATGCAGCTCGTTATGTCTTCTGGCGAGGAATATGATATCGCTTTCACTGCAAGCTGGGTAAATAACTATGTGAATAACGTCAGTAAAGGAGCGTATATTCCGTTAGACGATCTGTTGGCAAAATATCCTGATTTGACGAACATGTTTAAAAAGGAAATTTGGGATGCCGTGAAGGTCAATGGGAAAACGTATGGTGTTCCGAATAACCAAATCATGGGCGACCAGCCAGGATTTTGGTTGAAGAAGGATCTTGTAGATAAGTACAAAATTGACTTGACCAAAGTGAAGTCGTTAAATGATTTGACACCCGTTCTACAAACCATTAAAGACGGAGAACCAGGCATTTCTGCCCTTAGGGATGGTAACGGCATTAATGTGGCTTATAATGATGTCGTTTCATTAGTTGTGGATACTTTTGTAGTTGATACCAAGACATGGAAAGTAACTAACCAATATGAACAGTTGGCACCTCAATTTAAACTGATGAGAGATTGGTACCAAAAAGGCTTTTTCCCGCAAGATGTTGCTACTCTGAAAGACGAGTTGTCCTTAATCAAAGCTGGAAAAGTATTTGGCAGATACAGTCGTCAAAAACCAGGTGTCGACGCCGAACTAAAAGCTTCGTATGGATTTGACGTTGTGAATTTCGCAACCGGCCCTTCTGTCATTAGTAAATCTGCAGTAACGAGTACGTTGAATGCCATAAGCACGACTTCGAAAAACCCGGATCGCGCCATGATGTTGATCAACTTGATTGATACCAATAAAGAGCTGTTCAACTTGCTGAAGTTTGGACTTGAGGGGCAGGATTATACCAAGGTTTCTGCCAACCGCATTGAACCGAAACCAAATGCTTACTCTGTACCTGGCTGGTTATTCGGTAACGAATTCAATAGCTTTGTTGTACCTGGACAGCCGGATGATGTTTGGGATCAAACGAAGAAACTGAATGATACCTCTGTGGTTGATCCTGCAATTGGATTTACATTTGACCGTACGAATGTGGAAAATGAACTTGCTCAGTTGACCGCTGTAACAACAGAGTTTAAGCCAATTCTTATCAACGGACTTGATGATCCGGACAAAATGATGAAGCTTTACACCGATAAACGAAAAGCAGCAGGTCAGGATAAAGTGTTGGCAGAAATTCAAAAGCAAGTCGATGCGTGGAGAAAGACTCAGAAATAATGATTGACGAATAGCGGGGGATCCAGTATTTCGTGGTTCCCCCTTTACTTGTTAAAAGAAGGGATGAAAATGATGCTAGAGCATATAACATTTCGTCAGCTTAAGAATGCTTTGGAAGAAACACAGCGCCAACCACGAACACTTTATTCAGAAGCTCATTCCTCTGAGCAATGGAAACGCATAAGAGAAGATGTGAATTACGCAGAATTCTGGCATACATTGCAAGAGAAAGCGACACATTTACTTGAAAACCCCGTACGTGCACCATTATTTTCAGAGTTCACTTTGTTCGGGGATACAGGTGACAGGGCGATCTATCAGAAACAGCAAGATGACTTGTTCGTTGGCATCCCGATGTTTAGCATGCTTGCCCTAACAGAGGAAAAGCAGGAGTGGAAGACCGGATTAGAGAACGCAATTTGGCATATATGTAACCAGTATACATGGGTTTCACCAGCGCATGTTGGACTTTACCATAATGATTATCCGAATGGGATCTGGGATCAGCCTCTTCCGCCAAGAGAAACGGTAGATCTATATGCAGGAATGACCGCATTTACGTTAGCGGAGACCGTTCATTTGCTGAAAGACAGGTTGCATCCGTGGATCATTCATCGTGTGAACGAAGAAATCGATAATCGCATATTTCAAGTCTATTTCAATGACCCTACACCGCAAAATTGGGAACTGAAGACGAACAACTGGCCGGCAGTTTGCTCCTCAAGTATCGGAGCAACGGCGATCTATATGATCGAAGATAGTGAGAAGCTGGCAGGTATGCTCTGGCGTGTGATTGGGGTGCTGCGGAATTACTTCTCAGGCTTTGACGAGCAAGGCGCAACACCAGAGGGACCTGCTTATTGGCAATTTGGATTTTCACACTTTGTGTATTTCGCGGAATTGTTGAAAGAGCGAACACAGGGACGCATTGCACTCCTCACAGACGCTAAGGTCGAGGCCATCTCGCAATTTCCGCAATTCTGTATGTTATCGGGTGGGAAGGTTGTCAATTTCTCCGATTCTCCAGAAGAAGTCACTTTGAATCCAGGTCTTATTCAACGATTGCAACAATATGTATCAACGCTTGAGCTTCCGACCGACTACTATCGCATGAAGCCAGTTATAGGGAATTGGCTGGATGTTACAAGGTTGATGCTTTGGTCATTAGACTCAGAACCATTAATATCTGCTAATGACGGAGAAAGGGTTCAAGAGCAGGTATTTATCGGTAATCAATGGGTGATTTCGAAAATTAAGGATGCTGAAGGTGGGATGACTGCTTTTGCTGCCAAAGGTGGACATAATGAAGAGCCTCACAATCATAATGATCTTGGGCATTTTATTTTACATGTTGATGGTGACAATGTGTTGGCCGATCTAGGGCTTGGGGTATATACCAAACAATATTTCCAACCTAGCTATCGGTACGAGATGATCAATGCGGGTTCTCACGGACATTCCGTTCCGATTGTGGATGGCTGCAGACAGGGATTTGGGAAGTCGTATCGTTCTGAAATTCTTCACAGTCAAATTTCAGATGATCAAGTTCATGTCGTTATGGATTTGACGAAAGCCTATGATTGCGTTTCATTGGACATTTTCACTCGAGAATTTCTATGGGATCATTCGGTGCATAAAGCCCCGCAGTTGATCGTCAGGGATCGCGTCATTTGTAATACAAAGCCGGAGTCATTCCAAGAGATTTTCATAAGTTGTGTACAACCTAGAGTCATCGGTGCAGGCCGGATACAGATGAATAAGGTGACATTGCTTTACAATTCAGAGCAGTGGGAATTGGACATGGAAGAAATGAAAGTGGACTCTCATTATAAAATAGGAACGCCATTCTACCGAATCGTATTGAATCGTACGAGGATGGAGCGAGAGATGCTTTCTGAGTTTTGTTTTGAAATTGGTGAATAGTCGGCGGTACAGGTAAGCCTGTTTACATGGTTGAACAGGCTGCCTATTTCAAATATCGCAATCGGTTGTAACGAAGGGAGGAAACAGTTAGGGATCGTCATCGCTGCTCAGTCTCAAGAAGATTTTGATTGTGTCTCAAACCAATGGAACACTCAAAATAATCAAAAAGGAGCATGTGTACATGAATTCAATCCAGATCAGATGGAAGAATCGATTATTGAAATGCGTATTAAGTGCCTTATTAATCTCTCCAATGGTCACGGCAGTCCCTATTTCTGAGGTACATGCTGCAGGAACGACCTATTATGTAGCTACAAATGGAAGCGATTCCAATAATGGGACATCGTTAAGCACGCCATTCCTTACGATTCAGAAGGCTGCACTCACAGCGCAAGCAGGAGATACCGTCAATATTCGGGGAGGGACGTATCGAGAAACCGTTACGCCAGCTAATTCAGGGACAACTGGAAACAAGATTACCTATCAGAACTATTCAGGTGAAACTGTTATCGTAAGTGGAAATGATGTTGTTTCCGGTTGGACTGTTGATGCTGGGAATATATATAAAGCTCCAATGAATTGGACCCTAGGAGCAGGTAACCAAGTGTTCGTGAATGGAGTAATGATGGATGAAGCACGTTGGCCCAACCAAACGGGCACCTTGCTTCAGCCGACCCGTGCGTCTATGCAGTCTGGATCGGATTTAACGCACATCGTCGACACGAATCTTCCTGGGGCCACTGGGTTCTGGAATGGAGCAACCCTATGGACGACAAGTGGAAGCGGATGGATTGCCATGACATCAACGATCACAGCTTTTGATGCTACTACGAAGAAACTGACTTTTGGTGCGTTAAAGTCGACAGGAGCGTCGTACGTGCCAGCATCAGGCAACAAATATTATTTGTCTGGGATTAAAGGTGCATTGGATGTGGAGAAGGAGTGGTGGTACGACTCGGCAAACGCCATGCTCTACTTATGGGCACCAGGTGGCGGAAGTCCATCCAGTCAAACTGTCGAAGCGAAAAAAAGAACAACTGCCTTCGACCTATCCGGTAAAGGTTTCGTAGATATTAAAGGCATTCAAACGATTGCCTCGACCATCCAAATGGATGGTTCGACGAATAACTGTTTGCTACAAGGACTCGTAAGCAAATATATTTCACATAATAAGCTCAATACGATTGCGAACGAGCAAACGAATTTAGGCATCATTTTAGACGGAACCAATAATGTAATTAGAGACAGTGAGCTTGCCTATAGCTCAGGCAGTCTTGTTACGGTAAAGGGCACCTCGAACCACGTGATTAACAGCTACATCCATGATGGGGGTTATGTACCTGATTGGGAAGGACTTGTGAATCTGAAAGGGTTAAATAGCTTGATTAGCCACAATACGGTAAGTGATTCAGGCAGGGTTACCATCTACTTCTATGCGGGTATGAGCGCAAATGACATTCAATATAACAATGTCTATAATGCCGGCTGGCTGACCAATGACCTTGGGATGCTCTATGGACCGAATACAGATGGAGGGAATACGGAGATTCATCACAATTGGGTACACGATGCTAAATCAGCCAGTTTAGGCATGGGGATCTACCTAGATAATTACACGAACAATTTCATTATTCATCATAATGTGACTTGGAATAATGCCGGTTTGCAGTTGAATATCCCATCGGAATATAACCTCGTCTACAATAATACCTCATGGACGAATGCAGGGACGGTTCAAGCTTGGGGGAATATTTTTACCACGGATATGTATGGGGACCGAATCTTTAACAACATTGTGAAGGGCTATGATGCTGAAACAACAGCCTATACGACCATTGGAAGCAATCTGACAACGACGCCGGGATTTGTGAATGAAGCAGCTCGTGACTATCAGTTGCTTTCGACTTCAGCAGCCAGAGATGCGGGTATTATCATACCTGGCATTACGGATGGCTATGTAGGCAGTGCCCCGGATATTGGTGCATATGAGTACGGCGGCACAAATTGGACGGCTGGTCATAATTTTGCGGCTCCGCCTAGTCCGACGTATGCAACTCCAAGTACACCAACCATGAATAGGGTGTCCAACGCAGGATTTGAGCTGGGCAACCTCTCGGGTTGGGTGGCTACGGATGCTGGCAACGCTGTTGCATACAACGAAAATCATTGGGGACTCGCAGCGAATGCAGGACATTCGCGATCTCAATTGTATGGCGTCAAGTTGAGCGGTGGCGTAGATGGGGTTGAACAGACAATCACAGGATTGCAACCAAATACGAGTTATGTTGCTGGAGGTTGGCTGAGAACACCGGGGGGTGAAACGGCTGCTTTAGGTGTTAAAAACTATGGTGGATCTGATGTAACGACGCCATCCAACAGTGCCACTTGGACCTTTGTGAAGGTCACGTTTACGACAGGTGCAGCGAATACGAGTGCTACGATTTATTTTAAGAAAACATCAGGCTCGGGAGAGGCTTATGCGGATGATGCAGGACTTATCCCCGATTCAACCGTTTACCAATCCATGTACGCATTTGACGGTTTTGAAGGCGGACTGGGCAACTGGGTAGTTGTACCTGGGAAAGGGACGCCAACGACGAGTACAACCGTGAAACATTCTGGGAGTAATAGCTACATCGTCAATGAGGATATGGACGCTATTCAGCAAAATTTTAGCTCTAGCTACAATAAAGTGGTTACGATGTGGTTCTATGACAATGCCAGCGTAACGAACATGCAAGTAGCAGGTTTTGTCGATGACAATGTAACGATTCGGGGAATTGAGGTCAATACCCCGACTTCAACTACAAAATATGCCGTACGGTTAGGCGGTACACATTCTGCAACGACTGTAACCAGAACAACAGGCTGGCATGAGTTCAAGTGGGACTATACGTCTGGTACAAAAGTAGATATGTATATCGATGGCGTATTGGTTTCATCGCCGACGGGTTTAACGAACTTCAAAAGAATATCGATTGGAGATTTATGGTCTGGTAATACGAATACAACATATTTTGATGATATAAGTATTCAGTAGAATGGTAAGAGTGGACTTGGAGCGGGGAACGCTCCAGTCCTGTTTTTAGTTCGAACTGGCAAATAGATGAATTTACATTTATATACATTTATTATATTTCTGTGGGAATTTCGAGTTTCGTAAGAATACAGTCATCGTTTTGGAGGTAGCGTATGTTTTCAACACAAGAATTAGCATATATCGAACGATTATTTGGGTCTAATCCTATTCAACCACATATCGACGCTTTCAAAGAAAACAGCAAAAACAATGAGATCACAGAAACTGGACTATCTTGTGATCTATATTTGGACTTTGCCGAAGCGCGTGTACGTCAATTTGTTCCTTATCTAAGTGAATACGGAGGGATTTTGGAGCCTAACGATGGGAAAGAGCACGAATTTGCCACGGCTGCATTTGTAAAAGCCGGAGCTATTTTAGTAGCAAACGGCCGCTGTAGGGATCTGCAAGATCAGATTATGCTAGCGATGGATTGGGCTAGCCAATGTTTAGGCGAGAATAAAGTCCCAGATGATCATGCCGATTTCACTTCTCATATGCTGGTTAGAGCATATCAGCTTCTTGTGGAAATGGCAGGACGTGAGCGTAGTGACAGATGGCAGAAGCATTTGTCGCAAATTGAGCCTGAGTTAACGTATAGCCAAACGATCCGCAATTTCCCCGACATTCGTACGATCCGTAACTGGGCTACTTATGCTATGCATGGCGAAATGATGCGGTTCAGCGAGGGTTTGACGGAGTCGAACGCATTTATCGAGACATATTTACAACCGCAAATGACGCGGTTCACGCCAGAAGGGTTATACCGTGATCCTAATCTTCCGGCGGTTTATGACATGGCTGCGCGGCAGCAGCTTAGTGGCTTACTAGACGCCGGATATAACGGCGAATGGAAGCTATTTCTTGAATCTCAGCTTCGCAAAGGTGCTCAAACCATGCTATTTATGCAATCTAGCACGGGGGGCACTAGCTGCGGGGGCAGAAGTAACCAGATTATTTGGAATGAGTTGACCTTTGCCAATCTCTGTGAACGGGAAGCTACGCGATATGCGCAAGCGGGTGAACTAGCGTGGGCAGGTACCTTTAAACGAGCTGCTCGAAAAGCACTTGGATCCATTCAGCGCTGGATCGAGGATCCCGCCGAGTTCCGATTGTTGAAGAATCGATTCAGCAGCGAGATGCGTAACGGTTGGGAGTTCTATGCGTATTACTCGACCTACAGCTTGTATGCTGCGCAAATTGCGGCTTCTTGCTATGAATGTGCGGATGAAAGCATACCCGAGAAGCCAACGCCTGCGGATATGGGGGGATATGTTGTTCCGATTGAATCCTTTAATCGCATCTATGCCACGACTGGACCACGGCAAGGCGCCTATCATCTCGTGATAGATACAGCTGCGCAAATGGGGCATGATGCAACTGGTTGGGTGAGGCTGCATAAAGCGGAGGTGAAAGAAGAAACCGCGCTCTCCATGGGGATAGCTGGGCTCAGTGGTAATCTTCACATGAATTATTTAGTGGCCAAACAGAACATACCACGCCCGCACACGCCGGCAGCTATTGGTCTGACATGGCGAGATGGGTACGGTACTTGGCACAGACTAGCCAACTATGGCCGAAGAAATCACGAAACCTTTGCATCGTTGAATGAGGACGGGGTGCCGACCAAGGATGAGAAGATGCATTGGCATGCGTCAGTTGATAATAAAGATGAAGCTGGTGATGTGCTATCCTTCCAAGTTCGCTATACATCCACTGGACTTCAACAGCTGAATGATATGGATTTGCGTGACCCAGATCCAAATATGCATCCAGTCCTCTTGCGTGCTATCGCAGATATACTGCCAAGGCCAGGCATCGAAGGGGTAGCAGTGATCACAGAATCATATCGGGTCGCTAACGAGGGAGTAACAACGTCATGGTTGGTAGAAGTGGCGGAGGCTGCGGAATTAACCGGTGTCGGTGTAACCGTACCGGTGTTAGTGTCCAATGGAACGGATGAATCGGTCATCCGTGTCGAAGGCAATAAGCTGTTCGTCCAATATTCGAATGCGGTATATGCAATCCAACCACATTCAGAATCCAAAGACATTGAACTTGAAGTTCTTCCCTCGCTAATGCCGAATCGCAACGGCAATTATCGCTTAGCACAGTGGATTAGTAAGGATGCAAGTAAACCAATAACCCTTCATTTCGCTATAGAACAAAATTAAGTTCCCACAAACAGCTAGATTACCGCTTTCGAGTCGATATGAACTCGGTTAGTGCTCGGCTTAATGGCCGCCACTAATCTATCCAATCCTACACTATCCGTTATAGTTAAAGGTATAGTTGCATTTATTAGAGCGGTACCAACTGTGCTATGGGTATTGATTTTTGCGGTTGCTGCGGGGTTAGGCAGTGTGGCAGCGGTCATTGGTATGACGTTCCATTCTGTCAGTTATCTCGTGAAGACGTATTCGGAATCCTTCGAGGAGTTAGATAAAGGCGTCATTGAAGCATTAAAAGCAAGTGGTGCGAATTGGCTTCAAATCGTATTCCAAGCCGTTTTGCCTTCGTCGATCACATACTTGATTTCATGGACGTTTATGCGATTTGAAATCAACTTTTCCGTAGCGTTAGCTATGGGTGCTGCAGCTGGTGCAGGAGGAATTGGATATGATATGTTTATGGCTAGCTCCTATTATTATGATGTGAGAGAAATCGGAGCAATTACGTATCTGATTCTTACGTTTGCCATCCTGCTTGAGCTAGTGGCAGGAAAGATTAAGAAGAAGTTAAGGGTTCAAAACTAATGTATTTACGATTGAAAAGCCTGTGCGAGACCGAGATTCGGTACGCACAGGCTTTTCGTTATCCTTGACCTGTATTAAATCCCAAAAGACTGAAATTGCTGACGTGTCTGTTCGATGAGCGCTAGAATGATTCTCTTCGCTTCGTCCAAATCTCCTGCTGCAAGCGCATCATAGATGCGTTGATTGAATTCTACCGATTGCTGCGGTTTCGGTAACGTGTGGGCATGCAACTTGCGGTAAGAAATGATTTTGAACATATATTTCCCTTTAATTTGCTCGAGAACTTGCAGCATGTTCGCATTCTTTACAAGAAGCAGCATGGTTTCAATAAAGAGAAGTCCGCATTCGTAATAGGTGCGGTAGTCGTCCTCTTCCGAAGCACTCAGCTGCCTCGCAAGAAGATATTCCAGCTCAGGCAGATTAAAGCTGAGCTTCCTGAAAGCAGCGATTTCGAGGCTGTACAGCTGCATCGAGGACAGGAATTCGAACATGTCGTGAAACTCCCGAAACGAGATCTCCTTTACGAAGACACCACGTCCTCTAATCGATTCCACGAATCCCTCTGTTTCTAAGAGGGAAATCGCTGCTCGAATTGGCGTGCGGCTCATGCCGAGTTGCTCGGCCAGCTCATTTTCCGAAAGCAGTGTGCTTGGCAGGAAATGACCATTGATTATATTCTCGCGAATTTGTTGATAGGCTAATTTTTCAAGGGAAGACTTAGCAGAGCCTAATTGGTTCGATGTGTTCCGTGCATCGGGTACAAGTGAAGTCATTTCATTACAAGCCGCCTTTTCAAGTAGAGTCGATAATGTCTATTATGCATGATGTATGTAAGCTGAATATAAAGTGGATGAAGAAAAATTGAAATTGCTCGCCTGCTGCGAACGCTATTTTCCTAGGTTTCGCTCCGCTATACCGGGGGATTTGGCGATTTCGCAGCAGCACGTGACATTAAGATTAACAGTTCGTTTACATAAGTCGAATATTCCAATAACAATACAGTTCTAATCTAATACCTGAAGCATCGAGACAATGACTTAACAGGAGACAGGAGACTTCTTATGAAAAAATGGATAGCAGTACAAGCAGCGGTAGTCGTGTTAGGCATGACGCTGATTCAGACAACAGGAGGATGGAACGAGGCTCACGCAGCAGAGGCAGTACAGCAGCAAACCATCACCGTATCCGCTGGGGCGGAACGGCAATCAGATGGAACGATCAAGCTGAGTTGGCAATTAGGTGCGGGGCAAAATGGGGACGTACGCATTACCTGGAGCCGATCTCCTTATAACTTTGATAAAGAACATCATGTCTTGGCTCAAGGAGTCAAAGAAAGCTCCATCGCCGTGAAGGATCCGAACCCGGAAGGCCGCACGTATTTCCTTATCGAAGGCAACGGCATGTCCGTTATCACAGCGGAGCGGAAAGTCAACGTCAAAGGGCTCGACAACTTCCGCGACTTAGGCGGCTACCGCACGGAAGATGGGCGTACCGTCAAATGGGGCAAACTGTTCCGGGCGAACGAGCTGGCGGCGTTAACTGAAAACGACAAGCAAATAGTTCAGGACCTCGGCATTCGCACCGACATCGACTTCCGCTCTCAAGGTGAAGTCGCACAGAAGCCCGACCCGAAAATTCCAGGCATGACCTACGTTTGGGATCCGGTTATGAAGGACTTGGGTAATTCGACGGACATTACTCAGCTCTTCAAAATGGACTACGCCTCCATGATGGCGATGATGGAAGACGGCCAACGTAACATGGTCAGCGATCCGCAAGTACAAGCCTACAAAACGATGTTCGAGCTGCTGAAAGATCCGTCAAACGGCGCAATCGTCTACCACTGTACCGCAGGCAAGGACCGTACGGGCTTGGGTTCGGCGCTTATTTTGCTAGCGCTTGGGGTTGACGAGAAAACAATTATGCAGGACTACTTACTAAGTAATGACTACCGGGCTGCCGGCAATCAGGCGACACTCAAGTATATGGCCCCTATGATGACAACGGAGGATTCGAAGAAAATCGCCACTTCCATTCTTGGTGTAGAGTCGGAGTGGTTGCAAGCCTCGCTCGATGAGATCAAAAAGCAATACGGCACCTACAACGCCTTTTTTGAGAAAGCGCTAGGCGTGACTACGCAGGACCTTGAAGAACTGAAAGCATTGTATTTGGAAGCGCCGGGCACTTACGCACCGAGCTTCGGCGACATTATCGGCCACTGGGCTCAAAAAGACATAGAGCTTCTCGCTAGCGAGTCAATCGTTAGTGGTGTCAATGATTTGGCGTTTGCGCCGAACCGCAGCATCACGCGCGCCGAGTTCTCCACTTTGTTGGTCCGTGCGCTGAAGCTGCCGACCTCCGCAGCGTCGAGCGGCTTCCAAGACGTCGCTGACGGCGACTGGTATGCCGCTCCGGTGAGCGCAGCTGTGAAGGCGAAGCTGATTACGGGCTACGATAATCACAACTTCAAGCCTGGTGCGCCAATTACTCGCGAAGAGCTGTCGGCGATGCTCGTCCGCGCCCTGCAAGCGTCTGGTGCGAGTACTACGCTAAGCGCCGAGTCGGAAAAGTCTGCGCTGGCGAAGTTCAAAGACAGCAGCAGCATCGTATGGGCGCGACCAGAGATGGCCGCAGCGCTGCAAAGCGGACTAGTAAACGGTCTCGATGGCGATTTACTGTCTCCAGCGGTGCCGGCTACGCGCGCGCAAGCGGCGACCATGTTGGAGCGTTTCTTGCAACTTACCAAAAAGTCGTGATATCGAAATAAGCCTGTGTACTTTAGTGAGTGCACGGGCTTATTTTATGCATTTACGAAGTTGTTTCAAAAAATATGCTGTTGTGATGTCGGTTGCATGAATATCCCGGATCAAATAAAAATGAATTTACCCCGTATGAATCATTAGTTTGCCTATCACGTCTTCTGGTTGTTATCCTTTAAAATACACATAACTATCCCTGAGAGATAGAATCTTTACATTCTCAGGAAAATGGTTAATTCATATGACGGCAACAACGTCAAAGGATTGAAGGGGGTATCAGGATGTTTTGGACTGTGGATAAGTTGCACGCGCGTATTAATGAACTAGAACCTTTTCGTTATCGTGGTGAAAGGGTTATAGATACTTTTCGAATCAAATTAGATGCCGATGGCGTCATTGGAGCTTATCCATCCGAAGACGGTGAGTGGAATAGCATTCGAATCGGAGACCGTTGGAAAGGCCGCGATGTGTACTATTGGCTAGCTGCGGATTTGTTTATTCCGGATGAGTGGAAAGGAAAGAAGGTACTTGGCCGGTTTAAGCTTGGACAAACTGGTGAGGGGACAAACAGTGGTTTCGAATCGCTACTTTTTTTGAACGGTGAGCCGTTTCAAGGCGTAGATTCGAATCATGAGGAAGTATTTTTCCCCCAAGAAGTTGTGGGTTCCGAGGTGCAGCTTCGCTTCCGCTTGTGGTCTGGATTAGGCGGTTACCAAAGCTCGCGAGTAATGGAAAGCAGGTTGGAATTAGCAGCTTTATGCTGGCTGGATGAAGCTTGCGATGATCTGTATTACACGGGCAAAGCGTTGCTGGAAACGATTCGGATGTTAGATGAACGTCGTCCGGAACGGCACGAACTGCTGACTATGTTGGATCAAGCTTTTCTCTTGCTCGATTGGTCGAGACCAGGGAGCGACGCTTTTTACAACTCCGTGGCGAGGGCTCAGGAACAATTGCAAACGGGACTGTCCTCCATGCCGAAGCTGCATTCCGTTGTCGTTCAATGCATAGGGCACACGCATATCGACGTCGCTTGGCTCTGGCAGTTGAAGCATACGAGGGAAAAAGCAGCGAGATCTTTTTCAACCGTGCTCCGTTTAATGGAACAATACCCGGAGTACATTTTCTTACAAACACAGCCACAGCTGTATGAATATATGAAGTCGGATTATCCGGAAATTTATGAACGCATCAAGGAACGTGTCAAAGAAGGACGTTGGGAAGCTGGAGGTGCGATGTGGCTGGAGGCTGACTGCAACCTCGCATCTGGTGAATCGCTTGTGCGGCAGCTTTTATATGGAACCCGATTTTTCCGCGAGGAATTTGGTGTAGAATGCAAATACTTGTGGTTGCCTGATGTGTTTGGCTATAGCTGGGCACTGCCGCAAATTTTGCGGAAGTCCGGCATTGAATCTTTCATGACGACGAAAATCAGCTGGAATCAATACAATCGCATGCCTCACGACACATTTATGTGGAGGGGGATTGATGGATCGGAAGTACTGACCCATTTCATTACGACACCGGATCCCGGCTCTAGCGAAGGAGCTTTCTACTATACGTACAACGGGAAAGTTACGCCATCTTCGGTGCAAGGCATATGGGACGCCTATCGTGATAAGGCACTCAATTCTTCCTTACTGCTCGCCTACGGGTTCGGCGATGGTGGAGGCGGTGTCAATCGGGAAATGCTGGAGATGAGGCGCCGATTAGATCAAATACCTGGTATTCCCGCGGTGAAGACGGGACGCGCTGATGACTATTTTACCGAGCTACAGCAACAGGTTTCAAATTCAAACTCCTATGTACATACATGGGATGGTGAGTTGTATCTGGAATTACACCGCGGTACCTATACGAGTCAAGCGTATAACAAGCTTATGAATCGTAAGCTAGAGCTGCTATACAGAGAAACGGAATGGCTGCAAGTCATGAGCGGCTTATTGAATGCTAGCGCACATGCAGCGAATGTCGAAAGCTCACGTCTTCTCTATGAAGGCTGGAAAATTATTTTGCGCAACCAGTTCCATGACATTATCCCAGGTTCGTCGATTCGTGAAGTCTACGAGGACAGCAGGGTTGAATACAGTGAGGCGCATGCTATTGGTGATAACGTGTGGAAACAATCCGCATCGTATTTGACAGATGGCAAGCAGGGAAGTGAAATGTTGGTATTTAATAGTTCGCCATGGGAGCAGACGGATATCGTATGCTTGCCCCAAGGGGAGGGCTGGTTGGATGCGCATAATCGTCCGCTGGAGGCTCAACTCGTGGATGGGAAGCAGTGGGTTAAGGTTGAAGAAGTGCCATCAATGGGGTACACGGTGATTCGACAAGCCGGTCGAGCAGATACGTATATGCAAAAGTTGAAGGAGAATCCATTCACGAAGTTGCCTCAGGGGTTAATTACCCCGTTTTACGAAATCGAATGGAATGCCAGTGGTCAGATTGAGCGACTCTATGATCGGACTGAGAAGCGGGAAATTATCGCCGAGGGGCAGACCTGCAACCGATTCGAAGTGTTTGAAGATAAGCCGAAAGGTCGGCATGAGGCGTGGGATATTGACATTTTTTATACCGAGAAAAAACAGGAAGTAACACGTGTGACCCGCATGGAAGTGACGGACACGGGTGCTTTGGCGGCGATCGTCCGCTTTGAGTGGTCTTATATGGACTCTACTGTTGTCCAAGATATGGTGCTCTATACGCATAATCGCAGAATCGATTTCAAGACACAGGTCAATTGGCTTGAGCCGCGTAAACTGTTAAAAGTAGCATTTCCAGTGCGCATTCGGGCGACGGAAGCGACATACGATATTCAATTCGGCAACGTGAAGCGTCCAACGCATTGGAATACCAGCTGGGACTACGCACGGTTTGAGACGGTTGGTCATCAGTGGGCTGATTTGTCTGAACGAGGATATGGCGTTAGCCTTCTGAATGATTGTAAATATGGGTATGACATCAAAGATCATGTGATGAGATTAACGTTGATCAAGTCCGCGATGGTTCCTGACGCTACGGCAGATATTGGTGAGCATCACTTCACGTATTCGCTGCTACCGCATGCTGGAGATTGGTATGACGGTAAAACGATGCAATCCGCATGGTCGCTGAACAATCCACTTACGTATGCGTCTGGAACGCCTGAGAAAGCTGCATTCAGCATGTTCCGTCTATCCTGTGACAATGTCACGATCGATGCGGTTAAAGCAGCAGAGGATCAGGACGCAGTCATTTTGCGCATTCACGAGTTCGCAGGCATAAGCGGACAGTTGGAGATTTCGAGCGATGCCAAGATCGTGTCCTGGCAGGAATGTGATCTCCTCGAACGTCCTGAAGGAGAGCAGCAGCATGTTGATCGAATAAGTGTTCAGATGAAACCTTATGAAATTAGGACATTTATGATCCGTTTCAACTAAACCTACATGCCAACAAGACCCCAAATCACTTTGGGGTCTGTTTGCATTTCGTCCGTATCTCCTCGTGCATCCTCCTATGAGGAATACAGTTGATTTGTCATACGGACACAGTTGAATTACCACTCCCGCCTTGCTGCGCGGTTGTAATATGCTTAATCTACATTAAGTTTAAGGAGAAGATGACAGATGCGCAAAAGGAATTCCCTCTTCAATTCCTATGTTTTTATTTTTCCAAGTCTATTTTTAACTTTGGCGCTAGGCATATATCCGCTAGTTTGGGCGCTTCGCTATATGTTTTACGATTATCAGGGGTATGGCGAAGAGAAATTCATCGGAATTGATAATTTTACAAGATTGTTTAGGGATACGGAGTATTGGCACTCTGTGTACAACACGTTCATTTATGCGGGTGGCAAACTCATTATCGTTCTGCCGCTTTCACTCATCCTTGCTGTTATTCTGAATAAGGGTATAAAAGGAAAAGTATTATTGCGCGCCGTGTATTTCATGCCGACGATTATAAGCACATCCGTTATGGCCATCGTATTTTTCACTATTTTCAATTCGTATAACGGACTTCTCAATCAATTCTTGCTCAAGTATGGCTTAATCTCCAAATCAATCGATTGGCTGGGGCCGGATTATGCCATGATAACCGTGATTATTATGGCGATATGGGGCGCGATCGGTAACTATATGCTCCTATTCATTGCCGGATTGCAAGGGATTCCAGATGATTTATACGAAAGTGCATCCATAGATGGAGCGAATGTCGTACAAAAGTTTTGGTACATTACGATTCCGATGCTCGGCCCTGTCCTGCAGATGATCGTTATGCTCGCTATTATTAACTCCCTTAAAGGGTATGAAAGTATTATGGTCATGACCGAGGGCGGACCTTTCGGCAAAACCGATGTCATGTATCTGTATGTGTACAAGCTGTTTTTCCCAGTCTCGGCAACTTCTCCGACGGTACAGCAGATTGGATACGGTAGCGCTGCTGGTTTCGTAACGGCACTCATAGTCGGGTTAATTACGATTGCATATTTCAGGATGTCCAAACGATTGAATCAGGATTAAAAAGGGAGGGTATACAAGATGACAACTATGAAATCAGGTGGCTTCCTGGGCAACCGAATTATTGGGCATAGTATTAAATGGATATTTTTGATCGCAATCGCCTTTTTTACGATATTCCCCATTATTATGGCGATGTTAGGCTCTGTAAAAACGAATGCAGAGTTGACAGCCGGGGCTACGCTGTTACCTTCTGTCTGGAAGTTCTCGAACTATGCAACGGCTTGGAAGCAGGCTAACTTTGCCCAGTTTACGTGGAACAGCCTCTTTATAAGCATCATCGTGACGATCGGAACGCTGCTCGTTGCTACGATGTCCGCTTATGCGGTGGATAGAACGAAGTTCCCTGGGAAGCGCTTGTATGTTTCTTTACAAGCTAGTACGATGTTTATTTCTATTGGTGCTGTTGTTTTGATGCCGCAGTTTAATCTCATGGTTAAGCTTGGTTTAAATAAATCACTTTGGGGTGTCATCATCATCCTGATTAGCTCGCATGCGGTGATCTATTTTATGCTGATCGGCTTTTTTAAGGCGATTCCAAAGGATCTTGACGAGGCGGCCTATATCGACGGCTGTAATTTCTTTACGGTTTACTGGCGGATTATTCTTCCGTTATTGCGTCCTGCACTAGGGGTTACTGCCTTGTTCACGTTCCGAGGTGCTTGGAATGAATATATTTTGCCATTGGTTTTCACCATGACGAACCCGAAACTACAAACACTGACCGTTGGTCTTGCTAATTTGCGCTACGGTATTGGTGCTGCTGCTGAGGCACATCTCATGATGGCTGGCGCATGCTTGTCATTCCTGCCGATCCTAGTTGTGTATGTCTTGGCGAATAAGTCGTTCATCCAGGTAACGGCAGGAAGCGTAAAAGGATAGCCGTACCCGAACAGACAAAGAGTTAATTTCCCCCACATGGAAAGTTGATTTGTCATTCACGGTTCGTGTTGATATAGGGTTATCATGAAAACAGTTACATGATGCATGTATCCAACTACAGGAAGAGAAAACGGGAGGGTTTAACGACATGAGTAAAAAGATCGTAATGAGCACGCTGCTTGGCGTAACAATGGTAGCTTCACTTGCAGCATGCGGTGGACAAACGGATCAGCCTACGAACAATAGTGCAAGTGCAACTACTTCACCTGCAGCAAGCGGACCGAAGACAAAGCTTACCTATTGGACGATTGATCGTCATGACGCTGATTATATGAAGGAAGTTATCAAGAAGTTCAATGACACGAACAAAGACAACATTGAAGTTGAAATGACAGTTATGGCTGATAACTTTAATCAGTCGGTCGATATTGCTTTTGCAAGCAAACAAGCACCTGACATCTTTCGGACTAACGATTTCCCTGGCTTTGTGAAGAAAGGTTATCTATTGCCGCTGAACGATATGATGACAGACGATATGAAGAAACGATATAATAATTTACTAATTGAAGATAGCAATATGGTGGATGGGAAAATCTATTCCCTTCCGAACACAGGGCAATATTGGAGATTAATCTATAACGTAGATCTGTTCAAAAAGGCCGGAATCACAGAACCGCCAAGAACGATTCAGGAAATGGTTGAAGATGCCAAGAAAATTACCGAAGCCGGCAAAGATATTGGAGCTTACGGTTTTGCCGAAAACTTCAAAAATCCAAGCTCTGCCTTCTCACGGATTGCCAACCCTATTGGATCGTTCAGCGGAACGTCCGTGTTAGATGGCTATAATTATAAAACGGGTCAGTATGATTTTGCTGCTTATAAGCCTATTATAGAAGGGCTTCGACAAATGAAGCAGGACGGCAGCATGCTGCCTGGTGTTGAATCTCTCGACATTGATCCACTTCGTGCACAATTCGCTGCTGGAAAAATCGGCATGTACTTTAACCACTCCGGTGAACCTGCCGTGTACCAAAGCCAATTCCCGACAAAAGTGAACTGGACCGCAGCACTGCCGCCAACGATTGACGGGAAACAAACAGGAACTGTAGCTGTTGCGAATACGGGTAACTATATTGGAATCAACAAAGATACACCGAACAAAGATAAAGCATGGAAATTCTTAGAATATATCTACAATCTGGACTTCCAGAAGGAATATTACGAAAAAGGCTTTGGGATCTCGATTGTACCGGATGTGAATGCCTCTGCGAAAAAGCCAACTATGCCAGGTATTGAAGGTTTCTTACCTACGAAGTTCGACGCTTTGTATGCAACGACTCCGACTGGCGTGGCAGAAACAAAGGTTGAAGGAATGAAAACAGGGAATGTCATTATTAAATATATGCTCGAAGGCGGAGATGTGGACAAACTTTTGAATGATTTGACCACTCGCTATAATACGGCATTAGAGAAAGCGCGTGCCGCGGGAGAAACGAAGTTGAAGGCGGATCCGAATTTTGATCCGGGTAAACTGCAGGGCAGCCTTGCCAAATAGGGTTGCATCTAAATGGATACAATAGGTAAGGGGCGCGCGGCTTAAATGCAGCGCGTCTCTTCCTTATTATTGCGCGGAGAAGGAGGAGTCACCTTGAAGCAATGGTTTTATCGGCTATCGCTCCGCCGGAGGTTATGGATCTCGGTTTTGATGCTGACCGTTGTCTCCATTGCATTGACGGGCATCATGTCCTATTGGATTGCTTTTCGATCCACCGAAAGTGAAGCGTTCATTTCCAGCCAAAATACGTTAAATAAATCTGCGCGTGTGCTTGATGAAAAGTTCAGGCACATCATTATCTCGACCTCCTCGATGATGCTGAGTGATCCATTCAAGAACGCCATGGAGGATGTCTTTGCGAATAATTCGGCCTCTTATTATACACGGTTATCCTCTTTGCAAACGCCACTAGCGCAAATGAAACTCATTGAGCCCTCGATTCAATCTGTTTTGATCTACACGCCTGTTGGCGAAATGTATGCGACGAATGATCTTCGTAACGGACAGATTCGTTTCAAGGATACGATATTTTCCGAGTATCTGAACACAACAGAACGTGTCGTATGGCTGAAAGATCACGAGGATCCGCTTTTTTTAGGAAAGGCGCGAGTTATTTCGTTGATCATGAAGCCTGTCACCGAAGCGGATGTTCGTGATGTCTATGTTGTCGTTAATGTGAAGGAAGATGCCATTAGCAGTGTTGTTACGGATGGTCTGTTGGATCAGTCTACAAACTATTATCTCATATCAAGCAACGGCGAATCGGTACTTCCGTTAAGCAGCCAGACGCCTCCCTTTCAAAGTGACTCTTCCTTTTTAGAGCAGTTGCAGAATCAAGATCGTGGGTTTTTCAAACATGACATCGAAGGTAAGAAGTATTTAGTCAATTATTCGAGGCTCACGATGGCGGACAACTGGATGATGGTCAGCGTACAAACGCAGTCGGATTTGCTTCATCAGGTGAATCGTATCAAAACAATTACACTCTGGATTATGCTGTGCTGCGCCGTTTTGGCATTCGTGCTATCCAATGTCATATCGAGCTTTCTGTTGAAGCCTTTGCACAAACTTCAAGGGTTAATGAAAAAAGTGGAACAAAATCATCTTGATGTACGATTCACCAGTAAATATGAAGATGAGGTGACACAGGTCGGGTTGAAGTTTAACCGAATGCTGGAGGAAATTTCTTCACTCATTGAGGATGTCAAAGAAGCCGAGTACGAAAAGCGCAAGATGGAGGTAAAAGCCCTTCAAGCGCAGATTGATCCGCATTTTTTGTATAACACACTGAACACGATCATTTGGAAGTCGGAAACGTCTCAAAACAGAGATGTCACAGAGATGATTACGTCACTGTCTCTCTTGTTCCAGTTTGGTCTAAATGGCGGAAACGATATGACAACCTTAGCCAAAGAGATTGATCACGTAAGGCAATATTTAATCCTGCAGCAGAAATGCTATGAAGATTTGTTTGAATATTCGATTGAGTTAGAGGATGAGTCCTTGCTAGATATTCCCGTTTTGAAAATTATTTTACAGCCCTTAGTAGAAAACTCCATCTTGCATGGGTTTCAGAGTATGGATGGTAAGGGGAAAATTCAGATATCCATTTCAAGTTCCGAAGATAATCTGATCCTTCAAGTGGAGGATAACGGCGAAGGCATGGATGTCGCAACCGTTGACATTGATATGCGGAGAGAGCAATCCCCACAAAAAAGCTACGCGCTTCGCAATGTGTATGGACGACTGCGGCTTTACTATGGCCATGAAGCAGATATTAGTCTGAGCAGCGAGCCTTATGTCTCCACCACGGTGAAACTAACTATCCCATTGACAGGCGAGTGATCAAGCAATGACGACTGAACTTAGAATGTGTGTAATCGACGATATCAAAACCGTTGTGCAAGGCATCGCCAACCAAATAGATTGGGCGTCATACGGTATTGGCATCGCAGGGACAGCTAGCAATGGTGAGCAGGGTATTGAGCTTATCAAACAAATGGAGCCACATATTGTTCTGACCGATATCCGAATGCCCAAAATAGACGGCTTGGAGATGACGAGACAGATTCTGGCATGGTTTCCACGAACGAAAATCGTCTTTCTAAGCGGCTATACAGATTTTGAGTACGCCCAAGAGGCGCTTCGATTAGGTGCGTTCGATTATATTGTAAAACCGTATACCCCGCAAAAAATTATCGACGTCGTTTTAAAGGCTAAGCAATCGATTGAAGAGGAGATTCATGAAACTCAGCGCTACCGTGAGATGGAAAGAAAGCTTCGGGAAAGCTTGCCATTTCTGAGACAGGAATATTTTCAGCTGCTGCTCCAATTCCGAACGACCCCTGAACAAGCGCAAAAACGTTGGGATTTTTTAAATATTGGACTTGAGCGTGAGCGTTTTGTTGTTATGCTGACAGAAATCGATCAATTCACGGAGCAAACCGATACACTGCCTGTTCAGGAGGTAGAACTCATCCGGTTTACCGTTCACAATATTTTGGAGGAAAGTTTGAGGGAGCATACCAAAGGTTTTGTTTTCCGAGATCATACGAATCGCTATGTAGCGATATTCAATCCTTCGGATTCTTTCCATGCAGAAGCCATTGCGGAGAAATGCCGCGAGAATGTCAATAAATATTCCCGATATACCATATCCATTGGGCTGGGGGAAGAAGTGCAGGAGATTCATCAGATCTCATACTCCTATTCCCAGGCGTTCGCTGCCATCTCCTATAATTTTTATACGGGTGGAAATACCGTTTATAATTACCGAGATTTGAGCCCAGTTCATCAAACCTTACCTCGCTACTCCCCCGAGAAGGAGAAGGAGCTTTTTTACTGCTTACGGTCGGGGAACTTGCCGAAAGCGTGCAGCATTGTGGATGAACTGTTTGAGGAAACCGTCCACGCCTCAACCCCTCCAGCTCCGGAAGTAGTCAAAGGAATGTGTGATGAGTTGGCCTTTCTTATCAACCGCGTCTTCTCTGAAAAACTAACGCGTGACGAGATGGAAGGAATTGAACGCTACCAGTATCACATTAAAAATCTATCATCGTATAAATTGAAGGAACTGCAAGAGAACATTAAGGAATTGTGCAGGTTGGGTTGTGAGTTCATTCAGAAACGCCATGTTGAAGATGTGAACCAAGTTGTCGAGCAAGTCATTGCTCATATACGTCAAAATGTATCGTCAAATATGACGGTCAATGATTATGCCAAACTGGTTTATTTGAGCGGCAGTTATTTTGCCAATCTGTTCAAGAAGGTTACAGGGATGACCGTCACCCAATTTGTAACGACAGAGCGGATGGAGCAGACGAAGGCGATGCTGCTTGAAGGAAAGCAGGTTCAAGAGATCGCTCAGGCTCTGGGATACGAAGACAGGCGGCATTTCAGTGAATTGTTTAAGAAACATACAGGAATGACACCATCTGATTTTAAACAGCTGTACACACGGTGAAAATTTAGCAAATGAGGTGCGCGATATGCGTCAAAAATATGCCTATACACATCCGAAGAATGGTTACCCCGAGTGGAATAATAATCCAGAAATTTTCCAATTAAACCGAATGAAAGCTCATGCGACTTTAATGCCATTTGCATCGGTAGATGAAGCGCTCAAAGGCGACAGAAGCGCATCTCCATACACAGTTTCACTGAATGGCATGTGGAAATTCAGCTTTGCTGAGACTCCGAATAAGCGGAGTACGAACTTCTACGAAATGGGTTACGATACCACCGGCTGGGACTCTATTCAAGTTCCGTCGCATTGGCAGCTTCAAGGCTACGATTACCCGCAGTACACGAATGTTAGATATCCGTGGGAAGGCAAGGAGGATATCAAGCCCCCTTTTGCGCCGACAATGTACAATCCCGTTGGCTCCTACGTGCGAACATTCACGGTGCCCCAAAATTGGAAGGACCTCCCTGTTTATATTAGTTTCCAAGGTGTGGAATCAGCTTTTTACGTCTGGGTGAATGGCGATCTGGTCGGATACAGTGAAGACTCGTTTACGCCTGCGGAATTTGACTTGACTCCTTACTTGCAAGATGGAGAAAACAAACTTGCCGTTGAGGTCTATCGCTGGTGCGATGCCAGTTGGTTGGAGGACCAGGATTTCTGGCGGATGAGCGGGATCTTCCGCGATGTCTATTTATACAGCACGCCGAAAGCTCATATTTACGATTTCAGTGTTGTCGCGGATTTGGATGATGAGTACAAACATGGCCATTTGCAAATAAAGGCAATGGTGACGAATGCATTCGGTGAGCAGCTAGGTAGGCACACGCTAGAAGCCAACTTGTACGATAAGAATGGAAATCTTGTACAAGGATCATTGTTCGCTGACGTAGAGCTAAACGGTGAGAATGAGCACGAGCTGCAGCTTCACACTAAGCTAGAGAACCCAATGAAGTGGACGGCTGAGACGCCGAATTTATATCGTTTGGTTTTATCGCTGAAAGATTCTTCCGAGAATTTGATTGAAGTGGTGAGCTGCCGCATCGGGTTCCGAAGGTTCGAATTGATGGACGGGCTGATGAAGATTAATGGCAAACGCATCTTGTTCAAGGGTGTGAATCGTCACGAGTTTAACTGCGATACGGGCCGTACCATTCAATATGAGGATATGGTTCGCGATATTCAACTGATGAAAGCTTATAACATTAATGCAGTCCGCACTTCGCATTATCCGAACCATCCGCTTTGGTATGATTTGTGTGATGAGTATGGTTTGTATGTCATTGACGAAACGAATCTTGAAACGCACGGCAGTTGGTCTAATTTCCAAGAGGAGGAAGGATGGACAGTCCCTGCGAGTAAACCGGAATGGACTGCAAATGTATTAGACCGTGCTAATTCCATGCTGCAGCGGGATAAAAATCATCCGTCTATCATCATTTGGTCACTAGGAAATGAATCGTGGGGCGGAGACAATTTTGTTAAAATGCATGACTTTTTCCGATCCAATGATCCGACTCGGCTCGTTCATTATGAAGGTGTGACACGCTGCCGTAAATCTGATGCAGCTTCTGATATGGAGAGTCAAATGTATACACTGCCGCACAAAGTCGAAGAGTATGCACGTTCTAATCCCAAGAAGCCTTTTATTTTGTGTGAATACAGCCATGCGATGGGGAATTCCAATGGGAATCTCTTTAAATATTGTGAGTTGTTTGACAAGTATCCCATTCTTCAAGGTGGATTTATCTGGGACTGGATCGACCAAGCGATCCGCACCAAAACCTCTGATGGTACCTCGTATCTGGCCTACGGCGGGGATTTCGGTGATACACCCAACGATGGTACTTTTTGCGGGAATGGTCTCATTTTCGCAGATCGCAGTGTAACTCCCAAGTTATATGAAGTGAAAAAATGTTACCAGAATGTGAAGTTCGAGGAAGTAGATCTGCAGCAAGGCCATATCCGTGTAACCAACAACTATTTATTTACGAACTTATTCGTTTATGATCTTAAGTGGGAATTGGCTAAGAACGGCATGTTAATTGAGGAAGGGAACGCTTCATTTGCTTTGGAAGCGGGGGCTACAGAAGTCATTATACTACCTTATCACCTGCCTGCTTCCATACGCAATGGAGAGGAGTGCATATTGACTGTTCGACTGGTAGAGATGATAGACAGGTTGTGGGCGCCTGCCGGTCATGAAGTGGCGTTTGAACAGTTCTTGCTGCCAGTTGAGACGCATGCAGTGCAAGCCCTAGATACTATGCCATTGCATACGGAAGAGTCGGATATGTCATTTACAGCGTTCAATTCAGATTTTAGTGTAACTTTCAGCAAGCAGACAGGTGATTTAACCTCCTATGTATATAAAGAAGTCGAGCTCATGAAAGAAGCACCGAGGCCTAACTTCTGGCGTGCTAGTATCGATAACGATAAAGGAAACAAGCTGCCAGAACGCAGTGCGACTTGGAGGGAAGCCGCTCAAGAGCGTAAGCTGCATGCTATGCATGTTCATTCTTATGGGGATAAGCTAGAAATTACAGTAGCGTATATCTTACCAACGACAAGTAGTTCGATCTGCAACTTATTATATGTCGTGGCAGGGGATGGCGGGATTCAGATTCGAGAGGAACTGCTGCCAGGCCATAATCTTCCGGAAATTCCGGAGATCGGCATGATGTTCCAGCTGGATGCCAGCTTCGAGAACCTGAAGTGGTACGGCAAGGGCCCGCATGAAAATCATTGGGACCGTGCGGAAAGTGCAAGGTTGGGTATTTATCAGGGGAAGGTAGTAGACCAATATGTGCCGTATCTGCGCCCTCAGGAATGTGGAAACAAAACGGAGGTTCGATGGGCAGAACTGACCCGTGCCGATGGTATTGGATTACGGATTGAAGGTGCTCGGGCCGTGGAGTTGAACGCGCTGCCGTATACGCCGTTCGAACTAGAAGCGCACGATCATATGTATAAACTGCCTCCTAGCGACAAAGTCGCGCTGCGAGTGAACTACCGGCAGATGGGGGTCGGCGGCGACGATAGTTGGATGTCGAAGACGCATCCCGAATTTACGCTTTATGCAAACCGTAGTTACGCATACAGCTTTACGTTTAAAGGTATTATTCATAACTAACAAACAAGGTCAGTCGATGAAATATCGATTGACCTTGTTTGTTTAAATAGCAATAAAAATAGCAAGCCTGCCGCCGTTCAACTGAATGTGGCATTGACCGTTGGCATCTGGCTTACAAGATGTTTTGTCTAAAAGGTTCAAAAGTGGCCTATCTGCCTGGAATGCGAAAGTTTTTAAGTGGTCAGCGCGGTTCACCAGCAAGAGGAACAAAGTTTGTTCATCTCGGAGTACTCTGTACATCCGAAGTTCAGGAGAATCGGGATCTACTGGTAAAATGCGAACGGTAAGCCCAGATGATTCCCCGGACTTCGGAAAGAGCAGGGTCAGATAATCGCTGCCGCAATCACCAGTAATTCGAAGGTGTTCTTGTGCAGCTAATGGATAAGCTCCAGATACAGCCCCATGAGACGTTGATGCGGAGATCTTGCCTGGCTCCAAGAACGTAACTTCCAGTTTCATCTCATTTAAGCAATGTGCCGTGATCCGGTTCTTCTCAATATCTGAGGAGGAGCTTAATGTATGCAGATTCCAGACGCTTTTCCGCTGACTCCGGATATGATCCCAAACCACATAAACGTCAGCGCCAGCCTTCACATAGGCAAAGTGGCGATGATAAGCATCGGCATGGACATCTGGAATGCAACTTCGGACATAATCCATTTGGTCCGAGAAGTAAACTTCCTCGCAGATGCTCTTTAGCGGGCCATTCTGTACAATACCTGCCTCGTCCATAAATTGAACTACGTTATGCGCATGTCCGTTCACGTACCAGTGTCGGTCTCCGTTATAGTACCCACCCGTTCCAGGGTCCAGGGTCAGCGGGGTAGCATTTGCCCATATGGAGAAATGACCTTCGTCGTGGTGGGCATGATAGGTTAGCGGTGAAGATTCGAATATGGCGTAGTTTTCCTGTCCCCATTGACCGAAATGCTGCCGGAAGATGACATACCCAATGCCAGCAAAGTAAACGGAAGTCAGTTCTGGAGCTTCCCGTGGAAGCTCCAGCTGTGGGTAGAGAAGGGCGAGCAGCGTACAGGGACTAGCCCCTGTATCACGTACCACGCCGCCACCGTGCTTCCAGGCCCACATCATTTCCCTGCTTAGCTGGGGATCTAATTTCACATAGAAAGGTGCAGCATAGGCGAACATACGGAACCAATTATCGTCAACCGTTGAGTCACCAACAGCGGGAGACAGCAGTTTGGGCTCCGAGTCGGGTCCACCCTGAACGGAATCCTTCGGAGTCACTGTCCCAATCAAGAACCGATACATCATCTTTACCTTGTCGCGGGACCAGTAGTCTATCCCCCGAAGTCGCTGCAGCAGCGTGAAGAACAGAAAGTATCGATGCAGCACAGCACCATGGTAACGGATATTTTCAGGCCACGCGCCATCCTTATCAACGACATGCTCGAGCTGCCAATCCACGACAGCGCAGGCATGCTCTAGATATTCTTCGGCAAGTGTTTCTTCGGGGAAGATCAGTGCGTAGATCCCGAGGCCGGTGGCACGGTCCGCATTCCAGTTGCTGCGTTTGCCTCCCTTTTCATCCGGAAACTGTTCCAAATCGAAACGGTAATAGGCGGTGTCCATCATCATTGCTGCTATATAGCGGAAGTGAGACTGGATGGCTGCATCCTCCTCTGGAAGAATAACTCCGGAGTCCGCAATCTGGTCGTAAATGACCGATGTCACAGCCATGCCTCGTCCAATATGGACGGCCCCGTATGTATCATCCACATGCCAGCCAGTTGCCCTGAAAATATCCATGCCTTGGCACATATCTGGCAACATGTACAAGATCTTCCGTTTGGCTCGCTCCGCGTATACCGCATCCCCCGTCACCATGTAGGCGTCCGCATCTGCTCCAGCAGTCTCCAGCAGTGTAGCCCAAGTGGTCGGCGTTTTACGGTTAAAGGGGCACGAAGAATATACCTCATCCATGGGCTGCCCAGCAGCTCCCAAGAACCTGATTTCGACGTATACGCCGTCCTCCGATAAGAGTTCATCCAGTCGAAGGGTCGTCTGAATGCTGTAATGCTCTTGGGCATATACCGGAATCGTATTTGTCATTGCCAAAAGCACCTGGTCGTCATCCGACATGTTCTTCACGTACAAACACTGCCCCAGCCTGGGGTCATCGGATGGTTCAAGGGAAACCGAGCTGGAAGAGGAGTGCGACGTAGTCTCCCACTCCGTTAACCCCTGATCAAAGCTGCCGTTTACGATCGGGATAGGCAATCCTCTTTCCGAATGGGTAAGCTTCACTTGTCTGATCCACACCTCGCCCTTTCCTCGGATATGAAAAGTTACCTTCATATGTGCAGCGTTCTCCGGTGTTTGGAACACAAAGGGATTCGTTCGGAAAGCGTTCATTCGTTGAATAGGCAAAGACAATTCCACTTCGGCAAAGGCATCGGACAACATCAACTGTCGCTTATATTCCTCCAGCAGCTCAGGCTGCATGGAAATCCGGGTACGAATGCCCTCCAGCTGCTCCGCATCATAGCAGGCAAAAGGACGTATGGTCGTCCCTTTCTTTGAGTGGTTTTTCATCTCATGTACCTCCCGATCATGATTTATATAGTTCACTTCTACTAATATAGCATCAGGTTTGATCAAGAGAGAGGGACAATCCACGTAAGGAAGTGGGGGAAATCAACTGAAAACTTACGGCAAGTAGTTAGATTGTTTTTTGCATTAACTAAGGCGAGCAAGTTCATTGATTTCAAAAAAATCTTCCTTTCTTCGTAACTAATTTTCATCGATATATGCATAGATTTGCAAAGAAAAAGCCTGATTGCTCAGGCTTACTGCAAGGTAGTACGGTCATCTGGTCGATCAACCGAACCGTATATGATGAATTCTTTATTATATTTAAAGCCCATATCATGGCACGCTAGAGTTGCATAAATCATTATTTAACAATTAAGACGGGGATATGAGCTTGCTGAACGACATTGTGGCTTACACTTCCAAGAAAGAATTCTTTGATACCACTAAGTCCTCTGCTGCCCATAACAATCAAATCAGTGCCACTTTCTTCTGCGTATTCCAGAATGGTTGTTACGGGGATTCCTTGCTTGATAATAATTTCGACATGTTCTAATGGGTAGCTCAGTTCTTTTATTTCATCAATAATTGGCTGAAGGTTCTCGGAGTAATTGGAACTAGTACCCACTGGAATAGTAACAAATGCTTCACCAATATTGACAGGTGGATGATACAAGACGTGGATAACTTCTAATCTAGTCGGCCTCGTGATTGTTGAAATTTCTTGGGCCAATGAGACAGCTTTTTCAAGCGCTTTCTTAGATAACTTTGAACCGTCATACGCCACAAGAATTTTACCGAATAACATGATAACCACCCCGTTTAGTGTTTATTAGTTACATATCTATTATAACACAATCAGTACGAAATGACAGAATTTTCAGACAATTAACAAGTGAAATTTGTCGAAATACTTCGAAAGATGCAAACAAAACGAATAGAAGGGCTAACTGTCATATGATAGTTAGCTATTTCTATTTTCCTAGGCAATTGGAAATCAAGATGTCTCTGGGAAGGCACCAGGCTCTTTCCCAAAAAAAACGGACACTCACCCAAAAAATAAGCACATTATGTAATTAGGGGTGATCTAGTTATAATACCTGTATAGCTTTCAGGTTATCTCAAGATAAATATCACAAGGGATGGGGGATGCACAATATGAAAAACAGATTGCGGTATCTCGTATCGAAATTCCGTTTACAACGGCTTCGTAGTCGGTTTCTCGTTGCAATGATCGTTATCTCTTTGCCTCCAATTATGATTGTAGGATATATGTCTTTCGATATTGCCAAGAACACACTGATGGAAACGAATGCGCAAACCTATGAAAATCATTTAGAAACGTCAAGTGAAGTGGCGGATTTATTATTTCGCAGCATTATTAATATGAATCGTTCTATCGTGGTGAACAATGAGGTGCGGGAGGTTTTGTCAAGCAGTAACTTGGCTCAGAGCAATGAACCTAAATCTGCGGATGCAACGGAATCCACCAGTGAATGGACCTCCAATAAGCTGCAAAAAGCGATTAATAACAATCAATTTGATACCAAATTTGTAAACTCCATCTGTGTATTTAATTTGGAATTCAAGACATTCTGTGCTGGACGCTCTGATGATGCAGGGGTTTATGAACAGCCAGACAAAATCAAGCTCATCCGGCAAACCGATTGGTATCAAAGTGCTTTACAAGATCAGGGTAAAGTTGTTTTTCTTGGCTATGATGTACTCGATCATTCGAAGAATTCATTTTCCACAGTCAAATTATTTCGCGATGCATCAAGTCCAAACGGACAAACGATGGGTCTATTAGTTGTGAATATATCAACGGATATTTTCACCAATATTTTCAATGAAAACAGCAATGCCGGTGGTTTCATGGCGCTGGATAATACTCCTGAAAGAAGTAAAGTCGTGTTTAATAACGGTCTAACCGACAATGCCGAACTCAAAGAAGGAGACAATGAATCTCTTATTCTCCAATTGGAGCAAAGGGGGTATCTCATTAGCCAATACCAGAACCAAACGACCGATTGGACATTTATTCATCTGATTAAAGTGAATGAACTGCTTAAGCAATCGAATCAAATTAGGACAATAACAACACTCATTGCTGTTTCTATGGGGGTTATTGCGCTATTGTATTCCATTTTTATATCCGGCAGTATTACTCGTCCGCTTCTACAGATCAAAAAAATGATGGTAGATTGGACGAAAGGAGCTCGAGAATTCGAAGAGACGTTCGAACAGGACGAGGTAGGGACGATTGGGGAAACTTTTAAACGCGTTGTCTCTGAAAATAAAGAATTAAATGAGCGGCTGATTCATTCCCAGTTAAAGGAGCGAGAGGCGGAGCTTCGGGCGCTGCAGGCGCAAATTAAGCCGCATTTTTTATATAACACGTTAGATTCGATCTATTGGATGGCGACTTTGCAAAAGAATCATGATGTCGCTCAGATGGCGATTTCCTTATCGGAAAGTTTTAAATTGAGCCTGAACAAAGGGAAAGATACCATTTCCGTTTATAAGGAATTAAAGCATATTGAGCATTACATGACGATCCAGAATATTCGCTATCATAATCGCTTTCAATATATAGAAGAAGTAGAGCCTGCCATAATGGGTATGGAGATTATGAAGCTGCTGCTTCAACCTCTTGTTGAAAATGCCATTTATCATGGCTTAGAACCTAAGGTAGGAGAAGGTACGGTTCGGCTTACCGGAAAAAGAGATGATGGATATCTTGTTTTTACTGTGGAAGATAACGGCGTAGGAATAGCTGATTTAAATGCGACGGAACAAGGATATGGTTTGAAAAATGTACGTGAACGATTGACCTTGTGCTACGGAACGACCAGTTCATTAACGATTTCGAGTGTAGTCAATCAAGGCACTCAGATCCAAATTCGCTTTCAACTATTCGGTGAAAAGAGGGATACAGATGCTTAAGGCCGCAGTGTTTGATGATGAATATATTGTGCTTCAAGGCCTTCGTGAAATGATAGATTGGTCAAGCTTTGGAATCGAACTCATTGGCACGGCTGACAATGGATTGTCTGCATTCGAAGTATTTCGCGAGCATCGGCCCAAGCTTATTTTTACTGATATTCGGATGCCAGGAATGGATGGACTCCAGCTGATTGAAGAAATTATGCAGGAAGCACCGGAGACGCTCTGTATTGTGTTTAGCGGGTTTAATGAATTTGAATATGTGAAAAGAGCTATCAATCTCGGGGTTGCTGATTATTTGGAGAAGCCAATTACAATTCCAATGATTGAGAAAGCGATTCGCAAGGTTATGGACAAGATCAGCCAGGAGCAAGAAGTGCTGGATCTTAAAACAAAAATAAGCAGCAGTCATCGCGAGCTTTTGGAGAAGGCGACATTCGATTTACTATTTATCGGCGAAGAAGCGGAAGTGAAATGGCGAGACATTTATGGTGCAGGGGCGGGACCCCTCGTTGGAGTGACCGTTCTAGCGACGGAGTCAGATCGCCTGCAGATTCCTGAGCATACGGCCTGTACGGTGATTCCGCTGCGCCATGGCCAAGAGAGATTACTTGTATGCGTGCATGCCCAACAGCCAACCCCTGAGTTCTGGGAGCAGCTACAATTGGAGTCCGAGCAAGCTGACGTCTCTGTTGGGAGCGGTCGGACTTATGCAGAGCTGAAAGATGCCGCACATAGCTTTAAAGAAGCGCTTCGTGCGCTGCGATCCGCTCATTTTCTGGGGGAGAAAGGGATTGTGCGTTTCGAAGATTTAGGTGATTTGATTACGCGTCCTGAGGGCTTAAGCGAACGAGAGGAAGCCATTATTCTGAGTTTGCGTTCTGGTAATAAGGCAGGCATGCTTGAGCAGATTGATCGTTTCATTGCATGGATACAAATGGAAAAATTGGATAGCGAAGTAGCAGAGCATGAGATGCTTAAGCTGCTTTATTTGGCTCTCGAAGAAGCGAGAAAGTCAGCTGGGGACAAAGCCAGTCACATTCCTGAAGATTACCGTCCGCATGTGGAATTTCGGGAAATGGCCGCAAGAGGGAAAATGACGGAATGGTTTCGCAGTCAACTTGAAATGATTGTTGGAAGTACGATCGATGCTCGTGAACATTCAAGACATGCCTCCGTCACACGTGCTCGTAATTATATGGAGCAAAACTATACGCGAGATGTCACGCTCCAAGAGGTAGCAGAGCATGTTGGCATGAATCCCACCTATTTCAGCGTGTTATTTAAGGAGGAAGTTGGTGAGTCGTATATTAAATATGTGACGCGGATTCGTATGGAGCTTGCCAAGACGCTGCTTAGCCGCGGTTTGAAAGTAAGTGATGTGAGTGAGAAAGTTGGGTACCATACGTATAGACACTTCTCTGAAGTATTTAAAAAATACACGGGTTATACACCTGGACAATATAAAGAGCAGTTAACCAACCCCTCGGGAATCTGAAAAATACGGACATCAATCAGAAGAATGACGCACTGCCTGGGGTTAGGAAAAGCGATTAAGATTAAAGCACGGGGAAAACGAACTCGCGCCCGAAATTAGCAATCGATTCATCCTAACCAAGACGACTAAGGGGGATTTGAAGATGAGTACAAAGACAACAAAATGGGTTGCCGCAATGTCCACTTCGGTATTATTAGCTAGTGTGGTAGCAGGCTGTGGAACGACATCCACATCATCCGAAGATACAAAAGGAAATGCAACGGATACGGGTACCAAAAAAACAGATGAGAAGGTAACCATCTCACTTCTAATCGATAATACACAGGATTCTGTCAATGTTGCAAAAGGGATTGTCGCGGCATTTGAAAAAAAGTATCCGAACATTCATGTTGAACAAGAGACACGCCCAGGCGGCGGAGAAGGCGATAATATCGTCAAAACCCGTCTAGCTACTGGAGATATGACTGACGTGTTTTTCTATAACAGCGGTTCACTTATGCAAGCGCTTAATCCAGAACAAAATCTACTTGACCTGACAAATGAACCTTTTCAAGCGAATGTGATTGATTCCTTTAAACCAACTGTCTCTTCGAAAGGTAAAGTCTATGCGGGCCCGATTGGCTCAACGATGGCCGGCGGTTGGTTCTACAACAAAAAGATTTATGCTGACCTCGGTCTCTCCGTGCCGAAAACATGGGCAGAATTGATGGCTAACAGTGAAAAAATTAAAGCTGCTGGCATCACGCCTGTCATTGGTTCTTATAAAGATGATTGGACATCACAACTCGTCGTATTAGCGGATTATTACAATGTACAAGCCGCCAATCCGAAGTTTGCGGATGATTATACAGCGAATAAAGCGAAATATGCGACGGATCCAGCGGCACTTAAAAGTTTCGAAAAGCTGGAGGAAATTGCTAAAAAAGGGTACATGAACAAAGATTTCTTAGCAACGACATATGATGCGGGCTTAAAGATGCTAGCGGAAGGCAAAGGCGCTCAATATCCGATGCTATCTTTTGCAACACCAGCGCTGCAGCAGAATTTCCCAGACAAAATGAAGGATATCGGCTTCTTTGCACAACCGGGGGATAGTGCAGCTACGAATGGTTTGACGGTGTGGATGCCAAGTGGTGCTTATATTTATAAAGCAACTAAACATGCGGAGCAAGCGAAAAAATTTGTTGAATTCATCGCTTCTATGGATGGTGTTGCTGCTCAGTCGGCTGCTTCCATGCCATCAGGTCCTTATGCGATTAAAGGTGCAAAGCTGCCAGATAACGTTGCACAAGCAGTGAAAGATATGACGCCATATTTTGACGGTAACAAAACAGCGCCAGCTTTGGAATTCGTGTCCCCAATTAAAGGATCCAGCTTGCCACAAATTACAACGGAAGTCGGCGCAGCTATCAAAACGGGTAAACAGGGTGCAGAGGTTTATGATAAAGATGTTGAAAAACAAGCCAAGCAATTAGGTCTGCAAGGCTGGTAATAAATAAGTTTAATCAGACAGGAGTCGGCGATGCGAAATTCATGCAGACCGGCTCTTTTCTTAAAATTAGGGGTGATCTCAGTGGCCAAGGTATTCAAACGGACGTATTCATATGCTTTTCTTATTCCTGCAGCCATTATCTACTTATTAATTTTTATTTTTCCGACCATTATGTCTTTTTTCTTCAGTTTGACAAGATGGAATTTAACGAGCTGGACGTTTATCGGATTAGATAACTTTAAGATGTTCTTTCAAGAAGCTTCGCTCCTGATCGGATTTAAGAATACCCTCATTTATGCAGTAGTAACTTGTGTGTTAAAGGTTGTTTTGGGATTGTTGCTAGGCGTATTTCTAACTTCAAAAATAAGAGCCAAGGGTTATCTGCGGTCTGTCATATTTTTCCCAACTTTGCTAAGTACCATTGCAGTCGGAATCACATTCAGCATGATGATGCATCCAACACAAGGCTTAATCAATACAGCCTTAGCCGCAATCGGCATTGTTGGTCCAGATTGGTTAGGCGATACACGCATAGCGCTGTTGTCTGTGGCGCTTGTGGATGTCTGGAAAGGTGTGGGCTTCGCTACGGTTATCTATATCGCAGGAATTCTCTCTATTCCACAAGAGTATTATGAAGCCCTGGAAATGGATGGCGGAGGCGCATTCCATAAGTTCTGGAATATTATACTACCTTTAAGCCGACCGGCAACGAATTCAGTCATTATTCTCTCCTTTATTGGTGGCTTGCGCTCCTTCGACCTCGTTTGGGCGATGACCAAAGGGGGGCCAGGATTTACGACTGACCTTATCGCGTCCATTATTTATAAGCAGTATCAAGGCGGTTATTATGGTCTGGCTACAGCAGGAAACGTGATCTTATTTATTGTGGTAACGGCGCTTGCCCTTCCGCTGTATTCCTACCTGAACAGAAAAGAGGCGGAACTATGAGCAGAAAAATAAAAGGCTTAGGTATCGAAGTCATTGCCATTCTTCTGACCATTCTTATCTTTTGGATTCCTTTCTACTTTGTCGTAGTTAATGCACTCAAAGACAAGAAAGAATCTTCCTTATTAAACTTAGCGTGGCCTTCCACAATTCATCTTTGGGATAATCTGAAGGAAGTGATCACCGCCCGGGATTACATGCTATTGCGGGCATTTTACAACAGTACTTTGCTGACCGTCATATCCATTACCGTGTTGATTCTTGTGTGTGCGATGGCAGGCTTTGTGATGCAGCGTAGAAGTGATCGCGCGACGCCATGGCTCAACTTCCTTGTCCTGTCAGGATTAATTATACCGCCGGCTATCGTACCGACGATCTGGGTCTTGAATGGTATTGGTTTGTTCAAAACGCTGCCTGGTCTCGTTCTAGTAGAGGTTGCACTCGGATTTCCTTTTGGGGTCTTGTTGTATAAGGGGTTTATGTCTGGCATTCCTCGTGAGGTAGATGAAGCTGCTGTGGTAGATGGAAGCAGCGGATTTGGACTGTTCTATAGAATCATTCTGCCTCTTCTGCAGCCCGTAACGGCAACGATTATTGTCACGTCATCTGTCGGGATTTTCAACGACTTTACGAACCCTCTGTATTTCTTTCCGGGAGCCAAGAATGCGACTGTACAATTAACTTTGTATAACTTCCAAAGTCAATTTGTCACGCAGTGGAATTTGCTATTTATGAATATTTTACTGATCACGTTACCGCCACTCGTCTTATTCATTTTCTTTAATAAAAAAATTGTAGCAGGTATGACAGCTGGCTCAGTTAAAGGCTAATCATGGGACTTTTGTTGAGGAGGATTACAATGGGGAATTTACAGGTTACGGCATTGAAATGTGAATATAGAACGAATCCGCTTGGTATAGGAGCGCGAAACCCGCAGTTAAGTTGGCAAATTGAATCCGATCGCCGCGGTACGCTGCAGCAAGGGTATCGGATCATAGTAGCTAACGAAGATGGTGATTTTACGAATCCGGTATGGGATACAGGTTATATAGAATCCGATCAGTCGATTCAAATTGTTTATGAGGGGCCGGAGTTGCTATCAAGAGCTCGTTACCTCTATAAAGTTAAAGTCTGGGATAACAGGGGCTGTGAATCCGAATGGAGTGCAATCGCTTGGTGGGAGATGGGCTTGTTAGATCAAGGGGAATGGCAAGCCGAGTGGATCACACCTCACGAAAGTGAGATGGATCCGCAGTCCGAGCCTGCATTTCTGCTTCGCAAGCTGTTTGAGGTGGGAGGAGAAATCCTGTCTGCACGTATATATGCGACGGCTGCAGGCGTTTATGAGCTGTATGTGAATGGCACTCGTGTTTCCGATGAGCTGCTGTCGCCAGGCTGGACGAGTTATCCAACGCGAATGCAGGTTCAAACCTATGACGTAACGGATCTGCTCCAACGCGATGGCAATGGGATTGGCATTCTGCTTGGTGATGGCTGGTACAAAAGCGGGATGGGCTTTGAGAATAAAAACTTTAAATATGGCGAGCGCCGGGCTGCCCTCGCACAGCTGCATATTCGATATCAAGACGGCACAGAAACTGTTGTAGTCACAGATACTACCTGGAAGGCTTCAACAGGAGCGATTCAATACTCGACAATTTACCATGGTGAAACGTATGATGCGCGTTTGGAGCAAGCGGGCTGGAGCTCGGTGAATTTCCGCGATGACGAGTGGATGTCTACACAGATATGTTCGGATGTAAGCCATGATGTGCTAGTGCCTCAAGAAAACGCACCGACGCGTGTAACGGAAATCATACGTCCTATCACATATTTCATAACGCCTGCAGGCGATCACTTACTGGATATGGGCCAAAATATGGTGGGCCGCGTGCGCTTTACTGTAACTGCTCCTGCGGGTACGCAAATTAAGCTAAAGCATGCTGAAGTCTTAGATAAAGAAGGCAATATCTATTTCGGCAACCTGCGTCCAGCGAAGCAGGTCGTGACCTATATCGCCAAAGGGAATGGCCCTGAAACCTATGCACCTTATTTCAGCTTCATGGGCTTTCGCTATGTGAAGGTTGAGGGCTTTCCAGGCCAAGAAAATGGCTTGCCTCTGGATGCTTTTATCGGTGAAGTCATGCATACCGATATGGAGCCGACAGGTGAGTTCGAATGCTCGGATGCCAGGGTGAATCAGCTGCAAAGCAACATTCGTTGGGGCCAACGAGGTAATTTCCTTGACGTGCCGACGGATTGTCCACAGCGTGACGAACGCTTAGGCTGGACGGGAGATGCTCAGGTTTTCATCTCTACGGCGCTATTTAATTACCAAGGCGGTCCCTTCTTCACGAAATGGCTGCATGATATGAAAGCCGAACAAAGACCTAATGGTGGTATTCCCTTTGTTGTCCCAGATGTTGTAGGCGGCGAGAATTCAGCTGCTTGGGGAGACGCTGCGGTGATCTGCCCTTGGACGGTTTATCAATATTATGGAGATAAGCGTCTCCTTGCTGAACAATATGAGAGCATGAAAGGATGGATTTCTTACATCCGATCTCAAGGTGATCAGGAATATTTATGGAACACAGGCTTCCATTTTGGCGATTGGCTTGCGCTGGATGCTAAGGAAAATAGCTACATCGGTGCGACACCAGTTGCGCTAGTTGCAACGGCTTATTATGCGTATTCGACACGTATTGTTCGCGATGCCGCAAGAGCGCTAGGACATGAGGAAGAGGCGCAAGCCTTTGATGAGCTTTACCAAGGCGTAATTCAAGCATTCCGAGATGAATTTATAACGAAAAATGGGCGCGTCGCTGCCCCGACTCAAACTGCGCATATCCTTGCGCTCGTCTTCGATCTCGTGGAAGATGAGGTGCGTGCAAGAGTCGCGAAGGATCTCAATGAACTGATTCTGGATAATGATTATCATTTATCAACGGGCTTCGTAGGCACACCTTACTTGTGCTTCGCGCTTTCGAATAACGGCTATCACGAAACAGCGGTTAAGCTGCTGCTGCAAGAAAGCTATCCGGGGTGGCTGTATTCCGTCTCGAAGGGTGCGACAACCATCTGGGAGCATTGGGACAGCATTAAATCAGACGGCTCCTTCTGGAGCGATGATATGAACTCTTTTAACCACTACGCTTATGGAGCCATCGGAGACTGGATGTATCGCAAAATAGCTGGCTTGGACATGGACATTACTCTACCAGCCTTCAAACGTATTCATATCGAGCCGTTGTTTGGAGGGAATCGTCTCACTTATGCCAAAACCGCACATAACTCCCTATATGGACGCATCGAATCCGGATGGCAAGTGGATCAGGGGCAAATTCAAATGAGGGTTCGTATTCCAGCGAATACAACCGCAGAAGTTATTTTGATAGGAGCCGTAATCGGCAGCGTGCAAGAAGGGGGGCTTTCCCTCGACACCTCGATCCCTGGCATTCAATCCATAAGTGAAGCCGAGCAAGGCGTGCGTGTCCTTCTAGGATCAGGTGATTACACATTTACGTATTCGAATAGCGATCTATTCCGTGTAACGTTTAATGAACATTCGAGAATCAATGATGTGCTGGATCATGAAGCGGCAACAGCAATTTTCAAAACACATATGTCAGCCTTATTCGAAGGTCCCTTTCTTAATTTCGTTCGCAAATCGACGATTAAGCAGTTGGGGGAGAACACGATGACAGGCATAACACGGAAACAAATAGATGCGATGCTTGCGGAATTAGTTCTCATATAAGGTATCTGCAAGATCAGATAGGAGTGTTGAAGAGATATGGGAATTCATCAAAAGTTTGTGGAAATAGCGGAAAAGCTCACTCCCGACTTGCATGAATCTATTGTTTTGCCTAAATCAGTCATTGAGGTTGTAGCGGATGAAGAAGCGTTTCAAGGGTGGAGAACGCAAGAAATGGGGAATATCTCCGCGTTACAATCCAAATCCTTCGGTAAGGATGAAAGTTTCATTCTAGATTTTGGCGATCATCAAGTTGGTTATATCTCTCTTTCGATCAAGTCAGTGGGTAGTCCACAAGATGCCCCGCTTGGGCTGAAGCTAATCTTTGGCGAAATGCCATGTGAGGTTGCGGAACCTTTTGACAGCTATGATGGTTGGTTAAGCAAATCCTGGCTGCAGGAAGAGACGATATATGTTGATGTGCTTCCTACAGTCCTAAAGCTGCCTCGTAGATATTGTTTCCGGTATGTAAAAATGATGATTATCGATACATCCCGTAAGTTTACGGTTTCTTTTACCGATATTCATTGTACGGCGGTTACCTCTGCTGATGTGAGGGAACTAACGCCGCTGCCCGCTAATATTCCAGCAGACTTACAAGCCATCGATGCCATTAGTATCAAGACGCTTCAGGACTGTATGCAAACGGTGTTCGAGGACGGACCGAAGCGGGATCGCAGGCTGTGGATCGGGGATTTACGACTACAAGCCTTGGCGAACTATCAGACCTTTCATCACCATGATCTGGTGAAGCGATGCTTATATTTATTTGGCGGTATGACACTTGATGATGGAGCAGTTGGGGCCTGTGTCTTTGAAAAGCCTAATCCGTTAGTCGATGATACGCGGCTTTATGATTATTCCCTCTTTTTCGTAGCGACGCTATTCGATTATTATGAGGCGTCCAAGGATAGAGAAGCGCTAGTAGAACTATGGCCAGTTGCCCTAGAACAAATACAGATCGGATTAGAGCGACTAGATGAATACGGATTGGTGCGTGATGATGAAACCTGGTGGTGCTTCACGGATTGGCATCCAGAGCTTAATAAACAAGCATCCGCGCAAGCTATTTTGTTGTATTGTCTCAAAAGGGGCCTTGAACTGGCGAAAGAGCTGGAAAAAGATCAAGAAGCAACATTCATTTCAGAACAAATTGATCGTGTGACAAGCAGCGCGCTTCAGCATTTATGGGATGAGAAAACAGGCTTTTTTATAAGTGGAGTAACTAAGCAGGTTTCATGGGCATCTCAGGTGTGGATGGCTCTGGCAGGCGTGTTGAACGAGGAAGAGAATGGTCAATTAATGGATCGGCTATTCGAGTCCCCGCCAGAAATTGGAATGACAACACCCTATATGTATCATCATTTAATTGAGGCTTTATTTGAAAGCGGCAGATCCGAAAAAGCCTTGGAGCAAATAAGAGCATATTGGGGAGAAATGGTTAAAGACGGAGCGGATTGCTTCTGGGAAATCTACAACCCCAATGATAAAAAGCTATCGCCCTATGGCAGTAATTTAATTAATAGCTATTGCCATGCATGGAGCTGTACACCTACGTATTTTATTCGGAAGTATTTACTGTAACTGGAGGTCGTACACGAAATGAAAGATGATCAACTTCGTCAAAAACCATTTTATTTATCAGAGTTTGACGTCTCTTGGGTGAAGGAAACGCGTGATGGACTCAGCTTGGAAGAGAAAGTCGGACAGCTGTTTGTAGTAGTTCAGAAGCCATTTTCACCGGAGCCGGAGGATTTACTCAGCATTAAACCCGGTGGGGTGCATCTCTTCGCGTTTAGTCCTGATGCGACTAAGATTAATCAACAGGCGAAAATAGCGAATATGCAAAGCCGCAGCAAGTTGCCATTATTGGTGACTGGAGATTTGGAATCCGGCGGATTTGGCGGAGCCGTTGACGGCACGAATCTTGGCATGAACATGCAGGTAGCGGCTACGGGAAAGCCAGAGTTGGCGCAGGCATTTGGTAAAGGAATTGAAGTAGAAGGCTCGGCAATCGGCTTTAACTGGGTATTCGGGCCCGTGCTGGATATTAACTATAATTATCAAAATCCGATTGTCAATACGCGTGCCTTTGGAGACACACCTGAAGTAGTAGAAACGTACGCAATCCCAGTTGTAGAGGGTGTACAGGAAACCGGTCGAATGGCAGCCTGCGTGAAACATTGGCCAGGTGATGGCATGGATGACCGCGATCAGCATAAGGTTCTGACCGTAAACGGCATGCCGATGCAACAGTGGCGTGAAACTTATGGGCGAGTGTATCGTTCCGCTTTTGAAGCGGGTGTAAAAAGTGTGATGAGTGCGCATATTGCGCTTCCCGCTTACTATGAGGAGCTTGGCATCCATGATGTTAGAAAGCAGCATACGCCAGGGTCGCTTTCCTATGAACTCAATGTGAAACTGCTAAGAGAAGAACTGGGCTTTAACGGGTTAATCATTTCCGACGCGTCAGCGATGGTCGGCATGACGAGCTGGGGGCCGCGACATGAAATCGTTCCCCAGTGTATCGCCTCCGGTGTGGATATGTTTCTATTCACAGCTGATCTCAAATACGACTTTGAAGCCATGCTTCAAGGAGTCAACGATGGCATTATTACAGAGGAACGTTTGAATGAAGCGGTTACGAGAGTACTAGCACTGAAAGCTTCGTTGGGGCTGCATCTTGAAAGACCAGCGCTGCAGGATTTAGCTTGCGTAGGATCAGATGAGCATGTGAGTTTAGCCCAAGAAATCGCACGAACCTCGGTGACGTTAGTGAAGGACACGCAAAACGTACTGCCCATTTCACCTGAAAAGCATAACAGAGTTCTGCTCATTGCATCTGGGAGTGAAGGCTCATTATTCACAGAGAATGGTGCAGGAGGCAGCGGCTTTGAGCAGATGTTGGTAACGGAAGGGTTTGAAGTGGTCAGAAATTACCACCTCAAACAAGAAGAGAATGACATCGATCTGGTCATTTATGTGACGCAGAAGTCGCCGAGCTTTATGCAGAATTCCCTGCGTATGTCACCTGAGGAGGCGGGAGGTATCTTTACTTGGTATTCTACTTACGTACCAACGCTGTTCATTTCGTTAGGTAACCCGTATACCTTATATGAAATGCCTACGATGCCGACCATGATTAATGGCTATAATGCCTCGGCGATTGTTCAAAGGGAGATTCTAAATTGTTTACTGGGCAAACAGCCCTTCATAGGCACCTCGCCCGTAGATGCGTTTTGCGGATCAGCGTTGGCTAGGCTTTAAAAAAGAGACATCCTCGGATTGCTTCCGATGGATGTTTTTTATTATTATTGGCTATTTTTCACCATAAACGCACCGTCCTCAGAGGACAGCGGAGCCGAATATTTTGATTGTCTTCAAGTTCATGTATTCACCTAAAATAAGGGTATCCAATGTTAAATAAAGGTATTTTTAAATAAGCTTAATTATGGTAAATTGGCGGCACGCCGAACCATCTACATAAAAGCAGCAAAGGAAAGAGGTGATAGAACTACCAAAAACTGAAGTTAAAAGAATTGTTGTAAACGGTTACACTAGACATTCAAATTTACTTCGACCAAAAAAGGAGATTAGATGATGTTAACAAGAAGCATGGGAAAAAGATCCTTGGTAATCGTGATTTTGGTAATGTCCCTTATACTGCTTGCCTTGGGAATCTGCCTTCAGACAGAAGTCAGCGCTGCTGCAACAACCTACTATGTGTCTAACACAGGAAACAACAGTAATCCTGGTACGCTGAGCCAACCCGTTGCTACGATCCAACAAGCTGTAAATATGGCAGGGGTTGCCGGCCCTGGTTCCACGGTTATTGTGAGAGGCGGAACGTACAATATTACATCAACGATTAGTATTACTACTTCAGGAACAAGCGGTAACCCAATTACGATCAAGGCATATTCAGGGGAGACGCCAGTCATTTCTGGTCAGAATACGTACCCGAATCACAGTCTCAGTCTTCAAACTGTTACATATACGGGACCTACCGTTACCAATGACGGAGTAACCTATACGAACGGACAGCAATTCACGCTTTCCTGGAATTCGCTGATGAGTATTACGGCCAATTATATTACCATTGACGGTCTTGAATTGACACAATCCTATGGTGCTGGAATTTATGCCGGTAACTCGGCGACAACCAGATATCATGATATTATCATTCGAAATTCGAAGATTCATGAGAACCGTGGTGAGGCGATACAGGTAGAGAATGTTGATTATTTTACTTTGGACGGCAATAGGGTGTGGGAGAATGCCAATTTTGGACGTTTTAGCAGATTATCAATTGAAATGAACTGGCCTTTAATTGTCATGATCAGAGGCAGTGCCTATGGAACAATCAAGAACAACACCATATACCACAATTGGGGAGAAGGGGTAGGCTTGTGGTACAACACACATGATGTAGTTTTGGAGGATAACGTTATTTATGATAATTATGCTTTGGAAGTCTATGTAGACAAGGCTCACGACGTAATTATACAGCGAAATTTAATCTACAACACGGGGAATGCGATTTATTTCAGGGGTGGAAGTCCAAGTATGGGGATTGCCATAGCGGATGAGCCTTTTCAAAGTTTTACAGCAGGATACAACAGGAAGATTATTAATAATTTTCTGAAAGGGAACAGCAAGAATTTTGCGTATTGGAACACGGGATTAGCTACAGGTACCCGCTTGGATAATGACATCATTGCAGGTAACACTTTTATTGATTCTACAAGTACGAATATATCCATTACTGGCGGTGCAAGCCATGTAAACACAAGGATAGAAAACAATATATTTAAGTCGAACACGGGTGCTTTACAACTTGTAGATCAGAATCCGGGATTGATTTTCTCGAATAACTGTTGGTCCAGCGCAGTTACTGGTGTTGCTTCGAATGTGAATGATGTCATTGGCAATCCATTGCTTGTAGGCGGCACATTCGGACCCGACTATTTCAAACTGCAGGGCACTTCTCCGTGTATTGCTAAAGGGAAGAATAATCTAACCGATGTAGCAGAGGATTACTTCAAGAACGTTAGGAGCAATCCGCCAAGCATTGGCGCATACGAACCTACCATCCTTATGGATAACAGTCATCCAACTGGAATAACTCAGACGGGGATTTGGACGGTCAGTACCTACAGCAGTCAAAGAGTTGGTGCGGACTATCTGCATGACGGGGATACAGCGAAGGGATCCAAGAACGTTAAGTATGCACCTGATTTCGCATCTGCAGGCTCTTATGATGTCTACATGTGGTGGAATGCGGATACGAATCGAGCAAATAATGTACCCGTCACTATAAATCATGCTGGTGGACCAGACAGTATAATAGTCAATCAGCAGGCCAACGGTGGGATGTGGAACTTACTAGGGAGATACGCATTTAATGCCGGGACATCGGGAAATGTGATTATCAGCAATATAGGGACAGCTGGATTTGTTATTGCGGATGCTGTCAAATTTGTGCCTAGATAATTCCAAGCCAAAATGGAGGCATCAAATCAAAAACGGTGATATTTTATTGTGATCTTATTCAGGATAAAGTGTAAAGGAGGAAAAGAAAACGCTAACATCTACGCAGAGGTAGGTGCGGCTACATAAAGGGAGACTAAGAATATGGTTAACGACTTCAGGAGTATGCGTACGGAGGGCAATCATTCAGCGAGAAAGCATGGGCAAAAGACGGAGAAATATGATGTTGTCGTTTGCGGGGGTGGACTGGCGGGTTTTTGCGCAGCGGTTGCTTCGGCTAGACATGGGGCCAAAACATGTTTGGTACAGGACCGCCCTGTCTTCGGGGGAAACAGTTCGTCCGAGGTCAGAGTAACGCCTCATGGCGCTGCTGCCTTTCATGTTTACGCGAAGGAAACAGGGATCATATCGGAGTTATTGATTGAGGAACGCGCACGAAATCATGAGCCGATTTTTGAGAATGGCTGGACGAACAGCGTATGGGATATGACGATGTATGATATGGCGCAGCGAACGGAGAATTTGACCTTTTATCTGAATACGTCCATTCTGGATGTTCGGATGGCGGGTGAGCGCAAGATTGCGTCGGTCGTAGGTTATGTAGCGAACGCTGAGATGGAGATCGAGCTCCTTGCGGATGTATTCGTTGATTGCACAGGCGACGGCATTGTTGCCGACCGAGCAGGTTGTGAATGGCGGATGGGCTCCGAAGGACGCGAGGAATACGCCGAACCGCATGCACCACTGCAGGCTAGCGGAGATGTAATGGGGAGTTCGCTGCTTTTTAAAACGAAAGACCTTGGCTCCCCGGCTCCGTTCACGGCTCCTGATTGGGCTGCGAAGCTTGATAATCCCGACTATTTCTATAAACAGGGTCGGAACCCGAATGATATGCGTGGTGGATACTGGTGGATCGAGATCGGCATGCCTTGGCACACCATCTATGAAAGTGAAGATATTCGTCATGAGCTGACACGGTATGTGTTAGGCATTTGGGATTGGATTAAGAATAAGGATCCACTCACGAAAGAGCTGGCAGCTAATCATGCAATTGATTGGATCGGTCAAGTGCCAGGTAAACGAGAAAGCCGCAGAATTATGGGTCAATATCTGATGACGGAACATGACCCGCTGAATAGAACGGTATTTGAGGATGAAATTGCGTACGGCGGTTGGTTTCTTGATCTGCATACACCGGGGGGACTTCTTGCGCCTACCAGTGAGCATGCCAGCTCAGAAGGCTATGATGAAACCTCCGCCTATATGGTGAAAAGCTACTGTGGCCCTTATGGCATTCCTTTGCGGTCAACAATTGCCAAGGATGTCGATAACTTGATGATGGCTGGTCGGAATATCTCTGTGACTCATGCCGCGTTAGGTACGGTACGCGTAATGGCAACAACCGCGTTGGTAGGGCAGGCCGTGGGGACGTCGGCTGCAATTGCATTGAGGCATGGATTAACACTCGCGGACGTACCGGGTCTGGCTATACAAGAAGTGAAGCAAACGCTGCTGCGTGACGGCTGTTTCCTCCTAAACACGACGAACGAGGACGAGCTGGATCTGGCACGCAAGGCGCGCGTTACGGCTAGCAGTCAGGCTGCGAGCAGTGGTTCGGAAGTGAAGGCGGAGCTACAAGCATCTGGCAAATTGGGTCATCAAGAAGAGCTACTCCGCCAACGTAAAGGACAATGGATTGCCATTTCGGAGGGAGTATTGAACCGCGTATCTGTCTGTGTGACGAATACGAGCGACACCCTTCAAATCGTGGAAGCGAAACTTATTCCGGTGGATCATATCTGGGACTACCGCTGCGAAGCAAACCCAGCGCTGGCCACAACGGAACTGCAAATCAATCCAGGGACCTATCAATGGATCGATTGGGAAGTGCAGTTGAGCGAGGCGGATGGCTTGAAGTCAGGGACCTATGTGCGTTTGGATTTACTAGCGAATCCCAACATTGCTTGGCATTGCGGGGATGGCATAGTTCCAGGTCATACGTGCGCATATGAAATGGGCGAGGGCAAGATGCGCCGGGATTGGAATGGTCCGACCCGTAGCTTCCGTGTGGACCCTCCGCAGTATGCCTACCGTCCTGAACATGTCATTAGTGGTGTAGCGCGACCATATCGTTTTACGAACTTGTGGCGTTCGGATGCGAGAGAGGAGCTTCCGCAATGGCTGGAATTGAAATGGGATCATCAACAATTCATTGGACAGATTGAGCTCACATTCCCGGGAAGCCTTCTATGGGAGTACCATGGATATGCACCGTTTTATCGTGACCCGCAATGTCCGAAAGATTATAGGATTGAAGCGTATGTGAACGGTGGATGGCAGGAGCTCCTCCAAGTGAAGGGCAATTACCAGCGTCATTGCCGTCACACGCTAGTCCAGTCTGTTCAAACCGATAAGCTGCGCGTTGTTATTGAAGCAACCAACGGTGACCCGTCCGCTGCAATCTATGAAGTGCGTTGTTATTAATATGATGCAAGCCCTAGTTCGATGAACTGGGGCTTGTTGTTTTACCACCCCAGAATTTATATGTTTGGGGTTTTGGGTAAGAGAAGCTTACCCTTATTTATTTGTTATCAGCGTGGGTTATGGTGTGAGGCGTTGCTCCTGGCCAGGAGAATAACTGGATTTTCTGCAGCTAATTCAAGCGAAATCACGGCTTTTCGTAAAATAACTGGATTTCCTCCCGTTATTTCTGGCCAATTTCGCCAAACGGAACATTTCGGGCAAAATTAAATGCATAAAATCCAGTTAAAATCATCAAAGGCTAGTTTTCCCCGGAAATAGATGTAGGAAATCCAGTTAATCCCCAAAAGCTGCCCAGCCTGCAAAAGTGCGAATCTCACGTTACATCGTTTTCCGATGTTCCTTTGGGGAAACGCCGAAATAGTTTTTGAATGCACGCGAGAAGTGATAGAGATTGCCATACCCAACCTTTTCTGAGATCTCATTGATCCGTAAGGTGGGGTTTTTGAGCAGCTTCTGGGCTTCTTCCATGCGTACTTTGGTTAAATAGGCAGTGAAAGTTAACCCAGTTCGTTCTTTGAAAAGCTTGCTGAAATACGAGTAATTCATCGATACCCGATTGGCCACTTCGGCTAGCTGCAGATCGCGGCTGTAATGCTCACGAACGATGGATTCCGCTACAGTAATAACGGTTTCGCCCAAATTAGCCTGCTCCGAGATCAGCTGTTTCGTATCGGTGGCGTAGCTTTTTAAATAATGCCGGAGCTCGCCTAACGTGTGAAAGGTATCGAAAGCCGTCGCACGTTCGGTCTCTTCAAAAAGAAAGCGCTCATGGACATGGCGATGGATTTCAGAAAGCACCAGGTCATAAATGGACTTGAGCTGTTCCAGAGACATCTGTGTACGAAAAGAATCGCTTAGATGGCGGTCAACCCAGAGGCCGATACGTTCCACATGCAGGGTTTCGGCAGCTTGCTTGAACTCCTCCATTTCCTTTTTGGCAGGCAGCCAAGCATCCGTCCTACCCCTGGGTTCAAGTGTCACGAAGACCTCGCTTGGTTCTCGTAAAATCCGCTCCGACATCGCTTGATGCGCTTGTTTGTAAAGAAGAGATAAATCATCCAGGCTTTGCCCTGATTGACTAATCGAGGCCGTAGGCGTTCGTAGATTGCCTTTCCTAAGCAGGATAACAGCTTTACTAAGTATACCCTGAACGGTATCAAAGGAAATGGATGCCGCATAATTAAACACAAGGCACACCGATCCTAGCACATCATGAAACGCTAGGAAACGTAGATGTGGGGCTAAATCATCGTCCTGAACACATTGTTCCAAACATTCACTTACCATATCCAAATGCTCTTCGCTGAAGGTAAAATCGTCGAATGAAAGCATGGAAACGGCGAATAGCGGATGAGTAAAGTAAGCTTCGAGTGATTGCTGTGGCTCGGAATCTTTGCTGCTCACCAGGGCGTTCGACCCGTGGATGACGAGGGGTAATCGAGCAATAAGCAGTGCCCGAGCGTCCGTTTGGTTTCTTTCGACGAGCTGGTCGTTGAGGGTATCTTTCTCAATACTCGCAATGGCGGACTGTACTTGCTGGCCGAGTTCATCGGACGCTGCTGGCTTCAATAAGTAGTCTTGTGCGCCGTATTTGAAGGCTTCACGGACATAGGGATAATCACCATAGCCGCTTAACATAATGAATTTGGTGCGTGTTAGCAGTGGAGTAAGTTCTCTTATCAATTGAATGCCATCTAACTCGGGCATACGAATGTCCGTGATAATGATGTTGGGTAGTAAGGTTTTAGCCATGGCCAGTCCCTGTAGACCACCGTTGGCGACATAAATATCCCGTATACCAGCGACATTGGCCCTTTCTAATTTGGCTTTGACGCCGCTGCCAATCAATTCTTCGTCATCAATAATTAATACGGTATACATCGTCATTCTCCTCGCTTCTTCTTGCGTCATAAGGAAGGGTTAATATCGTCTCAGCGAATTGACCTTGAATACTATGGATCTGTAAGGGATAATTCTCGCCGTAGAATAATTTCAATCGTTCATTAATGTTGCCTAAACCGATGCTTTCTCGGTCTTTCTCACCTTTGGCCATATACACGGAAGTACGGAATTGTTCGTTGATTTCTTCCAATCGAGCTGCTTCGATGCCAATGCCATTATCTTTTACACATAAACGGATAGATAGATCACTTTCTTGGCTGGCATAAATATCAATATCGAGTGTGTCCTGCTTAGCGAAGCCATGCTTCACGCTATTCTCGACAATCGGTTGTAAGATAAATTTTAAGACCTGAATGGAAAGCAGCTCATTGGGTACATGGACCCGGAAGTGAATACTGTCTCCGTATTTGACCTTCTGAAGCGTCATATACTGCCCGAGATAACGAAGTTCATCTTGGAGTGTTGCGAATTTAGCGTGACCGTCCATATTATAGCGCATCATTTTACCAAAGTCGGCCATGGCATCGGACACATCATACTGCCCGGCGATTTCCATTTTGGCACTAAAAATATCCAACGTATTATAGATAAAATGTGGGTTAATCTGCGATTGGAGTGCGATGAGTTGTGCATCCTTGTGCATGGTCTCTTTCTTGATCATATCGCTTAACAGCAGGGTGATTTTATTAAGCAAAATGTTGAATTTCTCGGTAATGACACCGAACTCGTCCTTTCGTACAATAGGAATGGGCTGAAATCCTGTTTCAATGGCGACATCCATCTGTTTAATGCTCGTTTTCATTTTACTTAACGTCATCTTGAGGATGAAGTAGAAAGCAAACAATAGAACAATGAGCGTAAGAATAAAAGCAAGGTTAGCCACAACCTGCAAGGAACCGAGCAGCGGTGGGAGCGGAATCGCCATGACGATGACTTGCTGGACCTCTTTTAACGAGTCGGCGACGTATAAAAAGCCGGATTCCTTAGCGTATCCTTGATTTTCATCCAATATATAAACAGGCTGATTGACAACATTCGGGCCCTCAGCGGGTTCAAGCAGATCGGACGAGCGCACATCAACAATCGTTATGCCGAGATAATAACCTTCAATAGAGATCATTTTTTGAATATAGCGGAAAATGTCACTACCGTCTGCCTGCTTCGTGTCCAGCACCCAGAGAGATTTCTGATCCGAAGCCATAAAGGTATCGTACCATGCCTCTTTTTTAATTTTCTGTTCGGAGAAAAAGGAACCAAAACCTTCCGGAATGGAAGCATTGTTTGTATAGATGGAAATTTTCTGGATGTTGATTTTCTGGAATAACATCGCATAGTTAACAAGTGGAGCAGCGAAATTGAAATACGTATCTAAAGAATTGGAGTCGGACGAATAGGGCTCTCCGAGAAATTGTTGCAAGCGGTAGTTAAACGTAATGTTGTTGCTAACGCTTTCAATTAGGTCGATTTTATTCTCAATCGTATATTTGATCTGTTTGACGGTGGTTTGTGAATTGGCCAGCAGTTGATCTTGCATGTAGCGCTGAGACTGATTATAGGTATACAAACCAAGCACACTGAAAGGGATAACTATGAAAAAAATAAAGGCCAGCGTCACTTTACTTTTAATACTCATGGCATAAATCGTACGTTGCAAGGTCACTCCTTCTTTCTTCAAAGATGTTGGTAGGGAGGTATTCGACAAAAGGCATGCTATACCTTTCGTTAACTAGGCAGAGCCCAAATGAAGGTATCAAAACTAAAATGATGATATTTTTATAAGCGCTTTCAAAATGTATAGTGAGAATATGCTTCCGAAGTTGCTTTGCTATAGCAGAAGTAGAGTTAGCATTATAGAGAACGCTGTCATCTGGTTATCACGACTTGGGGCAGTAAATCGGGGAGGTAAGTCAAGTGGATGGAGCCGTAAATGCAAAACAACGTGTTCGGTCGCCACGATTATCAGTGACGGGCAGATGGCTGCGCTTCAAGAGCCAATTCGCGCTGCAAAGCATGGTATGGCCGGGGATTTTGTTTCTGCTTGTGTTCTCGTACATTCCGATGTATGGCATTCTGATTGCATTTAAGGAGTACGATCTTTTCTTGGGTGTGATGAATTCGCCGTGGATCGGGTTTACACATTTCCAGGAATTTCTGAATGATCCGAATTTCTTGAATGTACTACGTAACACGCTAGCGATGAATCTTATGGGGTTGGTTCTTGGGTTCCCTGCACCCATCGTGTTTGCACTCTTTCTTAATGAGCTGAATAAGAAACGATTCAAGAGCTTCGTACAAACGATTTCTTATCTGCCTCATTTTGTTTCGTGGGTTATTTTTGGAGGATTAGTGCTGACGGTGCTATCACCTTCGAATGGGATTCTCAATCTCTTACTTACGAGTTTGCATATCATTGATGAACCGATTAATTTCATTGCGAAACCGCATCTGTTCTGGATGATTATGGTTTGCGCTGAAATATTGAAAGGTATTGGCTGGGGAGCGATTATTTATATCGCAGCGATAGCCGGTGTGGACCAGGAAATGTATGATGCAGCGAAGATTGACGGTGCAGGCAGATTTCAGCGGATGTGGTACGTGACACTCCCAGCTATTATGGGAACCGTCGTGATTATGCTCATTTTTGCGATAAGCTCTATATTGAACACGGGTTTCGAGCAAATTATGGTCATGCAGAATCCACTGAATCTGGATGTGAGTGAAACAATCGATACGTATGTCTATAAGGTAGGCCTCCGGCAAATGAGGTATTCCTATTCGACTGCGGTAGGCTTAGCGAAATCAGTGGTTGCCCTGATTCTGTTATTTGCTGCTAATTATGTATCTCGTAAAGTGACAGACAATAGCTTGTTCTAAGAGGATGCCTGCGTGTAAGGAGGAACACATAATGAATATCCGTTCTAGAAGGGACAAATGGTTTGACATCGGTAACATCATCTTCATGTCTACAGTTGTATTCGTAACGCTGGCTCCGTTCTGGTTTGCTTTGGTTGGTTCTTTTAATGACGGGTTGGATTACTTGCGAGGAAGCGTGTATTTATGGCCTCGGGAGTTTACGCTTGCGAATTATAAAGCTGTATTCTCAGATACAACCATTTATCATGCGTTTTTCATTACGATTAGCAGAACGCTGCTCGGTATGTCCACGCATATCGCTTTTACAGCTCTCGTTGCCTACGGTATGTCTCGTAAAGGACTTAGTGGACGCAACATATATCTCGTGATTATGCTCACGACCATGTTCTTCTATGGTGGACTTATTCCGACTTACTTGCTGTATAAAGAAATCGGCCTGTTAAACAATTTTATGGTTTATATTATTCCCACCTTGTTCAGTGTTTGGGATATGATTATTATCATGTCCTTCTTTCGAACGATCCCTGAACAAATTATCGAGTCGGCTAAGATGGATGGGGCCGGGGAATATCGGATTTTGCTGCAGTTGGTACTGCCGTTGACAAAGCCTGTCTTAGCCGCTATTGCTTTGTTTAATGGAGTATATCATTGGAACTCTTATATGGATGCGTTAATGTTTACGACAAAATCATCCTTAGAGCCCGTTCAACTTGTACTTATGCGGATGGTGACAGATGCTTCCTATGGAGAATCATTTAGTCAGCAAGCCATGAGCTTTATGCCAGAAGAAGCAAAGCATGTTAGTTCAGCTACGTTGAAGCTAGCCATGATGGTCGCAACAACAGCACCAATCGTCGCGATTTATCCGTTTTTGCAGAAATATTTTGTTAAAGGTGTACTGATTGGTTCTGTGAAAGGTTAGTTCACGCATATCAAAGGGGGCAAAGCAAATGAAAAGAAGTTTAGTTAGTATAGGGCTTGTCACAACGCTAGTTGGAACTTTGCTTGTTGGTTGTTCGGCAGATAAGGGAGCAGAGGTGGCGAGTTCGCCTAAGGCATCCGAAGCAGCTGCAGCGTCAGCGTCAGCAAAGCCTGATGATAAATCTCCAATCAAGATTACTTGGTTCGTCGATCAAGAATCCTACAAGAAGAACTGGGATCCAGTGAATAACTTACTGGATAAGAAAATTACAGAGGATACGGGCGTTTCTATTGAATTTACATCAGGAAATGATGATAAATTAAGCGCACTTATCGCATCAGGAGATATCCCTGATATGATTACCGTGGATAAAGGCGCACCGCAGCGAGGTGTGCTTGAGAAATCTGGCTTGGTTGCTCCTCTAGATGAGTTGATTAAGAAACATGATCCATCGTTCAATGTGGCGAAATCCATGCAAGATTGGTTCCGTAATCCAGATGGCCATTTCTATGGGTATGCCAATTATTTTTGGGCCAAAGAAACGTTTAAACCAGGAGATACCATTTACAGCAACCAAGGCTTATATGCGCGTAAAGATATTATGGATCAGCTTGGCATCAAACCTGAGGACTTCAATACCAAGGAAGGCGTGATTGCAGCGCTGCGTAAAGTAAAGGATTCAAAGACGAAGTACAATGGCTTTGACGTTGTGCCTGCGTACTTCGAGAGTTGGGTCATCTCAAGTTTCTTCGGCGCTGCACGTGAAGATGCGCAAGGTAATCTTGTTGATCGTGAAAGAACTCCGGAGACATTGGAAGCGTATCAATTCCTCAACCGTTTATATCGGGAAGGCTTGTTGCCAGAAGATAGTCAAACGCTGAATCAATCACAGCTTACCGAGAAAGTGAATAACGGTGCAGTCTTTGCGCTTACAAACAAGGCAATTAAATGGGATGCCTTATATGCCAAGGATCCGAAGGCGATCTTAGTTTCTGTTGGACCGGTTCTAGGTGATAAAGGCAAACAGCCTGTTATTGATCCCGTTCAAGCCTCAGGTTGGACACTGACGATGGTAAGCAGTAAAGCCAAAAATCAGGATCGCATTATTAAGCTCATGCATTATCTCTCTTCCGATGAAATGAGTTTGAATGTGACTTATGGTCCTAAAGGCATTACGTGGGATTATGATGCGAATGGTAAGGTTAAATTATCCGATGAGTTTATTAAGGCTAGAAGCGAAGATGCAGCGAAAACGAAATTGAAATACGGAAATGGCACGTTAGATTGGCTGATTAACTATGTCCCTGTTCAACGCACATTGCCAGTGAACGGTGTACAAGAAACGGAAAGAACCAAATCGAATATTTATTTCAGTAAATATACGTACGACATGCTTGCTTTCGAATCCACTTCACCGCTTGGCGGAACAGAAGAAGCGGGCATCAATGCGAAACGTGAAGAAGTTCGTGTCAAAACAAGAGCAAAAATGATTCTGGCTAAAGCACCAGAGGATGTAGAGAAACTCTACAAAGATGGCATCGATCAAGAAGAAAAACTGGGTTCTCAAAAGTTGCTGGACTATCAAAACAAGAAATTCCAAGAAGCCAAGAAAGCTTTAGGTGTACAGTTCGTTTGGCCGACGAATATCAAGAAATAAAACTTTGATCGTATAAGTAGCACATTGGCATATGCAACGTTCGTGAGTGGATAGCTTTCTTCACACGCTTGCATATGCCTTTTTGCGGACTTTTATAGAGAGGGGGGATAAGGGAAACAACTCAAATATAAAGCACAGACGACTTAAGTCTAGTACTGTGCCATTGGATACATGGAGGGAACCACTGTAATCTCTATTAAAGGAGCTAAATAATGACGTACAAATCGATCCATAGACGTATAACCGTTTTGCTTATTTTTACCATGGTACTCTCTGTTATTGGCAGTGGCGGTATCTTAGGCCATGTACCGACAGCTCAGGCAGCTGATGTATGGAAGCCTATGGATACAGAGCCGATGACGGTTCCTGGCAGTACCCTGGATTTATCTGGATTGAATGATGCGCCAGCAGGTAAATATGGCTTCATCCAACAAGGCATTGACGGCGACTATACGTTTGAGCAAGCACCGCAAAAAAAGGTGAAGTTATACGGAGCCAATATAACATGGAATATGTTCTACGGCTCACATGATGATGCGGATCAAACTGCGAATCGCCTGGCACGTTTAGGCTATAACGCAGTTAGAATACATGCACAGGATGCAATGGCCGATTGGGCACAAGGCATTTTCATCCAAAATGGATCAACAACGCCACAACTAAATGTGGATCGATTGGATCGATTAGAGTACTTTATTGCAAAGTTGAAGTCTAAAGGGATTTACGTAACAATTGACATTTTTCACCTGTATGATTTCAAAAATATACCGGGGCTTGGCGAATACGCAGATGGGACGAAATCACCTTATTTGCTTCCCCTTCTCCCCCAAGCGCTCGACATGTGGAAAGCGATTGCAGACATGTGGCTATCCCATGTTAACCCCTATACGGGTCTCCCTTTGAAGCATGATCCCGTTCTAATCGGTGTTAGCCCGTGGAATGAATCCTTGCTTCTGAATATGAATCTTAGCGGCATGAAGGTGCCTTTGCGCGATTATATGCTCCATGATTTCAACCAGTATCTGGGCTCGATAGGTAAGCAAGACATCTTAAGTTTCCCAGGCAATTATTGGGATGCAGCAGGGGACATTAAGGATCAGCTTAGTGCGTATTATTCCAATAAAACCATTCATGTCTCAAATGCGATGAGAACTTATTTGAAAGATGATCTTGGCGTTAAAGCGCCTATTGGCGGATTAAATTACATCTATAGCCCGAATGTGAACTATTGGCGCGATCAAGCGTCGGATGTGTATGAAACACATGCCTATTACCAATTTTCAAACAATAGATTTACGGACAGTAATGGGAGTGGCTATCAGTACAATCCGCTCAAGGAGCCTCGTCTAAGTATGGCGTTCAATAGCACTACAATTGCCAATTATCCGAAGGATTGGCCGACGGATACGAATTTTGGATCTTACTATCCAGCCCTATCATTAAGGCAGCCATATGCCAAACCATTTGTGCTTACGGAGTTTCAGGATACGCAACCCGTCAAAGGGCGTGAAGATATCGGTATCTTCAATGGCGCAGTTGGGGCTTACCAAGGCTGGGACATGATGAACCGATACTCCTTCGGCGTCAATATAGGGGATGCTTATAAAAATATGAAGTTAGGTGCTCCTGAAGAGTTCTCTATCGTAGGTGATCCGCTTGCTATTATGTCGGAGGCAGAAGCGGCGCTCTTATTCCGAAATGAGGCCATTCAAGCCGCAAGTCCGAAATTCGTGTTCGTATGGGATCGCACATGGTCGCGCGATAAGGCAGCAGCCTCAGAAGGCGACGCGTATCTGACGAACATGATGTACATTCCACATCTGTTCAAGACCGTGTCTGTGTATGGTGATAAACCGAATGTGCCGTTAACTGTGTACAAAATCACGCCTGACAACACATCAGAACAGATTGCTAGCGGCAATCTGCCAGAAGCCAACAAACTGCCAATTTCGTCTTCGATGTCGAATAGACAGATGGCCGAATTGTTCATTCATTCGTTGGATGATGCGAACAAGAAAGCTGAAATGTTAGCTGCATTGAGTCAGAATAAGCTGCTATCAGATACCGGTGAGCTTACATTTGATCTCAATCTGGACACCTACTTCGTGAATACGCCGAAAGTCATCGCGGCAGCGGGAACAATGAATAATCATACGTTTGCACTGGGGCAAACGACAGTGACAGGCGATGTCGACAAGGGTACTTTTTTCGCATCCTCCTTGGACGGGAATGCGCTGAAGGATAGCGACCGTATGTTGCTTGTCTATACAACGGATGTAGCAGCTACAGGGGAACAATATGTTTCGCTGCCTTCTGGTGAAATCAAATACTACAAAGGTACACTGCCAACCTTAGTGAAGCAGCAAAGGGCTAAGTTCACGTTAACAACGACGAAACCTGCTGGAGGCTTTAAAGCTTATAAGCTTGCGCTGAACGGTGCGCGTCTTCAGGAAATACCTGTGACCGTGAATGGTCAGATAGTGTCTGTTACCTTGGATACGGATAAAGGATTAGCCTTTGAGCTCGTATACGATCCGCTATATTCCACGGATTTTGAGTCAGGTGTAGCGGAATGGACCACGGTCAAAGGGAACTTCGGGATTCAAACGGAGAGCAATGGCAACCATGTGTATCGGACGACAAAACAATCAACATCCGTTGTTGCACAAACCTACGGAACGGACTATTTCGTTGAATCTGATGTTCGAATCACAAGTTTTAAGGATACGATAGGGCTTGTTGCGAGATACGTGAATCAAGGCAAGTATTATAGCTTTACTTATGATGCACTTCTTGGCAAGGCATCCATCGAGAGACAGAATAATGATCAAACAATTGTTCTCCAATCAACCTCTGGATTGGCAATGCCGCTAGATGTCATGAACAAACTTAGGTTTGACGTGGCGGGCAATCGCTTGAATGGCTATATAAATGGTCAATTAGTCGTTACAGCAACAGATAGCACGATTGCAAATGGATCCGCAGGTATATTAACCAAGGATCTTGTACTGCCAGCAGGATTCCCTTTTGGTGCGGCTAGTCAACAATGGTTAGCAACGCTAGGAAGCGCGATTAAGGGATATTTGAATGAAGGGGTCACAAGTTCAAACGGTTCTTTTTTAACAAAATTACTAGAAATCGTAAAGCGGGTTATGGGGCCAGTTTCTTATGATAATTTCCTTGTTGCATATAGAGATGTCAGTGCACCTTCCGTACCTTCCAATGTGACGGCAACCGCGCTCTCGTCATATGAAATATCACTCTCTTGGACCCCATCTACCGATAATGACCGTGTAGCTGGCTACTTTATTTATCGAGATGGGCAAGAAATTGCGTCAGTCAGCGGGTCGAGCACGAGCTTTATTGATACGGGTTTAAGTCTTGGTACTACCTACGCGTACACTGTTAAAGCATTTGACCCAGCGAATAATTATTCTATTGTAAGTAGTAATGCCATAGCAACGACAAAAAGCTCGCTGCTGGAAGATAATTTTGAGTCTGGAAGCGCGAATGGGTGGACTGTCGTATCTTCATGGGGAACGTTCGCCGTGATAACGGACGGCAGTACGAAAGCCTATCTCTCGGACAATACGGACAAAGGGGCTACGAAATCTGTTGCGGGGCAATCATCGTGGACCGACTATCAGATAGAAGCCAAGGCTAAAATGGACCAAACGAGGGGCAGAATTGGACTTGTAGCTAGATTCGTTGACTATAACAACTACTATAGTATGACCTATGAAAGCTATACCCAGAAAGTGTACCTTAGTAAGGTGCAAAACGGTAATATTACCGACCTAGCCGTTTCAGCTGCGATCACACCGCTTGCGGCTGGCACATACCATACGTTGAAATTCACCGTGTCGGGAAATACCTTGCAGGGTTATGTGAATGGGCAACTGCTTGCCATGGCCACGGATAGTACGTTTCCAGCTGGGAAGATCGGTGTATATACGCACCTGTTGAAAGGTTATTTTGATGACATCGTGGTGAAACTACTTCCAAAGCCTGACGTATCGCCGCCGACTTCCCCAACAGGACTAACGGCCACTGCTTTATCATCCACAGAAGTAGCGTTGTCCTGGTCACAATCATCCGATGATACAGGGGTAACTAGCTATGCTATTTATCGTGACCAGCAATTAGTAGGTACCGTTAATGGTGCGGTGAATACGTACAAAGATACGGGATTGAACCTCGCTACGACGTATCACTATACGGTCAAGGCGTTAGATGCGGCGAACAATCAATCCGAAGCTAGCAGTGAAACCGTCGTCACGACGAACAGCACGCTTCTGACCAATAATTTCGAGTCAGGTAACGCGCTTGGGTGGTCGGTCGTTTCTTCTTGGGGGAATTACTCCGTCGTATCAGACGTATACGGCTCCAAAGCTTATTTATCTGATAATGCGGATAAAGGAGGAACGAAGTCAGTCGCAGGCATATCAACATGGACCAACTATAGCGTAGAAGCTAAGGGGAAAATGGAGACAGGTAGCGGCAGAATGGGGTTAGTAGCGAGATACGTCGACTATAACAACTATTACACGATGACGTATGATACCTTCACGAAGAAGGTGTATCTGAGTAAGTTGCTGAACGGTAGCATAACTGACTTAGCCATTTCAGCTGCGATTACACCACTTGTTGCTGGCACGTACCATACGCTGCGATTCACTGTGATAGGGAATACCCTGCAGGCTTATGTGAATGGGAACCCAATTCTTACCGCTACAGACAGCACATTCTCGGCAGGGAAGATCGGTGTGTACACGCATTTGCTCAAAGTTTATTTTGATGATGTTGAGGTGAGATTAGCACCATAACTCATAATAAAATGGCGGTAACGCAGTTGATGCGTTCCGCCGTTTTTCATTCCTGTTCCTAGAGGCGAACCTCTCGGCCTGTTTCCGCAGATTCATAAATCGCGGATAAGATTTGGATCATTTCCACACCATGTTCCGGACGAATAATTGGCTCTGCTCGACCTGCCAAACAATCGATAAAGTGATTAATATTGGCATGATGCATCTTAACTGGTTTCCCTTGGGTACGGGAAGACTTGGTATCCACTAATTGGCCGTTCATTTCTGAAAATAGACCTAACTCGAAATTTCGGTAAGTTGCGCCTGCTTTCGTCCCGCGAAGCTCAACAAAATAAGTCTCTTCTTCAATATTGGAAGCCCAGCTGAACTCGATTTGTAGCGTAGCGCCGTTGTCAAAGCGGATAAAACCTACAGCCAAATCTTCCACATCGAACGTTCCACCCGTCTGCTTCTCCCCAAAGCTGCTATGCTTCGAGTCCGATACATCGCTGTCGGCAAATTTCCGATAGGTGGCTCCGCTGACGGCGACTGGCTTGGGATTGCCCATGACCCACACCGCGATATCGATAAAATGAACGCCTAAATCAATTAAAGGACCACCGCCAGATAATTCCTTCGTCGTAAACCAACCGCCCTTGCCGGGGATTCCCCTGCGACGAATCCAGCCGCAGCGTCCGGTATAGATCTCACCAAGGCCGCCTTCTTTTGCATACTGCTGTAGGAACTGGGCGTTCGGATGGAAGCGATTATTGCGGATCGTCATGAGCAGCTTACCGCTTTGGGCCGCAGCATCAGCCATCTTCTGCGCCTCGACGGGAGAGACCGCATCTGGTTTCTCGCAGATAACATGGATTCCCGCTTGTAAGGCGGCAATTGCAATTTCCGAGTGATACAGATTTGGTGTACAAATATCAATGACATCCAAATTAGCCTCAGCGATCATTTGCTTATAATCGGTGTAAACGAGTTTTGCAGCCGACAACTCAGCCATTTCGTGTGCACGTGCTTCATTCACGTCGCAGATGGCGACGATCTCGCACTCTTGATTTTCCTGCCAGGCCTTCAAATGCGACTCCTTGAAAATGCCGCCAGCTCCAGCGATGCCAATTCGATATGTTGATCTCATTGTTCAATCCTCCTCCATGTGCTCACACATGCTTATCCAATTTAATTTTTTGCAAATTTCGTTCATGCAAATTTATTATAAGAAATGCGTTTATGAGGAGGAATGCCCGATCTTGTATCAGTTGACTTATTTTGCATTTTATTAAAATATAAGAGTTGAAAGTGAATAAGGGAGGCGACCATGGAAAATTACGGATTTCGTTATATACATGTGGGTTATTCCCACCATCGTGCACCTCACCGCAACCAGTTGGATTGTAGAAACGACGGCGTACTGATGAGGCTGCAAGTGAATGGGACTTGCCGTGTTGAGCTCAATGGTATTTCACATCGCATTCGCACCGGCGATTTGATTATTTCCAGACCAGGAAGCACCTATCAGTTATTCATAGGCGAAGAGAGGGGGCTGGATGAACAGTGCCTTGTTGATAGTGCGGATTACTATGTGGTATGTGGGGGGGAATGGGTTGACCAATGGCTCTCCAGTCAGACCTTAACCGATGTCGCTCACATTGAGGTCAATGATGATTTGCTTAGTCTGTGGCGGAGGTTAATTTATGAAAAACGGAATTTGCATGAGAACAACACAGAAATAATTGCCTGCTGCGCCAAGTTGCTTTGCTTGACGCTGGAGCGGTCCGTCGTTAAAATGTTGGCCGGCGTCGGTCGCAAGGAACATTTCATTGCTAATAAGCTTAAGCATTATATTGAAAAGCATGCGACGGAAGCGCTCACGCTGGAGGAGCTGGCCGCGCGTAATGGCGTCAGTACGTCAACCGCCTCCCATATGTTTAAGCTAGCTTTTGGCTTGCCGCCTATGCGATATGCCGTTGAGGTTCGTCTAGTCATTGCCAGCGAACGTATTCTGTACAGTGACATGCGGCTTGAGGACGCTGCTGAAGCATCTGGTTTCCGCAGCTATCCTTACTTCTGCCGCGCGTTTCGTACTAAATATGGGCAAAGTCCTAGTGAATATCGGACGCAACACTGGCAAGTCGACGAAGGGAGGTCCATCGGCAACGATTTATGAAATCAGATGTTATAGCTGGCTGATTACGAAACCAAAGGTCAATCTGCTGAGTAGATTGACCTTTTGTTTTCTAATGGTACAGATTGAACTCAGCGATGGACCAAGAATTACTCGCGGATCTCGTCTGTGTAACTTTGATATATCTTGCAAAATTAAGGGGTATAGCGATCATCACGTCTTGTGCAGGAACAGCTCCGCTGGCCTTATCCCGGCCATTTTCTTCTATGGCCGGGCTATTTTTATATTTGAATTTCAAAGGAACTTTATTCATATTTAATAAATTGTTTAGGCGTCTTGCCATAAGTTCGTTTGAAAATTCGTATAAAATAACTTGTCTCCATACCCAGTTGCTGTGCCACCTTTTCAACAGTAATTGAAGGGTTCTCTTCAAATAGTTGAATAGAACGGCGCATTCGGATTTGTTGGATATATAGCATGGGTGACATACCGTAAATACTTACGAACAGACGATGGAAATGTTGAACAGAATATCCGACTGCTCTTGCCAAGTTGGATAAATGCAAGCGTTCATTATAGTGATCATGAATAAGCTTAATCGCTTCTTGTAAAGCAGCATTGGAATGTCCAATTGGTTTAATGCGCTGATTTATTTCTTGATCGGACTGTCCTTCAATGACAGACAATAGGAAATCATACATTTTTCTAGACGCTTCCCAATAACCACTTTCGCTATTCAAATTGATAAGCTGCCATAAGGATTCAAGCTTATTCCAATACTCCTGAAACTGGTTATTCTTTAGTAGCGTGGGATTGTGGTTGCCAAGATGCTCGAGAATGGAACTAGCAATGGAGCCGCTAAAAGCCACAAAGCCTAGTTCCCAAGCTTCCTCACTTTGATCAGGAAAATATTCATGATGTACACCAGCGGGAAGGATTAGCATGGCGCCAGGCGTCATCACCATATCCGGACTACCCTGTATGCGAAATATTCCCTTCCCGCGTCGGCTTAAGAAAAGTTGATGAGCTGGATACCCATCAGGTCTTAGAAGATGCTTTTGCTCATGACTGCCTACACAATACACATAGAGGGGCAATTTGTTATCGAGCATAGCAAATTCAGCAAAAAGGAAAGGCATCAACCTATTTTCACCACCAATGTTCATATTGTACGATTTTTTAATTCATAAGTTCTACTATTTTATCAGCTATTTGTCCTATAATCAAAATATATAAGAGAATACGAGGATAAACATAGAGGAGAGATGATTTGAAAATGACTCACAAATTTCATCCAATTAGCCCTAAGCTCCCCGTCTTGATGCACGGCGCTGATTATAATCCAGACCAATGGCTTCACAATCCACAGGTGTTGGAAGAAGATATTCGTCTGATGAAGTTGGCTGGCTGCAACGTGATGGCTATTGGTATTTTTGCTTGGGCTGCATTAGAGCCTGCAGAGGGAACCTTTACTTTCGAGTGGATGGATCGGATTTTGAATACGTTTGCTGAGAATGGCATCTATGCATGGCTCTCAACACCTAGTGGAGCACGTCCTGCGTGGATGTCAGAACGCTATCCAGAAGTTAGAAGGGTAGAGGCGAACCGCGTACGTAATTTGCATGGCATTAGGCACAATCATTGCTTTACCAGTCCCATTTATCGGGAAAAGACCGCGATAATCAACACCAAGCTTGCTGAACGGTATGGCAATCATCCAGCGGTCATTGGGTGGCACATTTCTAATGAATTTGGTGGAGATTGCCATTGTGCGTATTGTCAGGATGCTTTTCGAGAGTGGCTGCAAAAGAAATACGGTTCGCTGGAAGCGTTAAATGCGGCTTGGTGGACCTCATTCTGGGCACATACGATTACGGATTGGTCGCAGGTCGAATCTCCAGCACCACATGGTGAGTATATGGTACATGGGCATAATCTGGATTGGCGTCGATTCGTTACGGACCAAACAGTAAATTTCTGCAAGCATGAGATTGATGCGGTTCGGGGATCTAATCCTGCTCTTCCCGTTACAACAAATATGCATTTAATTGAAGGCCTGGACTATCGAAAGTTTGCCGAAATATTGGACGTGATTTCTTGGGATGCCTATCCAACTTGGCATGAAGGGCAGAATGACAGCCAATTAGGTGCTTCCATTGCTTTCTATCATGATCTGTTCCGCTCGCTGAAGAAGAAGCCCTTTCTGTTGATGGAAAGCACACCTAGCCTTACGAACTGGCAGTCGGTCAGCAAGCTGAAGCAACCCGGCATGCACAGATTGTCCTCCCTTCAAGCTGTAGCGCATGGCTCGGATTCCGTACAATATTTCCAATGGCGTAAAAGCAGAGGATCCAGTGAGAAATTCCATGGAGCAGTCGTTGACCATTGCGGACATGAATATACACGTGTGTTTAAAGATGTAGCAGAGTTGGGAGAGACCTTATCCACTATTTCCGAAGTAATAGGCACTACGACGCCTTCGGAAACAGCGATTCTGTTCGATTGGGATAACCGCTGGGCCGTGAAAGACGCACAAGGACCGCGTAATATGGGCATTCATTATGAGGAAACCATACTTGCGCATCACCAAGCATTCTGGGAACAAGGTGTGCCGGTCGATGTTATTAGTTCGGAGGATGACCTATCTTCATACAAGCTAGTCGTTGCGCCTATGTTGTATCTATGTCGTGAAGAAACGGGTCGTAAACTGGAAAGGTTCGTAGAGCAAGGCGGAACGTTGGTAACAACCTATTGGTCTGGTATTGTCAACGAGCACGATTTGTGTCATCTGGGTGGATTCCCGGGACCACTTCGGAAAACGCTTGGCATTTGGGCAGAAGAGATTGAAGGTTTATATGATCACGATCGTAATGGCCTATCGATGTCAATAGATAATCAACTGGGACTCACGGGCACTTTCGAGTCGCATGAGATCTGTGAACTGATCCATACCGAAGGAGCAGAGGTGCTGGGTGTCTATACGGACAGCTTCTATGCAGGGCAACCCGCACTTACGGTTAATCGTTTTGGAAAAGGGAAAGCTTATCACATGGCTACGCGTTTGAAGGCGGATTTTCTTCAGGCCTTTTACTCGAAACTTATTGAGCAAACGGGCGTTGCTAGAGCGATGAACACGTACCTCCCTCAGGGAGTAACCGTTCAGGTGCGAACGGATGCAGTAACGGAATATGTATTTATCATGAATTTCAGTGGACAAACTGAACATATATCGCTTGACGACAGAGATTACACGTTGTTGGAGTCGAATGAAACGGTAAAAGGTGTAATCGATCTACCGGTAAATGGGATTGTACTGCTAAAACGCCCAGCAAAGGAAGTGTGAATAAGACCGGAACTCCAAACTAGGGGTTCCGGTTTATTTTGTATTTTGTAAAAAATGCCTATATTCTTCGAAAGAAAAGTCAACTTTAAGAGAAGCATTGTTGGTATAGTAGAAATCAACTTCATCTCTAGGAGGAGATATCATTGAAATTTGCAGCATTTAGCGGTGTTTTTATGGCACACAGTATTCAAGAAGCTATGAAATTGACCAAAAAGCTGGGTATGGATGGGATCGAAATTGCTGCTCGCGAGCCACATCTTTCTCCGACAACCAGTACGCCGCGGATCCAGGAAATTAAGGCGCTAGCAGCGGATTTGGGACTGGAAATTCCGGTGCTTGCCGGATATATGGGCGGGTTCTCGACGGCTAGCGATCCAGAGTGTGAGCAAGCATTCAGCGATTTCAATCGTTTGTTGGAAATTGGCGGAGAGCTGGGATCTTCAATGATTCGGGTATCACCAGGAGGGCCGAATGCTTTCATGGCATACGACTATCACTATGCCAAAGCGGCGCACTGGCTGAATAAATGCGCTGAAATGGCTCAAAAACTTCAAATAAAACTATTGCTTGAAATTCATAATGAATCGCTTGTAGAAACCGTTGGCAGCAGCTTGAAGCTATTGAATTTGATCCAGCATGACAATGTGGGGATGATTCACGATGTGGGTAATATGTATATTACAGAAACGGATTATGGCAGAGATTCTATTGTGAATCTGGACAAGTATTTGTTCCATGTTCATGTCAAAGATGAGATTCGCGTGAAGGAGGCTGGAGCACCTGGCACTTTCCTTAATTTGACGCATCGCGGAGAAGAAGCGTTTCTGCAAAGTCGCTTGGGCGAGGGGGAAGCTGACCATCAACCGATGTTCGATGCGCTGCAAGAAGTCGGTTATAACGGATGGATAACCTTGGAATGCCATGCGCCATTTCCTGCCTACGAGCGGCTGATGTATGATTTTCAAGTAGTCCAAAAAATGTTGTCTAGGGAACAAAGATGAGGTAAAGACGGACGGCATGCAATACACGGGTACGCATAGACGGGACACATTGAAAAAGTGTTCAGTCTGTGGGTATCTTTTTTCGTTAACAGGAAACGAGAAAGTAAATGGGAAACTTTTTGCCTGTCGCCATACTTTCACCATGTTCGTTCTTAGGGAAATAAGCGAAGATAGCTTTAGAAGAAATACGGAGGTTAACCCAATGAATATGAAAGCGATCATACACGGCGGTAATCATTACGAAATGGATCTAGAGCATGGCAATTTACATGTGTTTGCTAACCCGGATGTGTTCCAGTCTTTCGAAAATAAAGTATTCGAAATGGCAGATAATAACTTACGTATTCCGCGTAATGTGCATATGAGTTACACCCCTGACGCCCATGTTGGTATTGGTACTTGCATTGGGACAACGGCAGTTTGGAGTATGAAGGATGGGTTCGTTTCCCCTTCCATTGTTGGAGTAGACATCGGCTGCGGCATGCGCGTGCATACGACTTCACTGCATAAACGTGATATTCAAGACAAGGGTGTTCGTAGAGCATTAATCAAAGCGATCGAGAAATATGTCCCAACCAATGAGCGTACAAATACGAATTATTCAGATATCGATATCATGGATGTCGTTAAAAACGGATTAAATGGACTCCCAGAAAAATACATACCAAGCGAGCAGTGGTTAACTCATGTCGAAGAGTCTACGTTCAAGTTTGAACAGGGCTATCTTGAGAATTTGCCAGCAAAAATCCGTCAATATGCTCACGGGCAGCTTGGAACCCTTGGTGGCGGGAACCATTTTATAGAGATTCAGTATCTAGAAGTGGCAGAAGCTCATAAGGATTTAGCGGCAAAATGGGGCTTGTTTGACGGTCAGGTTGTCGTCATGATTCACTCTGGTTCTCGTGCATGGGGAGCCATGTTGGGTCAAGAATTCACCAAGGTTTTCAGAGAGGTAATGAACAGTTGGGGTGTCGTAAATCCGGATCGGAATCTCTTATATGCGCCAATTGCAAGTCATGAAGGGAAAACTTACTTAAATCTCATGTATTCCGCTCTTAACTTTGCAGTAAGCAATCGACATATGATTGCCTTCGGTATTCAAGAGGCGTTCCGAGAAGTATTTGGTGAAGATCTTGAAATGCCTGTACTGTATGACCTCATGCATAACTATGCACTAAAGGAATTTCACCGCAATCAACCGATGCTCGTACATCGGAAGGGTGCGACAAGAGCACTGCCGCCAGGTCATTTCCTGAATACAGCTGCATATAAAGAAACGGGTCATCCCGCATTAATCCCAGGTTCCATGGGAACCTCATCCTATATTATGGTGGGGAGAGACGAAGGCCTTAAAAACTTCTACTCCATTTGTCACGGTGCGGGCAGAGCGAGATCACGGAAAGCGACCAAAGAGCTTGTCACCGTCGACCAATTCGCGCAATCGATGAAAGTTGGGACGGATGATGAGATTCTGGTTAATCATCGCTCCTTGCAAACCATCCTTGATGAATGTCCGCAAGCCTATAAAGATGTGGATCAGATTATTGATAGTATTGTGGGTGCATCGCTAGCTGATGTGGTGGCAACTTGTAAGCCTATGGTTGCGATTAAAGGTGTTTAGGAAATTGTAGTGATGATGGACGTCAATAGACGTATTCATAAATTTGGATGTAAGTACGAATGATTTTACCTTGGCTAGGATGTCAAATCGTCCGGCAGTGCGGACACATCTCTATGTGTCTGTATACTGTAATGTTCATTTCGACTTACATTCCCCAGGTGCAGGGGTTCGAATCCCCTATCGTGTGGAACGATTAGCTCAGTGGTAGAGCACTCGACTTTTAATCGAGCAAAAAAATATTCTTAATTGATCGTGTACGGGAGTCTTCAGTGGCTTTCACATCGCACACTGCGCTACGGCTTTGTAATCTGCAGATACCGATGGCAAGAACGATTAAAACCTTTTGTTACTAACGGGAAGATAGATGGTTTACAAGTGAGAACCCAATATCTCCAACTCATTTCAAATGGCTTTCTTCATTCCTTGCATTCTTAAGCAGAATTCCGCCTTCATCGCAGGGAGACTCCAACTACGTGATCTAACACTCAAGGAGGTTTAACATGTTTAAAAAAGTAACGGTACACAATGACGAACGAGGACTGCTATTTCGTAAAGGCAGCTACTATAAAAGCTTACAACCTGGCACTTATCGGCTGTCACCATTTTCGGATGATCATGTTGAGATTTTAAATATCATGAACGCTTTTCATGTAAAAGGGAAAGATCTTCAGTTGTTTATGCATGACGACATACTCAAAAAAGAGCTGGATATTAGGCAGGTTCAAGACAATGAATATGTTCTGCATTATGAAGATGGCAAATTCGTTGGCTTGTTGACAGCTGGAAGATATGCTTTTTGGAATGTATTGAAAGAGCACACCTATCTTCGGGCAGACATACGTAATCCTGAATTGCCCAATGAGATTGATCCAGCTATCATTCCTAAGCTCATTGGTTACTATCAAACATTTGAAGTAGCTAGTCACGAAAGTGGAGCCTTGTATTATAACCATGTCATGCAAAAGGAGCTTGCTCCCGGCAAATATTATTTCTGGAAGGGACCTGTCGGAGTCTCTGTGAAAACCGTCGACCTTCGACAACAGCAAATGGATATGACAGGGCAAGAAATGATGACAGAGGATAAGGTCACTCTGCGACTTAACTTTGTGTGCCAATATCGCATTTTGAACGCACTTCGAGCGCTTGAAATCAAGTCGTTTGAAGAGCAAATGTACATTCAACTGCAGCTTGTATTACGTGAGTATGTCGGTACTTTGAAATTAGATGATTTGCTGAGAATGAAACAGGAAGTTACTACCTACGTGTTGTCACGCTTGAATGAGAAAAGTCTAGATTATGGTGTGCAATTCTTGTCGGCGGGTGTGAAAGATATTATTTTGCCAGGTGATATGAAGGATATCCTAAATACGGTCCTGTTGGCTGAGAAAAAAGCTCAAGCCAATCTCATTACGCGGCGCGAGGAGACGGCTTCTACGAGAAGCTTGTTGAATACGGCTAAGCTTATGGATGAGAACCAAACCCTCTTCCGACTGAAGGAGCTTGAATTCCTGGAGAAGATCTGTGAGAAAATCGGGACGATTTCTTTTCATGGTGGAGGCAACTTATTAGAGCAATTGAACTCTTTTGTTGGAGATAGAAACCTTTCTAAGGACTGATAGATTTTATTAATAGGTATGATCATTATAATTAATCTTTCCGCCGCAGATGGATTGACAGTTCTTGGCTTTGACTCGTATGATGTTTGTAAATGAATGGAAAGGAGGCCGACGATATGATTCGCAATCAAATTTCTATGAATAACCTGACAACTGAAAAGCACTTCATACCATCGGTCTCAACCGGACTTGTGACGAATACGTAGGTACTCTTTGAGTTAGCCTATTTAAATTTGACATGAAAAGCCGTAGACGATGTTGGTCTACGGCTTTTTTGCGTCCAGATATCAAGAAAAGAGGAACAAAACGAATGAAAGAAAATTATTATCAACAGGTCCAGCTCCCAGCGGGAGTCGTCCATGTATACGCAGGACCTGAGTTATTTAAAGCGTTGGATTATCAAGTATTTCAGATGGCCAACAACAATTTGCAGATACCTAATCAAGTGTATATGAGTTATACGCCTGACGTGCATGTCGGTGTTGGTACTTGCATTGGCACGACAGCGGTATGGCATACGAATAACGGATATGTATCACCGTCTATTGTTGGCAGCGATATTGGCTGTGGCATGCGCGTGCATATGACGAATTTGCATAAAGATGAGCTGAAAGATGTGAAGCTGCGCCGCAAACTGGTAAAGACGATCGAGAAGTATTTACCCGTTGAGGATCACGCACGCGGCCATTTCTCTGACATACGACTGGAACACATCGTCACCAAAGGGCTGCATGGTCTACCGAAGAAGTATATTCCGGATGGCTATACGCCTCGAAAGGCAACATCGCTTACGCATGTTGAGAGCAGTAAATTTACCTTGGATGAAAATGCATTGAATCGATTTCCAAGTCATGTTTGGCATCGGTCACATCGACAGCTTGGGACACTTGGGAATGGGAATCATTTTGCGGAGATTCAGTCGATAGAGATTGCGGAAGAGAACCGAGAGGTGGCTGAAGCCTGGGGACTATTTGATGGTCAAGTGGTCATCATGATTCACTCGGGTTCGCGTGCATGGGGTGGCTCTGTGAGCCAAACTTGCAGCAGTGATATGTTGAAGGTGATGCGGATGAACGGATTAGGAACAGCCGATCCTAAGCTCTTATTTGCACCTTTGGAACATCCGGAAGCGCAGACTTATGTCAATCTGATGTATTCTGCACTCAATTATGCGGTTGTCAATCGCCATCTGATTGCCTATGCCATTCGTGAGGCTGGTAAAGATGTGTTTGGCTCGAAGTTTGAAATGACGACCCTGTACGATCTAATGCATAACTATGCATGGGAGGAAAAGCATGAAGGGCAGTCCTATTTTGTTCATCGTAAAGGGGCGACGAGGTCACTTCCAGCTGGGCATCCTGATAACCCACATCCTTATCTCACAACAGGTCACCCTGCGCTGATTCCAGGTTCAATGGGGACGGCTTCCTACATTATGGTAGGAGCACCGGGTGGCAAAGCCAACTTTCACTCCATCTGTCATGGAGCAGGGCGAATTCGCTCACGCAGTGCGACGAAAAGATTGATAACGCTGAATGAATTTGCCTCTTCCATGCGAGTGGGTACGGATGATGAAATTGTCGTAAATCATAGGTCGTTAGAGTCGATTCTAGATGAATCGCCTCAAGCTTACAAAGATGTTGATCAAATTATTGAAAGTGTCGTCGGAGCGGGTTTGGCTGATGTTGTTGCTAAATGCAAGCCTATGGCGGCAGTAAAAGGTGCGAAATGAGACATGTACAAAGTATAAAAACAAATGAAGAGACAGCGGCAGTAACAGCTCCGATTAGGCCGGAAGGCAACTCGCCTAAAGCCTATGGGGACTATGTGTATGTATTAGAACGAATTCAAAACGTGCTGGGGAAGAAGTATGGCCACGACTTTGAAACCTATTTGAGTGATGATAGGAAAGAAGAGTATTGGGAACTGCTTGAACAAGATGTGAAGGCAGGTTCAAGTGATGTGCAATTTGTCACTAGAATCTACGACCGTATGGAGTCACGTGCGTTCGGAATTGATGACGAAAGTGATGCTGCATATCGAACGTATCCTACCCTGCGGAATAATGTGTTTGCTTACCCGTCCTGGGGAATTGCTTTAGCTAGAGTACCTATCTTTCGTATGAATGGCGTCGGAGAAGAGGATTTTGTTTTTGCTGTCGATGATGCGAGTTTACTACGTTTTCTAGAACACGCTCGGCAGCGGCGCAGGGATTTAGACCGTCGACAAGTGACCGTTTTCACGGATGGACCTCATGGCATGGAAAAAGAACTGGCGCCCATAACACGCATGGTTGATCGTTCAGAGGTCATCATGAAGAGCGAAGTGAAAACAGATATTTATCGCGCTATCGATCAGTTTTTTACGGAGGATCGCGCTTTTTTCAAAGAGTATGATCTTCCTTACAAAAGAGGAATCCTTCTCTATGGGAAGCCTGGGAATGGAAAAACGACGCTCGTCAAATCGATTGCCGGCAGCGTAAAAGCGCCTGTTGCTTATTGGCAAATAACGGAGAATACCGGTAGTGAATCTATTCAAGATGCGTTTCAAGCTGCTGCAAAAATGGCGCCGATGATTCTTGTGATTGAAGATATCGATGCGATGCCGCAGCGGGCAAGGTCGTACTTTTTAAACATTTTGGATGGTGCGACTTCCAAAGAAGGGATATTCCTCATTGGGACAACGAATTATCCCGAGCAAATTGATCCGGCCCTGATGAACCGGGCAGGGAGATTCGACCGTGCTTACGAAATCAAACTCCCAGACCTAGAGCTGAGACAGACCTATTTGGAGCAAAAGGGGATAGGGAAACTTTTGAGTGAAGCCTCAATACTCTTGACGGCGAAGCAAACAGAAGGGTTTACTTTTGCCCAGTTAAATGAATTGTATGTATCCGCTGCACTTCAGTGGCATTATGAGCAAAGCGTGGATATCGAGAAGCTAGTGAAATCGATGAAGTCGGATCTGCATAAAGGGCAGACGATGTCATGGATGAAAGAAGAGTCGGATGTGAGGGTTGGATTTTTGGTAAGTTGAGAAATGTGATATTAACAATAAATTTAAATTAGGACGTGATTGAGATGTTACAGGGTAACATGCAAACAAAATTTAATAATCAACTCATCGACATTGGTGTTAATTTGATGCATCGTTCCTTTGATCGAGACCGCGAAGACGTGGTTGCGAGGGCAATAGAAGCGGGAGTGACCCCACTCCTCTTGACTGGAACAAGCTTAAGAAGCAGCGATGAAGCGTCGCGATATGCAGGTGAATTTCCTGGGAAATTATTTGCAACGGCAGGGATCCATCCGCACGACACGCGCAATTGCAAGGAGCATACGATGGATAAACTGCGCAAGTTGGCGAAACTGCCTCAAGTGGTTGCCATTGGTGAATGTGGACTGGACTATAACCGTGATTTCTCACCTCGCGATGTACAGCGGAAATGGTTTGAGGAGCAGATTAAGCTAGCCTGCGAAATGCAAACGCCGCTTTTCTTACATGAGCGAGAGGCTCATTACGATTTCGTTCGTATCATGAAGCCGTATGTCGGTTCAATCAATAAAGCTGTTGTCCATTGTTTTACGGGATCTCTGCAAGAGCTTCACGTATATCTGCAACTAGGATTCTATATTGGAATCACGGGCTGGATCTGCGATGAACGTAGAGGCAAGCATCTGCGTGAACTTGTTAAGCAAGTACCGCTAGATCGTCTAATGCTTGAAACAGATGCTCCTTTTCTCACACCGCGAGATTTGCCCGTAAAGCCGCAGGATGGCCGGAATGAGCCCGCTTTTCTTCCGCACATCGCAGCGACAGTTGCAGCATGCCTTGGTAAAACTGCTCAGGAAGTTGCGGATTCAACAGCGCATACAACAAAGGATTTTTTTGGATTGATGAATAGGTGAGGATCTCCCCTGAAGCTTTAATGGGAGATCCTCCATCTCCTCACCTATCCACTTTGACTAAATATCCGACGAAAGTCGCTTGGTCTCACACTGGTTTTGCTATGGAACAGGTTCGAAAAATAATGCGGATCATCATATCCCAGCTTATAACCAATATCGCTAATAGTTAGTCTCGTGTCGAGCAGCATTAGCTTAGCGGATTCTATTTTCTTAGTAATCACATAATTATAGATGGTTGTTCCGACTTCTCGTTTAAATAAGCGATTCATTTGCTTCATAGAAAGGCCAATATGGGAGGAGAGCCCTCGCGAGTCGAAGGGATGAAGGATGCTGTTATCCAGAAATTGCTTGATAGCTTGTACGGTTGATGTTAAGGCATTGCCTCTTTTACGTAATGTTTCAGAAAGGCCCACGATCATTCGCATGAGGATGATTTGAAGCTCGCATTGCATGTCCTCGACGGATTTTTGTTTTGCGGCTTCAATGGCCTCTTTAAACAGATGCTCTAACCCGCTATCCTGCGTCACGATATGTGGAAGCAATTGATAAGCTTCGAGCATTTTTAGGATCCAGTTTCCACTAATATTAAGCCAGATGTAGCTCCATTGCTCCTCATGATGGATGTCCGAGGTAACCTCGTGGTAGCATCCTGCTGGCAGGATAAATATGTCGCCCTCACAAGCTGTATGGGATTGGGTACCGACCCTAACAACGCCTTGGCCTGACAATACGAAACCGAAAACGGTAATCGTTGCAAGCGTTCGAATATTCCTGTAATCCTTTTCACAATAATTAATTCCCAAGAACTGAACACTTAGAGGAGGAGGCTCTCCTACTAATGGCAGGTGATAGATAGGCCCAGACTTACCAGGTTTATTTAGCATTACTTGTATATGGGGTTCCTTCTTTCATTATTGGTAAGTAGTCTTGTCGTAGTTTCATCTTCCGGTAATTTTACCAAGAACCCATGATGAAGCACAACAGCTTTATTTGATTTCAGATGTCCCTTTTCCTCACCTCACGTACCTCTTTCTCTATTAAGCGTTTGTACAAAGCACGCTATACTTATCTTACAAACACAACTAGGTAGATGAAAGGAATCATCAAAATGAAAAGCGATTTTCTCATGCAGCCTCCGCATCCTGAGACGGAATGGTCCGCATGTACAGGCTATTCGGAATCTGCCCTACCCATAGAACGAATTTTGGATATCTCGTTAAGAGATGCGAGTATTTGTAAGGGACCGGATCATAGATACTATTTGACCGGAACGACAGATGGCTTAAATATACAAGTGTGGACATCCTCCGACTTAACATCATGGAGCGGTCCAGCAAACATATGGAGCTTGGAGCAAGACGGCACATGGCAGAAGGCGAGCAGTGGTTCTAACGGTATTTGTGCTCCGGAAATCCACTATGTGAAAGGGACGTTCTGGATTACTTACGGGTTAAGTGAAGGCGGCACGGGATTGCTCCAAAGCTTGTCTGCTTCTGTCCAGGGCCCATTTCGGGATATGGGGAAAATAACAGTTGACGGGCAGGATGCTTCGCTGTTCGAGGATGATGACGGAGCGGTTTATTGGGTTTACGGAAACGGCAACATCGCCCGAATGACGGAGGATCTGACAGGTCTCGTGGAATTACCTCGCATGGTAGAAGTACAGCCTTGGAAGGTTGCGGGGAGGGAAGATCATCCCTCGTTTAGTCAGCATTTGCAGGTAGGATCGTATGGGGCTTTTTTATACAAAAGGGACGGGTATTACTACATGTTTTGCGCAGATGCTCTTGCTAGGATGGGGAGCGATGCTGTAGATACCTTTGTCGCGGTGAGTGAATCGATCTATGGTCCTTACAGCAGGCGGTATTTGGCACTTCCTCATGGCGGTCAAATCTCCTTATTTACGGATATAGACAATCAGTTGTATGCCTCTTTTTCTGGATGTGGCAGCTATTCACTGGTCGAGCATTATCCTTCCGTAGTACAAATGTCCGTGGTGAGATCAGGTTTAATAAGACCAAGTGAGGACATATTGCTTGAAAAAGGTGGGGTAGGAACGCTTAAACCCATCGCTGACTTCCCGATTCGTGATCCGCATATTAGTATAGGGCCGGATGGAACTTATTATTTGACGGGGACTTCGGATAAGCCGCATCACAATTTTTGGGATCGAAATAACCAACTCCACGTATGGAGTTCGGCAGATTTGAAGGAATGGAAGCATGTAGCGAAGGTATGGGATTTGTCCGAAAATGGTACTTGGGAGAATAACATTTATGAGAACCCTTGTCTATGGGCACCAGAGATGATCTATCTGTACGATACATTCTGGATCACGTATTCACTTCAAGGCGGAGGCACGGGGATGATTAAAAGCATAAGCGGACTTGCGGAGGGACCCTATATCGATATGGGGCGAATGACGAATACGGATATTGATTCCAGTCTGTTTCAAGATGAGGATGGTCAAGTGTATTTTGTTTGGCAGGACGGTAAAATTGCCAGGATGAAGTCGAATATGACGGGATTTGCGGAAGATCCTCGCAAGTTGTTATGTACGGATGGGCAGCGTGTTGGCTACGAGGGTGCCTTCATCGTGAAATATAAAGGCAAGTATATTCTGGGTGCGGCAGAATGGAACGGTGATAAACGCGTCGACGGTACCTACGATTTGATGTATGCGGTAGCGGATGAGCTGTACGGCCCGTATACCCCAAGACGATTGGCAGTTCCACATGGCGGCCACGGAACGATGTTTATTGATCATGACGGCAGACTCATGTCTACATTTTTTGGCAACGACCGCACTGCGCCATTCCGGACGCGTCCAGGAATTATCGAACTTCATGTCGAAGAGGATGAAGCGGGGCTATGCATCGAGCCTTATTGTGAGTAAGATAAATACATGAATCAAGCTCTGGACTGGGCTGGGTTCATGTTTTTTCTTTTGCTAGTTGAAATGGAAAGGAGCTACCCGTTCATGAAGTTGTTCTCTATCAAAAAGCTGATTTCGCCTACGGTGAGCATTCAGGGGAAAATCTTTGTAGCATTCAGTCTGGTTACGTTAATTGGCATCGTTGCTGTGACTAGTATTGTTTATTTATATATGAGAGAAACTGTGAAGAATAATGCGATTACTTCCGTTAACGAAAGCATAAGGCAGGCGGACGAATCATTAAATCTCCGCTTGGAGGAGGTTAGTCGATTAAATACGGTCGTTGCTACGAATAAAACAGTGCTGGATACGCTGCTTAGCAAGACAGAGGAACCAAGCTACGAGTGGTTTCAGGAGCAAAAACGGATCGAGGAATTTTTATCGGCTTTGATTGCTTACAAATCCTACATTTCACGAGTGGCCGTCATTGGGTTGAATCAAAAGGTGTTTTTCGTCGGTTCTCCTTGGCTTGACAAGAACGTGTTATTCTCACCGATGATGGATGCTTTACTTCAAAATGGCTCAGGCCATGCTTATTTTCATCAAACAGGCTTCAATAACTCCATCGTTACCGGTCGAGAACTCCGTTATAACCGAAATTTAATCGGTATGGTGATGTTCGATCTCAATGACGAATTTATTAAGAAAATCTATGATGTCAAACCGACACCGGATAGTATGCTGTATGTTGTTGACAGGAAAAACGAATTCATATATGAACCTCAAAAGAGTGTGTTTGATAAGGAAACCTTCTTTCAATTCAATCAGCAGCTGGCTGGAACGGACGGTTCGGTTGAAAGAGTTATTAACCAGCAATCTTACCTCGTCATTACTCGGAAATCGGACTATACAGGATGGTCGACAGTGGCGCTCGTTCCGATGAAGTCTTTATTGACGGAAACGACGCGGATTCGTAATGTACTAGCGACAGTAGCTATTATTGTGTTTGTGATTATCGTCATAGGGACGCTACAAGTTTCCTCCAGAATGACAAGAAATATTCGAAGGTTAAGATCGATGATGATGCATGTTATGGAAGGCAATATGACACTTCCAGCAGTCGAAATTCATTCGAAAGATGAAATAGGGCAGCTATATCAGGTATTCAAAAGCATGGTTGAAGAATTAAAGCGTTTACTTGAAGGGATAGTAACAACCGAGAAAGAGAAGCGTGAAGCGGAATTGGCCGTTTTACAAGCTCAAATACGTCCGCATTTCCTCTATAACACGCTGAATACGGTTAAGTATTTAGCCAAGATTAACGGAGTGCCGAATATCGTAGAGGTATCAGAATCCTTAATAGAGCTGATGCGCGGCGTTCTTGGGAATACGAATGAATTTCTTACGCTGCAAGAAGAATTGCAGTACGTCCGCAGTTACGTGACCATTGAAAAATACAAATATGTAGAGCCTCTGCAACTGAATATCGATGTCGAAAATGAAGAGCTTTTACAACATAGCGTTCTGAAGTTAATGCTGCAGCCTCTTGTGGAAAATGCCATTCTTCATGGATTATCGGCCTCGAGGTATGAGGGTGTGGTGTTGATTCGGATTTATGAGGAGAACAAAGAGCTGAGAATCGAAGTGAGAGATAACGGCAAAGGGATGTCCCAGGAACAGATCGAGGCGCTGTTTGAAAGGAATAAAGTCCAGACGAATACACGCTTTAGTGGTATGGGTGTTCAAAATGTCCATGAACGCATTGTACGCTTGTTTGGGGAGTCATACGGCGTGTTTGTTTATAGTGAACCCGATACGCATACGACTGTGCAGATTAGATTTCCATTACTGCCGGTTAAGAATCACTTGCCTCAGGAGGGATGAATGATGTTTCAAGTATTATTAGTTGATGATGAGGCGTTGGCGCGTCATGACGTGAAGAGTATGTTGGATTGGGAAAAGCACGGGTTCACGATATGTGGTGAGGCGTATAACGGATCTATGGCACTTGCCATGATGGAACAGATGACACCGCATATCGCGATCTTGGATGTGAGCATGCCGATCATGAATGGGGTAGAGCTAAGCCGGGAGATCAAGGAAAGATTTCCAAAGGTTAAAATGATCATGTTGAGCAGCTTTGACGACTATGATTATGTTCGGACTTGTCTGATGAATGGGGCTATTGATTACTTACTCAAACATAGATTACAAGCGTCAGCTCTGCTGACACTTCTCGATAAAGCGGTTCAAGAGCTGCAGAGTGAAGAAGCTCGAAACGCGCATAGCAAAATGATTGAACACCTAAGTCCGGTTATTCTTCGCGAGCATGTAGCTAATTTGGCTAGAGATACTGTTGATGCTAGTGAAGTGCTGCAGGTTTATGCACGTGACAATCAGCTCTATACGAATTCAATTAATTATGGATCTGCTGCCGTACAAATCGTTCCTTTTCTGTTGTTGACGGAGACTTTAACCGATGTGCAGAAGAATCGTTTAGTGCTTCAAGCGATCGAAGTCATCCAGATGGCGATTGGCGATGTTCAGAAACGGACGGTAGGCTATGTAGGGGAGGGACGTTTTATCGTCTTGTTTTCCTCAGAGGAGCGAAGTGAACATGCGGTTACGACGCAATTGAATCAAGCCATGAGTGCGCTATCGCATTCCTTAGAGAAATTCCTTAACTTAAAATGCGTTTACGCGATAGGGCCGCTTTGCGGAAACTTGCGACTGGTTGGTCCAAGCTACATCAAAGCGAATCAAGAATTGAACGTCCAACACGATCAGGATCTAAACGCATCCATATTGAAAGCCTCTCCAAGCATGAAAGAACAGAAGCAGCTGCTTCTTTATCTAGAGCAATCCGATGTCGAGCGAGCTAGCCAATTCATTACGACGATATTTGCTGAACTGCGCAGGCAGCCTGTGTATGGGTTGACCGTACAGATCATAGTTAGTGAACTGCTACATCTCGTTGAAATGGCATGGAAACGGCATAATCCGCAGACTGCTTTAGAAGATACCGAGCATATCCCCACAAGGGCAGAACTTGGACGTATGGGAAGTGTCTCTGAGCTTGAGCTTTGGATGGTAAACTACTATGCACGCCTTGTTGAGGCTATCAAGAAACAGCGTGTAGGAGGCTCATATTCGCGCCATATAACGAAAGCACTGCAATATATAGCTGACAACTATTCTACTAATATTTCCTTGGATATGACGGCGAGTTCACTTAATCTGAATGCATCGTATTTAAGCAGACTGTTCAAAGAGGAAATGCAAATGACATTCACCGAGTATTTGAACCGGGTTCGCATACAAACAAGCTGTATGCTCATGGAGTCAGGCAAGTATGCGTTGAAACAGATCAGTAGTGAGGTCGGGTTTGTAAGTTACACTTACTTTTTCAAAGTTTTTAAAAGTATTACAGAGATGACGCCTCAGGTGTATATGGATCAACTGAAACAGTCAAAAAAGTAGAATGGAAAGTCATAAATGTTGAATCGCTGGAAAGTGATAATTCCTTATACTGAGAGCAACCCTTAGAAAACGCTTTCTAAATAGGGCAAGAAAACAACTTGATCGGAGGAACAAAAGCATGAAAAGAAATTGGGGGACAGTACTTTTCTCAACGTTAGTTATTTCCAGTTTGACACTTTCCGCTTGCAGTTCGGACACATCTAGTAAAGAAAATGAGGGTAAAACCCCGGCGGATGAGCCAAAAGGTGTTGCTACAGCAGGTTTTCCTATCGTTAAAGAGCCGCTAAAGCTAAAAATGTTTACACGAATCGCGCCGTCCAATGGGCCTTTTAAAGATATGCCAGTGTTCCAGGACTATGAAAAAATGAGCAATATCCAAGTTGAATTTATTGAAGCGCCAACAGATGGCTTCCCTGAGAAAAAGAACCTGTTGTTTGCCTCGAATGAGCTTCCTGATGTTATGTATCGCTCGGCCCTTACGCCTTTAGAGGCAACTCGTTATGGTTCTGGTGGTCAATTAATCCCACTGGAGAAGCTGATAGAAGCTTACGCACCTAACTTGAAAAAATTAATGGAAACGTATCCAGAGATTCGTTCCGCTATTACAACTCCCGAAGGTCATATTTATGCGCTACCAGGTATTGTGAGTGTCAACTCGGCCAGAACCGATAAAAAATGGATAAATCAAGCATGGCTGAAGAAGTTGAATCTGAAGGAACCAGAGACGACGGATGAGTTGTACGAGGTGTTGAAAGCTTTCCGGGATAAAGATCCCAATGGCAACGGCAAGCAGGACGAACTTCCAATGACGGCGCGTAATGGCCTCAGTATCGTACCGATCATGGCTGGCTCTTTCGGTCTAGACTTCCAATTAGGGTATAACATTAACCTAGAGAATGACAAGGTTAATCTCTGGATGGGAAGCGACCGGAATAAAGAATTATTGATGTATCTGAATAAGCTGTATGCGGAAAAGCTGTTGGATACAGAGCTATTTACGCAAAAGGAAGCGCAATATCTGACGAAGCAAGGGACGGGAAATACGGGCTTCTTCTTTGATCAGACGAACAATCCGATGTTGGATGGGAAGGTTCAAGATCAATATATCGGCATCGCACCGCTTAAGGGCCCGCATGGCGATAGATTGCAATTAGCCGCTCCGGTACCGAGAGATTTTGGCGCATTTGCGATCACATCGGTAAATAAGAATCCGGAAGCAACGATGCGCTGGGTTGATTATTTCTATGGTGATGAAGGATCCACCATGCTGCGATTCGGACGTCTGGGTGAGAATTATGAGTTAAAAAATGGGATTCCTTATTACACGGATGCTTTCTTGGCTACTGGCAATCAATCCAAGATCACCCCTTACGCTGGAGGCGGGGCACCGCATTTAATCAGTGATAAGGTTGCTTCATTCATTAACCCACCGCAAGTTCAAGAAGCACAGAAGAAGCTTGATCCATTCATGCCGAAGATTCGCTATGCAGCGCCTATGTTTGATGAGCAAACAGCGCAACAGATCAATATACTTCGTAACGATATTGATAAATATTACGAAGAGCAGAGCACGAAATTTATTGCCGGCGCCCTGAGTTTTGATAAATGGGGAGAGTTCCAGAATACATTGAAGAAAATGAAAATGGATGAACTGCAGAAGCTGTATCAGGTCGCCTATGATAACCTCAAACAGCAAAAATAAGCACGACTGACGGCTGGAGGGCTACAGATGAACAATACAGCAAAGACAGCAGGCGTTGCGTCTCGAACCAAATCGAGGCGCTCCAGCCTCCTTAAAACATTAAGTAGTCGCTATGATCTCTACTTGATGCTGCTCATTCCCATTGTATACTACCTTGTATTCCATTATGGCCCCTTATATGGTTTGCAAATTGCGTTTAAAAACTTCAGTCCGGCGAAAGGGATTAGCGGAAGCGCATGGGTGGGTCTTGATCATTTCCAGCGATTCGTAGAATCCTACTATTTCTGGCGGTTGTTATGGAACACGATCTCGATTAACTTATTCTCTTTGTTGTTTGCGTTTCCAATCCCTATTCTACTTGCCTTAATCGTTACCGAAATCGGCAATAAATCATTCAGTAAAATTGTGCAAAACATTACGTATATCCCGCATTTCATCTCCATCGTCGTCATGGTAGGGATGCTGATGTTGTTCTTATCTCCGCGTGGCGGTCCTTTGAATGCCATTATTGAGGCGTTGGGCGGAGATCCGGTTCGATTTCTCGATTCGGCAGCGTGGTTCAAGCCGATCTTCATTAGTTCGAATATATGGCAAAATATGGGATGGCAATCGATTATCTATATAGCAGCTCTCGCCGGAGTTAATCCGCAGCTGTATGAAGCGGCCAAGATGGATGGCGCCAGCCGGATGCGGCGCATTTGGCACGTATCCATCCCAGGCATACTTCCGGTTATCGTCATTTTGCTTATTCTAGATGTAGGACATTTCATGAATGTCGGTTTCGAGAAAATTTTACTTATGCAAAATAATTTGAACTTAGATTCCAGTGATGTGATTTCCACTTTCGTGTACTCGACAGGTATTCTAAAAGGCGAATACAGCTATACAGCAGCTATTGGCTTGTTTAACTCTGTCATTAACCTAGCATTATTATTACTCGTGAATCGCTTTGCCCGTAAAAAGGCGGAGACTAGTCTTTGGTGAGGAGGGACCTGTGATGCAGGAACAAATGCGCAAGACAAGGAAGTCGGATGAGAAAGTATTCGATGCCGTGGTAAACGGACTAGCATTCCTTATCGTCGTGGTGGTCCTGTACCCGCTCCTATTTATCGTGAGTGCCTCCTTCAGTGATCCTGCGTTGGTCTTGAATGGGGAAGTGATTTTGCTGCCTAAACAGATCACCTTAGAGGCCTATCGGAACGTCTTTCAAAACGAGCAAATATGGAACGGATACGCAAATACCATTTTGTACACGGCAGTAGGAACGATTATCAATTTGATCATGACGACATTAGCGGCCTATCCGCTGTCGAGACCTGACCTTCCTGGGCGGGGAATTTTCATGGTATTCATCACGCTAACCATGTTTTTCAGCGGAGGGCTTATCCCGTCTTATCTCCTTGTAAAAAATTTAGGCATGGTGGATACGATGTGGGCATTAGTCATTCCAGGCGCAATTGCCACGTATAATTTGATCGTGATGAGAACCTATTTTCAATCCAACATCCCTTGGGAGATTCAAGAAGCGGCCCATATGGACGGATGTTCCAACTGGAAGTTATTAACCCATGTCATCTTACCGTTATCAAAGCCGATTATGGCGGTGATGGTCTTATTTTATGCGGTTGGTCACTGGAATTCCTTCTTCAATGCCTTGATTTATATTCGCAGCAAAGATTTATACCCGTTACAACTGGTGTTGCGTGAAGTACTGATGGTTAGTCAAGCCGACGTAGTGGACAGTAGTGTAGGTCTTGAATCCAAAATCCTATTGGCTGAAAGCATCAAATATGTCGTCATTATTATTTCCAGCTTACCTGTATTACTGATGTACCCTTTTGTACAAAAGCATTTTGTGAAAGGCGTTATGATTGGTTCATTAAAAGGATAAAGAATGGAAGGAAGCGTTATGTTCATGCAAGCAAAAGCTAAGATTCAAGTGAATACGAATCAAGTCGGTAAGGACAGAATTAATCCGTATCTATTCGGCCATTTTGTGGAAGATATTCGTGATCATATGGATGCGATGTTGGCGTATCCGCTATCGGATATGGATTTTGAAAGTAACGATGTAACGTATAGAGGGCTTTCTGGAAGCTGGCGTCCATTCACGAATGGGAAAAGTACGGTGTTCGCGCTCGAACCCGCTGCTACTTATCACTCCGGGCATAGCCAACTGATACGTATATATAGCGATGACGAGGCCTATGCAGGAGTTCGTCAAGCAATTGCTGTAAAAGAAGATCAGCATGGCTACGAATTAGCTCTCTATGCTAGAGCTTCTATTGAAATTAAGTTCCTTGCAGCAGAAATCGTGGACACAGCCAGTGGAGAAGTGCTGGGGTCTACCCGCATCGAGATCGAGAGTCATAACTGGAAACGATATGCCTCTCGTATCAAGGTCAGTCGACTTTGTGAGCAAGCGGAGTTCAGATTATATGTTCCTGCGGAGCATGAACGCTGGAGAGATCATGTCTCCACAGGAATGCTTTGGCTGGATCATATTTCACTGCTTCCGTCTGACCATGTTGGCCTTGTTCGCAAGGAAGTTGTCGATATGACGAAGGACTTGAACGCCGGCATGATGCGGCTTGCAGGAAATTATATTAGTGCTTACCACTGGCAGCAGGCGATTGGCCCTGTGAATAAGCGGCCTTGTGTGATTAACGAAGCATGGGGAGGCTGGACGAATAAGTATTTTGGCACAGACGAGTTTATCCAATTTTGCCGTAACTTGCAGGTGGAGCCGCTTATTTGTGTGAATGATGGTTCCGGCACGCCGGAAGAAGCGGCCGAATGGGTTGAGTATTGTAATGGCGGTTTGGACACGCCAATGGGGAAACTGCGGGCTGCGAATGGATACGCTGAGCCGTATGGCGTGAAGTACTGGGAGATTGGCAACGAAGTCTGGGGACCTTGGCAGGTAGGGCACTGCAGTGCAGAGCAATTCGCAGATCGTTACGTACGATTCGCTCAAGCGATGAAGTCCATCGATCCTGAGATTAAGCTGCTTGCTTGTGGCGATGATAAGCAGGATTGGAACCGAATCCTGTTAGAGCGAGCTGCGGAGCATATGGATTATGTAACGTTGCATTTGTATCACGGCTATAATCGATTTGGGATGAATGATCGCACACCGAAAGAAGAGCGTTATAAAGCAATCCTTTCCTATCCAGAATGGACACGGGAATCTGTTCGACAAGTGAGAGAATTGATCAACTCCGATTCGCGCTACACCCATCTGAAATTGGCAATCACCGAATATAACACGATGTACTATCCGAATACAATTCGTAAGGGACTTCCCAATGAACATACACTTGAAGCAGCTGCTGCAAATGCAGCAAATTTGAATGAATTTATTCGAAATAGTGATCTAATCGAGATCGGCAGCTTCTCCGATTTAGTCAATGGCTGGCTTGGGGGATGTATTCGAGTAGGGGATTTCTATGCGGATCAGTTTCGAGGTAAGTCCTCGGGCAGAACGGAGAACGCCTTAACCGTATATGGCACACCAACCTATTATGTCATGAACATGTATGCTAACAGAGATTTAGGCTATGTCGTACAGAGTCATACCGAATGTGGCAGCTTTAGTGTGAAGAGTCTTGTACCTACTGCGCCTAAGTTAGATGATTTGCCGAATTTGGATGTTGTGGCCTGCCAAAGTGTTGACGGAGATACACTAGCGATCTTCATGGTGAATCGGAGTTTAGAGAATGTCGTAACCGAAGTGCTGTTGGATGGATTCATTACGTCGGGCACTGCTCGTTTGTTAGCACTAACAGGGGAACATGCGGATGCCTTCAATAATGTGCATCACCCGGAGGCAGTAGTTTGCGAAGGATTTGACGTTCCAGTTGTGAACGCCCAAGTAAGCTGTGAGCTAAAGGCATCGTCTGTTTACGTACTGGAAATCACTCGCTATAAAGGATAATTGGATGCGACAAGTTAAAAAGACATGGATTTGGATGGTAGTTGCTTGTGTACTTCTTTCGGCAATTGTGACGATTACGCCCCGGCTCTGGGGAAAGAAAGGGACCGATAGGATGGCGATATCTTTAAGCCAGACGTACCAGAATCCGTTCGGGCTGGAGCAAGAATGGGAAGATTACGGCATTGGGGATCCGTATGTTCTCCGGTTTGACGGCAAATATTATTTGTATTGCAGCACGAAGGATCGGAGAGTTGGCGTGAAAGCGTGGAGCTCTGACGATCTTGTGAACTGGCGCTATGAAGGCTTGGTAACCGAGGAGGCGATCAGTGAAGGTGCGTATGCACCCGAGGTCGTTTATTGGAACGGCGCATTCTATATGTATACGTCACCGGCGGGCAAGGGTCATTACGTTCTGCAAAGTGATAAGCCGACAGGACCTTTCGTGAAGAAGACGGACAATCTCGGTTTCACAATCGATGGTTCTGTATTTATCGACGATGATGAGCAATGGTATTTCACACATGCCAAATTGAACGGTATCATGGCAAGCTTGATGACGGATCCCTATACAATTGAACCGGGTAAGCAGTTGAACGCCACGCTCGGACATTGGACAGAAGGTTCCATGATCATCAAGCGTAACGGGCGCTATTTCATCACTTACACGGGAAATCACGTATTTAGCAAAGGATACCGTGTTAATTACGGGGTCAATCATGAATCTCCGATAGGTACCTATAAAATCCCTGAGAACAATCCGATTCTGATTTCAACAGCCAATGACTTCAACGGTCTTGGCCACAGTGCGACAGTCATGGGTCCTGATCTAGATTCCTATTATATGGTCTATCATAACCTAGTCGGACGGTCTGCAGAAGGACCGCCTGTTCGCAAACTGAACCTGGACAGGCTCGTGTTCAACGGTGACAAGATGTCTGTTCTCGGTCCAACACACGGTTCACCGCAGGAAGCGCCAAGAATGCCTGTGTTTCACGACGTTCCGGGCGGTGCTTCATCTGCTGACAAATGGGAGCAGGCGAGTCAAGCAGATAGTACGGAGATTTTGCTCACAAGAGCAGCTACAGGTAACTTGTACACTACTGAATACAATTTTAGATGGAATGATGCGAAAAGTAGCGGGCTGAATTCTTCGCTGGATGCCATATTCGCATATGGGGATGCGGACAATTACCGTTTAACGCGTGTGAATGGAGCGACAATGGAGCTTTCTCTGATCGACCGTGTGAAAGGCGTCGAAACAGTTGTTGCGTCGAAGCCGCTTCCGAGAGGGACGGATCTAGCGAAGATCCATACGATCCGGATCGAGTCAAGTAGCTCGGGTACAATCATTTATTGGGACGGACTGCTGAAGATCGAGCAAACCGCAATGGCTGGGAAAGTTGGCCGAATTGGTTATGCGTGGCCGCAAGGGGCGAAGCATGAGCTTCATTACACAGCCTTCTCGAATGAAGCGAACGGCAGTAGTGATAGGCATGTGATCAAACCGCTACCCGGTACATTGGAAGCTGTTCATGCTGATGTTGAAGGCAGTCCAGTTATCCAATCTGGATTAACACCGGATGGCAGTGATGCAGTCGTCCTTTCGAAGAAGGAAGAGGGCCTCAACTTTCCGATCAACGTTCGTGAGGATGGCACCTATCTGCTTTCAGTTAATATAGCCAAGACTTCGGCAGGTTCAACGTTGGCGATTGAAACCAACGGAAACACCAAGTCTATCAAGCTGGACGCGTCTTTATTCGCAGACGATGCAGCGTGGGCAAAGGTACCGCTTGGCGAGTTCGAGCTGAAAGCAGGAACACAATGGCTGTCGCTTCATGGGGCGAAGGGCGAAGTCACGCTTCGATACGTGGAAGCGAGTAAAACTGCTGCTGTGCCAGAGCAGACGGTCATTAAACCGACTGCCGTCGGCCTTGTTAATCGATTCGGCGGGGACCCCGGTTGGACGGATTATTCCTTAAGCTTCGATGTGACACTCAAAGCAACAACGTCGGACGAAGTGGGCGTCCTGCTGCGGACTACGAACGAGTCTGATTTCAAGGATCAGGTGAAGGATGCTTTCATGGGCTACACGCTTGCTTTTCTGAATGACAAAGTTGTGCTAAGGCGTGTAAGCTACGAGAATTCGGTGGAAGCGACATCCGGCGCTCTTGCTTTTAAACCTGGACAAACCCGCCACATTTCTGTGAACCTGAAAGGAACATTCATGGAAGTTTTCTCTGAAGATAGCCATAAACCTATCTTGACGTGGAAGGATCCGAATGCGTTTCTACTAGGTCGTGTCGGCCTGCGTGGCGTATCGACAGCTTGGACGATTTCACCACTGACGATAACTAACAAGTAGTAGTGGTGTATTTTGGAAGATTGAGCTCCATCGGAATCATCGGATTGTGGGATTGAATGAAGTTGTTTAACATGTATAAGACCGGAACTCCAAACAAGGGGTTCCGGTTTGTTTTTTTCTTTGAGTTTTTCCATGTCAAATCGTTAATATTGGATTGGCATCTATTGTCGTTGAATCGAAAGTAAAAGCTGTGGGATTTTGCTTAGGCTGTGAACCTCAAAGGTTGGTGGAATGGGAAGTGCTGGGGGAGCATGATGGCGGTTAATCCAAATGTTAGTGATACCGGCGGACTGCGCCCCTTGTATATCTGTTATAAGCGTATCTCCAATCATTACCGTTTCACTCGGAGAGAGACTAAGCAGATCCAGCGCATGGCGATAAATGGCAGGATTCGGTTTGCCGACACCGTAGGTGCCAGAAATCACAATATGTCAAAATAATCCGCAAGTCCAGGTATACTATTTTCTCTTGTTGGATGTCAGGTGCGCCATTAGTCATTAGCAATAGTTTATATTCTTTGCGTAATTCCTCAAGTACGTTGAAGGCGTCGTCGTAAATATAAGGACGATTTCTTCTTTCCTCCATGAATTGATGAGCCAGTTGGACAGCTAATGATGGATTATCAATGCCTAGTACGTTCAGTCCTTGACTCCATACGTCACGTCTTTATTGGGGAGCTAACTCTTGCATTCTGCCAAAATTCGGATGTTCGCCTTGGTGAAAATTTCCCCATAATGCTTCTAGATCGGTCACGTCGGTTGATCGATTCGTGGATCGAAAGCAACGTTCAATGACCTCCTCCAAATCAACACCTTATCAAATTCCGGAGGGGAAATGGCGTGATCGGTTGTACCGTGTGTTTTGTTGGATGATGACGATTGCAATCTTGATCCCTCTATGCACGATTATATTTGCTTCACTGATTAAAGTGTGGCCTTACAATGTCAGCTTCAGTCTGAAGCATTATGATTTTTCAAATGTTGCAGGTTCAGGTCTTGACCCTTTCTGGAACAGCTTGAAGGTATCGTTTCTGACAGCAATCGTGGGCACCATCGTTACGTTTGTTTTTGCTTATTTGATTGAGAAAACAAGATATTTGAAAGGTTTGCGTCAAGTGGGCTATTTCTTATCCGTTCTTCCTCTGGCCCTCCCTGGCATGGTGATTGGTTTAGCTTATATCTTCTTTTTCAATGACCCGGCCAATCCGTTAAATTGGATATATGGGACAATTGCGATTATTGTGCTAGCAAATATCACCCATTTCTATGGTGTCCCGTTCATCACGGCAACGACGGCACTCAAGAAGTTGGATAAAGAATTCGAACTCGTTTCCGAATCGATGCGGGTTCCCTTTTACAAAACGTTCATGAAGGTAACTGTACCGATGTGCTTACCAGCTATTGTGGAAATTGCTATGTACTTCTTCGTAAACTCGATGGTGACCGTTTCAGCCGTTGTGTTCCTACGTTCTGCTGATATGAATTTGGCCGCAGTAGCGTTAGTGAGCATGGAAGATGCGGGAGATGTTGCGGCAGCAGCTGCGATGTCAATATTAATCGTTTTGACGAATATCCTAATCCGTTTCGCCTATGAACTTATCCTTAGGAAAGTGAAGAAGAGAACGGCTGCTTGGCAAAATCACAAGTAAAACCATATAATTACACTACAACGCAATGAAAAAATGGGGGTTACACGTTATGTCATTGATTGGTGAAGAGCGAAAGGATTATATCCTTAACCAGCTTAATCTGGAAGGCAAAGTAAAGACAAATGAGTTAGTTGAGAGTCTTGGTGTGTCTTCGGAGTCGATTCGTAGATATTTGGAGGAGCTGGAGGAAGAGAACAAGCTAAAGCGGGTGTATGGCGGTGCGGTGAAAATCAATCTCTCACGTGAAGAACCTTCTCAATTAAAGCGCGAAGTGCTGTACGCAGAAGAGAAACGGAAAATCGGTAGAGCAGCAGCCACGTTAGTGGAGGATAATGAAGTTATTTTCATCGATGATCAATTAGCCAAAAAAATGATGGAACAGTCCAAGCACAATATCGTCGTCACTGATCACTCCAAATTCGGGCTTGTCCAATTTTATAAAATAGCAGATTTGAAAGATGTTGATATTATCGTCAGCGATGTCCCAGCACCGAAGGAATGGGAAGAGTATTTATTGAAAAAAGACGTGGCATGGGTCGCGGTTACGTAATGAATTCCTTGGCATGCATTCAAATGCCTCTGGATTAAGTTTTATCGAGGGGTATTTGTTTGATTAATTGTAATTAATTGGTATTAATTTGTTTTGAGGAGAGAGACGCGATGGGTTTTCTTTACTAGGTGATACAAGTTGAGAGAATATAGTATTAGACTAGGGAAATAAAGATGTAGACTGCGAAAATAAAGAATTAGACTGGCAATCGGTTACTCAACTGGTAGCATAGCTTAATATTTTGGTTGTAGTTATAATGTTTAATAGGGACATTTAATGGCTCCAATTCATCAGGAGTTACTAATGACCTGTGTCGAAATATTCGAAAAGGGGCAAGTTGTATGAACGAAACTGAAAAAATTTACAACACTGCAGTAGAGGCAACATTAGAGGTAATTGGTGGGAAATGGAAACCTGTTATTCTCTTTCATTTGACATTCGGCAAGAAGCGTAATAATGAATTTAAGAGCTTGATTCCCGCAATTACTCAAAAGATGTTAACACAGCACCTTCGGGAGCTTGAAGAAGAGGGCGTCATCTTACGTATTTCCTATAATCAGGTACCACCTAGAGTTGAGTACGAGTTGACAGACTACGGCTGGAGTCTAAAGGAAATCCTACATCTGATGTGTCGTTGGGGAGACTCGCATATAGAGAGAAAGTACGAGGGAAAGGCTACTGTTCTGGCTAATCCAATACTTACTGACGTTAATAACAGTTAAGAAACCGACCCAATACAAGGTCGGCTTTCTTATTTTATACGGTAGTTTACGGGATGACTTTACGCTTGCGGAAGTCGTTGAAGATGTTCATAAACATTGCTTCGGTATCGACGAATTCGTAAAAGCCTAAACGACGAGCCTTAGTTCCGTCGGCAAAAAAATCGTAATCCCATGAAAACACGAAATCACCGAATAACCAAGAGGATACGTCTTTATAGGAATTTCGATCAAGCCCATGCTTCTCAACCATTTTGTTCCAAAGCTGCTCCTTGTCCGCCATGACAACGTCCAGAGACATCTGCAACGGAGGCGCTGTTTCCATACCAAAGTATTGAGCTATCTTCGGCCATAACTCATTCCAACGGAACAGATCGCCGTTCGTAATGTTGAATGCCTGATTCGCACAGCGCTCTTCGGTCGCCGCCCATACTGTTGCCTTCGCGAGAAGCCCAGCATCCGTCATCTCCAAGAGGCTGTTGTAAGCTCCCGACTTACCTGGAAACCGCAAAGGTATTCCAAGTTCTTTCGAAATTGATGCGTAAATCGCTATGACCATTGCGAGGTTCATCGGATTTCCAAGCGAGAAGCCGCAGACTACAGAAGGACGGAGTGCAGACCAAGTCCAAGCCTTACCTTTTTGCCGTTGTTCTAAGAAATCTTGCTGATCAATATTGAACTCAGGAGGCATGTGGTTAGCGTCTGTCTCACGAGCAGGAGTTTTGAACGGGCCGAGATGTGCGCCGTATACCTTGTATCCCTGCATCAGACTGACATGTTTCAAGCCCGACGCGATTGGTTCGATCACTTCTACGATATTCACTAACATGGCGAGGTTCGGTGGAACAAGTTCAGCCCAAGTTGGACGGTCTTGGTAAGCAGCATAAAAAATGTGTGTTACCCCAGTTAAATCGCTTAACTTCTCATGAAGATCGTCTATATTAAGTAGATCCGCAGCCACATATCGAACATCGTTGTTAGATTCTCCACCGCGACGCGATACGCCGATCACATCCCAATCAGGAAGAGTGATGAGGTGATCAATGAGATTGCGACCGATAACACCATTCGCACCCACGACCAAGGCAACTTTGCGTGTTGTTGTAGATTCATTATTCATAGTGTTTCAGCTCCTCTGTACTATTCTTTGTATAACATTATTTTGCATCAAATAACCATACATAGGAAGTACGCACTTTAAAGTGACATAAGTACTTTAAAGTAATCGAGGTATATTCAGACGAAAAGAAGTCAGTCAACTCACTCTTTGCTTTATTAATCATCATGGTAGATGGGTATACTCAGCCAGCTAAAGACAGGGGATCACACCAGTGTGATTTATCATCTAGCTGATGTCCAGTCATGATCATCAAATAAGTGGATAGTAAAGCAAGAAGCCGTATATCACGAGAGATACGGCTTTTTATCAGAAAAATGTTATAATATGGATAGTGAAATTTGAGGAGGTTTAAAATGAAAAATACTTCCTATAGTCCGTTTGATGACGAGTCGCTTCACCTTATTGTGAATAAAACCGAAACGAATCCCCTTGAAGATAGGGCTCCCTTTAATGATGTAATCAAACATGTCGATATTGTCTCGGGTTTCCAAGTTCCCAAAAGCCTCAACCATTTTCCAAAGTGGTATCAAAATCCTCAGAGAATATTTGCTACTATCTCTGTCTTTGTATTTGCCTCGTTTATGGTATATCAAGTTATTCGAATTATTACTGCTATTGCATCGGGGGAGTAGCACCTCCTCTGCGTATATAACAGCAAGAGGGGGTATTCCAATTTAGGGAATTTGTGAGAACAAGAGTGAAGTACCTTCTAGCAGTATTGGTATGCATAATGCTTGGGTTCGGTTCGAGGATGAATACTTCCGCGCTGCCCGATTTTGTGGTAAAACATTTCGGTGATGTTCTCTGGGCGGCTATGATTTATTTCGGCGTTCGTGTACTATTCATCCGAATGTTAACTATGAAAGTCCTCGTGATTAGTCTTGGGTTCTGCTTTGTAATTGAATTCAGCCAATTGTACCAAGCACAATGGATAATCAACTTACGTAATACTCTATTTGGCGGGCTAATACTCGGAAAAGGATTCCTATATGCAGATTTGGTCCGATATATTGTAGGGGCTATAGCGGCTTGTGCATTGGACCGTCTGCTAAAAGAGACAGAACAGGCCTAAGGGCACGCTGAGTAAACTCTAATGCTTGAAGAAGTATCGTATGCCGTTTATCCTTCATAAGGAGTGTGAAAAGTATGTTTCATGTAAAAGATATTTTATCTAATCAGTTGTTAGCAAATGCTAATGACCCTAGTTGGTACCTACCTTTTTCCGATGCAGTTGATAATTTGTCAGAGGAAGTAGCGTTTTGGAAACCTAGTGAAGATAGTAATAGTATCGCTGAAATTGTGCAGCATTTACTGTATTGGAATGAAACTTGGCAAACCAGGTACCAAAAATCTCATGTCAATGCTGTGCCTTCCATAGGAAATAATAATAGAAGTTTTATTATTCCCGAAGATCAAAAATTCACTGACATAAAAGAACGACTATTAGAGGTGCTTTTAAAATGGCAAGATCTACTTACTGAAGAAAAAGTCGAAAGTGATGTATTAGGTTTCCCAGAGGCTGCCAAATGGTGGGAAATAATCGGGAACGTCTCAACTCATAATGCTTATCACATTGGTCAAATCTGTTATATTCGTAAGCTACAAAAGAGTTGGAAAGCAGCTGCGAACTAAGATAATTATCTAGAAGAATAAATAGTAGAGGAGCCTGCATCGCGGCAGCTCCTCTATTTGTTCATTCAAGTAATGGGAGATTAGAGTAGTGAAAATTGAAAAGTGGCTTTCCAATTTCGGAATATAGAAATAAGGACCGCTTACACGCGACAATTGCTCTTTGGCATTCGTATATTTATGTCATATTTAGAGGTGTTCATAGGGCTCAAGCTGAATAAAATTCAAATGTTTCATTCGGTTTATGACAGATAATACTTCATTAATTCTTGGTAATTCAAGCCATCTTTCGAAACCAGGGAAAAAGGTAGAAAAAACGATATCCACTCCCTCTCTCTCCATATCTTCGAGAGCTTTTTTGATCTTTTCATGAAGAATAATGAGGCGGTCCTGATTACTTATAGCCATTTTTCGAATTAAAAAGGCAATAGCTGCAAGCTGGGCTTGTGATGTGATATTATAAAGCCCTCTGATATCAATTTGTTCATCGCCTATCATCATGTATCCCATGGTTGAAACCATCAGCTTTTCTGTACCACTGCCCTGGGGATAGCTCGAAAATTGATCGGAGGTTATTTTTCTTTCTATCTCCCATTTTGTAAAGGGGATACGTTCGCGTGGTTTGTCGTGTTCACATAATTTTTTTGCTTCTTGAGTTACATTTATTGGCACAAAATTGTCCATCAAGATGATTTGATCGGCAACGGATAAAAACTCACCGCTACCTCCAATAACAAGAACGGAAGATACGTGGGCAGCCTCATAAAGCTCCCTGACACGCTCCGTAAAAGGTGTAATGGGTTCATGCTTGATTAAGGAACGCATTTTGATATCTTGAATCATAAAATTCGTTGCACTTCTGTCTTCATCAATAAGAAGAAGCTTACACCCAACGTTGATTGCCTCCATAATATTTGCAGCTTGAGATGTGGAACCTGAGGCGTAGTGAGTCGAAAACTGTTCAGCGGAACCATTGGGAATCCATTTGATGAAAGGCGTAATATTGATATTTGTTATGGAACGACCTTCCTCTGCAGAAATTTCCATTGCACTTTGATCAGTAATCACAAATTCTCGCCCGTCGTCAATGCTGTGATTGTAAATTCCCGAATTTAGTGCGTCCAGCAATGTGCTTTTACCCGAATAACCACCGCCGGTGATGACCGTCACACCATGTTTTATTCCCATTCCTCGCAAACCATAAATGTCAATTTCAACATCTTCCGGGGATGTAAATGGCAACGCACCCTCCAGTGGTCCGCTGTTGTCATTATTTCTTGGCAATATGCTGCCATTCGCAATAAACGCACAATATCTACTAGATTTCAGCCATTCGCGAATCCTATTTTGTTTTTTTACCAATTCATAGGCAGCATTTAATTGGATGAGATCCCACTTGGCAATTAAATCCTCTACTTCTTTGGGAAGCATTTTGCATAGCATGCGCATAGCTTTATCATTATTCTTGAATGGCAGTTGAACCGTAATCATTAAGCATAGATACCATTTTTCGGAGATGACTTCGACAAAGGATGCATTCCGTTGCAACACCACGTTGGTTGGACGAAAACAATAAAAAGCACCATTTTCTTTATCAGAACGAGACCGGTTATAAATCAATTTATTTAATGCCTCAATATGATCAACCCATTCTCGTAATGCAAAATCGGAGAGAACAACTTGATCGATATTTTCATCTAAGCCGAGACGATCAAAAGGTATTTTTATGGTGATACATGGCTTATCCAGTGTGAGTTTATGTGTCCGTTCAATGTAATAGGCAACATCATTATTCCAATAGGTTGGGTCAGATATCGTCCCTCCATCTTCATAGTATGAACCTTCATAAATCATACTGTAAGATGACTGTCCGGATTGTAATGAGCGAAAATATTGAGCGAGTCTTTTAATAAAGCATCATCCTTTCATATTTGGAAAGCGGTGAATATCGGGAAACGAAGCCTAAAAAAATAACAGCCACTTCGTAAGTGGCTGTCATAGACGGCAAGAAAGCGTAAACGTTTCTTCTGTCTAAATATAAAAGCCCTGTGAGTGAAATCTACCCTCAGGGATTAATGTATTCGTAAAAGAATAACTAAAAAGCAACATGAGGATAAGACGTATATTTTTTTGTTATCATTGTCCTCACCTCGTTACGTTTTATTTTTGCAGCAACAGTATCGTAACATTAAGATTATCCACAATATAGGGAAAGATTAATTATAATTAACTCAAACCCTGAAATAGAGGAGGGAGGATTGGGTTAATGTTGTTTTGATCGATGTGGTGGTTAATGTATTATAGAAAATAGAACGAGAGCTTCAACGGTTTTTTTATAATACAAAATACAGGAGGATAAAATGGCCTGGAGCAAATTGAAACAACAACTGGAGAGTTTTCTCAGTCCTGCGCTAAATGGAAGGGTCGAATACCTTTCAACCAGCTACCGCTATTTACCAGATAAAGCAGGACTTTGCTATATTGCGGTTGATAAAAAGAAAGTACTCAATATGAGTGATACCTTAATCAGATGGTATCAGACGGAGTTGGAAATTAAGAATGATTCATTTATCCAGATTCCGATCAATAATGATGAAATTGAAGCGGTCAGAAAAGATACTAACGGGAGTGTTCCGGAGGATCGTTTAAAAGTAATAGCAAGAAGTAGAAAAATATCGGAATATGCAAAGGAGCTTTTGTCAGCACAATCAGCATTAAGTAAATCAAATTTTATCGTTATAGCTAACAAGTTTTTATCCATTTCAATAGAGGAAAGCATAGAGAGTAATGATATCTTATTGAATATTCTAGCTTTGGTTGACAGACGAGTTGGAAAAAAACGAATTCTAAACATGACCGAGAAGATGAGGTTAAAGCATCCAATTGTACAGTATTTTTTTGAACTACGACTTAGTACATTATGAAAATAAATAACTCATTCACCTCCAAATGGGAGGTTTTTTATGCGAACATTCGTTGATTTGGGAAATGTTTAATCCCGCTCAAATTAATTCCTAGGGGGGATTTAAAAGTGAGCTGTCGAAGAATTGGTTTAATACTAATATTGGAGGTTTGTGAAGATGGAATTAAAGGTCGAACGTTTAGATTTTGAAATGGCTGATCTCTCTGGGTCGAGGTTTCAAAAGGTTAAAGCTGAGGAATTATATTTTGACAATGTTAATTTGACAAACACACAAATTAAAAATGCAAATATGATAGGCATGGTATTAAATGATGTGAATATGTCTGATTTTAGAATTTCAAATGCTAATCTCACTGGCACAGAAATCAAAAATGCCAATTTTAGTCATGCTGTTCTTGACCATGTTCATTTAATTGGCACTGAATTTCGTAATGTTGTTCTCCCTATGGAGGGGGATGGTAATTACAATCCAAATGGCGATTACAAACCAACTAGCTTTGTAAATTGTGACTTATCTAATGGGCAACTAACAAACTGTAATTTAGCAAATCTGGATATTCGCGATTGTGATATATCTGGATTGAAGATTAACGGGGTGTTAGTAGAAGAATTAATAAAAAATAAATAATGCATCATCAGCAATTTTCCGCTAACGATAAACGTTTGTTCAATAAACACCAATGGGAGGCAGCCGGCATGATCGGCTGCCTCCATTACGTTAACCATTAAAAGAGATTGTTAGGCTATTCATACATGGGAGCTTGGGGAATTGGGAAATTCGAAAAGAGATTAAAAGGTGCCGTAATTCCGCTGTTCAAGTACACAAAGAGCCCGGCATTTAAGCCAGGCTCTTTGTGTACCATAGATTGTTCGATTAAACTTCTACCTTGCGCTTTCCGCTTCCGCGGCATCTGAATCTGCTTGAGGTTCTAAGGCTGCAGGCTCAAGTGTTTCATCTAGCTTCTGAGCTGCCAGGATGGTTACAAGAATTGCTTCTGGATCTGTTAAGATTTCTACATCCTTGCTCGCTTCCAAGTCGGAAACATGCAATTTGTCGCCTATGCTCAGCTTGCTGATATCCACATCCAATGAACTTGGCAGCTTATTTGGCATACAGCGAATCAGGACCTCATGCATCTCAATCTGCAGCATGCCGCCTTCTTTGGTGCCGATGGGCTCTCCGCTGAAATGAACGGCCACAGCAGTATCAAGCTTCTCTTTCATATTGATTTGCAGAAAATCGATATGTATCAATTGTCCGCTTAAACAGTCCTTTTGAACTTGATGAATCATCACCGGATGCTTTTTCTTGGAAGGCAGGACGACTTCCATAATCGCGTGCGCATTGCTTTTAAGTGCGGCGCGGATTACTTTTTCCTCAACAGCTACATGCTCGCTTTTCATTCTGCTGCTGTATACGACTGCCGGAATTTGCCCTTGCTTTCTCATCTGTTTTAGTCTACAGGTACGGTCTAATAGTTGAATAGAATTACTCATTACGAACACCTCCTGAATGATTGCAATAGCAGCTAAAAGCCCTAGTATTACATACCCGATTCAGAGAAAGCTCAAACATTACTTCAATTTTCTTTACAATAAAACAAGCAGGGTAATCCAGCAAGAGGTTCTCCTGAGGACGAAGTAAAAGAACAGATAAAGGTTGTTAGTATATACCCTTAAATTACCAGTATCAGTAGAGCGGGGAAACACTTTATTCTTTTTAATATTTATAGGGTATGTCTTAACAATCAAGATATCAGATGAAAAAAGAAGTTTTGGGAAACAAATAATTAGTGCCTGTTTAGGTCTATATTATTCGTTATACTAACGGGTGAACGAGAGTTAACGTCTAATATGTGAATTAAATCTACTAAAATACGCAAAAAAGCATTCCAGTTTGACTAGGTCAGCAGGGAATGCTTTTTTACAACTCAATAAGATCAGGCAGATATTTGAATGTTCGTTTTGCGTCTGCGTGTTACTTTGACAACTAAATAAGTACCATAAAGCAAGTAGCAGATATTCAGTACAGCAACAACAAAAACTTCGTTATCAGTTGTTGTTGAGTTTGTCAGTTGGGCGAGTGCATCGAACATAAAATGAAAAATGATTAAGGGGAGAATGCGAGCTGTCATTTCAATCAGCAATGCTAAAATGAGTCCGATAAGAAACGCGTTTATTATCTGAAGTAAAATTGACAACCAGTCCCTGCCATTTAGGGCATTGGCCATGTGTAGGATACCAAAAAAGATGGAAGAAAACAGGATGTAAAACAGGGAACCTTTTTCCCTCAACTTGACCCAAATTATCCCTCGGAAGATTGACTCTTCGGTATACCCGACTAAAAGTGAAAAAAGGACAATTAAGACAACCTTACCTAAGGACAGTTCACTATTTAATCCACCAATCACAGGTTGAATTAAGACAATGATACCGAGCGGAATATAGTACAGCGCTGCTTTAGTGTCCCTTCCTGTCAGCCGCTTGAAGCCATAGATGGACATCGTGCTGCCCTTCCTTAGCATATACATTGTAATCGCGATAGCCATGACGAAGAATGCACACCCTTGGGCGATCAACATGCCTGTATCACCCAAGCCTTGAACGGTGGCTACAGCTGATGCTACTGAAATCAATAAGGTTAGCACAATGCCGAGGAAGAGCGAGAATAGAACTGGCCGACCCTTGGAAGGTTGGTCAGATTTAAGGCGCATGCCATACACCTCTCTTTCATCAAAATGTAAACAAATCTCATTATATCGATAATTGGATAAAAAAGGAATATTTAATTTATGGTAAGGTTGTATTAAACTTAGTGATCTGTCTCGTTATGTGGAACTTCAAAAAGAGGAATTTTCAAGCCTGAATTGTCCAGGTGTAATGTTCTCGAATTTTTTGAATACTTTGAAAAATTGCCGTGGGTTTTCATAACCAGCTTGCTCCGCAATCGTGGTGATCGGCCATTCCGGATTCTCATGCATAATTTGTTTTGCTTTGTTAATTCGAAAGGTATGCAAGTAATGAAGGAAGGTCAGTCCCATCTCTTTCCGGAACAACATACTGATGTAATTAGGGTGCATTTGCACATGATCGGCAACCGCATCGAGCGATAAATCCAACTTGTAATTTTGTTCCACGAAAGCGACGATTTTATCAATTGTATGAATGTTCGGTTGGTGGTGGTTGGAGGTGCGAATATATTGAATAAGCTGCGCAATGATCTCCGAGATATGGATATCTGCATGTAACGTGTTGTTCGATAAAAAAAGCTTGGATGCTGCATGTTCACCCCAGATGGCTTCAGGCGTTAAGCCAACACTTTGCAAGTAAACACTAACACAGATAAGAAACTGCTCGCGAAGCTTGTTATTACTTACAGTATTGCCCGGAAAATGAGGAAGTATGGATTGTACATCCTTCTCGATCTGCTCTATTGAAAGCTGTTCGTCAATTGAACGTTCAATGTATTGTACAAGTTTATCAAAGTTTTGATGTATGTATGCCGACTCCGGTTTATAGAGGGTTATGGTGCTGGAGGAGAAGTATCGATTGAATAACATCGCAGCCATAGCCTCAATATACAGATCACGTATACGCTCATTATCATTCTTCCGTATGCTAACCCCAATGCAAAATCCGCTGCCTTGCTTTCTCTCGGTACCGAACAACTCTCCACATGCAAGCTGTAGATCTTCATTGGTGGGGAGGTGCACACTATTCGTAATAATGATAATTTGCTGCAAGAAGCGAGATTGGAATGTGTACAATTTCTGGAAAATACGTGCTAGATGGGTACCCTTACTAGATAGGCTTTCGGTTGTCAAAAGCGGTAAATGATCAGTTGCTTGTATCACAATTATCGTCGTATAAGGATGGGGAATCAGAGATTGCAACTGTTCAGGTTTAAACGGCAAGTCATCAAATTGCGTATTGAAAAGGATATGTTCTTTGAGCAGAAGTAGGTCATGCTCGATGATTTGCTTTTGTTCATTCTGAATGGTTCTCCCGATTCGCTCTAGTACGTTCATGAGTTCTTCCTTATTAATCGGTTTCAACAAATAGTCGATGACTTGATAGCGAAGCGCTTGTCTGGCATAAGCAAAATCTCCATAGCCAGTTAAGATAACGAACTTATTGCAAAGGTTCAAAGATTGTATTTCCTTTATCAGTGTGAGTCCATCCATTTCAGGCATATGAATATCGGTAAGAATCAAATCAGGTTGAAAAGTCGCTAGTTTATGCATGGCATCAACGCCGTCATTAGCGCCGATGATCTCGATAAATGGTGTATGCGCTTTCTCAATCATACGGATAATACCATTTAAGATGATAGGTTCATCATCGACTACCATCAGCTTCATGATGTTACCCCCTTAGCTAACTTAAGTAAACATATCGTCCCTTCATGAATCTTACTCTCTAGTTGAATACCGGAACGATCGCCAAAAAACATTTTCACACGTTCATTTACATTCATAATTCCGAGACCTCCGCCACTTTTCTGCAAACGATGGACATCTATGGTGCCGTTTAACACACCTTGGAGGAGTATAAGACGTTCTTCCTCAATCCCAATACCCGTATCAACAACGCTAATGAACATGAAAGCAGAATCTTCCCAAATCCGGATCGAAAGTGATCCTTGTTTTCTTACATTTGCAATCCCGTGAACAATACTATTTTCAATGATCGGCTGGAGTATATAGTGGGGACATTGAAAATTATCGATAGCTGCATCGATCTCAAACGTTACTTTCAGGCGGTCAGCCAATCTAATTTGCTGAATTTTAATATAGTCTCTGACATTGTCCACTTCTTCTCGGAGCGAAGTCTCATTCTTCGTTCCAGATAAACTGTAGCGAAACAGCTTGCCTAGCGTATAGGACATCTCAGCTGCTTCAGGGTCATCGTTGGCTTCTGCGATCATGCGAATCGATTCGAGTGTATTGTATAGAAAATGAGGCTTGATTTGTGCCTGCATCATGAGATAGGCCGATTCCTTTCGCAGCATTTCCGAACGATGGACGGTATTAACCAACTCATCCATGCGCCTGATCATCGCATTATAAGAGGAAGTTAGATGTCCGACTTCGTCTTTATTAATTTCCCCGCGATAGATAGGGAAATGGTTTTCGTCAACTTGCCGCATATGCTTGGAAAGCTTCAGAATGCGCTTCGTTATCGAACTGGCGATCAGATAGTAGATACCGGAAAGAAGCAGTAATAGGAGAGCGACAATCAATACGAGAATATACTTATTTTTTTTGATCCCAATAAAGACGGTGTCTACTTGCTCCATCATTACAAACTGCAATTTCAAGCTGTCAGAATAAAAGGATTCAATCAGTATTTTATTTCCATTAATCGTGTGATACGCATATTTGGCATTAGTTTGGAAAGCTTGGTCCAATAAGGCCATCTCTGAATCTTTGGATAAGGGAATTTTTTCAATATGAGAAATAACCTGATTATCCTGATCGAGGACATAAAAATTACTTTTGCTGTTTAAATTAAGCGATTCCAATAAAGGTTTTATGAAATTAGAAGTCACCTTGATATCGAGAAGTCCGATGTCTTGCTCAAAATTCCGATTTCCAATTTTATGAAAATAATGAAGATTGATGTCTTGATTGGAGCCACTCGTAAACGTTATCCATTTACCTATACCTAGCGGAAGCTTCTTAATGCTCTCATCCAACTTGAACTCGTCCATTCTTGCCATTTCGGGTCGGAAAATCATACCGTTTTGCTGCTCCATGTAGATCGTCATCCCATCAATCATTTGATTAGATGATAAAATATAAGAAAACAAAGGTCTGATGTAAGTCAAAAAATTGGAAACTTGTTCAAAATCGCTCCGGTAGTTCCCGCTTAAATAGGCAATCGTGTTCGAATTATTTTGGAATAACTGATACGCAGATTCGATCTGTACCGTACTTACATTAACGTTATTAAGGACTTGATTCACAATTTTTTGTCTGCCTTGCGCGTATTCTTCGAGAAAGCTATTGTAGTTCTGGTTATAAAGGAACAGACCGAATGAAATAATCGGAATAAAGATGATGAAGATGTAGCCTATTGCCATTTTTTTCACAATCGACAAATTCTGATAGTTGAAAGCAGGCTTCATTTTCACGAATCACACCACCTTATAAACGGACACTACCTGCTTAAAAATGATCACTATAATTATGAGACATATTTCGTTATTATTGGATTTGTAAGCGCTTAATACAAGCGAATAGTCACTGCATCGAGGGGGAGTACCATGAGTATAGCACTTAAAATGGTAAAGAAAAACTGGCAACTCTATCTGATTATTCTGCCGTCACTTGTTTATTTGATCATTTTTAAATACATACCGATGGTTGGCGTTCAAATCGCGTTTAAAAACTTTATGGTCACGAAAGGAATATGGGGAAGTGATTGGATCGGTTTCAAGCATTTTGTGGACTTTTTCCATCTACCCATTTTTTGGAGGGTAATCAAAAATACGGCTCTCCTCAGCCTTTACTCACTACTTGTTGGCTTTCCGGCACCGATCATACTTGCACTTGCATTGAATGAACTAAAAAACGGGATTTTTAAAAGGACTGTACAGTTAGTCACATTCGCTCCTTATTTTATTTCTACGGTTATCATGGTTTCGATCATTATGCTGTTCCTTTCTCCTCAGTTAGGCTTCGTTCATCTATTAGCGGATAAATTCGGATTTCCAGCGGAAAATATCATGTCAAAGCCGGCTTATTTCAAAACCGTTTATGTCCTTTCCGATGTCTGGCAGTTTACAGGATATGCCTCGGTCATTTACATTGCCGCTCTGGCAGGGGTAGACCCGCATTTGTATGAGGCGGCAAAAGTAGACGGTGCATCACGGTTTCAACGGATGATAAATATCGACTTACCCAGCCTCATGCCAACGGCGGTTATCTTACTTATTCTGAATGCTGGTCAAATCATGAACGTTGGATTCGAAAAGGTGTACCTGATGCAAAATGCAATTAATGTTGGAGCGTCCGAGGTCATATCTACGTATGTTTACAAAATGGGCTTGGTCGGAGCGAACTTCAGTTTCTCTGCGGCTGTCGGACTTTTTAATTCGGTTGTCAATTTATTACTGCTCATTGTGGTCAACTATGTGGCAAGGAAAAATTCAGAGACAAGCTTGTGGTAGGAGGTAAATGAGATGGTGAATTCCGAGCAAACCGTGCTGCTCGAAGCGAGAAAGGCACCTACACGTATTCTTGAAAATAGTGTCGACAGAATGTATTTGTTCTTTGTCTATCTATTTCTGATTATTTGCTTAATCATTGTGGCATACCCGCTCATTTATATCGTTAGTTCCTCGTTCAGCTCCTCGTCAGCTGTGATTTCAGGCAAGGTGTGGTTGTTCCCAGTTGAGCCAACCCTTCGAGGGTACAAAGCCGTATTTCAGAATCCGCAAATCCTGACGGGCTACGGAAATTCTTTGTTCTATCTATTCTTCGGGACACTGCTTAGCGTGATGTTGACGATAACGGCGGCTTACCCACTTTCGCGCAAAAATTTTTATGGACGCAACGTCATCACCGCACTGTTTATTTTTACAATGCTGTTCAACGGAGGATTAATTCCCTACTATCTAACTGTTAAAGGAATGGGGTTGCTCGACACGAGATGGGCAATGATTATTCCAGGCGCCATTTCGGTATGGCAGGTCATTCTTGCAAGGACGTTTTTTCAAACCTCAATTCCTTCGGAATTAACGGAGGCAGCACATTTAGATGGATGCAGCGATTTTAAGTTTCTACTCCGTATTGTCATTCCATTGTCTAAACCGATCATTGCCGTTCTCGTGCTTATGTATGCCATTGGTTATTGGAACTCTTATTTTGAAGCATTAATTTTCTTGAAATCGGCTAAATTGTATCCGTTGCAGCTTATTTTACGAAATATTCTGATCTTGAACTCCATTGATCCCACGATGATTAAGGATGTCAAAGAACTTGCGGATCGGCAAGGGTTAAAAGAACTTCTTAAATATTCACTGATCGTCGTGGCGAGCGCGCCTGTTCTCATGTTATATCCGTTTGTACAAAAGCATTTTGTGAAAGGGCTTTTGATTGGTTCACTGAAAGGTTGAAACCAGGTACACATTGAGGGGAGGGATGCCGGGAAGCTTGTTAAGGCTGTGTCCGCATGGAAATTGAATAGCTATGAATAACAAGGAGGGTTTACGCATGGTAAATAAAGGAACCAGAAAAACTTGGTTATCGGCGGTCCTGATTTTATTTATAACATTGCCTGTAGTGGGCTGCACGTCCAATGATGATCCACAAGGTAGTGCTAGTCCAACAGGGGCTGCAAGCTCCGATGGCGGAAAAGGCGTTAATGCAACTGGCTTTCCGATTGCCAAAAATAAAATTACAATGACTGCCTTCGCGCCGCAATCTGCGAATATTGCCGATTTGAATACGAATTGGTTCACCAAATATTTGGAAGGTAAGACGAATATTCATTTGAACTGGCAGCTAGTGCCTGGAGAAACAGCGGCATTGAATGAGAAAAAGCAGTTGCTGCTAGCAAGTGGCGACTATCCCGACATTTTCATGCAAGGTAATTTAACGAAAGAGGAGCAGCTGTTGTACGGTCAACAAGGCGTTCTTCTCCCGTTAAACAAGTTGATTGATCAATACGCGCCGAATATTAAGAAAGCGTTCACAGATATTCCGTACTTACAGAAGGCGATTACAGCACCTGACGGCAACATTTATGCGATACCATCCGTGAATGAGTGCTACCATTGTCAGTTTTCTGCCAAAATGTGGGTGAATACGAAATGGTTGCAAAAACTGGGTCTTAACGCACCGAAGACGACCGATGATTTCTATAACATGTTAAAAGCGTTTAAGGAAAAGGATCCGAATGGGAATGGCAAAGCAGACGAAATTGCGTTCACGGGCTCACCAACGGGTTGGCATACGGATATTGAGTCTTTCGTCATGAATGCGTTCGTATATTTCAATGCGGACAACAATTATTTCATGATGAATAGCGGCAAGTTGGCAACTTCGGTCGACCAACCAGGCTTCAAAAAAGGTCTGCAATTCTTAAACAAACTGTATGCGGAAGGTTTGATTGATAAGGAAGCCTTTACGCAGAAATCGGATGCACTTTCCCAAAAAGGGAATAGTCCTGGTGTTGCGATAGCTGGTGCGATTCCTGCAGGCTGGTTCGGCGAATTCACAGATGCCTCACCAACGGCAACGCGCCACAAAGACTATGATCCAATTGCGCCACTTATGGGTCCAGATGGCGCGTCGTTCGCGGCTCACTACATTGGCATTGGAAACTCGGTGTTTGCCGTGACGAATAAAAATAAAAATCCGGAAGCCGCAATTCGTCTAGCCGATTATCTCTATTCGGATGAGGGCACGACATTGTCCAACTTCGGGGAAGAAGGCCGGAACTGGGTGAAAGCTGATGCGAATGATAAGAACACACGCGGAACCGCTGCTAAGTTCAAGGTGAAAGAAACGACTTATGGCGTAGGTCAGGTGCAGAACGACCATTGGAATCAAATGGGACCAGGACTTCGTTCCTCGGAATATCGAGAAACTGCCTATGCAGCAAGCCAAGACATCTATACGATGGATGGTTTGGAAACCCGTCTTTACAAGGCTACCAAAGAATTGTATGAGGGACACCAACCGAAGGAAGAGTTCCCGACGGATATTTTCTTAACGAACGATCAGGCTAATCAAGTGAAGCAATTGAAGCCGATTATTACGGATTACGTCAAGCAGTCTATGCTGCAGTTCATCATGGGAGCCAAAAGCATTGACAAAGATTGGGATGCTTATGTGAAGGGTCTTAAAGATTCCGGCATGGATCAATTCATCAAAATCTATCAGGATGCTTACGATAAAGTGTATAAAAAGTGATAGCAGGAAACGATTCGCAAAAATGGAGGGAAAACATGAACAAGCGTTGGGAGCGAACAGACTGGTTCCGGGAAGCACGATTCGGCATGTTTATTCACTGGGGATTGTATGCAATCCCCGCTAGGGGGGAGTGGGTCCGAAGTGTCGAGAAGCTGAGTAATGAGGCGTATGAACCGTACTTCCGAGAGTTTCGACCGGACCGCTATGACCCGCGGGCTTGGGCCAGGGCAGCGAAAGCGGCGGGGCAGCAATATGCTGTCCTAACGACGAAGCATCATGATGGCTTCTGTTTATTTGACAGCGAGTTTACGGACTACAAAGCGACGAACACACCTGCGCAGCGAGATTTGATCAAGGAATATGTAGAAGCCTTTCGCGATGAAGGATTGAAGGTCGGCTTTTATTATTCACTGATTGATTGGCATCACGATGATTATCCAGCCTATGGGGATCGCATTCACCCGATGAGAGACAATGAAGCTTATCAAAACCGGTCCATCCAATTCGAGCGTTATGTGGCTTATTTGCATGCACAAGTGAAAGAGTTACTTACAAATTACGGTAAAATAGATATCATGTGGTTCGATTTCTCCTACGATGATATGACAGGTGAAAAGTGGAGGGCAACAGAGCTTGTTAACCTGATTCGCTCGCTGCAACCTGACATTATTATTGACAATCGGCTCGGTGGAGATATTAAAAAGTCAGAACCGGAAGTATACGCCGGCGACTTTTATTCTCCTGAGCAAATCGTTCCTCCCGGCGGGATTGTTGACGAAAACGGATTAAATGTACCCTGGGAGGCCTGTATTACACTCAACGACAATTGGGGCTATCATGCGAAGGATTTTGCCTACAAATCACCGAAACAGGTCGTTCGGGCTTTAGTCGAATGCGTCAGTAAGAACGGCAATATGCTTCTAAATGTCGGACCAGATGCAAGAGGAGAAATTCCAGAGGAGTCCACTCGAATTTTGACCTCGGTTGGTGATTGGATGCGGCGTAATGGGGAAAGCATTTATGGCTGCGGAGCTTCCTCGCTACCGAAGCCTGAATGGGGACGCTATACACAGAACGGGAATATGCTATATGCCCACGTATTTGATCGAGGCATCGGACCGATTTATTTCCAGGGGCTTAAGGGGAAAATCAAGAAGGCGAGGCTCCTCGCAGACGGTTCAGAACTAAAGGTTTCTATACCATGGATGGCAGAACATTATTCGGATACTGAAAGCGGGGCATTCATTCATTTGACCGGCGCCGAACTACCAGACGATATGGATACGGTGATCGCGCTGGAAATCGAATAAGAGGCAGAGGTGAATAAGCGTTGAAAATCGGTCTTAGCACATATAGCTTACTGGGTGCATTAAAAACAGGGGAAATGACAGTCCTAGATGTCATACAGTGGATTTCAGACCATGGCGGTGAACATATGGAAATCGTCCCCTACGGTTTTACACTGATAGACCAGCCCGAGCTAGCAGCCGCAGTCCGATCTAAAGCTAAGGAAGTTGGCATTGAACTATCCAATTATTCGATGCCGGCTAACTTTGTCCAGGAGTCGGAAGAGGCTTTCGAAGCAGAGATAGTAAGAGTCAAGCAGCATGTTGATTTGGTGAATATGCTAGGTATGACACATATGCGGCATGATGTAACAGCTTTTACCTTACCTCCTGACAAGATGACGATTCAATGGTTCGAAGCGAATTTACACGCGATGGTAAGAGGAAGTCGTCTCATTGCCGATTATGCGGCGCACTACGGGATCACCACGACCATTGAAAACCACGGCTTCAGCGTACAGGCAAGTGATCGTGTACAACGCGTTCTAACGGAGGTTAATCGCCCTAACTTTAAGACGACACTGGATATCGGCAATTTCATGTGTGTAGATGAGCAGCCGCTTATCGGTGTGCGTAAAAATTTGCCCTATGCTTCACTGATCCATATAAAGGATTTTTACTTCAGACCGTACGATGAGCATCCCGGCGAAGGTGCTTGGTTTACAACCGCGAATGGCAACTATCTAAGAGGCGCGATCGTCGGTCAAGGAGATATCGACATGCGTCGAATCATGAAGCTCATTAAGGATTCAGGATACAACGGTTATCTTACCATTGAATTTGAAGGTATGGAGGAATGCAGGGCAGCTTCGAAGATCGCGATGGACAATGCAAGGCGGTTGTGGCTTGAGGCGTAGGGAGGTACGAAGCTACGGATGACGAAGGCAGCATTGCTTGTGGAAGAATGGCGTGGACAATTAGTGGAATGCGAATTTTGGGGGCATGTGGTTGGGATCGACCTGCAGGGTATTATCCGATATCAGGTAGGCGATCCCCATCATGTCACGTATTTACGATCGGCGGCAAAGCCTTTCCAGGCGATTCCCTTTTTTCGCAGACAGCTTCATACGAAATATGATCTAACCTTGGAGGAACAGGCTATTCTAACAGCCTCGCATCGAGGTCAGTCGTTTCATGTGAATACTTTAGAAAGGTTGCTCGTTAAGCTTGGTTTGCATGAAGGGCTATTGGTTTGTGGGGCATCCTTTCCTCTGCATACGGCAAGCCATTATCGAATGCTTCATGATGGTCATCTGGAAAGGAAGCTCTATCATAACTGTTCAGGGAAGCACTTAGGCATGCTTGCCGTATGTCAGGCAGAAGAATACGCACTTCATGGATATGAAAAGGATGACCATCCGCTGCAGCAGGAGATTCGAGCGATCATAGGCGAAATGGCAGGCCTTCAGGGCGATCGCATACAGCTTGGTATAGACGGCTGCGGACTTCCTGTCTATGCGATACCCTTGTACCATGCGGCGCAAGCGTTTCTGAAGCTCGCACATCCCGAGCTGATTGAGGATACAGCCACTTCCGCTGCTGTGTGCGACTTGACCGCAGCAATGAATGGCTGTCCGGATTGGGTATCTGGAACAGGGCTCATCTGTCCAGCGTTGTTGAATGACGCTAATATTGTTGCGAAAGGCGGAGCAAAAGGCATCTACTGTTTTGCTCTGAAACGAGAGAGATTGGCTTTTGCTTTAAAGGTTGCAGATGGAAGTGAAGAAAAGTGGGCGTATGTCGTGGCCGCCATTCTTACTCAAATTGGCTATCAGGATGAGACTACAATTGCGCGTCTCCGTAAGTTGTGTCCAGATGAAATTCGCAATAGCTTAGGGGCTGTAGTTGGTCAGTATCGAATCGGATTTCAACTGAAATAAAACAAATGGAAGTACGACTCCCTAGCTTGGGGGCGAAGACGATCTTTATCGAGCAATGTAGATTATGGAGAACAACCTCATGTCCCCTATTTAGTTCTTCGCAACATTTCCTGGTTGGATAAACGTTAGATCCTCAGCCCATTGCTGCGGGTCTATTTTTTTACTGCTCAACTAAAGGGCAGGATAGTCCCAATATATGGTATATTTTATTTAATAACATTTTTTCTACAATAGACCTGTGCGAAGAAAATTTAGATTTCCACTTGCCCCTTACGTAACGTAATGATTTATAGTGAACGTAAGAGCAAGGCGAACCACGAGCCAACTGCCAAAAACGAACAACTAAATTCGAAATCGGAGGAGAAGCAAACATGAGAAAACTTGTATTGTTCATGCATGTGTCGATGGACGGGTATGCGTCAGATTCGAACGGAGGACTAGATTGGATTCCGTACAACGAGGAATTAGAGAAATACGCCGAGGAGGTCGTAGCCGAAGTCGGCTCTCCCGTATACGGACGCACGACGTATCGGATGATGGAGAGCTACTGGCCAACGGTGCTGGACGATCCGAATGCGTCGAGGCACGGGATGGAGCATGCCAAATGGCTGCAGGATGTTAAGAAGATCGTCATTTCCGGCTCGATGGACATTGTGGAATGGAACAATACGATGTTGATCAAGGACAATATCGCAGAGGAAATCAAGGCGCTCAAGGAGCAGCCTGGCAAAAATCTCGTTATCTTCGGCAGTCCGGGGGCGGCGAAGACGTTGCTTGAGCTCGGCCTGATCGACGAATTCCTACTGACGATTTGTCCGGTCATCTTGGGCGGCGGAAAATCGGCATTCCACCGCGACGGTGAGAAAATCAGGCTCAAGCTGCTGTCCAGCCGGACGTTCAAGTCTGGTATTATCGCGGCCCGCTATGAGCTGGAGAAATAGCCGTGCCGTACAAGGTGTCCTACTAACGGAGAGAAGGCTGTCGGCAGTAATAGGCAGCCTTACTGTGCTAGCGGGCAAGATAAGTCAGTTAAGCATGGAACTCTATGGGTTACTAACGTATATTAGAGTAAGGTGTTTTTAATGTAGGGGGATTCTAGCAGTGTATGAGATAGTATTTTTTGATGTTGACGGGACCATATTAAGTGTAGTGGATAGATTATTATAAAAGGAGTACATAGTGAGATCTGAAGCCAAAATTCGCACACTTGCATTAGTTGCAGTTTTTTTAATTTCAATATTTCCACTTGTAGTAAACTCATTATATCTTTTTCTAACAGATAAGGTTTCAGAGAATAGCTCTGATTTGCAATTTATTTCTAGTATTATATGGGAAATAGTTTCGTTGGGAGTACTTTATTTAGTATTAAAAAAACAGGGGAGAGATTATACAGATATAGGTTTTGAGTTTCGGAAAACTGATATATTACATGGAATCTTTCTCTTTTTTGGAATCTATATTTTATATGTAATTGCTCTTGCCATCTCTCCGAATTTTGGACAGACACCAAAAAATATTGATTTTTTAAAAACAAACGTATCAATTTTCTACTTACTATTTATCATTATAAATCCTTTTTTTGAAGAACTAATTGTTAGAGCATATGCCATAACAGAAGCAAAGTATTTGCTTAAAAATGAAGAAATTTCAGTGCTAATAAGTACAGTGATTCAAACATCATACCATCTATATCAGGGATTAATCCCTGCCTTGTATGCGGGATTAATGTTCTTTGTTTTTTCAATATATTTTGTGAAGAGTAGGAGGATAGTCCCTGTTATTTTAGTACACTTATTTTTTGATTTCATAGCAATGATAGAGTTGGGTAATAATGGGCTGCATTCTTAGTCATTCCGCTAAAGGAAAAAATTAGTTAAATAGCGGTCATGGGGGGGTAATCCCGCTGTCATTCTCTAGCTGCTTACCTGGAAACGAGCAAAAAAGACGCTTTTGTTACCAGCGCCTTTTTTGCTCGTTTTCAGGCAGGAATTTATAATTTCGACAAGAGAATTGAAACAAGTATTCCTAAAATTGAAATCCATACGAAAACTGATTTAAATATACTTTTGACAATCGAGTCCTGACTTTTTAAATCATTACCATGGTTTTCATGCATGGCTAAATCGATATTTCCAATTGAATTAGAAGAACCTTTAGAGCCTACGCCTTTAAAAAGTAAAGTTAATATAAGCAGAATTATAGAACTCATAAAAAGATAATCAGAGATTTGTTGCACTTTATTAACCACCGCCTTATTAACAATATTAGCATATTTTAACATTGGTGTTAAGCAATTTGTAACTTTATCGTATATCCATCGTAAATTCCCGATAGTTCAGGAGTTGCATTGAAGCAGCTCCTTTCTGGCTTATTTAAAGTTACGGCAGATAAACGGAGTAAAGATTTAGTAAAGTATATTTGTCAATGGGATAAATTTAGTATAATTATCCAATTAAGAACATCTAACGAAATTTTTATCAGAGAAAGGTGTGTGTACATGAAAAAGGCTGCTAAGTATGCACTGGCGATGTCACTATTGTACGGTGGGTTCAGTTTTTTAAGCACCTCAGCTACGGCGACAATCGATTTGATGTCGAATAGACAGTTGGTTGTTCTATCGGAGACGAAACTGCTAGATGACTATAGAAATCCAAATTCTATCGTTGGCTCGATTTCCGGTATGCAGATGGTAGAAGTAGCTTGTACTCTGAATGAACCGGACTGTTTAGCAAACACCCGAGGTAAAGAATATATACGTATAAAAACCTGGATCGGAGAAAAATGGATCGAGGATGATAACAAAATTACTGCTGGCGGCTATTGGGAAGAAGACAGAGACATAACCCTTGTTGAAGATATGAAGTTATATGACCAACCCAATGTCGGTGTTTATTCCAGCGACGAACCACCTAAAGATATAATTTCACCACAAAAAGTGCATGTTACAGCGTTTTATAATTATTTATACAAAGGGGCTCATACAGGAAAGGCAATGTTGGAAGCTCCAATGTGGTATCGAATTACTACTAAACAACAGGGGCAGAAGTGGATTGTCGATCCATTTATCCCTGAAGACTTTCAGCATGAGGAGAGATCAACTGACAGAGTCGTTAAAATGACTGGGAACGAATTGCTTTATGATCATCCCTATGAAGTTGAGGGAAAAGGAGTGAAAGCGACTCCTGGAATAGTTCAAGCGGTTGCAAGCTCCATGTTCAACATTAAGACTCAAATTTATGGATGGTTCAAGATTCAATTACAAGATGGAACTTATAAATGGGTTAAATCGTATCCTCTATCTGAATCTGAGAGTGGTCCATTAATGCAATCTGACTTAGATAACGAAAAGATCACACTGCGAACCGCCACACGTTATTTCGACATCGACGGTGACGCAAACATTAGTCTACAAAATTGGCTACAGCCGGGAACATATGTAGCTGACAAAATAAATGAAGGTTGGGCACGTATCCAAACCCCATTCGGTTGGAAAGTGGTCAACCTTGATAGAGCACCCTTTGAAAGACCTCAGGGCATTACAATAACACAAGAAAAAGTAAAATTAACCTCAGAAACAAAAACCTATTATTTCCCACTGACAGGAGAAGTTTTCCATAATGCAGGCACCTTCAATGATCAGGAAGTCCTATCATTTGAAAAGTGGATTTCCCCAGAGGGGGTCAATTGGTATCATATTTCAACTTACAGTGGGATCGTTTGGGTACCAGATAAACCGTTACAGGAATGAAAAAAATACGGAGGACAATGTCGACCTAGGGTGGATGGGCTTTTGACCAATAGTTTGGACTGGCAGCTGCTACCTTTTTCTATAACAGGGAGTTCATAGTGGAATTTGGGTTTAATTAAGTTTGCTTAGCCGCAGGCGGTTTCCTAAATTAATTCATTTCCCGCGGAATGTTTCTGTCATTGCATTTTACGATTTTCTACTCCTTTAGCATTATCTACATGCTGAGAAGCCTTGATCTGACAAGGTTTCTCGGCATTTTTTACGTGCGGAAGTGAAAAAAACAAGTGTATGGAAATCATGTTATTTACGGATGTAGAAAGCGCTTTTATTATAAAAATGGAACACGCAAGCTATAAAGGGAGGAACGAAAATGACAAAGAAGCTGATCAGCGCAGTAGCGGGAATCGCCATGATGACTTCCGTTCTGGCTGCCTGCAGCGGGAATGCAGGCGTCAAGAATGAGACAAGTCCAACCCAGGCATCGAGCACACCAGCTGGCACACCGGCAACTAAGCAGTATGGCGATACGGGAGGTTTGAAGCTACCCCTCGTCAATGAACCAACTACGGTAACCTGGATGCTGCCGAGTAATTCCACCAATATTAAAGAAGATAAGTTGGTTGTCCAGGAAATTTTAAAACGAACAGGCATCAAAGTAGAATTTCAGACATATTCACCTCAAACGTATCAAGATAAGCTGAAAGTCATCGTTGCGTCAGGGAAGCTGCCGGACATTTTCGACGGGTTGAAACCGGCAGAATTAAAGAAGATCGGGAAGCAAAAAGGGGTAGTCGCGATTAACGACTATGCAGATATGCTGCCGAATTTCAAAAAGCTGTACCTGGAAGAAAACAGCTGGGTTGTGAAATCCTACGGCGATGAAAACGGAAAGCTCTACACATGGCCCATCTATAATTTGAACCGGGACGTCAATCATGGCTTTATGTATCGAAAGGATATTTTCGACAAGCTCGGTGTTAAAGAGTGGACGAATACAGACGAGTTTTATCAAGCGCTCAAAAAACTGAAGGAAGCGTACCCGAACTCGTACCCTTACGCGTCTAAAGGACTTGTCAATATTTTTAAAGATTGGTCCTATGGTTGGGGGCTCGGCAGCGAGAGCTATCCGGCTTACTACGATGAGAAGGATAAAACCTGGAAGTACGCCAGCATTCAGCCAGAACATAAAGAAATGCTCGATTTCATGAAGAAGCTTTACAATGAAGGGCTGATCGATCCTGAATTTTTGACGGATACGCAGGATTCTTGGACAACGAAGATGACAACGGACAAATCGTTCGTGACATGGGATTGGATCGGCAGATTGGATTTGTTCTATAACCAAATTAAATCGAAGAATGCTGACTACAATCTACGGTATGCGAATCCGATTGGACCGACGGGTAACGTCAGAACGCTGCCGAAGGTATCCGATTTCAGCGTGACGGTGGCGAATAACAAGAACAAAGAAGCGGCTTTGAAGCTGCTGGATTATTTGACCAGCCCTTCAGGCAGTGAATTGATGACGGTGGGTGTGGAAGGGGTTAACTTCGAATGGGGCAAAGACGGCATTCCTGTGTACCCGGAATTAAAGGATCTGCCGCTCGTGGATATCAGTGTGCTGGAGGACCGCTACGCGATGTGGCTTGAAAGCGCGTATCTCCGGCCGGACCGCCGCAGCGTGTACTACAAATTCTCAGAGAAAGAACAAGAGGCTCAGAATAAAATTCTCAAAGGAAATAAACGGGAAGCGGCTGATCCGATTCTAAATTTCACCGATGCCGAGATTTCCACGCTGGCTGAGCTGCAAACGACGCTGCAGAAAGCAGCCGAAGAGTTTAACGCCAAGTATGTTTTGGATAAAAAGTACGGCAGCGAGCAATGGGAAGAATGGAAGAAAAACATTGTCAAAAAAGGTCTGGATGCCTATATGAAAGTCTATAACGATGCACAGAAGCGGTATGACGCAGCTAAATAAGACGAAACACGGATAACCGGGAAGGCGCCCTCGATAGATAACGCCGCAAGGCCGAAGGGCGCTACTTATCCGGATTGGAGGGAAGTTATTGTGCAACAACCAATCGTAGGGGCGGGAGCTCCGGCACGCTCCAAGAAGCCGCTGAAGGCAAGGTTTGCCGATGTCTTTCGGCACATGAAGCGGGACAGACAGCTGCTGATCCTTTTTGCGCCATGTTTGCTGTTCTATATTCTGTTCCGATACGGTCCGCTGTACGGTTTAATTATTGCCTTCAAGGACTATAGCGTGTTCACTGGAATATGGGGCAGCGATTGGGTGGGAATCAAGTATTTCATTCAATTTTTCACGAATCAAGATTTCTGGATGTTGTTTAGAAACACGTTTCTGCTAGGGATTTATACACTTGTTTTCGGATTTCCGTTTCCCATCCTGCTGGCTATTTTGCTAAACGAAGTAAGAGTGAAGTGGTTCAAGAAGTCTGTTCAAACGTTGAGTTACCTGCCGGCCTTTCTGTCCGTTGTCATCATCTCTTCCATGATTATTGATTTTTTGTCTCCGAATAACGGGCTGTTTAATCAATTTCTGGCGGCTCTTGGATTTCCAAAGAAATATTTTTTAATTGATCCGGGTTGGTTTCGCCCGATCTATGTCATCTCGGATATTTGGGAGAAGATCGGATATGAAGCGATCATCTACTTGGCAGCAATAGCCGGTATTAACCCGACACTGTATGAGGCGGCGAAAGTCGATGGAGCAACCAGATTTGGCATGATGCGCCATATCACGCTTCCTGGGCTGCTGCCTACCCTGCTGGTCATGTTTATTTTGAAAACAGGTTCCATGATTCGGATCGGCTATGAAAAAGTATTGCTGCTGTACAACCCGATGACTTACGAGGTAGGGGACGTCTTCTCCACTTATGTGTACAGGAAGGGCTTGCTGGAATCGAACTACAGCTACGCATCTGCGGTTGGGATGTTCGAAGCCTTGGTTGCGATGATTATGCTGCTGGGAGCCAACTATTTAAGCAAAAGGATCGGAGGGAACGGGTTATGGTAGGAAACCGCAAAATAACTTGGTTCACCATTCTGAATGCGCTTCTCCTTTCTGGTGTAGCCGTGGCGACGCTCTATCCGGTGCTGTATATGCTGGCCGTCTCCTTAAGTGATACATCGGCTGTCGTACAGGGCAAAGTGTTCTTGTTTCCGAAGGGGTTCAATTTCGATGCCTATAAGGAAGTACTAAAGAACGATAAAATCCCGAGAGCTTATCTCAATTCCGTGTACTATACAACGCTCGGTACGTTTATTAATTTACTTTTCACTGCGGTTGCGGCTTATCCGCTTTCCCAGCGCACGTTTTTCGGCCGGAAGTGGTTTATGCTGATGATCATCATTACGATGTTCTTTAATGCGGGGATCATACCGACGTATATGGTCGTGCAGCAGCTTGGGCTACTAGATACGGTATGGGCGCTTGTGATTCCGAACGCGATATGGACCATGGAGCTTATTATTTTGAAAAGCTTCTATGAGAACATGTCCAGTCAAATTCGCGAAGCTGCACTCATCGACGGGGCATCCGATTATCGCATTTTGTTCTCCATTGTCATTCCACTTTCCAAGCCGGCGCTTGCCTCGATCGGGTTGTTTTATTTCATGGGGCATTGGAACAGCTTCTTCATCCCGATGATTTATTTGAGCGACAAGGAGATGTATCCGCTGCAGGTTGTTCTGAGAGATATGCTCATCTACAACGCTGAGAATGATGCTGGGCTTGTCGATCGGGCTGCGCTGGCTCCGCAAGCGATGAAAAATGCGACGATTGTACTCTCCATGATTCCTGTGCTGCTTATCTATCCGTTTGCCCAAAAATATTTTGCTAAAGGGGTGATGCTCGGTTCGGAAAAGGGTTGAAGGGACGAATGTGGAATATTAGTTGGATAACATCGTAAGAGGTGATAAGGTGACGCCTATCCATCGTTTAATGGCGAGCAGGGGACTTCTGCAAATTTTTTTCGCATTGCTGTTAGTCATCGTAATCATGTTTGTATCCAACTATATCGTCTATAAAAACTCCATTTCCGGCATTTATGATAAAGTGACCCAGAACAACCGGCTTGTTATTAAAAATATTATCCAGTCGTTTGACAGCTCCTTCGCTGCAGTCAACAATCTGATCTTTACCGTACACGGGCTGCCGTACGATCTAGAGTCTGAAGATAAGAGCATGGATATGTCCAAGGCCTACACGCTGCAGGAACATATTTCCAGGCTTGCCTCATCGATCGATTATGTTGAAGATGTGATTGTATTTTACGATAGCCTTGACTTAGCCGTTACTTCCAAGGGAACGAGTGATTTCAGCGTCCTTTTTGATAAAAAGTATAAGCATGACACCTATAGTGCTAATTATTGGAGAATGTTTTCCGATTCCAAGCATGCTCTGACGGTGTTCCCCATTGCGGATTTCGCAGTCTCGACCGACGGCTTAACCCGCAGAACCCAGCAGCTGATGACGGTGATGGACGGCAACAAAGTCCGATTGTCCAATAAGAATGTGATGGTCCTGCTCAATGCGGAGAGGTTGCTTAAACAAATCGATCTCAAATCAATGATCCCCGGCGCATCCCTAGTCGTGCTCGATGCTAATCGAAATGTTGTACTCAGCACCGATCAAACGCAAGATCCTAGTGACATCTTGGATGAGGTGTATTTTAATCCTGCCAAAGAAGCGACCCTGACCCGCAAGGATTTCGAGTATAACTTCTATAAGTCGGATTATAACGATTTCATTTATATCAACAAAGTTCCTTATCAGTTTCAAAATATCGGCTCCGTGGAAACAGCCAATCATATGATTATGATTTCAGCGATCATCAGTGCGGTTCTGCTGTCCGCGCTGCTCAGCGTCTACTTGTACCGACCGGTGAAAGATATTTTGAAACTACTCGGCGGAGGCCATGTGAAGGGGAACGATTTCCGTAAAATTTACAGCGGTATCGTCAAGGTGCAAGCGGAGAATGAATCGCTGAGAACGCAGATGGATTTTGCGGATAAGGAGCTTCGCAGAGGCATTTTCCTGCAGATGCTGGATGGTTATGCATATTCCCGAGAGCTAGAAATGCAGCTGCAGAAGAACTATGCTTTCTTTTTTCCTGAAAGACAATTTGTGATGACTGCGCTGCAAGTCAAGATTCCCTCAGACGGCGATTCGCAGCTAGGTATGCCTGTAGCTGATATTGCGGGTATGCTGGAAGATCATCTCCGTGCAGCTGGTCCTGCCATAGTCTTCTACACGGGACATTTGCAATTTGTGGCACTCGTAGCGATTCGTCAGCCTTCGGCCCGCAAAGCGGTCATCGAATGCTTAGAAGACTTGACGAGGCGGGCGGCCAAGGAAGAGCTGCAGGGGCTCGCGCTCTGGGCTAGCGTCAGCAAGCTATATGATTCCAAGATGACCAATTGCCAGGAGGCTTATCAGGATATTCAGAACGCCCGGATATACCGGAACATCAATGCGGAGCGAGCTGTCGTCGATTTGGAGTCAATCCGGTACGTATCCCATATTCACTTTCCATTTGAGAAGATTGAGAAGCTGTCGAATACGCTGCTGAGCGGTAAAACGGAGGAAGCCAAGCACATTTTGCAGGACATTGTTCACGAAAATACAGAGCGTGGCATTCACCATCACCAGTTTGCGCATATTGCGAAAAGCATTTTTTACTACCTAATGAAACATGCAGAGACTTTGCCTGTCGGCAGCAAGGAGAGTTTCCAACTGGAAATGGCGTTTTGCCTGCAGGTAGATAACGCTTATAGCTACAGGGATATCACGGACGCTCTGCAAGCAGTCGTTGAATGGATCGGCAGCAAACGGCTTCAAGAAGGAAAAAGCAAGCTGAATCTGGAGTTTATTACCCAGTACATTGAGCTGCACTACATGGAAAACTTGTATCTTGATCATATGGCCGAAGTGCTGAATACGAGTCCGAAGTATTTTTCTAACTATTTCAAGAAAGCTTTCGGCGTCGGTTATGTGGATTATCTGAACAAGGTAAGGTTGTCGCATGCCAGAGAGTTTCTCAAGCATAGCGAGTTGAGTGTGGCCGAAATCGGGGAGAAGACAGGGTACCTGAATGCCTCCACATTCACCACCACCTTTAAGAAATATTATGGCATCTCGCCAAGCGAATTTCGCAAGATGCCGGTTGATTAAATGCTGAAGGAAATGAGGAGAAGCAAGGTGAAAGCAGTTGCGGCTTTAAAAGGGAACATTCTTATTACAGAGCTGGAGGCTGGTCCACTTCCCGCAGGGCATGTGAAGATACGTACGGAATATTCCGCCATTAGTCCAGGAACGGAAATGACCTTCATTCGCCGTGCGTCTGAACAGATGGGATTGTTAGGGTATAGCGCTGTTGGTGTGATTGAGGAGCTGGGCGAATATGTACACCACCTGCAGGTTGGCCAGCGTGTAGCCTGCTACGGTGCGCCGTATGTCCGGCATGCGGAATGGCTGACGGTTCCGACGAACCTGACGGCAGCAGTCCCTCCAGATGTCCAGCCGGAGGAAGCGGCCTTTGCAGGGTTAGGCGCCATCGCCATTCATGCGCTCCGCACGGCTGATCTGCGGTTTGGAGAATCCACCGTCGTCGTGGGGCTGGGCATTCTGGGGCAGCTGATCGCCCAGATCGCATCGGCGGCAGCCTTCCGCGTTGCGGGCTTTGATATCCTTGCTCACCGGGCAGAGCTGCTACGACAGCGTGGAGTTGAAGACGCTTATGACAGTCAGGAAAAGCTGGAGGAGCAGTTAGCTGCGTTGACGGACGGTCATGGTGCCGACAGCATCATTTTATGTGCGGGAGGGCCTGGAGAGGAACTGATCAACAGCTCTCTTCGTTTGATACGGGATAAAGGGAAAATTGTTATCGTTGGGGACTTATCAACTGAATTTTCAAGAGGGCTTATGTTCGGCAAGGAAGCTCAGGTGCTGATATCTAGAGCAGGCGGCCCAGGAAGATACGATGTCCAGTATGAATTGGAAAATAAAGACTACCCGATCGGCTTTGTCCGCTGGACGGAAGGCCGGAACATTGGCGAATTTATGAGATTGCTTGCGGAGAAGAGGATTTCGCTCCAAGGACTTATCTCAGACAAGTACCCGATAGAGAGGGCGGCGGAAGCCTATCAGGGATATGCACAGCATACTGACAGGATGGGAACAATTTTGACTTACGGCAAATAATCGTGTGAATTTGATTACGGTGAACGAGAGTGAAGGAGCACGGATTTATGCTTGCGCACATTGGAAGCGCTTACATTCCTGCGTGTTTAAAAACAATGTAAAGAATTTAAGGAGGCCATGTCATGATAAACGCAAGGTTTCGAGTTCTTATCCTTATGATGTGCTGGCTCATCGCATTGGCGAGCTGGGGAGCAGGAGCTGCTTCGGCGGAAGGCAGCCGCTTGTCGCAAAAAACGTACGGGAGCCCAGAGGAGCTGCTCATCCCGAACAATTATACAGTGGCTGTTTTTAACGGAACAGTCGGAAAGGAAGAGGGGCGTTATGTACTGTATGCCACGAGCAAAGGAAAGCCGGGTCATCTCAACGTCATCGATCTCGAGGATTATAAGCTGCTTAGAAGCATTCCGCTCGCACCTTCGGAAAGTTCATGGGCGCACACTGTCGCTCCTGACGGCACCCTGTTTCTTGCCGCTGACGGCGGTGGAGCCCGATTGTGGAGCTACTCGCCAGTGACCCATACGCCTGTACAGGTGGCCCAGTTCGATGGGCAATCCGTGCCCAACAGCATCACCACGGATGAGCAAGGCCGTGTCTATGTAGGTACTTTTCCCGGAGGCAAGGTGTATCAGTATGATCCTGGTACGAAGCTGACGAAAGATTATGGCAGAGTCATCGGTGCAACCGATCAGGAGTACGTACGCTCCATCGCCTATCAAGGCGGCAATGTTTATGCCGGAACAGCTCATAAGCAGATTGTTCGTGTGAACTTGGCAACCGGGGAAAAGACGGATATTGCCGCATCCCTCACGGTGAAGAACGATACCGTGTATGATTTGGATACGATCGACGACCGCTATTTGTTTGCAAGGTATACGGACGGCAGCGGCATACCAGGAGAAGCGTATATCTACGATACGCAAACCTCCTCCTGGCTGGATCTGGAGCTGGAGAATGTGACAGGACTGCATGCCACGGATTCGGTAGGCGGTAAGCTTTACTATATGTCCGACAAAAAGCTGAAAACATTCGATCTCGCCACCCACGAAGTGGAGCTGTCAGGAATGGAGTACACAACCGGCTTGCGTGGCGCGGATTGGGCTGATTTCCCGAACCCTGAGCTGCCAGGCAAAACATTGGTCACCGTACGGTACGACGGCGGTGTCACGTTTATGAATATCGAGACGAAGCAAGTCATTCTGAAGCCTCCGGTAATTCCAGGTCTCCCTGGTGTCGTAAACCGTATAGCGGCGGTTTCCCCGACACAGCTGATAACGACAGGCTCTCAGGCACGTTCTTCGCTTGTGAATTTGACGAATAACACTGCGAAGCCCTTCAGCATCGGCCAGGCGGACAGTGTTTACCCCATAGGAAATAAAGTGTATATGGGGGTTTACCCGGAGGGCGGGTTGTATGAGTATGATTTGACCGCCGAACCGAGTGAAACGAATCCCAAGCGCTTAGCCGTGCTGGGGAACGATCAGGAACGTCTGGTAAATATGACGGGCGCAGAGGGTAAGCTGTTCATATCCACGATTTCAGGTTACGGTACGCTGGGCGGTTCACTTACGATTTATGACCCGGCTACAGGGGAAACCAATGTACACCGTCATGTCGTGGAGAATCAAAGTTTGCTCAGCACAGCTTACTTGAACGGCAAAATATTCGGCTCCACGACCATTCGCGGAGGTCTTGGTTCAGAGCCTACGGCGGAGGAAGCGAAGATTTTCGTGTGGGACGTTGCTTCCGCACAAAAAATCGCCGAGTTTCCGCTGCGAGTTCCCGGTTTAACGAAGCCGATTTTTATTGGAGATCTCTCGGCAGGACCTGATGGCCTCATATGGGGAGCCTCCTATGAGTATATATTTGCGATTGATCCGGTGACATACAACGTTGTGAAGAGCAAGAAGATTTATCCAAGCCTCAATTTCAGCCAATGGGCTCATCATCCACTTCGCTGGTCTGAAGACGGTCTGCTCTATGTCCTGTTTAATAATAAGCTGACGGTGATCGATCCGGAGACACTGGAATTTCGCACACTTGCAGACACATCTAGGTTCGATTTGGGTATGGACGGCAACTTGTACTTCACGGATCAAGCGACGAATACGATTCTGTACCGGATGGAGGTAGACGGTGAATATGTGGAGCCGCCGCCAGGCCTTCCTATTGCTGTTCGGAATGCTGGATTTGAGGAGCAAGTGAGCGGCAGCACAATTCCCGGATGGACCTCGCTGTTCGCAACCGCTGCCGATTACCGCTATGAAATTAGTGATGCTCAGCGCTTCTCCGGCACGAAGAGCTTGAAAATTACCGACAATTTAAGAACGGCATCCGTTGCCTTGCAGAGCGCGAAGATTCCAGTAAACCAGGGCGAGGAATACAAAGCGAGCATGAACCTTTACATTGAATCGGGCCAACCAGGCTTCATGTTCCGCTTCTTTGACAAAAACAACGCAACAATCTCAACCCTTGAGATCCATCTCGACGAATCCCGGTTAGCGCAATGGCAGAAGGTGACGCTTCAAGGCAAAGCGCCGGTGGGTGCGGTCAGCGCAAGTCTCATCGCCGTGACGAGCCGTTATAACATTTCGTCGGCCTACTACGATGACTTCGCTGTGAGTGTGAAAGATACCTACATGCCGGTTTCAACCGTCAGCATGTATCCTCAGCCGAATGAATACGGCTGGGTTAACCAGGATGCTGAAGTAATGGTTCAGGCAAGCGGCGCGTATAACATTACGTATGCTGCCGAGGGCGCGCAGCCAATCGTCAAAACGACCGTACAGGGAAATACGGTTCATTTCCCTATCACAACAGAGGGGGTCACTTCAGTTACGTATGCCGCCTCTAACTTTTCAGGTTTATCGGAAGCAACCAGGACCTTTGACGTTAGGGTCGACAAGACGGCACCCGTTGTTCAATTCTCCGGCCAGCCTGTGTATACCGTCCAGCAAGCGGTTTATATCAGCTGCATGGCTTCGGATGTTTTATCCGGATTGACTGTGAATCCATGCTCGGAACCGCTCTTAGGGGTACCTGCTTACACGTTGGAGCCAGGCAATCATGAAATCGCTGCTGCAGCTGCGGACCGGGCTGGCAATACATCTGCGGCGGTCTTTACGTACCGGATCGATGTCACCTATGAAGGCATGTGCGCACTCATCCGTCAATTCCTGGGCTCAGACCGGCTGATAGCGGAAGGTCTCTGCAAGCAATTGATGCTGGCGCAAGAAGCTGAGAAGCGTGGCAACATGAAAATAAAGGAAGGCATTCTTCATGCTTTCGCTATTGAGATAAACGTTCTGAGCGACAGGAAGTTGACGGTCGAGCAGGCGCAAATCCTGAAAAAGCTGACAGGGTATTTGTAACAGGGTATTATCGTTCGAGCTTATAGAAAGCGGAACGTTAAATGGTTTTCGTTCAAATAAACGCAGAACAATAGTTCAATAACAACAAAAATAGGCAGCCAACCCTAGTGGATCGGTTGCCTACTTCATCTTTTAGATATATTACGAACGTAAGTTCTGATATGATGTAGGAATAAATTGAAGTCGAAAGGAAGCAGCTATTCTCTAAAAAGTATTGATGGTAAACCGTTTACATATTTAGGCATAGCGAAAGAAGCCTTTACGGTTGGCGCAGGGCTTCTTTGCACTATGACTAACGGCTTAGCTTGGCTGACCTACTGTTGCAGCCTCATTGGACGTCTCAGCTTCACCCACGCGCTCCTCATGGTTCGCAGCCACTGGTGTCTCCGTTTCCTTCTGAGGTACCAGAATTGTCACGACGATATCATTCGGGTCGGATTTCATTTCAATGCCGGCGGGCACTACAATTTGACTGACATGCAGGTTGTCACCTAGCCCCAAGCTAGATACTTCCACTTGAATAGAAGTCGGAACTTGGTTCGGCATGCAGCGAATCTCGATGTTGTGCATCTGAATTTGAAAAATCCCGCCTTCATGCACACCCACAGCATCACCGATAAATTCCAGCGCTACGACCGTTTTGATCGGCTCATCCATATTAATTTGATGGAAGTCGATGTGGGACAACTCGCGGTTCAGCGGATTGCGCTGAATTTCATTAATCATAACAGGTTGAGTTTTTGTACTGCCAGAGATAGCCAAATCAATAATGGCATGAGGATTTTGCCGAAGAACGACCTGCAATTCTTTCAAATCAATGCTTATGACCGTATTCGCCATGTTCTTGCCATACACGACAGCGGGAATTTTCCCTTTGGAACGCAGTTGCTTAATTTCTGATTTTGTTGCTTCTTTGCGGACTTCTGCTTGTAAAGAGACAGCCATATGAAAAAGAACCCCCTAAAATTTAGCCCAGCATCCAATGGAGCCAAAGCTCGCACAGCCGGGTGATTAACAGCTAGTTCATAACATACCCCAACTTTCGAGGTTCCATCCCAAAAATAAACAGCTGCGCTTTCTTGGATCGAAGCGTTTATCTATAAGGTGACTCACTAAGGTAAATCCATTACTACGCTATCGAGGAACGAGAGTATAATAATGAACATTTGGAGGCTACCGATATTGATCGATATAGATCAGTTAGGATGCCTCCCAATGAAATTGAAGTTTCTAATAAGGTTGCATTGCCGCGGCAGCCTTTGTATACTGGATTTATAATTGATCAATCACTATCAGATAGGAGGAGAATAAAGATGGCTAAATCCGAAGCAACATCGGTGAATCGCAAATCCGATATCATCTCCGCGGCGATCGAAGTGTTCGCGGAAGTTGGCTATTTTCGTGCTACGACGGCACAGGTGGCCGAACGGGCAAAAATCTCCCAGCCCTACGTATTTCGATTCTTCGCGACCAAGGAAACTTTGCTGTTAGCGGCGCTGGAGGCATCTTGGAATCGGGTAATTGAATCGTTCCGCCAGGTGGTGGAGACGACTTCTACGGAATTGCTTGAGACGAAGCTTATTCAGGAGTATGTTAAAATTCAGTCGATGTACCAGAACGAGATGCTTTTGCAGATGCAGGCACAGACCATTCGGGAGGACGCTATCCAACAGACGATGTGCAACGCCTATAAGGATATCCGCAATATGATTTTGGTGGCGTTCCGTGATGCTGGTATGGAAAATGCTGAAGAGCGGGCAATGCTGTTCCTCGCACGCGGAGTGCTGTGCAATGTTGCCGTCGCGATTAATCTGCCCGAATTGATGGAAGGATAAGGGGAGATTTTTTCTTTAAAAAATAGTTATTGACCAATCACTAACAATCTATTATAGTGAGTTCAATGAGTTAGTGATTGATCAATCACAAATAAAAATGGCGAGGAGATCAAGGTACGCTTTAATCGATGTTGATGAATATAAATGCCCTACTTACAAACGGTTAGACATTATAAAAATTTTTAAAAAATTAATTAATCAATCAATAACAGGAGGAGATTGTTATGAATTCCATGGTTCAGTTGGTAATCGCGAATCGTTCTGACACGTTGAAGTATCGGTGGTGGGCTCTGATCGCGCTGGCCCTCGCGCAATTCTTGGTAGTGCTGGATGCGTCCATCGTCAATATCGCGCTTCCCGCTCTCGGCTCGGAGCTTCATCTGAGCACTAGTACACTGAGCTGGGTCATTACGGCTTATGTATTGCCCTTCGGGGGCTTGCTGCTTCTCGGCGGAAGGCTGTCGGATCGCTTCGGGCATCGCAGGTTATTCATGATCGGGGTCTCTGGATTCGCACTTGCGTCGGCTGCGGCTGGTCTGGCTACCTCGGGAGTTTGGCTGCTTACGGCGAGAGCGGTTCAAGGCGCATCGGCTGCCCTACTTGCCCCAGCCGCTCTGGCTCTCGTTACGAAGCTGTTCACGAATCCGCGTGATCGGGCCAAGGCACTCGGCATCTGGGGGGCGGTTGCGGGCATTGGTAGTGCGGCGGGTGTCTTGTTGGGCGGTGTACTGACAGATTCGCTTGGTTGGTCTTCAGTGTTCTTTGTGAATGTCCCTGTAGTAGCTTTGGTTCTGGTGGCGGTTCCTTATCTTATTCCCAAGGATGCGCACGTCGAACGAGTAAGTCTGGATGCGTCAGGGTCCGCCATGGTAACGACTGGAATCGTAGCACTAGTCGCTGCGCTCTCCGGTACGGATCGGGTCGGCTGGACGTCCCCGCAGACGCTGATTCTCGCAAGCTTGGCAGTTGTGCTGCTTGGATCGTTCATCTTCATCGAGAAGCGCGCTTCGAATCCTCTCATGCCGCTAGGCATCTTCCGCAACAAGTCCGTTACGGGCGGCAATCTGGCCATGTTTCTTATCGGAGGAGCAACGACAGGACTGTTCTTCGCACTCTCGGTTTACATGCAGCAAGTGCTTCATTATGATGCGTTAAAAGCAGGCCTTACCCAGCTCCCGCTGGCTGGCTCGCTAGTCGTGATTGCCGGAGCCGTTCCGGCTGTGGTCAAGGCTATTGGAACGCGCAAGACGCTGGCGGCGTCATTGTTTCTGCTGGCCGTAGGCCTGATTGGGCTCTCCTTTTCACCTAGCAAAGCTTCGTTCGCTGTCAATCTGCTAGGTCCTTCCATCTTGATGGGAATTGGATTGGGAGGAGCCTTCATCTCTGGAACGGAGCTAGCAGTCCACGGCGTGGCGGACGATGAAGCGGGGCTAGCAAGCGGCTTAGTCAATACGAGTCAGCAGATCGGTGGAGCCATCGGACTCGCGGTACTTACGACGATAGCCTCGGCTCGCATCGATCGCTTGCTTGGCGGTGGGGTAGCCGAAGCACAAGCGTTAACTGGAGGGTTTTCCTGGGTGTTCCTCGGAGCTGCAGCATTCGCGCTCATCGGGGCAACAGCGGTTCTCGTGGTTGTGCGACAATCGCCCTCTTTTAAAGTTAGTGATTGATCAATTAAAAAATATTCCAACACCTTATAGATTCGGCTCGCAACGGAAGCTGGAAACCTTGCAGATGAACATCTCCTCCCCTCTTCTGCGAATAGTGAGAGGAGATGTCGGTAACCCAGACGAACTGCTAGATGCTGCGAACGGCGTGAATGTTATTTTCTGCGGAGTCTACTTAACCTACGATGACAAGCCAGAGAAGGTGCATCAGATGCTCGAAGCCGCTCGAAGCGTCTCCGCAGCAATCGGAGCTAAATTGGTAATCGTAGAAGGGGTCTATCGACCTGTCGACATGAAGGAATCGGCGAAGATCCCCTGTCCAAATTCAATGCGAATCTTCAGTCCAGAGTTATATGGCGAGGCCGCTTCCAACACGCTTATTCATTATGCGCTTCGCAAAATTGTTCAAGGGAAGCCCGTCAAGCTGCCCATTGATCCATCCATTAGACGAGATTATCTGTTCATAGATGATGCCGCCAGGTATGTACATGAGCTGGCTTCGACAGAATCCGCGTATGGGGGCAATTGGCATCTCTGTGGCAATGGCTCGATCTCGCAAGCGGAGCTCCTTGGCTTTGCGGGTTCAGTTATTCAGATAGCGCCGCGGTTCGAGACCATCGGAAAGTGGCAGCAGCGATTGCTGCAGTGGTATGAGCCGGAGATGTGGATCAAATTGGATAGCTATGAGCGATACGGCAAGATTTATGGAACCTCTAGCATGGCGTATGACGGAGTATCACCAACCCCGTATGAAGAGGGGATGGTCTTAACGGTTAAGCACATGTTGGAAAAGTATGTAGCAAAAGTGTCTACATACCGTGGCTGAGTCTCCCTATAGGCAGGTAACTGATTTGATCTTTCTTATTTCGATCGGAAAACAATAGGGGTAACCAATTATAAGTTAGTGATTGCTTAATTATTTGATGGGGGGATACTTTTGGGTAGAAGAAAAAGCGTAAAACGACTGATCAATATCGGCTTATCTTTGACCGTGGTTCTTATAGTCGTAGCAGCGGTGGCTACTTATTTTTGGCAGATGCGGCTTCAGAAGCCGGATGAGGTCAACATGGCGAATATGGCTGATATGGCGGGAATGACGCACATGGAGCATATGGCGAGCATGGCGGTTTCTGATCCCGAAGAAGGCATGGTGTCCTGTGCCGCGATCATGGCGCCGGAATCATCGGGTCCAACACGCAAGTTCGATATGACAGCGGCAAGGACGACACTGAAGTTGGATAACGGAAAGACGGCCGACGCCTGGACCTTCAACGGCTCGTCCCCGGGTCCCGAGCTTCGCGTTACGGAGGGTGATCGAGTTGTCGTTACGCTCCATAACAAGGACATCGAGGACGGTGTTACGATTCATTGGCACGGGATCGCGGTTCCATGCTCACAGGATGGTATTGCGGGAGTCACGCAGGATGCCGTGGCACCGGGAGGACAGTTTACGTATACATTTATCGCAACGACACCAGGCACGTACTGGTACCATTCCCACCAGATGAGCTCAATTCAGGCTAGCAAAGGGCTTCTGGGCGCGCTGATCATCGAGCCTAAACAACAACCTGAATCTAATCCTTCGACATCAGAAGCGACAGCCCTCTACCAACAACTGGGCTCTACCATGCTGGTGAACGGAAGCACGAATGGGCTGTCGGTTCCGGGCAAACCGGGCGAACAAGTCAGACTTAGGTTGATCAATGCGGGTAATGAAACGATGGAATTCGACGTCGATGGGGCCCCCTTTTGGGTCATGGCTATGGATGGACATGATTTGCACAACCCTGGGCAGCTGGACGGAACGATTGTTCCGGTAGGCGCAGGACAGCGTTATGATTTGCTCATCAAAGTTCCGGAGTCTGGCCAAGTCGTCGTTAATACCCCTGAGAGTTCACCGATTACGATAGGTAATGGAATCCAACCGCAGCATTCGGAAGGCGGGCAGTTATTCTTATTCGTCAATTACGGTACGCCATTACCTAACGATTCCGCCCTGCATATCGAGCCCGACCGGCGTTTCGAGCTCAAGCTAGGCCAAACCCTTTTCACCAAGTCCATTAACGGAAAGTCCTTCCACGAGATTCCTCCGATGGACGTAAAGAAAGGAGATCATATTCTCATCACAGTCTCCAACGAAGGCGGAGGAGATCATCCTTTCCACATTCATGGGCATGTGTTCCGTGTCCTAAGCAGGGATGGTGTTGCCTTGCAAGGTAGCCCGGTGTATCTGGATACACTCCTAACAAAGAAAGGTGAGACCTATGAGCTGATGTTAGAAGCCAATAATCCGGGCCTCTGGATGGCGCACTGCCACGATCTCAAGCATGCCTCGATGGGCATGAGCATGATGATTAATTACCAAGGCATCACGACGCCGTACCGGGTGGGAACCAAGTCAGGTAATCTTCCTGACCTATAGAAATAGATCATAATGGAGCTCAAAATTGTGACGAAAGACCAGGTGCAGGCGATGACGATTCAAAAAGAAGCCATCCACTTGCCAGAGCTGAAAAAATTGAAGGAGGCATATTGTAATGACGATGATGAAGGTAATGGTAATTGGAGCAACCGGCGGAACAGGAACCGCGATTACGGAAGAACTGGTGAAACGAGGGATTGACACGATTGCATTTGGGCGTTCGCACCAGAAATTAGTTCAACTCGCCAATCGGCTAGGCAACCCCGCGAATCTAACACTTGGCGTAGGGGACGCTATGCGACCCGACGATATTGTTTCCCAAGCAAGTGGAGCGGACGTATGGTTCCATTGCGCGAATGTTCCTTACCACGAGATGGCGAGCAAGCTGATTCCGCTGGGCGAGTCGGTGATGGAGGCGGCGGAGCGTATGGCCGCCCGAGTCGTCGCAATTGATGGTATTTATCCTTACGGCAGGCGACGGGCCGACCTGGTGACCGAGGAGCATCCCAAGCAACCGCATACTCGTAAAGGAAAAGTTCGTTTGGACTATGAACGAATGCTGTTCAGCAAGCGGTGGAACAAGGCCAAGGTTCTGATTGCCCGGTTGCCCGATTATTATGGGCCTACGGCCAACGAGGCCTCGTATTTAGGCTCAACTCTGGAAGCCATTGCTGCCGGCAAGATGGCGTTCTATATCGGCAACATGCAAACTCCCCGGGAATTTATCTATTTACCAGACGCGGCGGCCATGATTGTTGAGCTGGCCAGCAGGGACTTCGCTTACCAGCAGAATTGGAATATCCCAGGAGCCGGGGTGATTAGCGGACGAGATATTGTGAAGATTGCGCAAGCGTCAAGTGGCAGCGTCAAACCGGTTATTCCGTTGAAGAAAATAGGCTTATCTTTGCTTGGACTCGGCCTACCCGTCATGAAAGAAGTCGTGGAGATGCTTTACTTAACTGAAGAACCGCTGACGCTAAGCCGCAATAAGTACGAACGTTATATAGGCCCGATTGTGGCAACATCGTTCCAAGAGGGTATTTCCTCAACGATAAAAGCACTTCAGTTGAAGAAATAAATATTTATCCCACAGCGGGATCTGTGAGGTGTGGAGTTTGCTTAATTGTCCATATTGCAATATTTTCGATGGTAGATTCAACTAACGAAAAACTTTAGTTCAATGAAACAGCGACAGCCTAGGACTTTATTTTCTCGTCCTTGGCTGTCGCTGTTTCAAATTCTAAGATTAGTCTATTACTTTATTTTCTGCGGACACTCTCTGCTTTACATGGATAAAATAAGTTACTATTTCAAGTCGTATCGATCAGCATTCATTACCTTGACCCAGCTAGCTATGAAGTCGCGCACGAACTTTTCTTTATTATCATCTTGCGCATAAACTTCTGCAATGGCACGCAGAACGGAGTTTGAACCGAAGACGAGATCAACTGTCGTTGCTGAACGAACGATTTTACCTGTCTTACGATCGCGTCCTTCAAATACGTCATCACCGATAGGATTCCACTGTACGCCCATATCGAGCAAGTTAACAAAGAAGTCGTTTGTGAGTGTACCTACACGGTCGGTGAAAACGCCATGTTTGGTGCCGCCGAAGTTCGTACCTAGTACACGCATGCCTCCAATAAGGGCTGTCATTTCTGGTGCAGTCAGGTTAAGCAGATGTGCCTTATCGACTAGAAGCTCCGCTGAGCTTACACGATATTGCTTCTTCTGATAGTTGCGGAAACCATCAGCGATTGGCTCTAGCACAGCGAAGCTTTCTGCATCGGTTTGTTCTTCTGTTGCATCACCGCGTCCAGGAGTGAAGGGAACTGTTACTTGAAAGCCTGCATCACGTGCAGCTTTTTCTACCGCGGCGCTGCCACCAAGTACGATCAAATCAGCGAGGCTCACTTCGACATCCAGGTCTTCTTGAATGCCTTCAAGAATGGTAAGTACTCTGGTTAGTTGATTTGGTTGATTCACTTCCCATTCATTCTGTGGGGCAAGCCGAATGCGAGCACCGTTGGCGCCGCCACGCATGTCCGTACCACGGAATGTGCTGGCAGAAGCCCAAGCTGTTGTTACGAGCTCACTGACTGAAAGACCAGAAGCTAGAATTTTTGTTTTAATATCCTCAACGTCTGCGTCTGTTAATGTGTATGTAACAGCCGGTACAGCGTCTTGCCAGATCAGAACTTCTTCTGGAACTTCCGGTCCCAGATATCTGGGAAGAGGCCCCATATCCCGGTGCGTGAGTTTAAACCATGCACGAGCAAACGCATCTGCAAATTCTTCTGGATTCTCATAATAACGACGAGAAATTGCTTCATATGCTGGATCCACACGCAAGGCCATATCTGCCGTAGTCATGATTGTCTTCACACGAATAGATGCATCTTCCGCGTCTGGTGCGAGATGCTCTTCAGCAGGATTGATTGGCGTCCACTGATGTGCACCTGCAGGGCTCTTCGTAAGTGTCCATTCATATCCAAATAGTAGTTCGAAGAAACCGTTATCCCACTGAGTCGGATTTGCTGTCCAAGCTCCTTCGATACCGCTTGTGATGGTATCGCGACCTTTACCGGAGCCGTGTGTGCTGATCCAACCTAAGCCTAAAGCTTCGATAGCAGCGGCTTCCGGCTCTGCACCTACATGCGCAGCATCCCCTGCACCGTGTGCTTTGCCGAAGGTATGTCCGCCAGCTACGAGAGCAACGGTTTCTTCATCATTCATGCCCATCCGTTTAAATGTATCGCGTATGTCGCGAGCACTGGCAAGTGGATCTGGCTTGCCGTTCGGACCTTCTGGGTTCACATAGATAAGTCCCATCTGAACGGCGGCAAGTGGATTCTCAAGTTCGCGATCGCCTGTATAACGCTTATCTCCCAGCCACTCGGTTTCTACACCCCAGTAGATGTCTTCTTCTGGGTGCCACACGTCCGCACGGCCACCGCCGAAGCCAAATGTTTTGCCGCCCATGGATTCAATAGCCACATTGCCGGTTAGAATGAACAAGTCCGCCCAAGAGATTTTGTTGCCATACTTTTGCTTAATCGGCCACAGGAGTCGACGAGCTTTATCAAGGTTGCCGTTATCAGGCCAGCTGTTCAGTGGAGCAAATCGCTGTGTGCCGGTTCCAGCACCCCCACGCCCATCACCTGTACGATAAGTCCCTGCGGAGTGCCAAGCCATTCGAATAAAGAAGGGACCATAATGTCCGAAGTCGGCTGGCCACCAATCTTGGCTGTTCGTCATGAGATCACGAAGATCTTGTTTGAGCGCTGGGTAGTCTAATTTTCCGAATTCCTCGGCATAATCAAAATCGTCGCCAAGAGGGTTTGATTTGCGGTCATGTTGATGGAGAATGTTCAAATTCAACTGATTTGGCCACCAGTTTTTATTCGTCGTACCACTAGATTTGTGACTTGTAGCGCTTCCATTTCCATGAGAGAATGGGCATTTTCCTGAGTTAGCAGTATCCATTGGATTCATTTCTACCTCTCCAATCAAATTAAATTAATTTCTAAATGATAATTATTATAATTAATATACAATGAACTTTGGGAAAAAATCAACGATTTTTTGTACAAACCAAAGCCATTTATGTATTAATAATGGTTGTCTTACTTAATTATATTGCTCTAGTTGAAAATGAATTCCTTATTATTAAACTATTCGAATTTCGAACTCCAGTTGTAGAGAGGAGGTACGAGAATGTGGAGTCGTGTCCATTCAAGCGTCGCCGCGTCGCCCATTATACACACATGATAGTTTTACTCTTAGGCGGACTTCCCGACGGCCAAATCAGCGTCGCTGATTTGGGATTTGTGTCATATCATTTTGGAACAACTTCGACAAACGCCAGCTGGGCAGAGGTAAGTAAAGCGGATATCGATAAGAATGGCGTTATTGATATGTATGATCTAACCTTTGTGGCAAGAAGATTCGTGTAATCGGGCACTGGTGCACCGGCTAACTTATTAAGGCGTTATACATCAGTGAGGACAGTCGACTTATAATCGGCATGTCCTTTCTTTTCATTTGTAAACTTAAAAACGGGCGCGAGGATTATTTATGATCTATGTTGTTCGTAGATCGTTTGAATGTCGAATGATCCGAAATAATCATGTTTAGGACAAAAAAGATCATGAAAGTGTGCCATAACAGAAGCTATAATTTTCTGAGTAACCGGTGCTATTTGGTGATCATATACTTGTAAACGCTTGCAAATATTGTCGTTTTATAGGAGAGGATGAGTGAGGATGAAACGGAAAATAATCCTAGCTACCGCAATCTGTCATCTTTGTGTGGCATTGGTTTGGACAGCTTCTGCTTATGCGGAGAATACTTCCCAATTTTCTATGATCACATCAGATACCGAATCGACAGGTGAATTTACAATTAGTTTGAAAGGAAATAATATCCAGGATTTATATGCGTATGAGGCCAAATTCAGTTTCGATGCAAATAAGCTCGAAGTGGTTAAATCAGATACGAAAATAGATGGATTCTCCGTCTCGCCAGTTATTCGAAATAATGAAGTTACCATTGCACATACCAAAGTTGGCAAGGTTGATGGGGAGAAGGGGAATCTGGATATCGGGACAATCACCTTCCGGGCCAAGAAAGCGGGGGTATCGAACATCAAATGGACCACTCTGAAAATCGTAGATCACAATTTGAAAAGTCAATCGTTTACTCGGGATGATGCTGCGGATTTCAGTAAAATCTTCAGTGATCTTGTAGGACACTGGGCCAAGACAGACGTGATGCAGATGGTGAATAAAGGTATCGTAGAGGGAATGGATGATGATCATTTTGCACCGGATAAGAAAGTTACTAGGGCACAATTCGCGACCCTGCTAGCTAAAGCATTAAATTTGAAAGATAATGTTGGCGGACAGTTGCCATTCAACGATGTAGCAGCAGGCAGTTGGTATCAAGGGGAAGTGAAGAAGGCGTACTCGGCTGGACTCATTAATGGGGTTTCTGCAACAGAATTTGCTCCTGAGAGAAACATAACACGTGAAGAAATGGCAGCGATGTTGATAAGAGCTAAGGGTTATGCGGATGGAATTAAAGTGGAGGATTTGAAAATGGACGAAACGATCCATTTTGAAGATGAAGATACAGTAAGTGACTGGGCAGGAGCCTTCGTAAAGCTTGCAGTTGGAGATAAACTCATGGAGGGGAGAACCGCTACAGACTTTGCGCCATTGGCATCTGCAAGCCGAGCCGAAGCAGTTGTTGTTCTAAAACGACTTACATACAATTAAAGGACATCACCCTGTTTAGACCGAATCTATGTCAACGAAGTCATATTTCGTATTTGAAATTATGGGGTGAAGGTATTGAAGCTATTTGCTAAACCATGGTCATTTTCAGTGACTCTCCATATCTTGTTAGTCGTCATGGTTGTCTTTCCGATTGTGACGATCAGTACTATGATTCTTCAAGTATACAAACGCGATTTGCTACAGCAAACAACGGAGCGAACTCTGCAAACACTCCATGCGGTCACCTATTCAGCCCAGCAGGAGATCAGTAAGATCGAATACGCTGCAGCAGCCGTCGGTGTCGATCGCGATGTGCTATCAACGGTAACATCCTTGAATCAAGCGGATGAAAGCAACCGATTTAAGTATATCAACGACCTAACTCTTGCGCTGAGCAGATACACGTACTCAATGTCCAGCCAGCTTCTGGCGATCCATTTTTTTTATAAAGATGGCGGCGTGTATTCGTTTAAGCAGAACTTGATCAAAGATGAGCAGGAGCTGCGTTCAGCGTCATGGTATCAGAACATGCTTCAGCACAAAGATAGTGTACAGTTTCTTAGCCTTCAAGAAACGCTTTTATACGGTGTGAGGGAGCCGTTAGCCGTGACAGCTGCGATTGCACCCAGTGACTACCATACGCTAAGTAATGTCGAAATGATTTATTTTTCATTGAATGAAGAAGCGTTTGATAAAATCTTGCGACAACAGCCCAACGATGATTCCTCCTATGTCATTGTCAGCAAGGATGGTCAAGTTGTCACAGCCAGCTACAATTGGGATCAATCGAGCTTAACACCGGCCAAACTTGAGCAGATCAGAGGTACGCGCGAGGGCCATTTTATCGATCAGGTGAGTGGTCGTCAGATGATGGTTACCTATGCAAGTGTTGGAGATACAGGCTGGAAAGCTATACAAGAGATACCTTACAGTAAGGTAACGGCCAATTATGAACGTATTTTTAAGTTCGTCCTATTCGCAACCATCGCGGTTATCGTTGTATTTTTGCTGATCTCCTTTTATTTAGTTCACAGTTTAACTAGACCTATTCACGTATTAGTCCGGAAAATGTCCCTTGTGATGGAAGGGGAGCTGAACGCCAAGATTGGGACTTCTAAAATTGCGGAAATGGCAGCGCTGGGTAGAACGTTCAATCATATGCTTGATCAAATTAAGCTGCTTCTACGGCAGCGAGAGGAACAAGAGCAAGCGAAGCGGAAAGCAGAGTTTGCTGCCTTGCAGTCGCAAATTAATCCACACTTTCTTATAAATACATTGAATGCCATCAAGTTAATGGCACTGATCAGTAGGACGGACAACATCCGTAACATGACCAATGCTCTGATGCGTCTTGTATCCTCCTCATTTAACCGAGGCGGCGTACTTATCCGATTCTCCGATGAAATCGCTAATTTAAAGCATTACCTATACATCATGGAAATTCGTTACGGAAACAAATTTGAAGTTGAATGGCATATTGATCCACAGGCAGAATCGAAGTATTTGCTCAAGCTGTTGCTTCAACCGATTTTGGAAAATAGCATCGTACACGGTATGGCTGGCAAAGAAACAAGTGGGAAAATCGTCATTCAAGCACGCATTTATGAAGGAAGTCTACATATTGTAATCTCTGATAATGGCGAGGGGATGACAGAAGAGCAACTCGAGGAGTTCCGTACTAGGCGTAGTCCGCATACGTTTACAGGCATGGGCGTTGCGAATGTTCATCACCGGATTCAGCTGCACCATGGCGAGGATTACGGTATTATTTTGACTGTGAATGAGCCCAAAGGAACGAAGGTGTCGATGAAAATTCCGATTATTCATCGTGACCAGGAAGAAGAGCGACCACTTCGGTTGGAAGCTTAAAGCAGTTCATAAAAGATCAACTTCATAGCCGAAAAGATCATTTGGATGCGTTTTCACCCCGTGTATGATAAAGACAGGTTAAACAATCAACCGAATTAAAGAAACATTCATTGGAGGGGTTTCAAGAATGGGAAAAAGTAAACTCGTAAGCACAGTGCTAGTGGGCGGACTTGTTATGCTGAGTGCATTGACAGGATGCTCCAAGGATACGGCAGCACCTGCAGCAGCTTCCGTCAAACCAGCCGAAAGCAAAGCAGCAGCATCGACGCCAAAACCAGCGGATCCCGTTAAGTTAAAACTTGCCATGTGGGATGCCAAAGGGGATCTTAAATTCTGGACAGACAAAGTGAAGGAATACACGAAGTTGAAGCCGAACGTGACCGTAGATATTGAGATGGTACCGGATAATGGCGGTCAATACTTAAAGGTACGATTAGCTGCCAATGATTTGCCTGATCTGTTCTACCTCAAGCCTGCACATATGCAAATTTACAAACAATCTCTCCTTCCACTTGATGACTTGGCAGGAGCGAAGAATAATAAGTTTCCAGCGAAAATTGATGGGAAAATATTAGGCGCACCGCTCGTTTCTTTCTCGGAATTTGTCTACTTCCACCCAAGTATCTTCAAAGAGTTGAACTTGGACGTGCCGAAAACGATGCCTGAGTTCTTGTCCACGATGGAGAAAATTAAAACGAATGGTAAATATACACCAATCGCAATCGGCGGTAAGGAAGACTGGACGTTCTATCCATTCATGGAGTTTGGCCCTCACATTCTGTCTGGGGATGAGAATTACTTAGCGAATTTGGCCAAGACGCCAGAGCCTTTCGGAGAGGGAAGTACATTTGATAAAGCTGGGAAAATCATCAAAGAAATGTCAACGAAGAAGTTGGCAGGACCGGATGCCCTATCCATATCCTTTGATCAATCCACACAGTTATTTGAATCTAAAAAAGCGGCAATGATCGCAGCGGGTCAATGGTACTACGGCGACTACGCGACGAAAGTAAAAACGGATGAAGATCTTGGCGTATTCCCTCTTCCTTTCCGCAGCACAGAAAGCGAGCCATTAACATCCATGACTGTATCCGATATGAATATCGGAATTAACAAAAACAGTAAAAATGTAGAAGAAGCGAAAGCATTCTTCGACTGGATGTTCAGTAAAGATGTGTACCAATCCTTCATTAATGTGGCGCAACAGTTCTCAACGATTAATGGTGTGAGCACAGACCTTCCTTTCTTTAACAAATGGACAGAAAAATATCCGTTTAAACCATTTATCTACTCAGCAACGGATGAAGGCTTTGCTAAAGTGAGTGGTGCGGCACAATTTGATTTCAAAAAAGCTGCACAGGAAATATACTCCGGTAAACCAATCGACACCTTGGAGAAAGAACTGAACAACAAGTGGAAGAAAGCGGTTGAATCGAACAAATAGGTAATTAAATAGAGGGTGCTATCTGAGCGATTAGAATAGTGCCCTCTCTTGTATACAGGAGTGATTACATGAATTATCGCATGCAGCAGAAAGTCGTCATCGTTTCGTTTCTATTCGTACCCGTTGCGCTCTTACTTTTGTTTCTGATCTATCCGACGTTGCAGTTGTTTCGCTATAGCTTTACGAGTTGGGATGGGTATAGCCCAAGTTTTAAGTACATTGGCTTGAACAATTATAAGCAAATGCTGTTTGATTTTCCTGAAGCTTGGCATGCCATTCGAAACAACGTCACGTATTTTATTTTACATGCCATTGCCATTCCGCTTGAAATCATCATGGCTGTTCTCTTGACCAGAGCACTGCGAGGGAGCGCGTTTTTCCGCTTCTCGGTGTTGATGCCTTACATTATTAATGGTATCGCGGTCGCTTATATGTTCAGCTATATTTATAATCCGATCAATGGTCCATTGAATGAGCTATTGAAAGCAATAGGGCTTGAATCATGGATTCAAAGCTGGCTAAGCGATGCGAAGATTGTGAATTATTCGTTGGTCGTTGTTTCTTTATGGCGTTACAGCGGCGTGCATATCGTGTTGTTTTTAGCTGGACTGCAATCCATTCCGAAAGACCTGTATGAAGCGGCAGAAATTGATGGAGCGAACTTTTGGCAGCAACAAAGGTATGTAACGCTCCCAGGTATTCGACGTGTGATCGAAATTATTTTGTTCATGAATGTATCTGGAGCCCTTCTGCAGTATGACATTCCGCTTGTTATGACGAATGGCGGTCCAGGCAGTGCAAGCAGCACATTTGGACTCTTTTCACTCCAAACGGCATTTACTTACAACAATTACGGTCTGGCCTCAGCGATGGCAGTTATTCTCTTACTTATGATTATTATTTTCTCATCGTTGCAAGCATGGATCGTGAAAGACAGGAGTGAGGCTTAGCATGGAACGTGCACTATCGCTTGAACAAATGAGTAAGCAGCCGTTGCCAAGTCGTACACGGTCGATGAGCAAACAGCGTGCAGCTGCTAATATTGTGTACTATGTGCTTTTTACGCTCATGGCTATCCTTATTTTCGTCCCTATTTTGCTTGTAGTATTTGGTTCATTTAAAACGAATTTGGAACTTGCCGAAACGTCGCCGTTTTCGCTTCCGAAGAGCTTTCTTCATATCGACAATTACGTGAGTGCTTTGAAAGAAGGCAATATGATACGTGGGCTTGGTAACTCGATCCTGCTTGTCGTGTTGAGTATGCTCGGCAATATGCTGCTCGGGACGATGACCGCGTTTGTGCTCAATCGTTTTCAGTTCCGAATGAAAAAGTGGATTCTCCTCCTTTTTATGATGGCGATGATCATTCCGGCTTACACGACAGAAATTGCTCGCTTTCAACTCCTGCATACACTCGGTGTTTATAATACGCTCGGGGCACCGCTGCTTATTTATATTGGAACGGATATTATGCAGATTTACATTTACATGCAATTTCTCGAAAAGATTTCTGTACAGCTGGATGAGAGTGCTATGCTGGATGGCGCTTCTTATGTTCGTATCTTCCGTTCGATCATTTTTCCACTGCTGTTACCTGCAACGGCAACACTGGCGATCTTAAAAAGTGTAACGATCATGAATGATATCTTTGTTCAGCAGTTATATATGCCTGACAAGAAATTGGCCACACTGGCTACTTCCTTAACTTCATTCGTGAGTACGCGCAGTTCAGACTTGTCTATGCTCTGTGCAGGTATTATTATCGTTTTATTGCCAAGTGCCATCTTCTATATCGTATTTCAAAGGTATATTTTTAAAGGACTTATGGATGGAGCGGTGAAAGGATAAATAGAAGGAATCAACTTCACAGATGGGAGATGGACAGGTTGTTTAAAATGATGATTGTCGACGATGAACCGCTCGTTCGTCTAGCGCTTCAACATATGATCGACTGGGATAGTATGGGCATCCAGGTGGTTATTGAAGCTGGCGATGGCATGGAAGCTCTTGCTATTCTGGAGCAGCAAGGCGATATCGATCTGATGCTGCTTGATATTGAGATGCCCAGACTGGGCGGCATTGAGCTGCTGCGAGCGCATCCGGCAATTGTACAGAAGCGAAGACCTGTCGCCATCATGCTGAGTGCCTATAGCGAGTATAGTTATGTCAGAGAAGCCTTTGTGCTTGGCGCAATTGATTTCATAGTGAAGTCAGATATGGATGAGGAACACTTAGTTCCAGTTGTTTTGAAGGCACTCAATGAACTTCGAACGCAGGAGACGTTAACGTCTGTCGTCGAACGTACGGATGAAGAGATCGATCGGAAAAGTGAAACCATTCGACAGCTCATATCCATCAATCCACAGCAGGATGAAACAGCCTATGCTGCCGCAGGGGTTGGTATCACGGAGTGGCTGGAAGAATCGAATCAGTTGGTTGCCGTGATTACTATCTCGCAAGGCTCATCTGTGGGAGCAAGGACGGGGAGAAGCTTAAAAGATAGTCAGACGCAGCGCTTTATCATGCAGTCCGTGCAAACCGTTCTGGACGCCACGTCAATGAAGCATCTCTTATATGGGAAGAGCCAGTCCGAATATGTACTATTTTGTTCGTTCGCAGCGTTACGAAGTGAAAGTATGATTCGAGAAAAAGTGCAGGCTGCCTTCGCTATGATTCAAACGCGACTTAATCAATATGTCAATGTCTCCGTCTCGATTGGGATTAGCGATCTAGCAAGCGGCATGAAGGCATGGTACCGGTTGTATCAGCAAGCAGCCCATTTGGCCTCCATGAGTTATTTTGCCGGATTTAATAAGGTTTTCTACCCTGAAAGCTGTATGGAGCTGGGGAAGTACGGTGCTGAGAGCGGAATTGAGCATGCCCGTAAGCTGCAGGTTACGTTGAAATCAACGGGAGCAGGGGTTGCACAGCTGCTAGAGCAAAGTAACGCCCAGTTATGGTCTAAGGAATTTGAGCAGATGGAACTGCTGCTTGGGCAAACATGGGGCTGGAGACCGCAAGATGTCCACACCGCGTTTGAGGATTTGCTTTGGGAGCTTGGCGGGCTGCTGTATCGCAAAGGAATTCGTTGGGATGACCTCGACGAAGAACTCCAGCACCCTTTTGAATATATGAAGAGTTTGGAGACATTGGATGAAACGAAAACCTGGCTGCATCGCATGTGTAGTCAGTTATTTCAACACATTCATGGAATGACGACAAAGGCTAATTATAGCGGTGTTGTCACACTAGCTAAGCAATTCCTGGATCTCCATTATACGGAGGACGTCAACCTCACGTTGATCAGCGAAATGGTTGGCGTTAGCGAAGGGTATTTAAGTAAGCAGTTTACCAAAGAGGTCGGTTGTAACTTTATCCAATATTTAACGAATTTACGTATTGAGGAATCGAAAAGGTTAATGAAAAAGAAGGGCAATAAAATTACGGATATTGCTGAAACGGTCGGGTATCTGAATGTCGAGCATTTCAGCAGAATGTTCAAGAAAACAACGGGATACAGCCCGAAGCTGTATCGGGAGAGTTTGATGAACGGGTAGTTGTATTGGATGAAAAAAGTGTATTTTCGCTGAAGATACACTTGATTCGTTATGTCTTCAATGATACATGTCGTATCATGTCGAGTGTTGTCGCAACATGCAAGACCATTTTTGGATAGCCAGAAAGGGTGATGACCTTGCATGGGTAGCATCCAAGATTTTGGAATAACACGTGTCTTAAAAGATGACCCGAAAGCTACACGAATCACATTCAACTTTCGGGTCTTTTCAAAAAAGAAGCAGGAGGTAATAAGATGAGGACAACTGGACGTAAATTAAGCGTTATTCTTTCAACTACACTCTTAGCTACAAGTGTTTTACCATTACCAGGTGCGTTAGAGATGTTTGGCAATTCGACAGCATTAGCAGCGGGTGGTCAGAGTGTGACCTACACGAACAATTTTGAAGATGGAACAGAAGTCAATCTCTCGGATAAAGGGACAGTAACGTCCGACACAGCGGTAAGCGCAAGGGCTACCTACTCGGAAATGAATGGACAATTTCTAGCTGCGAAAAACCCGAATGGCGGCAATGAAATCTTTTATTTTAACGATATGCCTGATGTGGCTAATGGGACGTTTGAAGCGAAGCTGAACATTGACGGAGGGGCTTCTGAGCAGTTCGGATTTATTGCCAGATATAAGGATCCAACGCATTATGCCATGGTTTCTCGTGATGGGAACGGTTGGTTGTGGGATGGGTATAATGGGGGCAGTGAAGTGTGGGGTACTTATTTGAACAAGACAATTAAACTGGATCCAGGCAAAACGTATGCCTTCAAAATGACATTCAGCGGGGATACGTACGAGGTCTATATCGATGGTGCGCTTGCTTACACGTCAACCTCAGGGGGCAAGCTACCCATAGCAGGTGGTAAGGTTGGCTTTCGCTCTTATTTCGCTACAAAGACATTAAATATCGATGATGTGAAAGTAACGGATAGCGATAAGGGGAATGCGGTCGTCTATACAAGGAATTTTACAGATGACGCCACACCAGGCTTACAAATGGGAGCTGCGAGTGCAGTAGTTCCTACGTATTCTTTTAAAACGCCATTAGCAGGCTTCACTGGAAAAGTTGCTCAAGTAACCACGACCAATGGTGCAAGCCAAGTGGTGGACAGCAAATCTCCTTTGGCGATAAATGGAACCTATAGTACCAAACTGCAGCTGAACGGCACTTATAGCTCTGCAGGACTATTATTCCGATATGTTGATGAGAGTAACTGGAGTTCAGTTAGAACTGATAGCGCTGGTAATTGGACGTTGATGGGGAAAAAAGACGGTGCAGATGTCTCATATAATTTAACGAGTACGCCTCAACCTCTAAGTCCTGGTGTGGTACACAATGTAGGTGTAGATTATGAAGGGGATACCTATACACTTACCGTAGACGGTACGGAGATTTATGCGGGTACACAAGTGGGGACGGCTGTTGTGAATGGCAGTCAGGGTTACGCCGCAAGCTCCACGGGCACATTAACGACCTATATAGATGATATGCAAGTTACGTATAAAGAAGGTGACGTCTACACGCCGCCGAAACCAACGACATACATCCGAAATTATAACGATGGCTTAACGGGCACTTGGAATAAAATCGATGGGACGGCTTACTCGCCGACACCAGCGATCGTGAATAATCAGCTGAACATTACCAATCTGTTCGGGGAAATCTATGACAATGATTCGCTGCCGATTCAAGATGGTACGTACACCATCAAGTTCAGAACGAATATCGATACGGGACGTATCGGATTTATTTTCAGATACATCTCACCTTCACAGCCTTACGCGATGATTTACTATAATACCAACGGCAATTGGGGCTGGCAAACCGATGCTTCGCATTACGGCGATCTAACGACCAGCGGGCCTAACATTACAGCGAATACCGATTACACACTTAAAATTAAATATATCGGCAAAAATATTAAAGTCTGGTTGAATGATAGTTTGGTTGTCAGTGGAAGTGCAGACTTCCCGGTTGCCGAAGGTAAGGTAGGCTTGAGAAGCTGGTTCACATCGAAAAATATAACGATCAGCCAAATTTCACAGGAAGCGTATATCCCGCCAACACCGCCACAACCGACAGCGTTACAGCCGATTTCGATCGCATCAGACAAATTGAGTGTAAGCATGGATAATCGCTTCCCGACCGTACGCAGTTATACGTGGCTGGGCAGTGAGGCTTCAAATGCAACCCTGCAAGGTCAAACTGATTTTCTATACAATGTGAAAATAAACGGCAATGACGGCTTTGCAACGGTACAAAGTGCAACGAAAACGGCAGGGGATACGGTCGTTTATCAACTAGACGTTCCCGTCGTGGATGATAACTCAGAAGCGGCAGCAGGCACTGTGAAGATGACGGTTACGTATAAAGTCACGGGCAATATCGTGAACATGGCAACGCATATCAATAGTGAGCCTGCGGGTTATAAAGTACGAACCGTGGAATTCCCGAATCATAAGTTAGTTACAGTATCGAGCAGCAATCCCGATGCACAAGGGGCGTCCTCTTGGGTAACTGGGGAGTGGAATCAGATGAATGATGAGTTCTATACAAATGATGCCACTTATGGAACGAAATTAAAAGATCAAACTGTAGACAGTAAGCTAAGAAGTTATGGTTTTGTTAGTGATGGCACATTGGCGGCAGCGATTATGAATGACGTTGTTGACACGCCAGCCAAAATTGTCATGAATATTGCCAACGAGCCCGATGCCATCAATAAGCAACTTTCGATGTGGAACGGGGTTTGGAAGGCAAGAGGAGATATCATCGACGATAGCAAATTCCCGCCAAAATTTGATTTCTCATCGAAGATCATCATTTCTCCGGATCGGAACGATGATCACACAGCGGATTGGAAAGATGCAGCGATTGATTTCCGCAATGTATGGTCGGAGAATCTCCATCCTGGCGCAAGCGAAATTAATAATTATGTCTCTTATATCGCGATGAACTTCAACAGCTTAGCGCAAAACCCATTCTTACGTACATTGGATAACGCGAAGAAGCTTTACAATTTGTACGATGGCTTCGGACAGCTCATTTTGGAAAAAGGATATCAGGCTGAAGGGCATGATGACAGTCATCCAGACCTCGCGGGCCACTTCGGCATTCGTGAAGGTGGGCTGAAAGATTTTAACACACTTGTCGATGAAGGGTTAAAATACAATGTGAAAGTCGGCGTTCATACGAACATCGATGGTCAAGATCCAGATGCTTATTATGCAAAACCCGAAAATTGGGGCAGCACAAGTTCGAACTATGACTGGGTTGACCCTACATATCCGTCTGATCATGCCAAAGATTTAGCAGGCGGAGATTTGGTGAAAAGATATACCCAGCTTAAACAAGAGGTTCCTAACCTTGCCATGATTTACGATGATGTGTATAGCGGTGCTGGTTGGCACGCCAATCAATTTGCGAATGTAATTCAGAACAAATTAGGTTTCTGGTTTGCCACAGAGTTCTCTGGGCCATTAGAGGAAAATGTGATTTGGACGCACTGGGGAACCGATCCTTATTATCCAAGTAAAACGCCGGGCAGTCAGATTATCCGTTTTATTAAAAACCAGTATCAAGACACGTTCCAGGCACCAAGCCCGTATACCAGCGTTCTATTGAGAGGTATGTTGCAAGCTGGAGTTGGTACTTGGCAAGGAAGAACGGATATTCAGAACGGGATTGATTTATTTTATAATAACAATTTGTTAACGAAATATATGCAGCATTTCCCTATTCTCAATACGACGCATGATGCTTCCGGTATGGATAAAACGGTCGTTTTCGGGGGCGGAGTCGTCGCTTCCTTGGATGAATATCATGCAGATAGCGCAGATTCCAACTATATCATTGGCACAGCTTCGCTCAAGAAGGACGGCAAAACGATTGCCAAATATGATGTGCTGAATCATAAAGACTGGGGAGATACCGGTGTTGGCCAATTGGATGTAAGTAATCAAAAAAGCCAATTGTTCCTACCGTGGGATCCGCAAAATGAATCCAAGATCTACTATTGGAATCCGAAAGGCGGTTCAACGACTTGGGAATTGCCTAATAGTTGGAGTGGTTTATCTTCAATTGAGATGTATAAACTGACGGATACAGGGCGTGTCTGGGAGCGTACATTGCCAGTTACCAATGGTTCAGTAACGATCAACAACACCACAATCGGCGTTCCGTATGTCATATACAAATCCAAAGCCGAGGAACAAGGTGCAGATACACAGCAAGCCGGTGATTTCGGATTCGGTGGGCCTGTGAAGGATCCAGGTTTTGATAGCGGTGCTTTTGCTTCATGGGAGAAAACCTCTACTGCGAATGCGACAGCTGCGAATGTAACCGTTGAGCATGATTCTTTGAAAAATAACTTCCTGAAAATAGCAGGGAAAGACGATGCTACGATTACACAGAACGTCTATGGACTTGAAGCGGGGAAAACGTACACGGCTTCGGTTTGGGTAGACATTAATAATGCTTCTACATCAACTGGTAACGAAAATAAGTCGCGCAGTACTTCCGACAGAACCGTTACGATTGGTGTGAAAAACTACGGCGGACCGGAAGTAACGAATTTCATTACTTCTTCGAAAATTAAAAACTTAGAAGAGCCTAGTAAATTCAAAAATACGTACTATCAACGGATGAAAGTTGATTTTACGGCGGATGCTACGGGAAAAGCAACGATTTACTTGAAAGCTGATGCTACGAGCGTTGCGAATTCCAATGTATGGTGGGATGATGTGAAGCTGTGGGAGAATCCAAGCAAAACGGATTTTGGCACTCATTACTTCTACGAGGACTTTGAAAATGTCTCAGAAGGCTATGGTCCGTTTATGTTCCAAGCAGCTTCAAGCGGAGGTCAAACGCATTTGGCTGAGAAGGTGAGCGATGCAGTGAAAGCTGCCGATCCAACGATTACACAGCCGATGACCTACGTGATTAATGGGAATTTTTCCTTGAAGTCGAACGAACAAGATTTCATTTCAAATGCAAGTACACCACTTGTTGCTGAGCTTTTGGCAACCGTACCATCAACGCTGAAGCTATTGCCGAATACCCATTATAAAGTCAGCATGAATTATGAGGCGAATAAAGCCGGGCTGTATCAGCTCTCGGCTAAATCAAGATCGAATGGTCAGACCTATAGCGTGCCGTTGTCTTCTGCAACTGGCACAGGTAAGTCCCTAATTCCTGGTTTTACGCTGCCAATTATCAAATCTACAGGTACTGCGAACGCGGTATTAGATTTTGAAACAGGTGCTAAGGACGATTATTACATTGCTATTGATTCGGTAAAACAAATGGCACAGCCGCAATTATCAGCCATAGATGTTGTACTTGTGGTGGATGATTTAGTTGTTGATGATTTAACAAATCCGCAAGCGCCCACAGCTGCACAAGTTGCTGCTGGAATTACGAGTATCACAGCTCCTGCACAGGATGCAGGCAGCTTGACACTGCCAAATGTGCCAGCCGGTTATACCATTGCAATTAAAAGTACGGATCAACCTGCCATCATTCACATGGATGGAACTATAGTGCCATCCAGTATGGAGAACACAGTGAATCTCGTGTTGGAAGTAACGCGGACATCCGATGGTACCAAAGCCGTGACTGTGAGCTTGCCCGTTGTCGTACCAGCGAAGTCAGAACAACCGAATAAAGTTCTTCTCGATGGTGTGAACACGGTCATGACGGGAGGCACGTTTGATTTGACCTACGGATTGGCCAATACAGCGGATAACATCTTAGCTCAGGATTTGACGTTCACCTATGATCCAGCCAAAGTAGAATTCCTTGGTGTGGAATCTGTCAGTGACGGTTTGACTATTGTAGACAAAAAACTGACAGAAGGTCAGGTTCGAATTCTTGTAGTCAAAATTGGAAGTCATGCAGAAGCGGTTGCTAACGACGATCTATTGCAGCTTCATTGGAAATCCAAATCACTTCACGAATCGTCGAGTACTACGATTACGATTTCCAAGCTGTTGATCGCCAATGCCATTGGAGAGGAAACAAGTCTCGCAGTCACTTCGCATGGCATAGCCATTGCCTATGTGGATAAAGCGGCGTTGCAAGCCCTCATATCGGAAGCTCAGCAATGGCATGATGGGGCAGCGGAGGGCACGCTAGTTGGTCAATATCCAGTTGGATCTAAAGCGAATCTACTTGCTGCTATTAGCACGGCAATTGCGGTCATTAATAATGCGTCTGCTAACCAAGATGATGTTGCACAAGCAGCAACTGCACTAAGTGCTGCGCTTGCAACCTTCAAAGCTTCAGTCATTATTGGAACACCAGGAGATCTGAACAACGATACCAAAGTAAGTATCGGTGACTTGGCTATTGTTGCGAAGCACTATGGCGCAACTTCGGCGGATGCAGACTGGAATTCCATTAAAGCAGCAGACGTTAATCAGGACGGCATGATCGATATTGCTGATCTTGCTTGGATTGCTACTAAGATTTTAAACTAGTCTTACTAGGACTTCTCAGTACCCATTAATTTCAGTTTGCGGTACGTGCTAGGGGATTGGTCGAATGCCTTCTTAAATAGCTTGGAAAAATGAAATTCGTCATAAAAATGCAGCTTAGCTGCAATTTCTTTCAACGATAAGCTAGTGGTTTCGAGAGCAACTCTCGCAGCCGCTAGCTTTAGTTTTAGGAGATAATCGGTTGGAGACAAGCCTGTCAGTGCACGGAACCGGGTGAAAAAGGTCGTACGCGACCAGCCGCTTAGCTGGAGCAGGTCTTCAATGCGAATTTGCTTGTCTAAATTTCGATGGATATAGATGAGGATTTGGTTGAGCTCAGTGTGATGAGAGAGGGCAACCAAGGAATGTTCTCTTGTAAAGAGGAGTAACATGTCTTGCAGCAAGATATTTGACGCATATTCGTAGCCAAGGGGCTGAGCGATTAAGCCGTCAATCATTCGTTCGCACAATTGCGTGGCTTCTGCCATTTTGCCGGTAGAGATAACTTCCCCTACTGGAAGCTGCAGATAGCGAGCCATGCTCAGTTGGTTGAAATCTAAAAAATAAAACTTCCAATCATTATTCAGACATTTGTACATGGTGGGAATGCCTTCTTCCACTAAGAAAAAGGTGTTCTTCTCCAGTTCGTACGTATGATTTGCCAGTGTAATGATGCCTTTCCCATCGAATGTAAGGAATAGTCCTGGCATATCGAAGCCTTCCCGTTTCGATACTTCATACCTGTTATCGGCATGAACTTTCCAGATCGAGTGAAAGACGGGGAAAGGAATGTCTCTCTTTTCTAACTCATAAGGAATGTTGATAAAGGTCATTGTGTGCTCCTTCGTTTAGCGCTCCGTTATTGTACGATTATACATGAAATGATAACGCTTATCCATGGTTGATATGAGCTGTTCATCCTATACTTAGACTATAAGCAAGCAAGAAAACGCTGAGGAGTGTGGATGAAGATGATGGTAAAAGTCGGCAACCGCGAATTAGAGATGCATGGGCAGCATTTAGAGGAACTTAGAAGCTCTAATGATATTTTTCATGATATCGGAGCATTGCGTGAACGTATGGAAGAGGATGGATACTTACTCATTCGCGGATTTCATAATCGGGACAAGGTGTTGGAAGCTCGTACAAGCATTTTGGAAAAAATGGCCCAGATGGGGAAGCTAGATCGTGACACTCAGCTTGAAGATGGCGTGATGGCCGATGGCAGCAAAACCATTTTCATGGGCGGGACGAATGAAGATTTGCCAGCACTCTTAAATGTCTTGAATGGCGATCATATTATGCGCTTCTTTGATGAATTTCTTGGTGACAAATCGTTAACCTACCACTACAAATGGCTGAGAGCCGTTGGGAAAGGTGATTTCACAGGGGCGCATTATGATATCGTTTACATGGGGAGAGGAACGCATAATGTGTATACGGTATGGTCCCCGCTGGGTGATATCTCCTATGAGATGGGAGGTCTAGCTATCTGTCTTGGCTCACACCGTTTCGAAAAATTGAAAGCGTCCTACGGTTCTAAGGATGCTGATCGTGATGGCGTGAATCATTATACAGATGATCCGCTGTTCATTACGGAGAAATTTGGCGGTAAGTGGGCAACAACCGAATTCCAGGCAGGGGATGTGCTTATCTTCGGCATGTTCTTGATGCACTGTTCCCTTGAAAATACGACGAACCAGTACCGGATTAGTGTAGATGCAAGGTATCAGTCGATGAACGAGAAAGTAGATGAAAGATGGAGCGGTAAGAAACCGAAGGGCCATGTTAAATAAGTCGACTGCCAGTTAACCTCCGTAAAATCGGATGTTAGCTGGTTTTTTTATTGTAGCAAGTACCAATAAAAGTTAGAATATAAATATGTTAATTATCGAATGTCTAATAAAGCTGAGCAGATTTAGGTGAAAAATCGTTCCTAGGAGGGAATAGCAAAATGAACACAAGTAAACGACTTGAAGAACGATTGACGCCACTTCTTAAAAGTATCACGGAAAAAGGACCAGCGGGCTGCGCCTGTACCGTTGTGCAACGAGGAGAAGTACTCTATAAGGAAACCCTAGGATATGCGGATTTGGAGAAGAAGCAGGAGATAACGCCAGATACGATCTACCGGATCTATTCAATGACGAAAGTAATTACATGCGTTGCGGCACTGATGCTGTATGAGAAAGGGCTCTATTTGCTTAACGATCCATTGGAGGAATACTTACCCGCCTTCAAAAATCAACAGACATTTCGAGATAACAATGGTACGAAATCTTTGTCTCCTGTGACCAATCCAATCCTGATCAAGGACCTGTTCACGATGACTTCTGGGCTTACCTATCCTGGAGAAGACACGGAAACCGAAAGACAAACTCGTACTATGCTGGAGAACGTTAAAAGAGAGACGATGGACATGCAGGCGTTATCCAAAGGATTGGCAACCATTCCGCTGGAATTCGATCCCGGCACGCGCTGGAAGTATGGTTTCAGTCACGATGTTCTGACCGCATTGATTGAAGTGCTTACGGGGCAAACGGTTGGCGAGTTTCTCAAGAAGGAAATTTTCGATCCGTTAGGGATGATCGACACCTCATTCCGGATAACGGAAGATAAGCGAAATCGTCTATGCACCATCTACGATCGTCCAGAAGGCGGCGCGCTTACACCTAATACAAAGACAGATGCCAGCTATCAACCTGGAAGCCGCTATGAAAGCGGAGGAGGTGGCCTGCTTTCGACGATTGGGGATTACAGCCAGTTTGCACAGCTGCTTGCCAAAGGCGGGGAGCATGAAGGGGTGCGTCTTCTTAGTTCGAAAACAATTCAATTGATGGCGACTAATCACTTAAATCCGCAACAGCTCAAGGATTTCAATTGGCAGCAATTGCGTGGTTATGGCTATGGTTTAGGTGTTCGCGTCATGATGGATCCAGCTGCTGGTGGCAGTAACAGCTCCATTGGTGAATTCGGTTGGGCTGGTCTAGCCGGGTCGTACATGTTAATTGATCCGAAAGAAGAGCTTTCCGTTGTGTACATGCAGCAGATGCTGCCGAGCCAGGAGCCCTTCATACATCCGCGACTGCGTGCTGCGATTTACGGGGCATTGGACTAAGAGGGAGATTCTTATATTCGTTTAAACAGAGGACCCAGCCTCGTTGGTTGGGTTCTTTTTAGATTAGACGTAATAACGGGAGAACATACAGTTAATATTGTGAGAATTCTTGATTTTTATGTAATAAATGGAAAATTTACATCTAATTTTAAGTAATCACCCCGAAAACAGCAGAAATTTATAAATTACCTACCTATTTTCCAGTTAATCAACAAATTCCAAATTAAATCAGGAATCTAACTGGAGGTTTTCCAGTTAACGAAAAAGAGGATGTCTCAAGGTCTAAATCGACCTTTCGAGACATCCTCTTTTTTTTGCTCCAGCGAGGACTATGGTACTGTGAAAGGGAACCACGTTCCGTATCTTTCGGCGAGATGCGGAGATATCGCGATCCAGAAGTGCGCGCGGTATCCCTATAGCTTCTTCATGACCTCGAAAATACGCAAATCATTAATCGTTTGGATAACCATCGTTGAATCTGGCATTTGAAATTTCTTCAGAATAGAATTGATCTGCTTCTTGATCGTTTCATACTCAACGCACCGTTCTTCGGCGATTTGCTTTCGCTTCTTGCCTTCACATAACAGTCTTAGTACCTGTAATTCGCTGGGGGTAAGCTCCGAAATAATCTGAATAATATTCAGCAGGGAGCTCTCAGCTCGCTTCACGCGTACAAATTCTTCGCGTATCTTCTCGGCGATCATCGGGCGGATAGGCGAAGCATTCATGAAGGCGGAGCGCACAGCTTCCATGATCTCGCCGTCAGCAGCATTTTTAAGCAAATAGTCCGTGATGCCCGTCTGGAAGGCTGCGAAAATGAAGTTCTCATCCTTGTGAACGGTGAGAACGATGATTTTCATCCGAGGATATTTCTCATGAATTAATTTCGCCGCTTGTATACCTGCAAACTGGGATTCCATCTCGATATCCATGAGAATGACATCCGGTTGATGCAGGGCTGCTTGAATAACGGCATCATGTCCAGATGAAGCACGCGCCACACAGGCAAAATCATCGTGTTTGGCGAATGTCCTTTCCAGCCTTCTGAGGTGGGCTTCCATGTCATCTGCGATGAGAATACGGATAGGTTGTTGTGTCATTGTGCAGTCCTCCCCTTTCGTCAGCTGTCCCATTCTTTAGATAATCGGCAGGAACACCGTAAAGGTCGTTCCAACGTCTTTCTTGCTTTCTACGACAATCTTGCCATCGTGGCCTAAGATGATTTTATGACAGTAGGACAAGCCGATCCCCCAGTTATTTACCGATGCTTTCGTGGTGAAAAAAGGATCGAAAATCGCATCCAAATGCTCCTCGGCAACGCCAGGGCCATTATCGGAAATCCGGATAAGCGCCCAGCCGTTCTGCTGGCTGCGTTCAACCATAATGCGGCCATCCTCGCGGAACTGCAGGGATTCGCTGGCATTAAGAAGTAGATTATAAATGGCTTCGGTCAAATGACCGGGATCAATATAGCTAGTAGCAGGTGTACCGGGCGAATAGTCGACTTGGCAGCCAATAGCTTGTTCACTTAACCGAGCAATAGCCTGCACAACCGGAATATCAATAGACATCGGCTGGAGATTCAAGTTCATATTTTTCAACTTATCTGCGGCTTCGTTAATGCTGGTGAGTGCCGACTGCGACGATTGTAAGATGAGGTCAAGACTGTATAAGGATTCGCTGTCCGCCTGATGGCGCTCTTTCAGATAGCTTGCTTCGGACTGTATGCCGATCAAATGATTTTTGAGGGCATGTGTAAAAGCGCGCGTTCCGAGCGTCGCCGTGTCGATGCTTTTATTGATTTGTATATCGCGGTTTTTGCGGTAATTCTCTATCGAGTTAAATTTGTAAACCAGGTAAATCATCAAGATTAGTGTTAAATAAATGGCAAAAGGAAATACAGGTAGTAAGATCGACTGATAGCCAAGGGGTGGCTGCAGATAGTTGAAATATCCTTTCAAATACGTTTCCTTAACCAATACTTTCGGGGCCCATGAGAAAATAAATAGATGGATGACGACGAGTGGAATAAAGAGCAAAACATGATACAGTGTTAAATTTTTGATAAACCTAATTTTCGGATAATTCAAATAATAGTTGATGAGCACACCAAAAGCAACTATAAGTATGAGGTAGCGAAGGCTCATTAAGGTAATTTCGATCGTGTTCAAGAATAGCAGGCTGTCGATCCAATGGCTTAGTGCAATATGAAAAGCGGGATCATAGTAAGCCGTCTCGATAATAAAAAAGAGCGAGATGCCGCCATAAACGAACCGCTGCTTGGATAGGCTAAGACTGCGGGTGAAGGCGATGGCAAAGCCAAGCAGCGAGCAGTAGAACAGTCCTACGCCGACGTTCAGCATACGAATGAGCCAATTGGGGTTAAACTTGGTCAAAACCAAGTAATTCCATGTGCCAGGGCTGAAATCAAAGAAGCTGTGAATGACATTGAAGTAGTAATTGAATTTACTCAGGTATAACGTAAAGGATACGAAAGAAAGCACCCAACCGATAATAATGCCGTACATGAAGCGGGTTGACGCATGATTTAGCTTTTTGTATGTGAATAAAATGGTGAAAATTAGCAGGACTAACGTAACGAACAGCATCGGATCACTTCCTTCTCAGCAGCCAAATGGGGGAATAAAACATTCATCTGTCAGACTCTTTGGCATCTACGTATAATTCAAATTAAGAAAACGCAAACAAATCATATCAAAAAAAGGGTGAGTGTCCAATGAAAAAAAGTTTGAAGCTTGGTGTGACTGGCACATTGCTGATGGGATTGCTGGCAGGATGCGGCTCCGCTGGGACAACGGCGGGAGATAAAAATACAACTTCTCCGGATGCCAAAGCGGCACAAGTTAATTTGAAAGCTACTGTACTTCCGGATGATTTGGAAACGTTTAAAACGGCTTATGCCGAATTTAACAAAGAGAACCCGAATATTCAAGTGCAATTCGAAACGATTCCACAAGCGCAGTATTATGAGAAGCTTCGCATGCAGCTGTCCTCGGGTGAGGATATGGATTTATTCGGCGGGACGATGGACGTGTTCTTGGATACTGGCATTCTAGAGCCTCTAGATGATTATGTCAAAAAAGCGAATGTAGATGTATCCGGATTTGGCCCGTTGTACGATGCGTTAAAAGTAAATGATAAAGTGTTCGGACTTCCGTATCGGAAATCCAACTGGATGCTGTTCTACAACAAAACGTTGTTCGACCAAGCCGGCGTTGCTTATCCGAAAGCGGATATGACATGGAACGATTTCCGTGAACTAGCGAAGAAGATGACGAAAGGCGAGGGCTCCAACAAAGTGTATGGAGCATTCGTACATCCATGGGCACAAACATGGTATATGCAAGGCGTCCAAACTGGCGCTTCGATCATCGATAAAGACTTATCCGCGTTCAAGAAGGGACTTCAATTCCGAATGGACATGGAGAAAGACGGCTCCATCATGGGCTGGGCCGAACAAATTACAACATCCGCGCATTACAACGCTGCTTTCCAAAAAGGAAATATCGCGATGAACCTAATCGGGGATTGGCATGTGGCACAGCTTAGACAAGCAGAAACAGAGAAGAAAATTAGCTTTGATTGGGACGTTGTGCCAGTTCCGCATCCAGAAGGCGTAGCTGCTAATACAAGCTTGGCGACTCCGGTATCTTTGATGGTCAGTAAAAACTCCAAGCACAAAGAAGAAGCGTTCAAAGTGGTTCAATTCATGACTGGTGTGAAAGGCGCGAAGCAATTCGCAGCCAAAGGCTTCCTCACAGGCTATATCAATGATGATATTCGCAAGACGTATATTGGCGACGGTAGCTTGAAGCCTAAGAACATTCACTATTTCGTGGAACAAAAGGAATATCCAGAATATCCTTTGCTACCTGGTGTGAAAAACATTCTGGTGAACAGCGTCTACAAGCAAGAAGGCGAAATGGCATTAACAGGCGCTCAAACCGTCGATCAAGCGATTCAAAAGATCGGTCAGCGTGTTGCTTCTGAATGGGCAGATAAATATGCCAAGGATTATAAAGCAGGCAAGAAATAAGTCATAGAACAGAAACAGTCGGGCTTCACCGAATGAAGGTGGGGCTCGATTGCTTCAATAGGGGTGAAGTATATGAAGGTAACAAGCAAAGCATTACGACGTAATCGGTTGACAGGGTATACATTTTTGCTTCCCAATATACTTGGATTTTTAATTTTTATTTGCTTGCCAGTGTGTGCTTCCTTCCTTATGAGCTTTACAGAATGGAACGGGTTTGGCGAAATTAAATGGGCTGGAATTTCGAATTATACGCACTTATGGCAGGATGAAACGTTTCGTATCTCACTGTTCAACAGTTTAATTATGACAGCTGTGTCTGTACCGGTGACATTGTTCCTTGCAATTTTGGCAGCAGTCGCCCTCAATAAAGGCTTGAGAGGCGTTAAAATATTCCGAACGGCGATTTTCCTGCCGCACATTACAGCAACGATTGCCGTAGCTGTCGTGTGGCAGCTGCTCTATAACCCGACCATGGGTCCCATTAACGGGATACTCAGAAGCATCGGAATCGATAATCCGCCTATGTGGCTTGCTTCGACACAATGGGCACTGGCCTCGGTGATTATCGTCAGTATCTGGCATTCCATCGGTTACTACATGGTACTTTACTTAGCAGGCTTGCAGGGGATTCCTAAGGATCTGTATGAAGCAGCTGAAATCGATGGTGCAGGTAAAGTCGCACAATTCCGCAAAATTACGGTGCCCATGCTGTCGCCTGTTATTTTCTTCACGGTGATTATGGGCATCATCAATTCATTTAAAGTGTTCGATCTTGTGTTCGTCTTGACCAAAGGAGGACCAGGTCGTTCAACGCACATGTTGGTTTACGACATTTATTACACGGCTTTCCAACGTTTTGAATACGGCTATGCTTCTGCAATGGCATACGTGCTATTCACGATTATTCTCATTATTACATTGATTCAATTTAGAGGGCAAAAACGTTGGGTGAACTATTCCTAACGAGCGGATTGCTTTAAAGAAAGGAGAAGCCATCATGAGTATGCAATTAGAATCAAGCCAGATCAGCATGAGGCTGTCGAGGCGTCCACAGCTTGGCGCAGTAGTTAGAAAAGCAGTATTATATGTAGTCGTTACCGCTGTTGCCTTGTCCATGGTTGTTCCTTTTCTTTGGATGCTCTCGGCATCCGTGAAATCTGAGGCAGAAATATTCAGCTTCCCGATTCAGTGGATACCGAGCCACTTTTACTGGTCGAATTATAGCAAGGTATGGACGGAGCTTCCTTTTTTCACCTACTACTTGAATACAATCAAAATTGCCGTGCTTACCACGCTGCTGCAAATTGTTACATGTTCCACGGCTGCGTATGCGTTTGCCAAAGTGAAATTTCCTGAACGGGATAAATTGTTCTTCCTATATGTGGCGACGATGATGGTACCTTACCAAGTCATGATGATTCCTCAGTTCATGTTAATGAAGAAAATCGGACTCATTGATTCGCACTGGGCGTTGATTCTCTTAGGAGCATTTAGTCCATTCGGTGTGTTCTTGTTCAGACAGTTCTTTATGGCTATTCCGGAGGAACTCTCCGAAGCGGCCAGAATTGACGGACTAAGCGAGTTCGGCATTTATTCTCGGGTCATTCTACCCTTAATTCGGCCGGCGATTGCCAGCTTAACGATTTTCACCTTCATGCATGCGTGGAACGATTTCCTCGGTCCTTTAATCTACTTGAATTCGGATAGCTTGTTTACACTCCAGCTCGGTATGCAGCATTTCCAATCCGAGCATGCGACGGAGTATGGGCCGTTGATGGCAGCTGCGGTATGCGCCATTATTCCAACCATTCTGATTTACTTTATGGCCCAAGACCATTTTGTTGAAGGGATTTCCGCAGGCGCGGTTAAAGGGTGAGCCCGAAATGAAGCCCAATATCATTTATATTTTTGCAGATCAATGGCGAAAGCAAGCTGTTGGTTTTACTGGTGAAGATCCGGTAATCACACCGAATATCGACAAGTTCGCACAGGAGAGTTTGGTATTTAACCATGCGCTCTCTTGTACGCCGCTATGCTCGCCGCACCGGGCAGCGCTCATGACGGGCAAATATCCGCAATCGACGGGGGTCTATACGAACTGTAAAATCGGCGCGGACGTTATGCTGAGTCCCGACGAGGTAGGTATCGGAGATGCGCTGAAGGCTGCGGGGTATCAAACGGGTTATATCGGTAAATGGCATCTCGATTTACCTGAGCAAAATGTGTGTCCAGAGCCTGAATCTGGCGCGCGCGAGTGGGATGCGTTTACACCGCCAGGGCCGAAACGGCACGGCTTTGATTTCTGGTATTCCTACGGTGCGTATGATCATCATCTGAAGCCGCATTATTGGAAAGATACGCCGGAGATGATTCAAGTCGACCAATGGTCCTTGGAGCATGAGACCGATGTGGCGTTAGACTTTATTCGGGCTCGAGGAAAAGAACAAACGGATCCGTTTGCTTTATTTGTCTCTTGGAATCCGCCGCATAGTCCCTTCGAACTTGTACCTGAACGCTACAAGGAGCTATACAATGGTCGAGAGCTGAACCTACGTCCGAATGTGAGCTCGGTGCATCTAGCAGCGCATACAGGTGAGCCTTTTCATAGTGGGGATGAGGCCTTGCACAGGTACACCCGTGATTATTTCGCTGCTGTGTCTGGGATGGATGAGCAGTTCGGCCGAATTTACCGGGAAATTCAAGATCTTGGACTTGCGGAGAACACGCTGATCGTTCTCACATCCGATCACGGTGAGCTAATGGGCTCTCACGGACTCATGGCAAAGCATTCCTGGCATGAGGAATCCATTGCGATCCCTTGTTTGATGAGCTGGAAAGGCACGATTGGGCAGGGCAGCACGGATATGCTTTTTAATAGTGTGGATATTATGCCTACGTTACTCGGTCTTGCTGGGGTCACCGTTCCTACGACAGTTGAAGGAGTTGATCTGTCCGGTGATCTTCTTGGAACGAGCCATACTGACGTTTCTTCTGCTTTTATCTGTGCATTCCCCGGAAGGAAGGATGCAATTGATCTCTTCGCTTCCGCTGGCTTAGACAATCGGAGATTTGGCTGGCGGGGAATCCGCACAAGCCAGTACACCTATGTCGTGCATAAAGGGTATGCGCCTGGCGCAGAAGTGCAGCGTTTATTTTATGAACATGAAAAGGACCCGTATCAGCTCAATCCTATTGTGTTAAAAGAACGGCCACAGACGGAGCTACTGTTGTCATTAGAGGAAGAACTGCAAAGCTGGTTAGATCGTACTCATGATAAGTTTGAATTGGCATGAGAGTTGAAATAACGAATAGGAAACGGGCAAAGAGAGGATGACAGCGATGTGGCGTGAAGCAATTGAAGATGCAATCGGCAAAATTCGCCGGAACTTGGAGCAGCATCCAGGCACTTTTCCGCATATCACCAATGAAAAGCGGTATGCATGGTCTGCGAATGAAGATTGGATTGAAGGGTTTCATACTGGGCTTACTTGGCTGAGCTATGAGTACAGTCAAGATACATTCTTCCTAGATCAAGCGAAGCAGCAAATTGCAGATTTTAAACAGCGGCTGGGAGCGAAAGTATGTTTAGAGCATCACGATATCGGTTTCCTGTACGGACTATCGGCGTTAGCCGGATGGATCGTAGAGAAGGACGAGCGTGCTCGTGATCTTGCTCTGCAAGCGGCGGATCATTTGTTAGGAAGATGGCGTGAGCAAGGCGGATTTTTGCAAGCATGGGGTCCAGAAAACGATGAGAAAAATGGCGGACGAATCATTATTGATTGCTTACTGAATTTGCCTTTGTTATATTGGGCTTCCGAAGTGACGGGTCTACCGAAATATGCAGAAGTTGCCTACAAGCAGGCCGAGCTTTCTAGACGGTATCTGGTACGGGGCGATGATTCTTCGTATCATACATTTTATTTTAATAAGGAGACAGGAGATCCGCTTGGCGGAGGCACCCATCAAGGCTATACGGATGGCTCGACTTGGACGCGAGGTCAGGCGTGGGGTATCTACGGCTTCGCACTTTCTTACCGTTACACCAAAGATCCTGCCTTCCTGCAAACAGCTAAACGGTTGTTAAGCTATTTCCTTGATCATTTACCAGAAGATTATGTTGCTTATTGGGATTTCAACGTGCCGATTGAAGCGAATACGAGTCGCGACAGCTCGGCATCGGCCATCACGGCCTGCGGAATGCTGGAGCTGCTAGACCTCATTCCGGAAGAAGATGCAGATCGCAGCTGGATCCAGCAGGGACTGAATCAAACCATGAATTCCCTTGTGAACCAGTATGCAACCATTGGCGAAGAAGCGGAAGGCTTGCTGAAGCACGGTTCCTACCATGTAAGAGGCAATAGCGGCTTGGATGACTATATGATTTGGGGCGATTATTACTATTTGGAAGCGTTAATGCGTTTGGAACGCGGAATTCCAGGTTATTGGTATGAACGGAAGACCAAGTAATTTTACGAAGGTAACTAGGCAGAAGAAGGGCGCACATTTTATACAATGTACGTTCTTCTTTTTGATCAAGGAGGTTGTGTAGAGCGTTCCAATTCATAGGCGAACTGTCATAAGAATGATTGAAAAAATTGATGGATGCTGGAGGTAAGGTATGAGCCTATCGTTTAAGAAATGGTTAGCTGGTGTCGTGGTTTTTGCAATATGTTTCTCAATTGGGTTTCCAGGGGGCGGTGGGTTGCCAAGGTCTAAGGCTGCTGCTACCGTGCATGTTAGTGTGAATTATGATGAAAGTGCAACGGCTAAAAACACGAAGATTTACAATGGGACAACCTACAATGGTACGATTGGAGGCGCCTGGGGGACTTATAATTCTGCTGCTAATACAGATTATGTCATGATGACACAAGCTCCTTTGCGTGATGATTACAGTCTCAAGATGGTTTCCAATACAACAAACATCAATACGGGAAGAAACAACTTAGGCGGTTCCGTAGCAGGAAATACCGGGATTTCGGGTAATCTTGTGTTCGAAGCTTCCGTTTATATGAATAGTACCCAGCATCGCAGGGATATTCAATTCAGAAGTTTAAACGCGCCAGTTCCTGCCTCGGCAACGACGAATGTCTCTGTCCTTTCATTTGATAACACAGGGAAAATAAGGGATGCGAATAATCTAGCGTTGGCCAACTATGCAGCAAATACGTGGTATCATTTAAAACTATTTGTTGATAACGCTTCCAGAAGAATTAGTTACTTTGCCAATGGTCAATTTCTAGGAGAAGCCCCCCTTCCAGCGGCATGGTTGAATATCCGACATATCTATTTGTATCAATATTTTAAAAGTGGCGTTCTGGGTGAGTGGTATGTGGACGATTTAAAACTCTCGGATTATGTACCGGTGACTGGTCTAACTACCTCACTTGATGCACTCGAATTAGCTGAGACTACCAGTTCCACCATCACGGCAATTACCCTACCAGTTGATGCATCCGATCAACGCTTCTTATGGCACGTGGACGATCCAACAATTGCTACCGTCACTTATGGCTTGGTTAGCGCAGTAAAGGAGGGCAACACGACCGTTTCGGTAAGCACATATGGAGGTGTATTCACGAAAACGATTCCGATAACTGTCATCAAACCAGTCCAATTGACCAACGTTACCTTACCCAACCAGGCTTCCTTGGTAGAAGGGAAATCCCTTCCGTTACAGGTCACATTCCAACCTGATAACGCGACGAACAAAAAGTTGATCTGGCAATCATCCGATCCGAGTGTTGCAAACGTAGATACGAGTGGGATCGTAACCGGAATTGGTGAAGGCCATACAACAATTACGGCTACATCTGAATCAAACAATGCGATTACAAGCCATACAACGGTAACCGTAACACCGTTTATTCCCCTTACAAGTGTAAGTTTTACGAATGCGCCATTACAAATGACCAACTATGATACTTTTCAATTGGAAACTGTCGTTGAGCCAGCCAACGCAACCGATAAATTGCTGACATGGCAATCGAGTCAACCAAGTATTATTCGTGTTGATGAGAATGGACTTGTAAGGGCATTGAAAGTAGGCACGGCAATCATAACAGCAACTTCGTCCAATGGTAAGCAAGCAACGGCTACGATTGAAGTTAAGGCTCCTGTGCTGAAAGATCCGCAAGAATACGATAAACTTAGAATTCGTTGGAAAGAAACGCTAACGGGCAGAGACTCTTTGGACATTACGAATAGTGAGATAAAAAGCAGAATTGAAGATAATGCAGCGAAAGCACAATTGTATTGGGATAGCTTGCAAATAAATGGTGCCAGTACGACGCTATGGTCAGATTTAGTACCTTCCGCTTCGGATTCAACCTTTGTACTCGATCACTATACACGTTTGAAAGTTATGGCATTGTCATACGCAACGAAGGGAACACTGCTCACTAACAACCCTGAGTTAAAGGCAGACATTCTTCAAGCTATGGATTGGATGTTAGATCATCTATACACGAACACTGGGGTGGAATATGGTAATTGGTGGAACTGGGATATCGGTACCCCAACTCGCTTAGCGGATATTCTCATCCTTATGTATGATGATTTGACACCAGAGCAAATTGCAAGAAATACAGCAAGCATCGATCATTACATTGGAGATATTAGTTTACCTACGTTTACCCAGGTAGGGGCCAATCGTTCGGATATTATGTTGATTGAAACGCGAATGGGTCTTGTTGAGAAAAACTATGATCGTCTTATTCATGCACGTGATGGATTGACGCCTCTTTTTGATTATGTGACAACGGGCGATGGTTTCTATGAGGATGGTTCATTTATACAGCATAGTAAGATTGCTTATACAGGTAGTTATGGTGAAGTGCTTATTAGCGGGATGGGCAATTTGCTGCTGTTATTGAATGGGAGCACTTGGCAGCCTGTCGTTCCTGAGGTAGAGCATGTTTATCGATGGATCAGAGAAGGATATGCTCCGGTCATGTACAAAGGGCAGATCCTAGATATGACACGTGGCCGTGCAATCGTTAGGAAAGGTTTAGATGCCTATGGATCAGGCCTAAATATTTTAATCGGAATGTCCCGTATCGCGCAAACGGCTTCAGAGGAGAGGGCTGCGTATTTAAAAAGCTTCATAAAATATCACTTTCAGTTTCTTTTGGCTAGAGGGCTGACATACAGTCAACTTCCTTTTGATTTGGCGGATACGATGAAAGAATGGATGGAAGACTCAGCTATACAACCTATAGCTGAACTACCAGAACATGTTGAAATGAACGCGATGGCTCGCAGCATACATGTAGGTGATGGCTATCTTTTTGGCGTAAGTAAGAGTTCTAAACGAATCGCAACCTACGAGTTAACGAATGGTGAAAATGCGAAAGGCTGGTACACCGGTGATGGCATGACCTATCTGTACAATAACGATTTATCACAGTATACGAATCATTATTGGGCAACCCTTAATTGGTATCGCTTGCCAGGTACAACTGTCGTTGTGAGACCTAGGACGTCAGACCAATACCAATATGGCGATGGGGAATCATCTCCTGCGAACGCCTGGGCTGGTGGCGCGGTTCTAGGTAAATATGGGGTTACGGGCATGAATTTAATTCAGAATGGCACACAGCTGAAAGCGAATAAGTCGTGGTTTACTTTTGACAATGAAATTATTGCATTAGGTTCGGATATTACAAGTACAGATAATAAGAGCGTAGAGTCGATCGTAGAACAGCGCAAGCTCTCAGGAAATAATACGAATGAACTTTATGTGAATGGGGAGCCAAAGAATGGATTCTTTGGAGAAGAAACTCTGGATCATCCTGAATGGGTTCATTTGCAAGGAAATGTGGCTGGTGCCGATATAGGTTACGTCTTTCCGGGATCACAATCACTTAAACTGATGCGTGCGGAACAAGAAGGCCGATATTCGGATACAAGCCTGAGCAATCCGCCTGAAGCAACGGTACCTACGGAGTTGTTAAAAAATAATTATTTGACCATGTGGTTTGATCATGGTTCAAATCCAACCAGTGACAGCTATGAATATGCGATCCTGCCTAATGCTAGCAAGACCGAAACCTCTGCGTATGCCTTATCTCCCGATTATACGGTTCTGGCTAATTCACAGGACGTTCAAGCGGTCCGTGAGAATAAGCTGGGCATGACGGGCTTCAATTTCTGGAAGGATAAAGTAACTTCGGTTGACGGTTTAACTTCAAATCGCCAAGCATCCATTATGATGCATGGAAATAAATCTACAGGTGCATATGAGATTTCAGTTGCTGATCCAACGCTGGAGAATAATGGGTTCATTGAAATTGAGTTAGATAAGCATGCTCAACGCGTGATTAGCAAGGATGATCGAATAGAGATTCAAACGCTAAGCCCTAAGTTGAAATTCAAAGTAAATGTACAGGATACGATGGGGAAATCGCAGCATATCTCATTGCAATTTGAACCTGAACCTGAAGAAGAAACGGGACCTGGCACAACCGATCCTGATCCAACAGCTCCTGACGCGACAGAGCCTGAAGAAACAAAACCTGAACCAACGGAAAAACCAGATATCATCATCGTGAAAGATGATAAAGCTACTGTAGAAATGGGACATGACAAGGAAACGGTCTCCGTGCCAACAGCACAGATTCCGAATGTTCCTCTTGAAATTAACGGAGAGACAGCTCAAATTACTGTTCAGCCTGAAGTAGTCAAAGCACTGAAGGAGAAAGTAGTTGGCGACGGTAGTCAAACAACACTAGATATTACGGTACGGTCCATCTCAGAGCCTTCCATTTTGAAGGCAGGTGCAACAGATCCTACCGTTCGTGTAAATCTAGCAAGTCAAGCTATTGAACTTGCACTACGCATACGTTCTGAGGATGGTGAAACGTGGTCAGCAACTGAGCTCCAATCTGGAGTTGAAATTGTTCTACCATTTGATCCTGCAGGTAAGGATTCAGCGTTGCTTGGTGTATATAGGTATGATAAAGCGAGCGGGAAATGGGAATACGTAGGTGGAACAATCGATCTATCGGCTAAAGTAGTCCTATTCACACCGGACCAACCGGGCATTTACGCTGTACTGGCGTATGATAAGAAGTTTGATGATATGCCTGAATCACATTGGGCCTCACGAGCTGTGCAGGTATTGTCTGCGAAACATATCGTTGAAGGTATGACTTCGGGTGAATTTAATCCTAATGGGAAAACGACGAGGGCACAATTTACTACGTTGTTGGTTCGCTCTTTACATTTGAAGAAGCAGGCAACATGGACTTCGGAATTTGAAGATGTTAAGGCAGATGACTGGTATGCCCAAGATGTTGCTGCAGCAAGACGAGCCGGTTTGGTCTCAGGTGTAACGGAACAGACATTCGATCCGAATGCAGAAATGACACGTGAACAGATGGCGATCCTATTAGTCAGAGCTTATGAGTATTTGAATGGCAGCTATACGTCTATCAAGAGTAAACTTGATGACTATGCAGATCAAAGCGAAATTTCTACCTGGGCATTAGAAGATGTGAATAAGGCGATCGAGCTCGGCATTCTTTCTGGTATCTCGAACGAGCGATTCTCTCCTTCTTCCACAGCTTTACGAATGGAAGCGGCTGAAGCGTTGTACAATTTCCTCAGGAAAAAATAGAAACCAAGTAAGAGGTAGCCGTGAGAGCGGCTGCCTTTTTCTTTGTTCGCAGAATTTATTTGTATCGTGGAACAGTCGAGTGATGTAGATTGGCTGTCTGCTTTTGTCGATTCGTACAAACTCTCAAATTTAAGGACGATTAATAGAGGATTTTATCAATTTAAGAAGAATACAACCAAAATCGATTGAATAAATGGGGGACGATTACTTGTGAGTCTAAAAGAATATGTAATCAATTCCCTAATGAACGCAACCTCGGATGGGATAGTAATCGTTGATTTAAATGGCGTAGTGTTGGAGGTAAATACGAAATTTGAAGAGTTACATGGGTGGACGAGGGAAGAGGTTATTGGGCAAGTATTGCCGATGACTCCTGACGAGTACAAAGAAGATGCGCTTAGACTATATCAATCATTAATAAATGGCGAGCCCATCAAGAATTTCGAAACGATGAAACTTAGAAAAGATGGATCTTCATTTTACGCAAATGTAACAGTTTCTCCTGTGAAAAATACAGAAGGGTTGGTTATTGGATTTGTTGGTGTGGAAAGGGATATTAGCGAAAAGAAAAAAGCGGAAGAAGAGCTTTTAGAAAGAGAAAAACAGTTTAGAAAGTTACTCAAACTCAACCCTGAACCCATCGCGCTACATATGGATGGAATCATTCAGTTTGTCAATGATGCTTGTTGTAAACTTTTTGGCGGTGCTTCTTCAGACGAGTTCAAAGGAAAATCCATCTATGAATTTTTTTGCCCAAATGATAGGAACTTCGTTGTAGCGCGACTTCAGCAGGTCATGCATTCGGATATGGATAACTACAGTGAATTTATTGAGCGAAAGATGCGGAAGTTAGATGGCACTTTATTTGATGTAGAAATTTCTTCTATGTATGTTTATAAAAATTTGGGATTTCCTGTTGTTCAGAGTGTGATTCGTGATCTCACTGAGCGTAAAAAGTCCGAAGAAACGATGATTAGGTCTGAAAAATTAGCTTTAATTGGTCAACTGGCTGCTGGTATCGCACATGATATACGTAATCCATTGACTTCTTTAAAAGGGTTTGTACAATTACTTAAATATAAAAATACAGACTATGTTGACGTTATGATGGAAGAACTTGAACATATCAATTATGTTGTCAATGAATTTATGATGCTAGCAAAGCCACATCTAAGTCATTACATAGAGAGTAGGGCTATAGAGCTAGTTCAAAGTGTCATTAGTTTCTTACAACCGCATGCACTTCTGTATAATGTTCAAATACAATTGGAAATGGACCCAGACATACCTGTCATAACTTGTATACCTGACCAAATCAAACAAGTATTAATTAATGTGTTGAAGAATGCGATAGAGTCGATGGACAGTGGGGGATTAATACAAATATCCTGTAGAAATCGAATGAATCAAGACTTAATTATTTGTGTTAAAGATCAAGGCATAGGTATTTCTGAAGAAATGTTAGCCCAGTTAGGTGAGCCATTTTTTACAACAAAGGCGAATGGAACCGGTTTAGGACTCATGGTTTGCAAGCGGATTGTGGAAGGTCATGGTGGTAAATTATCCATTCAGAGCCAAATTAGTCAAGGGACTACCGTTGAAATTGCACTACCTATATTTAACTCAAGATATCGTATATGAATAAATATTTTTAAAACTCACTAGGTATAATTTGAAATTAGATTTTGTGTGCGAATCATTTTGCCTGGGTTGACATTCCAGTAAAACAATGATAATTTAAAACTTATAAAACACATTGAATTAATCGGAATTAAAAAGCTGACTGGTCACCCGGAAGCATGGATCCTTGAATCCATGCTTTTTCTCATTTTAATAAGAGGAGTGGATATGTAAATGGGCGTATTATTGGACTCTTTAAAACTTACAAGCTTAAATAAAGTGGATCGTTGGGCTGAATTTAATAAAACCAATATCCTATTCAATCAAGAAATGGTGAACGTGAATTTAATCGGTACGGATCATAAACAGATCCCTTCTTTGCTGCATGCATTAAAGACGAATAAACTAACGCTAGGGAATATTCAATCCTCTTTAAAGCAAGTTGATTTGTATAACTCAGAGGCAATTCTCTACTCGGAACAAGGAGATAAATACAGAGTGCCGTTGTTTTGATCCCGGTGGTAGAGAGGAGAATGTAGACCTTGAAGTTTGCCTTATTTAGCTTAATGATGAATATACCGAATGCGGTAAGCGGAGAAACCCTGACTACTAATCAGAAATTCGAGAACGTGCTGAAACAGGCCGTCCTTGCTGAAGAACTGGGCTTTGATGCTTATGGTGTGGGGGAGAGGCATGGCGCACCTTTTATCTCATCTTCGCCACCCGTCGTTCTAACCGCAATTGCTGCTAGAACCTCCCGTATACGATTGTTAACAACGGTTACTGTACTAAGTGTGCTTGATCCGATCCGTGTTGCTGAGGATTATGCCACACTCGATCATCTCTCAGGCGGAAGAATTGAGATGATTATTGGCAAAGGCAATGACCCTCGCCACTATCCGCTTTTTGGCATTACGGAAGAGGAACAGTGGGAATCCCTTGCGGAGAGATATGCACTCCTGAAACGTTTGTGGAAGGAAGAGAACGTCACTTGGCAGGGCAAGTACCGTTCACCATTGGATAATGTGACGACACAGCCGAGACCCTTTCAGTCTGCTATTCCTGTATGGCATGGCAGCGCATCAAGTACATTGTCAACGGAGTTGGCTGCGAAATATGGTGAACCGATTTTCTCTTCGAATACGTTCCATCCACAAGCCAAATACAAAGCGTTAATCGATCACTATCGTGAACGATTGGCTTATTATGGCCATGATCCGCAACAGGCTGTTGTAGGCTCAGGATTTGGAAGCTTGTATTTGGCTAACACCACAGAAGAAGCTATTGAGCGCTTTCGTCCTTATTACGAGGCTTTCCATGCAACGGCGGCATCACAGGTCAACAATTCACCTTTCAAAGACCTTGAGGACAATGTAAGGAATGGGCCTGTTTTAATTGGAAGTCCAGATCAAGTGATCGAGAAGATCCTGAACTATTATGATGCTTATGGTCACCAAGTTGTCAGTATCAGTGTAGATGGCTTGACCGAAACGGAACAGCGCGAGCAGATTGAGCGATTTGCCACCGAGGTTGCCCCTATTTTGCGGCGAGAGATTCCAAGTACAGTATGGAACCATTCACCAGTGGGCATAACGGTTTGAAAACCATTTCTGGAGGGATGTCACGATGAGCATTCAGAAAGCAGAAGGGATTTCGAAGGAGAGAAGGGCGAAAGCCTTTCAAGAAGCCGTAACGTATGAGCAATTTGTTAGCGGCGCCAAAGTAAATGTGGAGAGGTTGCATGAGAATTTCGAACGTTATGAATTGACGGAGCAGGAACTGGCTTATTTTGATGGGCTTACCGAGCACATTGATGTACTGGTACTTGCGCATGACTGGTGTGGGGATGTGATTGCGAATTTACCGCTATTCGGCAAAATTGAACAAGTCACGGGTAACCTAAAGCTGCATATTTTACCACGAGACCCAGATAACCTTGATATTGCTGCCGCTTACCTGCACGCAGATGGGCGTAATCATATTCCAACCTATGTATTTTTCAACGGTGCGGGCGAGGAATTAGGCTTTTTCTCTGAACGTCCCGACCAAATTACGTATTTAAACCGCGATTGGATCGATGAGTTTTGGGAATCCCACCCCGAATGGGAGGGCGAAGGCAAAGCACTTTCCGAGGTCGATGAAGACGTAAGGAAGGCGTTATTTGATTATTTAAAGGAACAGCGCCCACAAGCGCGTGAGTTGGAAAAGACGGCTATCATCCAAATCATCCGCTCCATTCTAGGCTAGTGAGAGAACCATAGCCCCGTTATGCGCCTTACAGCATCGCCTGTGAGGTTCTTTTCATGCTTGGAGGTTACAAAAGGAGTGACAAATGGAACGCTATTGGAAACGCAATCTGCATATATTATGGCTGGGTTTATTTATTAGCCATATCGCATATACCCTATCTGTCCCGTTCTTTCCAATTTTCTTGCAAAATGATCTAGGTATTCGGCATAGGCTTGAAATGTGGTCAGGTATTTCCATCTCCATTAGTTTTCTGATAAGTGGGTTGTGTGCGCCCTTTTGGGGGTCGCTAGCCGATAAGTTTGGGAAGAAACCCATGTTAATTCGTTCAGGTATTGGCTTAGCTTTGGCTCATTTTGCCAATTATTTTGTGTATGATTTGTTCTCTTTCATTCTTGTTCGGATATTTCAAGGACTAATGGCAGGCTTTGGCCCAGCTTCCATCGCTTTAGTTGGCACGAATACACCGGAGAAGCACGTCGGCTACGCGCTAGGTGTGATATCCACATCAACGGCAGCTGGAGGAATTATTGGACCTCTTGTTGGAGGTGTACTGAGTCATTGGATGGGACTGCGAGTGTGCTTCGTTGCTTCGGGCCTAATTACGCTAATTTCTGCTCTTATCGTACTTGTGGGTGTGAAAGAAGTTCATAAGCGACAAGATGAAGCTCGTATAAGTGTCTTCAAGGATCTTAAACATGCGGCTCGTAACTCCAAACTAATGGGGATATTAGGGTTAACTTTACTCGTCTCTACTTCAGTTATGATTATGGAGCCGCTGCTGACACTCTATGTCGTGCAAATCGGCGGAAGTGTAGATAAAGCTACCCTGAGCTCGGGGGTTGTATTCTCAGCAGTGGGCGTAGCCACGGTTATTATGGGTCCTCGGTGGGGAATCATCGGCGGGCGAATCGGTTATGAGAAGGTATTGCTTATTGGGTTGCTAGGCGGTGGTATTGGCAATCTGCTACAGCTCGGCGTTCATCATCTTATTGGCTTTGGCATTCTTCGTTTTAGTTATGGTTTGTTTTTTGCTGCTGTTTTTCCAGCGCTGAATGCGCTTATCGTCAAATATACAGAAGCTGATTTCCGCGGTAGAGCCGTGAGCTTGAACCAATCATCCAGTCAATTCGGCATTGTGGTTGGCCCCTTACTGGGCGGGTTCATGGGAAGCTGGCTGAGCATTCAATTCGTATTTCTCCTGACAGGTTTAACTCTTCTTGGAGCTGCATGGAAGAGGAAGGTGGTCAATACGAAGCGTACGGACCAGAAGCTGCTTGGATGAGGGTCATTTACGTATAAGAAAAAATGGGAATTTATGAAAACGATCGTTGACTAAAGGTTGTCTGACTTACTATAATTTAAATACAAGTAAATTAATCGGAATTATCGGAATCAACCAGATAACTGGAGATGCTTCATCCTTATTAGGATGTTTGTGTCTCTTTTTTTCGGTAATAGCGTAGAGGAGGAGTTCTTATGAAAATAGATTGGACATTTACGTTGGATCAACCTTGGACGCTGGATCGCGTGTTGAATTTTGTGACCATGGCTAATCAATATACGAGTCAGATTTATTTAGGTTCGCACGGAGAAAAGGTGAATGCGAAAGGCTTACTAGGCATCGTATCCTGGAGTATGTCACTTCGTGAACACTCAACCATTGCTCTTCAACTTGAAGGAATCGATGCACAGGAAGCGTTCGAGGGTGTATCTACCTATCTACAAAATCAGGATGATGCTTTACATACAACGTACTCTCGTAGTTCTTGAGATGGGTAAGTCGGAGAGGAAGTCATGGGTAAATGAATATTGAAAATATCGAAGCATTCGTCTATGTCATTCATTATAACAGTTTCAACAAGGCAGCGGATGCGTTATTCTTATCGCAGCCTTCCGTAACAGCCCGAATTCAATCATTGGAACGTGATTTGAACACGTTACTCTTCGATAGAGAAGGTAGGAACTTCACACTGACAGATAAAGGAAAGCAGTTTCTTCCCTTTGCGGGGCAAATCCTCCAATCCTATAAGAAGGGGAAGCAACTGCTCCAACATGTCAATAAGGATTACAATGAACTCAGAGTCGGCTGTACCGTTTCTGTTTCCAATTATATGATCCCCGAAATTCTTCCATGGATTAAAAACAAACATGCTCATCTTCAGATTAAAGTAACGACAGCACCAACAGAGGCTATTCTGGAGATGCTTCTCAATAAAGAAATTGATATCGGTTTTGTTCGAAATGTGACTCATCCCCATGTAGACATTCTGGGTTTTTACGAGGATCCTATCCGTCTTTTCGTTCATCCTAGCCATCCTTTTGTGAAAAAGAAACCTTTGACGATTAATGATGTAGGTCGCGAATCGCTGGTCTTCTTTGAGTGTGGATCACTCGATTGGGTGAAGATCCATCGGCTTTTTGCAACACTGGATCATCCTCCACATATTGAGTACCAAATCGATAACCTGGAAACAGCCAAGAAGCTTGTGGCCAAAGGCTTGGGGATTTCCTTTCTGCCGGAACTGTGTGTACGTCAAGAAGTGAAAGAAGGGCTGCTTGTACCTATTGATATTCAGGCGTTGGGAGGTCTCTCTTTGCGTACAATCCTCATTACACTGAAAGAATCCAGCCTCGATGTTTCCCACTTATTTCTGGACGTATTGAAAGAATTCGATTGGAAAATAACCGCTACATAGAACAATTCTATTCATCAATAGAACATCTTTATCTAAGATTGACCGTCGTATTTGGCGGTGATACAGTAAGTACAAAGCTTAAAACCAATTAAACCAATAGGAATTATTGTTAATTGAAAAAGGGAGGAATTAGGATGCCGAAACAAAAGCAACTAAAACTTGGGGCTATCATTCATGGAGTTGGTGGCAATATGTCATCATGGAAACATCCAGATGCGATTGTGGATGCCAGTGTGAATTTCAAGTATTACAAAGAACAAGCACAGAAAGCGGAAGCTGGCAAATTTGATTTACTGTTTATCGCTGACGGATTGTTCATCAATGAGAAGTCGATTCCCCATTTCTTGAATCGGTTTGAGCCGATTACTATTCTATCCGCACTGGCTTCCGTAACTTCTAAGATCGGTCTGGTAGGTACGCTATCTACGTCTTACAGTGAACCCTTCACAGTGTCGAGACAATTCTCCTCACTTGATCATATCAGCGATGGCAGAGCAGGTTGGAATGTGGTCACTTCCCCGCTGGAGGGCTCAGCGCTGAACTACAATAAGAAGCTGGAAGAACATCCGGATCATCCTAAGCGCTATCGAATTGCATCTGAATATCTACAGGTATCGAAAGGATTATGGGATTCATGGGAGGATGATGCTTTTACAAGGGATAAACAATCGGGGGTTTTCTTCGATCCGGATAAACTCCACCGTTTAGATCATAAGGGCGAATTTTTCTCCGTACAGGGACCGCTTAATATCGGTAGATCGAAGCAAGGCAGACCGGTTATTTTCCAAGCAGGATCATCGGAGGATGGGAAAAATTTAGCTGCTAAAGAAGCTGATGCGATCTTTACAGGTCAACCGACTGTGGAGGATGCGAAACGCTTTTATGAAGATGTGAAAGGCAGAGCCGCTAACTTCGGTAGAAATCCCGATGAGATTGTCGTTATGCCAGGTATTGGTCCGATCATTGGCGTTACAGAAGAAGAGGCAGAGCGTAAATACCAGGAAGTCGCCAACTTGGTGACGATTGGAGAAGCACTTGCGTATCTAGGTCGTTTCTTTGAACATCACGATTTCACGCAATATGATCTGGATGCTCCTTTCCCAGACTTGGGCGAGTTGGGTAAAAATAGCTTCCAAAGTACGACGGATCGCATCAAACAAAATGCGCAAGAACAAGGGTTAACCCTTCGCCAAGTTGCCTTGCAATCCGCAACTCCAAGACCACTTTTTATTGGTACTCCGATACAAGTAGCAGATCGCATACAAGAATGGTACGAGAGCGGCGCAGCAGACGGATTTATAGTTGGATCGGGTGTTCCGAATGGTTTGAGCGATTTTGTAGATCTGGTCATTCCTATTCTACAGGAACGTGGCATTTATCGAACGGACTATGAGTCGGATACGCTCAGAGGAAATTTGGGTCTTCCTTTTCCAACAAATCGCTATGTGAAAGAGACTGTAAGTAACTAATCTGATAGATAAATTAAGGGGGAGAGTAGAATATGAATAGATCAAAAGGTTGGATTAAGTTTAGTGCGCTGTCGTTAGCCATTGCACTTGTGTTAACGGGGTGTGGTTCGGCAGAAAAAGGAAGTTCGGATGCCTCACAATCAGTGAGTCCAAAGCAAGAGGGTAAACAAACAGCGGTGGTTGGCGGAGAGCTTACTTATGCGCTGGCAACTTCCCCTGATTCTCTAGATCCGCATCGTAGCGGCCTTGCCGTAGCAGTAAGGGTACTTCGCACCATTTATGATAGTTTGGTTGTTCAATTGCCTGATGGTTCGATTAAACCGTGGCTGGCAACCGAATGGACGGTTTCTCCTGACGGTCTTAGTTACACGTTCAAATTAAGGAAAGACGTAAAGTTTCATGATGGGACGCCATTGAATGCCGAAGCTGTGAAATACAATTATGATCGGATTCTTGATCCAGCAACGAAAGCGGCCAACTCAGTGGCTTTACTTAAACCCTATAAATCTTCAGAAGTCATCGATGAGTTCACGATAAAAATCAATCTCGAGACACCTTCCAGAGCATTTCTAGGTAACCTGAGTCAAGCGTTACTTGGTATTGTTTCACCAACAGCGGCGAAGAAATATGGAGATCAATTTGGTAAAAACCCGGTTGGTTCAGGTCCATTCTCATTTGTGAAATGGGAAGAGAATGCTTCCATTCAAGTTAAGCGTAGTCCTGATTACAACTGGGCTCCGGAGATTGTTGAAAACAAAGGAAAATCCTACTTGGATCAAATCACCTTTAGTATTGTTCCGGAAGAAGCGACTCGGATCGGCAGTGTTCAAAGTAAGCAAGTTCTTGCTGGTGAGACGATTCCACCGCAAAATATTGTTTCGTTAAAGACGGATTCCAGTATCCAAGTTCACCAAGTTAATACCAATGGATTGCCTTATACGTTATTTATTAATCAACGAAAAGCTCCCTGGGGTGAGGTGAAGGCAAGACAAGCGCTTCAAGCAGCGATTGATGTGGATGCAATTGTCAAAACACTTTATCTGGGGACATATCCACGTGCTTGGTCACCATTATCTCCTGGTGTGTTCGGTTACGATGCTTCCTTAGAAAATGGGGTTAAGCCGGATCTTGCGAAAGCGAACAAATTATTGGATGAACTCGGTTGGCTCAAGGGAACAGATGGCATTCGTGTAAAAGATGGGAAGAAGCTTACTCTGCATTACGTAGATGGTTCACCTAACCGTGAGAAACGCAATGATATTGCTGTCATCATTCAGCAACAGTTAAAACAAGTAGGTATTGTAGTTGAAGTAGAAATTACAAAGGATACAGCCAATGTTGTTTATACCAAAGGTGACTATGATATCTATGGAAACAGTCAAGTGAACTCGGATCCCAATGCGCTCTATGCCTTCTATCATACAAGCGATCCGAAAGCTCGACCAACGCTTCCAGGACTTGCAGATCCGCAAGTAGATAAGTGGCTGGAACAAGGGGCCATCGAGCCTGATGATAAAAAGAGAGCGGATCTGTATAAACAAGTGCAGAAATCCATTATCGATAATGCGGTCATCATTCCTATTTATGTATTCCCTTATACGGTAGCCGCTTCGAAGACCGTGAAAGGGTTGAAATTTGACTCGTTAGGTTATCCGCTCTTTAATGATACGTTTATTCAAAAATAATGTTATAGGGAGCTAATTGGTATGAGCAGGATATTAACGGAGCGGCTACTAGTTTCATTGCTGGTCATTCTTGGTTCCTTAATCCTTGTATTCTGTATTTTGTATGTGCTGCCGGGAGATCCTGTGCTTTCTATGATTGATCCTTCCTCCATGTCACCGGAGGCAATTGCAAATTTAAGGCATCAACTCGGCTTGAATGAACCCTTCTATGTGCAATTTGGACATTATTTCATGGCCATGATCCATGGGGATTTCGGGAAATCTTTACTAAACAGTGAACCTGTGTTGCCCAAAATTCTTAAACATCTCCCAGCAACGTTGGCACTCACTTTAGCTAGTACGCTTATATCCACGATTATCGGTGTAGGGCTCGGTGTTCTTTCAGCCGTACACCGCAATCGATGGATCGATGTATTAGCTCGCATTGTCGGGTTGTTCGGTATATCCATGCCGACGTTCTGGTCTGGTATTCTGCTGATCCTCATCTTTTCCGTATCTCTAGGTTGGTTTCCAGCTATGGGATCAAAGGGATTCATTACACTTGTTCTTCCTTCACTTACACTCGGGTTCGTGGGAGCTGGCTTTATTGTTCGGATGGTACGTAACTCGATGCTCGAAGTCATCAACGAGCACTTCATTGTGACACTGCGCGCTAAAGGATTATCCGAACGATTAGTGATGTATCGACATGCGCTTCGCAATGCATTAATTCCTGCGGTCACGATCATTGGCATTCATATCGGAGATTTGATGGCGGGTACCGTTGTGATCGAAACCGTCTTCTCCAGGCAGGGGATTGGCCGAATTCTCGCGGACGCCATTATGTCCAAAGACTTGCCTGTTGTGCAAGGCGTGGTATTTTTCTCAGCTATCATCTATGTCATTGTAAATTTGCTAGTTGATATTTCTTATGTATTCATAGATCCACGGGTTCGCCGAACACAATAATTCGGATATGAAAGCGTAGTGGAGAGGAGAAGGGTGACAATGAAAGATGTTCTTTCTGCGAGAACGGTTTGGCTTAAACATAAGTGGAATCTTCGAATTACAAAGATACCCAGAACATGGAATGCTTCAGAGATACTGGTTTATCTAGCAGCGATTATGGCTTTGTTTATTATTGGATGTGCGCTTTTTCCGCAATGGATTGCTCCGTATGCACCTACAGCGATGCTCGGTGATCAGATTATGCATGCGCCAAGTAAATCACATTTGTTTGGAACGGACTATTTTGGCAGAGATGTGTTCAGTCTTGTCGTATATGGAAGTCGTGATTCGCTCATTATTGGTTTCTCCTCTGTACTCGCAGGAGGCATCATTGGAGGAAGCATTGGTGCACTATCTGGATACATTGGCGGCGTTATTGACACGATCTTCATGCGGATTATCGATGTGCTTATGACGATTCCAGGCATTCTATTGGCACTAGCCATAGCTGCTGCCCTTGGCCCTCATTTATTTAATTTGATCTTTGCTGTTGCTGCTGCATCCATTCCGCAATACGCAAGGGTCATGCGAGGTCAGATTCTGAGCATCAAGAATCGTTCCTTCATTACTGCCTCTAGGTCAATAGGCGCTTCTAAATTCCGTATATTTTTTCGCCATGTCTTAACGAATGCTTGGTCGCCACTCTTGGTCATGTCCACAATCGGTTTAGGTGCATCCATTCTGGTCGGTGCAGGGCTAAGTTTCCTTGGGCTAGGCGTGCTCAAAGAGATTCCTGATTGGGGATCCCTCCTCTCACAAGGACGAGGTTACCTCACAGTGGCTTGGTGGATATGTACATTTCCCGGCCTCGCGATTACGTTGTTCGTCATATCCGTTAATTTAATTGGAGATAAACTACGTGACTCCCTAGATCCAAAGCAGAGAAGGGCATAGCTAGGAGGCGGCGCAAGTTGAAGCAACTGCTTGAGATTGACAACTTAAGTGTACAATTCACAACGAATAAAGGGTCGTTCACGGCCATTCAAGACGTTTCTTTGAAAATTGGCGTAGGAGAAACCATCTGTCTAGTCGGAGAATCAGGCAGTGGTAAATCGGTAACTTCAAAATCCGTCATGCGCTTAATCGATTATGAAAATGGTCATATTTCCGGTGGTCAAATCGTACTCGATGGCGATGATTTAACGACATTGTCACAGAAAGATCTTCGGGCATTACGAGGGAAAAAGATGGCTATGGTCTTCCAAGAGCCCATGGCTGCATTTGATCCGGTATTTACGATAGGTAGTCAAATTACCGAAGTCATTATTCAACATAAACAGGGGAATCGGGAACAAGCCTGGGAACGGGCTGTATATTTATTAAAGCGTGTAGGCATCCCAGAGCCAGAAATCCGAATGAACCAATATCCTGGCGAGCTTTCTGGCGGGATGCTGCAACGAGCGATGATTGCTATGGCGCTCACATGCAGTCCGCAACTGCTTATTGCGGATGAACCAACAACTGCGCTTGATGTAACGATTCAGGCGCAGATTCTTCATCTGCTGCAGGAGCTTAAAGAAGAATTCAATATGTCCATCCTTCTCATTACTCACGATTTGGGCATCGCTGCTGAGATGGCAGACAAAATCATCGTGATGTATGCGGGACAAATCGTTGAGCAAGCAAGTGTCGAGCAATTGTTCGCTAAGCCCCATCATCCTTATACGAGAGGGTTACTTCGATCCATTACTACGATGGATAGCAATCGGTTATCCCGATTGTTCTCCATTGAAGGGACGATTCCCCATCTATCGGATCTGCCATCGGGTTGCCGATTTCATCCTAGGTGTCCTTTTGCGACGGAACGCTGTGTGAAAGATAGTCCTCCCTTACGGCTCGTGAATGAACGTCTGACTGCATGTTGGTACTCGGAAGAATTAGTTGAGCGTGCAGATTGGCAGCAATATGCAGGGGTTGTAGATACACAGGTAGATACAAAGAGAGATCTCGAATCTTCCAATGTTGTTGGCGAACATGTTTTAACTAACGAGACCCTCTTCGAGGTGAAAGGGTTAAGTAAATTTTATCCCATAGGGAAAGGAACATTCAGTCGTTCGAAGTCCTACATTCGCGCGGTTGAAGATGTTTCCTTTTCGATCAAGAAGGGCGAGACATTTGGTTTAGTCGGTGAATCAGGTAGCGGCAAGTCTACCTTAGGCCGGGTGTTGCTGCAGCTGGAGAAAGCCACGGAGGGAGAGGTTCTGTTCGAAGGCGAAGATTTATCTAAACTTTCGAGCAAAGGACTGCAAGAAGCACGCCGAGACATGCAGGTCATTTTCCAAGATCCTTACGGTTCTGTGAACCCGCGTTGGAAGGTTGGCGATATTATTGGTGAACCTTTTGATATCCATGAATCGTTAAGCAAGACAGAGAAGCGGGCCAAGGTGGAAGACTTATTGGAGTTAGTTGGGCTGAATCGTTCCGTATATGATCGGTTCCCTCATGAGTTTTCGGGAGGTCAACGGCAGCGAATTGGTATTGCTAGAGCCATCGCGCTCAATCCCAAGTTTATCCTCGCGGATGAAGCCGTATCTGCGTTGGATGTATCCGTACAGGCTCAAATTGTAAATCTCATGCAGGATCTACAGAAAAAGTTGGGATTAACCTATTTATTTATCGCCCATGGCTTAAATATTGTTCGCCATCTATCCGACCGTATTGGTGTTATGTACTTGGGGAAACTGGTTGAAATTGCTCCAAGTGAGGAGCTGTTTCTCCATCCTTCCCATCCCTACACGAAGGGTCTGCTGTCTTCTATTCCATCGGCAGATCCTACTCAAAAGAGAGCGTGGATCGAGATCGAAGGGGAAATCCCATCCCCTGCGAATCCACCTTCTGGCTGTAGATTCCACACGCGCTGCCCAGCAGCAACCGCAAGGTGTAAAGAAGAGCAGCCTGCCTTATTGCAAATCAGGGAAGGCCACTGGACGGCCTGCCATTACCCTTTGTAAAAAGTTAAATGAGAAGGAGACATGATGTCAGACAAACAAGCAAAGAAAGATGCGGGATGGAACTTCGACAACAGCTATTCGCGGTTGCCTAATTTCTTTTATAGCAAAATCAATCCAACTCCTGTGAGCTCACCGAGGTTAGTTAAACTGAATGCTCCATTGGGAGCAACTTTGGGGTTGGATGAAGAGGTGTTGCAAAGTAGTGAGAGCTTAGCCATATTTGCGGGTAACTTGATTCCAGGTGGAGCACTGCCTCTTGCTCAGGCCTATGCCGGGCATCAATTTGGAACTTTTAACATGTTAGGTGATGGGAGAACCCATCTCCTTGGTGAGCAGTTGACTCCACAAGGAGAACGAGTTGATATTCAGCTGAAAGGTTCAGGTAAAACGCCATACTCCCGTTATTTGGATGGTCGAGCGGGACTTGGACCGATGTTACGGGAGTATATAATGAGCGAAGCCATGTTTGCACTGGGGATTCCAACAACGCGAAGTCTAGCTGTTGTTACAACAGGCGAATCCTTCTTGCGTGATACGGAACAACAAGGTGCAATTCTAACCCGTGTCGCAGCCAGTCATATTCGGTTTGCAACCTTTCAATATGCTTCGCATTTTGGCACGGTGGATGAGCTCCAAGCGCTAGCTGATTACACGTTAACTCGACATTTCCCAGAGGCTGATGTTGCTGAGAATCGCTATCTAGCGCTGCTGCAAGAGGTAATTACGCGCCAAGCGCAATTAATTGCTAATTGGCAGCTCGTTGGGTTTGTTCACGGAGTAATGAACACAGATAACATAGCCATCAGTGGAGAAACCATTGATTATGGTCCTTGCGCCTTTTTGGATGCCTATGATCCAGCGACGGTATTCAGCACCAGAGACACGGAGGGCCGCTATGCCTTTGGTAAACAGCCGGAAATAGCTGCTTGGAATCTCACTAGATTTGCTGAAACTCTCTTACCATTGCTGCATGATGATCAAAAGCAGGGTGCCCAGCTAATCGCGGATGCGATTGCACAATTTTCCGAGCAGTATCGCGCTAATTGGTTAACGGGTATGAGGTCCAAATTGGGGATATTTCATGAGGAATCAGAGGATGAATCACTGATTGAAGGACTTCTCCTTTTAATGCAAACGTATCGCGCGGATTACACGAATACGTTTCGTGCGTTAACTTTGGATAAGCCTGAGGATACGCTTATGTATGACAAATTGGATTTCAGGCAGTGGTTTGAACTGTGGCAGGCTAGATTAAGTAGACAGCAGGGAACCAAAGCTTACTCGCATCAACTCATGAGGAATCATAATCCAGCCATTATCCCACGTAATCACCGGGTAGAAGAAGCACTAACATCAGCGGTCAATCAAGGAGACTATCGTGTGATGGAGCGGTTGCTTCGTGTTCTGACAAACCCCTTTGCATACTCCTCTGAGCAGGTTGATTATGCCAGTCCAGCTGAGCTAACAGCCTGTCCTTATCGCACTTTTTGCGGTACTTGAGAAATGAAGAATAGATTCGCCTTAGTTTTTCGTAAGGCTTTTTGGTCGGGCGAAACGATGAGTGACATGTTGGTTGTGAGTAGAGTTAAGTGAGTTATTGTTGAAGGAGAAGAAAGAGAAGTGAAAGAGAGGGAAAAGTAGAAGTAGAAGTAGAAGTAGAAGTAGAAGTAGAAGTAGAGATTGCTGAGTAAGAATAGTGACTTGGTCCGTCCGCATCTCACGCTCATTCCGCAAGTCTATATCGGAGTATCACCAAGCCGAAAGTTTTGAACTAATTTGTTGAGCCAAAACTACGAGTGTGCGATTTGCTGCACCTGCAAAAACCAGTTACCATCCCCTAATCGGATGGTAACTGGTTTTTCTTTTCATTATACGTAACTCTGTTAAGAAAGCGTGATGTTTGTGAGAAAGCTTGTATGAGTGGATACGCTGCACGGAACGATTCCTTAATTTGCACGTTCATTCTACATATTGATCAGTGCAATTCCAGATTTTGATGATGAGTTTGGGTTTTGACGATTTCCTATTTGTAAGGGTTTCCATATGATGAGTGTAATTGCTTGTACGCTAATCAGCCCTGTTGCCGAAGAGCGCAATCCTAACGAAGAGGTGATGGTGAATTGAAGAAAGGATCAAGCTTATACGCAAAACGGATCATTAGCTTGTTGCTTGCAAGCGCTTTAACTTTAGCAGGACTGCCTGCAGGTTTATCCAAAGCGCATGCCGATAGTGCTGTGGCAGGAACGCCGGGGGGCGTAGACGAGAGCTTGCTGAAATTATGGTTAAAAGCGGATCCGGCTAGTATGACCGTGAATGGGAGCGGGGAAGTGACCGTTTGGAAGGACAGTAGTCCGAACGGGAATGATTTTATTAATGATGGGACCGTAGGTGACAGTAGTCCCCGGGCGAACCCGAAGTATGTTCCCTCTAATTCTTCGCTGAATTACCAGCCTGCGGTGCAATTCATTCGTTCAGGCAGCGCAGGCAAAGGCAGTCTCTTGGTAGACAGGGACGGGCTGTTCGCACAAGATGAAATCGTAGATCGTGCAAGTGTGTATGTGACGGCCGGCGGATTGTCGGAAACGAATAAGTCTTCACAAATTTTCTATGAAACGTTACAAGGGAAAGGAAAATTGGGGGCATACCTTCCTTTCTACTCTAATCCTAACACCCAAATTTTGTGGGATGCGGGGGATCTCGCCTCGGGTAGCAATCCACGTCTTACAGCAGGATATAGCGTCCCTCTTCGTCAATATAACAGTTGGGGGTTTCAATTTGATTCGCAGCCAGTGACAGGAAACGTCTACCAATCCGTTACGCTTGACGGTCAATCGTATGCGACTTCAACAGCTTCACGACTTCCGATGAAAGGAGTCGGGAGCAATCCGATGACAATTGGCTCTGCACTCAGCGGTGGCTCCGGTTACGACGGACAACTCGGCGAGTTGATTGTATTTAACAGTGCGCTGACCACTATGCAGCACAATCAAGTGCAAACATATATGGCCCTCAAATTCGGAACGCCGCTGAAAGGGAAGGATTACGTCTCGGCAGGGGTGTCTCCGCAAGTAGTGTGGCCGTCCACGATTAACGCGGCATTCAACAATAATGTAGCGGGAATTGCCAAGGACGAGGAAGGCGCGTTAGTTCTGGATACGAGCCGAAGCAGTGAAGATCCGACAGCATCGCAAATCATCATCAGCGCAAAACAACCGCTCACCGATAAACAGTATCTGCTCTGGGGAGATAATGAGAGCACTGCGCCTTCTATTCCTTACGGCACAGGCTTTAAGCGATCGACACGAACTTGGAAGGCTCAGAACACCGGTAATGTTGGCGCTGTGCAGGTCGCATTTCCGCTAGGGACGCTTCCGTCAGGCGGACTTTTATTAACGAGCAGCAGCGGTGATTTCAGCGATGCCGTGTCTCTGCCTTTAACCCAGGTTAACTTGCATGGGGAGACTTACTATGCAGCGGATGTAATGCTTGCCAACGGTACGTATTTTACCTTTGCAGAGAAATTGCCGGACATTCAATTATCCGCTTTGGACATTTGGGCGGGTAGTCAGCATCTGGGTATGACACCATCTTTCTTACCGACCAAGCTAGACGGTTATGAGGTGACTGTCCCTGAGGATGCGGGTACAATTCGCTTGGATTGGCAGGCGGACGCTGGGATTTCAGCGGATGCGACGTTGACGAACAACGCGGTGGCGAACCAGCCGGTAGGCGATATGAACCAAATTGCCATGACGCCTGGAATTAACAAAATAAAGGTGAACGCATCCAGCGGCAACTCGATGAATACATATGCCTTGCAAGCGTATCGGTTGTCGGCCAAAGGAACGAACGGCCGCATTCCGATGAACGCGACTACAGTGACTGCCAGTTCGTACCAACCGAACACAACGAATATTCCGGCCAATGTCGTAGACGGGATCTGGGATGGCGATGTGCGTTGGTCGGCTTCGGGGCAAGGGGAGTGGCTGCAGTTCGATATGGGCCAGTCGGAGACAGTGACGTATCTGAACATTGCTTTTTTGAATGCGGTCGATCGTCTGTCTTCCTTTGAAATTCTAGGCTCGAATCAGGCAGATTTCCAGCAATCGACGGTTCTGTTGCCCAAGCGGCTTAGCCGGTCACTGCGCGCTGGCGACAGCATTTTACAGCCCTATGTATTTAGTCAGCCTGGAGCCTACCGCTATTTACGGTTGGTTGGGTATGGCAATAATGCGTCAGGAAGCTCAAGCAGTTGGAATAGTATAACCGAAGTTGAACTATACACGGGAACACCTCCAGAAGTGAACGAGCCAACGGGGCCAACTGGCCCACCGCAAGCGGGAGATAAACCGGTAGATCCGCTGCCGCCAGTTCAGGTTGTTCGTGTCAATACAGCAAGCGAGTTGCAGACTGCGCTCGATCAGGCTGCGCCAGGCACGACAATTGAGTTGCAAAATGGCACCTACGAGCAGCAAGGGCCATTCATCATTAAGGATAAGCATGGAACGGCTGCGCAACCGATTCGGGTGGTGGCCGTGGAGCAAGGGAAGGCGATTATCGCTGGGGATAGCTATATGTATATCCACAATGCCAGCTACGTCAGCGTGGAAGGGCTTACGTTCCATTCCGGCGGCGGGTCGGCGAATAGCGAAGATTCGTTGAAAAGTCGAGGTATTGTTGACAATAATTTTTTAGACACTTTGAAAGGGTTGCACCCTGGTGTAGAACTGTATGACACCAACAATGTCTCCATTCTGCGCAACACATTTGCCTTAGATGAAACGGGGCAGAAATACCGTTTTACAAAGAGTGAGAACGGTGTGAATAAGATCATCTGGTGCGTCATCGGTGTGGAGAACAGCTGCCGTTATGGCAGCGAATATAATGCTAACAACGCCGTCTATACAGGGGAAACGTCGCATACACCGGGCTCAACGCTGCCCACGGATGGTGGGACGGATCGGCACTATATCCGAGTAGAGGGCAACGGCAGTCATAACCGGATTGCCTACAACGATATTGGACCGAAGACCGGCTTTGGCGCTGCAATTACGTACGATGGCAAGGATATGGTTTCGCAATACGACGTGATTGAGTACAATTATTTCCACGATATGGGTCCACGGGTCTCCAATGGGATGGAAGCGATTCGTCTCGGACTCTCGGGATTGTCTCTGGTACCTGGGCATGTGACCGTGCAATACAACCTATTCGATGGTTTGAACGGCGAAGATGAGATCGTGTCGGTGAAAAGCAGCGACAATACGATTCGGTACAATACGATTCTGAATTCCTTTGGAGGCTTGGTGGCTCGGCATGGTCATCGTAACAGCTTCTATGGTAACTTTATTATTGCAGACGGGAAAAAAGAAGGTACCAGTGGATTCCGAATTTATGGGAATGATCATCAAATCTATAACAATTACATGGAAGGCTTGACTGACGATGCCATTACAGTTGATGGCGGCACGGAGGATGCGGGACCGGATGGCAGTGCGAATCCGATGATCCACTGGGGGATCGGCGTGAATGAGGTGGCTCCACTCCGGAGCTTGTCAGAGGAAAGACAGACGGAATTGCTTCGCGGACATTGGCGGCAATATAACGTACAGATTTTTAATAATACGATCGTCAATTTAGCCAGCAAAGCTTCCGCGCTGAAAATGGACAAACGGACATTCGAGCCGACTGGGACGCAAGTGTATAATAATGTGATCTTCAGCAATGCGGGAACCATATTTAATGAGACCAGTAAAATTACGGTTGATGGCAGACCGACCTATGTCGGCAACATGACAGACGGTCTTGCGGCTGTGTCAGCAACTGCGACTGTTGTAAACGCTACGTACAAAGGTGATCTGAAGCTAGTCCGTGGCATTGACGGACTGATCCGTTTATCGCCGTTAAGTCCAGCGGTTGACGCCGCACAAGGCCCGTACCTGCCGTCGGATGATATGGACGGTCAAAGACGGACAAATACGGTTGACGTCGGTGCGGATGAGTATATACCTGCAAGTGAACTGACACAACGACCGCTAACGTCAGCCGATGTTGGGCCAGCCGCAGGACGGAACGTGCCAGTCGAAGAGGATAAGCCTGCTTTAAGCGGCCTTCAAATCAGTTCGAATCTGACAATCTCACCGGCATTCAGTTCAGAGATCACTTACTACACGGTGACGGTTCCAACGGGGATTAACAGCTTGACATTGACGCCGACTTCCCTATCTAAGGGAGCTGCGTTTCAAGTTAGCGTTGACGGTGGTGCACAGCAAACCGTTCTCAGTGGCAGTGAGAGCAGACCACTCGCCATTGCCGCAAGCGGCAGTGTAGTTCTGTTGGAAGTGACAATGCCTTCCGGTGTACATAAAACGTACACGATACTGGCACAGCGTCCAGCGGCAAGTGGTTCGTCTTCATCGGGTTCCTCATCGGGCTCTATCCCGGTGCCTGTACCAACACCAACACCAAAGCCGACACCGGAACCGGGCAAACCACCTGTCGTACCGACGCAGGAATCATTTGCTGATGTGCCGAATCACTGGGCGTCGGAGGTTATCTCTCGCGCTGCTGCCAAAGGCATCGTGAACGGTTACGCAGATGGCAGCTTCAAACCTGACGAGCCCATGACGAGAATGCAATTTGCAGCTATGCTGGTTCGAGCTCTTGGTTTGAAGGCCGAAACGTCAGCGACTAAGTTTGCCGATGGGGCAGACATACCAGCCTGGGCAGTCGGCGAATTGGGGGCAGCGCTGAAAGCGGGCATTTTGCAAGGATATGAAGATGAGTCCTTGCGGCCTAATAAGCCGATCAACCGTACAGAAATGGTTGCTATGCTAATAAGGGCTTATAATCAACAAGGGGGAGTTTCATCCCAAGTGTCATTTAGCGACATTTCCCAAATTCCAGCTTGGGCATTGCCAGCCATTTCGCAAGCCGTTTCCCTAGGGCTAGTAACCGGACGTGAGCAAAATATGTTCGAGCCATTAGCTGGAGCAACGAGAGCGGAAGCGGTAACGATTATTATGCGGTTATTGGAACGATAACGTCATTTCGATCTCATATCTCATGCACAATTACACATAAAGGGAAGATCATATGCAGTAGGCCTGGCATCCCGTATTTTTCGGGATCTGGCCTGCTGCATTTAGTGCTTTGTTTGCATATAGGAAGGGAGCCAATAAATATGGAACATTTTAGTCAACTAAATAAAGAACATTGGAGTTTATATGTTGATCTGACCGCGATAATCCAACAGGCTGATGCCTGCCTGACGACTCTTCCTGTACAGATTACGGATGAGATAGCCCCGCATAGCCCGGGAAGCGCTCATGACTATTATTCAAATGGTGATTACTGGTGGCCAAATCCCGATACGCCTGATGGACTGCCGTATGTGCGCCGAGATGGTGAAAGTAATCCAGGTAATTTTCATGCACATCGGATTCTGCTTCGCCGAATGCGATCTCGGGTCGCTTGTCTGGCTGCCGCGTATCGGATAACGGGTGAGCAACATTACGCTTCCCACGCCGTTCGGCTGCTAGACGCATTCTTTGTCAATGAGAGCACACGAATGAATCCGCATCTGCTTTATGCGCAAGCTGTGCCTGGCGTCTGTGATGGGAGAGGGATCGGTGTGATCGATACGCTGCATTTGATTGATGTGGCAGCAGCTGTTCAGATTCTACAACGCGGTCATATGTCCTTAGCAGAGTCTCTCGTCCTACAAGATGTTTCCGCATGGTTCGCAGATTACTTGAAATGGTTGAATGAGCATCCGCAAGGGGTAGAAGAGAGAAACGAACCAAACAATCATGGGGTATGCTGGTATGTGCAGGCGGCCGCATTCGCACGGTTGACCGGTCAACATACGATGCTGGATTGGTGCAGAGAACAATACAAGACCAAACTACTGGTCGAACAGATGGCCACAGATGGCAGTTTTCCGCGGGAATTGTCCCGTACGAAGCCCTATGCCTACTCTCTTTTTACACTCGATAATTTCGTTACGCTTACGCATCTTCTTTCCACGCCTAACGATAATTTGTGGGAATTTCAGCTGTCAGATGGCAGAGGTATAGAGAAAGGAATCAACTTTTTATTACCCTATATAGAAAATAAGCAAACTTGGCCCTATGGTCGAGATGTCGAATATGATGCGCAATGGCCTGTAGCTATGTCATTTTTACTGCTTGCAGGGTTGGCTTATGATGCTGAAAGGCTTCTTGCGTTATGGCATAAATTAGATCAAAAGCCGAAAGAAGATGAACTGCGGCGGAATATGGCCATTAAGCAGCCGCTGCTTTGGATATGAGGGACTTAAATCCGAGACGGGTTCCTCTATTTTCGCTATAATATATGAAAACAGTTACAAATGGGGATAAGGGGTTAGTGCTAATGAAGTTTAATCGGATCCGGTTTAATAAACGCAGCGTAATGTTTACTTGGTTTACTTCTTATATTTCCGTGCTGCTCGTCCCAATCATCATAAGCGGAATTCTATACGCGGCTTCATGGCATGTGGTCGAATCGGAAGTAAATCGTGCCAACACGAACGCATTGAAGCAGATGGAATTGGCGATAGATAACAGTTTGGGAGGTATTGAGCGATTAAGTCTGGAAATTTCCCTCAATAAGCAGGTAAATGCGTTTATCAATACCTCACTGCCGCTTTCGGATAACGATTATTACGATTTAGTCACCATTTCGAATGATTTGCGGGTGTACCAGACAGCGAATGAGTTCATTGAACAAATTTATCTGTATTACAAAAATAGCGATACGGTCATATCGACTCGTAATCGGACGGATGGCCGACAATTGTTTCAGATGTTAGACGGACAAACCCTGAGAGGTTATGATGCTTGGAAGTCGTTTCTAGACGATCGCTATGTCCAGGCCTATATGCCAGTGACGATGAAAGAGAATGACAATTCGTACAAAGCTGTTTTATTTGCCAAATCGGTTTCATTGGCGAATCGCGATCAGCCAGGAGCAGTGCTTCTGTTCGTGATGAAAGATACGAAACTGCTTGCCAATCTTCCGCCATCTGAAGCGACATCTGTTGCGCTGCTGGATAAAGAAAACCGACTTGTTGCTTCTAGTGGTCTTGAGCAAAGGCCGCAATTTCTTACCTATGACAAATTTACTGGTGAAAATGGACTCTTCTACGGGGATGTAGCCGGGGAGCAGGTCGCTGTATCCTATACCACCTCAGCTAGGACAGGTTGGAAATACATGTCGATGATTCCTGCTGAGCGCTTTGACGACAAGATGAGATACATGAAAAGGCTCGTGTATGCTAGCATTTTACTCAGCCTTCTGCTAGGCGGAGTGGTCACTTTCTTGTTCCTTCGCAAAAATTACAATCCGATTAATCTCCTTATCCGCAGCTTCTCAATGAAAGCAGGGATTTCATTTGCCGAGGGAACGAATGAGTATGGCTTCCTGCAAGATGCGCTCAACAATACATTCGCGGAGAAAGAGCAGGTTGATCGCCGTTTGCATCAGCACCGCGATGCTATTCGCTCACATTTTCTGCAAGGGCTCCTAAAGGGGAATCTGGAGCAGGACATTCCAGTGCATGAATCACTCTCAGCGCACGATATTCGGCTGTCTTCGCCTCATTTTGCTGTACTCTTGTTCCATATCGATCATTTTGGCAAGTTCCAGGACGATGTCACGGTAGATCCACAGAAAGTGAAGTTGATGCAGTTCATCCTGATGAATGTGGTGGAAGAAGTGATCGGCAGCCAGCATCGAGGTTTCGTAACTGAAATTGATGACATGCAGGCATGTATTTTTAATTTTGACACGGGGCAGGACCCAGAGGAGCTGCGGCAGGTTGCCGAGCAGGTGAAATTGTTCTTGCTTGACCATTTCCATGTCCATTTGACGGTGTCCATCAGCGGGATTCATACCGAGCTGTTAGGAATTGCCGGGGCTTATCAAGAAGCGCTGTCGGCGATGGCTTATAGACTTGTTGTCGGAGGGGGAGCAATCATTAGATACGATGAATTACCGAGTTCCGAAGCTGCCCACCAGGCCGGAAATTATTATTACCCGTTGCATGTGGAGCAGCAATTGATTAATTTTGTCAAAACAGGCGATTATGAGAAGTCGAGCTCCATCATTGAGCAAATTATAGAAACAAATGCATCTAATGCGGTGTTGTCCGTCCCACTCGGCAAGTGTCTCATGTTTGATCTGGCTAGCACGATGTTGAAAACGATGAATGAAATTGGCTCGCAAGGTAATAAAGCATCCTTTATTGAACAGTTTCATCCAGTGGAACGACTTTTCGGATGCGAAACGATGAAAGAAATGAAAGGGGAAATCCTCTCGATTCTTGGACAGGTCTGCCAGTCTATCCAAGCTGAGCGTAAACAGGAGTACAGTCCGCTTGGCGAGCTTGTAATTTCATTTGTGAAAGCCAATTACGCGGAAGATAATTTGAACATTTCGATGATTGGAGAGAAGTTCGGAATTACACCTTCCTATTTATCCAAACAATTTAAGGCACAAACCGGCGATGCACTGCTTGATTTTATTAGTCGAACACGGTTGGAAGAGGCCAAGAAGCTGCTAAGCGAACAATCGCTTTCCATTATGGAGATTGCACGTAAGGTTGGGTATGCGGATATCAATACGTTTAATCGAACCTTCAAGAAATTTGAGGGCATTACGCCAGGGAAATACAAAGAACTAAAGTGATACGTTATCGTTAAACGTGGAGTCGTACAAGCTTGCTTGCGCGACTTTTCATTATTTGCACAGTGATTTTGGATTCTGATGATTGCATTCTACGGATTTTAAATAGTGATTTGCAGTTTTGACGATATTCAAAAGGGGGCTTTACGAGCCATACTGAAGGTACAGTGCTGCAACGAAATCAATCGCACTAGACAATATGAGGGGGATTCCACATGAGCAGTCGATCAAAAAGAAAATCCATTAGCCTGGCGCTTAGCGTTGTGGTCGCTTCCAGTATGTTCGCCGCATGTTCCAAAGAGGCAACGAAGTCTCCAAGTGAAACGGGAGCTACTACAACGACAGCACCAACTGCCGCAGCAGGCAAATATCCAATTGCTACGCAAGAAACACTAACATCTTGGGAGCAAATTAACCCGAACTTGACAACGTTATTTCCTAACCTTGGCGATTCCCCTTTTGGTAAGCGATTGGAGAGCGAAACCGGCGTTAAGGTCAAGTATACGCATCCTGCTGACGGTCAATCGAAGGAACAATTCAACTTGCTGATCGCTTCGAACAATCTGCCGGATGTGATTGAATATAATTGGGGCGGCGGCGGAACGGCGGCGTATCCAGGTGGACCGGAGAAGGCGATTGCCGACAAGGTCATCCTACCTCTTAACGACTTGATCGATAAGAATGCACCTAATTTGAAGAAGCTGTTGCAACAGGATAAAGAGCTGGACAAAATGATTAAAACGGACAACGGCACCTACTACGCTTTTCCAATGATTCGTCCGGACAATGGCCTGGTTTTCCGCGGACCGATGCTTCGCAAAGACTGGCTGGATGAGATGAACCTCAAAGTGCCTACAACAATTGATGAATGGTACACCGTATTGAAAGCATTTAAGGAGAAAAAAGGAGCTTCCGCAGCTTTGACCGCTCAATACAGCAATGAATTGAATATCCAGGATGCTTTCATTGGCGCTTATAAAACAGCCAACCGTTTCTACGTTGATGATCAAGGCAAGGTGAAATACGGGCCGATCGACCCTCAATTCAAAGATGCTTTGACTCTGCTGAACAAATGGTATGCGGAAGGTTTGCTGGATAAGGATTTCGCGTTGAATACGGATTCCAAATCGCAGGATACGAAATTACTGAGCAACGCTTCCGGAGCGACAGTTGGCTTACTCAGCGCTGTGGGTAAATGGATGGATACGGGCAAGAAGACGAACCCGAACTACCAGCTAGTAGCTGCTCCATACCCAACGTTGAACAAAGGCGAACGTGCTTTCATCGGTCAACGTGACTTTAAATACAACCCAGCTGTAAGTAAAGCTGTTGCAGGGGATTCCAAACATGCGGAGCTGGCTGTCAAGTGGATGGATTATGCGTTTGGCGAGAAGGGCGCATTACTCTTCAACTTCGGTATTGAAGGCGAAAGTTATACGATGAACAATGGCGTGCCTACGTTTACTGATAAAATCACCAAAGATCCGAAATTCAGCCTGCAGCAAATGGTATCCCAGTATACGAAGCCGAACGGTCCGTTCTTGGGTGACAGCCGGAAGAGCTTCAATACGTACAAAGAGCAAGATGACGCTGTCAAGATTTGGGAGCAAACGGACGCTGCTAAGCATGTGATGCCTCCTTTCTTGACGCCGACAACAGAAGAAAGCAAAGAGCTGGCAAAATTGAGTACAGCGATTACGAGCTATAAAGAAGAAATGTTCGTGAAATTTGTCATGGGCAAAGAGCCGATCAGCAAATTCGATGACTATGTCAAACGGATTAATGAAATGGGAATCGACAAGGTGACCCAAATTTATCAACAAGCGCTGGATCGATACAATAAGCGATAATTAGTTTACGGCAATTCTTGCGGGAGGAAGAAAGAACTGTTCTAACCTTCCGCAAGAATAGGGCCGTGGCAGGAGAAGGTGATGCGATGAACACCATGATTTCCAAAACGAAGCCGATTACAGCCAATGAAGACAAACGAAAAGTATTTCGTTTCGGGCTACTGCTGGATATACGTAAAAACAAACTGCTTTATGTGATGTTGCTTCCGGTTCTGCTGTATTATGTCGTCTTTCATTATGCGCCGATGTATGGCGCCCTGATTGCTTTCAAGGATTACTCTCCAAGAATAGGTATTTGGGGGAGTGATTGGGTCGGATTTGAGCATTTTGTTAATTTCTTTAATGGAGCCTATTTCTGGCGAACGATTAAGAATACGGTTCTGATCAGCTTCTACCAGTTGTTATTCGGGTTTCCGGCGCCTATTATTTTGGCCCTTCTGCTGAATGAATTAAGGCATGCTTTCTTTAAAAGAATTGTGCAAACCGTGACTTATATGCCGCATTTTATTTCCTTAATTGTCATTTGCGGGATTTTGAAAGATTTTACGACTAGCGACGGTGTCATCAACGATATCATTGCCTTCTTCGGTGGAGAACGGTCAACTTTCTTACTTGAGCCTAGTCTGTTCCGTACCGTCTATGTTTCTTCCGGCATCTGGCAAAATATTGGTTGGGGCACGATTATTTTTTTGGCGGCTTTAACCGGAATCGATCAAGAGCAGTACGAGGCAGCCAGAATCGATGGCGCTGGTCGATGGAAACAAATGACACACGTCACGCTGCCAGGGATTATGCCAATCATCATTATTTTGCTTATTCTCGATATTGGCAAGATGATGAATGTCGGGTTTGAGAAAATTATTTTGCTATACAATCCGGGCACGTATGAGACGGCTGACGTCATTTCTTCCTATGTGTACCGCGTTGGTCTGCAGGATTTCAATTATAGCTACAGTTCAGCGGTGGGCTTGTTTAACTCGGTCATCAACTTTGCCCTGCTCATTTCCTCCAACTGGCTGAGCCGCAAATTTAACGATACAAGCTTGTGGTAAAGGAGAGTGCATGATGATGCTGAACAAGACGAGCTTTGCAGAAAAATGCTTCGATACGATCAATGTTGTGCTGCTGATCCTGATGATGCTGCTTACCGTATATCCACTTATTTATGTGTTGTTTGCTTCGGTTAGTGACGCAGGAACTCTGATGGGCTATAAGGGTATGTTATGGCGTCCTCTCGGATTCTCACTTGATGCTTATACGAATGTATTCCGCAATCCGATGATTGTGAGAGGCTACGGCAATACGCTGTTTGTTGTACTGGCGGGTCTGGTGCTGAACATTACACTCACTGCGTTCGGGGCTTACGCCCTCTCGCGAAAGAGCTTGAAGTACCGCAAACCGATCATGCTGTTTATCATTTTTACCATGTTCTTTAGCGGTGGGTTGATCCCCCTCTACTTGACGGTCAAAGGTGTGGGATTAATCGATTCTTTATGGTCGCTTATTATTCCAACTGCCATTAATACGTTTAATCTGATTCTAATGAAGACGGCATTCGAAGCGATTCCAGATGCACTTGAGGAATCGGCCAAAATAGATGGGGCGAACGACTTCGTCATTCTATTTCGGATTGTGCTCCCGCTCTCGATGCCCGTTATCGCGGTCATGCTGCTGTATTACGGCGTGGGCCATTGGAATTCCTGGTTTAATGCAATGATTTTCTTGCAGGAGCGTTCGCTTTATCCATTGCAGCTAGTGCTGCGGGGGATTTTGCTGCAAGGGGAAACCAATGCCAATTCAGGCGCTTCCGATGACGATGCCGCCATGCTTGCCGCTACCTTGAAGTATGCGACGATCATCGTTGCGACGGTTCCGATTTTGTTCGTATATCCATTTTTACAGAAATACTTTGTGAAAGGTGCTCTGATCGGAGCCGTCAAAGGATAGAGGAGGGATCTTTGCGTGAAAGAAGTAAACAGCTCAGCGGTTAAACTAGAGGTCGATTGGGAAACCTACATGGCCAATAACGATATGGAATGGGTAGTTAAGCCTGTAAGCTGGGACGAAGGAGCTTTCCTCGGCAATGGCTTGCTCGGCACGATGGTTTATGGCGAGGAGCATGCGAGTAAGCGAAATGTGCTTCGCATGGTGACCGGCCGTACGGATGTGACGGCAATCCGCATGGACAAACCGGGATTCCCGCCCCGCGTTCAGCTTGGTGAGCTGGATCTGGAATTGGAAGGGAAGATCTATCATCCCACACAGATGCGCATTAGCTTGTGGAACGCTGAATTGCAGGCTACGCTGACGACAACAAGCGGAGAGGTTAAGCTGCGCTCAATCGTTCACAGTCTTGATCCGGTGATCGCCATAGAGATCGAGACGACAGATGGAGAAAGTGGTGCTCGGTTTGCATGGTACCCTTTTCCAGAAGTCGATCCTGTTCTGAAGAACGCAGACGGCGTGAATTTAAATCAATATGTGCCGCAGACGGAAGTAGCCTATACGGAAGATGAGGATGGCATCCGCGTGTGTACCCAGCGGTATTCGGGCGAAGATGGCTGCGTAACCGCTTGGAAGGACGTGCAGGTTTCGCCGAATCGGCGCATCTGCTGGCTGTCCATTGCACGGGGGCATAGTGAAGCGACAAAGGCTGAAGCTGTAGAGGCGGTTGCGCAGGCTTCAGCAGCGAATTTCGAAGAATGGGTGCAAGCACATAGGGATTGGTGGCACCGCTATTACCAGCAAAGCTTCGTTTCGCTGCCGGATGGACGATTAGAAAGCTTTTACTGGATACAAATGTATAAGTTGGCTTCAGCTACGCGAGAAGACAAACCCTTGATTGATAATCAAGGTCCTTGGCTTACATCGACGCCTTGGCCAGGTGTCTGGTTCAATATGAATGTACAGATGAGTTATTCACCGGTTTATACGGCTAATCGTTTGGAGATGGGGGAATCTCTTGTTCATTCGCTGCATGCGAATAGGCATCAGCTGATTCGCAATGTGCCTGAACCTTTCCAGCACGATTCGGCTGGTTTAGGACGAAGCTGCAGCTTCGACTTGCAGACGAATGTAGAGGATGAGATTGGCAATTTAACGTGGATTTGTCATAACGTGTGGCGGCACTACCGATATACCATGGATGATGGCATGTTGGAGGAAGTGTTATTTCCGATTCTCAAGCGGAGTGTGAATTATTATATCCATCTGCTGGAGGAGGGAGAGGACGGTTGCTTGCATCTGCCTCCGACGATATCTCCCGAATATGGCTCGTTCATGCGGACGACGGTGCCGGACTGCCATTATGATCTTTCCTTGCTGCGCTGGGGCTGTGAGACCTTGCTTGCGATATGCAAGAGGTTGAGCATTAGCGATCCGCTCAATCCGAAATGGGAAAACATTCTGGCGCGTTTGGTTCCGCTGCCTGTCGATGAGACTGGCTTTATGGTTGGTCACGAAATGCCGCTTGCCTACGGGCATCGTCACTTTAGTCACTTGCTGGCGATTTTTCCGCTGCATCTGTTCAGCGGAGAAGCGGAGGAAGAGCGGGCTTTAATCGCAACTTCTCTGCGTCATTGGTTAGCGAAAGAAGGCGACCTGCGCGGCTTCAGTATGACCGGAGCGGCCTCGATTGCCGCAGTACTTGGATGGGGAGATGAGGCGATGCGGCTTCTGCAATCGCTGCTGCTCATCATCAAGCCGAATACGATGTATAAGGAAGCGGGACCGGTGATCGAAACGCCGCTGGCCGGTGCGGAATCGATCCAGGATATGCTGCTTCAGAGCTGGGGCGGTAAGCTGCGGGTATTTCCAGCTGTGCCGGAAGCGTGGACAGAGCTGGCCTTCCATGACTTGCGAGGGGAAGGCGCCTTCTTGGTCAGCGCTGTCCGCAAGGATGGTGCCACACAGTGGATCAGGGTGAAGAGCTTGGCTGGAGAAGCATGTCTGATCAAGACGGGCTGGCATGGACGGATTCGATGGAACATCATCGGTTTGGACGGCACGGAGCGAGTGTCTGGTGAAACGGTTATCCACGATGAACTATCACTGGAGTTGAAGAAGGGTGAAGAGGCTTTTCTCTACCCAGGTGAAGAGGTTCCAGATTTCCATATACGTCCGGTCGGAGGAAGGGACAAGGTTGTGCGCTATTTCGGCGGACACAAGCCTTGGCGGTTATACGGGTTTCATTCGGACAAATAAAGAGGTAAATAGTTCTGGCGCGATAATGGAATGAAAATGAGGCTGTCCCATAAGTAGATTTTTCTACTTTAGGACGGCTTTATTTATGTAGACACATTTTATTGTATCAGGCATGCCAAAGGGGAAGACTTACCTCGTGTCGAATAGCAGAGTGTGATGGTGTGTTACTTTAATTAAAATGAGGTGGCTGCATGTTTGCACAGTACGAGGACTCCGAACGACTAGATAAGATGGAAGGCTTGACAGAAGCCTATTCGCCGTATCAGGATTTTCGACTATATCCTTCTTCGGTTACACCAGGAATTCAACTCGGAATGAATGTGATTAAACCGGGGAATCCAGGTTTACTCCTTATTCAATTGCACGGCTGGCATATGAGTATGCCGAAGCCGCAACGGCGTGATACCCCTAATGAAAGCTCGTATTTGATTGTACAAGTGGATATGCGTGGGCGTGCCTTCTCCCAAGGGAACGCAGATTGTAATGGGTTCGAGCTGATTGATATCTACGATGCCGTCCAGTTCGTTCGTCAAGAGTACAAAGACTGGCTGCTCGCTGAGGAGCCTACTTACTTGGAAGGTGGAAGTGGTGGCGGCGGTAATGTACTTGCTACTGTAGCCAAGTTTCCTGATCTATTTGCAGCAGCGTCGGCCTTGTACGGGATGTCTGATTACGCTGTTTGGTACGAAGAAGATCGAACAGGAGAATTTCGCGACGAAATGGATGTCTGGATTGGCTGCACGCCGCAAGAAGATATGGAGCGATACCAGGCACGAAGTGGCTTGCACTTGGCTATGAATGTGCATACTCCGATCTACATCACCCATGGTGATGGGGATATTCGGGTGCCTGTCACTCACTCGCGTAATTTTGTAGATGAGATGCAGCAACTGAACAAAGGGCAGCTTGTTCGTTATGATGAGCTTGCAGGTGTCGGGGATCAAGGACATCTAGCGCATATTCGACCCGAACAGTCACTCCGAGTGAAAGTAGAATCAGAGCGTAATCGGAGCGACCACCCGATGCCAATTCAGCTTCCGTTACAGGGGAAACTTCTAGTTGGCGGGTATGTGTACACGAAGTACTTCAAGCTTCATTTAGACTCTGTGAATCATCTCGCTGAACTGGTGTATGACGTTGAGGAACGCAGTGTTAGAATAACCGCTTCAGCAGATTATACGTATCATCTTCAATGGGCAGATGGGACTGTTATGAGCGGTTGCTGTGTGCAACGTGCAAAAGAGTAACTGGCCTGTGAGCTCCCTGCTTAATGTAGCAGGGATTTATAGAAAAAGCGAAATCCGAACCCATGGTTAAAACCATAGGAGCGGATTTTTACTTTTTTTACGCGATTGTTTCACTATACCGTGCATCACTTTATATTCAGTAGTGAAATAGGAGGCTATCCAAACTGATTTTGAAGATTTTGGCTTATTTTGCAGTGTTCTTGTAAGGGGATTGCGCATCGATTCGAAGTAAACGACCTAAATTGAAATATACACCGACGCTCAACTATCGTACTGTTCAGGTAGATGCCGCTCTTCCACAATCCATTACTTGTTGTAGTGGAAGTAGCGTTCAATTTACGAAGTTAATCGGAGGTAGGTTATTGACATGAAGAAACTCAAAGTTGGGGTCATTGGGCTTGGTGAGGTTGCTCAAATAATTCATTTGCCGATCCTAGAATCACTAAGCGAATGTTATGAAATAGCTGCGATCTGTGATATATCTCCCCGTTTAGTGCAGTGGGCAGGTTCTCGATACGGTGTCCACCAGCAGTACACAGATGCATTGGAGCTCGTTAAGCAGTCTGATCTTGACGCTGTTTTTATCCTAAATAGCAACGAGTATCATACGACATGTGCGATTGCTGCAATCAGGCAGAAGAAACATGTGTTTATTGAAAAACCGATGACGATGACCCAGCAAGAGGCAGACGCCATCATAGAAGCACGAGATGAATATGGTGTGAAGGTTATGGTTGGCTATATGCGCCGGTATGCACCGGCATTTACACAGGCTGCCCAGGATGTCAGAGATATGGGGCGCATTCAATATGCGGTAATTCGTGGCATTATTGGGATGAATCATTTTTTTACGAATCAAACAAGCACTGTTCATCGCTTTACAGACATTCCGTCTGAAGCGGTTATCGAACGCAAAACCATCCATCAGCGATTGATGAAGCAAGCGATTGGTGAGGTTCCGCAGGAGATCTATAATTCCTATTCGTTGCTGCTTGGCTTAGGTTCACATGATATTTCAGCAATGCGCGAGCTTATTGGTGTCCCGAATCGCGTCGTTTCCGCTGTGCAATGGCAAGGGGGTTCGTGTATGGCAGCTACCTTCGAATACGATGGTTTCTACGCGACGTATGAAACGGGTCTGGATCAGAACCGACGTTTCGATGCCCATATCGAGGTGTTCGGATCCACGAAACAGTTGAAAATACAGTACAACACACCCTATATCCGGCATTTGCCAACGACCTTACATATAGGTGAAACGGTAGGAGAAGCTTACGAGGAGCGGGTCCATCGGCCGACGTTTAAAGATCCCTACACCATTGAAATGGAAATTTTCCATGAATCCATCACGCAGGATAAGAGCCTGAAGACGACACCGGAAGACTATAAGCAGGATTTGACGATATTCAAAATGATGGTCGATCAAATGCTGATCACCTATAAGCCGCAATAGAGGGAGGATCATTTGGGACGCCAATCCATGCCTGGTTTCTCGTTCCTGAGCGTATGCGTGAGGGTGTTCCAGTTTCAGAGAAGCCGCCATGTGTTATTATTTTTCCCGGCTATGGGGAGATAAGGGATTGCCAGAGCGGCATGCGACATGGTTTCTGCTTGGTATCCCGACGAGACTCCCTTCGGCGAATTTCAACGGAAAGAGCTGCCGCTCGCCGATGTCGTGCATACAGCTGTGAAGCATGCAAAAGTACAAAAGTACAACCTTTCTCATCGAAATTGCCTCTCAATCTGAAAGGCTTGCGAAAGTGCAACAATTTCTGCTGACGCGTATCAAATTGGTCCATTTCGGTCACAAAGGATGCTTATTTGCACGTATTCATCTACTTTGAGCCATTTTCCCCGAAATTAAGTGTACTTTTGCATCTTTGACTTCTGAGACATTCAATACTATCCCAATGTGCAATTCTAAGTGTGCTTTAAACTCATCATTGACTTCAAAGGAAGAATGTGCGACCATAATCTAAACGTTTAGAATTTGTTGAGGTGTGAGTGAATGAAAGCTACCATCAAGGATGTAGCCAGAGAGGCGAAGGTATCTACTGCCACGGTTTCTTTCGTCGTCAATGGGATCGATAAGGTGAAGAAGAATACAAAAGAACGCGTTCTGCTAGCTATTCAGAAATTGAATTATGTCCCAGATCAAGCTGCACGAACGATGATCAAAAAGAAGACTAGGACGGTTGGCTTAATCGTACCGCTTCTTACGAACGAGTACTGGGCGGAGCTTGCTGAACAAATTCAAGAAGAACTTATTCTTCGGGGTTATACGCTGATGATTTGCACCGCAGGGATGAAGTCGGCTGAGCTTACGATCAACTCGCTGCTTGAAAGAAACGTGGATGGGGTTATTCTAGGTGGGCGAATCGTGAGTGATCCTGATGACCACTACATTCAGATGTTTATGGATCGTAGGATTCCACTCGTTTCGATTGCACCGGTCCATAAGGATGTCACTTCCGTGTGGGGAGATAATTTGAACAGCTCCAGAGAAGTCGTGGAACATCTCATTCAACAAGGTCACACGAAAATTGCCTACATCGGATCGATGTCAACCGGTATTGGACGCGAGTTAGGCTATCGGAATGCGCTAGCTATCGCAGAAATACCAGTCGATGAAGCACTTGTAAGAAACGGGAAATCCGAGGAAGTACACAATTTCAGTCAGTACGGCTATCAAACAATGAAGCAGCTGGTCGCGGACAAGTGTGAATTCACGGCATTATTTGGCGCGAATGATCTGATTGCCATTGGTGCGATCAAAGCGTTGCAGGATTCGGGACTTCGCGTTCCTCATGATGTGGCTGTCGCAGGGTTTGATGATATTGCTATGGCTGCGCTCTATAGTCCAGCCATAACGACTGTTAAGCAACCGATTGGTGAGATGGCAGGCTCAGTGGTTGCGGCACTCATTGAACAAATTGAACAACCCGATGGGCAATCCATCGCACGAAAAATTACATTCCCGATGACAGTGGTCGTGCGCGAAAGCTCCATCTCCTCAAAAGGCTGATACAAGAACTAACTGTATCGCTTTTTCATGAAATCTAAACGTTTAGATTTTATCGTTGAAAATCCCATTATCTAAGGAGAGATATACGTATGACAGTGAAAACGTTAAACGTCGGCATTATCGGTCTTGGAGAAGTCGCGCAAGTGATTCATTTGCCTGTACTAGAAACGCTTCCTAAGCAGTTCCGCATTGCAGCTTTATGCGATATTTCGCCAAAGCTAGTAGCTCATTTAGGTGACAAATATAACGTGGAAAACCTATACACAGACGCCGCCGAGCTAGTCAAGCAAGCGGATCTGGATGTCGTTTTTGTGTTGAATAGTGATGAATACCATGCAGAATGTGCGATTGCAGCTGCGAATCATAAGAAGCATGTGTTGATCGAGAAGCCGATGTGTTTAACGGAGAGCGAAGCTGACGCCATCATTGAAGCCCAACAACGCAATGGGGTGAAAATCATGGTTGGCTATATGCGCAGATACGCGGCATCCTTCGTGGAAGCGGTAAAGCAAATTGGCGGCTTTGAGAATATCCAATATGCGAGAGTAAGGGATATCATTGGACCCAACCGCTTATTCGTTAAGCCAACGAGTCATGTCGTTTCCTTTGATGATATTCCGGAAGCGTTGAAGGCGGATAAGCGTCATAGAAGTGAGAAATTAGTGAAGGAAGCGACGGGGGTAAACGCGGAATCACCAAATGGTCAGTTATATCGCCTACTTTGCGGCTTATCTAGCCATGATCTTTCCGCTATGCGCGAAGCGCTTGGTATGCCCAAAGGGATCGTTGGTGCTAAAGTAACGAACAATGGCAGTTTATTTTTGACGGCGATCTTCGATTACGATCAATTTGCAGTTACGTTCGAAACGGGTACAGACGGTCAGGGACGCTTCGATGCTCATTTGGAAGTATATGCGACGCATAAATCTGTCCGTGTTCAATATGATACACCCTATATTCGCCATCTTCCCACGAAGCTCCATGTGCATGAAACGGTCGGCGAAGCCTATACTGAATCTGTGATTCGTCCTACTTGGACAGACTCGTACACCTTAGAGCTGCAATACCTGTACGACGTCATCACGCAGGATTTAACACCGAAGACGACCCCAGAGGATTATAAGCAAGATCTTGTTATTTTCAAAATGATCCTGGATGCGCTATCGCGTAATAAAATCTAAACGTTTAGATTTAAAGTGTTATCTGCTGAAAAGAGGAACTTATGCGTAAAATTACTGTAGGCATTATTGGAACAGGATTTATCGGACCTGCTCATATCGAAGCGATAAGAAGGCTGGGATTCGTAGAAGTTGTGGCTATCGCGGAATCTAATCTCGCTTCAGCCGAGAAGAAAGCTCAGCGGTTAGGCATTCCCAAGGCTTATGGAGATTATCGAGAACTGCTACAGGATCCGGACATCGGGGTTGTACACAACTGCACACCTAATTATCTTCATTTTCAAATTAATAAGGAGGCTATCTTAGCTGGCAAGCATATTTTGTCAGAGAAGCCCCTGGCGATCTCAAGTGTAGAGTCTGCGGAGCTAGTGGCTCTAGCGAAATCCAAGGGTATTGTACATGGCGTCAATTTCAATTATAGACAATTCCCAATTCTACGGCAGCTTGCCTCTATGATTCAACGGGATGATCTGGGGCCTATTCATCTTATTCATGGCAGTTATCTGCAGGACTGGTTGCTCTATGAAACGGACTATAATTGGCGACTTGCTCCGGAAATTGGCGGTGCATCTAGGGCTGTTGCAGATATTGGCTCTCACTGGTGCGATACCATTCAATATGTCACAGGTAAAAAAGTGGTTGAAGTATTTGCCGATTTGGCAACGGTCATTCCGATCAGGAAAAAACCTATTCACAAAGTAACGACCTATGCTTCACAAGGGGGCACAGCGGTTGACTATGAGGATGCCGCCATTGTAACGGAAGACTATGCATCTGTTCTACTTCGCTTTGATGATGGCGCCAAAGGAGTCTTTTCCGTTTCACAAGTGAGTGCGGGAAGGAAGAATAAGCTTAGCTTTGAACTAAACGGCAGCAAAAAGTCTGCATGTTGGAACCAAGAAGAAGCCGAAAAGTTGTGGATCGGCCATCGAGACCAAGCTAATGAAGTGCTATTGGCTGACCCAGCCCTCTTTTTACAAGAAGCACGTTCAACCATCCATCATCCTGGGGGGCATAACGAAGGCTGGCCAGACTCGGTCAAGCATATGATGTTGCACTTCTATTCTTTCCTTAGGGAAGGGAAAGACCCGTTAACAGAGCAGGCTAACTTTGCGACCTTTGAGGATGGGCACTGCTCTATGTTGATTACTGAAGCCATATTGGATAGTTATGCGAAGGGGCAATGGGTGAAAGTAAAGCAGACTAGGGGATGACAGAAGAGGATGTAACATATAACGCCCAAACCGCACCTCGGCTCCAAGCTGAGCCTACTCCCAACCCTTGTCCGCCAAAGGTTGCTAGATGTATGAAGCAGGTGAGTGTTTATCACATTCAATTCCTCCTGCGATACATAGCCGGTGTTACACCTGTTTTCTCTTTAAATAGTCGATAGAATCTTTTCGGATCCTGAATCCCAACGGCTGCGGCGATATCTGCAATGGATAGGTCGCGATTGGAAGGATCAGCTAATAGACGGCAGCTTTGGTTGATTCGCTCATGAGAAATCAGCTCCGAAAAGGAAGCACCTGTATGTTCGGTAATAATGCGCTGTAATTGTCTTGTACCAATTCCCACCTCTTTAGCTAAGCTAACTAAGGTAATCTTGTCAGCTAATCGGCTTCGAATCGACCGCAGGGCAGTTTCCATTCTGTCTTGATTGGGAGAGGATGAAGCTTCTTTGTGTTCTATGGCGCGTTCCATGACGATGAGCAGCTGGAGGAGTAATCCGCACATCATAGTTTCGTAGCCAGTCCGCTTCTGTTGGAATTCACTTAATAGAGATGACATCATTTGTTCAAACTCTCCCGATTGTTCTCTCATTTGCAGCCATTGACCGCCATGCGCAACCAGATCATTGAACTTGTACATGTAGTACTGCTCTGGCAGAATGGAGGTAAGAAAATGAAATAGCGATGCGTCGAAGATGCAGTTGCCTATCCGCAGTGGCTTATTCGGATGGGGAGATGAGGGGCGGAAAATATGGGAGATGCCAATAGGAATGAAAAATAAATCACCTTTACTGACGCGGATCGTCTGATCTCCAATATAGTGAAAGCCGCTCCCCTCCCATACATAGCTGATTTCATAGAAATCATGCAAATGTTCAGGAAGATCGAAATGTTCATAAACTTTATTGACGAATATCGCAAATTCATTCTCAAAAAACTCTTCGCCTTTCTCAACGTGCATATCAGGTCTGCGCATAGGAACTCCTTTACTTCGTTTAGGATAATGTCATCATATACCTAGTATATGTCGTAATCAACCAATAACATTGCTCCTCTCTTTTTTTATAATTAAAGAAGAGATAGGAACGTAAGGAGGACGCTAACGCGATGACAATGACGAATTGGCAAGCCCAGTGGATTTGGGGAGATGGGGAAGAAAGTCCGCGGAATGAATGGAGATGTTTTCGCAAATCGTTCGAAGTTCCGCACAGCGAGGGGCTAAGTAATCCTACAGCTTCGCTAAGAATTACTGCGGATTCAAGATATGTGCTCACGGTAAATGGCACTCAGGTGGGGAGAGGGCCGGTTCGCTCTTGGCCATTTGAATTAGCCTACGATACGTATGAAATCGGTCATTTACTAAAACCAGGCGAAATGAACACTGTAGCTGTTCTCGTCATGCATTTCGGTGTTTCCACCTTCTATTATGTAAGGGGGCGCGGGGGCTTACTAGCGGAAGTAAACGATTCCGAGGGACATGTACTCGCAGCAACAGATGCGACATGGCATACGTCTGAGCATGTGGGACATCATCCACGTGCATCGAGAGCATCTTGTCAGCATGCTTTTGCCGAATATATAGATGCAAGTCGCTGGGATTCGTCATGGATGCAGAGGGAGTATGACCCTGTAAACTGGATGCAGTCGATCGTGCTTGGGCCTGTTGGCATGGAACCGTGGACGGTTGTTAAACCGCGTGATATTCCTCTTTTGACGGAAGAAATCATTACGCCAGTTCGAGTCGAATCCCTCGCGAAGATCAAGACGTTTCAGGTGACTGCGACACTAGATATCCGAAACGGTTGGATGGACGGAAGCGAGGTTCATGCGAATCGCATTCATTTCCTCGGTTACACAGCGACATCCCTTGTGTCCAGCAAAGCCGGCAAGGTGACGATTGGATTTCTTCAAAGCGGAGAATGTTTCAAAGCCCTATCGATAAATGGGGAGTGGATTAAGAGTAATCGCATCTACGGTTCGGCGCCAGAACGATACGTGGACGTTGATCTTCAGGCAGGAGATAATCTGCTCTTGATTGATGTGTCTAGTAATATTCATACAGGCAAGCTACAGATTGGCTTATACGCGGAGGAAGATCAAGTTGTCTCCTTCCAGGCGCCAGCTAACTACCGAGAACATGCGGAATCTGCTTGGCTCAGAATAGGACCTTTCGATGTCGTTGAGTTAATCGATCACCAACGTGATCGCGCCTTGGAGTCGGAACATCCGAGCTACCTAGAACTGCACGACAACGTGAGAACTGTGGAAGACTTAAGCGTGTACAAGGACTGGATTCAACCTGTAAATCCTAAGTACGTGTCTGAGGCAGATGTATTTGCTCTAAGTGTATGGAGAAAAGAAAACATTCGCTTCGCAGTTCCTCCCCAGCTGCAAAATGCGATTATTCCAAACGCGGAAGCAGCTAGCGTACCTGTTTTTGAAGGATACGATACGGAAGTGCTATTTGATTTAGGGAAAGAATATTCCGGTTATTTGGCCTTCGAGGTGGAAGCCAATGAGGGAGATATCCTAGATTGGTATGGCTTCGAGTACATGGCAGGTGAGTATAGACAGGACATGTTTGGACTTGACCATACGCTTCGCTATGTATGTAAAGCGGGCCGCCAGCGCTATGAAACTCCGATTCGGCGAGGTTTCCGATATGTGTCCATGACGGTACGAGGAGCTAAGCAGCCTATTAAACTCTACAACGTCACGATGATTCAGAGTAATTATCCCGTTGCAGAAGTCGGGCAATTCACGTGTTCGGACGAACTCTTGAATGATATTTGGGAAATATCCCGCCACACAACGAAGGTGTGTATGGAGGATACTTTCGTAGATTGTCCTGCTTTTGAGCAGGTATTCTGGGTTGGAGACAGTCGGAATGAAGCATTGGTAAGTAACTATCTATATGGTGTGCAAGATATTGTTAAACGCTGCTTAAGCCTTGTACCTGGTTCTAAGCACCAAACCCCGTTGTTCGCAGACCAAGTGCCTAGCGGGTGGAGCAGTGTGATTCCCAATTGGACGTTCTTCTGGGCGATTGCTTGTGCAGAATATTACGATCAGACGGCAGATGAATCATTTGCTTCGGAGATGTATGAACATATCCGATTTACACTCGAGCATTATTTAATGAACATCAATGATCAAGGCCTCTTTGCGATTAAAGGCTGGAATTTACTCGACTGGTCACCGATTGATCAGCCGAATGACGGCATTGTCACGCATCAAAATATGTTTCTGGCGCATACGTTAAGAGTTGGCGCACGAATGGCACGCATCTCAGGCGATGAGCAGGGAGTTGCTTTATTCGAAGATGCGGCATTGCGACTGGAAACAGCCATCAACAACCATTTGTGGAATGAGGATGCATTGGCGTATATCGATTGCATCCATGCGGATGGAAGACGCTCGCAAGTTGTGAGTATGCAGACACAGGTAGTTGCCTCATTAACTGGCGTAGCGTTCGGTGACCGAAAACAGAAGATCGACAGTTACCTCGTGTCTCCGCCGTCTCATTTTGTGCAAATTGGTAGTCCATTTATGTCGTTCTTCTATTACGAAGCGCTTGCGAAATTGGGGGAAGTTGATCTCGTGCTAGCGGATATTCGCCATAACTATGGGATGATGATTCGCAATGGAGCGACAACATGTTGGGAACAGTATCCGAATTTCCTTGAAAATCGTGCGAATCCGAACATGCTTACCCGTAGTCATTGTCATGCCTGGTCTTCGGCTCCAGCATATTTCTTGGGCAGGGAAGTGCTAGGTGTGAGAAGTCTTGCACCTGGATGGTCAGAGATCGAAGTTGCGCCAGCACCGAGTGGATTGACATGGGCGAAAGGGAGCGTTCCACATCCAGCAGGGGGACGAATCGATGTGTCCTGGACGGTGAACGAAGCTAGTAAAACGATGGAACTTACCGTCAGTTATCCGGCAAGTGTGTCTGTTCAAGTTCGGATGCCAGAAGGCTATACAGGCAATGTGAAAGAATTGAAACTGCAGCTACTTGAATAGGGAAAAGGTTTGCCTGTTATGTTTAGGGACATTGTGGGCAAACCTTTTGTGTAGTTCTGTTGGGTGACAAGAATATAGTCCCGTTAGGATCCGTTGGCCGAACCATGCCAAGAATATCGTCCAATTTAAACCGCGGGATACGCTATATTCGCTTGCGTTTTCTCATCAAGGTTAAAAAAACTAATACGATGGGAATAATCGCAGTCGGAAGTAGGGAAGAAACCAGCGCAATTGTAGTGTTATAAAGATAAAGGTCGCTCATACGGATAAAGCTTTTTTGTGTCATCGCAAAAAATAAAAGCCCAACTGGGAGAATAAAATTTCGCGTATTTTTTAATTGTAGTGTATGAGCGAGCAGCTTGATAAAAATATGTTGGAGAACGACAATTTCGAATAAGGTAAATATGGTCCAAATACCGATGATGACGATCTCAATTCTTTCCAGATATTCTCCGAATTTAACCATTTGAATTGACGAGAAAAAGGGGAACATAATTGTTCCTGCCAAATCTAGTCCAAGCGAACCTAATGTTAAATAAGTCGCTAGTAATAAATAGAGAAATGAGAGAACTAAGGCACTTAAGCTAATTGTGAATATCTTATCCAAATTCTTCACACGATAGAGGATAAAAACAAAAACGATAGATTTTCCAAACGGAAAATAGAAGGAAAGCCACCCACCGTAGACAAGTTCCGAAATACTATGTTGAAACTGGGGCAGGAAAGGATTGGTTTCCAATTCTCTTATAATAAATAAACAAATGATTGCAATGCCCACTAAAAAGAAGGGCATAATCACTTGTGTGGACCGAACTATCGTACCAAGACCTAGAAATGTGGCATATGTCGTACATAAGATAATAAATAGCACGATTTGGTTAGATGGTAAATTTGGAAGAACAACTGTCGTATAAAAGAACGATAAAGCCCGACAGGCTGCCGTCTGAATTTCAAGAATGTAGAGCAGATAAATACAAATTAATAATTTTGCTAGCTTGCTTCCTACTAGGTTATCAAAAATCTCAACCATTTTTAAGTTAGGGTACTGCTTCTGTATATAGCACATCAACTGCATCATAATAATGGCAAGGGTAGTCCCTAGGGTATAGGAAATCCAAACATCTTGTTTTAAGAACTTAGCTTCGTTCAAAAACAGAGTAGAGAAGCCAGACAAATAGCTGAATAATAAGAACCCAAACTGGACATAAGTTATTTTAACTGACTTCATGACGACCCCTAACTTACTTTTAATTGTTCCAACATATAATCCGAGACTGGTTTATACAACTTGGTGTAGAGTGACTCCACTGTTGGCAGGGTGTAGTGTCCTATCGGAATACAGTAACCTACAATAACTGCGGACAGCAGAAGCATGGCTATCGCATCGTGATTATTTGTTTGATTTCGTGAATTTAGGAATTGTTTGATGCCATAACCTATAGTCAGTACACAGATGATACTATTCAACATATCCATTTTCTCCTAAATTTTGAATCAATCCTATTTTTTCAATGGCAACATGAACATTTGTCTGGATCGGAATTGTTGGATAGAGCTCATTCCAGTTATTTTTTATCCGATTCCATTCATGGGGATGATGTTGTTTAAGTAGCTCAGAGAATCCTAGAACGTCTACCTTCAACTCTTTTTGTAGGTGATTCAAGCTTTTCTGGATCAACTTTTCTATGACTTTGGAAGCCTCTTGCTCTAATTGATCGATTGTATCCGGATTAGCAAACGGTAGAGGTTTAGCTATTTCTCCTATTGTTGAAGTTAAATCTAAATGAATATCGATGCTGGGTTTACCATCAACGAAATTGCTTTGGATGAATTTCTTTTTAACTTTAAAAAATAATGTCACTTTATTAGAGTTATAAGGAATAGTTTCGTTGAAAATTAGGCTGTTCCATTTCTTTTTCTCTGCCAATAAGTGAACAACTAGCACATCGGATCCCTTCAACCAATCCGTCATTTTATCCTTGTTTATTACTGCTCCACCGTTAAAATATAGAACCTCACTAGATTTACTTTGCTTCGAAGTACTCAACCTACCTACAACGTAGCCTCTGTATGGATTAATACTCCAATTGGCAACATCTTGTATGATCTGACTAATACTTTTTCCCCACTCTTTTTCATTTCGAACTTTTCCCTGCAAATCGTTGAAAAGTAAATCTCCAGTTTCCGATTTTAAGTTTAATACGTCTGCCGCATTGCCATCATTAATAAAAAGATAACTGGAAAGCCGGACTTGCCGATTTCTTGTTATGAAATCCAGTATTTCATACAAAGAATGACGTGCTGCATTTTCGCCAACGAGAATATATTTATTGTGCTGCCAAGTCAATGTTTTGCCTGCGCGGCTTCGTAAGTTTTTGGCAGAATCCAAAATAGAGATGCCGGTTGCACTTGCAACCCACTCAGAAAGCCCACTCGTTTTATCGGTACTTTTTGATGATGGAAGCAAGCAATACGCAGTAAATACATACCTATTCTTATCGAGATCATAATCTATCCCCGTTGCTGTAACTAAAGCTATATCGCTAATTTCTATCCTATCCTGTGTACATCCCGCTAGGAATAAGGAGATAGAACACAAAATCAAATATAGGTTAGTCCTTTTCATAATTCTGCTCAACATCCTCTAAAAGTAGTCCTTCCTTGTTGTGAGAAGTACCTGTCATTTCGTTTTTACCTTTCATATTAGATCTGTATCTGACTGGAAGGAGTACATACTTCATGATATTACTTCTTATGCTGCTGCCATTATTGGTGACCGCTAAAAAAGGGACACCAAAGGATTGTAAAGAACATAGATGTAAGATAAGTATGAACAAGGACAACGAGAGTCCAAACACACCACAATAAGCTGTAAAAAGCATGACAGGAAAACGAAGCATACGTAACGCGATAGCCGTGCTAAAGGATGGAATAGCAAAAGAGGCAATTCCTGTCATTGCAACTACAATCACCATTGGGCGGGATACAATACCAGACTGTACAGCAGCTTCTCCTATAATAAGTGCACCGACAATGCTAACTGATTGTCCAACAGCACGGGGAAGACGAAGACTGGCTTCTCGCAGAAGCTCGAAGGATGTTTCCATGAGGAGAGCTTCCACAAACGTAGGGAATGGAATACCTGCTTTTGAGGAAATAAAAGTCATCATTAATGGGGTGGGAATCATCTCGAGATGAAAGGTCGTCAAGGCGATATATAAGGAAGGTCCAAACAAGGATAGAAACAGACTGATCAAACGAATGATCCGCAAAAAGTTTGCGAAATAGAACCTTTCATAAAGATCTTCACTGGGGTGCAGCATTTCAAAAAAAGTGGATGGTGTAAGTAAAGCAATGGGTGTACCATCCGTTATAATTCCTATTTTACCCCTAGATAGAGCTGTAGCCACTCTATCTGGTCTTTCAGTTGTGACAAGCTGAGGAAAGGGGGAGAACGTACTCCCCTGAATCAACTCCTCAATTTGAGTGTTAGCAATTAAAAAATCCAATTGAATGGATTCAAGTTTATGTTGTAGAGCAGTAAGAATATCTAAATCGACAAGGTTTTCAAGATATAAAATCATGACTTTTGTGTTGCTTTTCTGTCCAAGAACGTACAATTGTGATTTTAGGTCTGGTGTCTTAAGCTTCCTGTACACCATGCTCAAATTTTTATGTAGATCTTCAGTAAAGCTCTCTCTTGGACCACGAACATTGATCTCGATTTTCGGTTCTTCGATAGGACGAGTCTCATATCCTGGAAGTAACATGCCATAAGCTTCAGTATGGCCTTCAATTAATACTACAAAACCAGCATCTGTAATCAAACTTACGATATGTTCAATATCTGTCATTACATGAATAGTACCAAGTGAGTAAATCGTTTCTAGGATGGATTCACAAGTAAGTTTCGACATGAGACGCATGTCTTCGTTAATTTTACGAATGATATGTTGATTCAAACTTTTTTCATCGATAAGGACATCTAAGTAGATGATGCAAGCGTGTATAGTTCCTTTTCCTCCTGTGAAATTACGTATAACTAAAGAATCACAGTTTGAGAAAATTTGTTGGATTTTTTGCAAATTAATGCTAATGGAAGAATTAATGTTATCTAACTTTAGTTTCATAAACAAGCCCTCCGTAAACCCTAAGGAACTATTTGAATGAAACGAATAAGATAAGAAGCAACCGTTTCTCATTAATTATCATCTTGCGGCACCCAAAATATACCTTGCGTTAAGTAAAAATGAGCAGCATGATGGCTGATTTAAGAATTCAGGGATGCTTCACGTGGTGGGGAGGCCAAGCGTCTCCGATTCAAGAATAGTAGACACATAGCAATCACTGTGAGAATAATCCCGAGTAATCGCAAACCACCCGCGCTGAACGTATCTCCCATTACGATGCTGATCAATAAAGAAGAGAGAATGGTGCCCAAATATCTGGATGTATTGAACAATCCGGAGGCTACCCCGATCATTTCTTTCGGTGAGCTTTGGAACAAAGCGGCTTGCATCCCGACATTGTTCAAGCCATTGCTAACTCCGAACGCGGCTAAAGCTAAACATACACTGACCATCGGAGAAGTTGGTTGCCATGTCACAATCCATATGGACCCAAGTGTCATCAGGATCGCGGATAGCAGCAAGGCTGGCCGTGGTCCTGATTTATCAATCCATCGGCCTGCTAAGGGAGATACGATGAGTGAACATAAGCCTAGGCTTAACATGAGAAGCCCAGTGTGGAATTCACTGACATGACGTACCATCTGCAAATAGGACGGAAGCCCGAAAAAGAGGGAGTAAAATAGTACGTTAACGAGCATGAATTCGATATTGACCCTTGTCATTGCCGGATATTTGGCGAATGTGCGTAGAGGTATAAAGGGAGTTGTCGTTCTTAATTCATGGCGTACGAAAGCCCCCAGTGAAACGAGGCCAATCAGCCCGACGATGACATGCATCATGGAGATGTGTCCGACTGATTTGGCTGACAGTACGCCAACGAGCAGCCCAACTAGCCCAACTGTGAACAGCAGAATCCCAGAGGCATCGATCAATGCTATCCATTTTCGAAAAGATAGTTCGTGTGTAAGAGATGTTGCCTGTTGGTCATTGGGGATGAACCTCCACGCGAGTAAAAAGCTCGCCACCACGAACGGAATATTGACGAGGAAGATTGCCTGCCAGTCCCACCAGTGAATCAGGATCCCGCCTATGAAAGGGCCAAGTGCTGCAGCTCCGGATAGGAATATGGACATGACGGATAGAGCAGCCGCTTGTTTCTCCGTTATATGAATCCGCACAATGGCCATGCCAACTGCAACCATCATGCTTGTTCCTATCGCTTGTATAATACGAAACACGAGGAGCAACCCGAAGTGGGGCGATAGAGGAGCTAATAAGGAAGCAATGAAGGCGATAATCAGCCCAGCAAGAAATATCTTCTTGCGACCGAATAAATCACTTGCCTTTCCCATCACAGGCTGTGCTACAGCACTCGCTAAGTAGAATACAAATATGATCCAGGACACCTCTGTGAATGCAAGTTGGTACACATTTTGCAGCCTTGCCATTGCAACAGCAATCATCGAAGAATTTAAGGGGTTCAGCAGCACCCCCAATCCAACTGAAATCAACAACCATTTGCTGCGACTATTCATGTCTGACACCCCCTGTTTACTGATGTCATCGTACTTGAATTTCATTATTTATTCCAATCACTTTTATGTTATGATTTCATTGATTAGAAGGAATGAGTCGGAGGCGGCGGTACAAAATGGAACTACTTCAATTGCAATATTTCATCACGGTGGCTCGATTGGAACATATGACGGAGGCCGCGCAGAGCTTACATGTTACGCAATCGTCCCTGAGTAAAACGATTCAACGCTTGGAAGAGGACTTAGGTGTTCCACTCTTCGATCGAATCGGAAGGAAACTACGATTGAATGAGTTCGGAAGCAGATTCCTACAGCGTGCTGAAAGAGCTTTATTTGAATTGGAACAGGGGAAGCAGGAGTTAAGCGATTTATCCAGTCCGGAACATGGCGCCCTCGAATTGGCGGTTACTGCCGCAAGTACCTTGCCCAATATCCTGCGAGCGTTCAGGAAAAAACAGCCTCATCTCCAATTTCATGTACAAATGCTGTCCACGCAGGAAATGGTGACTCTGCTTCATCGTGGGGAGGTCGATTTTTGCTTGTCCTCACCGCCGGTTCAAGGGGATGACATCGAATGTCAAATCGTGTGCATGGACCCAATCCTATTAGCTGTTCCTTTGGGGCACCGATTGGCAGGCAGAACCAGCGTGTCCTTAAGCGAGCTTAGAAATGAATCATTTGTCGGTGTAAAGAAAGGCTATGGTACCCGCGATTTAGTTGACTCCATATGTAATTCGGTTGGATTTGAACCCAAGTATGTGTATGAGGGGAATGAACCTGCTAGATTAAGCGCGCTTGTGGAAGCTGAGATCGGCATTGCCTTCTTACCAAGTTCTGCAAGAAACTCACGGGAACAGATCGCTTATCTACACATCGAAGATCATGAATTGGTGCGGGAAATTGCTTTAATATGGCACAAAAGTCGATACATTTCCCGGGCTGCACAGGAATTTCGTGAAGTCGTAGTCGCCTATTTTCTGGAGATGTCTGTGAATGCTTGATGTAGATCTTATGGTTATGGAGTCGATTACGTATTGCTTCACAAAACGAGAGCACAACGACAAGCTGCCAATATCATTGGCAGCTTGTTGACTTCTAACGGGCAAGAATTATTGGAATCAGCAGTTGCCCTTGCAATTTAAGAGAAAAGGCTCTTTACAAACGAACGTACATTCGTTATTGTTTGTATGGGTGGATTTCCCAATAGCCAAGGGAGTGATACATATGGAAATTATCAAAACGAAGATTGAGAGTTCGCTTACAGTCTTGTTGGTATCCAATTATGAAAAGTCTAAGAAGTACTATGAAGATGCCCTTGGATGCGAAGTAAACGAGTTTTGGGCTATTCGAGATAATTTCGGATTCGGATTTAAGTTAATTCAAGCAACCAATATAGAAGATGTTAGACCTAACAAAGGGACTTGGAATACATATGCCTATATAAAAAATCATGATGAATTGGACGCTTTATTCATAGAGCTTAAAACAAATGGGGCAATTATTGTTTCAGAACCTAAAGAAACAACGTACGATTGGGGTACATGGAAAGATTTTTCGGTTCAAGATTTAGATGGATATGTAATCGGTTTCGGTTCGGGAAATAAGAATAATAAAGGAGAGGAATAATTATGTCTTTTTTTAAGAAGATGATGGCTAAAGTAGGGATCGGGAACATTGATATCGATACACAGTTCCATACGGAGGCCTTCATACCAGGTGAGCTGGTAGAGGGCGTCATTATTGCTAAAGGCGGCAGTGTAGAGCAAAAAGTGGACAAAATTTATTTTAAAATTATAACACAATACCGCAAGCCCTCGCCCTCTGAGAGCGATCCGAATCGTATGGTGACAGAATCGGTTGATATAGCCAATATTCTGTTGGGAGAAAGTTTGGAGTTTGCACCAGGACAATCGATAGAGATTCCTTTTCAATTCGTGCTGCCGCATGAGACACCCATTTCTATTGGCGTAAGCCCGATCTGGATTCGTACAAGCATGGATATTGACAACGCTATTGATCCATCAGATCGTGATGATATTGAAGTATTGGCTCATCCGCACACCTCCGCTATTTTTGAAGCGTTGGAGGATTTGGGCTTTTATTTACATAAAGCAGAGAACGAATATTTTCCGCAACATAATTATCACCTGCCATTTATTCAGAATTTTGAATTTGTCCCCTATAAAAATAGCGAATACAGCCGCTCTGTTGAAGAGCTAGAGCTTGTATTTTACCCGGATAATAACGGGGTTAAAATCCTTATGGAATTCGACCGCAAAGCGCGTGGATTTAGCGGGCTTTTAGCAGAAATGATGGATATGGATGAGTCCCATCACCGTTATTACTTCAGTACCGATGAGCTAGAGGAAGGGGCTTCAGCGGTGGCTAATAAGTTCAGAGGCATTTTTAACGACTTGCTGGATGTGTAACGAAGCTTGTCTGGTGACAAGTGCATATGAAGTTAAGAAGGCGGCTGACCCAATTGGATCGGTTGCCTTTTCTTAATTAATTATCAAAAGTTTGGGGGCTTTATATTGGAGAAAGTTAGAAAGGCTAGTTTTAAAGTCGTAGGGATAATAGTTGAGGCTAGTAAATAATTTAAAGTGCGGAAGATATCTTTGTTAAAAACAAAAAGAGATGACAATTATGCCATCTCTGAAATCAATCGTGAATTTGTTTCATATAGGTACCGTTCAGTCACAAAATTTGATTTTATATTTAATTCCGTCGTACAGTTCAATCTTTAACTCCTCTACAAATTTCCATTTGATGCTGTCTAACCACTCCTCTAGCATTTCTTCTCTTTCTTCTTCATTCTGGGCATCATTAAATGATAATTTTTCTTCATTACCATTAAAATACTCCGCTTTGAGCTTCTCGATATCTTCGATATCAAGTAGGGACAATACACTCTCGACTAGTGAACGCTTTGACAAAATGAACACCTCCTAAAAAATAGATATTAAATCTATATAGTATAAGGAAAATTTTGGCAAATGCTTGTACTTAGATACTAGTGAATAAGTGGATTTTTTTCTAGTTTTTAAGAGATTATTAGAGATGACAACGCTTAGATTATTCTGGTGTTGTGAATGAGTAGATCGTGTATAATTATAACCGTAACGATGGGCTTAACTTGCATTTGATGGTTTCAAGTATGGTAGAGTTAACATGCAAGAAATAAATATCGAATAAACTATATCTTGGAAGAATGCAGGGCTCAACTAATAAAGGGGATAATAATGGACCAAGAGGATATCAAGCAACGTATTAAGGATTACCAGCAGGCAGATGGAGTTCGCCCACTCACTTGCGGTAATAACAGTAAGCACGAGAAATTATACCCTAAGGTACTTGAACAAGGGTTGGTTCTTCTTTGCCCTAATTGCAATTATACGCAGACGTACATCCCTGATCTCTTCTTTGATGATGGTTTTTATGAGTGGCTGCGAGGCATGAAGAGTTTGATTTAAGGAGATAGTCTCTATGGTAAAAAGGATGCCGGGAAATATACGGCATCCTTTTTATTGTTTATTAACCGAAATCCCCAGATGAACTTGCGGATATCACTTATCACAAAATGCGGAGGTACTTCAAGGCTTCCAGCGTGACCGTCTTGGCAGTTGTCCCGCTGCTATCCTTTTGATAGAAGAATTATTATCTGGGAATAAGATACTATATCCAAATGGATTAACAGATTTGCTAAGAAACGAGATCGTTAATAAACCACGTAATTCCAGAATAGTCAAAAAAGGAACTTAAATGTATAGCTCGAATATCTAATGTAATCTTATTAGTTGAAAAATTTAATGACAGACAGGAGTTAGATACGATGATAAAAGGTTTTGGAGGCATTTTTTGGAGAACTAAGAATCTTGAAGTAATAAGAAAATGGTACAGTGAAGTGTTGAAGCTTGAGATAGAAAATTGGAATGGGACTATAATAAAACCTCAATTAGGAAATGAGACGATCTTTTCTTTCTTTGCCGAGAATGACAGTTATTTTCCAACAGATCAACAAGTGATGTTAAACTTCCAAGTAGATAATCTAGACGAGACTATTAAACATCTTGAGGAAATTGGTGTACCTCTTGCCAAGAAAAAAGAAAGTAGTGATTATGGAAAGTTTGTTTGGATAGAAGATCCTGATGGTCGATTGATCGAGCTTTGGGAGAAATAATGAGCATGAGGAGCCTGTTATACAGCAGCGCTCCTTTATTATGTATGAATGTAGTGTGCAGCAGATAATGAGAATATTTAAACTACTGAAATAGATAAAGGGATGGGCCATATGTATGGACAAACAATTTGTTTTCATGAATTCGGTGAACCACAAGACGTCTTAGGAGTAAAACAGCAAGAAGTTACTCCACTAAAGTCTGATGAGATTTTGGTAGAAATGATTGTTCGTCCAATAAATCCCTCTGACTTGATTCCTATTCGTGGTGCTTATAGACACCGTATCTCGTTGCCATGTATTCCTGGTTATGAGGGCGTAGGATCTGTGATCGATATGGGTAGTAGCGTGCAAAAGTCCATGCTTGGTAAGCGTGTATTACCTCTCCGTGGAGAGGGGACTTGGCAGCAATATGTAAAAACATCTTCTTCGTTGTCTATTGAAGTACCGAATTTCATCACTGACGATGAGGCTTCCCAATCATATATTAATCCTCTCACTGCCTGGATCATTTGTAAGGAGCTTTTTAAACGCTCCAACAATTCTTTTCTATTAGTTAATGCGTGTAACTCTGCAATCGGCCGAATTTTTGCTCAATTATCAGCTGTTTTTGGATATAGGCTTATAGCCGTAGTGCGAAGTTCAGCGTATACAGAAGATTTGTTGCAATTAGGTGCTTGGTATGTGATTAACTGTTCACAGAGCGATGTCTATAAAACTGTGATGGACTTAACGAAGGGGCAAGGTGTTCATGCTGCGATTGATTCTATCGGTGGAAAAGAAGGATACGAACTTGCACTTGCTGTGCGACGAGGTGGTTTCTTTATATCCATTGGATTGCTATCAGGGCTGCAAGTGGATTGGAAGCGAATCGCAATTGAACTTGATATTCAATCGAAAATTTTTCATTTGCGACAATGGATACAATGTATCTCAGTCGATGAATGGCAAAATTCCTTTCTACAGATTTTTGCATTGCTTCGTCAAAAGCAACTCATCTTTGGAAAGGCTGAAGCGAGCTACAAGTTAATCGAGATTACAAAAGCGGTGCAGATAGCCGAACTAACGGGCCGACAGGGGAAAGTGCTACTTACATGATAGATCCTCATACGATGAACGATTGATAAATATAGACACGGAGGTAGCTGGTCGTTGACTATCAGCTGCCTTTTCCATGTAAACGAGCTGACCTGCAAAAAAGATCGTATATTCAGTCACATCAGACTAGAAATAGTAGGATTCCCCCTGCAGTATTTACCGAAAAACTCTTATAATAGAAGTTAATTTTTATTCGATATCATTCTGCCAATTTCTGATAAGGAGACTGAAATTATGTATAAACTGGTCATTGTCGACGATGAACCTGCCGTCCGAGGAGGGCTCAGTAAATTCGTCCAGTGGAGCGACTATGGGATTGTTCTCGCCGGAACAGCGGACGATGGAGATACGGGGCTGGAGCTGATCGAGCGAGTAAAGCCCGATATCGTACTGACAGATGTGATGATGCCGGTCATGGACGGGATCCAAATGTCGAGGGAGATTCGAGAGCGGCTCCCTGAGACGAAAATCGTATTTATCAGCGGCCACAATGAAGCCAACCTTTTGCGTTCGGCCTTGCAGGTTCATGCTGCCGATTATATTTTCAAACCAGTCAAACGAACTGAGCTCCAGAAGGTTATTGAAGGTGTCGTGCGAGACTTGCGTTCGGAAGAGAAGGAGCGGCAACGCCTTAAAGACATGGAGGTCAAATTGACCCAGAGTATGCCACTGCTTAGGGAGAAATTTTTGATGGCATTGATCCAAGACGGGGACGCAAAACCAGAGGTGCTGCTGCAAAGAGCGGCGTTTCTCAATCTGGAACTGCCGCTTGAAACGCCATATCTTGTACTCGTTATAACCATTGACGATGCAAGGGAGGTTCTAGGTAGTCGTTCGGAGAGGGACAAGCAGTTGTTGTCGTACTCACTCTTGAACGTCGTTCAAGAACTGATTGATCAGTACCTGCATGGGTATGCATTTGAGAACAGAGCTGCTGAATTCGTTGGACTGTTAGTGCTTGATGATCCGATGAAAGACCCGGAAGCAACGCTGCTTTTGCTGGCAGAGGAGATTCGCGACAATCTGAAGCGCTGGCTGAATATCAGCGTTACGATTGGGGTAGGCGAACGTGCCGATAATATCCGGATGCTTCCAGCATCTTTTCGGCATGCACGCGATGCGGCGGATCAAAAGTGGTACATGGGCAAGAATCAAGTGATCACGATGGACAGTTTAGAAGTTGGAGCTGCCAGTCCGATTCGGTTCGATAGCAGTCAGAGTGAGCGACTGGTATCCGTGCTGAAATCAGGGGAAAAGCAACAATTGGAGTTGGAAATGGAAAGCATTCTCGAGCCGCTGGCGCAAATTCGCAAGGACGGCTTTAAGTACGGCCGGCAGGTAGGACTGCAAATGATTGCGCTCGCCGGAAGGTTGCTGCTTGATCTTAATTTGCTAACCCGTGAGAAAGAAGAGGAGGAAGCTTGGGCGCTTGATCGACTCCTGAAGCTGGAAACGATGGCCGAGTTAAAAACCTTTGTTAGCGATTACCTATATAGCATATGCTGCTGGATTCAGGAGAAGCGGAGCGGACGATCGAGTAATGTAATCGAACAGATTCAGAAGTTTATTTCCGATAATTACGCCAAAAACTTGGCCATCGCGGAGATCGCTGCTTACGTTTATCTCAGTCAAACTTACGTCAGCTTATTGTTCAAGCAGGAGACTGGCGAGACGATTTACGAATATTTGATGAAAGTCCGTATTGCGAAAGCGAAGGAATTGCTGTTAGATCCTCGCATCAAGTTCTACGAAGTGTGCGAGCTAGTCGGCTATACGGATCCGAGCTATTTCAGCAAGCTGTTTAAGAAGATGACCGGACTTACGCCAAGCGCTTATCGGGACCAACAATAGGAGAAGAAGTGTTTAGCATTCAAAAGGAGTTGATCCCGTGAGAGGGGTTTTGCAAAAAAGAAGGATCCGTCCCTCTAATTTGTGGGAAGGCGTTGTAGCGGCCAGGAGGTGGATGCTCGCCTACGGTCTGATGATTTTCCTGCCAGTATGTATGATGTTGTTCGTGTATTATGAACAGTCCTCCCGGATATTGCAGGAGGAGGTGACCCAGACCATGCAGCAGACGTTGAAACAGGCAGGTATTAATTTAAGCTCGCGGCTCAACTATGTGCAGAATTCATCCAATTCTATATTTATGAACAATAAACTGTATGAAAATTTGGATCCCGCTTCTCCGATTATCGAGCGCATCGCTCAGTCAAAGGAGCTTCGCAATTTGCTCGAATCGGTTCAAACGGCACCAGACATTGTTAGGGCGCGTGTTTTTACCGATCCAGGGAATTTATACGGATTCGATTTATTGAATCTTTTTCCGCTAGATAGCTTGAAAGATCGCCCATGGAACAATGAGGTCATGAACGCTGGCGGCAGTATCGTGTGGACGGGCATCTACGAAGAAAACTATCTGGACTCGGGACCTGCACGGATTCTTTCCTGTGCTCGATTGCTGAGACATCCGCGAAATTTTGCTCAGAGTCTTGGTGTGCTTATGCTTGACGTTCCCGAGAAGATGCTAACTGAAATTATTTCCGAGCTTAATTTTCCAGCTCAAAGTCGTGTATATATCGTGGATCGCAGTGGGACTATCATTTATAGCGCGGAGCAATCAGTAATCGGCACCAAGACTGCCCTCGAGAGAGAATCGGATGAAGGAATCATCAAACGGTCTGAAAACGGTGTAGAGGTGTTTGAAGTGCGTGCACCCATTCGTGCTGCGGATTGGCGTCTCGTGCTGGAGGTGCCCAAGACCGGACTGACGCATCGCACAACCACGTTAAGTCAGTGGTCTGGCATCGCGACGGTCGTTGGCATGACGATCATGTTTTTGATTCTCGTGTTCATGTTATTGGCGTTCGTTATTAACGGGATGAACCGGCGAATCAAATCGGTCGTCAAGACGATCCGCACGGAAGGTGTTGAAGGGCTGGAGGAGCCGGGAGGCGACTTTCGGTTGCTTGAGCGAGTTGTCGATCATTTGGTGCATCGCGTGAAGGATTTGATGGAGGAGGCCTACCGTTCGAAAATGCTGGAGCGAGAGGCGGAACTGCGTGCGCTGCAAGCTCAGATCAATCCCCATTTTCTCTATAATACGCTGGATACCATTAATTGGTTGGCTATCTCTCGCGAAGCCGATGATATCAGCCATCTGATTGAGAGTCTGTCTGATTATTTTCGGCTTAGCCTGAATAAAGGGAAGGATCATGTCTGCGTAGTGGATGAGCTCGAGCTCTCGAGAGTCTATTTGGAGATTCAACAGAATCGCTTCCCTTCCACATTTGAGTTCGTCATTGAAGCGGATCCGGAGGCGAGTCGGTGCGTCATTCCGAAGCTGACGCTGCAACCCATCGTTGAGAATGCGCTGCTGCATGGCATACGCAAAAATAAAGGCAAAATCGGAATGATTAACATTCACGCGAAGCGGTGCGGAGACGTGCTCGAGATTACCATCAAAGATAATGGGATTGGCATGGACGAGCAGTTAGCTTCCAGTTTGTTGTCTACTTCGCGCCCTTTGCTGCATGCTGAAGGAAACGGCAGCTCGTATGGTCTATACAATGTGAACGAGAGAATCAAGCTTATGGCTGGTTCCGATTATGGACTGACGGTCCGTTCCCGTCTAGGCGAAGGTACTGTTGTGATCGTTCGTCTCAAGGCAATGCAAGAGGAACAAACTAAGTAGGATACGACTAGAAAGTGTCGGATTACCCTCTACATGACGTACTCTCCTGTAGGTACAATAAAGCCATAAGTGCAGGAGGTGCAACCACAATATGAGCGAAATCATCACACAGTTGAATGGAAAGGCAGGGGAGACCAAGTTTTCTCGCAAGCGTGAAGGCAGATGGCGAAGGGTATGGCGGAACCTCGATACTTATGTACTGCTGGTGCCTGGGCTGCTTCTACTGCTATTGTTCAAATACACACCGATGTACGGAGTCTTAATCGCTTTTCAGGACTTCAACATTTTTGACGGGATCAGAGGAAGTCAATGGGTCGGATTTGAGCAGTTCCGAAAGCTCATGCAATCGTCAGAATTTATGCAAGTGTTCACGAATACATTGCTCATCAGTATTTACAAGATTGTGTTGCTGTTCCCGATACCCATCCTGATCGCTCTGCTGTTGAACGAAATTCGGTTCCCAGCGTTCAAACGGACCATCCAGACGATTATCTACATGCCTCACTTCTTGTCCTGGGTCATTATCTCTGGCTTGTTCATGACGATCTTGTCCCCTTCTGACGGACTTGTCAATACCGTCATCCAATGGTTCGGCGGCGAATCCATACGATTTTTTATGGACAACCACGTATTTAGAAGTGTCGTCGTGTTCACGGCAGGCTGGAAGGAGATCGGCTGGAATGCGATCATCTTCATCGCTGCCTTAGCGAGCGTTGAGCAGGAACAGTACGAGGCGGCTTCTATCGACGGAGCGAATCGCCTGCAGCAGATGTGGCATATTTCGCTTCCCGGCATTGTGCCGACGATTATCCTGATGCTCATTCTCCGCCTTGGTATGGTGCTGGATGCAGGTACAGAACAGATCCTGACGATGTATAACCCTACTGTCTACGCATCCGGCGATGTTATCGGTACTTTTGTTTACCGAATAGGTCTCGGAAAGATGGATTACAGCTTCAGCACGGCAGTCGGCCTTTTCAATTCGGTCGTCGGCTTTATTCTCATCATCTCCGGCAACTGGCTCAGCAAAAAAACGCTGAACCGCGGAATATGGTAAGGAGGCCTGGCATGCAAATCCGTAAAAGAACATTCAGCGACTGGGTATTAGATAGTTTCGTCTACGGCTTCATGATCGTGTTAGGACTGATTACCTTATTGCCGATGATCCACGTGTTCTCCAAATCCGTCAGCTCGGACTGGGCGCTTGTATCCGGACGGGTGAATCTGCTCCCGGTAGGCTTTCAGCTGGATACGCTCGTAAAAGTCGCCACCTCCTACGCATTTGGCCGGGCATTCGTCATTTCGGTTATCGTGACTGTAGTTGGGACACTATTGAGCATATTGGTGACCGCCATTACAGCTTATCCGCTATCTAAGCGGCATTTGCCCGGTATCTCGGGAATCATGGTATTGTTCGTTTTCACCATGCTATTTAACGGAGGACTCATTCCTAATTACCTGTTAATTCGTGAGCTGCATTTGCTAAACAATTTATGGTCGCTCATTTTGCCTGCCATGATCAGTGTTTTCAATATGCTGGTCATCAAGAGCTATTATGAAGGTCTTCCCGAAGCACTTGAAGAATCGGCGCGGATGGATGGAGCAAAAACGTATATGATTTTGTTCCGCATCATTCTACCGCTCAGTATGCCTGTACTCGCTGCGATCGCCTTGTTCTATGCCGTCGGCTTTTGGAACGATTACTTCAGTCCGATGCTTTACATTAGCGATCCATTATTGAAAACGCTTCAACTGCATCTGCGCGATATCGTGATGGAGAACGATACGGCGAACGCGCTCAACAAGTCGGCAGACGATCTGATGAATATGTCACCGGAAAGTATCCGTGCCGCTACCGTTGTCGCATCTACCGTGCCGATCCTTCTCGTATATCCGTTCCTTCAGAAGTATTTTATTAAGGGTGTATTGATTGGTTCCGTCAAAGGCTAATGCTGCATTAACGCCGGCGGAATCCACCGCTGCTTAATGATAAATTTCACAACATATATAGGAGGGTTTAAAAATGAAGAAAACGATGAAATGGGCTGCACTCCCGGTTGCAGTCAGCCTGATGCTGCTTACCGCTTGTGGCGCAAGTAGCGAAGGTGAGAAAAGCAGCTCCCCAACACCGGCCCCGTCCACACAGCCAGCGACTGCCGGCCCCAAGCCTGAACTGAAAGCGCTTATGCGATTGGGCCCTAACTTCGCTAAAGACCCAATCGCTACGATGCTGGAAGAGAAGACCGGGTACAAAGTCAATTACGAAGCGCTTCCGGTCGATAAGCCGGAGGACAAACTCAATCTTCTGATTGCTTCCTCGGAGCCTTATGATATCGTCTCGACGGCTGGGGACAGCAGTTCCAAAGCGATCTATGCCGATTATGCCAAAAAAGGCGCATTGGTCGATCTAACTCCGCTTATTGAGAAGTACGGTAAAAACATCAAAGCCTCGTTGTCCAAAGAGACACTGGAAATGGCTAAAGTCGACGGTAAAATCTATGCCATTCCGACGCGAACCCTCGAATCAGTCGGCACGAGTCTGATGATCCGTAAGGATTGGTTGGATAAGCTGGGTCTGAAAGTCCCGACAACGCTTGACGAGCTGTTGGTTGTACTCAAGGCATTCAAGGAGAAGGATCCTGGTGGTAACGGAGCCAAAAATATTCCGATGTCTATTAAGGGCGACAATCCATTGGTCGACAACCTCGTCGGCGCCTTCGGCATGGTGAACGATTGGAACGATGTGAGCGGTAAGCTGATTCCTCGCGCGATGAATCCTGCTTTTAAGGAATATCTGACTTATATGTCCGATCTTTACAAACAAGGGCTACTTGATCAAGAGTTTGCGATTAACAAGGACGCAACCGTGAAGGAGAAGTTTACGAATGGTAAGGCAGGTGCCATCGTGTTGCATTGGGCCGATATTCCGTCGATTGACGATGCGCTGAAGAAAAATTTCCCAGGTGCCACGTATGCTTACATTCCTGCGCTGACGGGCAAAGACGGCAAGGCAGGTCTGGCACAATCATCGGGATTCGATAGGTTGACGTTTATTCCGAAAGCTTCCAAACATCCGGAAGATGCAATCAAATGGATGGATGCCAAGTTGGAACCCGATACGTTCAAAAACATGGCGATCGGCGTAGAGGGCACGCACCATACAGTGAAAGACGGAAATTATTACCCGGTTTTGCCTATTTTCAATGACGAGCGAGGATCTGCGAGCAACTATTTGACCGGTATCGACGAAACCAAATATCCGATCTACTGGCAGGCTCGCGTCCGCAAAGATGATCGTCTCTACAAGGGCTGGGAGTTTCTGAACAAGTTGCAGAAGCCAGAAGTGTTCAAGCAGAATCCACTGGGCTTAGCGCCTTACTTCCCGAATTACTCCAAGGAAAATGCGCAGCTCAACCAGATGGTCAATGATTATGCCGTCAAAATCATCGTCGGTGGCGAGCAGCTTACTGGTTTCGATGCCTTCACGGAAAAATTCAAAAAAGCCGGTGGCCAAACCAGCTACGACGAAATTAACGCATGGTACGCAACAACTCGTAAATAAAATAGTGCGGCAGGCTGACGAATTCGCTTAGGCGGTGCAGGCTGCCGCATCTGCTGTGCCTTTTCAGGCGAGTATAAGGAAGATGAGAGGGGGTGAATGCTGCAAGACAAGCAAGATGAACACCATTATGGGAGGGAAAAGGGATGATTGCTTTGGAATTTTCGAAAAGGTGGAAATTGCTCGGTTTCATGATGTTCTTCTTTCTGATCGGTATGCTTCTAGTATCCGCTTCTTCCGTCAATGCCGCTCAACAAGAGCCTTACAATTGGCAGAATGTGCGAATCGGCGGAGGCGGATTTGTAACCGGGATCGCCATTCATCCAACTGAGCCGAATCTCGTCTATATTCGTACCGACGTCGGTGGAGCCTTACGCTGGGACTCGGTTAATCAGAAGTGGATCCCACTATTGAATGCGCTTCCAAGGGAAAAATACAATTTGTACGGCATTGACAGCATTGCCCTTGATCCGGCGGATCCGAATGTGGTTTACGTTGCAGCGGGTAAGTTCGACTATGTAGGAGCTCCTTCGGATATTCTGAAATCAACAGATCGGGGAGCCTCATGGACGTCAACCGGGTTTGCTCCCAGGCATTATGGCAACGGGTCAGGACGAGATTTGGGTGAACGGCTTGCGGTAGACCCCAATAATAGTCAAATCATTTATATGGGAACTCGTTATGACGGGCTGTGGAAAAGCACATCGGGGGCAAGCGTAGGCTCGTGGGAGCAGGTTACTAACTTCCCGAGCATCGGTGCCGCTCCGACTGGACTCAATTTCGTATTATTTGATAAGAGTACAGGATCTCCCGGCATTTCGACACAAACCATCTATGTCGGGGTCAAAGGCACCGGTATCTACCAGAGTGTGAATGGGGGAACAACATGGACGCTGATGAATGGAAGCCCGCTTACTCCACGTCGGGCTGTTCTGGCGGATGGCGGCACCCTATATGTCACATATGAATCTGGTGTTACGAAGTTTGCAAACGGCGTATGGACCGACATATCGCCACCGGCTGTAGGGAGATACAACGGCATTACGGTAGATCCTACAAACCCGAACATCGTGATGACAGCCATAGAGGATGGGGCGAACACGCCGGCGCCGATCTACGGGTCGACCAATGGAGGCGTGAATTGGTCGCAAATCACTTTCGTCAAACATCAGAATGTTCCCTGGTGGACGAGTAACTGGTTTGCTGCTAATACATCGACCTTGACCATCGATCCCCATTTTCCAAATCGGGTTTGGTTAACCGACTTTTACGGCACGTGGCGTACAGATGATATAACGGCAAGTCCATCCCATTGGTATACGTACGAAGAGGGCCACGAGGAAGTGGTGACGTTCGCCTTACGCAGCACGCCGATCGGTGCACCGCTGATTAGTGGGCACGCGGATGTCGATGGTATGCGTCATACCTCGCTCACGACGTATCCAAGCAGCAAATTAGGTAGTCCGTCACTAGGCGATACGGTTTCCATCGATTTTCAAGAGAGTAATCCGAACTTCATCGCTCGGGTCGGTTCCACCCGTTATGCCGGCTCAGGGGGCGGCGGCTACAGCACCAACAACGGGGCAACCTGGACGGCGTTTCCCAATCCGCCCGGAATCGCAGGCCGTATCGCCGTATCCGCTGGCAGCGAAACGATGGTCTGGGTCCCACAGCACGGAAGTCCGCTATATTCAACTGACCGTGGACAATCATGGACACCGGGAACAGGGGCACCATCAGGAACCGTTCACGATTTCTGGGTCTGGTACCAGCCGCTAGCGTCCGATCGCGTCAATTCCAATACGTTCTATCTGTTGGAACGTAACACGTGGAAACTATTCCGCAGTACAGACGGAGGGGCGTCTTGGAATGTTGCGTCCACGATGCCAACAATTCCGGCAAAAACTCCCGCGTATTTTAGCATCAAGGCAGCTCCGGGTAAGGCGGGCGAAGTGTGGGTTAGTCTGGATGGGGGAGGCCTCTGGCGTTCCAGCAACTCCGGTGATTCTTGGACGCAGCTGCCGAATGTACAGCAGGCGACATTGTTTGCATTTGGTAAAAATAAGCTCGGTTCTCCGGATCCTACTGTCTTCGTCTATGGCAAGGTGGATAATAGTGTGGGTATTTTCCGGTCCGATGATTTCGGCACGACCTGGGTGAAGATTGACGTCATCGATCCGGCGATTGGCGCTGAAGCCAATACGATGGAGGGCGACCGTCAAACATGGGGGCGCGTTTATATCGGAACGAACGGAACCGGTGTTTTCTACGGTGACACCTTGATGAGCGAAGGAACCGATACGGAAGCTCCGACAGCTCCTTCGAACCTGTCATCTCTATCGCATACATCTACGAGCGTTAACCTTTCTTGGACAGCTTCAACCGATAACACCGGTGTAGCGGGGTACAACATTTATAACGGAGGCGTCTATGTCGGAGCCACGACAACGCTTTCGAGTACAAACTATACTGTAAACGGCTTAACGCCAAGCACAACCTATTCGTTTACGGTGAAAGCCAAAGATGGAGCGGGCAATCTCTCGGCTGTGAGCAATTCGCTGAGTGTGACGACGGCACCTCCGCCGGCGCCGCCGACGAATCTGACAACAACATCGGCTACGCTCACGAGCCTCAGCCTGAGTTGGAATCCGCCAACTAATCTCTCTGGTGTAGTCGGATATACCATTTACGTCGGAGCCAAGCAGGTGGCTGCTACCTCAGGCAGTACGTATACACTCACGAATTTACTGCCTGACCGAACGTACACGGTTACAGTTCGTTCCGTAGATGCCACAGGCAGTACGTCAGTAGCTAGCAACACACTGGCTGCGACAACTGCGACAGGCCCAGGCACGCTTGCCTTCAGCGACGATTTTCAGGATGGGGTCGCGGATGGTTGGACGCCTGCGAACGGTACATGGTCTGTCGTAACATCAGGCGGGTCCAAGGTTTACAAGCAATCTTCCTGGCTGGGGACGAATGCGTTCAGCACTGTCGATACCAGCACATATACCAACTATAGCGTGGATACGAATATCAAACTTACCCAGAACGATATCGACCTAGCAGCTGGTATAACGGCTCGCTATCAAGATCCGAACAATTTTTACTATTTCCGAATCAAAGCAGGCAAGCTGCAGATTGGCAAATCGGTGAACGGAACCGTCACGATCTTGACTCAGAAAAGTTATACGATGACGACGAATGATGTTTACTCGTTCACCGCAGTATTAAACAACAGCACACTCGAGTTTTATGTGAATGGGTTTAAGGAATTAACGGTTACGGATACGAGTCTTACCTCGGGAAAAATAGGTCTATATGCCTTCAAAACGAGTGTTGAGTTTGACAATGTGAAAGTCGTTCATGATCGCGATTTCACACCGCCGACGGCTCCTGGAAACTTGCGCTTAATGTCCAAAAGTGAGACCACTGCAGATTTGACTTGGGATACATCATCGGACAATACCGGTGTAACCCATTACGAGGTGTATCATGGTTCAGCTTTAATAGGAACTGTTACGTCCAACACGTATTCCGCAACCAACTTAGCGGCGAATACCAATTACATTTTCAGCGTAAAGGCAAGGGATGCGGCAGGGAATGTGTCCGGATCGAGCTCCTCGCTGAGCGTTACGACAGACCCGTACCTGTATCAAGCAAAGAAATCCATTACCGCCATTACCGTTAACGGATCCCTGGACGAACAAGTGTGGTCCACGTTCAAGCAATTAAAGAAACCGATTATTGGCACTCCGAACAATACGGCGGAATTCAGCTCGCTCTGGGACAATAATTATTTATATGTTGGCGTCAAAGTCATCGACGGTAATCTGTATAATACTTCTGTTCTGCCTTATTATGATGACTCCATCGAGATTTATATCGACAGCAACAACAATAAGGGTACGACGTATGACAGCTATGATCAACAGTATGTCAAGGGCTGGAATGACAGCACGCTATGGCTGAAGAGAGTAATGCCAAACGGTGTTCTGCATGGATGGGCCGCGATTCCAGGCGGATACAGCGTGGAACTGGCGATTCCGTGGAACACGCTGGGTCTAACACCGACCGCTGGCATTATCATCGGCTTCGATGTGGCGAACAATGATACGGACGACGGCAATGGCCGGCAAAGCCAGCTGATGTGGGCCGGAACGAACGATAACTGGACGAATACGTCCGCATTCGGGAGCTTGCAACTTTCCTCCGTCTCAATCGGGGATATGCAGCCGCCTTCAGTCCCGATGAATCTGACATCGCCTTCGCACACGGACAGGACCGCAGTATTGTCTTGGACTGCATCTACGGATAATGTCGGTGTTACCGGATACGAGATTTACAACGGCGGAAATCTAGTTGCAACGGTAACTTCAACGACTTATACGGTCACTGGGTTAACGCCGGGAACTAGCTACAGCTTTACGGTTAAAGCAAAAGACGCGGAAAACAATGTGTCGGCAGCGAGCAACACGGTCAGTGTCACGATGGATGCATCCTACACGCTGATCCCTGTTACCAAAACGAATGCCGCCATCCAAGTCGATGGCTTGCTGGACGAAACGGTATGGGCCGTAACGTATCAAGCGAACAAAAACGTACTCGCAACCTCTAACAATACAACACAATTTGGTGTAATATGGGATAATACTTACTTGTATGTCGGGGTCATCGTCACCGACGGAAATCTGTATAACAATTCGCCGGAGCCTTACTCCGATGATTCCGTCGAGATTTATATTGACGGTAATCATAACCAAGCCGCAACTTATGACAGCTATGACCGGCAATTTATCAAAGGTTGGAACGACTCCGCTCTGTACGAGGCTCGAAGCCTCACGAATGGGGTTCAACATGCATGGGCTGCGACGGCTGCTGGATACAGTGTAGAAATGGCGATTCCATGGAGTTCCCTCGGTATTACGCCATCCGTCGGGATGATGATCGGCTTCGACATTGCGAACAATGACGAGGACGATGGAAACGGTCGACATAGCCAGACGGTATGGGCAGGAACATCCAATAACTGGTCGAGCACGTCTGCATTCGGAGAGCTGAAGCTGGTATTGCCATAACTGCGACTGCATGAATGGAGCAACTTTGTCGTGGAACGAAATTCAGAGATCAAATTGATTGGGGGCTAAACGCATGAATATCATTCAACAAGTTTCAACAACACAGAAAGCTGTTGCTTTTACATTTGATGATGGCCCTAACCCTGAGTATACGCCTCAATTGCTAGATATTTTCGATGAGGTTTCCGGTCGTGCTACCTTTTTTATGATGGGAAAACAAATCGAACTTTATCCCGAAACCGCGCTCGATGTGCATATCAGGCAACATGAAATTGGCAACCATACGTACTCACATCCTTTTATGACTCAAATTAGCTTAGAGGAATGTGAGCGAGAACTTCTTGTTACGGACGAATTAATTACACAGGTAACAGGAACTAAGCCAGTTGTCATGCGTCCACCTTACTTGGATTTCAACGAGGAGGTTCAGGCAATTACTGAAAAAATGGGTTATCCTGTCATTGGATCCAATAACGGAGGCACAAGGGATTGGGAGATGCCGGGCGTAGACCACATTCTTGAGGTAACCCGAGAACAAGTTGGAAGCGGGAGCATCTTACTCTTTCATGATGGCTTTGGAGATCGTTCTCAAACGATAGAGGCCGTTCGAATTTTGGTAAAGGAATTAACAGCACAAGGTTATCAACTTGTAACGGTTAGTGAGCTCTTGCAAATGGCGGAGTCCTAATAAGCAACAGCAATCTGGACATCATTCGTACAACATAAATATTGAGAGGTAGATGAGAGAAGCTGCGTAGAATTTAATTCTACGCAGCTTTTCTATGTGAATTTGGGGAAAAGGGCGTGTATATATTCAGTTTATAAAGTTATTTTATTCTATACAAAGTCACGCCAGAATTGCTGGAGGAAAGTGAAGAACTCGAAAACTTTTTACTTTGACAAGCTGTGCCAAATGAAAATGCCGACGTGGTCAAAAGGCAGGGTAGCGCTAGTCGGTGATGCTGGATACTGCGCCTCTCCGGCTGCTGGCATGGGTGGATCACTGGCAATAGATGGGGCGGCTGCTTTGGCGGATGCTTTCCAAAAATGCCATGGCAATTTCGAACTTGCGTTCCAAGAATGCAATAAGAGTTTCCGTCCTTTCATTGAGGATGTGCAAGCGAGCGCGGCGAAATTTGGCGTAGAGTTTCTTGTACCACGCACTGAAGAAGCCATTCGCGAAAGAAATTCGCAAGCACCGTCCGACATAGGACATGGCTAGAGATTGCAGTCGGTCGAAACGATCGGCTGCTTTTCGTTGTACTGGCAAATTAATTATAAATGGAGTCATCATCTCTCCTAAAATTAGGTTATATTTGGAAGAGTTATTTGTGAGGAGAGATGTAGATGTCGGACATAAAGGCAATTGTATTAGACTTGGACGGAACAGTACTCGGCAGTGACAAATCCATATCATCTAGAAATTATCAGACTGTTGATTCTGGCATGAGATTTGTTGATGTAATCAGTTGCTGATAATGATTTAATAGTAGTAAGGAAAGGCATAATTAACGAGCTATAAGTAAGGAGTTCATTTTAATGAGATATTTAAAATGGTGCATTGCCTCATTATCATTGTATACACTATTCACACTTGTGGCTTGGTTCATTGACGAAATAGGATGGAAAAAGGGAGTAACAGAAGGAAATTACCAAGTATACGCTAACTTACTTTCAAACATTCAATTTCCCATTAAAGTGCTTCTAGGAATGGATGATGTGATAAATTATAATTTTAGACTTTTACCGTATATGATGGGTGCCATCTGTTGGATATTTATGGCGATTTTGTTTTGTAGGCTGAAAACTAGTACACATCATTAACCTGAAAGGAGCTTTTCCGGCGATGATTGCGATCCCAGATACATTTATTAAAAGAATGCATGAACTCCACGGTGAGCAAGGTGCCGCCTGGTCGGAGGCGCTGCCCAGGCTAATTGCCGACTGTGCTAGCCGCTTCGACTTTAGCCCTGAAGTTCCATTTTCTAATTTATCTTATAACTTCGTGCTCCGCGCAACGCGCAACGAGGGTAAGCGAGTCGTCCTTAAATTATCTTACAAGAAAAATGAGCTAGCTAGAGAAGTAAGTGTTCTTCGCGCTTTTGAAGGCCGAGGGGCGATTCAAGTGATTGATGCAGATGAGGAATGGGGAGTTGCACTACTGGAGAGTGCCGAGCCAGGCATACCTTTATCGACAATTGAGAATGATGCACTTGCAACAGATATCTTTTGTGAAGTATTTCGCAGCCTTCACCTTCCGCCACCAAAGGGTAGTGAGTACCCTTCAATGAAACAGCATTTTGCGGCAATTGAGCGATACCGAGAGCGAATCAAAGACATGGAAGTTGACGGACCATTGCCTCCGAGCTGGGTGGAGAATGCCGAAGAATGTCTGGAGTATCTCATCGCGACCACGAGTGAGTATTTCTTGCTGCATGGCGATCTGCATCATGATAACATTCTTCGCCAAGGCGAAGAGAAATGGGCTGTCATTGACCCCAAAGGAATCATCGGTGACATCCATTTTGATACCGTCCAGTATCTACTTAACTACGAGGATCGGGGTGGTGACTGCGAGCAAGTGCTACATAACCGAGTAGCGAAAATGGCCGATCGTCTTGGTCTTGACCCTCGTCGCATCGCGATGTGGGGTGTGGCACGAGGTGTGTTGGAGGCGTGCTGGACGATTGAAGACGGAGGAACGGATTGGCATAGAGGCATCCAAATCACGGAACGCTTCGCCAAATTTCTGGATTGAAGTCTAGTAACAAAGTTTTTTTAAACATACGAAACGGCAGCTTGCGTGTTAGCTGCCGTTTTCTTAATTAACGGATAATGTAGTCATTCAGCAGTTTCATCAAGATCTTCATTGTAAGCCAGTATCCCGCGTTTAAAATAATGCAGCTTTTCGTCGGAGGTAGTTTCCATTAGAGTGGTTATCAAAAGTTCGACGCTTTCTTTGTAGTTTTGGCTATTGTACAGCGCCATGGCGAGAAACACTTGAATTGCCCTGTTCTCCGGAAATTCCCTTGCGCCCTTGCGCAACGTCTTCACCGCTTTTTCATAGTCACCCCAGTAGCGATATGTACTCCCCAGTCCCATTAGGCATCTTTCAAGATCAGGACCAGACAAACCTAATTCAAGTGCTCGTACATAATATGGAATAGCCTGACGTCCCATACCAGAATTGTCATGTGCGATTCCAGTTTGGTAGTTGATCTCCGCATTATCTGGATAATTTGACAATAGCTCTAATAAATGCGCACGAACTTCGCCTAAGATCGCTTGATCTTGTTTAGCTCGTCCTTCTTCGCGCCGTTCTATCAATTTGTTTAGATCATCAATCTTCATATGATCACCATCCTGTGTTTGGTAGTCTGTTGAGTTAAGAACATCTTAACATAAGCTTGTGCTCATTGAGTTAACGAATGGAGGATTATCATGCAAGACATTATTGATGAGATCGTACGTAATTACTTTGAGAATACATTGTACGAGATCGAGTCGGTACCATTCGGTCTTACGAACATAACGAAAATTATGATACTGAATGACGAAAAATATGTGATTCGAAACTACAATCGTCATACAAAAAATGTAGAGAGTATTAAATTTGAAGCACAAGTAATATCGTGTTTGAGTAAACAGAATCTTTCATTTGTCGTACCCATTTTTTTATATACGAATGTAAGAGAACAGTTTGTACGCTTGTCCGATGGAACATTAGGTGCAATCGTTTCATTTGTTGAAGGTGCTGTTCCTGAGATAATCAATATTCAACAAGCTACTGAGTTTGGCTCTATTGTCGGTGAAGTTAGTTCTGCACTAAGTCAATGCACGATAGATTGTAATTATCGAGGGGTTCCCTTTACTGAATTTTATAGTCTGCATCCTTTAGCCAATTATTCTGCTGTAGCAACTTTTATGAAGGCCCCACCCTTTGAAATTTCTCAAGCAGCCCTTAATTTTTATGAAGAAATGATCTCTTTCGTAGAACAGAAGAAACTTGAATGGATGGATTTGCCTAAGCAACTAGTTCATCATGATTTGTTAATCTACAACTTACTCTCAAAAGAGAATAAAATCCATGGTGTTTTAGATTTTGATTTTACATCACATGATATTAGTTTTATGGAATTTACCATCTCTCTTAATCACGTCATACAACTGACAAACGGATCATGGGATATGACGGAAGCATTTATAAAAGGCTACTCTAAATTTCGAAAATGTACATATCAAGAGATAAATCAACTGGAACTTTTGACTCGAATTTATCATATTGCAGTACTTCATATTTACATAGGCCAACATTATTCTGGTAAAAATATCGAGCAGAACTTCAATTACATCCTAAGTCAATTTCAATTAAGGAATGAATGGTTGAACAAACATTGTTCTTTAATAAAGAAACTAATTGAGAATTACCTGATTTGATTTGAATTTCTCAACCATAGTGGCATTGATAATGGAAAGAGCAATTCGTATAATCCGAATGGAGTTGTAAAAAAATGTAAATTGGAGATTGCAATCCCATAAATGAATATTGACATGTGTTATAACACGTGTTATTTTGTTCTGGAGAAGGTGATTGAATGGCAAAGCGCGTAACGAGTTTTGACGTCGCTAGACGTGCAGGAGTGTCCAGAAGTATTGTGTCAGCGGTTCTTAACAACACGCCCGGTATCGGAGTTGGCGAAGAGAAGCGAAAAGCGGTTCTGGACGCAATTGAGGAGCTGAACTATCGGGTTGATGCACAGGCAAAGGGGATGAGAACCGGTCGAAGTTACTGTATCGGAGTGCATGGGGATTTAAGCAACCCGATGTTTACACAAATGCTGCAGGGGCTTCAGGAAGCCTGCAAAGAGAGGGGGTACCACGTCCTTTTATGCGGTGTGGAAAACCGAACTGAGCTGATCGAGCTGTTCATGCAAAAGCGAATTGACGGCATCGTGACCAAAGACACGACGGGCTACGCTGATGAGAGTTGGGAGAAGGAACTGAACGATCAGCAAGTTCCCTTCATTTCGGTTGAAGGATACCCAGAGAGCTCGAGAACGACTTCGATCCTCATGAATTATAAGCAAAGTGTGCATGACGCACTGAACGCCATGTGGGCGCTAACTAAGTTGCCTCCAGTTTATCTGGGAGTATACAGAGGGGCTGAGTATAAGCCGAATTGGGGAGACCGTGAACGACTACAAGGTTATCGGGAGTGGATGAGCCAACACAGCTGCGAGGTTTCTATTGAATTGCTCCAGGAAGAGTCTTGGCTATATGCACCTAAGGATTGGGAGAAATGGCTGGAGATGCTGCCTAAGCCTGTTTCTATCATTTCCAATTGGTCGAGAGGGGCCATATATATATACCGTGCCGCCAATAAGCTGGGCCTACGCATCGGTGAAGATGTGCATATTATGGCAGCAGATAACACAGAAAGTGTTAATGCATTCTTGGTTCCCGCATTAAGCGCTGTAGAGGTTCCCTACCCAGACATGGGCAGAGCAGCTGCAAGCCGTATTATCGAGTACATCGAGGGAAAGAAACCGATTGATAGCAAGGAAAAGCAATGGGTACCAGCAAAGCTATCGATGAGGGATAGTGTAATGATAGGTAGGAGCAGGTAGACCTACCCTTTTTTATTATCTTACATAACACGTGTTATAGGGGGAATAGGCATGTTTTGGATCATGGAGAAGCTGGAGGCAAGACTAAAGGAGTTAAGCGGTTACAGGTATCGTGAGGAAAAAACGCTGACAGATATTCGCAAGCAGGTGGATAATGAGGGAATAGTGGGAGCCTACCCTTCATGCGAGGGACAATGGGTTGAAGTAAACCTGGGGGATCGTTGGACCGGACGTGATTATTACCTTTGGCTAAGGATAGATGTAGAGATTCCTTCAGCATGGGAAGGTCGTAAAGTGCTCGGACGATTTGATTTCGGTCAGACTGGAGGAGGCCACAACAGCGGTTTTGAGTCCTTGCTATTTGTGAACGGCAAGCCCTATCAAGGTGTGGATTCCAATCACGAGGAGGTGTTCTTCACTCCCGAGTTGATCGGAACGAGTGTGAGCCTTCAATTCCGGCTTTGGTCCGGCTTGAATGGGTATGCTCCTGAAGCTCCTATAGAAAATACACTGCGCCTAGCGCGTTTAGGTTGGTTGGATGAAGCAGCTGATGATCTTTTCTTTACTGCCCGCTCAGCTTTAGATACGGTGAGAGGACTAAACGAGAATACACCGGACTATCACGATTTATCGAAGGCGCTAGATCGTGCCTTTCTGCAGATTGATTGGTCTTATCCTGGCTCTGAGGATTTCTACACCTCAATTTCAGAGGCAAGAGATACACTGCAAAGTGAACTTGCGCTTTTAACGAATCGGCACCCCGTAACGGTGCATTGCATTGGTCACACGCATATTGACGTAGCTTGGCTATGGCGCTTAAAGCATACACGTGAAAAGGCAGCTAGATCGTTCTCGACTGTACTCCGTCTGATGGAGCAATATCCGGAATATGTTTTTTTGCAAACCCAGCCTCAGCTTTATGAATATATAAAATCGGACTATCCGGAAATTTACGAACGAATCCGAATGAGGGTGAAAGAGGGACGCTGGGAGGCCGGAGGCGCGATGTGGCTTGAGGCCGATTGCAACCTAACGTCGGGTGAATCCCTCGTCAGACAAATGATGTACGGGATGCGATTCTTCAAAGAAGAATTCGGTGTTGATTGCAAATATTTGTGGCTTCCGGATGTGTTCGGTTATAGCTGGGCGCTTCCACAAATTTTGCGGAAATTTGGAATCGATATGTTCATGACAACCAAAATCAGCTGGAACCAATACAATCGGATGCCCCATGACACCTTCCAATGGAGAGGAATTGATGGTAGTGAGGTACTCACTCATTTCATTACAACACCTGACCCAGGTGGTAATGAGGGGGCCTTCTTCTATACATACAACGGAAAGGTGACGCCTCATTCTATACAAGGGATTTGGGAAGCTTATCGCAATAAGGAACTTAATCAATCGTTACTGCTTTCCTACGGTTATGGGGATGGTGGAGGTGGTGTGAACCGCGAAATGCTCGAAATGCGACGCAGACTTGAGAACATGCCAGGAGTGCCGAAGGTGACGACAGGTCGGGCGGATACTTATTTTGAACAACTAAAGAAAACGGTCGATCAAACAGATCAATATGTGCACACATGGGATGGAGAGCTTTACCTGGAACTGCATCGCGGGACTTACACGAGCCAAGCTTACAATAAGCGGGCGAATCGCAAGCTGGAGCTTTTATACCGGGAGACAGAATGGTTAAGTGCTTTGAACAGCGTGCTTCGTTCCGATTGGACGGAATATGGACAATCTGAACTGGCAGATGGTTGGAAAATCATTTTGCGTAATCAGTTTCATGATATTATCCCAGGCTCTTCCATTCGTGAAGTGTATGAAGATTGTAGGTTGGAATATGCGGAAGCATTCGAGCTTGGTCATCGAGTATGGAATCGTGCTGCAGATGCTATGGCTGATCCAAAGAGAGAGCTTGACGGTAACAAGAGCTACTTGGTATTCAATAGCGCTCTTTGGGATCGTGATGGGGTTGTAGCGCTGTCAAGCGATTCACTGCCCACAACAGGATTTTGGACTGACCATGAAGGCATAAAGCTCGACGCCACCCTTTCGGGTGATCAGTGGTTGATCCCTGTTAGACAAATTCCGTCTATGGGTTACTGCACCATTTACTATACGATTAGCCCTGCTGCTCTTCAAGATGATCATAAGGATGTCTTCGAACATGGTGACGACTGGATGTCTACTCCTTTTTACAAGCTTGAGTGGGATTCCGCCGGTCACCTCACACGGATTTATGACAAGAGTGAGAACCGTGAAGTGCTCGCTGAAGGCGAATCCGGCAATGTGTTTCAAGTGTTCGAGGATAAGCCGAAGGGACGTCATGAAGCCTGGGAAATTGATTTGTTTTATCAGCAAAAAATGCGATTGATCGGAGATCTCCAATCGGTTCGTCTAGTTGAAAGCGGCCCGTTTCGTGCAATCCTTTGTTTTGAGTGGCTTTATGGGAGATCGACCATTACGCAACAGTTGATCGTATATGCCGACAGCCGAAGAATCGACTTCGATACGAAGGTTGATTGGCAGGAGCGTCGTCAACTGCTTAAAGTGGCCTTCCCGGTAAAGGTGCGCAGTACGGAAGCCACCTTTGACATTCAATTTGGTAACGTGAAGCGGCCAACGCATTGGAATACGAGCTGGGATTATGCGCGTTACGAGACAGTTGGCCAACAGTGGGCTGATTTGTCAGAACGCGGTTATGGAGTCAGTTTGCTTAACGATTGTAAATATGGCTATGACATTAAAGACAATGTTATGCGCTTAACGCTTATTAAATCGGCGATGGTTCCAGACCCGACAGCAGATTTAGGTGAGCATATTTTCACCTATGCATTATTTCCGCATCGAGGAGATTGGCTTGAAGGCGGTACCGTCGAGGCTGCTTGGGATTTAAATAATCCACTTCGCATTACGCCAGGAGCGGCTCATACCTGGGAGGCTTTGTCCCTGTTCAAAGCTAAGGGGGGACATGTGATTGTGGATGCTGTGAAGAAGGCAGAGGACCAAGATGTATTGATCCTGCGTCTTCATGAATATACAGGTGCGCGCAATGAGATTGTTCTGGAAAGCGCAATGAAGATCATTTCTTGGCAAGAATGTGACCTGATGGAGCGGCCTATAGAGGAGCCTAACTATGGGGAAGCGCTTCGCTTTGAAATTAAACCTTACGAAATTAAAACATTTATGATTGTAATTACCAAATAAATCGTTTACAACTATGAATAAGGAATCACGGTTTGGAGATGAGACTGCCCATGATTAAACAGAAAGTGCTGACCATTAATGCGAAACTTGTATGTATTATTTTATTTTTCCTATGCGTCCCCTTACTTGCCTTCGGTACTTTGTGGTATACAAGCTCCACCGAAAGTATTGAGAAGAATGCAATAGGCTATAGTGAGCAGCTGGTACGGCAAATCAATGAGCAGCTTGATTCTTATTTTGAGGATTTGCAGCGTGTTACCTATCCATTACTGCTGCATCCCCAAATTCAAACTTTTATGAAGCTGGATCCGAACGATCAATATGAACGATTTGCTATTAGTAAAAAAATATCCGATGAGTTGTTTCCCACGATTCTATTTGGACGCCCGGATATATATGGGGTATCAATCGTAACCAAGGGCGGTACAGTGGCCTCGAGCTATAATGCCATTGCTGCCCAGGCTAGCTATGATCTGTATAAGGATGCGCTGACGGGAGAGCAGAATTACAAGATTACGGGGTTGTCCGTGATAGATACTACAACTGTGCTGACGATTACCCGAAGATTTGTAGATACCTTGTCGTATCAGTCAGCAGGACTGCTTGTTTTGCATTTGAAAATGAATGAAATTATTAAAATATGCGAAAAAATTAAACTTGGACAGAGCGGGTTTGTATGGATTATGGACCAAGATGGTAAGGTCGTTTATCACCCAGACAAGGAAAAGTGGGGAAAGGCCGTCAACGAGCAAAACATACGTTTAACACAAGAAGAGCCAAGTGGGAACTCGGTTGTAACGATTAACGGCACCAAAAAGCTGATCCTCACCGAACGTTCTTCTTTGACCAAGTGGACACTTATTTCTGAGGTGCCGCTGAATGAACTTAATGGCGATCTTGTTCGCTGGCGTAATGTAACGGTTTGGGTCGGGTTGTTGCTTGTAAGTTTGGCCTTATTCTTGGTGGGAGGCTTCTCTGTGTATCTTACTCAATCGCTGTCGCATTTGCGGCGGTTGATGCGCCGGGCGGAAGAGGGGGACTTAAATGTCCGAGCGCCAGAGAAACGCAACGACGAAATTGGAGGCTTAAATCGAAGTTTTAACCGAATGGTTGGAGAAATTCGAAGACTGATTGATGAGATCCAGCATTCTAGGCAGAAAGAGATCGAGATGGAACTCCGCCAACGAGAGTCGGCACTTCTGGTCATGCAGTCTCAGATCAATCCGCATTTTTTATACAACACACTAGAAATTATGAATTCGTATGCGATTATTGAGGGAGTCAAACCTATTAGTCGAATGGCAACCTCCTTAGCTGATATTTTTCGGTATAGTATTGGTCATCCTCAGCAGACTGTGACACTTAAGGATGAGCTTCGTTATATTAGCACCTACCTTGAAATTCAGCAGGAGAGATTTAAAACGCTTCGAGTAGAACTAAAGTTACACGATGAGGATCACCTTAACGTATTAGCGCTCCGCCTCATGATTCAACCTCTTGTGGAAAATGCCTTTAAGCACGGTTATGAACGACATAGAATTAAGCCTACGTATATTGGCCTCACAGGTGAACGTTCAGAAGACGGCTATTTGCTTCGGATTATAGATCAGGGCAAGGGTATGGATAATGTGCTAAGAAATGAATATAATCAAGCATTCAATAACAATGATGTTAATTTTCGTAGAGATTCAGCAGTAATAACAGATGGCTCCTCGGAGTCGATAGGACTTTGGAATGTTCATCAGCGAATTCGCCTCTCTTTTGGATCTCCCTTTGGTCTTTACATTGCCAAATCGGATGAGACGGGAACCGTTGTAGAGCTGATGCTTAAATATGCAACTCACAAGTAAGGAGGCTGACCATGTATAAGGTGCTCATTGTAGACGACGAGATTATGATTAAACGCAGTTTGTGTAAACTCATCGCCGAAAGCCCCTATGGCTTTGAAGTATTCGGTGAAGCTGATGATGGCATGGAGGCGCTGGCACTATGTGAGAAGCTGCGTCCTGACCTGCTGATTACCGATATCTCTATGCCAGTCATGGATGGCTTGGAGTTGATTCGAGAGGTGCGTAGAAGGAAATGGGACATGGAAATTATTATCATTTCCGGATATGGTGACTTTGCTTATGCGCAACAAGCGCTACGGCAAGACGTTACCGATTACTTGCTCAAGCCACTTAAGGAGGAGCAGCTATATGAACTGCTCTCTGACATTGACGGCAGATTTAAAGAAAGACATAAGTTAGCAACTGGCAGAAGCCAATGGGTGAAGCAATCCAAAGCTCGAAGTGAAGCTGTATCGGAGCAACTGTGGCTGTTAAACGAAGAAGAGGCACTACAGCTTATGAAAGAAATGGTTCAGAAGCTTAGAGAAGAAGGTGTTTCTGATGAGGTCGCTCGAAGTTGTACGGAAGATCTGCTGACCATGGTCGAGGCGGAACTCCTGCATCGCTCAGGCGGCGGAATGTCCGAGTCGAGCAAACCCTTTCTGACAGAGGGCAATGAAATGCCACTGGAGGGATGGCTCGTGCAAGCAAGAAGCAGCCTGAAAGATTTGGCGGAGAAGGTTAGAGCTTCCAGAAATTGGGGACAGCGACAATCGATTGCGAAGGCTATCGATTATATTGTTTTGAATTATTTCCAAGAGGATATCTCCTTGCAGAAAGCGGCAGAGAAGTCAGGGATGTCCTTGTCTTATTTCAGCCGCTGTTTTAAAGATGAGCTAGGGCTAAGTTTCACCGATTACGTTATAAAACTGCGTATGGAGAAGGTTAAGGAATTGCTGAAGGCTCCTGGAGTCAGAGCCTCCGAGGCTGCTCTGGCGGTTGGTTACGAGGATTATCCGCATTTTGCGAAGACATTCAAGAAATATTATGGCTTGTCACCTAATGAATACAAAAAAAGGGTGACAGGCTCCTAGTTTATTGTGTAACTAACTGGAACTAAAGGAGACCGTTCTTGCCGGAATGGTCTTTTTAATTTGAAAGCGTAACCATTTAGAATATAAAAACACAACTTTCGCAAGAGATCACATGGTTAATGCATTTGTAACCGTATACAATAAAGTTACATCACAGCAAGGCTAGCGCATGCGCATGGAGAGGAGAAATGAAGCAATGAATGTCAGTAAAGAGAGAATTGTGACAGGATCAGCTGGATTAACGGGACGGCCAACAGTAAAGCCCAAGCTGTATGTCGTTAAATATTGGCAGATCTATTCGATGGTACTTCCTGGACTTCTTTTCTTTATCTTATTCAAATACGTTCCTTTAGCTGGCATCATTATAGCTTTTCAGGACTATAGCGTGTTTACAGGGATTTTGAGCAGCAAATTCGTTGGTATGAAGCATTTTATCAACTTATTTACATATCCGGAGTTTCTGACGGTGACCAAGAATACGTTCTTAATAAGTATATATCAGCTTTTCTTCGGATTTCCGGCTCCGATCATTCTGGCACTTCTAATGAATGACGTCAGAAAGATGGCTTTCAAAAAAGTTGTGCAAACCGTGCTGTACCTGCCTCACTTCCTATCTTGGGTCATTGTCGGCGGGCTTGTCATTAACTTTCTATCCCCGTCCTCGGGCATGCTCAATGAGGTTCTTCACATGCTGGGCAGAGAGAAGATCTTCTTCATGCAAGAGCCTAATTATTTTCGCACAATTGTCGTGACTTCGGGAATATGGAAAGAAGTTGGCTGGGGCACGATCATTTATCTCGCCGCACTTGCAGGGATTAACCCAGAGTTATATGAATCTGCCGAGGTGGATGGAGCGAGCAAATTAAGGCAAGTGTTCAGTATTACTCTACCATCCTTACTGCCTACGATTATGGTGCTCCTGCTGTTAAGGATCGGGCACATTCTCGATCTCGGCTTTGAACAAGTTTACATGCTGATGAATCCACTCGTCACTTCGACAGGTGAGATCATTGATACTTATATTTACCGTGTCGGCTTGCTAGGTGGTCAATATAGCTATACAACGGCAATCGGGCTGTTCAAATCCGTAATAGGTCTCATTTTAGTCGTAGGAGCGAATCAGCTAAGTAAAAAAACAACCGGCAATTCAATTTATTAAAAGGAGGGAGGCTCTCAAATGACGAAAAAACCAACTTTCTCACGAGAAGCATTTGCTTCCCTTAACTATACGTTACTCATCCTTACAAGTGCCGCCATGCTTCTTCCATTTCTACATATCGTAGCAGGCTCTTTAAGTTCAGGATCAGCACTTTCTCAAGGAAAAGTTACCATTTTTCCCGTTGAGTTTACATTGATTAATTATGTGGGCGTCCTCAAAAATATGGCGATTTGGAAATCCTTCGGCGTCACGGTGCTGCTGACAGTAGGGGGCACGGCCATTAATCTATTCTTCACATCGTTAATGGCATACGCCTTAGCCAAAAATGAACTTAAGGGCCGCTCTTTCATATTACTTTTAGTTGTTTTTACTATGATTTTTCAAGTGCCAATTATACCGGGATATCTACTTGTCAAATCATTAGGCATGCTCAATTCGCTATGGGCACTCATTATCCCGGGGACGATCAGTGCGTTTAACTTGATCATCATGGTTTCGTTCTTTCGGCAAATCCCTGAGGGGTTGGTGGATGCCGCCAAAATCGATGGTGCCGGCGAATATCGCACTTGGTGGAGCGTGGTGCTGCCTTTATCACTGCCGTCCCTTAGCACAGTTGGGTTATTTTACGCAGTCGGACACTGGAATGGTTACTTTAGTGCTATTATGTTCATCCGTAACCCCGCGCTTTACCCTTTGCAAGTGAAGTTAAGGCAGTTATTAGTTGATGGCGATACACAAGGGGTCGCTCAAAGTGTCAGCCTAACTTTGCAGTCAGCGGAGGGTATTAAAATGGCAACCATCATGGTAGCGACACTTCCTATTTTGTTTGTCTACCCTCTTGTCCAAAAGCATTTTATTAAAGGTGCGATGCTTGGTTCTGTGAAGGGTTAAGATAAAAACGATGACAAAAGTTCAAAAAAAAAGGAGAAGGTCAGATGAACAAAAAATGGACGAAGGTTGCTTTAGCAGTAACGGTAGTAGGGACAATGGTAGGCTGCTCTTCTAACGACAATGCAGCACCGACACCCGGTTCAACACAGAGCGTCAGTAAACCGGCTAAGTTCAAAGTAGGCATTGGTACGGAAGGCCTGCAGTACATCGAAGGATCTCCAAACATCAATGAAGATGAGTACACGAAGAAGCTTCGTGAGATTTCCAAATCTGATGTGACGCTTGAGCTCATACCACACCGTGAATTTGATCAGAAATTAACACTGCTTTTTGCTGGCGGAGATCTGCCAGATCTATTGCAAACACATGGTATTAATAAACCGGAAGTAGCACCTGCTGTGGATACAGGAGTAATTATTCCTCTAAACGACCTGATCGACAAATATGGTCCGAACCTGAAAAAAAATATTTCAAAAGAAGCTTGGGAATTCGCAAGTGTTAGTAAAGACGGAAAAATCTACGGGATCCCTTCTGTAAACGCGACTCCAAACGGCAGTGTCATGATGGTCCGCAAGGATTGGCTAGATAAGCTGGGATTAAAGGCACCGAAAACGGTAGACGAATATCTAGATATGCTGCGGGCATTCCGTGATAAGGATCCTAATGGTAATGGGAAAAATGATGAAATTCCGTATTCTGGTCGTGAAAAGTTAGCGTTTACAGAAGCGTTCTTTGGAGCCTATGACGCACTTCCTCTCGATTGGAAGTTTGAGAATGGCCAATTGATCCCTAACCTTATACGTCCACAGATGAAGCAGGCATTAGCAACTTACCGGAAGATGTATGAAGAGAAGCTTTTAGATAATGAGGTGTTCGTACAAAAAGCGCCAGTATGGGATGCGAAAATTAAAGCACAAGGCATTGTAGGTTTATGGACACATGCTCCGCGCCTTGCTGACAAATGGTCAGCAGAGGTTAAGACAGGAACGTCAAGTGCTCAACTTGAAGTTATCCAATCCCCAGTAGGTCCAGATGGGAAAGGTGGCCATAGTATTGGATCAACGGTAGGGGGGAACGTATGGGTTGTTCCTAAGACGACCAAAAATCCGGAAAACGTGATCAAGTTCTTGGATTGGTTCTATAGTGACGAAGCACAGAAGTTCCTTACTTACGGACTTGAAGGCAAGGACTATACGCTAGAAAACGGCAAAATGAAATATAAGTATCCGGAGAAGCAGGAAGACATTTACCGTGAAGAAATGCATTTAACTTGGTTGCGCATGGTAGGTCCTCTTCATTTGACGGATGCCGAGTTTATGAAAAATCGTCCAGCTGGGGACAAGGTGCTTAAAGGAATGGATGTTGCTTCCAAAGAAGGTCGTAAAAATGATGCGCTGGGCATGCCTTCGCTACCAACTATGCAAACGCGTCCTGAGCTCGCAAGAGATGGCTTGTGGTTAGAAACTGCTGCCAAAATTATCACGGGTAAAGAACCTGTAGACTCTTTTGATAAATTCGTTGAGGATTGGAAGAAGAGGGGTGGAGACCAAGCGATCAAGGAAGCAACAGATTGGTATAAGAGCACTCATAAATAAAGAGGAGATAATCTATCATGCAAAACTTGGTTGGCACACATGATCAAAAGGGGCTCCCGTTATGGGGGCCCTTTACTAAAAAATATATGGGAATTTCCCATATTTCAAATAGTGAACAAGGTATCCGGTTTGATCTTAGCGTGTTTCCAGGATTTTATAGGCGCAAAGTAGATATTCCAAGTGTCATGTGGGAGTCGGGCTATCACCCTTGGGAGGCATCACCAGATCTTAGCTATTATTCTCATCGCCATGAGCTGGAATGGAAGGATCAAGTTTATGCAGATATCGCTTATGCATCGGCAGGTGCTGATATTCGACTTATCCGTTGTAAGCTGGTTAATCGAACCGAAGCGGAGCAGAATTTAGTTCTCCACTGGATGGCATCACTTCACTTGCCTCAGGTGCATTCCCACGGCAAGGTTCTACAAATCGTAGAGGTTGAGCATCCAGAAGGAGCGGTATGGCTCGATGCATTGGATTATGAGGATCTAGTATTTGCGACGCCAAGGATAACGGATCGTCTTGTGTACGATGGTTTGTATCGTGCAGAGGTGCGAGCAGAGCAATTTGTTAAAGGCTCAGGAATTGGGATGGGCTTTGCACAGGAAAAAGGCGATCAAGTTTCGTATCAGATAAAGTTATCTCAAACACTTAGCGATGCAGAGCTAGGATTGAGGTTTAGATTACCAAAGGGAGAATCTGTCAGGTTCTCAATCGCAGGTAATTGGGCTGGCAGTGTAGAGCTCCTAGGTACAGGTAAGGCCGAGGTAGTCGAAGTCAATATTGGCAGATGCTTACCAGGGACGCTCAGACTCGATCTCATTGCTCAAAGCGAGGGCTCTAGGCACTTGGAATTGGATGGTATTTTCTTGGTGGAGCGAGCACAAAAGGACCTAATTAAGTTTAACCTTGTTTCTACTAACGTTCACCCAGAACTCATACCAGGTCCAGTACCCAACAGCTTAATTCTACAATATGAGGGTATAGATCATGTTTACGGCATGTTATGGCAGTTTGAGGATTATGAGATCAAGCAATACCATAGTGATGAGCTGGATCGTTTCATGAGGCATAATGTCCATCATCATGTTCATCCCATACTCAAAGGTGAAGGTGAGGGTCATTTCACCAATGTGTATCTACGGCCAATTCCGCTTAGCGCGCAAAGTGAGAATACGCTATATGGCATGGTAACCTCCGGATCATTGGATGAGGTCAATCGAGTGATCTTGGACTGGAATGTGGAAAGTCCTCAATATCTGAATGCATTTGTAGAGGGTGAATCTAAGATTGCTGCCTTTGAGCATGAAGTTCAACCTGAAGGTAAGCAATTTGCATTTAGCCAGCAACTGTTGTCAGCAACTCTCTTAACGAATATCGTGTATCCCGTATACACAAAGCGTAGTTATATTCGGCACTATACGCCTGGTCGTTGGTGGGATTGCCTGTACACATGGGACTCCGGGTTCGTAGGGCTTGGTTTGGCTCAGCTCGATACACAGCGCGCGATTGAATGCTTGAACGCTTATATGACGGACCCTGGGGATACCCAAGCAGCTTTCATACACCATGGCAGCATGGTTCCAGTACAGCACTATTTATTTCTTGAGCTTTGGAACAAAACACAATCAAAGGAACTGCTAGAGCATTTTTATCCGAGGCTTCGCCAATATTATTTGTTCTATGCGGGTAAAAGTGAAGGCTCCGCTACACGCACGCTTCAATCTGGGTTACTCAAAACTTGGGATTATTTCTACAATTCAGGAGGTTGGGATGACTACCCGCCACAAGTACATGTCCATAAGCAAAAGTTAAGGGCAGAGGTTGCGCCGATATCTAATTCTTGCCATGGGATCCGTATTGCCAAGATTCTAAAGATGGCAGCAACTGCTATTGGTCGTATGCAGGATCATGTGAAGGAATACGATAATGATATTGCCTCCTTCAGCAGCTCCATTCAGCAAAATAGCTGGGATGAAGAAGCTGGGTATTTTGGTTATGTGGTTCACGATCAGCAGGGTAACCCTACAGGACTTTTGCGTCACGAGAGTGGTCACAATTATAATATGGGACTTGACGGGGCATATCCACTGGTAGCGGGAATCACCTCCAAGGAGCAGGAAGACCGGCTCCTAGATTATCTGCAAGATCCCTCCCGTCTATGGAGTCCAATTGGCTTATCAACAGTTGACCAAAGCGCACCATATTACCGGGCCGACGGTTATTGGAACGGTGCGGTATGGATGCCGCATCAATGGTTTATGTGGAAGGCGATGCTCAGTCATGGCAGGTCAGAAGGAGCACATCGAATAGCATATACTGCTTTAGGTCTATGGAAGAAAGAAGCTGAGCAAACCTACAATTGTTACGAGCATTTTATTGTCCAATCGGGTAGAGGCGCTGGATGGCATCATTTCGGAGGCTTGTCCACACCCGTGCTGAACTGGTTTGCTGCTTACTATCGTCCAGGCACATTGACATGTGGATATGACGTTTGGGTGAATAATTCCGAATTTTCCAAAGGCAATACCTCCTTGTATGCCGAGATCCGTTATTTTGGGGATTCAACCCATGAGCATACAATAATTGCTTGTATGAATTTCGGGCACCAATATAGGGTTTTATGGAATGGTCAAGAAATAAAGGTGATTAGTCTATCAGACGGTACGTTAGAAATAAGACTGCCTGGTGACAAAGAGGTTCGGTTGAGTATAAAGGCATTGGAATAAAACAGCAGCAGTCAAGGACTTTATTTTCTCGTCCATGGCTGCTGCTGTTTGTATTTTGGGGACTGAAAACAATTTACCTATGCTGGGAACATGCTGGGGGTTTCTGAGGCAGCCGTTATAGCACTTACGAGTAGTTTAATGGAATAAAAAGGAAAATATGGTATAATAAAAACGAGTCGGAAACACGTTTGGCTGGGAGTGCAGATGCATCGGTGGCCTTTTTAAGCTAACGTGCAGGAATGTTAAATTTGAACGAAACAATTACATAGCGAGTACGTCAGATAATGTAAGGAACCGTCCATTAATATTGCGTTATTTCGGGTCGAATGCGTCCAGCAGCTAGAGGAGGCTATTAGAATGAAAAACATGATCTCACTTGGGTTATTATTGCTCCTCCTTATGCTCATAGGATGTGAGGATAAGGGAAATGGTGCAGATACGTCTGTATCGTCCCTTTCTCCAATGCCTGCAGCATCTGAGTCTCTTAGCGCAACACCAGGTTCGTCTCCGCTAGTTACAGAGGCAAACTTAGCGAAAGAAGATGACTCCATCAGAGCAATAGGTACGCATTTGGATGGACGACTACTCGTCAAACCAGCGAACAAAGCGAGCGTAGCTCCTTTGGGGGCACCTAGCTGTTATGGGATGGAGACTGATCTCCATTGGACAGGAGATTATGAGGCGGTATGGGAATCCAAATCTGAGGGAATTGCAACCCCAATCAGTACGTTTCCAATAGACTTCGAAATTGTACAGCCAAGTGACTCACCAGTCATCATGCAGCCATTTACCTTGGAAGATATGGATATATTCGCTTATGTTCCTCGTTACACCGATTGTCATGGTCTCGAAACTTACCTTTTCGGAGTAAGTAATAGGAAGGCTTTTCCGATTACGTTTGAGATAAAACCTGGAGTGAATTGGGCTTCTATAAGCCAATTGCCACAACATCCATTCAAAGTTGCCAATGGCGAATTTATTGTAACTGGCGGAAATGGGGCGGGACAGGATTTCATTAACGTCTATCATTTTAAATATGATCCAAATAAAAAGTCTATGATTCTAAAAAGTACAAATCAAGTGAAGCCTATCGATATATAACTACTGTGGAGAAATCCCTAAATAAAAAGGAAAAAGACCTGGCAGCGAGTTCCGTTAGCCAGGTCTATTTGTGCAACTATCGAATGGGGATCAAGCCCCTGCTTATCCGTTAACAATTGTACCGCCGTTCACATGGAGCACCTGCCCGGCCATATAAGATGAATCTTCGCTAGCTAGGAAGACGTAGCTCGCGGCAAGCTCGCTTGGTTGACCAGCGCGTTTCATCGGCGTTGTCGAACCAAAAGTAGCAACCTCCTGCTCCGTGAACGTAGAAGGAATGAGCGGTGTCCAGATTGGGCCCGGCGCTACAGCGTTGACACGAATGCCTTTGGCATGAAGCTGAAGCGATAGAGAGCGGGTGAACGTCACAATAGCTCCTTTTGTGGCAGAATAATCAAGCAGCTGCTCATGCCCGTGATAAGCCGTGATCGATGTCGTATTGATGATGGCGCTACCGGCTTTTAAATGCTTGACGGCTGCTTTCGTTAAGTAAAAGAAAGAAAAGATGTTCGTGCGAAATGTCTTCTCCAGCTGCTCGCTTGTAATATCCTCAATGCAATTTTGCGGGTGCTGCTCGGCGGCATTGTTCACGAGAATATCCAGTTTGCCGAATTTTTGCACCGCTTGTTTAATAATTTGCTGGCAAAAGCTTTCGTCGCCGATATCGCCTGCGACATGTAGGCATTGGCGACCGGCACTCTCGACGTGGCGCTTGGTTTCATCTGCATCGTCATGCTCGTTCAGGTAGACAAGTACGACGTCTGCGCCCTCCTTTGCATAGGCGAGCGCAATGGCGCGGCCGATACCGCTGTCGCCTCCGGTAATTAGCGCGACTTTGTTCTTCAGCTTGCCAGCTGCCATGTATGCGGTATTGTCAAACTCGGGCAGCGGGTTCATTTGTGATTCGATGCCCGGCTGCTGATTCTGATGCTGGGGAGGAAAAACAGTTTTCGGTTGTGTTTTTGTTGCCATGTTTAAGGGCTCCTTCCATGCTCTACAAATTTTAGTTACGTGCAAAGGTTGGAAAATCATACTACAATCGGTAGTGATACCCTTACATGGTCTTATAACCAAGTTTTTCATATAACGAAACAGCAACACGCGTTTTAAACTAACGAAGAAACGATATGATGGGGGCATAGAATTGCAAAAGCATGAATGGATGATAAAAGTGAAATCGATGCTGTCTATATTCCCTTGCCGACGGCGGATGTGATTCAATAACATACTCTCATTATGTAAGAAACTGGAAGGGCAGATGGTGATAACTGCCCTTTTTTGTTATGTCCCAAATAAATTTCCTTAGATGTCATGTAGTCACGTAATGATTATCTGTGTGAAGGTAGGGATTATTTACATCTAAAAAACCTTATGCCGCTTACGTTTCTGGACTGTCAGGTATTGATTATAGGCGGTAAGTAAACGGCGGGCTAAGATAAATAGCAAGCAGGACATAACAACGACGAAGAAAGGTGAAAACAGATGAATCACAACGATAGCCAACACGGACATACACAGTCGATGCTCATTGATACCGATGTGCACAACGGGATTAGAGACCCTCAAGATTTGCTTCCTTATATGGATAAGCCATGGCACAAGCAGTGGATCGGTGTTGGGACTGGTGTAGGACAACCGTATTACTCACCGGTAGGTGTGTTAAGAAGAGATGCAATTCCCGATGACGGCGGCAGCTCTGGCAGTGATCCGGTTTTCATGGTGAAGGATCACATTGAACGTTATGGCTTTGATTATGTTATTTTAACGGGGCAAAATGTGCTGGAAATGTCGCTCAATCCAGATAGCGATTATGGGAATGCGGTGATATCCGCCTATAACGACTATTTAATTGATCGTTGGTTATCTAAAGATGATCGCTATAAAGGCGCTATGGTGATTAACCATTCGGATCCCTTGTACGCGGCAAAGGAAATTACGCGAATCGGGGGACATCCAGATATTATTCAAGTCATCATGTGCAGCGGCAGTACGCGTTTATATGGGAATCGATTCTTTCATCCTATTTATGAAGCAGCAGAGAAGATGGGTTTGCCGATCGCCATCCATCCGGGGACTGAAGGACGCGGTATGACAGGAGCGCCGACCCCTTCCGGTTATCCATCGCGCTATATGGAATGGCATAATATTCTGCCTATCAATTATATGGCGCATGTGAATAGCTTGGTGTGCGAAGGGGTTTTCGAGAAATTTCCAGGTGTAAAAGTGGTCGCGATCGAAGGCGGGATTGCCTGGCTGCCACATCTGATGTGGCGAATGGACAAGAACTACAAAGCGCTGCGGGATACGACGCCATGGCTGACAAAGCTGCCCTCGGAATACATTCGGGAACATGTCTATGTAACGACACAGCCGATTGAGGAACCGGACGCGCCGGAGCATCTCGTGCACATTATTCAGATGTGTAAAATGGAGGATCGGATCCTCTACTCGAGTGATTATCCGCATTGGGATTTCGATCATCCCAAGATGGTGCTTTCTGCCTTTCCAAAGGAGCTTCGCAAGAAAGTTCAAGGCGGAAATGCGGCAGCCTTATACGGTTTGCATAAGAAAGAGAATTTGAAGTGAGGGGGATTATCGGTGAAGGCATCCAGAATCAGATTAACATTGCTCAAAGATCTACGACGTGATCACTGGCTGTATATCATGGCCTTGCCAGGTATTCTCTATTTTATCTTGTTTAAATATTGGCCAATGGGCGGCATCATAATCGCCTTTCAGAACTTTCAACCATTCACCGGTTTCTTCGGAAGCGAATGGGTAGGGTTGAAGCATTTTCATCGCTTATTCTCAGATCCCGATTTCTTTATGCTGTTGCGCAATACGTTAATGCTTTCGTTCTATCAATTGGTCTTTGCCTTTCCGGCACCCATCATACTGTCCTTAATGTTGAATGAATTGCGCCGTGAATGGTTCAAACGCTGGATTCAAACGCTCGTCTATATTCCGCATTTTATGTCTTGGGTCGTTGTTGTCGCGATGTTTTTTGTTATCTTTGAATCCGAACAAAGCTTATTCCAATCCTTGCTTGCATCACTAGGTTTCCAAAAGTTTTCGATCATGATGGACCCTGAATTTTTCCGTCCCATGTACATTCTGCAAGTCATCTGGCGGGATAGCGGATGGGGAACCGTTATTTATCTAGCGGCGCTGGCGGCAATAAGTCCAGAGTTATATGAGGCAGCTAAAATGGATGGCGCTGGACGTTTCCGTCAAATTTGGCACATCACATTGCCAGGCATACGCAGTACGATTGTGATCCTGCTTTTGCTGAAAATAAGTGACATCTTGGAAACAAGTTTTGATCATGTCTTCAATATTGTCAACTCGCTGACGCGTGATGTGGGGGAGGTATTCGATACCTATGTGTATCGCGTGGGCTTAGTTAACGGGCAGCTTAGCTATGCGACTTCAGTGGGCCTATTTAAGGGTGTTGTAGGCCTAATCCTTGTCGTGTTGGCAAACTGGCTTGTAAAGAAATCAGGCGAGGAGGGTCTCTACTAAATGATGGATAAACGTTGGGGAAATTATTTGTTTGATGGAGTTAATATCATTCTGCTTACCTTGTTTGCATTAATTACGGTTGTGCCATTTATTCATGTGATTTCCAGTTCCTTTGCCTCTGTTGCCGAGTATAACTCACGATCGTTCCTGCTGTTTCCAACGGAGTTCTCCCTGAAGGCTTATTCGTACATCTTTACAACCAATGCGCTGCCCAAAAGTTTAGGGATTACCGTATGGATTACCGTTGCAGGTACACTGACAAGCTTATTGTTAACGACGTTGTTTGCGTATCCCTTATCGAGGAATCGCTTTCACTTCCGCCGTAGTATCATGTTTCTCATTGTTGTGACGATGATTTTTCAAGGCGGCATGATTCCGGATTATCTTGTTGTAAAAGAACTTGGCCTGCTGGATTCCTATTGGTCGTTGATTTTGCCAAGAGGGATTATCGCTTTCTATCTCATTATCATGATTAATTTCTTCAAGAACATTCCCGAGGAGCTTGAGGAATCCGCCAAAATCGACGGATGCGGGGACTTACGGATGCTTTTCCGTATTATTATTCCACTTTCCTTACCGGCGATTGCCACACTAACTTTGTTCTACGCTGTGCTTCAATGGAACACCTACATGCATGCCATTCTGTACATAAACGATACGGAGAAATGGCCCATCCAGGTGCTGCTTAGACAGATTGTCATGGTTTCTCAGGCAGGCTTTGTCGAGCAGGGCTCGATAGCCGGGGAATCTGCGATACCCCCAGAAACAGTGAAAATGGCCGTGATCACGGTAGCTACAATGCCGATTTTAGTCGTCTATCCATTTTTACAAAAGTACTTTGCAAAAGGCGCTTTAGTTGGCTCTGTGAAGGGATAGTCGAAAGGAGGGCACGATCTAATGGAAAAGGTTTGGGTAGCTGCAAAAGATGAGATTATGGAAGGTACTTGTAAAATTGTAAAAGTCAAAAATACCGAATACGGCATTTATAAGGTGAAGGGCGAATATTACGCATGGCGCAATGCGTGCCCGCACTTCGGTGCTCCCGTCTGCAAAGGGATCATTACGGGGACGCGTCTGCCCTCTCTCGTATACGAGTATAAGCTTGGGCGGGAAAACGAGATTGTCAGATGCCCTTGGCATGGTTGGGAATTCGATCTGATGACAGGCGAACACCTGGTTGATCCTCAGACCAAGCTTCGTCAAGGAAAGTTGGACTTCACAAGTGCGGGGCAGGAAAGTTTAGAGAAAGCAGAGCTGGAATTGCAGACAGATGGCATTTATATGTGGGTATAAGGGTGTCAAAGCGGCTATACTTAGACATACAGCCGCCTTAAATAGACATGTTCAACAACTAAGGAGGAGTTAATGTGAAAAGCAAAAAAGTGGTTAAGTCATGGGGGCTCTCACTCACGATGGTTCTAGCTGTGTCAGCTATACTATCGGGCTGTACAACATCAACAGACACATCGGGGACATCAAGTCCAAGTCCAGGTGGGAGTTCCGGACCTGCAGCGAGCCCGGCTGCGTCGACAGGACCTGCTAAAGTGTCGATGTTGAATGTGTATTTATCCAACACGGCTCCGAAAGCAGATGGGCCCGTTGTCAAAGAGACAGAGCGTATCGCGAATGCGAAGTTGGATATTACGTATGTGCCATTCAACGTATACAGCGAGAAATTAAATGTTACGATGACTTCCGGTGAGATGCCTCAAACGATTATGGTAGAAAATCCATTCATTACCTCGGTGCTTAACGGTGTGCGATCTGGTATGTTCTGGGATTTAACACCATACTTAAATGAGTTTCCAAATTTGAAAAAATACGATCAGAACATCTTAAACAATCTCGCTATTGATGGGAAATACTATGTGATTCCGCGTCCACGTCCCCTTGTACGGATAGGTACAATTATCCGCAAGGATTGGCTGGATAATGTGGGTCTTACGGAACCGAAGACGATCGATGAATTTTACAACGTGCTGAAAGCATTTAAAGAGAAGGATCCAGATAAAAATGGTGTCAATGATACATATGGCCTCATGCTCTATGAAAATAGTATCCCAGCTGATATATTCGCATGGTTTGGCGCACCGAATAACTGGATGGTAGATAAGAGTGGGAATTTTATTAAAGATGTAGAAACCAAAGAGTATCGTGAAGGTTTGACCTTCCTTCGTAAATTGTATAACGAGAATTTAATTAATAAAAACTTTGCGATCGTTGTGCGGAATGAAGCTAGAAAAGATTTATACAACAATAAAGTGGGCCTCAGTATCGAATCTATTGATGCTGTCGTACCGTTCTACTATCTCCAAATGGCAGACACGAAAAATAAGTATCCAATGACGGTAAGTCCGCCTATTAACGGTAAATCGTATGCGGCTGCTGGCCATTTCGGCGGTGCTTTGATTCCGAAAACGAGTGTCAAAACAGAAAAAGAACTTCGTGAGGTTCTACGTTATTTCAATACAGAAAATAGTGATGAAGCAAAAGCAGAATTTGTCCGTATTTCCCAAGAGAATGATAAAAAGCCAGCGGCAGAGCAATTTAATGTAGATGACCTCAAAAACTTGATTACAACGGATGCGATTGTGTACCCAACAGGCACGACAGATACGGATGTCCTATTGAAAAAGCGGATGACAGAGCTTGCTGCCGCAAGCGTTCAGGATCCATCCATGGGTCTGATTTCGCCAACCCAAACAGAGAAGGATGCGCAGTTGAAAACCCTCCTCATTGATGCGCGGGCACAGTATATTATGGGCAAAATCGATGATGTCGGCTTCGATGCCGCTGTCCAACAATGGAAAAAAGTTGGCGGCGATCAAGTAGCCAAAGAGCTTTCCGAGCTTTATAAGAAAAAGTAAGCAAGGCATAAAGGGGCGTATCTAAGGATGCAGCCCCTTTACTCCCTTCCATGATATGATGAATGGTGTAAGGAATATGGGGAAGAGCGAGGGGCTTATGATGAGTAGATTCCAGACATCCAGATTTTTCAAAAACCTAGTGTTGCTTAGCTGCATTATCGGGATACTGCCTGTTGTGCTTCTTGGCTATCTCTCCTTTAATAAATCCTCAGCCATTCTGGAGGAAGAGATCATCGCCAGCAATCGACTCATCCTGAAGCAGAACAAGGAGAAAGTCGAATATTTACTTAAAACCATTGATACCTTAGCGACGCAAACGATTAGCGGAACTGTCATGACGAATGCGATTTCCATGCAGACGGTATTAGATGTGCCTTTTGACTACGAATACCATGATCTCTTCGAGAAACTGCTCTATGAGCTCGTCCATATTCAAGTGTTCGAATTGGGTATTCAAGATGTCAATTTGATGAGCTACCGTCAGGATTGGATTGTTGAGGGCGGTGCTGTTTATCCAATGAAAGATCGTCCCTTGATCGAGACGCATGATAAACGTTTATATGATTTGCAAAAATTACTGATCTCCTATCGTGATGATTCCCGTCGTTCTTATTGGAAGATGACAGAGGATGAGAAATCCGGTTATGTGTTTAAGCTTATTAAGCATATTCCGCTGAATGCGATTAACCCGGATGGCATTATCTCGATCAATGTTCCCTTGCAAGAGCTCAGCAAGCGTCTTGCTGGTGATGTTAGTAAAGGACGTACATTAATTATCGATGAACTAGGATCCGTCGTCGCCAGTTTGAACAAGCATGACATCGGAATGAATATGAAGGCCGAGAGCTATTATCGGCAAATTCTCACAAGCGGTGAGCAGGAAGGTTTTTTCTTCTATAAGCAGGATGGCCAGGAGTTTGTCATTCATTATAATCATGCGCTATATAACAATTGGATTTATGCATCGATTACCCCTTTGGAGTATGTGATGAGCAAATCGAATGGAATCAAGCTATATACGATTATTTTTGTAGCCATTTTGATTACGCTTGTAATCACCACATCTTTCTTTTTTTCGCATAAGTTGTATTCACCGATTCATCGGATTTATCGCTCTATTCAGCCGGATCACAAACAGAGGCAGAACAATGAGTTGACTTATATCAGTGAGCATTTGAATCATTTGACGAAATCAAGTACGAAGCTAAAGGAGGAAATGGTATTTCTGCATAGTCAGACGCGTGAATTTTTTGTATTTAAGCTGCTATCTGGCGATATTCGGCTTGAGTCGATGGAAGATCAATTAGAACGGCATGATTTTCCGACAAATTGGGATCGTTGGTGTGTGCTGGCCCTACAAATTGATACGTTGGAAGGGACGCGCTATTCCGAAAAGGATATGGATCTCATGCTTTACGCTATTCATAATATGATCGAAGAGATTGTCCCTCAGTCCATGCGGTTCAGCTCGATTGTTCAGAACCAAGGAGTCGTTCTGTTCTTAGGTGGCGGTCTAGAAGATGATACGCCATTTAAAGTTCAGGTTTTTAATAAATCGGAAGAAATACGTAATAGCATTAAGCAATATTTGAATTTGAAAATAAGCATAGGGATTAGCAGGAGGTATTCGAATTTTATGTATGCGTCGCTCGCTCATCAAGAAAGTCTGGATGCATTGGCTTATCGCGTTAGACTGGGGTCTGAGTCCATTCTGTTCATTGACGAGGTGGAGCCTAATAAAGCACAGATGTTCCGTTATCCGAAAGAGCTTGAATTTCAGATTATGGAGGCTATCAAGCAGTCGAATGAAGAGCAGGCACAGGAAAGATTACAGGCGATTATTGCTGATTTTCTGAAAAACCAGATGAATCACTACGATTATCAGCATTTTATCGGACGTTTATTTAACAATTTAACTGGGCTTGTTCAGGATGCAGGTGAATCGGTACAAGAAGTTTTCCAAAAGGAGATTTTCACCTCGGAAATTTTGATTCGCATGCATTCAGCCAAGCAGATTGAGGAGTGGTTCTGGAAACAGATTATTCAACCGCTTCTTGCATGGACTGAGGAGCGTCAGCGTAAGCAGGATGTGAATATATCCAATCTGATTATTTCAGAGATTGAGCAACATTTTGATCAGGATTTAAGTGTTGAGATGTTTGCCGCGCGGTTTCATTACCATCCTAGTTATATTAGCCGTGTGTTTAAAAAGGATACAGGTGTTAATTTCTCTGAGTATGTGTCGAACCATCGCATAGAGGTTGCTAAACGCTGGTTGCAAGAGACAGATATGAAGATTGCGGATATTGCAGAAAGGCTGCAATACAGCACTCCTTCAAACTTCAATCGAAATTTTAAAAAGATTGTACAAGTAACACCGAGCCAATATCGTGAACAATTCAAATAGGGAGAGGGATCGAAGATGAGACAAGTTCATTATTTTCCGGCCCTCGTTATCAGTGAGTCGAAGACTCTATTACCTGAGGGTAAACATATTGCTAGAGGGTGGCGTGCGGTACACCTGGGAGAAGGTCAGGAGCAACTATCCTTGACATGGCAGCTGCAAGGGGATCAGTTAAAGCAATCAGCAGGACAATGTAGTCGGTTGCGGATCACCGTCGCATTAGATTATCGGGATGCCCAGCAGGTTGACGTGATCTTGCTTCAATCCAATGAAAGAATCGGAGCCATAGATATTCGGTACGCTTATGTATTTCAGCCCTTTGAACTTCTGCTAACGGAGGAACAGACTGCAGCCGTGCTGAATGAGGGGGTCCGATTGGAGCTCATAGGTGGTAAGGAGCCGCTTTGGGTATTTGACGCTCAGGATGATGTGGCGGAACGTGTGCTATTCGTTCCTCACTTGTTGATGGGTGAACCAGATTCACGTGTCGATGAAGCTTTGAATACGATGCTTTCCCTATCCTCGTTACAACCCTTTGGCTGGATGGAGGGATGTGTGTTGGATGGGCTGCATAGTTTACAGTCGATTCTGGGGGAAGACCGTGTGAATCCCATCCTGGATTTGCATTTCAGCCAGTTTTTTAACGCTCAAGGAGATTTGCTCTATGAGGACTTACACGGTCAACAGTCCGATGGTACGTTTACAACGATTGAAGCAACTCTGCCGCTGGCTGTCATTGCGAAATATCGCATGGATCATCCTGTGATTCTCAAAGCGCTTGAATTTTTTGAAGCTGCAGGTCGCAGGAACGGTGGCGCTGTCATTGATGGTGACGTGGTCACAGCTGAAGGCTCGTATACGGTGGCGTATCCGCTTGCCGTTATGGCGAGGCAATTCAACCGTCAAGATATGGCGGAGCAAGCCATTGCGCAGATCCTGCTACGACGAGATTGCCTGGCACGCGAGCAGCATGTGTTTCTGCGCTATCATCGGAAATCACAAGAACATACATTTCGCAGCTGGGCGAGGGCCTTTGCTTGGTACTGCTTAGGTTTGGTCAAGACTTGCATCGAGCTGAAAGCTTCTCAATTCGCGAGTCTGGCAGGAATGGCTGAGTTAGAGGCCGAAATCAACCGCATTGCTCAGGTGGCCGTAGAGTGGAGGCAGCCTGACGGGTTGTGGTCTTGTTTCCTAGATGATGCCACTACAGGAATTGATACCTCGGGATCGGCAGGGATTTCTGCCGCATTCGCACTGGCCGCTAGTCATCAATTGTTACCGAACGGGTACATGTCGCTTGCCCGGCATAATTTCCTGAAGCTATCTTCTTATTTGACACCCGATGGTATTTTGACAGGAGTTGCCCAACATAATGCAGGAGGAATGGAGCTGCAACAGAGCGGATATCGGGTACACTCACAAATGGGGCTAGGGCTTTGGGCACAACTTTATGCGTATTTGAGGCACTAGATAGATCTACATAGATTAAGCTAACGGACAGGTACTCATTTTATGGTAATATAGGAGTAGCTGCCAAGAGAAAAATAAGAGGGAGCTGTTGCGTTAAGTCTAAAGGAGGAATGCATGAATGCAGGATCTAAAGTTATTTGACCCCGAAGCCTTATTTGGACACTTATATAAAAATGCTCCGATTGGGATCGCTTTAATCTCTCTGGATCGCAAATGGATGAATGTTAACCCGGCGGTTTGCAGCATTTTCGGCTATACAGAAGAAGAATTCATGAACTTTCCACTTGAAGATATTCGACATCCTGATGATTGTAACAAGTCTAAGGGTTTACTAACCGAATTATTGGATGGTGCCATCCCTTCATTTCAATTAGAAAATCGGTATTTTAATAAAAATGGTAATGTTGTTTGGACCTCCGTATATGTTTCATTAGTTCGTGATGAGATTGACGGGAAACCTTTGTATTTTATTACCCAATTTATCGATGTAACCAAGAACAAGCTAGCGGAACTAAAGCTGCAAGAAAGTATTGAACGGTATACGTCGTTAAAGAAATACAACCACGATGCGATTATTTCTTTTGGTTTGGACGGCATTATAATCAATGGCAATAATATGGTGCAACAGACGACCGGATATCTCATTGAAGAGCTAATTGGTAATAGAATGTCCAAATTAATTGGCGAAAAAAGTTCAAAGCATTTGCTTTTGGCTTTAAACGATCATTTGGAAATTGAAAAAGTTGAAAAAGACATTACTTTCATTCAACACAAGGATGGTTATTCCGTTGAAGTGTTGGTGACGCTAGCTCCAATTATCATCCAGTCTCAGACTATGGGCTTTTACATCATTGCGAAAGACATGACGGAACAGAAGAAGTTGATCATTGAGAAAGAAGCCGCTGAAAAGACGAATAAAGCTAAAAGCGAGTTTTTAGCCATGATGAGTCATGAAATCCGTACGCCTATGAACGGGGTTATCGGTATGACGGATGTACTTTTAGAGACGGAATTGGATGAAGAGCAGATCGAATATGTACAAATTATTAAAAAGAGTGGCGCTACGCTGCTCATGATTATCAACGATATTCTAGACTTCTCCAAAATCGAATCCGGCAAGACCGAATTAATGGAAGAACCTTTGAATGTGAAAGATATTTTATCAGAAACGCTTAATTTGGTCATGTCTAAAGCTCTTGAAAAAAATCTGGAGATCACGACATCGGTCTGTCCTAAGGTTCCTAGCTTGGTTTACGGAGATATTACGAAGTTGAGACAAGTATTGATGAACTTACTCAGCAATGCCATCAAATTCACTCCTAATGGAGCGATTTCGATCAGTGTTGATACGGTGTCGCAAGACCTGAATTCCGTTCGTCTTCAATTTGCAATCAAGGATACAGGTATCGGTGTACCGAAGGAACAAGCAGGTCATTTATTTGACCCTTTTTATCAAGTTGATCATTTTATGACTCGGAGAACAGAGGGGACCGGATTAGGATTAGCTATCTGTAAAAAGCTTGTTGAGCTCATGGACGGTGAAATCTGGCATGAAGCTTCCAAAGATCAACCAGGATCAACATTCCTGTTCACGGCCAACTTGCGGGTCCAATCCAATCAATTTGACTCATCGCAGTATGATATGTGGCCCCAGAATAATGACATTGTCGAAAATTCAACGGAACAATCATTGAAAATTTTAATTGCGGAAGACAATGAAGTGAATCAAGTTGTGATAAAGAAAATGTTAGAGAAACTGGGTCACAAAACGACCTTAGTACATAACGGAAAAGAAGCCGTGGAAGCTGTTAAGCGTTATCCTTATGATATCATCTTTATGGATATTCAAATGCCTTGGATGGATGGATTAACGGCGACGAAATTAATTAATGACATGTTAAAGGGTAAGAAGCGCCCGTATATTGTGGCAGTGACAGCTCACGCCATTAAAGGCGACAGTGAGAAATATCTATCTGAAGGTATGGATGCCTACATCAGCAAGCCGATCAACATTAATGCGATAGCAGAAATCATTGATCGATATGAGAAGATGAAATTCATATTTTAGATTGTAACAGTTCTCAGTCAAAGCTTAAAATATCTGAAGAGAAAAAGGCTGCTCCGAAAAATTGGTTGGCAGCCTTTTTTGCATTCTTAACCGGCATTCTTATCCGGTTGATGAATACCGAAAATGTTTCCTTCTGTATCGATATAATATCCCTGCCATGCCATGCCGGGAAGCGCGTATTTCGGTATAGCGATGGTACCGCCGAGACGGAGAATTGCCACTTCCGCAGCGTCGTAGTCTCCGACGCCGATGGTGCACGCGAAACCGTTCAATGGCTGGCCGGGATCTGGAGCAGGGCCATGCCGCTGCATGAGTGCACCATTGATGCCCATTTCCTCCGCATCGCCAGTGACGGCGCCGAAATAAGGCATGCCGGCATACTGGCTCCAATCCTCAAATACCCAACCGAAGATTTCTCCGTAAAATGTTTTGGCACGTTCCATATCATTAACGTGAATTTCGAAATGAACAATTCTTCCCATGGTTTCCTCCTAGAATTGGACTTCATCATCTGTTCTCTAGTCAGGGTTTCCATTCCTTGTTGAAATATAAGTTTTTTACAAACGATCTTATTACGGTACTATGACAAGATGTTAGTCGTTTGGAAGGAATCGGTAATTCTTGATAGAATAAATATGAAGTTGATCAGGTAATAAATTGGTACACCTAAGGAGATAAAACTATGGCAAAAAACAAATTACTAAGAATGGACAATGTTGGCATCGTTGTAGAATCTCTTGAAGACGCAATCTCTTTCTTCGAGGAGATTGGCTTGAAGCTCGAAGGGCGAGCTACTGTCGAAGGTGAATGGGCTGGTCGCGTAACCGGGCTGGGTACACAGTGTGTAGAGATCGCTATGATGGTTACCCCAGATGGCCACAGCCGAATTGAACTTTCGCGATTTCTCACCCCACCTACTATATCAGATCACCGAACTGATCCTGTAAATGCCCTCGGTTATCTTCGCGTCATGTTCGCTGTTGAAGACATTGACGAAATGGTATCCAGACTCATCACTAAGCATGGTGCTCAGCTCGTTGGCGAAGTGGTTCAGTACGAGGACTCGTATCGACTCTGCTACATTCGTGGAAATGAAGGGATTCTAATCGGTTTAGCTGAACAACTGAATAATAAATAAGTGACTCTGGGCGACCCTTGGTCCCGGATTCAAGAAGTATAAATTAGACCCCCAGCCCGTTGCTGTGGGTCTCTTTTCCAAAATTTATATTGGTGAATAAAGGGAGTAGTTGAATTGCGAGTGGGTTGGCATTTAAAAAAGTACAACGACATAAAGCTCACAAAAAGAACCTTGATTTAACAAGGTTCTTTTCCATTTGTGGAAATAATTTTGTCGTATTTTTCATAACATGAAAATTCCTCAAATTTTATACGAGAGAGGCAGCTGTTGATTTCTTTCATCGGGCTACTTGTCTTCCGAATTTCCTTATTTTTTAACCACAGGCACCCAAAATTCGCCGTAGAAAGTGCCGTCGCCGTTATCTTTGCGATAAGTCGCATTTGGACCACCAATGTAAGCATAATCTGTGATTTGGGTCAGGACTTCGCCAAAAGCACGGTAAGTCAGCTTATCAAACAAAGTTTCCTTGTCGCCATTCCCTGCGACCACGATGTACTCGCTCTCTGGAAACTCGATGATGCGCGTTGCGTCAGCCACTGATTTGCCAGCTTCTACAGCGAAATAATTCCACGGTTTTCCTTGATAAACCTCATTGACTGACCATTCGCGATCATCTTTTGCCGCGCCTTTGAGTTTATTAAAACGACCGTCTGCCTTGAGTCTGTCCCAAAATTCGGTTTTCTCTTTTTGCAAAGCTGGCATGTCTTGAAAATTCGACTGGATTGAAAAACCATAAGCGGTCAATGTGAATGATTTTTTGTGTTCAAGTGTGTATTCTGCCATGTGCATGCTCCTTTAATCGGTATAACTTCTGGTGGATTTGACAAGGATTAGTTTTTTTCGACTTTATTTACACGAAGCCACATTTCGCCGTAGAATTCACCTGTTTCATTTGCTTTAACGAACGTTGAGTTACCAGGTCCAACGTATTTGTATTCTGTGATTTCTTGGATCAGGCCGCCGAAAACTTTGCCTGTGATTTCGTCAGCAAGGCGGTCTTTGTCAGCACCTGTACCAGGCACGACGAGGTAATCGCCAGCGAGGAAATCAAGGACAACCGCGCCTTCCACGTTGAACTCACCCATTACGCCGAAGCCGCGCCAAGGCTTGCGGTCGAGGTTGTAGTTGATTTGATATTCTTGCCCGTCAGCGAGTGCGAGAAGTTCAGCAAGCTTGCCGTTTTCAGTGATTTCAGCTTTTTTCGCTGCCGTTTTTGCTGCATTACCTGCCCAGTCGTTGTAGTCGTCAAATGAAACACCGAAAGCAGTCATTTTGTAGTTTTCTGAGATTGTGTTGATTGAGTAGTTAGTCATATTGTTCTCTCCTTTGTGGTATTTAATCTTTACAAGACTGATTCTATTCGTCAAATGTATCAAAAATTGATACTTATTATTGGAAAGCAAAAATGTAAAACCGTCAGTGCTGACATTTTATGCTACATTTTTGATATAATAAAATCATGAAGAAAACAGAACGAGTGAACCTGATTATGCGTTACATTAATAACCGCGCACATTTTACGATTGCCGAGATTCAACGAGAGTTCAAGATTTCCCGCGCGACGGCGATCCGCGACATAAACGAGATTCAGGCGATGGGTTTTCCGCTGACGTCCGAGCTTGGGCGCGGTGGTGGATACTTTGTCATGCAAAATCAATATTTGCCAGCCGCCCGCTTCACGCCAGATGAGCTGAAGGCGATTTTTATCAGCTTTATCGCTTCGAAGAATTCACAGCTGCCTTATCTGCAAAATCGCCGCTCAATCACTGAGAAACTTATCGGCATCGCATCGCAAACCCAGCAAGATGAGCTGATCGAGCTGAATAATATCTTGCTTTTCGAAAATACGAATCCCGCCAATCCGCATCTTTTGGAGCTCGATGACGCGGCGCCTGCAGAGCTAAACCAGCTGATTTCGCTTGCTGTGCGGGATAAACATTTACGTGTGACATATGAGCTGAGTCTTGGCTGGCCACAGTTACTGGACGTTTATTTGCTTCATATATTTAACTCGAACGCTCAGTGGCTGGTCGAGGTTTATAATTTTGATACGGATGAGTTTACTTATCTACCTGTTGAGATGCTACGGGATTCAGCAATTTCTGAGCAGGAGATGAAGTGGACTGAACAAGAGATTTTAAACAAGAAACTGCTTCGTGCACGTGAATCCAATCTTGTTGTGAAACTTGATACGATTGGGATTCAGCGCTTTAAGCGTATGCACCCGCCTGGGATAATTTTGTCTTTAACTGGGATGTTTCAGTCGAGCGGGATTTTCAATGTTCAGTTGGATGTGACCGATGTTGAGGCGCTGGCGTATTATGCGGATTGGCTATTGTTTTTGGGGCAAGGGGTCAAGTTCGAGCGGATTCCTGATGAACTGCGTGTAATTTTGGAAGAGCGTTTAGCCACTTTAAGATTCTCTTGAGTCGTACCTGAGATTTTTCTTTTTTGCGATAAACCAGTAGAGAATTTAACGAATTAGCAAAGTGGAGATATTTAACGCAAATGGAAGTAAGATGCTGTCGAGTGACAAGAACACCGTTAAAACGAAAGTCGCTTAATACGCGGATTTTTTTATTAGTAGTGCAATCGGACATCTGCACCGAATAGGAGATAGATGACATGGCTTTCGGAATATCCAGACATGAACTGAATGAATGGAAAAGCAAATGCTCACAGGGGGAAATTGCCTTTTTGACGCATTATTGGGTAGAGCCTCGTTTTCCAGGAGTGAAGACGATCACGAAGGTGGGCTGCTGTGATCTAGAACGATTGAAGGAATGGTGCTTGGCGAATGGTTTAAATCCAGCTTACATACATTTTCGTGAAGAATATCCACATTACGATCTAATAGGGAACAAGCAGATTGAAATCTTAAAGAAAGAACATTTGACCGATCATTTGCTCAGATTCAAGCTTTGGTAACGAGAAACGAGATTTCAATAAAAATATGAAGGCAGCCAGTCTAGACGGATTGGTTGCCTTTTCTCAAGCAGACTAATGTAGATTTTCTGCAAACTAAGCCATTTCCTCTCTACTCACCAACACTTTCTTCTCCCATGCTCTGCTTCTCCAGCGTAATAATAACAGAAGTCCTCTGACCCCTTCGTCCATGATGAACACGCACCACATCCCTACCAACCCGTACCCCAGATGGACACCTATCCAATAAGTTAGCGGGACGCACAGTCCCAATATGACACTTGAGCCGACAAAGAGAAGAAATCTCGCGTCACCAGTAGCTCGAAGAGCCTCTCCAATGACAATATTCAAACAGCGTACAGGCTCTAGGAGGAAACCGTAGGTCAATAAAAACGCACCTAATGTGATAATTTCGACGTTATCCGTAAACATACCGATCAATTGTTTTCTGAACAAAACGGTCAACGTAACCGCGGCAAGTGATAGAAATAAACTAAGTATCAAACTACGAAACAATTGCTTGTAGGCCTCTTCCTTTTCTCCTGCACCCACCAATCGACCAATGATGATTTGCGTCCCGCGTCCCAAGGAAATGGCCAGTACCATGATGAACGTCATGATATTTTGGGTGTAAATCCGAGTGGAAAGCATCTCAGCGCCTAGTTGAGTGATAAAATAGGTCGTCATCAGTTGACTGATGGAGTATATGAGCTGGCTCCCGGCAGTGGGAATACCGATGGTTAATATCTTTTTTATTTCTGCGAATCTCGCTTTGTAAAAGTCACGGAAGGATAAGTTCAATCGAACGATTTTGGTTAAAATGATGCTATAAATAACTAGTCCGAGTAATTGGCTGAATACGGCTGAAATGGCGACACCTGGTATGCCGAGCTTAGGAAAGCCGAGAGGACCGAAAATAAATAAAATACTGCCGGTCAAATTGACGAGATTGATTCCCAAGCTGACCGTCATTGTGTATCTCGTATAACCATGCACCTGAGTAATGGCCGAAATGGTCAGATTGATGGCTTGAATAAATAAGGAACAACCAACGATCGATAGGAAGATGCGCGCCTGCTCCAGTGTCGCTGGTTGCAAGCCGAAGGGCTGCAGCAGCTGTTTGCTGAAGCAAACGATACATACACTTATGAAGAAGCCGAATATACAATTAAGCGAGATGGCCCCAGCGGCAAACTTCTTGACATCTCTAAGTTTATTTGCACCCAAATATTGAGAAATGACGATGGCTGAACCGGTTGAAACCACCTGGAGCAGCAAGAATAAAAAGATAATAAGCTGGTTGCTGACGCCTACCGCGGCGACGGCTTCATCCGACACATGACTGACGATGAACGTATCAGAGGTTCGCATAAACACGAGAAGTGACGATTCAATAAATAAAGGCCATGTAATAGCAAATAAATTTAACTTTTTAGGATTCGTCATGGGGATGGTACTCCTTCGATAGTCCTCGATATGGATCTCTTCTTTATTTTGAGGTATAACGAAATCGTTTTCATTGCGAAATTTGTGCAAATGAATGCTTAAATTGATGGGAATTCGTAATTAAATGCCGATTTTATGTTTATAGAATGTGAGGCAATTGATGGCGATACATTTTGTTGCAGCCATTGCGTAACTTTGGCGTGTAGGGAGGGATTGTTGGGATAATCTAGAAATTTTAATGGTAGAAAAAGAAAGGTGTTGTGATGACGGATGTTTTTAGTTAATTCTCGTGCAATTATTGAAAGAACCTGTAATGGATCCATAGAGATTGTGGTTCAGACACGAAATAAACCTGGAGAATCTCAACGGATTGAACTTCCTGGTGGGAGAATTGAACAGTATGAATCATTAGTCACAGCACTCATTAGGGAAGTTAAGGAAGAGACTGGACTTGATGTAGTAGAAATTGAAGGTGAGGATACAAGGATTGATACCGTGGGGGTGGATCCAAGTTTTGAAGTGGAATGTATTCAACCATTTGGAGTGTATCAAACCTTAAAAGGTCCTTTTGATTCGGTAGGTGTTTACTTCCGTTGCAAAGTACAAGGCGAGTTACTACAATTAGGCGATGAAACGAAGAATCCTAGGTGGATTAGCGTAGATGAATTAAGACAATTGATGAGTGATGATCCCTTACAATTCTCGAGTGTAGATAGAGCGGGAGTTATATTTTATTTGAAATATATGGAGCAGAATTAAGAAAGAACAACTTTTACAAAAGTGGGGTGCTCCATCTGAACGGGAATATTCCGAGGAAAATACATATCATAGGCTCAGTCGGAAGCGGTAAAACCACCCTTGCTAGAAATTTATCTCGCAAATACAGCATACCCTACTATGAATTAGATAACGTAGTTTGGAAAAGGCATGAAGATGAAGATATAAGAAGATCTGACGAGGAAAGAGATAATCTTTTGAACGAAATAATGTCTTCAGACCGATGGATCATAGAAGGTGCTCATAATCATGATTGGGTTTCCAAATGTTTCCATAATGCTGAAATAATCATTTTCTTGGATACACCCTATGTGGTACGAATTATTAGGATCATAAGAAGATTTATTTTGCAAAAACTTGGAGTCGAAAAAGCAAATTATACACCAACATTTAAAATTTTCATGAGAATGTTTGAATGGAATGCTGGCTTCGAAAAGAAAAGTAAACCGAAGATTTTGGATATGTTCCGTCAGGATAAGATGAAGTCTTTGATTATAAAGGATAATCGTAGGATAGACCAGTACTTAAATGAAGTCTAACAACGAGGTTTTATCTTGGAGGAAATGGGAAATGAAAATAACGAAGCTCATTGGTTTACTCGCTTCAATTGGTTCAATGATCCTTTGGATAATTTTCGCTTTGTTCAATCCTTACACCCATGAGCGTGTCGAGAATGACGTTTTGGTAATTACATTATTTACGCTATTTATTCCAGCATGTGTAGCATTGTTAGCGACAGTTATTAGAAGGCCATCGCTAATGTTTATTGCATTTGTGTGGTCACTTCCTATAAGTTTATATACCGCAATGACCCCGAGTATGTTTAAAATGTTTGGAATTACTTCAGTTATGTACCTGATTGCGGGTATTTTGATGATTAGGGATGCTAGGTCTCGACACAGATAAAAGGAGGATGACACAAAGATGACGCCAAAACATTTTCTTTCTGCAGCAACAATTGTACTTAATGATCGTAACGAAATTCTATTAATCAAGGGTCCTGAACGAGGTTGGGAAATGCCCGGTGGCGTGGTTGAAGAAGGCGAATCGTTAAAAGATGCAGCGATTAGGGAAACTAAGGAAGAGAGCGGAATTGAGATCGAAGTGACCAAATTTTGTGGTATTTTTCAAAATGTCACTCAGTCTATTTGTAACACGTTGTTTTTAGGTAGACCAATCGGAGGAGAGTTAACAACGAGTTCTGAGTCTCTCGAGGTAGGCTTTTTCCCAATTGAAAGAGCTTTAGAGATGGTGACTTTTCTGAATTTCAGGCAGAGAATAGAATATTGTTTAAATGAAGAGGATCAACCGTTTTGTGTGGACTTTTTGGAAATTCCGCTGTAAGTCGGGGCATAATCCCGAGGATTGATGTGTGTGAGTCAATCCTGGGGAGCCCTTCTTATCGCTATTCGTTCATTCTCTATCAACAGGTTGAATCGATATCTCCGCACGTGGCAAGCAGTCAGTTATTATCAACGCCAATCCTCCGCTGGTTCGAAGCGAGCTTCGTACGTTACAACCCGTGCCAACAACTATATACGGTACTCCCTCAGTTAGATTGATCAGCATGCTAAATGCTTGTTCAGCTTCCCCGGCATAGTGAAATTCCGCACGGTATTCCGTGAATTCTTCATTGAAGTGTTGTTGCAGCATCCACACATTGAAGCCAGTAGAAACTTTGCCTAGTTGATAATAGGAAGCAAACCAATTGATGACAGGGGCCGATAAACCGCCGAAATGATGCCATCCTGCGCCACGGCCTGTCTGTACGATAAAATGCTCGTAACAATTGTAGGTAGCCTCGGTCTCGCGTTTCCATAATTCTAGAGCGGTATTGGCTATGCGGAAAGCATAATCAGGGAAACCCAAGTCGAGCATTGTTTTCCAGAAAAACCACTGATGCGGCATCCAGACCGCACCGTTCCAATAACCATCCGCTCGATAATAAGGTGCGCTTTGGTCAACGGTTGATAAGCCAATTGATGTCCATAAGCGGGCTTCATCAAACAGTGCGGTAATTAAACGGTTTGCACGATCGCTATCACAGACACCAGCAACCAGTGGGTAGAGGCCGTCCATCCCCATGTTGTAATTGGCACCAGAGGCATGATGTAAATGGCCTACAGATTCGCCCTGCTGATTATGTACTACATAACCGTAGAAGCCGGCTTTTTCATCCCATGCATGGGCTTCCAACGCTTCGCTCCATAGCCGAATATCCTCTTCGTATCCCCGAATATCCATTTGCCAATCATCAGACATTGCTGCTGCCATCTTAAGTATCTTGGCGATTCGAATCGCTTGGCTCGTTGTAATGATGGGAGCAACTGTAGCTTCCAGATCGTGCTCATGCACGTATTTCTGTGGTGGATAGTCGTCCCAGCCCCCTGAGTTATAGAAATAATCCCATGTTTTCAGTAGTCCGGTACGTAGTGTATTGGTCGTTGAACTGCTGGTTTTGCCAGCGAAGAACAAGTAATATTGCCGCAATCGCGGGTAAAAATGTTGCAGGAAGTCAGGAGATTGTCCGTGATTCCACAACTCTTGGAACACATAATGCTGCACAGGTACGGGGCTGCCGTGATGTATGAAAGCGGCTTGTGGGTCACCAGGCTCCGTCATATAAGCATTCAAGCAATCCATTGCCCGCTGAGTATCGATATCCGAGAAGCCGAGTCCGATAAACCCAGAATCCCAAGTATACAGCGAATCCCACCATCGGCCAGGTGTACTGTGCCTTATATATGTTCGTTTCGTATAGACGGGATAGACGGTATTCGTTAGTAAAGTAGCACGCATGAGCTGCTGGCTGAACGCATAGCGATCACCGGATGGATAGGAAGGAGGCGGATTCAACTTGGTACGTTCAGCTTGATAGATCGACTCGCACTTCTCATAGTCAAGTGTAAAGTTGGACATATAGGCAAGCACTTCTTCGTAAGTCCCCGAGCAAACCATGCCGTGAAGTATCATGGTTGAATCGGGGAGTAAATGAATAGGACGTATAAACACATTTGTGTAATGACCCTTTCCATTTCCCTGCAAAATGTCATCGACGTGATTATGTACGGTATGGCGGGCAAAGCGATCCAATTCGTCATTTCGGATCTGACGAATCTGGGCATTTGAATAATTCCACAGGAGGCCATAATGAAAGGGACTGTCTGGATATCGAAGAATGAGACTTCCTGGAACGGGACCTGGTAGTAATTCAGGCTCAATATGCCAAGGACGATCAATGAAAGCGACATCTTTGCATGCGCTGCGCTCAAGGAGTGTGAATCCGTCAATGATCGTTGGACTAGAGCCCAAAGCGTTGTGCAAGCTAAGAGTGACCTTGCCAGCAGAAAGTTTCCCCACGGGAAGCTCTGCAACGATCAATGTGCCTGACGGCTCCAAGAGAAGACTATGTCTCTCCTGTCCAAGTCCAATCTCAAGCTCCCCTCCTTGCGCCGCTTGATAGCGTAACAGAAGCACACCATCTTGTAAGGGGGTTGTGACATTTACTTCATATTGCAGCATGTCACCAACATCTTCTCCAAATTGGCATCCGATTGCCGATCCGCCTGTATAATGCTGTCCACGAATCTCTCCACGTGCAAATCCATCATAGACTAATCCATCGGAAGGTCGCGGTTGTGCGAATGTCAATTCGCTGTAATCTAACGCATCCACCCACGCTACACCCTCAGGAAGCTGTGCATCCGCGTATACATGAACTTCACCGTGTCCTGGAAGCCGAGGCGGCTGAAGGGAAGCCATCCAGTGCAGCACAAGATTCTGTGGATGCTCCGTGTGATTGGCCAACGCAGCGCGGATGAGACGGCTATGATCGTCAATCCGACTGAATGAAATATCAGCGTAGACACGATCCTTCCACTCCAGCTCATGGCGGTGGGAAAAGAAGCTGTAATCCGGTGTAGCTTCCCAAGGATGATAGCCGGATTCCCATAAGACACTTGGAATATCTATTTTTCTTCGATAGAACCCAGGCATGAAACTCAGATCAAATCGTAACCCTCTCGCCGGATCACTAATATGAGAGATACCCATGTATTGTTTGGTGTAAGGTCCCCAAGCAGGCAGTCTAAGGTCATGATCAGTGGTGAGGCTGTCAAATTCGTGCATGAAGTATCACTCCTTTTACAGATGTCATATTCACTTTATTTTAAAATAATTGAAAGCTAAAAGCCTCTTGATAGCGGATCAATTTATCTTGAAAACGGACATTCGTGATATGATAGCAGGAGTATATGAAAGAAAGGACAATAATAAAATGGCCGTAAATTTGACCGCTTACGATAACGAACAAGTCGATTATGCAGACCCGAATTTCCGGATTAAAATATGGACGATTAGTCATCCAATTCAAGCGACCATTCAATATGGTCCCTGGCACTACCATGAGGAAGTGGAGTGGATCACGGTTCTGAAGGGGACGATGACCATTGAGACGACACAGCAAACATACACGTTGCAAGCCGGCGATGTGGTGATGTTAGGTTCGAATGAGCTTCATCGGTCTCACAAATACGGACAATCTCCTCTGATATACATTGTTTGCCATGTTGATATGTCCGCTTTCATGGACCCATCGTTGCTATCCTATCTGGCCGCATTTAGTGGTAGATCAGCCAATTTAACACGGTTGAATGACGCGTTGAGGAAATATCCGTTAAGCATTCAACTCATTCATGAGCTCCTTATTCAGATGCTTCGAGAAATAACGGATAAAGGGAGAGGTTACGAACTTGCCGTAAATGCTAGTTTGAAAAAGCTCCTATACACGCTGATTCAAATTGACGATGAGCAAATTATTGAACCGATGGATCATCAACTAGCCCTCAAATTGCGCCCTGCGTTAGCCTATATTGAACAGCAGTTAGAATCGTCTTGCCAGATCACAGATATCAGCTCTAAGTTGAACTACAATAGCAGTTATTTTACCAAGCTGTTCAAGAAAGGAATGGGGATGACGTTTACGTCCTATGTGCAAATGCGTAGAATGAAACGAGCGGAACAACTCTTGTTGACAGAGACATGGTCGGTAACAGAAATAAGCGGTAGAGTCGGCTTTACAAGCCCTGCCCAGTTTTATCAGTTGTTTAAAAGGCATTTCGGCTGCAGTCCGAGACAGTTTGTTGAGAGAAGGAATCTCCAAAAAATGTGAATAATCCATTTCGATATATTACGGCCCCCAACACGGCAACGTGGTGGGGGCTATTTGACGCATTCTTTATACGAATTTCCAAAGATTAAATTATTACAAAATTAATTTAAATTAATACATTTTATTAAAAATTCTGGCGAGTATAATTTTTTACATGAGATATCCTGATTTGTAGCGCAAATTGCTGGAGAAAACAACTTTGTAGTGGGAGGGATGATATCGTTGAAAGCGGTTTTAGGAAAGTATCAGGACAATATGAATCTAAGAAGAAAGAACAGTTTCGTATATTATTTAAAAAGAGATTTTCTACTATATGTGCTCTTACTATTGCCAATGTCCTATCTAATCCTATTTAAATATGCGCCAATATACGGCGTAGTGATGGCTTTTCAGGATTATAACATTTTCGAAGGAATTAGCGGGAGCGAATGGGTTGGGCTTGACGTATTCAAATTCATTTTTGAACAAAGTAGTTTTTACCGTGCGCTTAAAAACACACTTGTTTTAAACTTTCTGGATTTAGTAGCAGGTTTCCCGGCACCCATTATAATGGCTATTTTGTTGAATGAAATTCGGCATGTCAGATTAAAAAAAGTGACTCAAACCATTTTATATTTACCGCACTTTTTATCCTGGGTCATTATTGGCGGTATGGTCTACCTGATGTTTTCTTCAGGAGGCATGGCGAATAGCGTCTTATCTAGCTTTGGTATTGGTCACATGGAGTTTCTTTCACAAAAAAACAACTGGCTAATCATGTATCTAGCGGTTGGGGTGTGGCAAAGTGCAGGATGGGGTACAATCATCTACTTAGCATCAATCATTGGCATCAATAAGGAGTTATATGAGGCTGCAGATATGGATGGGTGCAGCAGACTTCGTAAAATATGGCATATTACTTTGCCTGGCATAAAACCGACCATTATTATTTTGCTTATTTTGCAAATTGGAAGGATGCTCTCGATTGGGTTTGATCGGCCCTTTGTCATGGGGAATTCCCTAGTAAGTGAATACTCGGATGTCATCAGTACATTTGTATATCGAATAGGAATTGGGTCTGGGGATTTCTCGCAAGCAACAGCAGTTGGATTGTTTCAATCGGTTGTAGGGTTAGTATTTTTAGTGACAGCAAATTATATTGCCAAAAAAATTGGTGAGCAGGGAATTTGGTAGGGAGTGTGAGTTTGTTGAGCAAGAAGATGAGATTTAATTGGGTTGATATGGGTATTATCGTATTCATCGTAGCTGTATCCATTACATGCCTTGTACCATTTTTGTATATGATCGCGCTTTCTCTAAGTTCGAATAGTGCCATTATTTCACAGAAGGTAACACTTTGGCCGGTAGAATTCACACTTGAGACCTATAAAACGATCTTAAGTGATGTAGAAATGATCTATACGCTGGGGTATTCCATTGTGCTTACCATTGTATATACACTCATTTGTATGTTTTTAACGATATGTGCTGCGTATCCGCTTACAAAGAAGAGATTGAAGGGAAGAAGCTTTTTTTTATCGATTTTGGTCATTACCATGTACTTCAGCGGTGGATTAATTCCAAGTTATTTGTTGGTGAAAAATTTAGGAATGATGAATTCCATATGGAGCTTACTATTGCCTGGTGCGATGAGTGTGTTCAATTTAATTATTCTAAAAACATTTTTCTCATCACTTCCAGAAAGTTTGGAAGAATCGGCCTCTATAGATGGTTGTAACGAACTAGGGATACTTTTTCGAATTGTTCTTCCGCTTTCTTTGCCGTCGATCGCAACTTTAAGTCTCTTCTACGCGGTAGACAGATGGAATGGATTCCAGGATGCTCTCTTTTACATAACCGATAAGAATTTGTATCCCATGCAATTAAAGCTATACCAAATCATTACGGCAAATCAACAGTTAGATACCCAGCAAGGTGAAGGTAGTGTTGGTGCTTATATTGTTCCTGAATCATTGAAAGCTGCAAGTGTCATGTTTGCTACAGTTCCTATCTTAGTGGTGTACCCTAAACTTCAAAAATATTTTGTTGAAGGTGTCATGACGGGCGCCATTAAAGGCTGAGACATAGGTTACTCAAGCAAGTTGGTTGTTAATAGGATGAAAGGTGGTGGTTCAGTTACCGATCAGCTACGATTAGATCATTATGTGAACGAAACTCGAAATCATTATAAGATAAAGGTGAGGTTGAACAATGAAAATACAAAAAATGTTGGTTATATTACCAGTATTAACACTCCTAACAAGTGCATTGGCCGGATGTAGCAGCGATAATAAAAATGAAAGCAAAGCAACGTCAGCGACGACGACATCAGAAGCCCCTTCTGCAAAACCTTCAGGTCCACCGACTACACTAACGGTTGAAATATTTGACAGAGGCATTCAGGGGCAGCCTGATCTAAACAATAATACGTGGACAAGGTATATTAATGATAATTTTGGCAAGCAAAATAATGCGATTGTTAAATTTATACCAGTTCCTAGGAACCAGGAAATTGATAAGCTCAATGTATTGATGGCAGCGGGTGAGGCACCGGATATTTCGTTTACCTATGACAGCCCGACCGTCTCAAGATACGCTAAGGTGAATGGTATCCTTCAGTTGGATGATTTGTTGGCTAAACAGGGTAAGGAACTAACGAATTATCTAGGTAAGACGGTTCTTTCTTATGGACTTTTCAACGGGAAACAGATGGCGATCCCTGCTAAAAGAACTTCACTGGCTTGGGGTGGTATGTTTATTAGAAAGGATTGGCTAGATAAATTAGGGATGCCGATTCCTACTACGAGGGATGAGTTATATAATACGCTAATTGCGTTCCGAGATAAAAATCCAGGTGGCGTTAATGGTGTGATTCCATGGGGATTGGCAGCAACAGGTTTTAATTACAACACTGGAAATCTAAGTGAATCTTACTGGGGGAAACAGTCAGAGGAAGAATTCGTTACAGCTCCGAACTGGTTAAAACCCGGAAATAAGGATGCACTAAAGTTTCTTAACAAGCTCTACAATGAAAAATTAATTAGCCCTGATTTTGCGTTAGACAAAACAGCCAAGCAAGCGGATGCAGATGTTACTAACGGTAAAGTCGGATTCTTCAGTGCAAACTGGGATTATCCATTACGTCAAAATATCAGTGTACCTTTAAAAACAAATGTGCCTAGCGCAAACTTTGTACCTATTGATTTTTTCAAGAATTATGAAGGGAAATATAAGAAAATTGCGTACAACGAAAATGGCGTGAATGTGTTTATCCCTAAGAGCAGTAAAAATGCAGAATTGGCAATTAAATATCTAAACTGGATGTCCGACCCCAAAGTATTATTCTTTCTGCAATACGGTCAAGAAGGGGTTAATCATAAGATGGTAGATGGTATTCCACAGGTTATCAATCAAACAGGTGACAATATGCAAACCAGCTATCTAAATCTAGATCTTACATTGATTGTGAATGGTGTGGAGCTTGGTGATCAGCAGAAGAATATCAAAGCATTAGCTGCATCGGCTCCGGGACTCGAAGCTGTTGCAGAACAATCCTACAAAATAAATACGACGGACACGTACACGGGTTACTTCTTTGATACACCAAGTGAATCCAATATTAAGTTTGGCAAAACGCTTGGGGATATGAACAAACAAATGACGGATAAGCTAATCGTCTGTAAGCCAGCAGAATTCGATAGTTTGTACGATAAGCTCGTTGCAGAATATATGGCAGCAGGCGGGCAGGCCGTTATGGATGAGAATGTGAAGATCTACAAGGCTATGCAAACAACTAAGAAATAATAAATTTGCTTTATAGCGTACAAAGCCTATGGACATAACGGCGTTATATCCATAGGCTCTTATTATGGAACGTCTACAGTAGTCAACTTGTTATCTCGCTACCAAAGAGTTAATATTTTATAACGATCAAATAAGCTGACACAGGGGGTACTTATGAATCGTGTTATTATTGTAGATGACGAACCATGGGCGATAAAAGGAATACGGAACGCATTTAACTGGACGAAATACGGGTTTGAAATTACTGGCCAATTTACCAGTGTTCATAAAGCATTTGATTTTATTTGTGAGGATCGTCCTGATCTGGTTTTTACAGACATAAGAATGCCTGAGATTTCTGGCCTTGATCTTATGAAAAAGACCAAAGACATGGGATTGGATGTTGAATTTGTTATTGTAAGCGGTTTCGCTGAGTTTGCTTATGCGCAGGAAGCCCTAAGGTATGGTGCGCTGGATTATTGCCTAAAACCTTTAGATATTGAGATGGCAGATCCATTAATAGAGAAACTGGCGTTGCACTTTTCTACGAAGAGAGGTATAAAAAATAACCAGATCTTAGAGGCGCTAACCTCATCGGATAAAAGTGAATTGAATCGTTTAACTCAGTTATTTGATCATTCAACGGACTACTACTTCCGTGTATTTATCATGTATGCAAATGGTGAGAAAAAGCATGATCATGACATAAGTGCTTTCAATTTTAAACCTACATTGACAGTTGATTTGGGATCAAGAAAGACACTATATATTCTCAAAAGTGAGAATATAACGGATTTGGATGTTCGATTTGATTCAGCCGTTTTCAATGATTTAGATATAAAAGCGGTAGGAATCAGTAGCATTTCGAATCAATATGATCATATGGCAAAGCTTATTAAAGAAGCAGATATCGCTGCGTCAACCGTATTTATAAATGAAGCCAATGGTATCTTTGAGTATGAACAAAAGCTTAATTTGGCTAAGCCGTATATAGATGGTATTTGTTCTATTATTCAAGAGAAAAAGTTTGAAGAAATGGACGACATCTTGGATAGACTCATGTATTACTTTGATCACAATAAGTTAGGGATGGGAGAGGTCGTTTATTTATGGAATCAAGTGGTGAGCAGCTTGGTTGGCAGCTATTACGATGAGCTGCAATACATGGAACTTGATTTCCTGAATTATTCTGAACTGAAGGAGCGTTTTGAAACTTTTGAGTCATTGTGCAGTTTTTTAACTGACATTATGACGTACGTAAAGCAACTGAACTATCAATCTGCGAATGAAGGGGATAAAAACTCCTATTTTGCCCAAATGGTGAAATACATCGACACTAATTTTCAGAGCGAGCTCTACCTTAAAGATTTATCCGTGAAGTTTTTAATCAATCAAGTCTATTGTTGCCAACTATTCAAGAAGAATTTGGGCAAAACCTTTTCAGAATATGTCACTGATTTGAGGATTAAGAAAGCTTGTGAGCTTTTGAAACATACCGAATTGTCCATTGATGAAATTGCAGCAAAAGTAGGCTATATGGATTATTATTATTTCAACAAAGTATTTAAGAAACAAAGTGGGATTACGCCTACGAAGTTCAGAAAGAGTTGAGGGTCGGGGTGGGGAATTTGCAGATTAGTAGGCTGAAACTAAAGCATCAGATATTACTGATATTTTTATTTTCGGTTATCATTTTTTCAATAATGGAGTTTTATTCCTATTATAGCTTCTATAATCTGACGCAGAACAGAGCTGCAAATTATGGGAATAAGATCATTGAACAAACAAGCCAAAAGATAAATTCCGTTTTTAACGATATAAAAGTTAGTACCAAAATAGCTGTTGATAATAAAAAAATACAAGAATTTACGATCGCTGATGATGATTATAAGCGGAGTTTTGATATAGGTACATATGTAATTGAACTTATGGAATATATGAGATCCTTTAATTCCTATGTGAATGGCATTGTTATTAATGATAATCAAGGACGACGAGTCCATAGTACGGGAAACGGTGATATTTTTTATTCGAAAAAATACGAAGAATTTATTAGTAGCTATAAAAATGATAGGGATTCAGTTGAAATAGGACAGTTTACAAACCTTCTAAAAGACGAAAAAACTGGAAACGAATATTTCTTTTATATAGCACCCATTATTGAATCGATTGGCGGGGTTCAATTCTCTCAGAGGACAGGCTATTGTTCTATTATGGTGAACACGGAAAAGTTGAAAGAACTGGTTGAGAATACGGAATTAACGCCTAACTCTACGTTGTACATTCTAAACAGCCAAAATGAGGTTATTGTATCAAATAATGCAAATTTCCGTGGTATTTTGTACGAGGATATCCTTTCCGTAGATCGGAACCGTTTAACTAATGGGGTAAAAACGACAATTAATGATGAAGAGGTAATCGTCCAGGAAAAAGATTTGGAGCAGGCTGATGGCTGGCGTATTGTAAGTATTATTCCAGTGCAAGAGTTGACAACAGACATGAATGCTATTAAAAACATCAGTATCATAGCTGGCATTGGTATCATTCTGAGTATGATTATTCTGGGGTATTTCTTCTTAAATAACCTGACACGACCTGTTATGGGCCTTATAGCAGATATGAAGAAAATTGGTAAAAGAGATGTAGGGTTTAGAGTGAAGGTGCGTTCAACCAATGAAGTCGGCGTGTTGGCTTATGATATCAATCGCATGATTGACAAAATGGAAGAGATGACAAGCAATATATTCCACACACAAGCAAGATTATATGAGTCTGAGCTCAGCAAAAAACAGGCTGAATTCTCAGCCTTACAAAGCCAAATAAATCCGCATTTCCTTTATAATACATTAAACTGCATAAGCAGTATTGGGCTTGAATACGGCAGCAAGGAAATAGCGATGATCACTTCATCGATGTCAAAGATTTTTCGATATAGTATTAAAAAAGACGATCTTGTGATGATCAGTGAAGAAATTCAATGCATCCAGGCTTATCTGAAAATTATTTCAATTCGCTATGAAAACAAGTTTGATATGGAAATAAATGTGGATGAAAAGATTCTAGAAATGAAAACGCCTAAAATGATCTTGCAGCCTATTGTTGAAAATTCAGTCTATCATGGACTTGAAAGTATGGACGCCGGAGGACATCTTCGTGTGAGCGGACAGATAGATGCCAATGGCGATGTCTGTTTTCAAATATCGGATTCTGGAAAAGGGATAGGTAAAGATCAGCTCGAAAGCATGAAAGCGAAACTGAATATGGCCTACTCGGAGAGAGTGGAAAACAGCTTTGTTGGGAACAGTATCGGGATTTCCAATATAAATAACAGAATACAGCTGCTGTTTGGAGAAGGTTATGGGGTAGGGATTGAAAGTGAGATTGGTCACGGCACTACGGTGATCGTTAAGATTCCGTGTATGTGAGGGACTTGCTTGAACTATTTTCCACTTTCTGGCGTCTTTATGATGCTTGAATGTTGTGAAACTGATACGTGGAGTGAACTATCATGCCTTGGCCAATGGTACATTTTAGCATTGCAGAAAAATGTTTTGATCATGATCCATCGCCAGAATTTTTGCTGGGAAGTATCGCACCTGATGCCATTCATATGAGAGCGAATACCACTAGGAAAGATAAGGGTAGAACTCATTTGTGTGAGGATGACGGTACGATGCCCAATCTTCAAACCTTCTCTGATTTTTGTAAACGACACATAACGCACAATGACCATGATAATGATCAATTTATACTTGGATATGTCTCACATCTGTATGCTGATTTAAAATGGACTGAGACCGTTTGGAATGATTATGTCGATAAAATGAAACCTGTGATAGACGGACAAAATGAATCTATTAAAAGTCGATACAATATAGAGGTTTGTCAAATTGATTATAATTTGTATAGGAATGAAGCTTGGTCAAATAAGATTTTCGATTCTTTGCTAAAAGCTAGAGAATATTCAGTTCCTGACCTACTCACTAGCAAAGAAATTACGCAGTATCGTGCGCACATCATGCAGAATCTTAGAAATGAAGAAAAAGAACCTTGTATTGTACCCATTTATATCACGGATGACATTGTGAAGTTGTTTATTAAAGACACCGTAGATGAGCTGAAAAGTCTAATAAAAGCTTGGAAGAATGGTTAGCAAAATAACAATACGCGGCGCTGAATATGTGAACGGAATTACTATCCGTAAGACAATCGGTTATAATTGTTTAGGTAACAATTGTTTAATTTGAAAGGAGTACAAGTATGGAATTTTTGTTATTAAAGAAAGACGTGACAGAGCAGTACTGCCGGAAAATTTTGATGCCTGAAGGCGCAACAGAAATCTTGATGAATATCACCGATCAAATAAATAATGATCCAAAACTTTTGGATATTTACATGGAATTTTATAAGAAAAATATTGAAAGTGGCCATTGGACAACCGTTTGGGAACCGCTGGCTATAGATTCTTATGTAGAAGAAGTACTCGGAAATTCGGCTTCCCTGTTTTATTTGCATGCAGCACTACAAAGACTGCCTCTTGCCGAGCAGAAGTATGCCGAAAGAGGACTGAGTGAAGAGTTATTTGTAGAAACCTTAAGGGATATCGGTGTATGGGTTCAAAATGCCTACAATTTAGTAGGGTATTATGCCATTAGAAATTTCAGTTGGATCTGGAGGCATCTGGAGGCCAGAATGTTTCGGATTGGTGGCATGCAGTTTATTGCAACGAATTTTTCTGGCATCGTTAAAGGCTTTTACAACGCGAAAGAAGATAGTTTGTTGCTGTTATGCAGTGCTGGCATGGAGTTAAGAGCAAATGGTGATAAGCAAGGTGTTTGCAATAAAGAGAAGACTATGGATGGATTTGTGACGGAATATGAGGAAACAGATGATTATTTCATTGGAAATCCAATTACACCTGATGGCAAAGGTTTAAACGAACCCGTGAAGCTTAAGCGGGATGAATGGGAAAAAGTATTAGACAAGGAAGATACGATGCTTGAGATTCATATCCCGAGAGATACGGCTTTTGATATGGAACAAATCAAAGACACCTACATACAAGCCAAGAAATTTTATGCTACGTATTTTCCAGAAGTCCAATATAAAGGTATGGCATGCCATACATGGCTTTTTACGCCACAACTTAGGGAAATGTTACCGCCTACTAGCAATATCGTCAGATTCCAAGAGCAATTCTATCTCTATCCGACGGCGGGTTCGGTGCGTTTTTTATGGAATTTTGTATTTAATGAGTTGACCGAAGTAAAGGATGCGAAACCGGATACATCGTTAAGGAGAAAGGTCCTTGCTTATTTAGAAGAAGATAAAGAGATCTTTGATATGAATGGCGTATTTCTTGATATATGTGGTGATTTCGGAACGGTTACTTATCAAAAGGAAGTCAACTAGGAACGCTATCAAGAATCGGTAGTGGAGGAGCTTGCCGCGGGGCATTGCTCCTTTTTGCTGTTCGCCTGACGATACTAACAACTTTGTGCTTCCAGCAAATAGATGGATTTTCTGTAGTTAATTTTTAAGATTTTCCCGTCGAACGCAGAATAAATGGATAACCTACAGTTAATTTTAGCCATTTCACCCGATCTGAGCAAAAGAGCCAAATTTAACTACATGTTTTCCAGTTAGTATAAGTATGTAGCGTCGTACTACATCGCAAGTGGTGAGGAGGTTTTTTCCGATCCATATTGAAATAGTAAAAAATACGCCTGCTAGTTTAGAAGCAGTCTGTGTATAGGAGGAGTTAATGAATTGAAGAGACAATGGACGATTTCACCTTGGACAAAGGAATGGGACCTACAATTTGAGAAAGAGTCCAATGTTTTAGGGGTAATTTTTCAGACTGAACTTGTTGACATCCATCATGTTGGAAGTACCTCGGTGCCTTCAATTGGTTATGCTAAATCGATTATCGACATTTTGATCATTGTGAAAGATATTGAACAAGTGAATGTATATAACGAGCAAATGATCCAAGCCGGATACCGAGTAAGAGGAGAGAACGGCATTCCGAATAGAAGGTACTTCACTAAAGGGGAGTTACAACGAACACATCACGTTCATATTTACCAGAGGGGTGATTCAAGGATACTAACCTATTTGGATTTTAAAGCATATTTGATGCAACATCCATCTGAAGCTGAAAAATACGGTCAACTCAAGCTGGACATACTAGCGTCCTATCCGAATGATCAATACCAACAAGTGAAGGAAAATCGCATCAATCACTTGGTTGAGAAGGCTCTGCGATGGGGAGAAGAAGAAAGGAAGCGAATGGAATGAGTAGGAAGAACATGGTTGCCGGGATACTAGTATCCTTGATTGTACCTTTATTAGCGTATTTTGCAATGGTTGCTAGTGTCAATCTTAGTAGTTTACAAGAGCCTCAAGAAGATTTTCAGTATCATGATTCTTCCTTCACCGTGGTTCATATAGATCCATTCATGTTTCCAGTCATTGCTGTAATTACTTTCATTATGTATGCAGCAATTTCTAGGGTCGTGCGATACGTTAGGCGAAAAGCATAGGGACATTTGAGGTTAAACATACTTATTATGAGTCTTCACGTGCTTCTATACATAGAAGCAATGTTGTTCGCTGCCTCTAGCAGTGCTTCGCGGAGCTCCAATGGTTCCAAGACACGGACCATCGTCCCAAAGCCGAGCAGAATTTCGCATGCGGAGCTCTGCGTGTTGAACTCCAGATCTGCTTTGCGCCAAATCACGGTGGCGCTTGCCGGGCTGGTTGCTTCTTCGTGTCCCTCGTGCCATGCGACTACGCGAACGAAGCGGGTCTGCTCAAGCCGAGTGGAGACGCTCGGATGCACAAGTGCTTGAGCCGCATACTGTGGAAGTCCACTGCGGAACAAGTCGACCGAACGCTGCCAATAAGCAGCGAGGTTGAAATGATCCGGGCGCACCACCGGCTCATCCAGTAAGGAAGCATCCTGGATGCGTGAAACACGATAGGTACGTGGTTCTTGTTCGATGCCAGCCGCAACGAGATACCAGAGTGACCCCTTGAGGACAAGCCCAAGAGGGCTCACAACTCGTTCGCTTGCTGCCGCGTCACCACCTGAGGCGTATAGTAATCGCAGTTGACGGTCTTCCCACACGGCCTCCTGCAGGAGGGACAACCATGGTAATTCTTCGACATTGTGATGCCAGCCTACTGCATCCACGTAGACCCGTTGTCGCATATAATCTGCATCGCGTCGCAAGGTAGGAGAGAGCGAAGCGAGCACTTTCAAAACCGCGGCTTCATAAGCATCGCCGAAACCTAAATCGGTTAAATGTCGATGGGGCTCAGCGGCAAGTAATGCCAATAGCTCGTCTTTGTGCAGGCCTGCCCAATCTGCCCGATACCCTTCCATTAGCCGCCATCCACCTGCAGCTCCGCGTTCCGCATAGACGGGAACTCCCGCTGTGCTTAGCGCTTCCATATCCCGATGAATGGTCCGTTCCGAGACTTCGAGTCTTGCGGCTAACTCTCGAGTTGTCATGCCGCCGCGAGTTTGCAACAGCATCATTATTTGCAATAACCGGTCCGCTCTCATCTGCATCCCCCCAATGTAATTTGATTCTAACATACATATATGACAACAGGTGACATGATACAAAAGGTATGATGCTACTAACGTTAAGTTCATACAGTTTACTATCTTATATTTGAAGGAGTTGTTTCCATGACAACGAAAAATCAACCATTGCGTAATCAAATCGCCTTAGTCGCAGGAGCGACTCGAGGAGCGGGACGCGCGATTGCGGTCGAACTCGGCCGTGCTGGAGCAACGGTTTATGTGACAGGACGTTCGACCAGGGCGAAACGATCGCCGATGAACCGACCAGAGACGATTGAGGAAACTGCTGAACTTGTTACGGAAGCAGGGGGCAAAGGCATCGCAGTCTGCATGGATCATACGAAGGAAGAGGATGTTGTGGCGCTGTTCAATCAAATTAAGAGTGAGCAGCAAGGACGTCTGGACGTTCTAGTCAATGATCTCTGGGGAGGGGACCCGCTTACCGAATGGGGCAAAGGCTTCTGGGAGACCCCGCTTGCAAACGGATTGTTGATTCAGAAACAAGCTGTCCACTCTCATATCATGACCGCTTATTATGCAGCTCCATTGATGGTCGAACGCAAGGCTGGTCTTATTGTAGAAATCACAGATGGCGTCGGCTATCACTATCGGGGTAACTTGTACTATAGTCTGGCCAAAATCGGAGTTTCCCATTTGGCGCAAGGGATGGCGGCAGATCTGAAACCTCACGGTGTGACAGCTCTTGCGGTAACGCCGGGCTTCCTTCGATCGGAAGCGATGTTGGAGTATTTCGGGGTGCAGGAGGAGAATTGGCGGGATGCTGCGGAGCAGGACATCCATTTCCTACAGTCCGAGACCCCTTACTTCGTTGCTCAGGGGATAGCTGCACTCGCTGCTGATCCGCAGGTGGCGGAGAAATCCGGGCAACTGCTCAGTTCCTGGTCTTTGTCCGACGATTACGGCTTCATCGATATCGATGGGCGTAGTCCACATTGGGGAAGGTACGCTGAGGAGAATGGATTCTGAGTTGTGGCTAAATCAGCTACGACCAGTGTACGCTTGCAGATGCGAAATAGGCTTGTTCAATTCAGGACCGCTCGTTAAGTTGGTTTGTGAAATGAGGCCATACGCGACATTCGGTTTACTGAAAGCGCCACGGTCATCAATAATCTTCTTGCTGCGATCATAGAAATCTTTGGGAATACCGTTGTAGTAAGCGCGTGTGTATTTATCGTACTTCTGAGCAATCTGTAGCAAATTATTAGAAACGTCAGGGAGGTTGTCCACTTTGGCTTGTTCAGTCGCCTGTTTAAATCCATCCTTAATCGTATAATGCTTGTCAAGAATATAAGCAGCGAGGTCTGCGACATCATCGGATAAAATTTTATCCATAAAGCCTAAGAGTTGTTTCATCTTGGCCTCAGGCACCGTTTTCCGAATGACGTACATACCGAAGTTCCCCGGATCTTGCGCGGTACTTTCTCGTCGTATGCTTCTTGAGCCATTCAGCTTATATTCGAACCAACTATCAAGAAAATATCACCCGGGAAATAATTGCGGATTATGTTGCAATGTCCCCAGGTTATTTATCCATTACTTTTAAGAAGCATAAAGGGTTAAGTTTAATCGAATATGTGACCAAAATCAGGTTGGATCGGGCGAAATTTTTGCTGAAAAGTACGAAGCTGCCAGTTAAACAACTCGCGAAGGACTGCGGGTTCACGGACTCCTTCTATTTCTCGCAGATTTTCTCTAGAGATACAGGAATGAATCCACGGGACTACAGAAACGCTTAGTGCGGCTGATACACACGGAATAAGGCGACACCGGGAGCTTCTAGTTGAAGCCAGGATGGCGCTTCTTCTCATGAAAAAATAATAGGATTGACATTCATGGTATGGTATGCAAGTACTTGACTGCCATGTGCTATATTAATATAACCACACTTAGGAGGCATCTCATGTTTCAGCAAATGAATCAGACTTATTCAGGAGTTCACTTTGGTACACAAGATTTAAGATACGGCGAGCTGATCAGTTGCCTATTTGATGGATGCTCGTTTGCGAACGGTTCTTTAGAGGAAATTAATACCAGTCATTGTCGCTTTATTGCCTGTGACTTTCGCGGAGCTTCGTTAAATGGCTCTCTACATAAAGAATCCGCATTTGAAAATTGTAGCTTTAACGGTGCCAATCTGTTTGTTACCAAATTCGATAATTGTAAAATGATGGGATCAGATTTTTCCAACGCGAATTTAGATGGGATTACGATTTATCGCGGGGATTGGTCTTACACGAATTTGAGGCATAGCCGATTGATCAGACAGGATTTGCGTGGGGTGAAATTTCATGAAGCAGATTTCTCCGGATCCAATTTGGAAAAAGCTGATTTAAGAGACAGTGATCTGACCATGGCTATCCTCGCCAAAGCCAATTTACAAGGCGCTGATGTCAGAGGAGCCCAAATGGCTGGCGTAGATTTCAAATCATTAACCATTTCGGGCATGCGAATGGATCGAGAGCAAGCTGTCTTATTCACGATTTCTCATGGAGCCAAGATAAATGGTTGATCCCTTTATGGTATAATGTCTGTGTGCAAGAGGGAGGGGATATGACGAATGGCGATCTTTCAATACAATCAGGAACGTTTATATCGGAAGGATCCGGATCTACATTTGTTGTATTGGGGCAAAGAGGATTGTAAACCTGGTCATACCGTAGGGCCAGGGGTTCGTGATTTGTACAAGATTCATTTTATTCATAAAGGTACGGGACTTGTCCGAATTGGAAATGAGACACATCAGTTGAATCCGGGGCAAGGATTTCTTATTTATCCGCATGTGATTAGTTATTATGAAGCGGATGAGGCTGAGCCTTGGACGTATTCATGGATTGGCTTCCAAGGAGTACAAGTGGAATCGATCTTATCACGAACAAGATTATCGCCGGAGCAGCCCGTTTTTCCGATGGATCGGAGAGTCATGCCGAGCATGTATGAACAATTAACGGAAGCGAATGCGCATGCCCATAGCGCTGACTTACAGCTTAAAGTCATCTTATATGAATTTATGACGGCACTGGTTGAAGCGGCTCCCGCCTCTTCGATGGGGGATGTATTTCCTAATAAATGGGATAGCTATATGATCCAAGCTATGGAATTTATTCATGCTCATTATAATGAGTCTATTTCGATCGAGGGGCTTGCTGCACTTCTGAAGCTGGATCGTAAATATTTTTCAGCTATTTTCAAAGAGGCGACAGGGCTGCCTCCCCAGCAATATCTCCTGCAATATAGGATGAATAAAGCAAGTGAATTACTGGAGAAGAGCAACTATGCCATAGGGGAAATTGCGAACTCGGTCGGGTATCAGGATCAATTGATCTTCTCCAAAATGTTTAAGCGAGTAAAAGGCGTATCCCCGAAACAATTTCGGAATCAGACATATAAGAACGCCTGATATTTGCCGAAGTTTGCGTGTGCTTATGAATTCAAAATCCCATCGATCAGGTTTAATTCCTCTTGGGTAAATGTAGGAACCTTCAAGGCATCAACCGCATCTTCAATTTGGCTGACTTTACTTGCACCGATAAGAGCTGATGTGACACGACCACCGCGCAACACCCACGCTAGTGCCATCTGAGACATTTTCTGGCCACGTTCAGCAGCAAGTGTGTTTAATTGTCTAACCTTCGAAATTCTTTCTTCATTGATATCGGATTCTTTAAGGAATACGCTTGAGCTTGCAGCTCGTGAATCAGGAGCGATACCGTTCAAATAACGATCTGTAAGAATCCCTTTGAACAAGGGTGAAAAGGCAATCGAACCGATTCCCTCCTCTTCCAAAACATCCTGAAGACCATCCTCAATCCAACGGTTCATCATGGAATAACTCGGTTGATGAATCACACAAGGCGTCCCCAGTCGCTTCAAGATACGGGATGCTTCTTTTGCTTCTTCAGGTTTATAGTTAGAAATACCAACATATAACGCTTTGCCTTGTTGAACGATTTGATGCAAGGCAGCCATCGTTTCTTCAAGCGGTGTATTCGGATCTGGACGGTGATGATAGAAGATGTCGACATAGTCCACTTGCATCCGCTTCAAGCTTTGATCCAAGCTGGCAATCAAGTTCTTCTTGGAACCCCACTCCCCATAAGGCCCCGGCCACATGTAGTATCCCGCTTTCGTCGAAATGATAAGTTCGTCTCGATAAGCAGCGAGGTCACCTTTCAGCATCTTCCCGAACATTTCTTCAGCTGAACCAGGCGGCGGTCCGTAATTATTCGCTAAATCGAAATGCGTAATCCCCAAATCAAACGCTCTCTTGAGCATCGTTCTCCCATTCTCAAACGTGTCAATCCCGCCGAAATTATGCCAAAGTCCTAACGAAATGGCTGGCAGCAACAGGCCGCTGCGACCACTCCGGTTATAAGTCATGGAATCATATCTGGACGTACTAGCTGAATAAATCATCTTTGAACCTCCTAATGGTGTGAATAAGTTTCATTCTAGAGAGATTTGATTCATAAGACAATGTTCATAAGGATGTTGTTTATGTCCTAATGTCTGCACAAAATGTTATATTGCAACTTTGATGAAGAGAGGCTACAATTTTTAGTAAATTCGTTTGCGGACTGGATGGTGAGCTTGGTTTGAAAATGCCTTTCATATTACGTCTTTTCAATAGTCGCAAAAGCGCACTTTCAACGATCATCGCCTCCAATTTATTTATCTTATTGATACCGCTTGCAATGGGTCTTTTTCTGTACGCGAAGGTGGAACAAAGCCTGGAGAAGAGCTCGACAAGATCCAATGTGGCCATGCTTGAGCAGCTGAAACTGTCACTCGATAACAAGCTATCGGAAGTGGATACGTTAATGCGCCAAGTCGTATTTGATCCGAAGCTGGATTACATGCTTAGAATTCCTGCCAATTCGACGGATACGGATAAATATGAGTTTATCCAATTCATGCGGGACAAGATGAGTAAATATCACAGTATGACCAGCAGCTTCATTTTAGATTACTACGTGTATTTCGCAAGCAGTGATTCGATTGTCAAATCGGATTTGGTGACGAACTCTCGTACCTTTTATTCCCTCTACTATTCCTATAAGAACATGTCATACGAAGGTTGGCGTCAGCTTCTAGATCAGGAGCATCGCATGTCCTACATGCCGCTCACTTCGGTATCCAATGGAGCGGAACAATCACCGAAAGATGTTATTACCTATATACAGTCACTTCCCATTCATTCACAATCTCAAAATCTGGGAAGCTTTATCGTATTGATTGACGTCGATCAGGTTAAGCAACTGTTTGCACAGATGGAATCGGCCAGCCATAGCTTAGTCTACATCATTGATGATGCGGGAAAAACCATTATGAGCAACAGTGAGACACCGTTTCCGTCTGACTTGCTGACTCGTATCCATGGCGGTACGGAACCATTTGATTACCGACTGGCGGGTGTAGATCAAGTCGTATCGTTTACTTCCTCGCAAAAAGCAGGATGGAAATACGTGTCCATTATGCCGGGCGATGTTTTCATGCAGCAGGTAAATCAAATTAAGAGTTGGTCAGTCGGTCTATTTATCCTCTGTTTGTTTTCCGGACTTATCGCGGTCAGCGTCGGAGTATATCGTACGTATAAACCACTTCAGAAAACCGTACATGCCATTATGTCTGGAAAAGAATTGATTAAGCGTCCTTTCTCGAATGAATACGAGTTTATCAGGCTAACCGTTGAAGGTTCTATCCATGAAGAGAAACATCTGCGAAGTACCTTGGCACAGCAAACACCTTTTATTCGAGCGAATTACTTGTCTCGCCTTCTGAATGGTCACATGGATGTAGATATTTCGGCAGCTAATGGAGAGTCGCTGCAGTTCATGGATTTGAAATATGTCAGTGACCGTTTTGCCGTTCTTATCGTGAAGATCGAGGATATTGATTTACTAGGTGAAAATGAGCAGCAATGGGCACATGCCAGATTTATCGCCTCGAATATTGGTACGGATCTCATCGCGACACATCATCGCGGATTTTCGCTGGAGCTCGACCGTGATCGTATTGCTCTTCTCATGAATCTATCGGCAAATCGGGAAAAATTCGCTGAGGCGGATATTCGGGAAATAGCTCATTCGCTCTTCACCATCACGTCACAACGCTTCCAAATTGGTATCACCATCGCCGTTGGTGGCATTCATGAAGGCCCTAAAGCTATTCGTGATTCGTATCCAGAAGCACTGGCAGCGCTTGAATATCGACTTATTCAGGGTACACATGCCATTATTTATTATCAGGATATTGTCGATGTGAAGCAGCATTATTATTATCCATTGGAAATCGAAATTCAGTTGATTAATTTTGTGCGCAGCGGCGATGCCGAAAATGTAGGGAAATTGCTCGATAAAATGTATTCGATGAATTTCGATGCCAATCAGATTACACCAGAGCTAGGCAAAGCTTTATTTTTCAATGTGACGAGTACGCTCTTGAAAATTATGAACGCGACGAATACGAATCAAGAAGAAGTGCTTGGTGCAGACTTTGATCCGATTAGAGAAGTATTCAGTTATCCAACGGCACAGGGGATGTATACGAAAACGAAGGAGTTATACGAAACGCTTACTCGTTCGTTTAATCTCGATCGTTCTGATCACAGTTTGATTAGACTTCAGGAAATCGTCCGTATTGTGCACGATAATCTAGATGACTCGAATTTGGGGGTTGCACAGATTGCTGAACGTATCCAGATGACACCACAATATTTGTCCACCTTCTTCAAAAAACAGCAAGGTCAGAATCTGCTGGATTACATCACAACGAAACGGATTCAACATGCGAAGCAGCTCATGCAGAACAAAGAACTGACAATTGTCCAAATCGCACAGAAGGTCGGATATAACAATGATGTCGTCTTCATCCGAGCGTTCAAGAAGCTTGAAGGTGTGACGCCAGGAAAATATCGTGAAACGAGCTTAGCGGAGAATACCGGCTCAGACACATAAAGAGCAGCCTTTAGGGGCTGCTTATTTGCATCAAAATAGCTACTGCCGATTTCTAATACGGACTGATGATTTCTCAGAACGCCTGTATTTCTTAGGAAAATACAATGGAAATGAGAACTAGGCAGTATTCATATTGGGACTAAAGAAGCATACTTGGGAACAGGTACTGAAGACGACGAGAACATCGGTGCCAATCAAGTTAAGCGTTGCTCATATTAAAGGGAGGCTAGAAAAATGAAGAAAAGATTAACACAAGTAGGATCTGTTGTATTGCTTTCTGCCCTAGTCATTTCAGTAACCGCATGCGGCGATGATACGAGCAGTTCTAGCTCATCGGCAACGCCGCAGTCAAGTGCAGAATCCCAGCCGCCCAAATTGACGAAATTAACGTATTGGGTAGCTAATCACTCCGCAGCCTCCGGTCAAATGAAAACGTACGCAGAAATGGGCATGTATAAGGAGCTCGAAAAAGCTACTGGGGTTAAGGTTGACTTCCAGCATCCACCGCTCGAGGTACCGCAAGCACAAGAACAATTCAACCTCATGATTGCGACAAATGAACTTCCGGACGTGATTGAAGCGAGTTGGGGAGCAACAAGTGGTGCCGTAATCCGTTATCCAGGCGGACCGGAGAAAGCGATTTTAGATAAGAAAATTATTAAGCTGAACGATCTCATCGATAAATATGCCCCGAACCTGAAGAAGCTGCTTGCGGCTCATCCGGATTGGAAAAAGCAGATATCAACAGATGAAGGAAGCATCTATGCGTTTCCGTTCTTACGTGGTGATGATAAAGTCAGAGTGTTTTTTGGACCCTCAATCCGTCAAGATTGGTTGGATAAGTTAGGCCTCAAGATGCCGACGACCATCGACGAGTGGTATACCGTGCTGAAAGCTTTTAAAGAAAAAGATCCAAATGGCAATGGCAAAGCGGATGAGATTCCAATCTATCTGGATAAAAATTTATTCTCAACCGATGCTCCTTTCCTTGGCGCATGGGGCATTAACTACAGCTTCTATCAAGATGGCGGCACAGTCAAATACGGTCCGATTCAGCCTGAATATAAGGAATTCCTCGCAACCATGAACAAATGGTACAAGGAAGGCTTACTGGATAAGGATTTCGCAGCTCCGAACGATAAATTATTTGATAACAAAATGACGACCAACCTCTTAGGTGCAACAGCGTCCTTCAATGGCGGAGGCATTGGGAAATATGCTGGTCTTATGAAGGATAAAGATCCTAAATTCGATTTGGAAGCGGCTCCCTATCCGGTATTGAAAGCTGGCGACAAAGCGATTTGGGGACAAAAGGATTTTGCCTATAACGGTGTTGGGGCAGCCATTTCGGCAGTAAACAAGAACCCAATCGAAACGGTGAAATGGCTCGATTACGCTTATGGGGAGAAGGGCGATCTGCTGTTCAACTATGGTGTGGAAGGTACGAGCTATAAGATGGAGAATGGCAAAGCAACCTTCTTACCAGAAATTTTGAACCCGCCAGCGGGAACGAGCATTCAGCAATCGATTGCCAAATATAATCGTGCCACCTGGAGTGCGCCTTTTGTCCTCAGCGATAATTTCCAAATGCAATATCTCGCGTTGCCACAGCAAAAGAAAGCCTTGGAGGTTTGGTCGAAACCAACAGCTGAGCGTAAGATCCCGCTCGTCTCTCCAACGCAGGATGAAAGCAGCAAATTTGCTTCGATCGTGACGGACATTCAGACGTATCAAGACGAAATGCTGTTGAAATTCATCATGGGCGTGGAACCGATTGATAACTTTGATTCCTATGTCAAAAAGATTAAGAGCATGGGCATTGACGATGCGATCAAAATCCAGCAAGGAGCTTTGGAGCGTTTCAATAAACGCTAAGGCAGGGTGTAACTGGGGATGAACGGGCGGTTAGGGTTTATCCCCTTTTTCTAATTAGAGACACTGAATGAAAGGGTAGGGGAAACGATGAGGCAAAGCCATGCACCTATAGAGGCCATAAAGACAACGAAAACCTATCGCAATCCGACTGTTCTGGAAACCATACGTAGGGATTTGAAACGGCATTGGTCCATTTATGTCATGGCCATTCCTGTTATTGCGTATTATTTGATTTTTCATTATGGACCGATGTACGGATTGCAAATTGCGTTTAAAGACTTCTCCCCAGCGAAAGGGATTTTGGGAAGCCCATGGGTGGGCTTTAAACATTTCGAGAGCTTTTTTAACGGAATTTACTTTTGGCGATTAATCAAGAATACCATCTTAATTAACCTTTACGATTTGTTGTTCGGCTTCCCTGCAGCGATCGTTCTCGCGTTATTGCTCAACGAAATCCGCCATAGCGTGTTTAAAAGAGTCGTGCAGTCTATCTCCTATTTGCCGCATTTCATCTCGATTGTTGTAGTGGCGGGGATGATGATTGATTTTCTAAGCCGTAATGGACTCATAAATCAAATCCTGGGCAGCTTTGGCATTGAATCGATTGATTTTTTGCAAAAAGAAGGCTGGTTCCGCTTTCTGTTCGTTTCCTCTGGCATCTGGCAAGGCATTGGCTGGGGTTCCATCGTGTATTTGGCGGCCATGTCTACCATTGATCCAACGCTGTATGAAGCAGCTAGGATGGATGGCGCAAACCGCTGGAAGCAGACGCTGCATATTACGATTCCAGGCATCATGCCAACGATCGTTATCTTATTTATTTTGCAAATGGGGAATATGCTGACGGTTGGCAGTGAAAAGGTGCTCCTGTTGTACAATCCACTGACCTACGGAACAGCAGACGTGATTTCGACCTATGTGTACCGCAAAGGGGTACTAGAAGCAAGTTATAGCTTTACAGCAGCTGTGGGTCTGTTCAACTCGGTGATCAGCTTTATTCTGATTGTAACGGCCAATAGCTTTGTTAAGCGGATTAGTGAGAACAAACTGTGGTAAGGAGATTTGCATATGAAACTAACCCGTGGAGAGCGTACATTCGGCTACTTCAACATATTATTCATGCTCATACTTTGCGCGGTCACCTTATATCCATTCTTGTATGTGGCACTTGCTTCGCTTAGTGATGCGACATCCCTGCTGCAGCAACGCGGTATTATGCTCAAGCCAGCAGGCTTTGATCTGGGTGCCTATAAAGCCGTTTTCGAGAACCCGATGATCGTGAAAGGGTATCAGAACACGCTCGTATACGTGTTTCTCGGTACGGCGATAAACCTACTTATGACGGCAATTGGCGCTTACGTATTGTCCAGGCCAAATCTCTATTTTAAAAATATCATCATGTTCTTTATTGTCGTGACAATGGTGTTCCATGGGGGACTTATTCCGAGTTACCTGCTCGTGAACGATCTCGGCATGATGAATACCATGTGGGCTATTCTCATTCCAGGTGCGATCAACACGTTTAATATGATTATAATGCGTACTTCTTTTCAAGGCATCCCGGTCAGTTTGGAGGAATCCGCTAGAATGGATGGCGCAGGAGATTGGAAGATTCTATTCCGAATTGTCATCCCGCTTTCGATGCCGGTCATTGCTGTCATGATCTTGTGGTATGCCGTAGGGCATTGGAATTCCTACTTTAACGCGCTGATCTATCTGCGCAATAGGGAAGCCTATCCCCTCCAGTTAGTGCTCCGTGAAATTCTGATTTCCAACAATACGGATTCGATGATGTCAGGGGGAGGCGACGACAAATATGCGATCGGAGAAACCATTAAGTATGCTGCGATCATGGTCTCGACGCTACCAATCATCTGTTTGTATCCGTTTCTTCAGAAGTATTTTGTTCAAGGCGTCATGATTGGAGCCATTAAGGAATAGATACACGTCGTATCACCACGATAGAAAGACAGAAGGAGAGATCTGTGTGAGAGGCGTTACATTCGAGAATGCGCCGAGCAGCTGGAACGAGGCTTTACCGATTGGCAACGGACATTTTGGAGGCATGGCCTATTTCGAGGATAACAAGCTGACGCTAGCGCTGAATCATTATGAGGTTTATTATCAGAAGCTCCATCGTTATAGTCAGAAGTACCGAAAGGGGGAAGTGCCTGATTTCTCACTCCAATATGGACGGACTTTTGAAGAACTGAGCGCGCTGGCTGCAGAAAGGTATCGTGATCCTGAGCAGAACCCCGTATTTCTATATGGGGATGCGTTATCTGACAATAGTATGTATAGAAAATATGGCAAATCCTCTGGTGGAACATCGCACTACCCAACTGGTGAGATAGGGCTCTTTCCTTCGGAGAATCTGGCAGAACCTGATCATTACTCCCTTGGGCTTGATTTGGAAAAGGCCGTTATTCACTTGCGAGTGGAGAAAGACCTCGATCAGCTAGACGTGAAGACGAGAATCGCTCAGGATGGCGACTTGGTCATTACGGAAATCAAGCAGACAGCGTCATCCTTGTTGCAATCCGTTGCGATGTCCGTCCCACAAGGGAGATATGTGGATATGCAAGTGGGGTATCATGGTCTGGATGAGGAGACCTTCTACTACCAAGGCAGTTTTTATCCCGATGGTGAGGATAGGGAACAATATGAACCCTTCACGTTCATCGTAATGATGAAGATGATTGGAGCCAAAGGCCGAATCGATAGTTCAACGGCTTCCCTCCGAATTGTACTTGAGGATGCCGAGGAAAACATAACCTTGCTTACAACGGTGGTGACGGAGGAGGAAACGAAGGATCTGCTTCTTACTGCTCAGAGGAGACTGGATGAGGCGTCAACCCAGGTGGAGGAACGGATTGTCCATCATCAAGATTATTGGCGCAGCTTCTGGTCGCGTTCCTCCATTCATTTGCCGGATAAAATGGTGGAAGAACTCTGGTATATCAATTTATATGCAATCGCTTGCTGCAGTGGAAAAGGCGGCAGGATGCGCGAGCAAGCATGCGGATTGAACGGATTATGGGATATTAAACAGCCGACCAAGTGGGGCAGCATGTGGTATTGGGATGTGAATATTCAAGCGGCGTTTTGGCCGCTTTATACGGCTAATCACCTCGAAGTTGCGGAAGTTTTCAATGAAGGACTGCTATCCTACGTTGATCTAGCGTCACAGATGTCGAAGGAGTTTCATGGTCTGGAAGGTATTGCCGGAGATTATCCGCATGCGCTGTATGTCAGCATCTGGCCATGGTGTGCGCAGTTCCTGTGGGACTACTATCGATACAGTATGGACTATGAATTCCTTAAGGATAAGGCGTACCCGTTATTTAAGGGGATTGCACGTTTTTTCGAAGGCTATTTGCAGGTGAATCCGAAGTCAGGACTTTATGAGATATTTCCGGATATTTCGCCAGAACAGGGGCCTTTGACCCGAAACTCAACCTGCAGTCTATCGACAGTCAAATATGTGTTGAAAATAGCTGTTGAAGCGAATGCGTTACTTGGTGAAAATGAGGCCGATAAGCTGAAGTGGAAACAATTGATAGACAATTTGGCGCCTTATCCAACGGCTGATTCCAAGCGTTATGGGGATGTCCTGCGGGATTCTGAATGGGCACCCGTTGATTTGCATTTGCGGCATCCTTCGCTGCTTATGCCGATTTATCCGATTGGAGAAATCAATAAAGACAGTGAGTTTTCGTTGAAGAAAAGAGCAGAGAATACGCTTCGTTATGCGGAACATCAGACGGAATATGGCATGTTTCAGTTCGGGTGGCTTTCCTGTGCTGCCTCAAGATTGGGCAAGGGCAATACGGCACTTAGACTGCTGTATGAGCAAGGCATTGACTTGTCACTCCGCAGCAACGGTCTGTTTGCAGAAGAAACCGAACGTTGGATGAACTACTGCAACATCACGAATGAACCCATGTACCATCCACACATGATGGAGGCATCGGGAGAAATGGTAGCTGCAGTGAACGAAATGCTGCTGCAGAGCTATCAAGGGGTGATCGAGGTGTTCCCGGCATTGCCTTCAGGCGAGCCTGAACCGGAACGGACGATTGGTTTATATGACCATGTGGTAGAGACGAAGGTAAAGCAATATGAGAAATGGAGCAACTGCTCTTTTCGGGGATTATTGGCCGTTGGCGCTTTTGAAGTGAGTGCTGAAATGAAGGACGGTCGCACGACTTGGGTCACGATTCGAAGTAAGGCAGGGAACAAGGTTGTTATGCGCAACCCATTTGATGCGAATAAACAAATCGTAGTTTCATGCAAAGTCGGTTCAACGTGGCGTACCATGGATGCCGTTCAGGAAAATGAGCGCATTTCATTTGAGACAGAGCAGGGAGCAGAGTATGCCATATATCCGGTGTTGGCATCTTTCCAACCTGAGCTCTATGCAGCGGAGTCTACTTGCCTAACGGTGAAGAAGAATGATCCCTTGGTTCATGTAGCCCATACCCATCGACGAGTATTCCTTGGCAAAAACAGAGACACGCAGCACGACAGAATGCTTGACCATTTTACTTTTGACTATTATTCAGGCAATTATCGAGAATCCAGATTGGCTGCCTATCGGCTTGATTTTGGTGTAGCCTCTCATGTTTTGGAGAAAGATTACACGAAAGTGTTGCCAAGACAGGTCCATATGGAGGGCGTTCTCGGTCAAACGTTTCGTAAAATAACGCCAGAAACCGTGTTTCAACCGTACACAGGGATCGGATGGGAAAGCAGAGATCATCTACATGCAATGGATCGTGAAGTACCTGATGAGCTGCGCAGAGACTTCATTGGGGGAACGTGCGATGCCACTTTTATCGTAGAGCTTCCGAAGGGACGTTATGATGTGCTATTCGTAACTGGGGATCAGAGGGAACCCACCTATACGGAGATTGAGATCGTCCAGCACAGCAGATGGAAGCCCGAATTGGCATTGAAAGCCGGACAATTTGCCACAGAGATATTGCCTATCACCCAGAGAAAGGACGGGTATGTGAGAATTAAATTTAACAGCTGCAACGGTATGGCGTGGCGAGTAAACGTGTTGATTATCAATAAAAATTACACGTACTTATAAAAGAAATTTCTGAAAGGGGGGTGAGTTATTTCTGATGTAGGTCAAGTGGTTGTTGCGGGGCAAATATGAATATCATGGAGGTTACGGTATGCGTGTTCATAAGAAAGTGAAATTAACAAGATCACTTGCTATTCTGACATTGCTAACGGTTCAAGCAGTAGGGGGGGGACAGACAGCTTCTGCTGCGACAGAGAAATTCCCAACGTATGTACAGAATACAGCCGTTCCAAGTCTCACATCGGGCAGAGCAGATATTGCTGGCTCTGCGTTCGTCGACAAAGACGGGGATTTTCACTGGATGTATTCACTAGCCGACTACTCAGCATCGGACAGCGGGGGATCGTGGATTAAATACAATACGAATACAGACATGGGAAGCCTAAACACGAATTGGGGTACGACAACCATTTATAATTCGTATTGGAATCGACCGGGAACCTTCAACTATAAGATAGACGAAACCTATGGTATTCCAACGCCATACCAAGATGACCATAATGATGGCATTGGCGTCTGGATTGATCCGGATACAGGTTACTGGTATGCATTGATCAATGATGAATATCAATTCTCGCCATTTGCGACGAATAACCCGACGAACAATGAGCGGATTGCCACGGGTATCCACAACAATCGGGTTCTATCCACCTACTCGACAGATAAAGGAGCTACCTGGCAGTTAATTGGGCAGGTTGCGACTTCGCCATGGAACGATAGCAATGAAGCCGCAACCAGTACGAACTTTCCTGGCACGACTTGGTCATATGGTGTGGCAGGCACTCGTTTTTTTGTCGATAATGTCAATGGTTACTTCTATGCTCTCTACAACAATCACATTAATTGGAAACCTGGCTACAGCAACATTCTTACTTACTTCAGTCTGGCCCGCTCTCCAATCTCTGCCAAAATGGCGGAAGGCTCTTGGGATGTATGGTATAACGGGACATGGACCCGATCCGCACTGAAAGGTTATGCAGGTTGGATTGGAAGTCCAATGGGTGCTGGTAGTGATCATAATCTGACCGTCAATTATACACCAGCTACAGACAGTCTGACTTTAACAGGTACGGGCATGGACGGTTCCGCCTTAAATATCACCTATACGAAGCTAACAAGCAGTGGAGATTTCACCTTCCAAGATCTCGCAGGCAACACTTATACGGCCAATAAGACCAATGGAACAATTAAAAATGCGAGCGGTACCAGCATTCCTTCAGTCTCCTACTCAGATCCAGCACTGGATGCTACAATAACCGTTTATATTAAAAACAGCCAAGTTTGGATTGACCAAGAAAACAACTCCACAGGATACCTGACTTCCATTCAAGCCGGATCAAGCGGCAATGCCGTATTCAAAAATACGGCGACGCAACGATTGTTCCTTCCAGTCAATACACAATACCAAAATGCCTTCTCCTATAATGCCTATAGTGGCAAATACCGCTCTGTCGGCTATGACGGGTACGTTTACGAGACGGATGATTTAGGTAAACCAGACACATTCAAAGTGGTAGGTAAACTTCCTTCAACGGTAGGGAGCTATTTGTCTCAACTCGACACAGGCAGTCTGACTAATCAACAAGTGAGCGGGTATTCCTTCCGAACAATTTCCGATTTATCGGGTTCTCAGAAAAATTATACGACAGCGGTACCTAGTGCAGGACAGTCGTACTACTCAGCATATAACTCACCAAAAGATCAGAATGGTACGGCGATTTCGACGTCTGCAGCTTATACCATCGCCATAGGCGGAAATACTCTCCAAGATGGAACCGCTGGGCAGTGGCAATTCGTTCCTGTTCCTGATGAATTTGATGCTTCCAAGAACAGCGGGTTTTATCGCTTACAGAACATCTCCACAGGTAAGTATTTGAAGGTGGCCGGGTCAACGGCGCCAGCAACACGGGCGATGGGTTCGACGGTGATTACTGGTGCAGCCGATGCCAATGCCAATCCAAGCGGAAATGGTGGCAATGGCGCAGCAAGCGGCAGTGATCAATGGTATCTTTTGCCTGTCGGAAACGCAACACCTGCCTATCTCACACCATCTTCCTCTGCCTCCACGATCGCAGCGGCAACGAATACGAGTCTGAATGGGCTAACGACGTATCGACTGGTTAACCGAGCAAGTGCACTTGGTGTGGAGTTTTCTTCAGGTCAAGCAAGCATTCAGAGTATCAAATTTGGTGGAAGTAACCCGCAAGCGATGAGCATCACCCCAGTTGCATCAAATCCAAATTTGCCATTGATGCCAACAGGGTTAAGCGCAACGGCGGCCAATATGTCTCAGATCAACGTCAGCTGGAATAATGTCACAGGCGCTACCGGGTATGACCTGATCGTCGATGGCGCAGTGGTTAGTAACGTAAGCAGTCCCTATGCACATACAGGTCTGACGGATGGTTCCACACACACGTATACGGTAAGGGCCAAGAATAGCCAAGGCTCGAGTATGTGGAGTTCAACTGTAAGTGCAACTACAGGTACAGGCATTGTCTCACAAGGCAAGACAACGACGGCAAGCTCTTTTCAAACGGGCAATGAGGTAAGTAATGCCAATGACGGGAACACGACATCAACCCGATGGGCAGCGGTTACGAATACGTATCCGCAGTGGTGGAAGGTTGATTTAGGCAGCTCCATGCCAATTTCCAAACTCGAAAGCCACTGGTACAACAGCTCGTCCTATCCAAGATCCTACCAGTATAAAATAGAAGGAAGTCATGATGATGTGACGTATACAACGATCCTTGACCGGAGTAGTAATACGACACAAGGTTTAACGACAGATACATTCAATGCCACTTACAGATATGTCAGGGTTACTGTAACAGGCTCCAGTTACAGCGGTGGTAGTGCTTCCGCCTATGAATTCAGAGTATTTGAAGGCACAAACCCAACAGGGCAAGTTGTTTCACAGAGTAAGACAACGACGGCAAGCTCCGTCCAAACTGGTTATGATGTAAGCAATGCCAACGACGGAAACACAACGACAACTCGGTGGGCAGCTGTCACCAACACGTATCCGCAGTGGTGGAAAGTAGATCTCGGAAGCAGCATGGCGCTTACGAAGCTTGAAAGCTACTGGTACAACAGTACGACCTATCCAAGGTCATACGCCTACAAAATTGAAGGAAGCAATGACGATGTGACCTATACAACCATCCTTGATCGAACAAGTAATACAACGCAAGGCTTGACCACAGATACCTATAGTGCCACTTACAGATATGTCAAAGTTACCGTCATAGGCTCTACTTACACTGGTGGAAGTGCTTCGGCCTATGAGTTCAAGGTGTATAATTAATAAAGCTGCATTCCCGACACGAAACGAATTGAAAAGAAGAGGCTGTCTCAAAAGTCAATTTTGACTTTTGAAATAGCCTCTTTTTTCGTTAATGTCCGATGAGTAATAAACCTGCTCCCCGCATGTAACTGGATTTTCTGTAGTTAAATTCCTTCGATTTACTCGATTCATCAAATTATGATGCGCAGTAGGGCTGCCGGCTTACGAGGCATAATGATTCTCATCCTTGGTTCCCTCCATCGATTCGCAGCGCTTAGGCTGTCGGTAGTTCGGCCGCATAAAGAAGTGCGTCATACAGATCAAATTGTGATCTATACGATTCGCTGTTCATGCACCGCTTGATGTCGGATCTAGGTGACGCTTTCATTCCCTTATTGTTTTATTCACCTCCCCCTATTCCATGTAATTTCAATCATAGGCAGAAAAATAACCTCCAAAAAAGGTCGAAATATTCGGATTGTGTGATTTCCTTGTATTTGGTAGTCGAAATCCACGTGAGATGCTTCAAGGATAATGAAGGGGAGTAGGATTCATGTTTAAGAAGGGTCTTTGGTATATCCGTTCAGGATAGGATGTGGATTGGAAAAATTTTCTTCAAGCGAGGTTATTGAGGTGATATAATAAAATGAAACCATGGTTTTATTTTTAGAGAGAAGGTGGATGGATGCAAGTGAATGGTAGTTTAGTTGTTCAGAACGGTACGCTAATTACGGCTAACAGGTTAATCCCAAATGGGGTTGTTCTAATTGTAGGGGGCTTAATTACCGATTTCGGGGAAGCGGGGGAGGTAGAGGTGCCAGCTGATCTACCTGTCGTGGATGCGAAAGGCGCCTACATTGCCCCAGGCTTCGTCGATATTCACTGTCATGGCGGTGGCGGGGTATGGTCGTGGGAACATCCCAATGCGTTTGCGCTTGCGCATTTGAAACATGGGACAACAGCCATCTTACCTACATTTACTTACAATGAAAGTCGGGAACAGGTACGAGATGGGCTCCAGACGATTCTAGAGGCCATGGATTCAAGGGAGCCGTTCGCCAACGCAATAGTCGGTATCCATATGGAAGGGCCGTATATTAATAAAAAATATGGTGCCATCACCTCGCCAATCCGAGCCGTTGATCCGGTTGAATACGAGGAAATTTTGCGAGTAGCTGGCGACCGCATCAAGGTATGGACACTCGCACCGGAGCTGGAAGGACAGGAAGCCTTCGTGAACGAGGCAGCGAAATATCAGATTTCGTTATCTGTCGGTCATTCCGAGGCAACTGCGGAAGAGATTTTCCGGTTTGTCCCTCAAGGTCTTCGCATTGGCTGTCACTGTACGAACGCATCGGGTACGACACCTTCTCCGTCTAGATATGGTGGAACACGCGAAGTGGGTGTCGACGAAGCTGTCCTCGTGCATGACGACATCTATGCGGAAGTCATTCCGGATTCAGAAGGCGTTCATGTGCGTCCCTTGATGTTGAAACTGATTCACAAAACCAAAGGAACAGACCGTGTGATCATCATTACGGACGCCATGCCTGAAGCTGGCGTGGACAATGGAAATGGTTCGGATTTGAATTGGAACCATCTCGGACATTTGGCAGGTAGTCGCCTAACGATGGATAGGGCTGTTCGCAATATGATGAGACATGCAGAAGTAGATCTCGTGGATGCGTTCCGTATGGCCTCGCTAAATCCATCTAAAGTCATTCATATGGATGATCGGATGGGGAGCATTGAGCGAGGCAAACTGGCGAACCTGATCCTTATAGATGGAGAAATAAACATACAACAGGTGATTTTGCAAGGCCAACTCGTGAGCTGATAAAAAGAAAGTCGGCATGCCGCTATTTCTGAGAAATAGTTGAGAAAAAATGGTAGTCATATCCTCGTGTGATTTGATATAATGCAAATTAATGAAACCAAGGTTTTATTTAATGAAACCTAAAGGCGGTGCAGTTGTGAGATTAGATTCATGGAAGGAAACGCTGGATACCCCATCGATTGTCATTGATCTCGATCGATTGGAGGCTAATTTGAAACGAACGGCTGAATTAGCTGCCACAGCGGGCGTCCGATTAAGACCACATACGAAAACGCATAAGAGCATTTGGATCGCGCAAGAGCAGCTGCGACATGGGGCTTCTGGCATTACGGTTGCGAAGCTTGGCGAAGCGGAGGTCATGGCGGAAGGCGGCATCGATGATATTTTAATCGCTTACCCGATCGTTGGGCGATTGAAGCTCGAACGCTTGGCACGGCTGCTGCAGCGGATACAAGTGTCTGTCAGCGTGGATAGCTACGAGGTGGCCAAGGGATTGTCGGATCTCGGTGTGCAGTTGAAGCTGCGTGTGCCACTTTACGTAGATGTGAATAGCGGTTTGAACCGCTGTGGGAAGGAACCTGGTGAAGAAACAGCGGAGCTGGCGCTGGCGATAGCGAAGCTGCCGGGCATTCGACTGGCTGCACTAATGACCCATGCGGGTCAGGCATACAGCAAGAGTCGTGCCGACGATTGCTTGGAGGTAGCGCTAGCCGAAGCAGAAGCACTCTTGGAATCGCAGCGCGTGCTGCGACGCTTGGGCGTAGATGTGCCGGACATTAGCGTCGGTTCCACACCGACTTCAAAGTTTATCAGCGCACTCGCTGGTTTAGGCGTAACGGAGATGCGACCTGGCGCGTACGTTTTCGGCGATGGTTCGCAGTTATACACGGGCCTTATCGAAGAAGAGGAATGTGCGATGAGTATCTATGCCACAGTCGTCAGTACACCGAGGCCGGGAACAGTGATCATCGATTCTGGCTCGAAGACGCTATCGAATGACAGCAGTGCTCATCGCAGAGGTTTTGGCATCATCCCAGAGCTGCCTGACATTTATGTCGAGCGCCTTAGTGAAGAGCATGGAATTTTATCCGTCCCAGAAGAAATTACGCTGCAAGTTGGCGACACAGTAGCCATTATCCCCAATCATTGCTGCGCCGTAACGAATCTGCATGATCGGCTGCTCGGCATGCGGAATGGGCAGATTGAGCGAATCATTACCGTAGATGCAAGAGGGAAAGTTACCTAGCTGGCCTATCTACACCTTACCTATAAAGGAGATTGATACGAATGTCACAACAAATTCATACGAACCTGGCACCAGAATTTCCTCTTCCTTTCTCTCAAGCGCTCCGGGCTGGCGATTTCGTTTATGTTTCGGGTCAAGTCGGCGTAGATCCCACAACGCGTGAAGTCGTCGGAGAAACGATCGAAGAACAAACCATACAATGTTTACGTAATATTGAAACAATCCTCACAGCAGCCGGACTTTCCCTCGATCATATTGTCAAAATGAATGCCTTCGTGTCCAGACAAGAAGATTTTCCAAACTACAATAAAGCGTATGAAAGTATCATGAGGCGGCCTTTTCCAACAAGAACCTCAATTGGTTGTAACATTGGAAGCTATTTGGTAGAAATTGATGCAATTGCATACGCGGGTTCCGTTCGCGGAGAGAGCAACTAACATGAGCAGCCATCAACTTCGGATTGCGGTGGCTGGCATTTTACATGAAACGAATACATTTGCTCCCGGATTTACCGACATTGGACATTTCCGAGAGCAGTGGACGGTCGGAGGCGAGGCATTCACCGCAAGGTACGCAGGAACTCGAACGTCGATGGGGGGTGTCATCGCGGCAGCCGAGATGCAAGGCATCGCGTTGGTTCCTGGCTTGTATGTCGCGGCAACCCCAAGCGGCATGGTCGATGCGTCAACAGGCGACGCGTTGATCGAAGCACTTGTCGAATCCCTCGACAGTCAAACGGACGGACTCGTGTTAATCATGCATGGCGCCATGGTATCGGAGCAGTACCTTGACTACGAGGGTGAATGTCTTCGTCGTCTGCGTGCTAGGTTCGGGGCGGATTTCCCAATCGCAATGACCCTCGACCTTCATGGGAATATAAGCCAAGAGATGGTTCAACAGTCAGACCTGATTGTTGGATACGATACGTACCCGCATGTGGATATGTATGAACGGGCTATCGAGGCCTTCGGTTTACTTATCCGAACAATCCGTGGGGAAATCCGCCCGGTAAGGGCACTCGCTCATACGGGAATGCTTGTTGTTCCACAGGGCATGATGACAGAGGAAGGCAGCATGAAAGCATTGATGGAGCGTGCGTTTAGCATGGAGCTTCAGCCCGGCGTACTGAACGTGACCGTGGCTGGTGGCTTTCCATACAGTGATGTGCCGGATGCAGGGATGTCATTTGTGGTGACGACAAATGATAATGCGGAGCTAGCCGAGCGTTGTGCGGCGGAACTTGCGCAGATGGCTACCCACGACAAGGCAGCATTTAATGTTTCCTATGTCACACCGCGTGAGGCAGTAGATGAGGCATTGGCACAGCCAGAAGGACCGGTTATCTTATCGGAAGGTTCGGATAATGTTGGCGGTGGTGCCCCAGCAGATGCTACGCATCTCCTTGCGGAACTAACGACGGTACCACGCAAAGCGTTGATCGTGATTCGCGATCAGCAAGCGGTGGAAACCGCATGGCGAATGGGTGTCGGAGGTGCATTTGCAGGTGAAATCGGGGGCAAAAGCGATATCTTGCACGGCAAGCCTGTCGCAGTTAATGGACGGATTCGGCTGTTGTTTGATGGTCATTACCGACATGTCGGACCGTATATGACTGGTCAACAGGCTGAAATGGGGAAGACGGCTGTCCTCGAATGCGGACAATTGACCATCATTTTGACTGAGAAGCGGGTCGCTCCTTGGGATGTGGGCCATGTGCGCTCAGTCGGGCTATGGCCTGGCGATTATCATATCATCGTTGCCAAGTCGGCGCTCGCCTGGCAGACGGCGTTTGGGTCGTTTGCGAAACATATCATCAATGTGGATTCACCAGGATGCTGCAACGCTAATCTTATGCATTTTCCATATAACCATGTACGTCGGCCCGTGTATCCATTGGATGCGGAGCCACAACCGAGATTCGGATTGTATGTATGACACCTTAGACTTTTGTTGACGAAACCACTCTCCGAAGACATCAGAATGAGGAGGCGTTCCCCTATGAAGAATGTTGAGAAGTCGAAGCATAAATACACCGAATCGCAAGCCTATTTGGCTGGTGGGGTCGCGAGCTCCTTAAGAAGTGCTATGAAGCCCACCCCCTTGTTTGCATCCAAAGGATCGGGTCCACGCATCTGGGATGTAGACGGCAATGCCTATATTGATTATTTGCTTGGCTACGGTCCATTAATCTTGGGTCATGCGCATGAAGCAACCACGGAGAGCGTCTATGCAGCGATGAAACGTGGGATTACATACGGACTTCAGCACGAGGGAGAAATTGAAGTAGCACGAAAGCTAACCGAGATTTTACCCTGTGCAGATAAAGTGGCCTTAAGCGGTTCAGGCACGGAAGCGGTCATGCTGGCGCTTCGCTTAGCACGAGCATATACCGGTAAACGCAAGATTGTACGTTTTCATGGTCATTATCATGGGTGGTCGGATACGATTTTCACGGCATTCCCAAGCTCGGATATGCGTCAGTCCGATACAACTGCACCAGGTTCTCCTGTGGATCAAACCATATTACCAGGTACGAGTGGACAGAGTGAGATTGCGCTTGAAGATATTATTCTTTTGCCGTGGAACGACTATGCTGCGCTGGAGACAGCTTTACGTGACCATCACGAGGATATCGCTGCTGTTATTTCAGAGCCAGTGATGTGTAATTCTGGCTGCGTTCTCCCGAAACCGGGCTATCTGGAGCAGATGCGCAACCTAACGAATGAATTGAGCATCGTCATGATTCTTGATGAAGTGATTACCGGATTTAGGCTTGGCCTGAGTGGTGCTCATGGCAAGTTCGGCTTGAAGCCTGATCTGGTAACGATCGGGAAAGCGTTAGGAGGAGGGATTGCCGTAAGCGCGGTCGCTGGCTCTCACGACATCATGGCGCTAATTGAGAACGGGACGGTGAGCCACCTCGGTACATTGAACGGAAATGGTGTTGCGACCGCGGCTGCCTTGGCAACTATTGCTGAGCTTTCCAAAGACGAGGGTGCGGTTTATGCGAAAATGACAAAGAACGCCGATCTGCTGGTTGAAGGAATTCGCCGCTTACTCGCCAAACACAGCCTTCCAGGTATCATCAACCAGATTGGTCCGGTATTTCATATGATGTTTACGCAGGAGTCCAGAGTGGAAGATTTCGCTGCTTTCACGAAGCGGGATGCTGCGAAGTACTCCGAATTTTCAAGTGAAATGTTGGAGGAAGGCGTGCTCGTCAGGTCGAACGGACTGTGGTATCTATCCACTGTGCATGGGGAGCAAGAGATTGAAGAAACGCTGGCAGCGGTCGATCGAGCGCTAGCGCATCTATAAGGGGGACATCACATGAGGCTGAAAGACTCTATTGCTCTCATTACTGGCGGCTCAACAGGCATCGGTAAAGCGACGGCTGTCAGGTTCGCTGCAGAAGGTGCCAAGGTCGCTATAACAGGCCGAGATAAAGCAGCGCTGCAAGCGACAGCTGAGGAAATTGCGGCACAGAACGGCGAGGTCATTTGGATCGACGGAGACGTGCAGCTAAAATCGGACGTCAATCGCATGCTTGATACCGTAATGAGCCAATGGGGCACCATAGATGTACTGGTTAACAATGCTGGTATTTGCAGCCCGGCTGCTTTCCTAGACATCGAGGAATCGGAGTGGGATAGGCACATGGCAATTAATTTGAAGGGAACCTTTCTTGTTGGGCAAGCGGTTGCTAAAGTGCTGGTTGCACAGGGAAAAGGCGGTTCCATTATTAATATGTCCAGTGTGAACGGGTTGGCTGCGGAAGGTGATCAAGCCCATTATAACGCAACGAAAGGCGGCATTAACTTGCTCACGATGTCGATGGCGCTTGAGCTAGCACCGCTTGGTATTCGCGTCAACGCACTGTGCCCAGGATTTATCGAGACACGGCTCACGAAGCCTTTGATCGACAATCCTACTGCTTTTGCGCCTTATTTACGAACGATACCTATGGGTCGTGCCGGCGTCCCAGAGGAAATCGCAGATGTTGCCCTTTTTATGGCGACGAATGATTCGCGCTACATGACAGGCCACTGCCTTGTCGTAGATGGCGGTCAACTCATCAAGCTATCTTGACAAAGGAGATCATATGAAATTATGAGCAAGGATACAGGAGAGAAACAAGAACGCTATACGATTCAATCGATTGACAAAGCGTTGGATTTACTGGAGTTGTTGGCGGAACACGGTTCCCTCAATTTATTGGAATTAACGGATTTGCTGGATCAGCCCAAATCTTCGACCTACCGGATCGTGTTAACGCTTGAGAATCGTGGATTCATCAGCAGAGATGACGAGAACGGTAAATACTGTCTTGGTTATAAACAATTGATGTTGACGCGAGGCATGTTAGAAAGAAATACGCTGCGATCGGCAGCGCTTCACGAAATGAAGAAGCTTTCTGAAATGTATGGCGACACGATTAATTTGGGTGTGCTCTTGGAGGGCGAAGTGCTGTACGTCGAAATTCTGGAAAGCACACAGCCACTTCGGATGACCGATACGGTGGGATCCAAATCACCGTTCCACGCGACAGCGATGGGAAAAGCGATGGCTGCTTTTTTGCCAGAAGAGAAGGTGAAAGAACTGATTATGCTTCAAGGATTGCCTGCACTAACTAAAAATACGATTGTTTCAGAAAAGCAATTTCAACTAAAGCTGCAGCAGGTTCGTGAGCAAGGGTTTGCTTTGGATGATCAAGAAATTGTGGAAGGCGCACGTTGCTTAGCCGCACCGATATTCAACATGTACGGAAACATAGAGGGAGCAGTTAGCATGTCAGGTGCTATGCATCGGTTTGCAGATGAGGTCATTCCTGAAATGGCCGAAAGTATGAAAGCAGCAGCGAATCGGATTTCTCGAAAGCTAGGATATGAAACTGTGCACTAAAAGATAAGCAAGCTCTTCCATCTCTGATGGTTGAGACTTGCTTTTTCTTCTAGTTCACCCACATCAAATTACCAAAGGAAGTCATCAAAGCCCTCTAGGAAGATCAGGATGGATATGTTATTTTCTATACCAAACACTCAAAAGGGGAGCTTAAGCCATGGCTGATCAGGAAACCGCCCGATGCTTAGAGCAGGTTACTACGCGTATTGCTAGTGCGAAAAGGATGATTGAGAACAACTGGGATCGCTATATCAACGCTCCTTATGACTTGGCTAGACTTCATCTAGCGAGAGCTGATCAGCTGCTTGAAGAGGCGCGACAATTAGCGTCTACCGATATGGAGGGATGTCGATCCAAAGCGACGCTTGCGTCAACGGAGGCATGGGAAGGGTACTTATTATCTCTGCCCAGTCGTGTAGCGGAAGCACGAGGTGTCTGGTATCGACCCGTAGAGAAAAACCACGAAGAAGTGGGGCGCACGTTGGACCGTATGCTAGCGGCTGGCTTCAATGAGCTGTATCTAGAGACATGGCTTTGGGGATATACGATCTACCCGAGTCATACGGCCATGGTGAAAGGGATAGAGGCGCAGCATCCAGCGTTTCGTGGGTATGACCCGTTGGAAGCTTTCGTTAAGGAGGGAGAGTCGCGGGGAATCGCTGTTCATGCTTGGTTGGACGGGTTCATGGTTGGTGTTGACACGACGGGAGGGCCAGTGCTGCGAGCCTATCCAGAATGGTCTGCGCTTTCGCACAGACAAGCACATTCAGAGAAGCCATTACCTCAACAAGGGACGGGTTACTTTTGGCTTGATCTGACTAATCCCTCTGTACGCAAGTATCTCTTAGATATTGTTATAGAGATTGTTTCTACGTACAGAGTTGCTGGTATTAATTTGGATTTTATGAGGTTCCCCCATACGGATGAAGACTGGCAGGATACTTATTGCTTCAGCTTGTATGCCCGTGAGGCATTCCAGCGTGAACATCACTGGGATCCGCTTGAGATTTCTAGTGAGCAGAGGGAGCTTTGGACGATATGGACGAAATGGTTGGAGCAGCAGGAAGACGAATTTGTATCGCACTTGTACAAGGAGATGAAGCGGATCAGCCCGAATCTAATTGTATCGGCTGCACCTGAGCCAGGGGCGGAGTCTACTAAAATTGGCAACTGGTCGCAGCACGTTGATGTTGTTATCCCACAGGCTTATTATGCTACAGCCCCTGAGGTGCGACCCTCTGTCCTGTTGCACAAAAAAGAGCTTATGCCTGGTAATCTTGTATACAGCGGCATTTACCCGATGTACGCACAATTAGGTGCACAGGAAACGATTGAACAGGTGCTTGCAGCGCAGGATATAGACATGGGTACGGTCATCTTTGCCTTTGGCCAAGCGACGGACGAAACGATTCGTGCTCTGCGTTTAGGGCCGTGGCGAAACGCTGCGATTTCCACAGGGATGTATCCACTACGCGCGATTCAAGCCTTATTGGAAGCAGTAAAAACAGATATGAAACACGTTTACCTTCCTCGGCTTGCGGTTCATGAACAAGCGGCGCTTGTCATCATAGCAAGGTTGGATGTGTTTCTTGATGCTTTGCAAAGGCATGAGGGAGAAGAGCTAACGATCACTTTGGATGAGAAGATCGCGGAGTTCAAGCCATTACTGCTTCAACATCAAGTGGATGGGATGATTCATCCTGTTGTCGTGGAACAATTGACGAACACATTAACAGACGTACAAGAGCTTCTACATTACGCACAGATGAAGCAAGTGAAGTAAATCCGAGCGGGGGTCTCATAATGAATTTATTAATTGTGGAAGATGAAATCCGTCTCCGAAATGCGCTGGCTAATAATATTCCATGGGATAAGCATGGCATCGAGGTCGTGGGCCAAGCAGGTAATGGTGCGGAAGCCCTTCGAATCATTGACCGTAAAAAGCCGGACATTATTTTGCTGGATGTGCAGATGCCAGAAATGGACGGATTAACGCTGGCAAGACATCTTCGCCAAGTAGATCCTTTGTTGAAAATCATCGTACTTAGCGGACATGATGATTTCACTTATGCACAGGAGGCGCTGGGGCTTGGTATTATGAAGTATTTGTTAAAGCCAGCAGGTGATGAAGAAATCTTGGGGACCGTGCTCGAAGCTGCAGAGAAGTTGAAAAGCGAACTTGAGCAGCGTCATAACGAAGATGAGTTGAAATTGAAATGGAAGCTTCATCTTCCTTACTTGGTCAATGAATTTTTCCAAGGCTTGTTGAATGGGAAGTACGAAAACTGGGAGATTGGTCAGAAATGTAGGGATCTGCAATTAGATTTGCCAAATGATGCCGCTTATGCTGTTACCATCGTGGATATGGACCCAATCTCAGAGACGGACAACCGGTTTAGCAGAAAGGACATGTCACTGCTTCAATTCTCGCTCAGTAGTATCGTGAAGGAAGCTCTAGCGTCTACACTCTGCTGGGTATCTACTAATTATGCGGGATGTACGGTCATCATTTTTCAAATGGATCGTGAAGAGGAACCCAAATTGGCATTGCAAAAAATCAATGCTTTGACCGAAAAACTGTTATTTACGGTAAAGAGCTGTCTCAAACTTAGTGCGAGTGCCGGGATCAGTGGGATGACCGGCGGCTTAGCGGATATGAATAAGCTCTATGTACAAGCTGTTCGCGCACTGCAAGATCGAATTGTACTGGGCCATGATCTGGCGATCCCTTACCGGGCGGAGCAAGGGAGAGAGCCGGAACTGACGTTTCAACCGAACCATGAGAAAACGCTGGAAATTGCCCTTGAAACCGGAGATGGGGAAAAGGCATTAGACATGTTAACGGCACTTTGGGACAGCGGGATGGCGAAGGCGGAGAGCGTAGATGAGATTAATGAGCATATTCTGTATTTTACTTATTTATTCGTCGGGATGATTCAAAAGCAGGGATGGCCCGTACGGGAAGTAGCCGGCGAGGATTATGTTTATTTTCATAACCATTCGGAACTGGCAACCAAAGAACAGATCTTATTCTGGCTGGAGCGCATGATTAAGGCGTATCTAACTTATGCAGGCCATAGGCGCAAATCGAGCAGTCATGGCATGATCAAGACGATTCTTAGTCTCGTGGAAAATGAAATTGATCAGGAAATGACCCTGCATGCTGTTGCAGACAGGATGTATGTGAATTCCTCTTATTTAAGCCGTCTGTTCAAGCAGGAAACCGGTAAAGCGTTCTCCACTTATGTGATGGAACGGAAAATGGAGCGGGCCAAAGCGATCCTACAAGAAGGCTCGCGTGTTTATGATGCCGCTTCTGCCGTTGGGTACAGAGATGTTAGTTATTTTACAAGAGTATTCCGTAAATACTGGGGTGTCACACCTGGGGAAATACGTAATTAATAACCAAATATGCGATTCGGCAGCCTTCTCGGATTTCTCGGGAAGGTTTTTTTATCGTCAGAATTTATAAGTTGACTTCTTTATAAGGATTGGAATTAAACGATGAAACCGACTAACTCGAGGGAACCAGAGGCAATTGGAGAGGAGTTAGTCGATAAAACCGACAAACTCGAGGGAGCCAGAGGCAAATGGAGAGGAGTGTCGATGAAACCGACTAACTTCAGTGATAAGGACTCGACCTAAGAGGTCGGCTTACGCGGTATTTTCATTTTCCTATTCGAGAAGTTATGAAAGTACCAAAACAAGTAATATTCCTCTAATTCGCATTAAAACGGGGGATGGTACACTAAGTTTAGAAAGAGAGTACGAAGGAGGAGGCACCTTGAGCGAAACGAACACGACGAAAGAAACGGTCCTACCCATTAATAAAAATGTTAAAAAAAGATATATGCGTCAATTGTGGATCGATGTCAGGAAAGATTGGGATTTGTATCTCGCACTCCTGCCTGGCATCGCATTTCTCCTGCTGTTCAAGTACACCCCGATGTACGGAATTATCATTGCGTTCAAGGATTTTAATATTTTCGATGGGATGGCAGCAAGTCCATGGGTTGGGATGAAGCATTTCGATAAATTGATTTCATCAGCAAGCTTTTTGCAGGTATTCCAGAACACGTTGCTCATATCCGTTTACAAAATCTTGTTCCTCTTCCCCCTTCCGATCATCATAGCCATACTACTCAATGAATTGAAAAACATGGCGTTCAAGCGAAGCGTACAAACCGTAGTCTACTTACCTCACTTTTTGTCTTGGGTCATTGTCAGCGGATTATTCATTGATCTACTTTCTACGAATGGCGGTATCGTGAACAAAATTATTGTCGCCATGGGCGGCGAGCCCATTCGATTCTTCTTAGACAGTCAGATTTTTCGTTCTGTTCTCATTGGGACGGCAGGTTGGAAAGAAACCGGTTGGAATACGATCATCTATCTGGCTGCTTTAGCTAGTATTGATCCTGGTTTGTATGAAGCAGCTAAGATCGATGGCGCCAATAAATGGAAGCAAATTGTACATATCACACTGCCTGGCTTGATCCCGATTATTTTACTTATGTTCATTCTTCGTCTGGGTTATGTTTTGGAAGCCGGAACGGAACAAATTCTCGTCATGTATAACCCAAGTGTTTACAACGTCGCAGACGTGATTGGCACGTATGTGTACCGGATCGGACTCGGCGAACAGGATTATAGCTTTTCAACAGCTGTAGGGGTATTCGAATCCGTTGTTGCGTTTATTTTGATCCTAACGGGTAACGGGCTGGCCCGAAAGTTTTTTGGACGAGGTATCTGGTAAACGGTGTATCAAGCATAAGGAGGATCTGAGATGAATATGAAAAGCAGTTTACAACCTAGGTCCAGCAGGAAATCCTCAGCCATCCCGTTATCGCTCGGCGAGAAAATTTTCACTGTGGCCAATCACCTATTCTTTATTCTTTTGGGCTTATCGACCATCTTTCCGTTTATTAACCTGATTGCCAAATCACTAAGTAGTGAGGCGGCTGTTGTTGCGGGGATGGTGAATCTATATCCGATTGATTTTCAAATAGGGACCTATACGTATGTGGCAAGCAATGCCATGTTTCTGAGTGCATTTACGATCTCCATCACGGTAACGCTTGTTGGATCACTCATCGCGTTGTTCATGACGACACTTGCCGCCTATCCGCTCTCCAAACCTAGACTAAGGGGACGTAAGTTGTTCATCCTCATGTATTTATTTACGATGCTGTTCAGCGGTGGTCTGATCCCGACGTATCTGCTCATGCACAAGCTGCATCTCATTGATAAGCTGCCGGTTCTCTTCCTGCCATATATGATTAACGTCTACAATATGCTCATTGTCAAAAGCTACTTCGAAGGCCTGCCAGACAGCCTTGAGGAATCGGCCAAAATGGATGGGGCTAGCAATATGCGGATATTTGCGCAAATAATTCTACCGCTTTCCATGCCTGTACTTGCGACGATTGCCTTGTTCTATGCGGTTACATTCTGGAACGATTATTTTACTTCACTTATCTATATTAACTCCGCCGATTTGAAGCCTTTGCAGCTGTACTTGAAGGAATTGTTCGTTTCCTCGACAGATACATTCATGCGTACAAATGTCGACGCTTCGTTGAACGTATCACCGCAGTCGATTCAGGCTGCTTCGATCATTCTAGCTACACTTCCGATCATATGTGTGTATCCATTTTTACAGAAATATTTTGTTAAAGGCGTGCTGGTAGGTTCTGTAAAGGGATGAAGTCAAAGGCGAATTATGAAGGGTGGTGGTGGGCCAGCTCTACAAGGGTTCCATAATAGTTGGTATATGGCAGTATCCATACTCAAAGGGAAAAATAGGGAGGCTCTTACATGGTAAAAAAAATGTTAGTTCTCATGTCCATCACAGCAATGACAGCAGCGATTACGGCTTGTGGTGGATCCAGTCAAACCACGAGCAGTTCTACAACGCCAGCTGCATCTACCGCACCTGTTGCAACCGTAGAAGCCAATAAACCAAAGCCGGAGTTCAAAGCACTGCTGCAATATGCGCGATTTGATCCGAATACCGAAGTCGTTGCCAAGTTCCTGAATGAAAAAACGGGCTACAAGGTGACCTACGACATGCTGCCTGTTGAAAATCCAGATGACAAGCTTAATCTACTGATGGCGAACAAAGAGAAATATGCTTACATGCTGCTCAGTGGACCTCAATATTCGAAGCTTGCTGCCTCTGGTGCGCTTGAGCCGATTGATGAGCTGGTCAACAAATACGGTACGAATATGAAGAATGTGATTTCACAAACCTCTTGGAACGGCGCGAAGCTGAATGGCAAAATTTTTGGCATACCGCAAACGGGATCAGGGACAATTGTGAATACACAGTTAATTGTCCGTCAGGATTGGATGGATGAGCTTGGTTTAAAAGCACCTACGACACGTGATGAATTGTATACGGTCCTGAAAACGTTGAAAGAGAAGAAAAATGTAATTGGATTAACCGGAGGGAAAAGTCCGCTTTTACCTGAGGTACTTCCTACGTTTGGTATACCGATGGTTTCGGCGACAGCAACGACCGGATGGCAGGATGTCAATGGTAAATTGGTGAATGCGATTGAGAATCCGAATATGAAGAAATATTTGGAATTCATGAAAAAGCTCTACTCGGAGAAATTGATCGATCAGGAATGGTCACTGAACCAAGCCAATAAAGTCATCGAGAACTTCACAAGCGGTAAAGCGGCGATCATTTCAAATGCTTATTTTAACGCGCCAACTGTGCAAAATGCGTTGTTGAAAAACTCGCCAAATGCCAAAATCGGAAGTTTCCCTTACTTCAAAGGGGATGATGGCAAAGTCCAAGTCATGGGCAGTGCAGGCATCAGCTTCTATGTGGGTATTCCGAAATGGGCAGAGAACAAAGAAGATATTATTAAATATTTGGATCTTAAGCTGGATAAAGATATTTTCAAAGAAGCGGCGATTGGTAAAGAAGGCGTTCACTATAAGTTTGAAAATGGCAATTACTTCCCTATACTGCCGAAATTCAATGATGAATATAACAATGCTTCCACGTTCTTAACGGGTGTGGATGAGAAAAATTACCCGATCTACTGGCAAGCGCGTGTTCGCAAAGATCCGATTTTAACGGATTCCTTCAATAAAATTCAAGAAGCAGCCAAAGGCAACATTGTTCTAGATCCACTTGCTTTTGCACCGCCACTGGAAGCGATTGGAAAATACAATTTGAAGCTGCAAAAGCTGATGGAAGATACGTTCTTGAAATACATCACAGGTGCAGAACCACTTGAAAACTATGACAAGTTCGTAGCGCAATGGAAAGCAGATGGCGGGGAAGAAATGACGAAAGCGGCCAATGAATGGTACGCAGCAAACAAAAAGTAGCAGCGAAATCCCCTGCGGTGATGCCGTGGGGGTTTTACTTCTAGATAAGCGCATCTACCTGTTCGATTTGGACAGTGAAGCCGTTTATTATGCACAGAGGGAGTGGATATTGAGATGAAGAAGATTGGGTTTATCGATTATTTTCTTGATGAATGGCATGCGGAGAAATACCCAGGCTGGATCGATAAGGCGTCAAGTGGACGCATGCAGGTTGCGTATGCTTATGGGAAAACGAATCTGGATGGGAAGCTTAGTAATGCAGAATGGAGCCAGAGGAAGGGGATTCAGCTGCTTGATTCGATCGAGGAGGTTGTGGAGCAGAGCGATTATTTGGTCGTTCTTTCACCGGATCATCCCGAGTATCATGAAGAGCTGGCACAGTTGGCGCTTCAGTCGGGCAAGCCTACTTATATTGATAAAACGTTTGCTCCAGATCGAGCAGCTGCCTTACGGATGTTTGAGCTCGCGGAGAAGCACCGCACCCCGATGTATTCGACCTCTGCGCTGCGGTTTGCAGCGGAGTATGCGGGCATCGAGAAACAAGGGATCGAGTCCATCATTAGCTTAGGGCCAGGGATGTTTGCCAACTATGCTATTCATCAGGTGGAGCCAATCGTCTCCTTGATGGGGACGGATGTGAGACGTGTGATGTGGGTTGGCACGGACCAAACGCCAGCGTTGTTAATTGGATATGGGGATGGCCGGCAAGCGATATTTCATCAATACGGCTGGGAATGTCCATTTAGTATGGCCCTTTATTATGATGGAGGGGCATCGAAATTTCTTAAGATTGAGTCGGATTTCTTCGGGGCGTTTATCGAGAATTTGGTTGGGTTTTTCGAGTCGGGCAAGCCACCAGTTTCCCAAGAGGAAACGATAGTGATTGCTACGATTCTAGAGGTCGGCATGAAAGCTGCGAAGACGCCTTATCAGTGGCTGCAGCTACCATAAGACGTATCGCATAGAAAGATCCAGCACCTTCCATCTGGAGGGGGCCGGATCTTTTTTAGGTGTATGTGAGGATTTAGTTAGGCGATTTAGGACTAATCGGGAATTTATAATGCGGATACTGAGATTAATTCGGTATTTTCGGACTAATGTTGCCGACAGAGCAAAGCACACGGGTTAATCGATAAATCGACTAACTCGTGTGCAGATGCAGGGACTTGTTTGGAGTAATCTCAGTCGATGGATTCCTCCATCATGGCATCGTCATTTTTGTCCTTATAGCTGTTGAACACTTTAATCTTAATGTCAGCCTGCTTGCCACGATAGGAAGCTATTATTGTTGCCGTTCCGGGCTTCACAGCTGTGATGATGCCGTCGGCTGTAATGGACGCCACTTTATCAAGTGAAGAGCTGTAGGTCACGCCTTGGTTGATGTAGCCAACTAAGCCATCAGAGTAAATTACTTTAAGCGGTGCTTGGTAGGTTTCGCCTTTAACAAGACTGTGCTTGTTTTCATCGAAGCTGAGACTCGCTACCTCCACGACAGTTACGACGGATTTAGCGGTTTTGCCCTCGTAGGTAGCCGTAATTTCTGTCGTACCTGCTTTCAATGCGGTAACGTTACCATCTGCGGCAACAGTTGCTACCGATGGATTACTGGAGCTGTACGAAGGTCCAGCGACAACGACTCTTGATTGATCCGAGTACACAGCGGTCGTAACGGAAGCATGCGTATCGCCTGCAACTAGACGATAAGCTGCAGCATCCAGTTCGATGCCTGTTAGCGTTGGGGCTGTACGTGTGATGCTAATGGTTTTCTCATTCGTCTTGCGATCGTCCACATAGACGGAAATCTGCACATTATTAACGCCGATTGCGAGAGGGACACTTCCAATAAAGTTCCCATTACTGGACACCTCAGCCGGTACGCCGTTTAGAAGAACACGTGCCGTCCCCGGTCCAATCACTTCGACTTCGCCTTTGATCTCTAGATTACGCAGTGCTGTACTCGTATTCGCATAATCCAAATACCCTCGCAGCACAGCCGAACGTACAGCATCACCGACTTTGTAGGTTTTAGCGACCAGTTGCCTTCTCGTCCGTACACCGGAAGCATCCAGCGCAGAGATAACGAAGCCGCCTTGTGGAATCACACTGTTATTCGGCGACATGTTGGTCCAGTTCCAGGTAAGCGCCTGCTGTTGGTTCACAACTTTCGTGACTTTGCCGGAACTGTCCACGATAGCTTCTACACCGAACGTGCTGGTGGCTGTTGTTTGGCCGAAGTCATTGGAATAAATGTTGAGATTATTCTCGTTCCGGCTCACATTGAAGAGATCCGCTTCAAGGAATGACTCCGGACTACCTGGGATGCTTGAGCCGATTTGATAATCCTTTACATAGGCCACATCATGGAGCGATGCCTTCACCACGGACCAGTTCACTTGTGAAAGATCGAAGAGCATGAGGCCATTGGATTGCGACAAGCCAGCTTGGAACACAGAACGTTGCAGTGGAGGGTCTTGAATGTTCGCCAAAGCAATACTAGCGTACATCGGAACTTCACCGTTGGTTACGATATTGCCCAAGGTAATATGATGTTCGATTTCCTTTTGTGTCGTTTGATACGTACCAATCATGAGGAAATCGATGTTGCCCGAATAACCAGTCTGCGCATAAGAGTCGGTATAAAGGCTGTCATCCGGTAGTTGCAAACGGTTGTCGTACTTGAAATTCGGGCTGCCCCAATGAACGCCGTTTAAGTAGTAAGACTCAAACCAGGAACCTACATAAGCGGATGAATAAACCTTATGACCTTTCAAGGCGGAGTACCGATCCGTTAGTAAACGGACCTCATCTGTAAACGTTTTGATCGTTTGCGAACGGAACTCCCACCAGTCATTGATGAGCGGACCCGCTTGGCGAACATTGTTCACATAGCTGAACACATCCGCTGGCCAATTCGTCAACTGCTTACCCCGTGTGGCGAGAAACGCTTCAAATTTCGCACGCGTCAAGGGGCTGAAGTCGGCCGTTTCGTTGTCATAGCGGGTACGATCGAGAACAACGCCATCTACATCGTAGTTCTTAATCACTTCTTCCATGTTTTTTAGCTCAAAAGCTCTAACATCATCGTTGGCGGGGTTCACAAAAGCTACAAGTGACTTGCCTGATGTATAGTACTTGCTCTCACGCAGGCGCAAAATTTGACCATTATCCTCGGGCCGATATACATGCTCTTCCCAATCCAGATGCTGGTTCAGCAGTCCATATTCGTTATGTGCAGGTGAGCCTTCAGCAAAAACGTTAAAGGCTGCATGGATTTTGATACCAAGCTGATGCCCATACTTGATAAACTCTTCCAACATATCCAGATTCGGATTGGCACCCGCACGCGTCGGTGCTGTCATTTGTGAGATGTGCGGACGATTCGTCAAATCGTTCTTCTTATAGTTGGCGAAGCCTTCGACGCCTTTGACATCAAGCGCAATGGCTGTCACACCAGCATCTTTGGCTTTGGTTAGCATATCACGGATATTTTCAGGCGTTTGCAGCTTGAAAATATTGGTGCCTTGGTCGACCCAGAGGACGACTTCCTTGGCAGCACTGGTTTGTTTTTTATAAAATACAACAAGCGTCTTTCGATCATTCTCAACGCCGTTCTTCGACGCGACGACATCTAGGTAATTCACGCCTTCAGCGAGGCTAAACTCACTCTGGAAAGAGCCATTCGCTTGCAAAGCAACCGAAGTTTGGTTAATGCGAATTGCATACGTGACGCCAGATTCCAGGTTTTCCAGCTTGCCGGAAACCGTCGTTTTCGGCGCGGTTACCGTAAACCAATCGTCATTGTCGAGTTTAAGACGCGCTTGAAGTCCTTGACCCGTCATGAGTGCGGAGACGGGGACCACTTCACCATTTTTACGCAGCTTAATGAGGTCGCCAACCTTGAAATTTTTCGCCAGATACTGCTTAAAGGTTTTATTCGCCCAACTGTCATCGTTCGCGACAAGGATGAAGCCGCCTTGCGGGATGTTCAGCGTAGTAGGCCCAGTCCAGACGGGCACACCGCCGTTAACAGATGGATTGACAACCCGAGTCACATGATTTGTCGCATCGACGACAACGCCGACGGAGGTGGTGCCAACGGTAACGGATGTTGCAAATTCTGTGGTGAATAAAGCGACGTAATCGGTAATTCTACTCATATCCGTATCAATAGCATTGATTTGCTTGCGCGGACCCTCAATATCGATGGTGATATCGACGGGAGCTGCTTCGACTTCAATAAAATCAGTGGGGCTGGTTGCCGCAGATGCGGTTATGGACCAAGAAGAAGCGAGTAATGTAATCAATAAAGTCATGATTAGCCATTTCGATTTTTTCAATTGGTTTCACATTCCTTCCCTAGAAGCGGATTTCTTCACCTTTTTCGCTAGATTCATAGACACCACAAAGTATTTTCATCATCTCAACCCCGTCCTGTACAGGTGATAGGGTCTCCTTTTTACCTTGACAGACTTCAATAAAGTAATTGATTTCATCCTGAAAACCGGCAACAAAATCAAAGGAAAGGTTATTAATCTGCGGTGTGAGGTTCAAGATGGTATCGTACTTCTCTGTTATGATGGATAACTGAGGCTCTAATTCTGCTCCGCCTTTTTCCCCGTACAGCTTCACCGTCAATTCGTCTTCCTTAGCATGTAGTGTAAAGCTAACATCAACGAGAATCGAAGCGCCGTTCTCAAATCGAATCAAGGCATTGGCCAAATCCTCGACCGTATTATGAGTAGGGTCATAATCAGCAGCTTTGTAAAAAGCCAGATTCTTCACATTGGCGCGATTACCCAATTTTTTATAGGTATTACCAGAAATAGATTTTACTTTAGGACGTCCCATCAAGTACCAGCAAAGGTCTATGACATGTACACCTACGTCAATCAGAGGGCCGCCGCCCGAACGATCCACATCGGAGAACCAGCCGCCGGGGTTGCCCAAACGACGAATACACGATGCCTTCGCGTAGTAAATGTCACCGAGCTCGTTGTTATCGAGGAACGATTTGATGATGCGGGTATTCGAAGCGTAGCGGCGAACGAAACCAACTTGTAGCGTTTTGCCAGTACGACGAACCGCATCTTCGACGTCTAACGCCTCTCTCACCGATGTACATAGCGGCTTTTCGGTGAGTACGTTTTTACCAGCCTCCAAGGCGGCAATGGATATTTGGGCATGGCTATTGTTCCATGTACAGATGCTAATTGCATCTATAGCATCATTAGCAAGCAAATCCTCATAGTTCGTATAGATATGTGTGATGCCGTATTTTTCAGCTTTTGCTTTCGCACGTTCCTCGTTCAAGTCACAGATGGCATATAGTTCAGCATCCGGATTCGTATGATACGATTTCAAATGCATTTCGGATATGGAACCTGCGCCAATAACACCAATACGTATTTTACTCATGTACATGCTCCTCTTCTTATGAATGAATAATGTTAGACAGGACGAATCGTAGGCCAAGCCAACTCGATGCCGTAGCTTTCAAGCATATTCTGGAAAGTGCGAAGCTCAGAAGCCTCATTGCGTACTTCCCGAGGCGAGATGCCACGGTCGATGCAGCGGCTTGCGAGAAAACCGACCGCTTCGCCAATGTTCCACTCGACGGGATGCAGTCGGTAACATCCGTTGGTGATGTGGGTGACACCCAGATTTTTGCAAGCTGGCAGTAAATTGTTCATGCGGATCGGGATCAAGCTGCCGAGTGGAATCTGGAAAGGTAGAGAAGAGACATCTATATAATGACGGTTACCAGTACTCGGATGGAGGTCGATGCGGTAACAACCGATACCAACTGAATCATGGAACTGTTCGGCTTTCCCGTCAGGACGGCACGCTGTGCTCACATGTTGTTCCAGAACGGTAAACTCCGCCTTGATCCTGCGCGACTCTCTTATGTACGGATACATAGCCAGCCCGTCATCTGTACCGACGATATCTGGACGCAGGCGAAGACCAGGGTAACCTTGCCCGCCATCAGGCCGAGGCGCTTCTGTTTGCAGCCAATAGAGCAGGGATAAGCTGAGCTGTTTCGCATCCCATAGATGTTGCTCTCTGTCCTCTGCGCTGACATCAATAACTGAGCCTAGCCAGTAGTCGTTCTGCGGCCAATTGACCAATGTAATGTCACCAGGGTAAAAGCCTTCTTCGAAGTTACGGCTATCGATAATGCGCCGATAGAAGAATAAGGAGTACTTGTCCGTGCCTTCAAACAGTTCGTAGGAGACATGTTCCAGCGTGCTCGGGCGAACACCAGACCAGCTGAGCAGACGATCAGGCCAGAAGTCTGCTTTGTATGTCTTCCAGAAGTCATAGCGCTCGGGGCGCGCAATGGTGTGATCCTCCCCTTCGATGTAATCCATGGCAAAGCAATAGGTGAATCCCTGCATGTCTTGCGGTAGTGCATCACCCTCTACGGCATTCGGCTCGCCAGTCTGACTTTTAGACTCAGCACCTGTCACATATTCCGCACCCGCAAGCGGCAGCGCATCGCCACACTCGGTGGCGTCAAGGAAATAAGCAGCATGCAGCGTCACGCTATCGCCGCTCGTCAAGTTGCGAACTGTGACGGAACGTACATCATCGCCGTCCACGGATACGGATTCTAGTCGGTGGCGAGTTAGAATTTGTAACCGCCCGCTGTTGACAAAGGGAGCGAGCATATCTTGCAGGACGGCTAACGCAACCCGCGGCTCATGGCATAATCGTGATACGCCACCATTACCAGGATTAAGAAGCGTACGTGAACGTGCCTCTGAGGTAAGTGGGAAATGACTTCGGTAATAGTCACGCACACCTTCTCGGAACTGTCGATAACTGCGTGTACAGCCAAATTGTTCGATCCATGGGTGCTCATCTGGCGGAACGGCTTGGCTCGTTAATTGTCCGCCGATCCAATCTGTTTCTTCAGTCAAGATTACTTTTTTTCCGGATTTGGCAGCTGCTAGTGCGGCTGCATATCCGCCAGTTCCACCGCCAATCACGACGATATCAGTCTGGTGGTTGTGCGTATGGGGATTGCTTTTCGTGTTAACCAACGATGATTGTCCCTCCTTTAACCAATTCGCCTGCAGGCATTCACAGGTTATCCCTATTGTATTACAGCTGGAAAATAGCCACAGCGGAGGACCATGACTTCTTTTGGTACTTTAATAACCCATTAGCCGTGAAAAAAAAGGGATTGTACAAGCGAGGGCGAAGATTGATTACCTAATAAGATAATAGTGTGTGGATGCGAAATCATAATTTAGGGAGAGATTCTTAATGAATAATCAACATCAATCAGGTGACGTCTTAAAATTGGATGCGAATATGAGGATTCCACAACTCGATGATCAACGATTGGAATGGTACTCACCATTGGAACAACCCTTTTATTTGGCAGGCTTTGGATGGCTGAAGGAGAAGCAACTATACCGCAGACTGCCAGAAAAGCCCACGTGGACACTGCCCGAGGCGGTGGATAATTTGGCGAATTGTACGGCTGGCGGGCAAATTCGGTTTACAACGAATGCGCTCTCCCTATCCATTAAGGTGAAGTTGTCCAGCGCTGCGAATATGTATCACATGCCAGCAACAGGTCAATGCGGATTCGATTGTTACATCGGAGAGACAGGTGAACAGTTCTATTACAGTACGACTCGTTATGACTCGAAACAAACCGAATATGAAAGCGTTATGTTTACGGATATGGAACCCATAGATAGAAGCATTACTTTGAATTTTCCACTGTACCAAGGCGTTCAAGAGGTGTGGATTGGCCTAAACCCATCTGCACAAATCGCTCCTCCACCAGCTTACGATAACAGTAAAAAGATTCTCTTCTACGGTACTTCCATTACGCAGGGAGGTTGTGCTACCCGTCCTGGCATGGCCTATCCCAATATCATATCCAGGCGAGTAAATATGGAATTTCTGAATTTAGGCTTTTCAGGTAATGGCAAAGGAGAACCTGAGCTTGCGCACATTCTAGCAGAAATATCGGATCCTGCCTGTCTCGTCTTGGATTATGAGGCAAACTGCGTATCCACGGAGAGCCTGCAAAAGACTTTGCCCGAATTCATTCGTATCTATCGAAATAAACATCCACATACGCCGATTCTCGTGGTTTCTTGTATTCCTTATGCGAAAGAAAGGTACAGCAAGCAGTTGAAGTTTGAAAAGGAAGAGCGTAAAGGAGTCCAGTTCCGGACGGTCGAGCAACTGCGTGAAAATGGAGATGCCAACATCTATTTTTACGATGGATCAACTTTACTAGGGGAACATGCGCACGAATGTACCGTCGATGGTGTGCATCCGACTGATCTCGGATTTATGCGTATGGCGGACGGACTCACTCCTATTCTTAAGAAAATACTCGCTTAGTTGCTTGCCGACGATGGAAGGGGATTGGAATGATGAAAAGAATGAGGGCAGCTATTCTAGTCATGCTCGCTTGTTGTTCAACTGCTGGCTGCGGCATTCCGAATTTGACCTTGAAGGTAGAGAATAAGGCGGGTTCAACAAGCGAACCTGCTATTCGAATCGTCGCGAACAGCCTAGGTATGAATTTTCCGGAGGGGATGGATGAGAATCATAATCCTTATCTTAGTTATATTGAGAAAAACATTGGTGTTCAGGTCAATGTGACGCTTCCTCCGCTCAATGGTTATGATGAAAAGCTTAACGTCATTATGGCGTCTGGCGAGCCCCCGGATTTGCTGAATACCAGTGATCCATCGTGGTTTATCCATTTCGTAAATCAAAAAGCGCTGACGCCTTTGAATGATTATATTGAGAAATACGGTACAAATCTGAAAGTCAAAATCCCCAAGGAAGCTTGGGATAATGTCACTGTGGATGGCAAGATCTATGCGATACCGAGTTTGAATGAGGTGAAAGGAACTGAGATCATCTATGCCAGGAAGGATTGGCTGGATAAGCTTGGGCTGCAGCCTCCGAAGACGATCGAGGAGTACACGGCGGTGATGAAGGCATTTGCTGAGAGAGATCCAGATGGAAATGGGAAAAAAGATACGTATGGCCTATCGATTCTGGAGCGGCTTCGCAGAACTTCGCCATTTCTAGGCGCATTTGGAGTACAAATGAAAGCTTGGTATGAACGCGACGGGAAATTGGTTTACTCGGGCGTACTACCGGAAATGAAGGAGGCGCTTCTGTATCTGCGAGGCTTATATGATGCTGACATACTAGACCCCGAGTTCCCTTTGAATAAAATTGATGTGCTAGGTGAAAAGATTGTTAGCGGTCGAGTCGGTCTATTCTCAGCAGCCTGGTCGGACACTCGCGCACATATTGCCGCAAATCGGAAAATCGATCCGAAAGCGGAATGGATTCCACTGGATTTCCCGGTTGGACCGAATGGGAAGCATGGTGTCTACAGCACGTCCAACGTCCGTTCCTACAACGTGATACCCAACAAGAGCGACAAAGCTGAGGCTGTCGTTAAGTTCTTGGATTTCGTCGCAGGTCCAGGACAAACCAGCTTAAAGCTCGGCTTTGAGAACGAAATTTGGACGAGGGTCGACGGGAAATTATCCATTCGCTTTGATGAACATTCGAAGCATGGCTACCGTGGTATCTATGGTGCATTGGCGGATATGGCAGATCCGAATGTGACACGAGATCGACTGGATGCCCTTGGTTCACAGTTCCGCCTGTATGATAACATCCAACGGATCGAACAGAATCTGATGGTTGACCGATTCAATGGGCCCCCAACACCAGCTATGGGTAAGCATCAAATTAAGCTGTCTAAGCTGCAAGAGGATACCTTTACGCGAATTATTGCAGGCTTAAGCCCCATAGAGGAGTTTGACGCTTTTGTGAAAAAGTGGAAGGAAGCTGGCGGCGATGAAATTACTGGGGAAGTGAATGAATGGTGGCGAGAAACCAACAAATGATCAAAGAGTTCTTATCCAAAATTCGTAAATTACTAACCGGTTATATCCAAGTTCGGCTAACCTGGTATTTTCTGCTAATTCTACTCCCGTTAGCTGGATTTAGCCTGTTTGCGATAGCCAAATCGCAAGTAATTCTGGAAGTACAGACCGGGGAAAGAACGCAGGGAGCCCTGCATACAATGACGGATTATCTGGATCTGACCTTGCAAAATATTGAACAGCTGTCCTCCTTGATCGCGTTCGATACGAATGTTAACACCACGCTGCAGTCTGTAGGTCAAGAGCCGGAAAAGCAGTCGTTCGTTCACTTTGCCCAAGTAATGGATCAGATTACAAGTATGACGACGGTCAATCTGATTGTGGACCAAATCACGATTATCCACATGCCTTCACGTACGGTTATTTCCACCAAATTCGGTGGAGGCAAGCTGCCATCCGGGGCTGAGAATCAAGAATGGTATCAGCATTTGATGGAGGCTAACGGGGGGACGATTTTTTTTACACCGCAGGCGGGTGAATCCTATTTCGATGCAGACAGTGTGCATCTGATTCGGACGATGGATCCGTATAACCGCACACTGATGAATCCGAATTTACTTATTTTATCTGTCAAAAAGAGTGCTCTAATTGAGCTTGCGAAACCTCTGCTGCCATCCAAAAACGCGAATATTTATCTCTTCGATAATGACGGGAAATCGATCACAGGGACAGGTGGAAGTGTAAATGCGCAAACGTGGGAGAAGGTAGACCAGGTAAGAACGATTCGTAAATCACCTCAAACAGGGACGGAAATGGTAACGATCAGCGTGAAGTCGAAGTTATCTGGTTGGTCGCTTATGATGGAGCAGCCTTTATGGGAAATCCGGAGTCATACGGACTCGCTGAAGATTTTTTCATATGGTATTTTAGTCGTCAGTTTAGTCTTGGCCATTTGGACTTCTTGGATCATTTATCGAGGCATATCTGCGCCACTTCGTAAATTAGCTTATGGGATGAAGCAGCTCCGCACGGGGAATTTCACTATCCAACTGGAGGATACACGCGTTGATGAATTAGGATACGTAATAGAATCTTTTAATCGGATGGCGGAAAATCAGAAAACACTGATCCGGGATCACTACGAGAAGCAGCTTTTATTGTCCAAAATGGAACTGAAATTTTTGCAGTCTCAAATTAATCCGCATTTCCTCTACAACACACTGGATTCGATTTATTGGACGGCCAAAAACTATGAAGCAGATGAAATCAGTGAAATGGTGTTGAATCTATCGAAATTTTTCCGTTTAAGCTTAAATAAAGGAAATGAGACCTTTACGGTTAAGGAAACGATCGAGCATTTGAAGTATTATATTAAAGTGCAGCAGTTGCGATTCCTGGACCATTTCACAGTACGCTTCGACATTGCGGAGGAAAGCGCGCATTATCATGTTCTTAAATTACTTCTGCAGCCATTGGTAGAAAATGCCGTGCTGCATGGCTTAGAGAAACAGAGCAACGGTGGGGAGCTCGCTATTTCCTCCTATTTGGATGGCGGTCATCTCGTCCTCGAAGTACGCGACAATGGTGTCGGTGTCAGCGAGGAAAGGTTGATCTATATTTGCGCTAAATTGGAAGAGGCAGCGAGACTAGCGGCAGAAGGGATTTCTACGGAGACGAAAAAAGAAAAGGATCTATTCGGGTTGCGAAATGTCGTCGCGCGAATGAAGATGTATTACGGTAATGAATCACAATTTCGATTTGAGAGCGGTCATCAGATGGGAACGCGGATTACTCTCCGTCTCCCACTGGGCATGTGTGAATCACCGATAGAGGAGCAGGCAGGGTAACGCTCACGGAAGTAATCAGCATGATAAATATACGAAAAAGAAGATGATGTGATGGAACCCGCATTTAGCTTGAGACGAAAAGCTTTTATGCATAAGTATTTCTCCGGCAAAGTGATGGATTATCAACAGATTATTGGCTTGTATATACCGATTCTCATTGACCAGTCTTTCCTTGTCGGACTTAACTTGGTGAACATTGCGATGATTAGTTCGTCGGGTGTTGCCGCCGTTAGCGCAGTAAGTATGATAGATTCGCTTAACATATTTCTGATCAGCGTATTCGTGGCCGTCTCGACAGGTGGAACGGTAGTGGTCGCCCAGTACAAAGGTAGCGGTAACGACGGGATGGTTGCCAAAGCTGCAGCTAGCTCTATTTCCTTGGTGTCGTCATTTGCGATTGGCATTAGCTTGTTAATGATTCTGTTTCATACGCCAGTCTTGTCTCTGCTGTTTGGGACAGCCTCTTCGGAAGTGTTCGCTTATGCCAAGACGTATCTGATAGGGAGCAGTGTATCTTATGTGGGAATCGCCATTGTAGAGGCTGTTTGCGGTGCATTGAGAGGGATCGGAAAGTCCCGAACTTCCTTGAAACTCTCTTTAATCATGAATCTTTCGTATGTCCTACTGAACGTGATATGTATCCATTTCTTGCATATGGGGGTACATGGATTGATCATCGCTGTGAATGTGTCCAGATTTCTCGCGGCATTTGTAGCGGTCCTATATGTGGTGAAATTAGACACCAATTTCCAAATGCGATTGTACGATTTATTACATGTCAATATCGTAATGATGAAGAAGATTTTATTTATCGGGCTTCCATTTGCGGCGGAGCAGATGTTCTTTAATGGCGGTAAAATTGTAACGCAAGTGTTTATCGTTAGTCTTGGCACGCATGCCATGGCGACGAATGCAATCGGCGGTACGCTCGCAGGTGTGTTACAGATTCCGGCTGCCGCGTTATCTCTGACAACGGTAACTGTGATTGGACAATGTATGGGGGGGCAAAATGTGAAAGACGCACGCAAATTTGCCAAATCGTTTCTCTGGCTTGCGTCCTTTACACTTTTGCTGATGGCGCTGATCCTCCTTCCGTTGTTTAAGCCGCTGGTCAGCTTATTTCACCCACCAGATGATATCATTCGGGAGTTATTCATCATCGTGTTGATCAATGCGATTGCACAGGTCCCGCTCTGGCCGATCAGCTTCCTCTTGCCAGCTGCGCTTCGAGCTGCGGGGGATTCCAAATTCACTTCCGTAACTTCGATGCTGTCTATGTGGCTGTTCCGGGTTGTTCTGGGCTACGTGCTTGGCATCGTGTTTCACATGGGCATTATTGGTGTGTGGTTAGCGATGAATATCGAATGGGGCGTTCGTGGGCTTATCTTCCTTTGGCGCTTCAAGGGGGATCAATGGTATCGTCATCGATTGATCGAGCCAGCAGCGGATACCAAATAAGGAAAACACGAAGTAACGAAGACAAGAAAAACACCTTCCTTCCGAAGGTGTTTTTCTTGTCTTCGCAGCCCTGTTTTCAAATAAATGTAAAATATACAGTTAATGTTGCCGTTTTTGCTGATTTTTAGTAAATAAATGGAAAATCTACATCTAAATTAAGCGAAGTTGGTAGTTTGGTGGATTGAAGCAGAAATTAGCTGTAGGAAATCCATCTATTGCTCTTAAATGGTGATAATCAACAAAAATAACAACATAAAATCCATTTAATTGATTTGTGGCGCTGGAGGAAGGTGTAGTTGCCGCAGTAGAGGCAGGAGTAAGAGTAGGGTAGAAGTAAGAATAGGAATAAGAATAGGAGTAGGAGTAGGAGTAGGAGTAAGTGTAAGTGTAAGTGTAAGTGTAAGTGTAAGTGTAAGTGTAAGTGTAAGTGTAAGTGTAAGAACAGGAGTAGAGGAAGAAATGCTAACGCCAATGAATGGTTATACTGCATAGAGGCTTAACGCGTTGAATTGTTCACTTCAAAGTTGGTACGGTTCATGTTAGTATTGCTACTAAACTAACTTTCGGGTAGTCTTACATAGGATCCGAATGAATAAAGAAGTGGATAATTTTACCACAAAAGGGGGACTACTATGAATCTGAATCTAACGAGGCATCCTTGGAAGAAAAATGCCCTTAGAAGATTGATTCTTTCGTTTATTTGTATTCTATTACCGCTCTATATCCTTAGTATGATTATTTATAATTGGGGGATCCGAACGTTGCAGGATGAAATATCCAAATCCATGATCTCACAAGTATCGGGGTATTTCAGCGGGTTGGAGGAAGAGTTCAGACGCATTCAAACGTTGCAGTACGATGTGTTAAGCGATGATAATTTAAATGCATTAGGAGCTATTCCAGATTCGTTGAATGATATAGAGAAAATGCAAAGCATTCTACGACTTCAGCAGCGACTTAATGCCATTCGCAACAGTTCGACGTATATCAAAGATGTGTACGCTTACATCCCTGCTATTCAAAAAAACGTATCAGCCTTGACGATTTCCTCATTTAATCAGAAAGAATTTGAAAAGTTGAGGAATATTCCATTGACACTGGATTCGCAAGTTATGAATGTGGACGGCAGTATGTATCTAAGTGCTGTGTATCCCTTCTCTACGCCTAGCAGTAAAAGAGGTCCGCTCTTCATTGTGGCCATCGAGCTGTCCAAGGAAAAGTTGGAGGAACATTTGAAATTAATGATTAACTCCCCTGATGAGGGATTGATTTTTAATAGCTCACAGTTTGTCATCACAACAAGTCACGATGCGGCATTCGATAAGGAAATCTCTGCCCATATGTCCACTAACGCGAATATTGGCAATGCACAGAAACTTGTCATCCATGACAAGCATTATTTGGCTGTGTATACGTCATCTGACTTTTTTGGCGCTGTGTTGAGCAAATACGTGCCCGAAAACGCTGTGTTTCAACCGCTCCAGAAGTATAGAAGTTGGTTTCTATTATTAGCAGCCGTAGCCCTCATTATTATAGTTATTTACTCTTTATATGTGTATAAATACATTCACAAACCGCTGGATAAGCTGGTCAAAGCTTTCCGGAAAATCGAGCATGGCGATTTCGATGTTCGCATCGAGCATGCGATTAATGACGAGTTTCAGTACATTTATAAGCGGTTTAATGTGATGCTAGGAAACTTGAAATCTTTAATTGATCAGGTGTATAAACAGCAGATTTTAACGCAGAAAGCGGAATTGAAGCAGCTGCAATCGCAGATAAATCCTCACTTCCTTTACAATAACCTATTTATTCTAAGTACGATGGCACGTCTTGGTGATTACGAAAATCTCGAGCAATTTACGAATCAGTTAGGTGAGTATTTTCAATTCGTCACACGGAATAGCTCAGATGAGGTGCCGCTCTGGAAAGAAGTCAATCACGCCAAAGTATATGCGGAGATTCAAACAATGCGATTTTCGAATCGGCTTCGAGTCGAATTCGATGATTTGCCTGACAATATCGGACACGTTATGGTACCGAGGTTAATTTTACAGCCGATCATTGAGAATGCATTCGAACACGGTCTAGAACGGAAGCCTGAGAAAGGTATTTTGCGGGTTCGTCTCCTTAAGTTTGGGAACGAGATCCAGATGATCGTAGAGGATAATGGAGAGGAATTGAATGGAGAGCGGATTGCGTCCCTTAAGGAGGCGTTATCTAATCAAGAAGGGTTGGAGATGACGGGTATTTTGAATATCCACCAACGAATTCGTTTGAAATTTGGCCATACAAGCGGTTTATTTGTAGAGCGTAGTGAATGGGGCGGTATGAAGGCGACGATTGTGATTGATCACACGAACGGAGGCGGAGGCGTTTAAATGTACAGAGTACTGGTTGTAGACGATGAAATGATTATTGCTGACGGGTTATATGAAGTGCTTCAGACCATTCCACAGCTGGAGCTGGATGTGTATAAAGCCTATTCTGGCATGGAAGCCGTTCGGCAATTCGATCGGACGCGCTTCGATATCGTGCTTACTGACATTCGTATGCCGGGACTGGACGGCTTGCAGCTCCTAGAGAAAATTCGCGAGAGATGGCCGCAATGCCGAGTCATTTTTCTAACGGGATACAATGAATTTTCTTATATTTACTCCGCTATTCAGTATGAGAAGGTAAGTTATTTACTGAAGACCGAAGGATACGAGAAAGTGATTCAGATGGTGGAGCATGCGGTGGCTGAGATTGAAACTGAGCTAAAAGCACAGTCATTGCTGAAGATAGCCCAAGAGCAATTGGATAACATGCGCGGGATGCTTCAGAACGAGTATGTGAAGCGGATTTTGAATGAACAGCTAGACGTGAAAGAGATTCATCAAGAACAATTTGATGAGCTAGCGATACCCCTTCAAGCAGATCGGCCTATTCTCATCATGCTCGGAAGAATTAACAGCTTATCCAATCGGACGACTTATTCGGAAAAGTCCCGGCAGCTCTATAGGATCAAGCTGATCGCTGAGCAATATTTATCTTCGCACGTTTCTTTTGTCGATGTGGTGAATGAGCATATGGATCTGATTTGGCTGATTCAGCCACTCGGGAATAACTTGGATAAAGAGGGATGGGAGCGAACGCTGACATTCGTAAAAGGGAATCTGGAGTTGGTGCAGGCGGCTTGTCGGGAGTCTGTCGGTGAGTTACTGTCCTTTGTATTGGATGATAGCACTGTAGCGTGGACCGAAGCAGCAGAACGGTTCGCGACATTAACGATGTTGATGAATTATCGTATTGGTCAGGGCGGTGGTATGCTCCTCCTGGACAAGCAAATGGTGGAGCAAGAGCTTCAGCAGTCGGACGGCAGCCACCGGGAGAAGTCGCAGATCCGCCAAGCCAAATTGGAGCAGCTCGCTGATCAATTAGAGCATGGGCAACGGGTGGAGTTCAGCAAGACGCTGCTTGCCTGTGCCGATTCGGTGAAGGAGATTGATAGCATGCATGACGTCCCTGCCCAAGAACTGTATTATTCCATTGGATTGGTATTTTTATCCTATATGAATCGTTGGCATTTGGTTGAGACGGTTGCAACGCAGATTGGACTGCATAAGCTTATGCAGCCAGGCGAGCATGAGTCATGGAAGGTTGCATTTGAGTATCTAGCCCGCGTAGAAGACATTCTGTTCAATCTTCAGAATCAAGAGGAAGAGCGAAGGGCGAATGCCATTATTTCCTTGATTCAAAAGCATATTAAGGATAACCTCCATAATCCAGATGAGGTTTCGTTGGTGAAATTAGCGGAATTAGTATATTTCAATCCGTCCTATTTATCACGATTATTTAAGCAGGTGACAGGAAGCAATTTATCCGATTATATTTCTTCAACCCGTATGACAAGAGCCAAGAGTCTTCTGGAGAATCCGAATATTAAAATTCAAGAGGTCGCTGAGCAAGTTGGTTATGGAACGGCGACGAACTTTACGAGATATTTTCGCAAGATCACGCATATGACGCCACTGGAGTATCGGACATCGATATTCAACAAATAACAAGTAAACAAGTGATTCAAATGTAAAGACATGAATATTGAATGCCGATTGATTGCGCATTACCATTAGAGATGTAGCAACTCTAGTATATTTAGATCATTCGGGGAGGTTCACATGAGACAAAGAGATAAAGCGAAAACAGCGGTAATTCTCTCGGCAGCAGGACTATTGGTGCTCTCTGCTTGTAGCACAGAGGGTTCGAAAGATAGTGCAACGGCGACACCTAATGCTTCTGCAACACCTAACGCGAACTTAATGGCGAAGTATGAGAAACCAGTGGATATTACAGCATGGCGCTACACAGAAGCAACTTATAAGTATGAAAATGGCGACACGATCGAGAATAATATTTATACAAAAGCTTATCAAAATGACCTGAATATCAACTTAAAATATCAATGGACCGTGCCTGTTGAGCAATTCGATCAAAAGTTGAATGTGGCGATTGCGGCGGGAGATCTGCCGGATGTTATGTGGTTGAAAAACAAGCAACTCACCGATTTGGCTGATAATGATATGCTATATGACTTGACAGAACTGTATGACAAGTATGCATCGCCGATGGCAAAGAGTATTCTGCAGCAGGATCAGAAGGCGTTCGATACAGCTAAAATTGGCGGCAAGCTGATGGCGATTCCACAGACATCGTCGGCAATTGACGGATTACCGCTCTTGTATGTACGTGCGGATTGGTTAACGAAGCTTGGACTTTCGGAGCCGAAGTCGATGAAGGAAGTTCTGGCGGTTGCTGAAGCATTCACGAAGAAAGATCCAGACGGTAACGGCAAAGATGATACCTTCGGGATGGCCTTTACGAAGTCGTTCTTAGCGGATACACATTTCGGAACAACGGGCTTCTTCTCCGGTTTTCATGCTTATGCGGGTAAATGGGTGAAGGACGCATCAGGTAAACAACTTGTGTATGGAAGTATTCAACCAGAAGTGAAAACTGCGCTGAAGCAGCTCCAAGATATGTACGCACAAGGTTTGCTCGATAAGGAATTCGGTGTAAAAGACCGTGCTAAAGTTACAGAATCCGTTGTCGGCGGCAAAGTCGGTATCTTCTACGGCAGCATGTCTGCACCATTGTCGATTATTCAGAAGAACATCGATAACGATCCGAAAGCAGATTGGAAAGCGATCCCGCTGGTTTCTGTTGATGATAAGAAGGCAACACCAATCGGTAAAATGCCAATTCAACGATATTATGCAGTTAGCAAGAAGAGCAAGAATCCGGAAGCGATTATTAAGCTTCTCAACTTCGCGATGGATGGTTATGACGAGAGTAAGAAGCCGAAACCAGAGATGAGCTTCAGCCCTACGAATGTCCCTGTTTACCTCTATAGCCTGATGAATCCAGAGCCTGCGAACAAAAACTTGAGCGCACATAACAACACGCTTAGTGCGATTGCTTCGAACGATCCGTCCAAACTGACGACGGAAGAAAAGGGCTACTACGACAAAATTGTAGACTACCGTAAAGGTAACAATGCGAATTGGGGAACAGAGCGCGTATTCGGTACGCCGAGCAGCTTCGACGTCATCAGCAAGTACGTGAAAGATGATAACTATATGTTAGATGCTTTCTATGGTGCAGCAACACCTACGATGGTTGAGAAGAATGCATCTCTTCTGAAGTTGGAAGAGGAAGTATTTACAAAGATTATTATGGGCCAATCCATCGATACGTTTGATAAATTCGTTGAAGACTGGAAGAAGCTTGGCGGTGAACAGATTACGAAGGAAGTCAACGAATGGTACGCAAAAAGTAAATAAGAAGTTGACGGCTTAATACGAGATTGGAGCTTAGGGGGAAGCGGTCGTACACTGCTTTCCCCTTCGTTATTTGTCCATGTATGCAAACGGAGAGGAGTACAAACGGATATGAATAAAAAACTGCAGGAAATTCCTTTGCATCTTATGCTATTACCCGGTGTCATTCTTACGATTATCTTTAGCTATGTCCCGATTGCAGGGATTGTCATTGCTTTTCAAAAATTTGTACCATCCAAAGGGATTTTTCATTCCAAATGGATCGGGCTTGATAATTTTCGCTACATGCTGGAGATGCCTAATTTTTCGAGTGTAGTATGGAACACGGTTTTCATTGCTGTCATGAAGATCATCGTACACTTAATTGTGCCAGTTATTTTTGCTCTTCTATTAAATGAGGTCATAAGCACGGCTTTCAAACGTACGATTCAAACGATTATTTATTTTCCTTATTTTCTGTCCTGGGTCATTCTGGGAGGCATATTAATTGATATTCTCTCGCCTTCAGGCGGCATTGTGAATCAGATGCTTGGCCTAATTGGCATCAAGCCTATTTTTTTCCTTGGCAACGAAAACTGGTTTCCTTTTACACTTGTCGCTTCAGACACTTGGAAGGAATTCGGATATAGCACGATCGTTTATTTAGCAGCCCTCACAGCCATAGATCAATCTTTGTACGAAGCTGCAGTTGTGGATGGCGCGAATCGTTGGAAGCAAACACTCCATGTTACAATCCCCGGCATGCTGCCTATTGTCACGCTGATGACTGTTCTAAGCTTAGGTAATGTGCTGAACGCTGGTTTTGATCAGGTGTTCAATCTGTACAGTCCGATGGTCTACAGCACAGGGGATATTATTGATACGATGGTTTACCGGATCGGCTTAGTAGATGCGCAATATGGTGTAGCGACGGCAGTTGGATTGTTTAAATCCGTTATTGCGTTCATCTTGATTGTGATTTCGAATAAGCTTGCCAATCGGTATACGGGTTATCGGATATTTTAAGGTGAGGGGGAAAGGTTATGCAGAAAGTGACAACGAGCAGAAAAGTATTTCTGTTAGTTAACTATATAGGGCTTGGTTTGATCGCATTCCTATGTCTATTGCCGCTTATTAACGTACTGGCTGTCTCTTTCAGTTCTAGCAGCGCTGCGGCAGGTGGTTTCGTCAAGCTCTGGCCCGTGGATTTCACGATTGCTTCATATAAACATGCTTTAACGAAAAAGGAATTTCTTGAAGGCTTAATCGTTTCCATTCAAAGAGTCGTGCTCGGTTATGGCATTAATATGGTGATTACGATCTTGATTGCCTATCCACTTTCCAAAGAAACAACGACGCTTCGGGCAAGAAATGTATATGCATGGTTTTTTATCATCACGATGCTATTCCATGGCGGATTAATTCCTAGCTATATGACAATGAAAGCACTCGGCTTGCTGGACACCATTTGGGCACTAGTGCTTCCTGGAGCTGTTCATGTCTTTAATATGATTTTGCTGTTGAACTTTTTCCGGAATTTACCCAAGGAAATTGAAGAAGCTGCGTACATTGATGGAGCGGGTCATTGGAAGGTGCTTTGGAGCATGTACATTCCATTGTCTAAGCCTGCCTTGGCAACGATCACCTTATTTACCGTGGTTATGCATTGGAATTCGTGGTTCGACGGTTTAATTTATATGAATTCACCTTCGAATTATCCGCTGCAAAGCTATTTGCAAACGATTATTGTCAATCCTGACTCCAGTACACTTTCGTCGACTGAGTTGTACATGTCAGAAGTATCCGATCGTACTTTTAAGGCGGCGCAAGTATTCTTAGCGGCATTGCCGATTTTGATCTTTTATCCATTCTTACAGAAATATTTCATGAAAGGCCTCGTTATGGGCAGTGTGAAAGGATAATAGAGTGGGCTGCCTAAGGCAGTCCATTTCTTTTAAAGGGGGACTATTCGTATGAGTGAGAACATGATAAATCGGCTTCGTGGTATTTCCGTGGAGGCACAGTTAGGTGAACTAAAAAAAGCAACAGATCATGATGTGCTAAAAGAGTGGCTTGGTACAGGTGTGAAGTTTGCTTCGACAGGTGGGCGTTTGGAGGAGACGTATTATAACGGGCTGAGCAAGCTGTTCGATTGCATCGTACCTACGATGGGGGATGCGCCTGTGCTGCATGAGGGTGGCATTTATCTAGGCTGCTGGATGGAAAGCACGGGGACGATCAACAATGAATTGTTGTCGCGTTTCCTGCCTTCGGTATCGGAGGATACTTTTCAACTATTCGCAGATTATCAGAAGGAAGATGGTCAGCTACCTTATAAAGTGACGGAGAACGGTCCAGCGTTTAGGCAGATCCAAATGGTGACCCCGCTTGCTAGGAGCGTGTGGAACCATTATGTGTTAAACGGTCGCAATCAAACCTTCTTGCGGAAAATGTATGAGGCCATGGTACGTCATGACGGATGGCTCGCGACGTATCGTGATACTCGTCAAACAGGATGTGTCGAGGCATTTTGCACGTTCGATACGGGACACGACTTGTCCCCGCGTTTCTGGCACGTGCCGGATTCCGCCCATCTGGACGATGCTCGGCAGTATAACCCCGATTCACCTACGTTGCCCTTCTTAGCGCCAGATTTGACGGCGAATGTGTATTGTCAGCGTCTTTATTTATCGCGCATGGCGCAGGAGCTTGGGGATGAGCAGACGGCGGGGGAGTGGAATGCAAAGGCAGAGATGAGCTTGAACAGCTTGTTCGTACATTGCTTCGATAAAGAGGATGCTTTCTTCTATGATGTAGATCGAAATGACGAATGGGTTCGCGTGCAGTCTGATGTTTTGTTGCGTGTGCTTGCCTGTGAGGTAGGCGATGGGGATTTCTTCGCAGCGTCACTGCGGAAGTATTTGCTCAATACAAGCAAGTTTTTCGCGAAATATCCATTTACATCCGTTGCTATGGACGATCCGCGCTTCGATCCTTTCTCGAGCTACAATACATGGGCTGGTACGTCGAATTTCTTGAGCTTGATCCGTACGCCGCACGCCTTTGAGCATCATCATCGCTATGTGGAGTTGACTTGGGTGCTGAACCCGATTGTTACAGCATTGGCGCAGATGACGCGTTTCGCCCAAACGGTAAGCCCGTGGACAGGAAAAGAGGGCTATACGGAGTCCTATTCGCCAGCTATTCTGTGCCTGCTAGACTTCGTTGAGCGGATGTGTGGTATCGTGCCAAGGCCGGATGGTGAGCTTTGGTTCACGGCTCTGGTGCCGTATCCGCAGGATCATGGCGAGGTTATGGCTGCGGAAACAGGTTACAGTCGGATCGTCGACGGTGTCTCCTTCGAATTCATCACAACGAGAGACGGTGGAACGGTATATCGCAATGGAGAGGCATATTTGCAGATTCCCTTCGGAACAAGGGCTGTGACGGATCGTAAAGGGCAATTGAAAGCCATCATCGGGATGAGCGTTCGCACCATTGAGGGGACAGTTCGGTATGAAGGGCAAGAGTTTTCGTTGGTTGTGAAAGGAAATGAGCAAGTTGAGTTGGTGAATGGACAGTTTACTAGTGTGCGCGATGTAGGCGTTATTTATCCAACATATCGGTAAAAGGGAGGTAAGTAGGTATGGCGATGATAAAAAATAGTAACTTACAGATCCGTGATCCCTTTGTTGTACCCGTTGCCCAGGAGGGAAAGTACTATCTGTTCGGCAGTACCGATACGAATATTTGGGGCAAAGGGACTGGATTTAATGTCTATGTAGGACGAGACCTCATGGAGTGGGAAGGTCCGTATGCTGTGTTTAGACCAGAAGCGGATTTCTATGCCGAGAACAATTTCTGGGCACCTGAGGTGCATAAGTACGAGGATCGCTATTATATGTTTGCGACCTTCAGGCGGAAGGACAACGATTTGCTGGGGACAGCGGTGCTTGTAAGCGACAGTCTGCTAGGGCCTTTTACGCCGCACAGTGAGGGTCCTGTTACACCGAAGGATTGGTGCTCTCTAGACGGGACATTGTTCATCGATGAAGAAGGATTGCCGTGGATTGTATTTTGCCGTGAATGGCAGCAAGTAGCGGACGGCCAAGTGTGCGCAGTCAGATTGACTAAGGAGCTTAAGGGAACAATCGGTGAGCCTGTGGTTTTATTTTCCGCTTCGCAAGCTGCATGGCCAACGGCATTTCAGCATGCTCGTTATCCAGGGCAAGACAACTATGTGACCGATGGGCCATCGATGTATCGAACTAGTGCAGGCGTGTTGCTAATGTTGTGGGCAAGTTTTATCAACAACACGTATGCCTTAGGTGTTGCTACCTCGGTCTCAGGAACCGTCCTGGGTCCGTGGGTGCAGGAGGAGGAAGCGCTCTTTCGGAGCGACGGTGGGCATGGGATGCTGTTCCACGCATTCGATGAGAGCTTGATGTTGGCTGTCCACACGCCAAATCAGACGCCGAATGAGCGCCCACTTTTTCTGAAAATCGAAGAGGTGGCAGGGAAACTGAGGGTAATTGGCATGTAGGGATAAGGAATGATGAGAGCTACCGAGAGGTAGCTCTTTTTGTTTGTGGAGCTGAAGGAGAGGAGATAGTCGAATAAATCGACTAACTGGAGAGAAACGGGGCCCTAGCGGGAGGAGATAGTCGAATAAATCGACTTACAGGTGTACGAGAGGGCTTTTGTGAGTCTGTAAGTCGATCATTTCGACTTACAGGTGTGCGCGAAGGCTTTTGGGTGTTTGTATGTGTGTTTGGAGCTAAGCTAGTGGTATATAGAGTGGCGTTTGGAACGTGCCATTTCAACAATTGGCGTATATCTCACATAAAAACAACTACAAATAGGGTGTCCCGAAGCAGATTTCTCTACTTCGGGACACCCTATCCCTTTAAGGCACTAAAGTTCCCACTCGATGTTCATTTCTTAAATTTGCCGTAATGGAACATGTGAGTTCTCTTTACAATAGCTTCTAAACGACACCTTGTGCGATCATAGCATCGGCTACTTTGGTAAATCCTGCAATATTGGCGCCGACAACAAGATTGCCAGGATGGCCATATTCCTCAGCTGCTTGCACAGCGCTTCTGTAAATATTTTTCATAATCGCGTGGAGCTTATCGTCTACCTCATGGAACTGCCAGGAGTATCTCATGCTGTTTTGAGACATTTCTAGCGCTGATACAGCAACGCCGCCTGCATTCGCTGCTTTGGCTGGCCCGAACAAAACGCCCGCCTGCAGGAAGACATCAATCGCCTCTAAGGTAGATGGCATATTCGCGCCTTCCCCTACGGCTTTTACCCCATTTCTTACAAGAATCCTTGCGGACTCCTCATTGATCTCGTTCTGTGTTGCACTAGGCAGCGCAATGTCGCACGGAATGGACCATATGCCGTGACAACCTTCATGATACGTCGCAGTTGGATGTTCTTTCACATACTCACTGATTCTAGTACGCTCAACTTCCTTCAGACGTCGAACCGTTTCGAGACAGATTCCGTTTGGATCATGGATATAACCATTGGAATCGCTGCAAGCAACGACTTTAGCGCCTAATTGTACGGCTTTTTCAATGGAGTAGATAGCCACATTACCGGATCCAGAAACGACGACGGTGCTTCCCTCGAAGCTAAGGCCCTTGGAATTCAGCATCTCATTAACAAAGTAAACACAGCCATATCCAGTCGCCTCAGTACGGCCTAAGCTACCGCCATAGATGATACCCTTCCCAGTCAGTACACCAGACTCGTGAGCACCGCTAATACGCTTATACTGACCAAACATATACCCAATCTCGCGTGCGCCTACACCAATGTCTCCAGCCGGTACGTCAGTGTCCGGGCCAATATATTTATAAAGCTCAGTCATGAAACTTTGCGTAAAACGCATAATTTCATTATCTGATTTACCTTTAGGATCGAAATCAGAGCCGCCTTTACCGCCGCCGATCGGTTGACCAGTAAGGGAGTTCTTGAGCGTTTGCTCAAATCCAAGAAATTTGATAATGCTAGCATTAACGGAAGGATGGAAACGCAAACCACCCTTGTACGGTCCAATTGCACCGTTAAATTGCACACGGAAACCACGATTTACTTGCGTAATCCCTTGGTCATTTACCCAGGGTACTCGGAAAGTGATCAAGCGCTCTGGCTCCACGATCCGCTCAAGAATGCCGTGTTTCATGTACTTCGGCTGCTTGGTGAGAACTGGAATTAAAGATTCAATAATTTCTTTCACAGCTTGATGGAACTCTGTCTCGTTCGGATTACGCTTGACTACGGTTTCGTATATGCCTTGTACATACTCTCTTGCAGCTACATCATTGTCCACTTGAACTAACACACTGTCATCCACCTTCGCAATTTAAATATAATAAAAAAGTTTATTAGTATAGTTTTACCTTATTCGAGCCAATTGGGCAATCAAAATTTACATGTCATGTAAGCTTACTAATTGGTGTTACGAAAGTGACCATTAGACTAAATTTACAACTTGTAGTATACTTTGCAAAGTGTGAATTAGGTTAAAAATGTGCAACATACATAGTTACAAGTTTATTATGGAAAAGAAAAGGAATTGGGATACATGGATAATCGAACACCACGCGTAGATCCTCGGGTTCTTCGAACACGTCAATTGCTTAAAGACGCTTTCGTCGAATTGCTTCAGGAAATGGATATCGAGAAAATTTCAGTCAATCGCATAGCAGAGCGCGCTACCATTAACAGAGTTACGTTCTATCTGCATTATCGAGATATTCCAGATATGTTGGAGAAGATGGCGGATGAAATGATTGAAGACATCAATCGCATTTTGACCCATGCGTCGGCGAATCAGCATTCAAAGGAAGAAGAGGATTGGCCGATGTTGGTGAACTTGCTGGAGCACTTTGCCGAACATGCGAAGTTTTATAAAGTTGTACTTGCGTCAAGACGAACCCCGATTTTTACAGATCGCATGTTAAGGCTTCTAACGGAATTGGTAACCTCACGTATTGAGAGGATGGGGGATGAATCCGTTTTAGCTACAGCAGGTATTCAAAAGGATATTGCCATATGGTACGGTTCTTCTGCCTTAATTGGTACAATTGTTGCTTGGCTTCGTCAAGATATGCCGTATACACCTGTCTATCTGGCTAAGCAATTTATTATGATGCGTACCCTTTCATAGGAATGAATAGAAAAACAGCGGGAGCCTTGGACAAATGTAGTCGTTCAAGGCTTCTGCTGTATTCATTTGTAGCAGATGAATTTCTATCTGATGCTCCTGATATGCATCTCATGACATAGTCAATCAGTGGAAACTGATATCACGAATTAGCGATTGTCACCTAAATGGCCGCTAGATATACTTAGGGCGAATCGATGAAAGACGAACATGATGGCATGTAAGGGCGAGAGATCGAATCACGATCCGCAGGTGGAAATCACGAAGCATGTCCTTGTCATTCGCGACTTAACATTATTAAGGAGGTCTTCTCAAATGAGTTTTAGAAAAAAAACGGCTCCAATCAAATTGGCTTCTGTCGTTGCTTTATCTATGATTTTTGTAACGGGTTGTGGCTCTAGCACAAATGTAGAATCTTCATCAGAAGCACCAAAAGGTACGACTGCACCAGCAGCTCCATTGAAACTGTCTTATTGGGTCGGCATGCCTACAGACGGTGCTCGGGTAATGAAGAATTATAATGATTCGCTGTTCTATCAGGAATTAGAGAAAAAAACGAGCGTGAAGGTTGATTTCCAGCACCCGGCGATTGGCTCTGAGAAGGAACAGTTCAATCTGCTTATTGCCTCGGGTAATTTACCGGATGTCATTGAATACAATTTCATGAACTATCCTGGGGGCCCTGAGAAGGCGATCTCCGATAAAGTCGCTATTCCACTTAACGATCTCATTGCGAAGAATGCGCCGAATTTGAAAAAATATTTGGATGAGCATCCCGAGTTGAAGAGGGACGTGACCACCGATTCTGGTACGATCTATGCATTCCCGGCGATCGGTGTTGGAAACTCTAACGTGAGCAGCGGGTTAATGCTGCGTAAGGATTGGTTGAATGAACTGGGGCTGAAGACACCGGAGACGATCGAAGAATGGACTACAGTGCTTCGAGCGTTTAAGGAGAAGAAAGGCGCGAAAAGCCCGTTGACGTTAACGAGAGATGATTTTAAGGTTGATCGTTTAAATGGGGCTTTCAATATAGGTGTAACGTATTATATCGACAACGGCAAGATTAAATATGGACCGTACGAACCGGTGTTTAAAGATTATTTGATGCAGCTCAATGCTTGGTATAAGGAAGGTCTGCTAGATAAGGATTTTGCTACTCAGGACGCAAAAGCGAAGGATGGCAAAATTACGAATAGCAGCTCTGGTGCATTCGCAGCAAATATCGGAAGTGGTATGGGTAAGTATTTGAATGCTATTCCAGAAAGTGCTAAAACATTCGATCTGGTGGCAGCCCAACATCCTGTGTTGAAGAAGGGTGAGCAACCTAAAATTTTCACGGCAGCCTATGAATATCGCGGCGATGGCAGCGCAGTAATAACGCCTAACAATAAGAATGCGGCGTCAACGGCAAAGTGGCTCGATTATTTATACTCCGATGAAGGCAACACGCTGAAATCGTTCGGAGTGGAGGGAACCACCTTCAATAAGGTCAACGGCTTCCCTAAATATACGGACTTGATCACGAACAATCCGGAGAAGCTGTCCATCGGAGAGGCTATGGCCAAATATCTTCGCGTGGCAACGCCAGCACCTGGCTTTGTTGGAGATGATCGCTATACGGAGCAGTATTACAAGTATGACCAGCAGAAGGAAGCTTTAACTGTTTACAATAAATATTATAAAAATCTAGAGCAAACGCGAATACCGCGCATTTCTCAAACTCCTGAAGAAGCACAAGAACTATCTGCGATTATGGCAGAGGTTGATACGTATAAGGATGAAATGTTCCTTAAGTTTGTAATGGGTTCGGAATCGTTTGATAACTATGATAAATATATCAAGCAATTGAAAAGTATGAAGATTGAACGCGCGATTGCACTCAAGCAAGCAGCTTTCGAGCGATTCAAAACAAGGAAATAGTCATAGTTAACTATAAATAGGGCACCGAATGGCAAGGTGCCCTCCGGTTAAACCGGTGGATAGGAGGATGGAAATGAAAGCGCTGTCTAAGGATTACCGAAAGCATAAATATTTGTACTATATGATATTTCCGGTTATCCTGTACTATTTAATTTTCCATTACGTGCCCATGTATGGGGCGATAATTGCTTTCAAGGACTATCGGATCGCCGAAGGCTTCTTACACAGTCCGTGGGTAGGGTTCGATCATTTCACTAGCTTCTTCCAAAGCTATTATTTTTGGAGATTGATTCGAAATACACTTCTCCTCAATGTTTACATGTTGTTGATCTCATTTCCAGCACCGATTATCTTTGCGCTCCTAATTAATGAGATCGTCGGCCAGAGATTTAAGAGGATCGTACAAACGATAACCTATCTCCCCCACTTTATTTCAATGATCGTCGTATGTGGGATGATCACTCAGTTCTTAGCTAGGGAAGGTTTCATTACAGATTTCCTTGTATGGTTAGGGATGGAGCGGCAGGTACTACTGGCACATCCGCAATATTTCCGCAGTATTTATATTATTTCGGATATCTGGCAAGGGGTAGGCTGGGGCTCCATCGTTTATTTAGCTGCCATTACCGGTATTAATCCTGATCTATATGAGGCTTCGCGAATGGATGGGGCCAATCGATGGAAGCAAACGCTGCATATTACCTTACCAGGAATATTACCCATTATCGTCATTTTGTTCATCTTGAAAATCGGTCACATGCTGGATGTAGGATTCGAGAAAATCATTCTGCTGTATAATCCGAATACGTATGAAACTGCTGATATGATTAGTACCTTCGTATATCGCAAAGGCCTTGAGGGGTCCTTCGAATTCAGCTATGCAACCGCTGTTGGGTTATTTCAAGCAGCAGTTAACTTTATCCTGCTGATCATGGCTAACCGAATCAGTAAAAAGGTGAGTGAGAACAGCTTATGGTAAACGGCACGATTCGCAAAAACGTGGGAGGAGTCACCTTCCAAACTGTCAATACGCTATTTATGGTGCTAATGATTGTGATCACGTTGTACCCGTTTATTTATGTAGTATTCTCATCTGTCAGCGACTCAAAACAGCTGCTCTCGCACACCGGTGTGCTGCTGAGTCCCAAAGGCTTTACTTTGGCTGCTTATGCGATGGTTTTCAAGAATCCTAATGTTGTAGGGGGATATATCAATACCTTATTCCTAGTCTCGATAGGAACAGCACTCAATTTGATCATGACAAGTTTTGGTGCTTATGTGCTATCACGCAAAGGGGTTGCTTGGAGTAGACATGTCATGCTGATGATCGTGTTTACGATGTTTTTCTCTGGCGGTCTGATTCCAATGTATTTGCTGGTCAATAATTGGTTGCATATGGGGAATAATCTGCTTGCACTAATCGTTCCTGGCATCATCTCAACGTGGAATTTGATAATACTGCGTACGTCGTTCAGTGCGATCCCCGATAGTCTAATTGAATCAGCACGGATGGACGGTGCACAAGATTTCACCATCCTGTTTCGGATTGTTATTCCGCTTTCTTTGCCAGTCATGGCGGTAATGGTTCTATTCTATGGCGTAGGTCACTGGAATTCCTGGTTTGGAGCTATGATTTACCTTCGGGATCGGGATCTATTTCCATTGCAATTAATCCTACGGGAGATCTTAATTCAGAATAATACGAATTATATGTCGGGCAATTCTTCTATTGAAGATGTAGAGGCTGTAGGAGAAAGTATTAAATATGCAACCATCGTCATTGCCACGTTGCCGATTCTGTTCGTATACCCCTTCTTACAGAAATATTTTGTGAAAGGTGTTATGATAGGGTCGATTAAAGAGTAGGTAAACTGGCTATGGGAGTGTTGATGAGTGAAGATTAATTGGAGATGGAAAGGTATGCTGAGCAGGTGGTTGTGGTCCTATGCCATTGTGCTTCTAATTCCAATTATTGTGATGGCGGTAACCCATCTGCAAACGCAGCGGGTCATTGAAGACGAGATTTCAAAGGCGAACTCCGCTTTGCTCTCTCAACTTCAACAGGAAATCGACAACTACATCGATTATACCTATCGCTTATCGGAGGTGATCTCACTCAATCCGAAGGTGAGCTCTTTGATTCGTAGCCAGAAAGAGATTGGCACCGCAGAACGCATCTCTATAGTTCAGTTGCTCGCGGAATTCAAAGCTTATAATATTACAAAGCGATATGTGAGTGGTTTCTATATTTACTTTCATGAGGGAGATTTTGTTTTGACCGACAGCTCCTATTACGAGACGGAAATGTTTGTTCACCAACATCTTACACCAATAGGGGTGTCGTTAGAGCAATGGAGAGGCTATTTGATGCAATTGCATAAGGGTTCATTCTCCACATTTCGCGAATTTGGCGGAGAGAGAAAAGGCACAATCATGCAAACGCAATCACTACCACTCCAACTTGGAAGTGTACCTCTTGCAACACTAGCGATTGAGTTGAACGAAGAACAGCTGATGTCTTCTATTAGCAATATTCAATCCTACAATCAGGGTAAAGTATATATCCTTGATGCCGAGAATAAGCTGTTGGCAACATCCGAAGCAGAAGGACATGGGGAACGCGTATTTGATATTCCGCGCGGTGAAGGGGAACAACGCATTCTTAAGACCTCTGCCATATGGGATGGGGAAGAAGTTATCCTGTCTTATATTGAATCAGGTCGGAATAACTGGAAATATGTATATGTGCTGCCAGCACGCTTGTATAGTGAGAAAGCCGAATATGTCTGGAATATGACAGTTCTAATGCTTGCAGTTGCTGCTGTAGTCGGATTTATTATTGCCGTCTTGCTTGCAAGGAAGAACTATTCGCCTCTACGCAGATTAGTTCGCAATGTTGCAGAACGAAGCGAATTAAGCATTATTAACATGTCGGAATCGAATGAATATGACTACTTGGAAGAAGTACTCGATAATGCACTAGATCGCTATACATTAATGAATCGCACACTGGAGAAGCAGAACAAGACACTTCGTTCGAATTTGCTTACACGTCTTCTGAAAGGCCGGATTGAAAATGGTTTTCCAATAGCTGATGTATTGCCAGAGTACGGTATTAAGCTCCATTCCGAGAAGTTCGCAATCGTCTTGTTTTATCTAGAGGATTACAGCGGCTTCTTCCGTCAAGACGAACAGGACGCAGAGAAAAAAAGAGAATTCGTTCATCACATTATGTCCAATATCGTGGAGGAGCTTGCCGCTCAGAAACATCAGGGCTGGATGACGGAAGTTGACGAAATGCTGGCATGCATTGTAAATTTCCGGCCAGATACGTCACCTGAATCAGCGTTGGAAGATCTGAAGAGCTTGATCGAAGAAGCACAGCGCTTTATTGGAAATCGCTTTCACATTTTGTTTACCATTTCAGTCAGTTCCATCCATAGGTCATCTGCGGAACTTCCGGTCGCTTATCTGGAAGCCCTGGAAGCCATGGAATACCGCATGTTGCTAGGAGTTCAGTCCATTATTTGGCATAACCAGCTTCAACAGCAAAAGCCTTCCTACGACTATTCGATGGAGATGGAGCAGAAACTGATCAATAATGTGAATGCCGGCGATTTTCTCGGAGCAACTGCGATGCTGGATGAAATTATTGATAGCAATTTAGCTGGGGATAACCTATCCGTGGATATGATCCGTTGTCTGATGTTTGATATGTGCAGCACGATGATGAAAGCGGCGATGGAGACCAATATGGATGGATCCGAACTGTATGAAGAGAATTTGCAGGCGATTCGCGAACTGATGAGCGGTAGTACGGTAGCTTCCATGCGTGAGCGAATGACCCAGTTTTTGCATAAAGTTTGCGGGTATGTGGATGAACGTAAGAAAAGCAACAAAAAAATACGCTTGAAGGAAAGCGTCTTGGCCCACATTAGTGAAAACTACCAGAACCAAGAGCTTAACATCAGCACCATTGCTGAGTATTTCAGTGTACATCCTTCTTATCTATCACGCTATTTCAAAGAGCAGGTAGGCGACAATCTGACGGATTATCTGAATAAATACCGTGTTGAGCAATCCAAGACATTGCTGCAACAGCCACATATTTTTATACGTGATGTCAGCGATATGGTTGGATTTTATAGTATCAGTACGTATATTCGTCTGTTCAAAAAGTACGAAGGCGTGACGCCGAGTGTTTACCGGGAAGGAAAGAGTAATTAAATAAATTGAGGTGATTCGATAATGTCGGACAATAGATATTACCCGACGATTATTTTGGGAGCGACGTTTGCCGGATTGGGTGCAGCCTATGCCTGTGGGAAGGAAGCACTTCTTATCGAAAGATCGGCTCTTGTCGGCTACGAATTTATTAACAGCTATAACTTTGGTGAAGCCTGGCATGCAACTTTACTTTCCAAAGAGGGGGAGAAGTTGAAGAACGAACTACTGGAGCGGGGGATATTATCCGAAGATGGCAGAGTACATATTCCCGCCATTGCTCCGGTGCTTTATAACAAAATAGGTTGCGATTCGCTCCCGATCCTCTTGCATTCAGATGTAGCTGATATCCGCCTGTCAGAAGCTGGCTATGAGGTTACGATCTACAATGCTTCGGGCTTTAACAGCTACAGAACAGACCGAATCATAGATACGAGGCCGGAGTACGCACCATCACACTGGATTAAGTCGAAGAGCCTAAATGCGATGCTGAACTGTGGGGAGGATGATCCGGAAGTTTCAACTACAACTGGAAGTTACCTTTTATTAACCAAAGGGAAATTAAAGGGTGAAGTAGTTGCGAAGGTTCCCGTAGAAGTGGAAGACGACTGGATTACTGCAAGGCATAAACTGCATCAATTGTGGGCGGGCAGACCGAAGGAGTGGGAAAGCTGGACGATTTCATCGGTAGCTGGCTTCTTTGAGCTGCAAATCGAACCGGAAACAGGTAGTGAAATTAGGCCTAGTTGGTTCAGTATGCCGTCAGCTGCTTATAGAAATCCATTGGAAGCGTTTGAAGCAGGCTTGTTAGTTGAAAGGAGGTATTAGATTGCATTTATCTCAAAAAGTGAACGGAGAAATGGTCACTGTGGAAGTCGGTGACATCGAACTAGATCAACAATACGACGTCATTGTAGCCGGTCTTGGTACATCAGGCGCGATTGCTTTAATAATGGCAGCCAGCAAAGGGCTGAAAGTGCTTGGCATTGAACGAATGAATTGCATGGGAGGCATGGGAACGGCTGGATCCGTTAACGGCTACTACTTCGGATCCTCAGGTGGATTATACGAGCAGTTAGATCAAAAAGTAACGGCGCTAGTCGATACCGTCTACACGAAGTCAAGCGCTTACAACGTAGAAGCGAAGAAATATGTGTTGGAGCAGGAAGCGATAAAGTACGGTGCAGAGCTTGCCTTCGAATCCGCGATTACGGGCGTTTATTTGGATGGACAACAAGTGAAAGGCGCGAGTTGGGTCGGACCTGATGGCATACAATCGGCTAGCTGTAAGGTGCTGATCGATTGCACGGGAGATGGTGAAGTGTGCAATCTGGCTGGTTGCACATTTAATTACGGCAGGACGTTAGATGGAAAGACGCAGCCTTTCACGAGCGTTAAGGTATTTGCGGCGGGAAACAAAGTGAGCTGGCGAAATTTCGATTCAGGTTGTACGAACCAAACGGATGGGAATGAACTATCCAAGGCACTCGTATTTGCACATGCCCAACATTTGGAAGATAGTTATTCGGATGAGAACCGTCTGCTGCACTTGGCTCCACTGTTAGGAATCAGGGAAGGGCGTTTGATTGAAGGAGAGGAAACGGTTACACTTCAACATTTCTTTGCTGATGAGACCTCCAACAAACCGGTATTTTATGCGTATGCAGATATTGATAAGCACGGCCGTGACAACGCTTTTGAGAGTCAGCTACTGAAGGATTGGTTCGTAGCAAGTAATCTAGGTGCTGTTAATGTAACCGTTCCCATCCCGCTCGGGGCCATGATTCCGAAGGGGTTTGAGGGGCTGCTTGCTGCAGGGCGCTGTCTGGCTGTTGATCACGATTTGTCTACATGTGTCAGGATGAACCGTGATATGCAAAAATCTGGGGAAGCAGCGGCAACAGCGGCGTGGCTGGCGATTACCAAAGGAACGTCCATCAAGGAGATCTCCTATGAGGAGTTAATCGCGCATCTTGCGGAAACAGGCTGCTTTAACCCTGCGAATAATAAAGGCTATCAATTTGCCTATCCGGGGGATCGGAAACCAGCGCAGCCGATTACATGGCTAACGGATCCTGCGGAGATTCATCAAGGCTTGACCAGCATTCAACCGGGGGTCGCTATATGGTCTTCAAGCAGGCTAGGCGAATCGATACGCGAATCGTTGAAGGCATGGATACATGAGGAAGATGAGAAGCTTCGTAAACACAGCGCTTTTGCTCTAGCGCTGATTGATGATGAGGCTTGCCTTCCCATGCTTAGGGAAATGATGAGGGAGCGAGATGCTGTCATGCTCCAGGACTGCAGAAAAAACAACCAACTTCGTGGATATATGGCTATTTACCTTCTAGGAAGAATGCGGGATAAGGATGTTGTACTGGAGCTGATCCGCCTCATCACGGATCCTGAAGAAATGGAAAGGCCGCTCTATCAACTGGAGGACGGCGCAGATAAAGTACGTCAAAATAAATACAATGACGTATATTTTCAATTTTTTTCTCATTCCATCATGGCATTGATCCATATCGGCGAGCATCATACTACGTTGCAGGAGGTGATTGGAACAGCTTTAAAGCAAGCGGTTGGCAATGGTGAGTATATCGAAAGAATTACGCATAAACCGAATGGTACTTATCTTTATTCGATCGCCGAGAATATCCGATCGGTGGTCGAGCGCAAGCTTTTGCGTTGGGCATAGTAAGGATTATAGCAGCGTGGAGAAAGCAGAAGCGACTGGGCATTCATTCTATGGCAAAGGAAGGGAATGTATCATGCAAATTAAAACAGGTGAGAAGCAACACAAGCAAGTTGGTAGGCTTATCGTTCTGGCATTCATTAGTTTTCTGCTTCTGTGGGTTGCTATTCCTGCGAAAACGTGGGCTGACGATCCACTGCCTGATGCGGCACTTCGTGATGTATTGGGGGAAAATGACATCGTTGTGGACAATACGGATACTGCCGTTACTAGGACGGGGACATGGAGCACAGGCACTAGTAATCCTGGCAAGTATTTTGGAAGTAATTACGAGTTCGTTAACGGTGGTACAGGGCAGGTGCAAACCATTAAATATACGCCGAGTATACCCCAAACGGGGGTTTATGAAGTGTTCATGGTGTTCAGCTCCTCTTCCAATCGTGCGGATAATGTAACTGTTCAAGTTTCCCATCAAGGGGGGGTTGCTACGCAAACCGTGAACCAGGAAAAGAATGGCGCAGTCTGGTATCCGCTGGGGCAATATACGTTTACCGCTGGGAGCAGCGGCTATGTGCAGATTAACGTCTCTGGGGCGAATGGTTATGTGATAGCAGACGCCATACGCTTCGCAGTACCCGTACCTGATCCTGTAGATCCGGGTCCACTTGCAGTCAACGAGCCATTAGGACCGGTCATTTTCCGTTCTGGCTTCGAAGCGGGTTCAGTGGGAGTGACTGATCCCTCAGACACAGGTACAATTACGCGAATAACTGGCACGGATACTTCGGTTTCAGCCCCGAATGATTGGACCACACATTTGAACGGGTATTCCAAATTTGGCGACCTGGTCTTCGAAGGGCATTCCGGTGGCGACACGTCCACTTCAAGATTCGCCAAGATCGTATCTGATCCCACACCTGGCGGGAGCGGGAATAAAGTGCTTCAGTATTGGTTGGGAAATTCCGGCGGATCAGCGGATCGGGGGCGTGTGCAAGCGCTACTCAAGAATAATACGAATCTGACAGAAGTGTTCTACAAATACCGTATGTATCTCCATCCCGATATTGAGCTAGTGAAGCAAAGTGTAGATCCTAACGGTTGGTTTACGTTGGCAGAGTTCTGGAATCAGCCTAGCTGGACCTCAGGCGCACAGTACCCATTTCGAATGTCTCTTAATTTGACTAAGGATCTAGGTGTAGGGAAGCCGTTTAAACTTCGTATTTCAGGTCAAACAACGCCGACTTCAAGTGAAGATGACACGACCCAATTCGTGACAATATGGGAAGAAAGAAATGACTGGAATGTGCCCACTGGTGTCTGGTTGAATATGGAAGTGTATTACAAGCAAGGTGATGGGAATTCAGGCAGATTCTATCTGGCCATTACGCCTGATGGCGGAGAAAAGCGGGTAGTGTTCGATGTGACCAATTGGACCTACCACCCACAGAATCCAGCACCAGAAGGGCTCACGCATTTTCACCCTCTTAAATTATATACCAGCCGATCACTGACGAACTTTGTTAAAGACCACGGCGGCGCGCTGCAAATATTTTGGGACGATCTGGAGTTCTGGCCATCGATGGCCCCAGATGCCGCTCTGCGAAATGCAGTAGGACCTAACGATATCGTTGTAGACAATACAAGTACGGGAGCAGTCAAAACAGGTGTCTGGTCTACTGGTAACAGTAATCCTGGTAAATTTTACGGCAGCGATTACAACTTCGTTAATAACGGCACTGGTCAGACTGCAACTTATAGCCCTGTCATTTCCACCGCCGGCATGTACAGAGTCTACGCGACCTTCATTGGCTCTTCCAATCGTTCCAATAGCGTACCTTATACGATCTTTCATAATGGTGTAACCTCGACAGTGTCGGTCAATCAGAGAATTACCTCCTATCATAAAATGTGGTATCCACTTGGGGATTATTATTTCTCGTCGGGCACAGGAAATTATGTACAGATTAATAGCGCGGGAACTAGCGGCTATGTCATGGCGGATGCCATTCGTTTGGAGCCGTTATAAGCCCGATTCAACTAGATAGGGATTATACAGTGTACAAGGAGGTAGTATGTTGAGAAGAACAGGGAAACTAACTATTGCACTGTTTGGACTGGCGGCAGGATTATTACTCCTGCCCTCGGGCCACACGCGTGCAGCAGCCGAGGTGTTACCCATTGTGGTGCAGGACACTTTCGACGACGCAGAGGGAAATAGCGATTTGGCGGACTGGAGCTATCCAGCAACCACCGTTTCAATCGTTGACCGACCAAAAAACGGTGGAACAGAAACGTTAGAAGAGGGCAATAAAGCGCTGATGTCAACGATTCGTACGCTAGGCGCCGCACACAGACCCGTGAGAAAGTTTCCTTCCTTAAGCGGTAAGCTAGAAATCAACTATGATCTGCGGTTAGATGGTAAACCAATCGATCAGATTAAATTACCGGAGATTTATGCTGGTGCTACGTTGCTAACTTCCATTTCGGCTATTAACTCCACGATTAACGCAGAGAACTTCTTCCGCTTTGATATTCCTACCGGCCCCACCAAAAGAATCCGATATGACAGCATGCCCTTCAAAACCTGGATGGCGGTAAAAGTAGAGATGGACACGGAAACCGATTTGTTTTCTGTCTGGGTAGACAATACGAAGGTTGCGGACAACCAACCCTTTTATAACGATGCCAAAATTACCGAAATTAATGAGATTAGATTCAGTCTGACCAAAAGTAACCCCGCCGCACCTAATTTCTATGTGGATAATCTGATCGTGAGAGGGATTCCAATTCCAGCCCCCGACGTGAGGGAAACCAAGCTAACGATACCACCAAGTGTGCCTGTGGCAGCACATATTCGGAATGAGCATCCACGGATATTCATTCAGGATTTTCAGGATATTAAGCGTAAAATCTCTTCAGATTACATTCCCATGAATTGGTACAGTCGCATCAAAGCTCAAGCCGACGAATTGTTAAATACGCCGGTAAGGAGTTTCGGGACGAATCCAGATAACGGGGCTGTGCTGGAACATGCGCGGGAAATGGAGAACCGCACCTTCCTTCTGTCTATGGCTTTCCAAATGGAGCGGGAACGGAAGTATCTGGACCGACTATGGCTGGAAATCCAGAATACCGCTTCATATCCTACTTGGAAGCCAGAGAGCTTCCTGTCCGTAGCAGAGATGCTTCAGGCTTACGCTGTCGCCTATGACTGGAATTATTATGATTGGACAGAGGAACAGCGCAAGCTAATTGTAGACACCATGCTCGATAAGGGATTGACGTACGGTGTCGACCGGTATAATGGCAAAAGCCAAGGGGGGACTCGATTTACGGAAGTTACCCATAACTGGAATGTGGTTTGCAATGGGGGATTGATGATAGCGGCCTTAGCCATTGCCAATGAATATCCCGATGTAGCTGAATTCGTTCTAGAAAAAGGAAGCGAAAACATCAAGAAAGGCTTGACAGCTTACGCACCTCTAGGTGCTTACCCAGAAGGGGCTATGTATTGGGCATATGGGACCAATTATTTAACCTATACGATGGCTGCTTTTGAAACCGCTTTCGAAGCGGATTTCCAGCGTCCGGCAAAGTACAAACTATATGAAGCACCTGGCGTTGCCAAAGCACCCGAATTTCCGATTTATTTGGCAGGCATGACGGGCTCCTTCAATTATGGGGATAGCTCCATTGGGAAAGTCAACTCACCGACGATGATGTGGTTTGCAAAACAATTCAATAAACCGCAGTATGCCTGGTATTACTTACGAAATCAAGAGGCAGCCGAGGATAGTGCCAGCGTGACATCCAGGGGAACTGTATACGCTTTACTATGGTACAACTCAGCGTATCGATCCATTACGGAAAGCTTCCCTCTAGATAAGGCCTATCAGAATCCAACTGGTACGAACAGTGTCTTGATGAGAAGCTCATGGCAGGATACAAACGGTGTGTATGCAGGGCTAAAGGGAGGATATAACCGGGAAAATCACTCGTCCCTCTCCATCGGAACCTTCATCCTAGAGGCAGAGGGTCAGAGGTGGGCAACCATGCGAGGAGCCGGCAACTACGATTGGCCTAACTATAATGACCTCACTGGGGGACGCTTCCAATATTACAATAATCGGGCGGAAGGTCAGAATACACTGGTCATCAATCCGGCCAAAGGCGGCGTTGACCAAGATATCAATGCGACAGGTACTGTTGTAGATTATCAGAGCAATTCCACCGAGGCGTTCGGAATCATGGACATGTCACAGGCGTATGCACGGGATGTGACAAGTGCCCGGAGAGGCATGCGGCTATACGATGACCGCTCTAAGGTGCTCGTGCAGGATGAGATCACGGCGACACAGCCTGCAGATGTCTGGTGGTTCATGCATACGGCTGCTTCCATCCAGATCGCCGATAATGGAAAGTCTGTCATGTTAACCCAGAATGGGAAAAGAATGTGGGCACATATCGCAGATGGACCGCAGGATGCGACCTTCAGCGTCATGGATGCGAAACCTTTTCCTTGGTCGCCTAATCCGACAATTCAAAGCAGCAACTATGGGACTAAGTTGGCTATTCACATGAAAGATGTAACAAGTGCTCGTCTGGCTGTACAGTTTGTCCCTTTGCAAAGTGGAGAAGCACCGCCAGATGAACATGCAGAGGTTGTCAACTTGTCGGAGTGGCATGCTGACCCTGATCATCTCCTGCTGTTGAGCGAGAAATTAGGGGATAATGCGGCACTTCTTGCGAACAGCCCTTATGCCTATGCGGGTGGTACGAAAGTCATGGTGAATGCAAGTAATCCTGTCGTTAGCCCAGTGGAGGTAGATGGGGAGTTGATGGTGCCTGTAGAATTTACCGCCAACGCGCTTGGAGCCAGTGTGGAGCGAGATGAAGCAAGTGGGACGACGATGATCCGATATCAGGATCGGCTAGTTGTCTTACCTTTGCAAGAGCAGACACAGGGTTCGAATAACGAGTCGGTTACTCCATCCAACCCCGGAATTCCGCAAGAGGGCAACAAGGTAATCGGAAACTCGGTGGAAGTAAGTCCGATTGTGCAATCAGACGGCCCCGCTAGAGGAAAGGTAGATAGTAAAGCTTATTTGGATGCTTTGAAGCAGGCAACACCTGACGCCAATGGCGTGCTAAGAATAAGATTGAATGTCAAACCCGTTGATAAGGCAACTTCCTATATCCTGGATCTTCCCATCGGTACAATGAAAGCGCAGGGGAGCAAACTAGTCGTGGAGGTAGGTACTCCAATTGGCGAAGTGATACTACCAGGCAGCTTGTTCACTCAAACGGAGTCAACTCGGATTGCATTGGTCATGGAAAAGGTCAACCCAGCTCAATTGGATGGTTTAACGCAAAAGGTGGTTGGTGATCAACCGATTATTCGAGTGAATCTGTTAACTGACGTCGCCATTCCGAAGCAAGATACCTTGCTTCCGTCTATCGGAATTTCTCTCCCGTATAAGCCGACAGCTGAGGAACTGGCGAATTCTGAGCATATCGTCGTATGGCGTATTGGAGCGGATGGCGCAGTTGTTCCTATCGTGGATAGCAAATATGATCAAGCAACAGGTAGGATTGGCTTCCATGTCCGCAGTTTGGATCCTACGTTATTCGTTGTAACTTTCGTAGATAAGAAATTCCAAGATTTGAACGCGTATGCCTGGGCGGACAAAGCTGTCCGTGTACTAGCATCCAAGGGTATTATTGCAGGTATCTACGAAGCTAACTTCGCTCCAGGTGAGCAGATGACAAGGGCAGATTTCCTTATGTTACTAGTAAAGTCTCTCGGTTTGTCGGCTGCTTTCCAAGATAATTTCAGTGATGTGGACGCGAAGGCTTATTATGCTCAAGCTGTCGGGATCTCCCGTATCTTGGGAATAACCGAGGGCACAGGAGGCAATCAATTCGACCCACAGACGCCGGTATCCCGCCAAGATATATTCACTTTGACGGCTCGTGCATTACTGATTGCTGGCAAATTGGAGCAGATGGGGCTGAAAGCGGATCTTGCTTCCTTCAATGACGGAGCGGAAGTGGCATCGTATGCGAGAGAGGGTATTTCGCTCTTAGCAGGAGCAGGTATCCTAGAGGGAGACGGACAAGGGATACGCCCTAAGGAGCAAATCACGAGAGCGGAAGCAGCAATCATGCTATACCGGATATATAACAAGTAAGCGCCCATCGGGGCGAGGGAAGTAGGCAGCTGCGACGACCTTCGCCTTGGGCATTTAGCTTACGGTAGCATGTGTATAGGAGGAGGATGACAATGAAACAAAAAAGAATGACCTTAAAGGCTTTTCTTCTTGTGATGATTCTTGCTTTGCTAGTAGGCAATGTCCACGTTGTTGAAGCTGCTGTGTTGGAGGATGCCCTGGGAATGCATGATATTGTCATTGACAATAGTAACTCGGGGGTAACGATTCAAGGAGCTTGGGACACAACTTCTACGGCTAGCAATCCTGAAAGATCAATTGGCAATGACTATTCGACCGTAAAGCCAGCCGACCACAACGGCCAATTCCTGCAATACAATACGCCTGCTTCATTTCAGCAGGGGAGATACAAGGTTTATTTATCAACGTATCGATCACAATCTAACCGCTCTACGAATGTGCCAGTAGATATTTTTCATTTGAATGATGTTAATGTCACAACGCTAAGTTCAGTCACGGTGAGCCAGAAGGGGAGCACAGGTGCGGTTTGGATTCTGATTGGTGAATTTGAATTTCAAGAGGGTGACGGCAACTATATTCAAATAAAAGTGGATGGCGCTGAAGGCCATGTGTTAGCGGATGCTGTGCGATTCCAGCCGATGTTTACGCCCACGCCTCCCAACCTAAGTAATGATGCGACGCTTTCAAGCTTGCAGGTCAATCCTGGCTTAATTGATTTCAATCCCCAGATCAAAGACTATAATTTGGATGTTCTGGGGAATGTGTACAGCAGTATCAACGTAACACCTACAGTTACTTCAACTGTTTATAAAAGTCTGCAAATCAACGGACAGGAGACGGTATCGGGCAGTACCTATACGGTTCAGCTAATGCCAGGCAGCAATTCCATAGCTATTGTAGTTACTGCGCAGGATAATACGACTCTTACGTATAATCTTCAGATCAATCGTATATTGCTAAGCAATGAGGCGTCCTTGAGCAACCTGACACTCGACCGGGGGACGTTGGACTTTAGTCCGGATGTGACCAGTTACCAGGTGCAAGTGGGTGATGAAGTGAACAGTCTGGAGGTGACGCCAGTTGTTCTATCAGCAGTGTACAAAAGCCTTACGGTTAATGGCCATTCCCAATCTTCAGGCGTTTCCTACCAGATGCCTCTAGTAACAGGCAATAATGTGATCGCTATTCAAGTGATAGCGCAAGACGGTACAACTAAGGAGTATACCGTACATGTGAGCAAACAGGGAGAAGTGGCCACGCTGAGCAGCTTGTTTCTCACCAGAGGGGCCTTGAATTTCAGTCCGTGGCGAACAGCATATAGCATCTATGTGGGCAATAAAGTAGACACACTTGCATTGACGCCTGCCTCTACGTCTGGGTTTTTCGATCATATGACAGTTAACGGAGTTCCTCATGTTTCAGGTATGCCTTATAACATCCCATTGACTGTAGGGGAGAATTCAGTTGCCATTGAAGTGACGTCAAAGGCACAGCGACAAATGATGTATATGGTCAACATCACACGTTTGGATGCTAAGGCCAATGCTCAGATGGTCAATGGCACTGTAACACTTCCTGCGGAAAAAATTGCGGAGGCGTTAGGGGTACATTTGCATGAAGACACTTCGGGTCTACTTGTTTATAGTGAACGCCCTTTTGAATTCGCCAGTCCTGCGGATACTGCTCTACAAGAAGAACTGACGCGACTCCTCAACCTTCGATTGAAAGTGGATGGTGAACATGCTGCATTTTTCAATCCCAAACAGACAGAATATCGTCTTCTGCTGGCAGCAGATGGGCACATTCCTTTCATTGACCTCGAGAGTGGGGCTGGAACGAGCTTTACGGTGAAACAGGCAGTGAATCTTGATGAAGCAACCATTCTGACTATTGAGGGTGTCGGCACCTATTCGTTCACATTCGTGGAGGATACGATTGCGGACACATCACCTCCTGCGCTTGCGGGACTCAAAGTAATGGTTGAAGGTGAAGAGGAAGTGGAATTTGTACCTACTTGGATTCCAGTGGCATATGTAGATGCTAATGACGGATATGCGAATGTGAATACGCCAAATAAGACAATAGATAATGATCTGAACACCAGATGGTCGGCTACTAGCCAAGGTGAGGTTAAATGGATTCGTTACGATTTGGGAAGTAAGGTCAATGTTCACTCGATGTCTGTTGCAGGATATTTGGGCAATGAACGTTCCTACAATTTCGATGTAGAGATTTCGGATGATGGGGTGAACTGGCAGCAGTTGCTTCCGATGCAGGCAACTAGCGGAACTGTTCTGTATCCAGAGATGTTCCAACTGGGAGATGTTCAGACCCGATATGTCAGGCTGCCATCTTATGGCTATGGTCCAACACGGGATGGTTGGAACGGATTTTCTGAGGTTCGTTTCTATTCCAGTCAGGAACAGGCCAATTTAGATGCTTCCAAATGGGATGAGTATTTTGCTCCTTCTTCTAATAAATTGGGGGACCAATTGAAGTTGTCAGTGAAAGGATTGACATCAGAAGGTGTTGAGCATAATTTGAACCCAGATACGACCACAATCGCGTTCTATACCGATAATGCTGCGATTGCTGAGGTGGATCAAGCGGGTCATGTTCTGCTGACTGGGGTAGGAGAAGCACGCATCACTGTCATGGCAACGCAAGGGGATGCTGTACGGCTGGGCAGTCTCATCATTAGTGTTAGTAATTAAGAATGCAGTATTGGACCCGTCAGAGTAATCTTCTTTGACGGGTTTTTCTCACCTAGAAATCGCTAACTCTGGCTATACAACAAACTATTTTGAAAACGAGGCGCCATGCAAGGTTAAACCCCTTGCATGGCGCCTTTTTCATGTTTCAGGCTGCCCACACACCCAACCTGTTAACCCAACGAAAACATGTATATTGAGCAAGCGGCCTCCTATGGATATGCTTGGGACATTCAACGGAGGGAGTGGACAGAGAATGACACAAGAACAATGGATAAGAGACGCCTGGGAACAAGGCGTCCGCAAAGTAAAGAACACGAGCCTGCGAGTAGGTGCAGCATTTCCTCACGGTTCGAACGAGGGTCAATTTCAATTAACTTCGCCGCATTACTGGACAGCAGGCTTCTGGCCTGGGATCCTATGGCTCATTTATCAAGATCGCCAAGATGAACAATTGCGCCTCTTGGCAGAGAGCTGTGAAACACAAATGGATGCTGTTATTGAGGCTTACGAGCCTCTAGATCATGATATGGGTTTCATGTGGACGCTAACTTCGATAGCGAATTGGCATCTCACCGGCAATGAGCAGTCCAGACGCCGAGCTTTGAAGATTGCCAGTCATTTGGCGGGGCGATTCAACATCAAGGGAAGCTTCATTCGCGCTTGGAACAGCCCGGAGCGCGTAGGGTGGGCGATCATCGATTGCATGATGAATTTGCCGCTGCTCTACTGGGCGTCGCAACAAACGAACGACCCTCGCTTTAAGCATGTTGCAGAGGGCCACGCGGGAATGGCCGCCAAGCAGTTTATTCGCGAGGATGGCTCCGCGTATCATATTGTCTGCTTCGACCCTGAGACGGGCGAACGTACCGGTGCGCTTGGTGGCCAAGGCTATGCGGAAGAGTCCGCATGGGCACGGGGGTCGGCCTGGTCGATCTATGGCTCGGTGCTCAGCTACCGTCATACCGGCCGTGCCGACCTTCTGGCAGCAGCGGAGCATGCAGCCTCATTCTTCTTAGCACACTTACCCGAGGATAAGGTGCCGTATTGGGATTTCCGATTGCCTACCTTCGATGGGGCATCGCGCGATACAAGTGCTGCAGCGATTGCGGCAAGCGGACTGCTGGATCTGGCTGCAGTATGTGCAGGCGATCGGGCACTCTTTTATAAGGAACAAGCGTGTTCGATCTTGCAATCCTTATCTCAGCATTATTCCGCAGATGATTCCGAAGAAGCGATCCTACTCTCTGGTACGGGCAACGTGCCCATGAATCAGAATATCAATAAGCCGCTGATTTACGGTGATTATTACTTTATGGAAGCATTGGCGAAGCTGCAAGGACATCCCTCTTTCTGGGAAATAGGAATAGCTAAAGCCTAATATATCAAGCCATTCGTGCATGTATATACCTAGAAAAAGTGTATATTGGACAGCTAATATCCGCATTATATCAGCCTGTTAACTGATCGAAATCATGTATATTGTACGGATGACGGATCAGCAGGTACGATGAGTTCAAATTACAGAGCAAGGAAGTGACACCGATGAGTCAGACACTCCCTCCTTCATCACCAGCGATGGTTAATCCGAAGGCGAGTAAAGCAAAAAACAAAAGCAATTGGCTAGTAAGGAAGTATGGCAAACGCGTATTAAAACAGAACATACCGTTGTACATCATGTTTGTGCCTATCATCCTTTTCTTCTTTATATTTAAATACTACCCGATGACGGGGCTCGTTATTGCTTTTAAGAAATACAGCTTTATTAAAGGGATCTGGGGCAGCCCTTGGGCAGGCTTGGACAACTTTAAAATGATCTTTCAGACGAAACAAATTTTTAGTATCGTTTGGAACACTTTAAAACTGAGTGGATTAAGCATCGTCATTGGCTTCCCGGTTCCGATCATATTAGCGCTGCTGCTCAATGAGGTAAGAAGGACTCAGTTCAAAAAGCTAGTTCAGACGCTGGTTTATCTGCCGCATTTTCTCAACTGGGTTATCGTTGGCGGCATTGTTGTTACGGTATTCTCCCAAAGTACAGGAACGCTCAATCATCTGATCGAAAAGATTTTTGGTGAATCGTATCCATTCTTATATAAAGAGTTTTCCTGGATTTCCATTTTTCTGGCATCAGGTGTTTGGAAGGAAGCCGGTTGGAACGCGATTATTTATCTTGCAGCACTAACGGCCATTGACCAAAGCTTATATGAAGCATCCAGCATAGATGGCGCTAATAAATGGCAGCAAACCACTCGTATTACATTGCCGGCAATTCTGCCAACGATCATTATTATGTTAATTCTGAAGATCGGACATCTGATGGAATTAGGCTTCGATCAAGTGTTTGTCCTGCAAAATAATGCCACCCTTGAAATCTCCGAGGTCATTAGTACCTTCATGTACAAAATCGGAATTCAGCAAGCGAATTTCAGCCTTGCGACAGCAATGGGGTTATTCGAATCCTTGGTTGGTTTAATCTTGGTGCTCGTAGCCAATCGCATTGCACGCAGCTTCGGCCAAGGCTTATGGTAGGCAATCACATGACGTACTGACAAAAGTTAAGAAGGAGAAGCTTATGAAGCATACACGAGGAGAGAAGGTATTTTACGCCCTCAACAATATATTTTTAATGATCATTGGTCTCAGCTGTTTGTTGCCGATTATTCATATCCTAGCGTTGTCACTGAGTGATAAACATGCGTTAATGTCAGGAACGGTTAGCTTTTGGCCTGTTAATTTGAGCTTAGACGGCTATAACGCGCTGTTCAAGGAAAGCCCAATCATCAAGGATTTTACGAATAGTGTGATTATTACGGTGGTAGGGACATGCTTGAATATCGTGTTCACAATCCTAGCTGCATACCCCTTGTCCAAGCGTTATTTTATCGGGCGCAAATTCTATTCGTTCGCTATTATTTTCACCATGCTCTTCTCAGCGGGTCTCATTCCTACTTATTTATTAGTCCAAAAATTAGGGCTCATCAATAGCTATGGTGCTTTGTGGTTACCTGGTTTGATCACGGTGTGGAATCTCTTGGTTTTGAGAAGCTTTTTCGAGGGATTGCCAGAAGAGTTGGAAGAGGCTTCGCGTATTGATGGTTGCTCCGAATGGCGCTTAATCATTCAAATTGTGTTGCCATTGTCATTGCCAGTGCTAGCTGCATTAACCTTATTCTATGGGGTAGGCCACTGGAATGCTTTCATGAATGTACTGATTTATATCAATGATTCCAGCAAGCTGAATTTAGCAGTACTCGTGCAACAAATGATTCAGAATCAAAGTTTGATGCAGGAGCTGACAAATACACAGCCTGAATTAGCAGCAGCAATCACGCCAGAGGGTGTTAAAGCGGCAGGGGTTATTGTTATGACATTACCGATGTTAATCGTATATCCATTCTTACAACGGTTTTTCGTCAAGGGTGTCATGGTCGGTGCTGTAAAAGGATAATGGTAATTCCTTGAAAGGGGTGATGTGCAGCACTAAACATGGTAGTCTTAGTTTTACAAGTAGATGAAATTATTGGGGTTATCTTAAAATTGCACGTACATTACATGAGGGGTGACTTATTCATATGAAGAAAATTAGCAAATTAAAAGCAACATCCATTTCCTTAGCATTAGTACTCTCAAGCACGACACTACTAGCAGCTTGTGCATCGGATAAAAAGACAGAGAGTGCAACAACGACACCAGGCGCTGCAAGCACGGCTGCGGCAAGTGCGAAACCAGCTGGACCTAAGCCGAAGATTACGGTTTCCATTTATGATCGTAACAATGTACCTGAGGGTGAAGGCACAATTACAAATAACCGCTGGACGAAATGGATTAACGACAATGCTCCGGTGCAAGTTGAGTTTATCCCTGTTCCACGTACGAACTCTTCGGAGAAGTGGAACGTACTGTTCGCTTCGGGGCAAGCACCTGACTTAATCATGGAATTCTCAAATCCTTATATGAAGGATTTGGCGTCCAAAGGGCAAATTATTCCGCTTGATGATGCCATTGCGAAGTATTCCACGAATTACAAAAAGGTGATTGGTGGCAATGAGTCATTACAGAAATTAACAAGATTTAATGGGAAAACGTACTTCTTTGGTCGCACGCTTCCTTTTGCAGCCAACCATTATGTGATGGTTCGCCAGGACTGGCTGGATAAATTAAAGCTTCCAGTGCCAAAAACAACGGAAGAGTATCTCCAAGTTGCCAAAGCATTCACAGAACAAGATCCTGACGGTAATGGCAAGAAAGATACACTTGGTTCGACTTTCTGGGACGTAGACTATATGTTCCAACTAGGGCAAGCGAGTGATGAAACATTGCCAATGATCACGTCCTATCATCTGATCAATGATCAATATGTACGGACATGGGATCGTCCAAAAGCAGATTTAGCATTCAAAAAGAGTTTGTATGATGCTGGCACTGTAGATAAAGATACGTTCACAGACAAAAATATGGCTAAAGCACAGCAAGATTGGGTGAACGGCAAGCTTGGCATCTACGGTTCAGATGTAATTGAAGGAGCTAAAGGTTACGATGTCTACAATACGCTTATCAAAAATAATCCAGATGCCAAAGTGACGATTCTACCGCTTCCGAAGTCTGAAATCGGTCAATTCTCACCAGCTGGTGCTGTGCCTATGCAATTTACATCCGCTATTAATGCAACTGCCAAAAATGTAGAAGCCGTAGTTCAATATGTGGATTGGTTAATGAAACCTGAAGTTCAACAGACGTTGCTGTATGGGATGGAAGGCGTTCACTATAAAATGGTAGACGGTTGTCCGAAACCAATTGATACAGAGAAAAACAAGAAAGAATTAAATTGGAATGGCGATTTCCAAATGATGTCTCAAACAGGCGAGATGGGGAAATGTGTGGAGTATACAAACACATTGGATCAATCGAAGCCAGTTGATAAAGCGTATGCCGATTTGATCAAACAAGCTAAAGCGGCTTATATCACACCAGATCGTCCAACAACGTCCGAGGTTGTACTTCCAGTTACTCTGACGGATGATCTGACAGTTATTAAAAACACGTTGAAGAATACATTGACAAATATTTATACAAAAGCTGTTGTTGGTGGAGCAAGTTATACGGTTGAACAAGCAATGAAAGATGCACAAGAGGCTTGGGAAAAAGGCGGCGGTAAGAAAGTCGACGACTTCTATACAAAAGCTTATACGGATAACAAAAAAGACGTTATTTACACGAAAGATTATTATAAATTGTTGACGAAGTAAGTTAACTAGAATCATTTACACAACCAGTTAAATCAATGCTTTAGTCCATCATGTGCTTCCTTCCTGCTGCAAGTTAGTTTGGAAGGAAGCATATTTTTTCAATACAATGACTCGATTTCTGCAAGGAGCGGCTGAAGAAAAGCCAACAAATCGTTTGACTTAAGAGGGGGCTAATTATGTTAATGGGTAAATTTCGTTTTATGAAAGCGCTTTTAATAGTACTGGCTATGGTTGTCAATGTACTGGCACTGCCCATTCAACCTGCCTATGCGGCAGATGAGTATGACACGTTACGAGCAAAAATTTATGATTTTACCACGGGAGGACCTACTTACGATCCAGCAGACCCTGACATCAGCGGCAAGATTACCAATATTACGACGCTTGCTCAGACGAACTGGGATACGATGAATAAGGCTGCAGGAAGAACGTATCTGTGGAGTGATATGGCAACGACAACGGAATCGGAGCATGTTTCAGGAAGTTACCAACGTTTAGAAGCGATGACGCTAGCTTATGTAACTAGAGGTTCAACGCTTCAGAACAACGCGACTTTGCTTGTAGATATTAAAAGTGCCATGGATTGGATGTACACGAACAGATATAACACTAGTGTACCGTTTAGAGGCTATGACAATTGGTTTGATTGGCAAATCTCCTCACCACTCAGCATCAACAACATAACAACATGGATTTATTCCAGTTTAACCTCAACACAGATTACGAATTGGCACGCTGTAATAGACTATCAAGCGCTTACTTGGGGAGCTGGTCTGACTGGAGCCAATCGTGTATGGGCTTGTAACATTAAAATAACAAGCGGGATTATTGTTAAGAACAGTGCAAAAATCATTGAGGGAAGAGACCAGCTTAGTTCGGTATTTGATTATGTGACTTCCGGTGAAGGCATGTATAGCGACGGTTCGTTTCTTCAACATACTGCACTTATTCCCTACAACGGCGGATATGGCATAAGTTTGCTCGACAATTTAACCAAGGTGATGTACGTAGTTGCAGGGTCTACTTGGGATATTACGGATCCGGATGTGAATAACATCTATCAATGGATTTATAATGCCTTTGAGCCTTTATTTTATAATACCTCCATGGCCGATATGGTCAGAGGAAGAAACATTGCAAGATTAGCCAGCGATGATAATGGGTTAACGTCAATGGGAGCGCTTGGTGCTTCTGTGGCAAGGATGGCTTTGTCAGCACCATCCGCCGAAGATCGGGCAGCCTATAAATCTATGGTTAAAAAATGGATGACAGACGCTACGTCTCCTACCAAGTATGCAGATTTGGTAATGATCAGCTCCATCGTGCAAACGAAACAAATCATGAGCGATCCATCCGTTACCACGAGAGATGCGCTTGTCATGAACAAACAATACCCGAATATGGCTAGGGCCATCCACCATAGACCGGGATTCGCATTTGGCATCAGTATGTCTTCGAATAAAATCGGAAATTTTGAAATCGTCAATAATGAGAATTTAAAAGGCTGGCATACTGGCGACGGGATGACTTATCTCTATAATTCGGATTTGACCCAGTATAAGGATTCTTACTGGCCTACCGTAAACAGCTATCGCTTACCTGGCACGACGGTCAATCAGAACACGACAGCAACAGCGAATGCTAAAAATCCGAATTCTTGGGTTGGTGGCACGGAAATATCGGGACAATACGGGATCACAGGTATGCAGTATACGGCAAATGGCGCTACGCTGACAGCGAAGAAATCATGGTTCATGTTTGATGATGAGATTGTGAATCTAGGTGCGGGTATTACGTCTACTGATAACAAGGTTGTCGAGTCTATTGTTGAAAACCGCAAATTGAATAGCAGTGGAAACAATGCTCTTACAGTGAACGGTGCTGCAAAGTCAACGTCACTAGGTTGGAGCGAAACCATGACTGGCGTGAACAAGGTTCATTTGGCTGGGAATGTCGCAGGTTCGGACATCGGCTACTATTTCCCGACAGCGACGACAATTAAGGGAGTGCGCGAGGCACGAACAGACTCATGGTCGAGCATTAATCAGTACTATACAGGTACGGAATACACGACGAACTATACACGCAACTACATGAATATGTGGTTCGATCATGGCACAAATCCGACAAATGCGGGGTATGCCTATGTGTTGCTACCAGGCAAATCTAGTGGGCAATTGGACACTTACGCCGCAAATCCGGATATTACGGTGATTGAGAATTCTACCGCTGCACAGGCTGTGCAAGAGAATGCACTTGGCATACTAGGAATTAACTTTTGGAATGATGCTTCCAAAACCGTTAGCGGTGTCACCAGCAACAAAAAGGCATCCGTGATGGTCCGCACGACCGAGAATGGAACCGAAGTTTCTGTAGCTGATCCAACGTTGGCCAATACGGGGACTATTCAACTTACGCTCACCCAACCTCTGGGGCCAGTGGCTTATAAGGATTCAAGGATAACAGCCAGCACTAGCGGCGGTACGACTACCCTCACCGTCAATGTGAATGGCGCAGGCGGCAAGAGCATTAAGGCGTTTTTTGCAACGCCTTCGGCAGGCCCAGTTACTGGTTACACGGTCAACGAAGATTTTGATGACATGCTGCCTGGCACATTGACCGGCCAAAACGGTTGGATTTTCAATAACGCAGGCGTGGCTGCAAATACCGTTATTGTACAGAAGGAGAATGACGTGAGCGGGGACAAATCGCTGAAAGTAACGACTGCCTCAACAAGTGGAAGTGCTGAAGCTTATCGTCTATTTAATGCGCCTCAAGGCGGCTACATCACAGCGGAAGCGACTGTTATAGCTGATGATAGCAATTGGAAAAATGCTTTAATCATAACGGACAACAGCTTAACTGCCAATAACGTAGCGGCTCAATTGGTACTGCAAAGCGGCAAAATTTGGGGCTATAACGGCAGTACTAAAACCGATGTGTTAACAGGGATCACGAATGGCCAGCCGTATCGCTTGAAAGTTGTGATCAATACGTATACGAAAAAATACGATGTTTACGTCAACGATACGTTGCTTGCGACTGGCTGGAATTATCGATTTACGGGAGTGAACACACTCGACAAGTTCTCTACCTCCATCGCTGGCAATGCAAGCTCGATGAGCGTGGACGATGTGAAAGTATCGTATGCACCTCTTACTTTAACTACACTAGTTAATGAGAACTTTAACGGTCTGGCGCTCGGTAACCTGAATGGGCAAGGCGGTTGGGTATTCGATAACGGTGGTATCACGGGGAACACAGGCGTAGTGCAGATGGTAAGCGGATCGACTACGAACAAAGCGGCTAAACTGACAACGACGTCCACCAACGGTAAAGCCGAGGCGTATCAGGTGTTTACCGCACCGGCAAACAGCACTGTTATCGTAGAAGCGACCGTGACGGCCGATGACAACAACTGGAAAAATGCCTTAGTCATCGCTGACAGCAGTCTTACTTCGAACAACAGTGCAGTCCATCTCATTATGCAGAACGGTAGAATCTGGGGCTACAACGGTGGTACCCAAACGAACGTGCTAACCTCGATCACGAACGGTGAATCCTACCGTCTGAAAGTCATCATCAACACAGCAACGAAGAAGTTCGATGTCTACGTGAATGGCGAGCTGCAAAGCTCACAGTGGAACTATCGTTATACCGGATTAACCAAGGTTGACCGGCTGGGCTCAGCGATCGGTGGCAATGCCAGCTCGATGAGTGTAGATGATGTCAATGTGAGCTATAACCCTTAAGGTTTTAATGTAGTTAGTTTTAGCTAAAAAGGCTGTCTAGGACGTTACATGCCCAGACAGCCTTTTTTTCTATCACAGCAATGACAAACACTTAAGAGGCAGTTGACCCCGTCGGCGTATAATCAAAAGCTACTTGCTTTATTTGAATGATTCTTTGGTTCTCGATGGCATAAACCTCATTGGGCTTGACCGTAAAATCATAGCTCTGATCTTCAATGGTCAGATGGGTCGTTACTGGTTCCTGTTCGATACCGATGATTGCTTTGATGCGACCCTGCAAATCAGTGACAATCCTGACGCCATGGCTAGCACGGAACACTTGTATGTCGTTGATATAGCCGTAGAAGAAGCCATTGCGACTTTCGAGCGTATAACGGTCTTGGTCCCATCTTTGGGTATAAGTTCGCTCATATTTACCGTCCTGAAGCCCACCCCAAAACACTTCATCACAGCTGATGGATACGCCATATAGGCGCGCAACATATTCCAATACGGAGAGAATGGAAGGGCCATACCCATCCTTGGCTTCACTAGGTTCGGCTGTAAATGGGTCAAATTGCTGCGGGAAGAAGGAAGCCTTTTCCATCACGCTCAAATAGATTCTCCCTAAAAGGGTTATTTCTGCAACATGGCCGTAGTTTTCCAGAGCTTGAATGGCTCGTTGATAGGTCAAGCTTTGTGGCTGTCCGCTCCAATTATTACTTGGAATATTACGGAACAGCGGATCATTGACAGCGATAGAGGGCAGCGGCATTGGCGTCCAGAACTCTTTTGGATTTAACATATGGTTGGCGATAAATTGGTCTGCCATCTCTTGGGTGAATCCTCCATAATACATGACCCGGAGATTATTGTGGACCAAAACATCCATAAATTCGTTATTACAGTCTCGGTCATAACAAGCCATTTTTTCAGGATGCCACAGATAAGATTGTATCTTGGCCCGCACCTCAGCTGCTTTTTCCAGCCAATAACACTCTTTACTGTTCCCTAGCTCCTTGGATATGAGGGCAAGTACATCTCTTCCGTTGCAGGAAAAGCCCATGACATCCATGGATGCGTAAGGAACTTGGCCGAGTCCATGCGGTGCGGTGTCACCTTCCCATGAATCAGGTGCTCCATCAAGACGTGTGCAGTGATCTTCTCCGGTATCCCATACGCACCAGGTTTCCAGGCAGCCATCCCCATTAGAATCCCGGGTTTTCCAGAGATAGTTGTCGAATGCCTCCAAGACTTCGTATAGCGTTTGAAGATAACCTTGATCCTTCTTGATCCAGTAGTACATGTTGAATGCTGGTACAGGGAAACAGTAACCCTGGAACCAGGCATAATCTGGGTGAGTTTTCCCGTCCACTATAGAAATCATCCCCGGCAATCTGCCATCCTCTCGTTGATGTTCCATGAAGATCAGTTGGTTGTTGAGAGCAACCTCGATATTGCGTTTCGCAACCATTTCCCCACCCATGGGTTGGGTTTCCAACCATACATTTGGATAGTAGGAGCCCTCGACAAGTACTTTTTTGTTCAAAAATGGGGTGATATTCTTCTTTATCATTTCTTCACTACGATCAAACAGCCTTTGCAGAGAATCGTTATTTGTAGCGAAAATGACTTGGGTTTCAGGCAAATTGGTATTATCGATGTTCACTTTTCTGCTCATGTGATTTCCCTCACTCAATCATAGTTATAGATCGAATTATATAACAGGAAATCTTGTGTTTCCCTTGAATGATCTGCATATACCCTTGAAAATTATGCAAAAAAATAACCTGCTCTGTGTCGGCAAGTTATTTCAGGCTTTATTTCTATATTGCGTGGGGGAGCACCCCGACAGGTCATTAAATACTTTACTAAAATAGTTGGGATCATTAAAACCAACATTCATTGCAATCTCTTTGATAGGTGCATCGGCTTCTATCAGGTATTTTTTTGCACGGTCAATTCTTAGTTGATTCATGTAGTGGTTCAGGGTTACGCCCATCTTATTCTTAAACATATGGTTGATGTAGGATTCACTGCAGTGGCAGTGTTCGGAGATCTGGGCAACAAAGATTTGCTCACAGTAATTGTTATGAATATACTCCAAGGCATGGATTAGAATATGATCCGAATGTGTATTCTTTTTCACATTGACACTGCTGGGTGGGAATTGACTAACAGCATCGGTAAAAATATATGTCAAATATTGCGCAGCAATCGATAAAAGAGAGTTGATAAGTTCCGGCTGGACGGCTTCTGGAGATAAGGAAGAATAATAATGCTCAAGCATGGTCTCGTAGCTTAAGTTGTGTGCTTTAGCGATTTTCTTCATCCGATATAGGGCTGTCTTCTGACGGGTACGAAATGCACCTGCAAAAATGGTAAGTACCAATTCGTCATGATGAAAGATGGGAACGACGAATTCTTCCACCCCCGCGTAACACATGCCATAGAAAGGTTGTTTGAGCTTTTCGCCTTTCTCCGCAACATCTTTTCTGCACAAACATCGGTCAAAAAGACGTTTATTAGACTGTTTAATATATAAGCAATAAGGATTGCGATGGAGTAAAAAAGGGTGCAGCATATTGGCAAATTCATGATCCCTTGTGGTCACGCCTTGATAATCAAGAATGCAAATTTGCAATTGATATTGCTGGCTGATATGGGTCAGGTAGTCAAAAAGAGCTTTATACTTGGGGTTTTCCATCACGTCCACCGCCTTTCATACGAATTTTATACCGCGTGTACCGATATTTCAAGAGTGTTTTGCAGAAATTTCAAGGTAATGACCCTCTGACCTACAATAGAATGTAGTCAAAAGGAGAGTGCTTTCGTATGAAAGATAAATTTCACAAAACCGATTTGTGCATTATTGGTGGGGGGATCGCGGGAATGTGTGCGGCGATTGCCGCTGCGAGGCATGGAGCTAAAGTCGTATTGATGCAGGATCGGCCGGTGCTAGGAGGAAACGCTTCTTCTGAGATTCGAATGAATATCGGCGGGGCACTTGGACTCAATAACCGTGAAACAGGCTTGTTGGAAGAGTTCGAAATGGAGAACCTTTCCCGGAATCACACGGCAAACTATTCCATATGGGATAGCGTGCTGTACGAGAAAGTACGTTTTGAAGAGAACATTACCCTATTGCTGAACTGCAGCTGTATGAAAGCAGAAATGGATGGGAATATCATCAAGTCTGTCAAAGGCTGGCAAATGACAACCGAAACGTGGCATAGCGTTCAAGCAGCCTATTTTGCAGATTGTTCAGGCGACGGTATACTGGCACCGCTGACTGGCGCGGAGTTTCGAATTGGAAGGGAAGCGGCAAGCGAGTTCAATGAATCGATTGAGCCTGAGCAGGCGGATAGCATGACCATGGGAATAAGCTGCTTGTTTCAAATCCGTGAAACGGATAAGCCGCAGCCGTTCACTCCACCTTCATGGGCTAATACCTACACCAGTGATGAAGATCTTCCCCATAGACAGCATGATAAACGGACGAATTTCTGGTGGATTGAGCTAGGAGGAGATCGCGATTCCATTCATGATGCGGAAGAAATTAAGGATGAGCTCCTGAAGATTGTGTTTGGCGTATGGGATCATATGAAAAATCATGGTGACCACGGCGTGGAAAACTGGGTGATCGATTGGATCGGTTTCGTGCCCGGCAAACGGGAAAGCCGCCGTTATGTCGGCGATTATATGCTGACACAGAATGATATCGAAGCGGAAGGGAAATTTGACGACCTGGTGGCTTATGGCGGCTGGAGCATGGATGATCACTTCCCTGCTGGCTTCCACTATAAGGACGGTCATCCGACGATTTATCATCGAGCGCCATCTCCATACGGCATTCCTTACCGGAGCCTGTATTCTAGGAATATTGGCAACCTATTCTTTGCAGGTAGAAATATTAGTGCAACACATGCTGCATTGAGCTCAACACGGGTTATGGGTACCTGTTCTCTGCTGGGGCAAGCGATCGGAACTGCGGCGGCGCTTGCAATCAAGGACAAGCTGACGCCAAGGGAAATCTACCGCCTGAAAATTCGGGAGCTGCAGGACATGCTGATGGAAGATGATTGTTATCTACCTTGGCGCCGTAGAACTCCGTCCTTGCTAACGCAGATGGCCAGTTTAACCGCGTCCAACGGCAATGCCGAAGTGTTAAGAAATGGCTATGATCGGACGATCGGCGAGGCGGATAACGGATGGATCGGCAAGGTAGGGGACTGGATCGAATACCGTTTGGAAAGGCCTCAACCGATCGGTGAACTACGTTTGGTTTTGGACAGCAATCTGAACCGCAAAATTCGTAATATGCCCAACAGCTATCCATTGAACAATACGTCCTATCATGTTCCCCAATCGATGTTAAAGGATTTCAGGGTAGAAGTCCTGGACAGCGACGGCAGCTGGAGGGAATTGCTGACAGTTACCCGAAATTACCAGAGGCTGCGGAAATTGAAGATAGATATTACAACACATGCTGTACGTCTAATCCCTTTATGTACTTGGGGTTCCGAGCAGGTTCACATTTTTTCGTGGGAGATTAGATCGTAACTATACCAGTCCCGTGTCTCTAATTGGCACACGGGACTGTTGTTCTTACAAAGGGCTTAATTTTGTAGAGTCCGACCATAAATTTGTTCATTATTGCGGGTTGGGCGATTGTGTACAATGAAACAAAAAGGAGGTAGTGATTAGGAAGTTCATGCGGTGTATGAAATGAAAGCTCTCACAATAAAAGGAGGAATAAACTTATGAAAAAATCGTTGGCAAAGTGTTTAGCATCCGTACTTCTACTGACCTTGCTCGCTCCGCAATGGCTGGGAGAAACGAAAGCTAGTGCCGCAACCCCGGCGAAATCGAATGCGACACAAGCTGCGAAGGATGTGCTGAATTACTTTGATACGGTGTATGGCAACAATCAGATCATTTCCTCGCAGATTGTTAGCACACAATACGGATATAACGAAATCGACCACCTCGGCTACTTGACCGGCAAATTCCCCGCGATGCTGGCTATGGATATGGGCTTCACCGTGTCGAGTACCGATATCGCGACTTGGCGTGATACGATGACGGAGCATGCCATTGATTATTGGAAAAAGGGAGGACTTGTCACGATGAGCTGGCATGAGACGAATCCCTTGGACCCCGCACCAGATGCTGGAGGATGGAACAGTGTCATCAGTACGATGTCCCAAGCGGATTTTGACTTGATGACTACGCCAGGTACGCCATTATACAACAAGTGGCTGGGCCACATCGATCTGATCGCAGGTTATCTCAAGACGATGAGGGACCAAGGCGTCGTAGTGTTATGGAGACCTTACCATGAGATGAACATCGGCTTTTGGTGGGGAGGGAAAACAGCGGACAGCTACAAGAAATTGTGGCAGAATATGTATGAGCGGTTTACCAATTACCATGGTTTAAACAACCTGATCTGGGTGTGGTCTCCGGCCCGGGACGATAATAATACTGTTACCAATAAATATTATCCAGGGTCGGCTTTTGTTGATCTAGGTGGAGCTGATATCTATGTCCAAAACCGTAATGATGCGAAATATGCGAATGCGAACAGTGAATTAACATCTGTCATGGCGGGCAAGCGATATGGTTTGTCCGAAGTGGGCCTGCTTCCATATGAAGGTGCGGTCCAAGCGAGCTGGGATTATACATGGTTTCAAATTTGGTCTACCGGTTGGATGGATAATCAGTTCTACGGATTCCCTAACGGCAATGGACCGGGTAATGATCCCTATCTTCTCAGACAATTTTATGCTAATCCCGTAACTATTACGCGAGATGAGGTTCCAGCATTCGGAAGGACGATTGACCCGGGAACGTTTATCTTCAAAGATGCGTTTAACCGCTATGCGTCCGACCCGGCCACACCGGTAGGCGGAGCCCCGGAAAACTGGACGATCGATACCACGGGAGGTACCGTTGCCGTGGCAGCCGTTAAATCTGTGGGAATCGATGGTCAGGATCGAAGCGTCAAAATCGATAAAACCCTTACCTCCGGTGGGGCGAGTGCCAAAAAAACGTTCGCGCCAGAAACCGGTACTGTGACCTTCAAAGCTAGTTTACGCACAGAAGATGCCAGTTGGAAAGATTTCCTGGTGGTGGATAGCTCAAGCCCAAGCAAAGTCGCTGTACATATCGGTTTAAATAATGGGTACTTGACTGCTTATAACGGGACAACGCATATGAGTCTCCAGCCGATCACATATGGGAAATTCTATGATGTGAAGGCAGTGGTGAATACGACAACTAAAAAGTATGATTTGTATGTCAACGGAGTGAAAGTGGCCAATCAATTCAGCTTCCGGGATTCAACTGCGGCTAATGTGGCCAAAATAGCGTTCGGCGTTGCCTCTGAGGCTACTGGTACCCTTTATGTCGATAATGTGAGAATATTTAAGTAAGGGGCTCTGAATCTAGGAGCGGGTTGCAAACGAGGGGCGGTCCTATGCCTCTTCGGAATTTGTAAAAAGGAAGAGAGATGAGTTAATCATGATTCTGCAGCAAGTCATGCTTCACAATTTTGAAGAGGTTGTTCCCGTTCCAGGAAGCTCCGCCGTTATGCTGGAGCGGATTCCCCGCAGTGTTGCCCTGCAGCTTCGAGAGACAACACAGAGTGAATACAAGAGGGCGGGATGCAGCGAGATTCGCTTCGTCAGTGAGGATAGCAGTCCCGTTGATGTCACCTTGTCGAGTCCAGACGGTCCGTGCAAAGCGTACCTGTATTTCGGGGACTTTCCATTCGGATTCGTAACACTGACTTCGGAACCGACCGTAGTCCGGATGGAGCCTAAGTTTCCCTATTTGCTGACCCATCAGGCGATTCAACCTGGCGCACTTCGCTACCCTCGACATGTATGGAGAATCCTCCTCCACGATACCCGGATTTGCTTCCACGGCATCGAAGGAAAAGACGTTCGTCCACCGTTCAGGGAAGAGCTGCCCCAACTTAGGTATTTAGCCTACGGTACCTCGATTACGTACGGGGCGCATGCTTATGTGCCCGACGTAACCTACGTCATGCAAGCTGCAACGAACCTGGGAATGGATTTGTTGAATTTAGGTGCTGCAGGTTCGGCTCATTGCGAGCCAGCTCTGGCTGATTATTTCGCTGACCGGAAGGATTGGGACATCGCCTCCCTCTGTATTTCCGTCAACATGCTGAACCAAGGAGTATCCGCAGCGGAATTTAGAGAGAAGACGACCTATATGGCAGATGCCGTTGCAGGAAGAAACCCGGGTAAGCCGGTTATTTGCATCGGGCTGTTTCCCAGCTTCAATGACTTTGGCTTGGCATGGCCAGAGCGAAACCCTGTGTCCACGCCGCAGGAGTATCGAGAGACATTACGCCAAGTTGTAAATGAATCGGGTTTGTCCAATCTATATTACGTTGACGGTACAGAGCTTTTGACCCAGTGGAACGGACTGTCCCACGATCTTTTGCATCCAAACCACCAGGGGATGATCGAGATCGGAAGCCGATTAGCGGAGCAAATGCGAGGTATTCTGGGCAAATAAGCAGAGGGACGGTTTAGCTAGCCGCAATCGAGGATTTCTCATTGCGTAAGCGCCTTCTTTTTTCTATATTGGTGTAAGGGGGGATGCAAATATGAAGAAAGCTTGGAACGTCATACTCCGCTGGGCGCCTGCCCGGCTTAGAAACAGGCTGCTGCTGTCGTTCGCGCTTCTGATCTTGCTTCCTTACACCATTCTTCAGATCTGGAACTATTCCGAAATTGAGAATCTGATTAAGAGTAAGATCGGTGTCCAGAACCAAGCACAGGTGGACAACCTGGCCCAAGAGTTCGAAACGATGCGTACTACACTCGTTTTGTCAGCCTTGCAAATGGAGAATAACGAAAGGGTTTGGAAGTTGCTAAGTAGTCCTTTGCCGGATGCTAAGCAGAACGAGGAGGAAGCCGGGAGCATCTTTAATTCGATCCTAGCCTTGTTTCCAAAGGCCGGAGCCTATATCAATCTCACTTTCATCGACAACAATGGGAATCTGTATACGTCCTTTGCAGCACGCTCCATTCGGAAGGCGGCGGATGTGGAGAGTGAGGAGGGCTTTCGGAAGCTGACCCTCCAGCCTAATCAAACCGTCTGGGAGATTCACCCTTATTCCGATTTAGGCAAAGTTAATAGCGATTCCTCTGGTAAGGTGGCAAGCATCTATATGGTCATCCACGATGGGAAGAACCAGCCCGCAGGAAAGCTCCGTTTTAGTATAGAGTTCGAAAATTGGCTCCGTACGAGTATTCGGACGTTTCCTATTTTGCAGGACTACTACATCCTGGATTCTGCTGGCCAATCGGTTTTTCAGACCTCTGGCAAGGATCTGGGGGTCCATGATCCAGCGCAGCTGAGCCGGAAGGAAGGGTATATCAACCAATCAGGCACTTCCATCTTGAATGCTGCAAATATCCGGTCGATGGATTGGATCATTGTGAGTAAGTTTCCCTTAAATATTTTCTTTGGGGATCTGTCTGCTTTGAAGAAGCGATTTCTGGTGTCGTTCCTGCTCATTACGGCCATCTTTATCGTGATTACGTTTTTCATTCTATCCACCATCACACGTCCACTAAACCAGCTTGAGCAGAAGATGAAGGATACGGTCCGGCGCAACTTGAATGTTCAGATTCCCGAGGAGCAGCACCGTGGGGAGCTGTTGTCGCTAGCCCAAAGCTTTAACCAGATGATTCAAGAAATGGGGGACATGGTGCGGAAGCTAAAGGTGGAAGAGCGGCAACGGGAAGCGCTGCGCTTCCAAATGCTTTTGGCGCAGATGAATCCTCATTTCCTTCTCAATACGCTCAATACAATGAAATGGACTGCACACGAGGGAAATGCTCAAGCCGTAGAGGAAATGTGCGTCTCATTGTGCCTGCTTTTGGAATCTAGCCTCCGTTCAGATGTGGAAATGATTTATCTGAAGGACGAACTAGAGTTGTTGGAGGCCTATCTCTATATCCAAAATGTACGGTTTGAGGGGAAATTCCAGGTGAACTACAGTGTCGATGGTGAGCTGGAGTACGCATTGGTCCCGAAGCTCTCCCTACAGCCCTTGGCGGAGAACGCCATTCAGCATGGCCTTGCGCCGAGATCCGGAGTCGGTAACTTGAAAGTTCTCGTCCGCTCGGAGGAGAAACGCCTGATTATGATCATCGAGGATAACGGGGTGGGTCTGGAGCAGGCTCGCAAGTCGGCTTCGGCTCGCAAACGCAAAGGAATCGGTTTAAGCAATCTGAAAGAGCGGCTCCAGCTGCTGTTCCGGGAGCAAGGAGGTCTGGAGATCACACCGGTCGAAGGGGGGACCAGGGTCGCTATGACCCTGCCTCTGCTTCTTTCTAATCCGTTGATGCAGGGAGGTAAAAATGATGTGGAAGATTCTACTGGTTGAGGATGAGACTTTCGCTCGAAAAATACTGCGTCAGACGATCGATTGGGAGGCACATGGGTTCACGATTGACGGCGAAGCCAGCAATGGGGAAGAAGCACTGCAACTTATGAAGGACTTCCGGCCGGATCTCGTAATTAGCGACATTGACATGCCCGTGATGGATGGAATTGAGCTCCTCTCCCATGTCCGACAGGAGGGTCTGGACACGGAATTCATCATGCTGACCTGCTTCAGCGAATTCGAATACGCCCGACATTCTCTGGAACTTGGGGCACTGCAATATATTCTCAAAGGCTCGATGAAAGCATCTACCCTGGAGGAATCCTTGCAAAAAGCAGCAAGGGTGCTCTCCCGGAAGGCCGATCAGCGGAGGAACCAGGAACAGCTCCAATTGCACGAACATCGTCACTTATACGGGCGGATATGGGAACTGTTTCATAGCTACTTCGAATCCGAACGTGATCGGGAGCGGGCTTTGGAAGAAGTCCGTTTGTTGGACTTCACCCCGTCAGCTTTGGGATCTCTTGAGCTTTACATGACCTGGCAGGAAGGGGGGAATACGGATTCGTCCTGGCTGCAAACTTACTTGCACGAACAGACGGAAGGTGCGGAGATCCATTCCTTCATCCGGTCGGGAATTCTGACCGTATTCGTATGGGGAGGAAGGCCGGGCACTGGGAAGAAGGAGGCTTGGCCACGAAACCGCCCAGTGGTCCTTCGAAAGAGCCATCAGCCAGGATTTTCGGTGATGGAAACCTGGGGGGAGCTGCTCCTGAAGTGGGACAACCAGTGGTACAGCGACAGTTCATCTTCCAAGCGTCCTCAGGTGCCGTCTGGCCGTCTTCTTTCAGCCATGGGGTTGGAATGGAGCCAGGAAAGGGAATTTATCCGGAGCTTTGAGATGTCTAAGATCGATGGGGCCATTAGCATGATCCGGGACATTTGGGAGCGGATGGCTGAGAGAAGGTTACCCGCCGCCGTTGTCCTCGAAACAGCTAAGCGTCTAGATCTCATCATGTCCCGCATAACAGCCCGTTCTGCTGGAAGTCAAGGAGTCGTACCTCCCTCACACAGTCATATCGCCATGCTGGAGAACATGGTACTCCGAGTTCGAATGCACCATGACCAATGGCAGCAGGACCTGACCAAACTGACGGATCATTCTGAGATTAACCGAATTCTGAAGTACATCCGAGACCATTATACGGAGGATATTACCCTGAAGAGTTTGGCCCAATTCGTGAACATGGATGAACATTACGTCAGCGCCCTTTTTAAAAAGAAGATCGGCGAAACGTTGATCCATTACATTCAGCGAACTCGCATCGAGCAATCCAAGTTTTATTTGAAGGAGACGGATCTTCCCGTAGGAGAAATCTGTTCGCGGGTTGGCTTCGCCAACGAGAACTATTTCTTCAAAATGTTCAAACGATGGACCGGAAGTACGCCGAATGATTTCCGGAGTCAATAATAGGAGCGGTCCACAAAGCCGGTCTGGGTGTCGAGATGACATTCTGGACCGGCTTTGTTTGCTTTGTGGGGGAGAATAGCGCTCGTCCATTTCTGTATGGTCTCGATCGACCTGACAGGACAGACCTGCTAGGACGGCGTTAGTCCGATTTTTCCGAACTAAAACGAGGTTTACTTGTTTAAAAAGACCAATAGTCCAATTCTGCCGAATTAACTACCCATTTTTCATATGTGAGGGTTGTTTATGGTGATTTAGTTCGGCTATATAGGACTCTTTGAGATTTATGGATGTGGACAGTGTGTGTAGTTCTGCGATTTCGGACTAATAGGCGGAGAGTGAGTGATCCAACCAGAGCTAATGGAAAAAGCGGATAACCAGACGAAATCGACTAACTCGCAACCATAAGTGGCCTAAGGGCTGGACGCGAAGACATGTCTAGTCATTCTCAAGGTTGGTTCCAAACGACACACATCTGGAGCCCTCATTATGAAAACGCATAATTTTGTGGAGTCGAACCACAAATATGTTCATTTGTGGCGTTCCATGGAGCGTGTAAGATTAGTTTATAGACAATCAAGAGAAAGAGGTGATCGGAATGATCCCCAAACAATCGGAGTTCTCCACCACTGCCGGGACCGCTCCGAAGTCCTCCAAGCTGTGGCGCTCCATGCTGAAGGCCAGAGCCTTCTACATGATGATGCTTCCCGGGCTTGCTTGGTACATCATTTTCAAGTACCTGCCTATGTATGGCTTAGTGATATCCTTCAAAGACTACGACATCGTTGGCGGAATCATGAACAGCCCCTGGGCCGATCCTTGGTACAAGCATTTCCAATATTTTTTTGATTCGCCATACTTCACCCAACTTATTGCGAACACATTCCTGATCAGCATTTACAAGATGGCATTTGGTCTGGTGCCGCCGGTGATCCTGGCCATCCTGCTGCACGAATGCCGGATTCCCTGGTTCACGCGGTTTATACAGACCTTGAGTTATATGCCGCATTTCCTTTCTTGGGTCATCATTTACGGGATATCGCTCGCGCTATTCTCGGAGACGACAGGATTAATTAATCGGTTAATCGTGGATTACGGGGGCAAGGCTATTCCCTTCTTGAGCTCTAATGAGTGGTTCCGCAGCGTCCTTGTCACAACGGATATCTGGCAGAATCTGGGGTGGGGAGCCATCATCTATCTTGCCGCCATAGCGGGTATCGACCCAACGCTGTATGAAGCGGCTAAGGTGGACGGAGCTGGTCGGTTACGAATGATCTGGCACATCACCCTGCCGGGCATCCGAACCGTGTTCATCCTGCTACTCATCATGAGATTGGGCTACATTTTCGACGCTGGGTTCGAGCAGATCTACATTATGTATAACGTGCAGGTCTACGAAGTAGCGGACATCATTGATACTTGGGTATTCCGGACAGGGTTGGAACAGATGAACTACAGTGTGGCGTCGGCAGTCGGATTATTCAAATCGGTTATCGGTTTCACGCTTGTCATCTTAGCCAACCAGCTTGCTAAGACAGGAGGCGGCAGCATATGGTAAGAAGCTGGAAAGACAGGACGTTCGACACAATCATTCTAATTCCACTTCTGTTAGTGGGCTTGGCCGCCTTATTCCCGATCCTTTACGTGGTATCCGTGTCGCTCACCCCCTATGAAGAAGTGATCAAACACGGGTACATGATCATCCCGCGCTCCATTACCTTAGAGGCTTACAAGACGCTGCTGAAGGAATCCATGCTGCATCGAGCCTTCTTGAACACCATCTTCATTTCGGTAGTCGGTACGGCAGTTAACTTGATCCTAACCACGCTTCTAGCGTATCCACTTAGCCGCAAAAACGTACCAGGGCGATCCATCATCCTGCTGGGGATCATTTTTACTATGGTCTTCAACGGGGGGATCATCCCCACCTATCTGGTAGTCAAGAGTTTAGGATTGCTGAATTCCCTCTGGGCAATGATTATCCCAAATGCGATCTGGACCTTCAATGTCCTCATCATGAAGAGTTTTTTCGAGAGTTTACCGGAAGAACTGTTTGAATCAGCAAGAATAGATGGGGCAAAGGAATGGCGTGTGCTGTTGCAAATTGTTGTGCCACTATCACTTCCATCCATGATGACCGTTGGTCTGTTCTATCTGGTGGGCCACTGGAATGAGATCTTTCAAGCCATTATGTATGTGACGAAAAAAAATCTGCAGCCGCTCCAAGTCATTGTACGGGAAATGCTACTGAGCTCACAGAATGTCAGCTCCCAATCAGAGGTCACCATCCCGACCGTCAGTTTGCAGATGGCCGTTGTGATGACTGCCAGTCTGCCCATCATCGCGATTTACCCGTTCATCCAAAAATATTTTACCAAAGGCATGCTCTTGGGCTCTATCAAAGGTTAAATATCCGGTTCAAAGCCCGGTATTTATAGTACAATTCGATTGAAAGGGGATTCATATGAACATGAAAAAGAGAACAGCCATCAGCTTGTCCGCAGTCCTAACCGCAGGAGCCCTACTCGCAGGATGTGGAAATGACAGTAACAAAGCTGCTGAATCTTCTGCGGCACCAACACAAGGGGGAGCGGCATCAGCAGCGCCAACCAAAGGTCCCGCGAAGGTGAAATTAGAAGTCATGAAGGTAGGCTGGGGGAACAAGATGCCAGACCCAGCAGCGGACTATGTCAAGACGGAACTGGATAAGAAGCTGAATATCGATCTCATTTTGAACTTGCCGGCGAATAGCGATGACTTGAAAAATAATCTCAACACTCGGATCGCTGCCGCCGACTATCCGGACATCATGGAGTTGAATGATCGAAATCATCTGCAGCAGTATGCGGATAAGGGACTTCTCCTGGATCTAACACCGTACATGGATAAACTCGGCGATGTGAAGAAGTTCCTTGGCGATGATTCATTCAAGAAGGGTACCATTAACGGCAAAGTATACGGCTTCTCCAAAGCTCCGAACCTCGCTGCAGATGTATTCTATATCCGCAAGGACTGGTTAGACAAACTGAGCCTGAAGATGCCATCTACGTTGGATGAGCTTTATGACACGGCGAAAGCCTTCGTCGAGAAGGATCCTGACGGTAACGGTAAGAAGGACACCATTGGAATCACAGGCAACGGTGTTCCCGCGTTAGCTCCTATCTTTGGTGCATTTGGCATACCGGGTCCGAAGAATTTCTACGCGAAGGACGGTCAATTAGTCAACTCCTTATATGCCCCGGGCATGAAAGATGCCATTCAAGCGGTACAGAAGTTCGCAAACGGCGGTGTGATGGACCCAGAATTCTACACGAACAAGGCGCAGACCGCTCAGGAGAAAGCTTTTAAAGGCATGGCTGGCATCATTTATACCGCATGGTCGGGCATCATGAAAGAAGAGTTCCAGAAGCAGATCAAAGCCGCTAATCCGAATGCGGAATGGGTGCAGATTCCGACTGTGAAAGGTCCTGGAGGCGCTTTCGACGGAATCGAGGATATTGGTGCTACTTCTGGACTTGTAGCCATCCCTAAAACGATGGAAAAGGATAAGGATAAATTACAACGAATCTTCGACCTCTTGAACTATGTATCTACGACAGATGGCGGTCGGTTGGTTCAGTACGGTCTGAACGGCAAACATTATAATGTAACCGGCGACAAAGTCGTGCCGACGGACTTAATGGCAACAGAAGCAGCCTATGTTTGGGTATATCAATTCACAGGACGCCCGGAGCAGCAATATCTGTCCACTAAGTTTGCTAAGCAGGCACAAGACATCGCGGGCAATGCGGCAGCTCCTCGTATCAAAGTGTTGAACGGTTTCATCGATTTGCCGACAGGCTACAATAAGGCGGATGCGGAGCGCTTCATCGATGAGGAATTTGTGAAGTTCCTGTACGGCAAGACGCCAATCAGTGAGTACGACAGCTTCCTGAAAAAGCTAGAGGATACATTTAAATACAAGCTGCTCTTGGATCAGGGAGCCAAACAATTGAAGGAACTGGGCTATGTGAAGTAGTTTCAAACAAACAACCTCTGGAGGAATTCCAGGGGTTGTTGAGCTATAATTCGTAATTTGTTTCCAAGAAGCCTGATTATCAAAGTCTCAGGTTTCTTTGTGTATCATCTATGTATGTTAATTCAGCAAAGAAATGTAGATTGATGGGTCGTAGCAAAATCGGTATGTTAAACCTGTTAGCTAAGAAGCATAGGAGGATTAGTATGCCTACAACAATTGAGACCTACACTGTACCGTCCATTTACTCCGGATTATCGTATTACGCGGTAAAAGCTGATCATATTGGAGTACCGGTGATCTCTTTCCTGACGGATCGCGATTATGATTACGCTCATTTCTCCTTTTCCGGATCAACAACCATAACCATCACGGTGTGCGAGCCGATCGATACGTATGCGATAAGTCCATTAGCTTTTGATATTCAAGGAACGGTAGAAGGGAATAAGCTTACCTTCGACATCCAAGACTCCCGATATCTCATTGTGAAAATAAACAATTTGAAGGAGCTCGTCGTCATCGCAGATCCACTTGAAGTGAGTGCTCCACCTGTATCTGGTGATGGCATCTTCCATGTTGTCGCCAATTATAGTGCTGATTTCACAGGGGAAACGATGGCTACATCAGCGATTCAAGAAGCAATCAATGATGCGAGTTCAGCTGGAGGTGGCGTTGTTTATGTTCCCGAAGGTGTTTTCCTGATCGGCAATCTAATCCTGAAAAGTCATGTTACCCTTTATCTGCAAGGGGGAGCCGTACTTCGAGCAACCGATCATAAAGAGGATTACACCGTCGATTTTCATAAAGATAGTCTGGACCTGGATGGAACCTGGTTCATTCAAACAGAACCCAACTCCACTAACATTACGATATCAGGTCGAGGGACGATTGATGGGAATGGATCTTGGTTGAGAGCGAATCAAAGTTTTGTTAGCAATCTAATTGTGCCTATGCTTACCACCAATTTTACGATTGATGGCATTATTGGTCGAGATGCCGGTCTCTGGGCGCTCATCCCAACTCGCTCTAATCATGTGAAGATTACGAACTACAAGGGTTTTCAATCGTTGGTTGACTATGAGGATGACGCGATAGATATTGTAGAGTCGCAGCATGTGCTTGTTACACATACAATCGCCATTTCGGAGGATGATCCGTTCTCCACCAAAACGTGGAATGAAGCAACCGATATTGCGCAAAATTGGCCGGGATCACCGCAAGTGCTTGAGCATGTGACGTTTGATGATGTGATCGCTTGGACTTGTTGTGCTGCTTTTAAGGTAGGGATGGGCGTAGAGCAAGCTCAACGGAATGTTATTTTTAAAAATAGTTACGTCTATCAAGCCAGTCGGGCTTTAGCGATTCACCATCGTTTTGGTAAGGCTTCCGCGGAGAATATCACTTTTGAGAACATTGATATTGAGCAAGTTATTCATGAAAGAAATGGACCTTTTTGGCTGCATCTGGAAATCGAAGAGAGTGGAAGAGGGATTGGTCCTGTTACTCAAGTGCTTCTGAAAAATATTAAAGTGCGTGATCAAGGGCGACTCCCATCCATTCTGCGTGGAACAGATCCTTTCCTGATTGAACGGGTTGCCTTTGAGCAGATTTATATGATGGAGAGTACGAAGCCAGCAGCAAGTTTGGAAGAGATGAATATACGCGTGAAACAATTATACGTTGTGGATGATATCCGATAACGAATGGAGGAGGTGATCGGATTGCGTATACTGCTTACTGACTTGCCCTATAGTGGAGACATAGAGAGAAATCAATCCCAAAAACCGTGGGAACAGACGACAGGTTGGCCGAGCCGTTGGGTGACTTTGAGTGAGGCTCTTAAACCTCCCTATGTCATCATTTACCGCTGCAAATTCACTTTAAATGAAGCTATTCGCCTAAGGATACACGTCTCTGGAGATGAAAGGTATGAGCTGTTTCTGGATCATAATAGAATAGGCCGAGGCAGCGAACGTGGAGACCGCAGCAATTGGTTTTATGAAACTTATGAGGTCGAGCTTGCCGCAGGAGAACATCAATGGATTGCGCGCTGTTGGGCAATCGGAGAACATAAGCCATGGGCGCAAGTTAGCGTGCAACCAGGCTTTCTGCTAAGTCCGGATGATGAAGCACTCGCGCCACTGATGGGTACCGGCGTTGCTCCGTGGGAAGCGAAGCCGATGCTTGGCTATCGTTTTGTTCCACTGCCATCCACCATCGGTACCGGTGCAAAGCTGGACATTGACGGCGCTGCCATCGATTGGGATGCCCTGTTAGGGGGCGGAGACGGATGGCTTCCCGTACAACCTTTGGCGAATGTCTACCATAGTAAGGACAATTATCACTTTTCGTCGGTACAGCGGCTTATGCGCCCGGCTACATTGCCACCGATGCAAGAGGTTGGCATAACGACGATGGGGGTTCGCTTTGTAGAGGATGCCGGTATTCTAGAATCTGACGGACATCCGATCGTTGCGAGTCGCGATTTATTAGAGGAGCATGAGCGTTGGAATGGTTTACTTATCGGGCAAGCAACGCATATTCCAGCGAATACCCGTAGACGAATCATTATCGATCTAGGTGATTATTATTGTTTCTATCCAGCGCTTATCGTTTCAGGAGGAAAAGGTTCTGTCATTCGACTTTACTGGGAAGAGTCCTTCTATGATGAAGTGGATGGCGGACGCAAGACGAATAGGAACGAGATCGCGGGTAAATGGTTTAGAGGTCACGGCGATACCTTTCGCCCGGATGGCGGGCCTAGCCGAAGTTTTGATACGTTGTGGTGGCATGCAGGACGTTATGGCGAGTTGATCGTGGAGACGGGGAGCGATGCGCTAGACTTGAAGGAGTTTAGGCTGCTGGAAACAAGATATCCGTTGGAAATGGAAGGCTCAATTCAGAGTAGTGATGAACGCTTAAATCAAGTCGTTAGTACATCATTTAGGACGCTGCAAATGTGTGCACACGAAACCTACATGGATTGCCCCTATTGGGAGCAGTTGATGTATGTGGGGGATACTCGCATTCAGTCGCTTGTTACCTACGTGAGTACGCTCGATGCTCGTTTACCGCGTAAAGCACTGGATATGTTCCGAGCATCGCGCAACAACCATCTTGGACTTGTGAACTGTGCTTACCCGGACCAAAGCGGTAAACATATTTCTTCTTTCTCCTTGTGGTGGGTGGCGATGGTCTACGATTATGCCTTGTGGAGAGGGGATCGAGAATGGATTCGTTTCATGATGAGCAGCGTTCGGGATGAGTTGGAGCGGCTATTGCATAATCGTTCATCGAATGGGGCGATAAAGCTACCTATTTCATGGAACTTCATGGACTGGCAGACAGCGCCTTCAGAGGTATGGAACTCGGGCACCCCGCCGCATGGGGCGGATCGCTTGAATGCTGCCTATAATCTGCAGATGATTCATACGTTAGAGTTGGTTGCCAAACTTGAAGCCTATTTAGGTGAAACAGAGCTGGAATCACGAGCAAGACGGCTGGCAAAAGAACTGAGCAGCGTCGTCGAGCAGCTGTTCTGGAATGAGGAGAGAGGGCTGTTTGCGGACGATACCGGCCATCAGTATTATTCCGAGCATCCTCAGGTGCTTTCCTTATTATCCGAGTCGATTTCACCGCGACTTAACCATCGCCTTGTACCTGAAATGTTGAAGACTGATGACGACTTGATGCGCACAAGCGTATATTTCGATCATTATACGTTTAATGTGTTAGCGTCTGCCAATCAAATTGAAGCGCTGTTGGACAGACTTGATCCTTGGTTTAGCATGGAAGCAAATGGGCTTAAGACGACGCCGGAAATTTTCTTGGATTCGACGCGTTCGGACTGTCATGCTTGGGGCGCTCATCCGGTCTATCATCTCTATACCAATTTGCTTGGCATCCGCCCTGCATCGATGGGATTTGCTTCGGTCGTGATTCGTCCGCAGCTAGGATCTTTGACAAGCCTGCACGGTAAGCTTCCGCACCCGAATGGCTTTATTGAAGTGAACGTGGGGTGTCGGGGCAGCCAATGGCACGTCGAAGTTGTACTGCCACATGGTTTGCCTGGTACTTTGGTTTGGAGCAATGAGAGATATCCTCTGAATGAGGGGCAGAATGAATTTGAGTTTCCCTTGTTAGGCTGATGCTTGATTATAAAGCCCCTGCAGCGTAGTTACTGCGGGGCTTTTTTATACGAATCGTCACACTAGCCTCATTTTGCTTCCAGATAAATCCATGTTAACTCCGCGAAAGGATGTATATTGCTCCTTCCTCACATCAAGGATAGAATGGTAAGATAAACACCTCTTTATCATGAAGGAGAGAGCTCAACTTGAGAAGAAATTGGTTCCGTCGCTTGCTACTTTCCTATGTACCTGTTCTTATTCTTATCGTTTGTTTATTCGTATTTATTGGGGTCGTTCAGCTCAATGATCTGTCTCGCAAGGAAGCATTGAAATCGAGCGGCGTATACGTGCAAAATATTCAGAATAGCATCGACATGTCCTTAAACTCCATTGAATTAATGATGCTGGAAACGATAACTCGCAATGCTAACATAACGACCTTCGCTGGGATGCAAAGTGATACTAACTTTTTCATCGAGCTATCCCGTTTGCTTCAGAGCTTAACATCTACCAACCCATGGATTGATTCTGTCTATTTGTATCGGGCAGGTGATGCAACGGTTATAAGTGATAAAACAAAGCTGAATGTCGATCAATTTGCAGATAAACCATTCATTGAAAGTCATATAAATAATCCTGAACTAGCTAGCTGGAGTCTGCCCCGTCCTTATCGGTTGCTTAAAGATGGGAATCTGGAAGGCAGTGTCATTTCCCTGTCCAGAAGTATTCCCCTGCAAAGTAAAGGGATTGCTATAATGGTTGTTAATGTGAAAGTTAATGCCATCCAAGAGTTTCTAAGTAAATATGGCATATCGGAAGTGAATCAGATTGCACTCAAAGATAGTCAAGGCCAGATGATTTTTGAGCAAAAAGGCAAGGATCTGAAGGTTGATGATATTACGATTATATCCAACTATACGGGTTGGATGTATACGAGCTCGCTTAAGAAGGAAGAGCTGGGTAATATTTTTAGCTATATGAAGAGCGGTTGGTTTATCGTTGGATTCTTGGGACTGCTGCTAGCGATCGGATGGATTGTGTATATTACCCGTAAAAACTATAAGCCAATTGAAACAATCATGTCGCGAATCGAGAAATACAATCAGGTGCATAAAGAGCATCCGATACAAGGACCAACGGTCGATGAACTTAGTTATATTGATTACACGCTCAGCAACATCATTGAGGTGAGTCAGGAGTATCAGAATCAGAGTCTCGTGAATCATAAGTATCGACGTATCCAATTATTCCACGAGATTATTGATGGAAGTCGCCCGTTAGAGCAGGCAGATTGGAACAATGAGCTGATGGGGCTTGGCATGAAACAATTGGGGAGTGCCGCAGTCAGCATTGTCGAAATTGATAAATATACCGAGTTTATTAGTGGGCATTCCCGTGAGGATCAAGGGCTTTTTAAGTATATTTTGAAAAAAGTAGTGGAAGAATCGGCTGAAGCCTGTGGTCTGCGCATTTGGCAGGAATGGGTCACGAATCATAGGTTGTGTATTATTTTTCTTGAAGAGCAGCAAGAGATTCCACTAGAGACGATGATGCTGACGCTGACGGAGCAAGTCCGTCAATGGATGCAGAACAATTTGAAGCTGACGGTGACATTCGGTTTGGGCTGTACGGTACACGAAGTTCAAGCGATACATCGGTCCTATGAATCATCGGCAAGGGCGCTGGACTACAAGTCTGCGCTTGGCAGCAATCGGGTGATCGGTCATTGGGAAATCGAGCTATTGTCGCATGATGATCTATATGTTTACCTGCAGTATGTACGGACGATTGCTCAAGCTTTCCGTGTTGGTAACGATGGGTGGCAGGAGCAGCTAAAACTGCTATTTGAGGGTTTACGTCGGCTTTTGCTTCCCAAAGAGGAGATCAGCGGCATTCTCAGTTACATGAACTATTATTTCTATCGGGAAATGATGGAGCTGCCTCCTGAGTATCAAGAACTATGGAATCGGGAGTTCCGCACACCGTGGGATGAGAATATGGAGACACTTGAAACGCTGGATGAGCTGGAATCTTTTTATTTGGCAACCATTTCGTCGTGTGCACAGCAAATGGAAGAAATTCGCGTCAGCAAAGGCAATCACGGTGTGGTCCAAAAGGTAAGGGACTATATCGAAGCTAATTTCAGTGATCCGGATTTATCTTTATCGAGCCTAAGCGAACAATTTAATATGAATTCGTCCAGCCTAAGCACGATATTTAAAGAGGATTTCGGTGAGAAGTTCGTCGTCTATCTCTGCCAAATACGGATGGAGCATGCCAAAGAATTGCTAAGAACGACACCTTTGCCTATCCAAGAAATTTCGGAACGTGTAGGATATTTACATCAGATGTCTTTCATTCGCGCTTTTAAGAAAATGATTGGCACCACGCCTGGGGATTATCGAAAGGTTCACCAATAAGATCGGCCTGCATGTTAACTGGGCAAAAAAATGTAGATTGAAGAGAACCTCCAAAGTAGGTAAAGTGAGTGAAAAGTGCCGCGATGTTGCCTTTCACCTACAACTACTTTCGGAGGTTTTTATGTCACATATTTGGGAACAATTGCTGCATCCGCCTAATGAGTATCGGACGATCCCGTTTTGGTCATGGAATGATAAATTGGAGATCGCCGAATTAGAACGGCAAATTGAAGAGATGCATAAAGCGGGGATTGGCGGCTTTTTCATGCATGCGAGAGGTGGACTTCAAACCCCCTACATGGGGGAGGAGTGGATGGAAGCGATTCGCGCTTGTATCGTAAAAGGCAAAGAATTAGGCCTGTCGCCATGGCTGTATGATGAAAATGGGTGGCCTAGCGGCTTCGCTGATGGGAAGGTGACTGCCAAAGGCGTGGCATTTCAGCAAAAGAAGCTGCTCTGTGAAGACGCGCCTTTTCAAAGTCCTGCCCAACATACGATCGCGTACTACGAGCAAACAGAGACCGGGTATAAGCTACTTGGGGATGAGGATACAGAAAAGGCACAGCTTCGATTGTACTATGAGGTTAATCCCTACTATTTAGATGCCTTAAGTGAGCAAGCAGTGGGAGCGTTCATTGAAGCCGCCTATGACGCGTATTGGGAGCGCTTTGGAGAGGAGTTTGGGGATGTCATTCAAGGTTTTTTTACCGACGAACCTCAATTTGCTCGCGGTCAATTACCGTGGTCCTTTGAATTGGAAGCGGCATTTCGATCTGCAAATGGGTATGAGTTGAAAGACGTATTGCCAGCGTTATTCCTGCAAGTCGACGGCACTGCGAAAGCCAGATACGACTACTGGGCGTGTGTAACAGCGATGTTCACGAAGGCGTACGCGAAACAAATCGGTGAATGGTGTCAAAGTAAAGGCTGGTCATTTACGGGACATGTTGTTGATGAACAAGCGCTGCAGATTCAAGTAACCTCTGTTGGAGATCCCATGGCGTTTTATGAACATTTGAACATGCCAGGTTGTGATTGGCTCGGCCGTTTTATTGGTGATGAACCAATTGTCCCGAAGCAGGTCGGATCTGTCGCTCATCAACTTGGGAAAAAACAATCGATTACCGAAAGCTTCGGTTGTTCCGGTTGGGACGTTAGCTTCGCGGATTTGAAGCGAATAGGTGAATGGCAGTTCGTGCATGGCATTACGATGATTTGCCAGCATTTGCAGAGCTATAGCCTGAAAGGGCTGCGGAAGCGGGATTATCCGCCATCCCTGTTCGTCCAACAGCCTTGGTGGGAGGATTATAAGGGCTTCAACGCTTATTTCGCCAGATTGTCGATGCTGCTATCAGAGGGGACAAGACAAGTCGAAGTTCTGCTCTTGCACCCGATTCGCAGTGCGTGGACCTTGCAGCGCGGAGAGGATCGCTCCGACATTCCGCGGTTCCACGCAGCATTCGCCCAGCTGTCCCGCTGGATGTGCCAAGCCTTTATCGAGCATGATTACGGCAGTGAAAGTATCATGGAGGGGCATGGTCATGTGAAGGACGGCCAATTCATCATTGGCGAGGCAGCCTATCGTGTGGTGGTTCTGCCGCCAAGCGTGACGATTAGTCGAACGACACTTACGTTGCTGAAACAATTCGTGCAGCAAGGCGGACAGTTGATTGCTTGTGCACCCTATCCTCAGCTAGTTGAGGGGATGCCGGACAGTGAACTTGCAGAGTTGCTGCTGCTGCAAGCGAACAAACCGGAGTGGTCATCGGCTGCCATGGTGGACGCCATAACGAAGGTCAGTGCACCTTCCATTCGGATGACCGATGAGCGCGGAGTTACCATTGCAGTAGACACAGTTAACGTGCAAACTTTGGAACTTGAGGGATCTCGTTTGTATTATGTCGTCAATTCCGGGGACGAGCATTATGCTCAGGTTGATATCGAGCTACTTCATAAAGGGAATGTGACTTTAATTGATCTTACAAGCGGCGATAAGATTGGAGCTCTAGGGCAGGATGAAACGGCGGATGGCATTCGGGTTCAGCTGCCTCTGCATCCTGGTCAATCCTATATGCTGCGTCTGGAGCCACGCAATGGACATCCAGCGAATGTTATTGAACAAGTGTCAGGAAAGAGTAAGAGTGAGAGTGAATCCGCAGAAACAACCATATTGAGTTCCCATTGGGACGTAGTCTCCCTCACCCCGAACAGCCTCACCTTGGATACGTGTCGATTACGAGTGGAGGATGGCGAGTGGTCTGAATTACAGCCTGTGATTCTTATCCAGGAACAATTATTAGATCTGGGTCGATCTGTTGATATCGAGTTAGACTTTCCTTTCTACGTTGGATGGGAAACTGGATATAACAGGGAGCTATTTGTTGTCATGGAAAGCCCTGAGCTTTTCATCATAGAAGTTAACGGTGGTAAGGTCTCCTCCGAGAGCTGCGGAACATGGCGAGACGGTTCACTCCACAAAGTCGCTATCAGCGGCAATGTACAAAGCGGGGAAAATCACATTCGGTTAAACAGACATTTCTATAATTCACCTGAAACGTATCAAGCGATTGAGAATGCGAAGAAATTTGAATCAGAAGGCAATAAGTTAACTTTCGATACCGAAATTGAGAGCATTTACCTACTGGGTGAGTTTGGTGTTGAATCCCGCTCTGGGTATGTGTACGGCGAACGAAGGGCGGTTCAGACGGAGGGGCCTTTTGTCCTTACGGAGATTCCTCAGGTTGTTCATGCGAGCGAACTTGTTCAGCAAGGGCTTCCTTTCTTCGCGGGTACGATTCGATTGCGCCAGCATATCGTTGTGAATTGGAATGATAGCGCTGCTGCGAAATGGTTCTTTCCTGAGCCACCTCATGCTGCTGTATGCAAACTGTGGCTGAATGGACACGAAGTTCGAACCTTATTATGGGAACCGTATGAGGCTGACATTGGGAGATACCTGGTTGCTGGGGAGAATGTCATCGAGATGGAGCTAACGAATAGCTGCCGGAACTTACTTGGCCCACATCATCATATCCATGGTGAAATTTACAAAGTAGGCCCATCCAGTTTCACGAATACACCAGGTTGGACGGACAAAGGGATACCTCAGGGAGTCTCGATGTATGTAGACCGATACACTTTTGTCAGGTTCGGATTGCCAGTCCCGCCGCGTATTGTGATTTCATCTACCTAAAAAAACAGATCATAGACAGAGGATCATCTGCCTGTGATCTGTTTTTTTCGCTGGCCAGCCGCTTAATTCAACTCTCTAAATCGCTCCGGCGTAAGGCCAATTTGTTTGCGAAAGCTGGCAATAAAGTGGCTCGTATCCCGAAATCCTACACGCACAGCAATCTCTTTAATGGCTCGATGTCTGTCGGTTAGCAGCATTTCCTTGGATTTGCGAAGTCGCATCATAATGAGGTAGGCATAAGGCGATAGCCCGAAAGCATGCTGAAACAACGTATTCAAATGTCGTGGTGTAATCGCTAAGACCGCGGCCATCTGTTCGATCCCGGTATCCGGATTCGGATAGTGATCTTCTAGCCAATCCGTTAGTGGTTGTAAGTGAAGCATCTGATTCGTAATCGAGGTGCGATTATTGATTTGTGCGTGCTTTTTAATCTGAATCAAGAAATGGTACAAATCCGCGGATGCGTCATAGCCGGAATAATCAGCTTGCGTTTGAAGTTTGTTCAAAATATGGGTGAGAGCTAGGTTTAAAGGACCTTCCTCATCCCAACGGAAGACGGCGGATTCCAGCATATCTAATGTGCTTAAGATCGTATGCACACTAGTGCCTCCGAACGTGACGTACTGTGTGCACCAGGTATCCGTAACGGCATAATAAGCGTGCGGTTCACCGGGCAGCATGAGGACACCAGAACCTTTTGATAAAAGGACTTTCCGATTACCCATTTCATATTCGCCTTCACCAGAAAAAGTCTGCAGCCAATGATAGTGAGGGAGGCCATCTTTACGATTAAGTTTCTCCTGATCTTCGTGATGACCAATGCTGTCTATAAATAAAGGGTAAGGCTGGGCTGTACTAGGGGTTAGTAGAAATCGGGTATGCACAACGAATCATCCTGTTCCATTTTCTTATATAGGAATGCATTTATATTATATTTTAACATGAATATGAATCAAATATAATGTACTTATTCTTATATGAATTTACATGAAGAGGTGCGAATCGTGATACATGCTAAGCTGCCAAAAATTTGGTACGGTGGAGATTACAATCCAGAACAATGGGATAAAGAGGTTATGGATGAGGATTTACGCATGTTTAAGCTTGCGGGAATTGATGTGGCGACGATCAATGTTTTCTCGTGGGCGCTATCACAACCGAATGAAGATACCTACGATTTCACTTGGCTGGATGACATCATTGATCGTCTACATGCGAATGGAACTTATGTATGTTTAGCTACGAGTACAGGGGCTCACCCTGCTTGGATGGCCAAGAAATATCCGGATGTTTGTCGTGTAGATTTTGAAGGACGCAAACATAAATTTGGGAAGAGACACAATTCTTGTCCCAATAGTCCAACTTACCGTACCTATTCGGAACGAATTGCTGAGAAGTTAGCTGAACGCTATAACAATCATGAAGCTGTTCTGATCTGGCACGTTTCGAATGAATATGGCGGGTATTGCTATTGTGATAATTGCGCCGATGCATTCCGCACCTGGCTGCAAGAACGATATACGACGTTAGATCAGTTAAACAAAGCATGGTATACAGGGTTCTGGGGTCATACTTTTTACGATTGGGAAGAAATCGTTCCTCCTAATGCCCTTACCGAGGAAGAGCCTGGAGATCGTTCGTTCTTTCAATCTATTTCCTTAGATTATCGCCGATTCATGTCAGATAGTTTACTAGATTGCTATAAGTTGGAGTACAATGCGATCAGACGCCATTCCCCACAATTGCCAATAACAACGAATTTAATGGGACTTTACAAGCCATTGGATTATTTCAAATGGGCGCCTTATTTGGATGTGATCTCATGGGACAACTATCCTTCCTTGGATACGCCGGTCAGTCTGACATCCATGACGCATGACTTGATGCGTGGATTAAAGGATGGTCAACCGTTCATGCTGATGGAACAAACACCAAGCCAACAGAATTGGCAGAAGTATAACTCGTTGAAACGCCCTGGTGTTATGAAGCTCTGGAGCTATCAAGCGGTTGCTCGTGGCGCGGATACCATTCTTTTCTTCCAGCTTCGCCGATCAGCAGGTTCGTGCGAGAAGTTCCATGGCGCTGTTATTGAGCATGTTGGGCATGAGCATACACGGGTATTCCGCGAGTGCGCGGAGCTCGGGCATGAGCTGGAGCGTTTATCGGATAAAGTGTTGGACGCAAGAGTGAAGGCACGTGTTGCCATTGTGTTCGATTGGGAAAACCGCTGGGCGATTGAACTTTCAAGTGGACCGACAATCGACCTTAAGTATGTAGATGAAGTTCATAAATATTATGACGCTCTGTTTCAGCAAAATATTCAAGTTGATCTCATCGGCACGGATACGGATCTCACGGGCTATGATATTGTCATTGCACCTGTACTTTATATGGTGAAAGAGGGATATGCGAAGCGCGTGGAACAATTCGTTCATGCTGGAGGAACCTTCCTGACTACATTCTTCAGCGGTATCGTCAATGAGCATGATCGCGTAACCCTTGGTGGATATCCAGGTGAGCTGCGCAGTGTTCTTGGTATTTGGGCAGAAGAAATCGATGCGTTATTCCCCGATCAGAGCAACCAAATTCAGCTGAATGAGCAATGGGGCGGCCTTAATGGGAACTACCGATGCGGTATCCTGTGTGATTTAATCCATGCTGAGGGAGCCGAAGTAAAAGCTGTGTATGGCAAGGATTTCTATCAAGGGATGCCTGCGCTGACTGTAAATAAATATGGAGCAGGTCAAGCATGGTACGTAGCTTCCAGTCCTGAACCAGCATTTTTACAAGGGCTGTTAGGCAACTTGTGCCTAGATAAAGGGATTACTGCACCAATCCCACCAGTGCCTGGCGTTGAGGTTTCTACGAGAACCAATGAGCAGAATGAGTCATTCGTCTTTATTTTGAATCATAATGATCAAGCTGCTACGATTTCTCTTGGGGACTTGAAAGGGACGGACTTAATTTCCGGCGATTTCATTGAAAATGAAGCGACACTCCCACCTAAAGCAGTCCTCATTATTGAAAAGTAAGCGACATTTCTCCATGGTGAAATAGACATGGTAAGGGAACCTAATCAACGTAAGCCCTGCATTCATGCGTAGGGCTTATGTTTTTTTTTATGGTGCAAGCAATAATTCAAAAAAAAGGAGCAGGTTGCTGTGAAACTTTCTCCTTATTTTTTGTTGTAAAGCAATAGAATTTATGTTGAAAACGAACATATATTGTTATAAAATAACATTAAAAAAGAATGAGGTGATACGTTAAGATGTCATTAAAACCTAGACTTAACCGGATGTTCAGCAAGCAGGGCAAATGCTTTGACGTTGCGATTGATCATGGCTTTTTTAACGAGATCAGTTTCTTGTCTGGCATTGAAAACGTGAAACAAGCGATTGAAACGATTGTAGAAGCAGGACCGAATTGTATCCAGCTCAGCATTGGTCAAGCTAGACATCTCCAATCGATTCCAGGCGGTCATAAGCCAGGGCTTGTACTTCGTACTGACGCGGCTAACATCTACGGAAATACACTTCCTCGTTTTGTGTTTAGTGAACTCATTCATCAGGCTATCGAGCAAGCCGTTCGTATGGACGCGGTGTCGGTATGTGTCAATTTGCTCTTATTGCCAAATCAGCCCGAGCTTCATTATCAATGTGTTCAGAACGTTTCCCTCCTCAAAACGGAATGTGAAAAGTATGCCATGCCTTTGATGGTAGAACCCCTTGTCATGTTGGCGAACGAAGCTAAAGGTGGTTATATGGTAGATGGAGATATTAATAAAATCCTCCCACTGGTAAGGCAGGCGGTTGAGCTGGGGGCAGATGTCATTAAAGCAGATCCATGCGATCACGTTGAGGAGTATGCTCGTGTCATTGAGATTGCTTCCGGTATTCCTGTATTAGTGCGCGGGGGTGGTCGAGCAAGTGATGAAGAAATCATGACGCGAACGGTTGAATTGATGAGGCAAGGTGCTTCGGGAATTGTCTATGGGCGTAATGTCATTCAACATCCGAATCCTGCAGGAATGACCAAGGCGTTAATGTCCATTGTTCATCATGGCGCAACTGCCGAGCAAGCACTTGCCCAGTTGTCCATCTAGTCAACTTATCCATAAGGAGGATGCATGCATGTCAAAAACGATCATTCGCTTTGGTGTTATTGGCTGTGGACTAATGGGCAAGGAATTCGCAAGTGCGGCTGCTCGTTGGTGTCATTTGACACAAGTAGACTTTGCGCCAAGTATCGTAGCTGTTTGTGATGCAAACGCTTCCGCTACACAGTGGTTTCAAGAGAATGTCCCCAGCGTAGAAGCTGCTTATACGGATTATAAAGAGTTGTTGGCCAATCCGAATATAGATGCGATTTACTGTGCCGTTCCGCATAATCTACATGCTCAAATTTATATCGATATTATCAAGGCTGGCAAACATTTGTTAGGGGAGAAGCCTTTCGGTATAGATCAAGAGGCGAATTCCCTTATCCAGCAAGCCATTTTAGTGAATCCTCATGTTATCGTTAGATGCTCTTCAGAGTTTCCATTTTTTCCAGGCGCGCAACAAATTGCAACGTGGGTTGAAGAAAATAAATTTGGGAAAATCATTGAAGTGGAGGCAGGCTTTTGGCATTCCAGCGATTTGGACCCTACCAAACTGATTAATTGGAAAAGGCGAATCGCCACAAATGGCGAATATGGATGTATGGGAGATTTAGGTATGCATGTCCTGCATTTGCCACTGCGTTTTGGTTGGAAGCCCCAATCGGTCAGAGCACTCTTGTCCAAAATTGTGCCTAATCGACCTGATGGCAATGGGGTTATGGTGCCATGTGAGACTTGGGATAATGCCATTCTCGCCTGTGAAGTTCAGACGGAAAGCCAGCAGTTTCCGATGTTGCTGTCTACGAAAAGAATTGCTCCAGGCCATGCCAATACTTGGTTTATTCGTATTACGGGAACGGCATTTTCCGCCGAATTCACAACGAAAAATCCGAAGCAGGTAGCATCTTTACCCTATATACCAGGAGAGGTTCAGGCTTGGCACGTGGCAGATGCACCCTATAAATCAGCCTATGCTACGATTACAGGAGGCATTTTCGAATTTGGCTTCTCCGATTCTATTCTTCAAATGTGGGCAGCGTTCTGCGATGAATTGGTTCACAAAGAGGATAGGCAACAGCCGTTTTACTGTGCTACTCCAGAGGAAGCAGGGGATAGCCATATCATTTTTACAGCGGCATTAGCATCTTATCGAACAGGTCAAACGATACCGATTGACTGGAGGAACTAAACTTGTCCAGACAGAGCCAAGCGGAAGTGATTGTAGCTGGACATATTTGTTTGGATATTATCCCAACGATTCGTGGCCAGCAAATAGGTTTGGATGCGTTATTTGTACCGGGAAAGCTTGTTGATGTTGGCAAGGCGGTGATCTCGACAGGAGGTGCTGTTTCCAATACAGGGATAGCGCTTTATCGCCTCGGCAGTAGTGTTAGTCTAATGGGCAAAGTGGGCAATGATTTATTTGGTGAAGCCATACTATCGATTCTTGGCGGGCACAATCCATCATTAGCAAAGGGCATGATCATAGCACCTAGTGAAAGTAGCTCCTACTCCATTGTCATTAGTCCGCCGCAGACCGACCGGATCTTTCTGCATTCGACGGGAGCTAATGATACGTATGCAGCGGCTGACCTGCACGTAGATCAGCTTGAAGCTGCTCGTTTATTCCATTTTGGGTATCCACCTTTGATGCGCAGCATGTATCAGAATGATGGTGATGAGCTTGCTTTCTTGCTGGAAAAGGTGAAGAGCCATGGGGTGACGGTATCTCTTGATCTAGCAAAGCCGGACCCTGCATCCGATGCAGGGCGCGCGGATTGGCTTGCAATATTAACAAAAGCGCTCCCTTATGTTGATGTGTTTCTGCCTAGCTTTGAAGAGATTGTGTATATGCTTCATCGGGATTGGTATGAAGTTTGGATGCGTGAATCAGATTCAGGTGATTTGCTTCCTTTTGCTACCGGAGGCGTCCTTTCTGAGGTAGCGGAGGAGCTGTTGGCAATGGGCGTCGCAATCGTCGGACTAAAGTTAGGCGAGCATGGACTATATGTTAGAACGACCTCCGAAGAAGCTCGTTTATCCGCAATGGGAAGATGCTCCCCTTCGGAAGATGTGCGTGAGAATTGGTTGGATAACGAACTCATTTCATCCTGTTATCAAGTCGATGTTGCTGGCACAACAGGAGCTGGTGATTGTACGATTGCAGGTTTTTTATATAGTCTTATGAAGGGGATGAAGCTTGAGCATGTCTTGCAAACCGCAGTAGGTGTAGGTGCTTGCAATGTGGAGTATGCAGATGCGATAAGCGGAATTCGAACGGGTTCGGAGGTTTGGGAACGAATAAATAACGCTTGGGCCAAACATGAGATGAAGTTAGATTTACCTAACTGGGTCTTGGATGAGCAGCAGGTATGGGTCGGGCCGCATCACAAAAAAAGCCAAAGGAGCCGATAGTTAATGAGAAGAAGCCAAATTCGTCAAGCTCAGGAGCGTACAGCGCACATTTTGGAATTAAGCGGAATTGTGTTGACGGAGGATGAAATTCGGCACATTGAAGTAGCTGGTTTCGGGCTCCAGCAATTGGATGTTCAAGGTCTTGAGTTGGTTACCTATGTGAATACAGACCGTTATTGCGCGAAGGAATTAGTCTTGTTCCCAAGGCAGACCTGCCCAGAGCATCTACATCCTCCAGTAGGAAATGATCCCGGTAAAATGGAAACGTTTCGCTGCCGCTCAGGAAGCGTTTGGTTATATGTGGAGGGTGAAGCACCTGTCGTAATTAAAGCAGAAATCCCTGTCGGCAGTGAGGCTTACTTTACGGTGTTTCACGAAATTGAGTTACTTCCAGGTGAGCAATATACCATTGAACCAGGTATTAAACACTGGTTTCAAGCAGGGGATCAAGGCGCAGTTGTTTCTGAATTTTCCAGTACCAGCAGAGATGAGTTTGATATATTCACCGACCCGCGCATTGAGCGGATGCCGCGCATTGAAGAAGATGAGTAAGATCAGAACTAACACGGAGGCTTTCAACATGCAGAACCCAATCAATCAACGACAGCAGCAAATTCTGGATCGGATGGCTGTCGATGGTGAAGTCAAAATGGCTGAATTAAAAGAAATGTTCGAGGTCACGGAGATGACCCTGCGCCGAGATATGGAGAAGCTGGAGCAAGGGGGATATATTAAGCGAACATTCGGTGGCGCGATATTAGTCGGCAATGATATTGCGCTGCACGAGCGGTCCGGCGTCTTTATAGAAGAGAAAATAAGGATTGGCAAACTAGCCGCGCAGCTGATTCAGCCTGGGGATTCTATCTTTCTTGATGGGGGATCAACAACGCTTCAGGTGGCTAGGTTTATCCAGGTGAACCAGCATATTACGGTTGTCACCAATGCACTTAATATTGCTGCGGAGCTGCAAGGAAAGCAGATTTCTACGATCGTTATTGGCGGCATGCTGATGGGCCAAACCTCAACACTCGTAGGTCCAATTGCAACGGAGGCTTTGGAGAAAATGGCATTTAACAGGGCATTTATTGGAACAACAGGCGTGAGCTTGAAGCATGGCTTCAGCAACTCCAATATGCACGAGACGGAGATCAAACGTCTTGCGATCCAGCAGTCATCCGAAGTGAATATTGTGATGGATCATTCCAAGTTTGGCAGGCAGGACTTGTTCTCTTTCGCAAGCTTGAAGGCCGCAGACCGCGTTATTACGGACCAATTTCCTAAGCAGGAATTATTTGACGCCTTCAAGGAAGAAGACGTGGAAATTTTGGAAATAAACTGAATCCTGGGATCTTATAAGGGAAGCCGTCAACTTTGCTGCTGCAAGAGTTAACGGCTTCATGTCTGTTTAAGACCGATTACAAGGAGGTCAACTAGTGGAGGACGAATAAGTATAGCATTGGTAAAATAAAGTAGAGATAGCTTATTAAAAATGTAAGGCGGGGTGTCATGGTCTTTCAAACGAAGTTTCCTGTCAAAACCATGTTTGCCAAGTTTTTTTTCGCGTATCTTCTTATGTTAACGCTTGCAATTGCAGTTATTTCGATTTGGTTATTTCACATTTTTTCGAACAGTTCCATTCGTCAAATCAATGAGCTCTCAGACCGGACACTGATGCAAGGTCAAAAGTCTACCGAGTATCTGATGAACCAAGCTATGCAAGTTTCCGCACAGCTATCTTTTGATTATCCGATCATACAACAGATGAACACCGCTGAAAGTGATCCAATAGTAGAAAACAATTCTTTGAAAAAGCTGAACGATATCATCTTCATTAATGAAAGTATTTATTCGATCGGCATCTACAATGGGAATAACACCTCGTTTTTGACCAGTGACTACCCGAATATCGATAACGAAGCTATTGAAATGTTGAACAATTCCGATCCTAAAACGAAAATCCGACTATTGCCCCGAAAATTAAAACTGAGCTCAGGCAAAAATCAAGAAGAAAATGTGTATTCAATTTTGTATTACAATAGGGATAAATCAACGAATGCTATTCTCAATGCGCTAATAGTAAATGTGAAAGAGGAAGCGGTTCGTAGTGGCATTAATCCGGATGACAGTGTAGATCAAGGTAATATTCTAATTGTAGATACAACAGGCAAAGTGATTTCAGATCCATCAGGCGGCGAATTTTTAAAGGATTACTCAGAGCTAGGCTTTATTAAAAAGAGTCTTACGGAATCGGAATCGAACAGTTTCGTTGACACAAGCTTAAGCGGCGAAAAAGTATTGGTAACACATAGCTATTCTACTCAATTGGGGTGGCATTTTCTTCATGTTGTACCGTATCAAGCAGCGGTCGTCAGTATCAGCAGACTTAGGAACACGGTAATTTGGATCAGCTTGATTTTATTTGCTTTTAGCGGGATCGCCTCATTGTTTGTGAGTGGGAAGCTTTCTTCGCCATTACGCGGTCTTGTAGAAACGTTGGAGTTAATGAAAGAGAAATCAAAGAACAATTTGAAGGTTGATTATTTAAAAGATATCCTAGGTGGAGTAAAGGCGCCGCAGGTTTCCAGTGAACTAGAATTTGCATTGCGTGTGGATTTGTTTAAGGGTACGAGCATCCTGATTCTCAAAATTGATGAGCATTTTGATGCAACTGCATTAGAAGTGGAAGAGGTTGCAGACGAAGTTCACAATCAAATGAGGCTGAGCTTGTTGAATAGGGTATTCGATCTCTTACAACCGCACTTTTCCTATGAATCCCTTGTAATCAATAAAGATGTTGTTCTGTTAGTCAATCATGACAACGCTTTCAATAGTCGTAAGCATCTAGTGAATCTGATAAAAAGGCTGCAAGAACAATTCAGGCAAGCGATGGGTACCTCTGTCACCGTAGCATGGGGGACTTATGTGAATGATGCAGCGAATTATCACGCATCCTTTCAAGAAGCGTTGGAAGCAGCAGATTATAGAATGGTGTACGGCTTAGGCAGCATGCTAACGTATGAAACCGTCTTTGCTAATGTGAAGCATGAGTTTGAGTATCCACAGCAGCATTTAAAAGCGCTTTTGGAAGCAATCAAGCTAGGTAAAGAGGAGCTTATTTGGGGAGCACTGGATGATATTTTTAATGCTTTAAAAGACTGCCAATACGAATTGATTAAGCTATCGGTCAATCATTTATTGCTTACGGTGTTTATTACGACTGAGCTTTCGATACAAGATGTAAAAGCTGACCTACTATCGAACTTTAACAATGCGGTTAGCAAACTAAGGCAATTGGAGACGTTAGAGCAGATGAAGCTTTGGTTCGCTCAATACATTCTTCATGACATGCAACGAATTAAGGAGAAAAGAAAGCACCTCAATTCTGACCTCCTAGAGCGAATCCGCGGATTCGTTGAAGGCTGCTACGCCAATACGGAGTTATCCGTTGAGATGGTTGCCAATCGATTTGACTATAATCCGATGTATTTCGGTCGGTTATTTAAGGAGTTATTTAACCAATCGTTCTCGGAGTACATCACGGAATTGAGATTAAATAAGTCCAAGATCTATTTGGCACAAGATCATATCGCCATCAAAGAAGTAGGCACTAAAGTTGGCTTTAACAACTCGTCTTATTTCGTTACGTTGTTCAAAAAACATACCGGCATGTCTCCGAGCGAATATCGAAATAAACTAAAAATCTGATATCCAAGTTAAGTGTAGGCCGTCCTTTCATCAAGGAGTGGCCTTTTCTTTAGCACAAGTATGTTTTTGCAATCTGGGTATGCAATTTATGAGCGTAGAAGTATGCAAATATAAACCATGTATAGTCTTTTTACTTTCACATTTGCTCAAAAACTCTTAGACTAACGGTGTAAACAGCCAAGCAACAAGAGAACTAAGAAAGGTGGAGAGCCTAATCAGAAAAAGAAAATTCATTGTTTTTGAATTTCTGATCGATATTTCAAAAAATAAAGCTTTATATCTTTTTATGTTGCCTGGGTTGTTATATTTCATCCTATTTGCTTATCTGCCTATGGCCGGCATTATCGTAGCATTTAAAGATTATAAAGTAAATTTGGGCATCTTGGGCAGCAAATGGGTGGGATTTGATAACTTTAAATTCCTCTTCAGCAGCGATAAAGTGCTTAGAGTTACGTGGAACACCGTCTTCTTGAACGCGATGTTTATCTTCTTTCAACAAGCCATTGCCATCGTCACAGCGCTATTTCTGAATGAAGTCAGTTCCAAGTTGTTTAAAAAAGTGACGCAGTCCTTTATCTTTTTGCCCTATTTCATTTCATGGATCGTTGTAAGTGTTTTTGCCTATAATTTGTTTGCTTCTGAAGGTGGTCTGCTTAATAGCATTCTTGCGTTCCTCCACATCCCAGAGATTGCCTGGGGACAGCGAGCGGATTTGTGGCCGGGCATTCTCGTATTATTTTCAATTTGGAAGTATGCAGGTTTCCTTACGGTCATCTATATTGCGGCAATTACTGGCGTGAACACGGAGTATTTTGAATCGGCAGCATTGGATGGGGCAACGAAATTACAACAAATTCGTTATATTACACTGCCCGTTATTTCACCGACCATAACCATTATGATACTGTTGTCAGTCGGGCGGATTTTCTACGGTGATTTTGGCATGATCTATGCGCTCGTTGGTGATAATGCGAGTCTGTATGCCACAACAGATGTCATTGATACGTTCGTCTATCGCTCCTTACGAACCATTGGTGATGCAGGTATGTCATCTGCGGCGGGATTATATCAGTCGGTGGTTGGATTTATCTTGGTACTAGGATTCAATGCACTTGTCAAAAAGTACAAAAGTGAAGGCTCATTATTCTAACGACGTTTAGGAGATTGTGCATGAAAAATAACTATGTGCAAGATAAAATCGTGACGTACACAGCGTATGTATTTCTATCCTTGCTGGCCTTGGTTTGCGTCATTCCTTTTTTCATCATGTTCTCTGGCTCCATAACGGATGAGAAATATTTACAGTTGAACGGATACAGCATTCTTCCTCATGTATTTTCCTTTAAAGCATACGCTTACATTTTTTCCGGACATTCATCGATAGGTAAGGCTTATTGGGTGACCATTTTTGTAACTGTAGTTGGTACCGCTTTCAGTATGGTCATCACTGGTTTGCTTGCGTACTCACTGTCCAGAAAAGAATTGAAGTTTCGTAATAGTCTGTCATTCATCGTCTTTTTTACGATTCTTTTCAATGGTGGCTTGGTACCATGGTATATCGTGACGACAAAGTATTTGCATCTAGGCGATACGGTTTGGGGACTCATTCTGCCCTATACAGTGAACGCGTGGAACATGTTTCTACTGAGGAACTTTTTCTCTACGATTGACGATGCGATGTTGGAATCAGCAAGAATAGACGGTGCTAATGAAGTCAACATTTTGTTTCGGATCGTATTCCCATTAGCTCTACCCGGCGTTATGACGGTTGGATTGTTCTATGCGCTGCAATATTGGAATGATTGGTGGCTTCCACTCCTGTTGATTAATGATCAGAAGCTGTATCCGGTACAGTATTTGCTGCGAATGGTCCTATCCAGTATGCAGTATATTTCTTCTGGCGGTGCTGGCAGTACGTATGCAGCATCAGCAGTACCCGCAGAATCCATCAAAATGGCGATAACGATTGTCACTATCGGACCGATTGTCTTTGTTTACCCCTTTGTGCAAAAGTATTTTATCAAGGGATTAACGGTTGGCGGTGTCAAAGGTTAGCACGAAGTTTCGATATATGCGGTTAACCACCGTTTATATAAAGTTTTACCCAGAAACTATTAAATAATGGGAGGTTCAAACCATGTCAGGACTACAGACGAAAGGTTCCAAGATATTGGTTTCAACGATGATGATTACCACGATGGCCACACTTGCAGCCTGCACTTCCAATACGACTGAATCCACTCCTGCACCAGCTACTCCTGCCGCCAGCACAGCTACAACGGCGACAGCTCAGCCTGTAGCAACAGCTAAGCCTCTTGATCAAGTCACCTTAAACATTGTGTTCCCTGGGGATCCGCAGCCTGATCAAGCCACTGTCAATGCAGCGATTGAGAAAGCAGTCAAAGACGAGTTAAATGTGAAGCTCAATTATACGTACGTGCCATGGGACGATTATGCAACGAAAGTCAAAGTGATGACTTCGACAGGTGGAAACGTAGATATTCTCTGGACACATCCGGAGCTGCTTGCCCAATTGATCAGCTCTAATTCCGTCGCAGCGCTTGACGATGCGATTGCTAAGGTAGGTAAAGATTTAAAAGCGAATATTCCAGATTACTACTGGCCTGTTGTTCAAGTGAAAGGTAAGACCTACGGTGTGCCTGCCGCACAGATCGGCACAGCTGCCGGCTATGCCACATTCACGGTCAGAAAAGATCTAAGAGAAAAATACGGGCTGCCGGAAATCAAAACATTGGATGATATGTTAGCCTTCTACGCAGCAGTGAAGAAAAATAATCCTGAAATCATACCGCTGAGCCAAAGCAACACCTCCTTTGACCTAAACTTCAAAGAAGAATTCGTTCGCGGATTACCAAGCGGTGTTGGGATCGATATGAACACGATGAAGGCAGAGAATATGCTGGATACGCCAGCGTACAAAAAAGGTCTGGATTTCCACAGGGAACTATTCAACAAAGGGTATATTTCGAAGGATGTCTTATCGATCAAGGATTTCCGGGCGGCTTTTGCTGCAGGTAAAGCAGCTTCCGTGATAGGAGATCTACCGGAGTACAATATCAATGCAAGGACTGTATCCGCCATACCAGGCGCTCAAGTCGAATTCGTCAGAATTCAGATCACGCCTAAGGTCTTTCAAGAGGTAACCACCTGGAACTACCAAAGTATAGCGGCAGGAAGCAAGAATATTGAGAGAGCGGTTGCGTTCCTAAACTGGTTCCAAAAGAATCAGCAAAACTACGACCTCTTAACACTCGGGGTTGAGGGTAAACATTATGTCATCAAAGACGGTGCAGTGAACTTCCCAGCTGGCGTTGATCCTGCTAAACCACCTTACTTGCCGTTTGAATGGATCTGGCAAAATCCGAAATTCATGAAATCTAAAGGTACAGATGTGAAGGGATTCTTTGAAGCCTATAAAGACTATGATAAAGATGTGACCTTGAGATTCCCTGCGATGGGCTTCCTCTTCGATACGAGCACGATTAAAACGGAGGTTGCTTCCTTGGATAGCGTAAATGCTGAGTATGGAACGGTCTTAAAAAGCGGTACTGCCGATGTAGATAAAGTGTTGCCGCAATTTAAAGAAAAAATGAAACAGGCCGGCATCGATAAAGCGATTGCAGAAGTTCAGAAGCAGCTGGATGCGTTTATGGCTAGTAAAAAGTAAGGTATGTAACGACAAGAAATCAGGCGGACAATCTGTGAAACTGATGACGACAGACTGTCCGTCTGTATTATTGAAAAGGAGATCAGGTGAAAATGACTCAACCAATAGAAAAGGTTTATGTGATTTCACATACCCATTGGGATCGCGAATGGTATCAGGATTTTCAAGGTTACCGCATAAGGCTTGTCTATTTGCTTGACGAGCTCATTGAAAAGATGGAGCAGGATCCGGCCTATCGTCATTTTATGATGGACGGTCAGACCATTGTCTTGGACGATTACTTAGAGATACGGCCAGAGAACCGAGAGCGGCTTGTGAAGCTGATCCAAGATGGCCGAATCAGCATAGGACCTTGGTATGTCATGCCCGATGAATTCCTAGTTAGTGGAGAATCGTTGATTCGGAATCTTCTCATCGGATACCGCCGATCGCGCGCTTTCGGCGCCCAGCCAGTGAAATCCGGGTATATCACGGATATTTTTGGCCATAACAGTCAGTTTCCACAAATCTTGCATGGCTTCGGGATTGATCACGCTGTCTTGTTTCGTGGATTCTACGGAGATGCAGATGCTGCTGAGATATGGTGGGAGGGGGCTGATGGCACCCGCATATTAGGGCTCAAATTGGATGAGGATCGCTCATATGGAGACTTTTATTTTTTTATCCGATGGCCATTCGCAGATCGGGAATTTCAATACGATCGCGAGGAATTGATCGAGCGGGCGAAAGGGATGTTGGACTACAAGTCCAAACGGGCTACAACTTCCATCATCGCAGGGTTTGACGGTGTTGATCATATCGAAATTGAACCTCGTCTGCCGTGGATATTGAAAACACTGAATGAAGCAGACATAGGTGCCAAGTTTGTTCATTGTTCCTTAGAAGAGTATGTGAAAGATTTGCGTGAAAAAATCGGTGATCTACCCAAGTTTAAAGGCGAGCAAAGATCTCCTGGCTATAATGGTGTAAATAATTGGGTGCTCGCCAATGTGCTTTCTTCTCGGATTCATTTGAAGATGAATAATCAGGCTTGTGAAGTGCTCCTTGAGAAATGGGCGGAGCCCTGGGGCGTATTCACGTCGCTTCAAGGGCGTGCATATCCCAAAACCTTCCTAGCGAAAGCTTGGGAGTACTTGATTCAGAATCACCCTCACGATTCCATATGCGGCTGTTCGATCGATCAAGTCCATCGCGATATGATGTATCGCTTTGATCAGAGCAGACTCATGGCCGAAGGTATGGTAAGAGAGCAGCTGCTCTATCTGTCTAACCATCACGGATTATCCGATCAAGACGGAGATCAAGTCATTACGGTATTCAACGCTTCCCAAACCGACATTGACGGTGTGATTGAAGTTGAGTTCGCCATGCCTGCAATGTCGGATGCAGCCTCAACGATGTATCATTTGGGGGGCACTTCTTTCCGTCTATACGACCATGGACGAAATGAGATCCCCTATCAACTGCTGGAATTGCGTAAAAACAGCACCCGCATGTGGAGGCCTTATCGGGATATTCCGTATTCGGACACCGTGGATCGGTGTCGCATAGCCTTCCATGCTCGTGTTCCGTCCTATGGATATGCTGCTTATGTAACTAAAAATACACCGTTAGCTGCTCCTGGTCCTGGTGAATACCAAGCCCCTAACTTGACGGCTCCTGTACGCTTCCTGGGATCCATGGCAGTAAACGCACACACTTGGGAAAATGGGCGAATTCGCGTAGCCGTTCATCCGAACGGGACCATTGATGTAACAGATATGGAGACGTGGCGATGTTATGCTGGTTTATTGCTGCTTGAAGACGAAGCGGACATCGGTGAGGGCTGGAACCATGTGAGCCCAGTTACGAACGAAGTATTTACTTCCTATGGCTCTAACGCCAAAATTTCTGTTGTCTACGATGGTCCGCTACAGACACGTATTCGAATTCGCACTTCCATAAGCATCCCACATGCCATTCATCCGCAAGAAACGAGAAGGAGCAACGAGTTTGTCACGATCGAAGTTACGACCATTTTGGAATTAAGAAAGAATGATCCAATACTACGCTGTAGAACCTTGGTCAACAATCGTGCGCGAGATCACCGTCTGCGGCTGTTGTTTCCTTCAGGCCTACAAACCGAATATTTTCATACAAGTACGCCGTTTGATTATGTTCAACGAAGCATCGAGCAACATGACTATTCGGGGTACATGGAAAAGGCTAGAGGAACGGTGCCCCATAATGGGATCATCTCGATTGATGATGGCAGCTGTGGGCTAGCCGTGTACAGCAAAGGGCTATATGAAGCGGCTGTACGTAGGGATGGATCGAGAACTATCGCTCTGACTTTATTTCGCAGTACAGGCAAAGAGGTTCTCTCAGATGGCGGAGATGGAGGCCAGCTTCTCACAGAGCTTGAATTTCATTATGCGATCAGCCCTTATGCTGTGAACGAGATGCACACTAGCCGTCTTTGGCATGAGCATCAGCAGTTCGTGGCGGGAATTCGGTCTGTGGACAGAAAATTTGGAAAAGTTGTTTATGAATCGCTGCAGCGTCGTGCAGCTGACTTATCACTTAGCCATTCCTTCCTTCAAGTAAGTCCAGCTGAACTGCTCATCAGTGCCATCAAGGTTTCTGAGGATCGGAACGATAGCTATGTGATCCGTCTCTTCAACATCTCGGCCGAATACGTGGAGGGATCAATTAAATTTGATCGTAAAGTAGTAAGCGCTCATTACGTTAATTTGGATGAAGAATTGCAAAGTCAGGCGCCCTTCACAGATGATGTCATATCCATTGTAGCGAAGGCGAAGCAGATTATCAGCATTAGAATAAGGCTGTAGACACGAATCGTAATGAGACCGTTGGCTGCGTTTAATTGCGGCGGTCCTTTTTTGTATTTGATCAAGTTTAGTTGGATTTATTTTTAATTTAGGAGGTGATCGGTTATGAATCCTTATCGTCCCCAGCGTAATTATGGCTGTCGCATCCGAGATGGGTTTAGTTATTACGGAATGCGTACGGTTGTCATTGAAAATGAACTCTTGCGCATCTCCATCTTGGTGGATAAAGGCACTGAAATCTTCGAATTCTTATATAAACCGATCGATATGGATTTCATGTGGTTGACCGAGAATGGCGTGCAAAATCCGAACAGTTACTTATCAACGTCAGATGATCCGATCGCAGCATTCATTGATTATTACCCTGGCGGATGGCAGGAAGTATTTCCTAATGGAGGGTCTTCAAGCAGCTATGGGGGAGCTCAGTTCGGCCAACACGGCGAAGTCGCACACATGCCTTGGCATTATGAAATCGTCGAGGATAAGGCGGAGAGAATTACAGTTAGATTCAGCGTTCGGACGAAGAAAGTACCGTTCTCATTATCAAAAACGATGTCCCTTGTAAGTGGGGATGCGAAGCTGTATATCGAAGAAGAAGTGGAGAATTTAAGCGGTTATTCACAACGGTATATGTGGGGACAGCATATCGCTTTGGGTAAACCATTTCTAGATGAAAACTGTCACATACATATGCCAACTGGGGTGCGCATAATAACAGAAGATGCAAGTAAAAATCCATCGGGTCGTGTGAAGCGCGGGCATGAGTATGAATGGCCGCTTGCGTATAATGAGCTTGGTGAGCTTGTCGATTTATCACAGCTCCCTCCGAAAGGGACACCTTCCGAGATCGTTTATTTGACTGGCTTCGGTAATAAAGGGTGGTATTCGGTCGTAAACGGACAGAAGGGATTCGGCATGAAAGTTGAATGGGACGCGAGGACGCTTCCCTATCTGTGGTACTGGCAGGAGTTTGGCGCGACCACAAGTTATCCGTGGTATGGAAGGCATTATAATATTGGGCTTGAGCCATTTGCAGGTTACCCTACGTATGGCATCGAAGAAGCTATTCGCAACGGCTCAGCGGGCTCGATTGCTCCCTTTGAGCATAAAAAGTTCACCATGCAAGTTAGTGTATTTACCTAGATGCAAAGGGGCTGTCCCGTAAGTAGGGGACAGCCCGTTCTTTCATGCGCTAAGCTTCTTTAATAATGTGGAAGTTCGGCTTCACTTTCGTGAAATTCGGATTCTCCCCGCTGACCATTAATCCCATGCCCCAATCAAAATGCTCTTGTGTGGTCGGGAAATCACTCGCCTCCCGATATTGGAACAACACATTTCTCCGTGTTCTGGAGCTCTTATTCGAAGATGAACCATGGATCGTTAAGTAATTGAAGAATAGGACATCGCCAGCTTCCGCTTCACAAGGTGTTCCCATATGGATCGGATACTCTTTATGATTCAGATAATGCGTCCCGATATGCGGCAAGCTTCCTGCAAGATGGGAGCCAGGAATAACGCGCAGACAGCCATTCTCTTCATCGGCACGATCCAAGTGAACGCTTGCTGCTAACATCGTATGCTTCTCATGCGGGAAATACGGATAATCTTGATGCATCGGGAAGGCAGCACCATTCTCAGGTGGCTTGACCAGCATTTTGGAATGATGGAGCTGAACGTTGGGCCCAATAATTTGTCTCAAAACCGCTACCATATTCGGGTGAATGACGGCTCGCATGAAGGAGGCATCGTGATAGTGTACATCATGAAAGCCTTTAAGAACAAGCTTCTTCAGCTCTTCAGCAGGTAGATAATCCCCTTGCCAAGCAGCATTACTATCGGCTTTCGCGTGTGCGGCACGCAGAATAATGTTCTCAACAGCTTCTCGCATCTCCACAACTTCCGCTTCATTAAATACTCCTTTGACTAACAAGTAACCATTTTCTTTGTAAAAATCAACATCTTTGGATTGTATCATCGTACCATGCCTCCATTTTGTGGTTGCTCATTGAGTCGCTTTCTATTTATAATTATAGGAGATATCGACGGTGTAATCTTTTTCAACAGAGGACATACTTTTGCACAATAAGGCCATTTTCTTGAAAAGGTGAAGTTCATGTATCAGTATAAGGAAACGTATGCGATGTTGAATGAAGCTTTAACGGTCATCCAAGGCGCGGAAGCTGTCTTTAAAGTGCATTATTGGGGAGCTGATCCTTGTTTGTATGATAATCAACCCCATAAGCATTCATTTTTTGAGATCTGTTACATTTTGGATGGAGAAGGTCTGTATTCAGAGGAAGACATGGTCTATCCACTTCAAGCAGGTACGCTTTTTTGCTCAAAGCCTGGCATTACCCACCAAATTCGTACGGAAAAAGGGTTTAACATTTTATATATTGCTTTCGAGCTAGATGAGACCTTGTGTGATGATGCAATGCGTGAAACATTCAATGGGCTTGCACTCCATGGTGATGCTGTTCTATATGAGGCAGATGATGTACCTACTGTGCAATTATGGCGATCACTTCTCATCCGAGAGGGGCATGGAAGTCTCCCATATACAGCCATTCATTCGGTTGCCTATGCACTGTTGGTGTCGTTCCCTGCTGTATTCGGAAGGCAATCCAAGATCCCTGTGATTCGGCATAAAAGTACACATATTTTGATGCGGCGAGCCAAGCTCTATATCCGTGATAATCTCTCCCAAACGCTCCAGCTAAAAGATGTTGCAAGCTATTTGAGTGTATCGGAGCGTCATCTATCCCGTCTATTCTCGGAAGGAATCCATGAGAGCTTCACGAATTTCATTCGGAGTGAACGTATTCGCCAAGCAGCCCACTTGCTGTTGAGCAGCGACCTGCCGATTAAAGAAATTGCTGAAATGACGGGGTTTTCTTCCGTTCATTATTTTACTCGTACGTTCTTACTGGAGAAGAAGGTTCCGCCTGGCCGTTTCCGTCAAAAAGAGAAACGTTAGAATGGCTAACAATTTGCTACTTATGTAAATTCTACCCATACCGTATAATGGGAATAGTCTACATACATTTTAATAAGTGAGAGGATGGTTCCATTGTTCAAGAAATTTGCAGCAGATGCGTTAGGCTTAAGTGATATCGGTAAAGTAATTAGTCCAGCGGATTTTGATAAGGTTGATTCTGATGATTATGTGATGCATGAGGATGGCGAGAAAATTTACTTCATTATTAAATCCAAGAAGGATGAATATTGCTTTACGAACCTTGCACTCATCCATTTAGATGGAGATAGTGCGATTAGCTCTAAGCGAGTGCTGAAACGTTTCAGCTACCATACACATGCGATCTCCCAAGTGTATATGGAAACGGCAGGAACGATCGATCTAGATGTTGAGATCAAATTCATTATCGGTAACACGAACTTCTCCATTGATGTGGATAAAAAGCAAATTGAACAGATCAAAGATTTGTACAAAGCTTTGATTAAAATTTCCGAGACAGTAGCTCATAATGACGAATTGTTCGAATACGCTAAGCAAAGCGTAGCTGTTGCGAAGGAAGCGACTGGTCGTATCTCAACTCAAACGACTTCTCCTGTTACTCAATTCGATGCGATTACGGAATCCACCTACAACTGGTTAAAAGGTAAGCATACGGAGTTGAAGGTTAAGGATTTCGGTGCTATCTTTGAACGTTATATTAATAACTAAATGCGAGGAAATTCAGTTAGATTAGTTTACTTCCATATAATTGCTTGATTCTTACATATTTTGACTGCATCCATGCAGACACAGTATGTCTTGTTGAGTAGTTGACATCACTTGAGACGATTTTCCATTCGATTTTTGAATGGAAGGTCGTCTTTTTGGTTTATGCGTAATCGTATAAATAAGCTTTGGTCCTAAGCAACTTCAAGCCTTAGCGATAAAATCAGCCGCTAAATGTGGTCGCCTATCTCGATAGGGATTTTTGTGAGAAATTTGAGAGAAGCACATAGTACTATGGTCTATGGGTGATTTTGGCTAATGTAGTCGAAATTTGAAGGAATATCGATAGGGGGTAGGATGCCCACATAAGTGCAGTATAGGTCTATGAGTCTATAGGTCTATAAGTCTATAAGTCTATAAGTTTTTAGACCTCTAATTAATAAGAAATAGGAGATTCAAGCGTTTTGCAGAAAAATAAAAATTATGAAGAAAATCAGGAGGTAACAGATGAAACACAAAATTAAAAAAACTTCGTTGGCGATGGCTCTGCTGGTATCGTTGGCACCTGCAACTCAAATCGTATCAGCGGCTGCGCCCACTTTTAAGGATGCAGATACGGCGCCATGGGCACAAAAGTATATGACCAAACTTGCGCTGCTTGACATTATCGCAGGCGATAACGCAGGGATGTTTAATCCGCAAAGTAATGTCACGCACCAGGAAGCTGTTCTTATGGCGATCCGTCTAATGGGTTTAGAGGAGGAAGTCAAGAAAGAGGGAGCAGTCAATCCTACACTTTCTGTTGACGACTTCGCTAAACCTTACATTTCGGTAGCGTTGAAAAAAGGTCTTCTCGTGGCACAAGAGGAAACGAACACGGCAGGATGGGGTCAGCAGACATCAAGCCGTGAATGGACGATCAAGCTGATCATTCGGGCAATTAATCGTGAGTCAGATGCAGGCCGATTGACTGAAAGCACAACCTTGTTTAGCGATGAGGAAGATTTTACGCCATCTTACAAGGGTTACATCAACGCGGGAGTCAGTTTGAACATCGTAGAAGGCTTTGCCGATAATAAGTTTAAACCGTTGGATCTCGTAACGCGGGCTCAGATGGCGGCAATGCTAAGCAATGCGTTGCCCTATTTAACGAATGGAATGGAAAGCTCCTTGGCAGGCGTGTCCAATAGTGTAACTAACGGCATTATTTCGGCGATTACGAATGATTCGGTATCGGTAACGCTCGGTTCAGAGACAAAAAAGCTGAGTCTTACTTCGGAAACGCAATATTTCGACAAAAATTCTTCGCAACAACTAAGCTATGATGCTTTGAAGGTAGGACTGCTTGTATCAATCGTGAATAAAGAGGATAAAGCTTTTTTGATTGAGGTGTCTTCAGGAGTAAAAGGGCAACCGAAAGAACCGTCTGCTGTGCAGGGTGCAATTGGACCAGCTGGACCAGTAGGCCCAATTGGTCCTGTAGGCCCAGTTGGACCTGCAGGTGTGAAAGGCGAGAAAGGCGAACATGGTGAGACAGGATCAACGGGAGCACAAGGCATCCAAGGTGCAACAGGATCAACAGGAGCACAAGGTCTCCAAGGTGCAACAGGTGCAACAGGAGCAACCGGCGCCCAAGGCGTAATGGGAGCAACCGGCGCCCAAGGCGTAACTGGTGCAACCGGAGCGCAAGGCATAACGGGAGCAACTGGAGCGCAAGGCGTAACGGGAGCAACCGGAGCCCAAGGCGTAACAGGAGCAACCGGAGCCCAAGGCGTAACCGGAGCAACTGGAGCCCAAGGCATAACCGGAGCAACAGGAGCCCAAGGCATCCAAGGCGTAACCGGAGCAACCGGAGCAACCGGAGCTCAAGGCGTAACCGGAGCAACTGGAGCCCAAGGCATAACCGGAGCAATCGGAGCCCAAGGCGCAACAGGAGCAACCGGAGCTCAAGGCGTAACAGGAGCAACCGGAGCCCAAGGCGTAACAGGAGCAACCGGAGCCCAAGGCGTAACAGGAGCAACTGGAGCCCAAGGCGTAATAGGAGCAACCGGGGCCCAAGGCGTAACCGGAGCAACCGGAGCTCAAGGCGTAACAGGAGCAACCGGAGCCCAAGGCGTAACAGGAGCAACTGGAGCTCAAGGCGTAACAGGAGCAACTGGAGCCCAAGGTGTAACCGGAGCAACTGGAGCCCAAGGCGTAACAGGAGCAAACGGAGCCGAAGGCGTAACGGGAGCAACAGGGGCCCAAGGTGTAACTGGAGCAACCGGGGCCCAAGGCGTAACAGGAGCAACAGGAGCCCAAGGCGTAACGGGAGCAACAGGAGCCCAAGGTGTAACAGGAGCAACTGGAGCGCAAGGCGTAACGGGAGCAACAGGGGCCCAAGGCATAACAGGAGCAACCGGGGCCCAAGGCGTAACAGGAGCAACTGGAGCGCAAGGCGTAACAGGAGCAACCGGGGCCCAAGGCGTAACGGGAGCAACAGGGGCAGCTGGAGTCCAAGGCGTAACAGGAGCAACAGGCGCAACAGGCGCAACAGGAGCAACCGGTGCAGGAGTGACAGGGGCAACCGGTGCCACAGGAGCAACTGGCGCACAAGGAGCGACAGGCGCAGCAGGCGCAGGTGGCTTGTCCACTTTTGGCTATTTGTATAGTTTATTATCATCGGGAGCTTTTTTTCCAGGAAATAGCATACTCCCGATGAGTTCACGTGGATATGTAACCCCTGGCATTGATGAAGGGTATATGGCGTCTTTTATGGGAGAACTTGTTGTAAGTCAAGCAGGAATTTATGAGATCAGCTATCAAGTATCGACAACTTCTGGATTGGGAGCCCAGATAGCGCTTGTCGTTGATGGAATGGTAGCCCCTAGCACAACTATCCAGATTCCAAATGATACAAGTCAGATTACAAATAGAGTCATTTTGGTATTGAGCGCGGGTTCCCGAATCTCGATTAAGAATAACTCAGCGACTGCTATCCAATTGGCGATATCGCCTGCAGTGGGTGTCTCCCTCGTAATTGAGAAAATAGCTCAGTAGGTTCAGAATCCTACTTAAATTAACATTTGTAACCGTAAATTGGAAGGATAGTACAGTGTTCCGAAAGGGAATAGCTTCGGGACGGATGGAGGGAATGCAATGCACAAACAGCGAAACACGGTATGGCTCCGCACGTTTGCCAGTTGTCTACTGATGACCTCGGCGTTCGCATACGGGAATTCTGCTCAGGCAGTGGGAATATCGGGACATTTAGTACCCGGGTCATCGGTAGGGCTTCTGAATGATTCAGGAAGCGCATATCAGTCAAGACAATTGTATGCTGATAATGTCTTGTCTGCGGTCTATGGAACAACTGGGGACTTAGGAACAAATGTTTCAGTGAATACAGCCACTTATGGTTTAGACAAACTACCGCTAACCGCTTCTACGGTGACGGCAGTCACCTATTCGGATATGCTCCGAATCCGAATGGGCTTCGACCGCAGCATCTTCATTGACGATAACGGAGCGCTCTGGATCTGGGGTTCGAATCAACGACAGGGTGGCAAGCCGGATACAGTACCTAAACAAGCTGCCGGTATGGATCACGTTGTCGATGCGGTTCTAGGCAACCATAATGTGTTCTTGAAAGATGATGGTTCCGTATGGACATCGGGCGACAACCGTTATGGGCAGTTGGGCGATGGCGCTTTTGTATCCCGCGAGACGGCGGAGCAGGTAGCGACACTTAGCGATGTCGCAGCAATTTCTGCGGGCTCCTCACATACCTTGGCATTGAAGAAGGACGGCACGGTGTGGGCATGGGGTTCCAATGTGTTAGGCGAGCTGGGTGACGGTTCGAATACGACGCAAACCATACCCGTTGAGGTTCCAGACCTACATGATGTGATTGCCGTATCAGCAGCTGGATGGCATAATTTGGCTTTGACAAAAGATGGTACAGTGTGGGCCTGGGGCAGTAACTTAGAAGGACAACTGGGCGACGGCACGAAAAGCTCTCGCAACCGACCGTACCAGATCGGCGGCATTCATAGCGTTAAATCGATTAGCGCGGGATACGCTCATTCTCTCGCTTTGTTGAACGATGGAACGGTGTGGGCGTGGGGTCATAATAAATACGGAGAGCTTGGCGACATGACGAATAAAGGACAGGCTGTTCCCGTACAGGTAGTTGGACTTGCTCATGTATCTTCGATTTCTGCTGGAACATGGTACAGCATGGCATTGAAGGAAGACGGTTCAGTCTGGGCGTGGGGTTCAGACAGCTATGGGCAGCTCGGCAACGAAACACCCAAGCATCAAAACAGTCCGGTGCAAGTACCTGGACTTGCAGCCAGCCGAATTTCCGCAGGCTTCTATGCCAGTGGGGCGCTGGGGACAGACGGCATATATTACACATGGGGCTCCAACATATTCGGTCAATTAGGAAATCAAGAGAAGAATCTGCAACTTTATCCGCAAGGAATAAATGGATTGAATTTAAAAGCGTCGAAAGAGAATTAATCAAGAAAGAAGCTGCGGTCTGCAATTGCTGCGACTGCAGCTGTTTTTCATGTAGGAACAAGACTATGTCGAATAACAACTCGGAGCGTGATTTGGTATGATAACGGACATCGTCCTGCTGGCTCAGCATTTTGAAGCTATGCAAGAATGCATCCTCAACCTTCGTCTCTCTACTACAGAGCACCCTTACCATTTAATTGTTGTGTTGGAGGAAGACTCTCTGCGAATGTCTCAATGGCTAGAGCAGAATAGAAACGTAACGGTCGTGTTCTGCAAGCCTGGAACCAGCGTTGCGGCAGCTTACAATATAGGTGTTGCTGCTGCTTCATCACCCCATATTGTATGTATGCGCGAGTATATGTACGTTACGGATGGATGGCTCGGTCGGTTGAACGACTGCATGGAGCGGCACAAGCTTGCGGCTGTGGTTGGCCCTGTCAGCAGCGGTATTAGCGGCTTGCAAAACACGCCAATTATCAGCGAAAACCCGCGAGTTATGCAGTCCTACTCCGAGAGCATTGGCATTATGCGCGAAAGCCGGAGCAAACGTGTAACTCGCGTGCTAAGTCATCTTGTGATGCTCCGTAAAAGCGCCTTCAACCAGTTGGGCGGGTTTGATGAAAGATTCGAAGAAGAAAGTTACGAGGATGACGATTTATGCTACCGTGCTTTACAAGAAGGTTACGAGCTTTATGTTGCCGAGGACTGCTTTGTGCGCTACGAGCGGAAATATGGAAAATATGCTGACGATCCTTCATTGTATGATGAACAAATTAGCACAAATAGCCGAAAATCGTTTGAAAAATGGGGATTGGATATCTCATTGGCGTTACACAGTTGGAAGTGGGCTGTTACGGTCAGCTTGTGCATGATTGTTAAAAACGAGGAAGAAACGTTAGAACGCTGTCTGTCCAGTGTACAGGGAAGCGTTGACGAGATCATTATTATCGATACGGGTTCCACGGATCGAACCAAAGAGATCGCTCGTCAATTTACGCATCGCGTATACGATTTTGAATGGATGGATGATTTTTCCGCAGCGCGGAATTTTGCCTTTCAGAAGGCTGAGAAGGACTATATTTTATGGCTTGACGCCGATGATATCTTATTGCCTAGGGACGCTGACAAATTCCTCGCCCTGAAGCAATCATTGCCATGGCAAACTGATGCTGTTTCGATGGTATACAACCTCGCCTTCGATGAATTCGGCCATGTCACGGTCAGTTTGCGCAGAAACAGGCTGGTTAAGCGAGAAAGGGGGTTTCGCTGGATTGGTGTCGTACACGAGTATCTTGAAGTGATAGGAGCGATCGAATACGCCGATGTATGCGTAACGCACGATCGCAAGCATACCCAAACTTCCCGCAATCTGAATCTCTATGAAAAAAAAGAGAAAGAAGGAAAGAAGTTCTCCTCTCGCGATTTGTATTATTATGCAAATGAACTATTCGACCATCAGCAATGGGCGCGTTCCTTGCGTAAGTACGAGCTGTTCCTTGAACAGAAGGACGGCTGGATCGAAGACATTATCAATGCCTGCGGTCGTGCAGCCGACTGCTTGCACAATCTGGGCAATCCGATGGAAGCAAAGGCGAAGGCGCTGTTATCGTTCGCGTACCAGTTGCCCAGGGCGGAGAACTGCTGCAGACTGGGTTATTATCATATGGAAGAAAGCGATTATGCCAGCGCTGTGTATTGGTACCAAATGGCCGCTTCGCTGGAGAAACCGCAGCATCCTCAAGCATTGCTGCAGCATACCTGCTGGACCTGGTTGCCGCATATCCAGCTTAGTGTCTGCTATAATAAGCTGGGACAAAATGAACGAGCTAATCACCACAACGAAATTGCTGCCACCTTTATACCTGAAGACAGCAGAATCCTGAGCAATCGCGCCTATTTTCAAGGCTTGGGCATTGGGGCTTCCTCGAGCACGACTTGAAGCTTCTGGCTGTTTGAATGATGCGCGCAGTCGTGGGAATTTGAATGTAAAAGGGTTATCTTGCAAAGCGTTCAAGTGAACGATTGCGAGGTTGCCTTTTTTGACATAGCGCTCTGCAACAATAACCTCTTAATGGAAATTCCTCTCATATAAGTCACATTTCTTGAATACATATGTGTAAAGTGACCTGCATGTCCAGCCAAGAATTGATGAGCCAAGGGGATGAGTATTGACCATGAAAGAAAATCAGGTTATCGCAATTCTTGGAATTGGTACCGCTGTGCCTGAATTCCGTCTAGACCAAGCAGATACTTCTGGGCGATTAACGGAAGCATTGCGTGACAACCCCAACTCTGCCCGTTGGGCTAAAAAAATTTTCAAGCAATGCGGCGTAGAAACGAGATATACCTGCGAACCCAATCTGCTTCAAACAGCGGAGCATTGCCGATACTTTTCACAATCGAATCAGAAAGCGCCTTCGACCTCCGATCGCATGGCCACGTACAAGCGCGAGTCTGTTCCCTTAGCTCTACAGGCGGCAGGAAAAGCTCTATGTGATGCCAAAGTTGACGTGTCTGACATCACGCATCTCATCACCGTAAGCTGTACAGGACAGTTCCTGCCAGGATTAGATGCCGCATTGACGCAGCAGTTGGGACTAGCTGCCAATGTCAATCGGATCCCTTTCAATTTCCTTGGCTGCGCTGCCGGATTGAAGGCTGTATGTTTGTCCCGTCAAATCGCTTCCAGCAACCCGTTTGCCAAAATCCTAGTCGTCTGCGTGGAGTTGTGTACCCTCCATATTCAGCCTTCAAGTGATCGTGAGGCTTTATTTGGCGCTTCCTTTTTCGGAGATGGGGCTTCGTCCTGTGTAGTTGGTGTCGCAAGTGAACAGCATCATCCCATTTTTCAATTAGGAAATGATCATTCCATTCTTCTACAAGATTGTGCGGATGAAATGAAATGGGAGGTAGGGAATCACGGCTTTGATCTATATCTGTCTCCAAATATCCCTAAGTTAATTGGAACCTGGATCCCCGAACAAGTTGCGCATCTGCTTAATGGCGGACCTAAACCGGAGCTTTGGGCGATTCATCCAGGAGGTAAAGGGATTATTGATGCGTTGGAGGAGGTTTACGGATTAACCGCTGAAGAAACGCGACCGAGCCGCACAGTATTGCGCAATTATGGCAATATGTCCTCGGCTACGATCCTTTTCGTCCTAGATGAAATGAGGAAGGAACTGGCGAACCGCGGAGCGGGACCGACAAGTGGGCTATCTCTCGCATTCGGGCCAGGACTTACCTGTGAAATGATTCAATTCACCTATCAAGGTGTAGCCGCCATACAAGAAACGAAGTTAGATGAAACGTATGTTTAAGGGGCTAAAACAACGGGCAATGCAGCATGAATTAATGGATGACTTCTCGTCGGGAGGCCCCGAGCTTCGGCAAGCTTTGCAACATTTGCGTCGGCTTAATCGCATTTTTGGCGCTGCAGGGCCTACTTTGTATGGCTTTAAACGCTTATGGCTGCAAGCTGGCAAACCTAAGACATTAACGATTCTGGATGTTGGATCTGGTTCTGGCGATGTCAATCGCCATCTTTTACGCTGGGCGGATGAGAATGGCGTAGAACTGCGTATTACGCTAGTCGATATTACAGAGGAAGCGTGTGCAGAGGCGCGCGAGTTCTTCCGTACAGAGCCACGTGTAAGCGTGATGCGGAGCAGTTTATTTCAGTTACCGGAAAATGGGGTCGATATTACAACCGGCACGCAATTTGTGCATCATTTTACGAATACGGAGCTTCCGCAAGTTGTGGGTTGTATGCTGAAGGCATCCCGATTAGGTGTTGTCATTAATGATATTCATCGGCATTGGATTGCCTGGGGGGCTGTGTGGGTTACGGCTCGCGTTATCTCTAAGAATCGTTATATTCTGAATGATGGTCCCTTATCGGTAGCCAAAGGCTTTCGTGCGAAGGATTGGACGATGCTACGCCAATCATTGGACCTCTCCGACATGATCGTCTCTTGGAGACCCTTGTTCAGGTATGCGGTCGTCATTGTAAAAAGGGAGCGGGAGCGATGACTCACATCTATGATGCAGCCGTTATCGGTGCTGGAATCGCAGGCAGCGTGATGGCCAAGTCGTTAGCTGATCATGGCTGGGATACGGTGCTGTTCGATCGTAAAACATTCCCAAGGCATAAGGTATGCGGGGAATTTCTATCCCCAGAATCCCTCATGATGCTTAAAAAACTTGGATTACGTGAAGCAGTAGCCGCCTTAAAGCCAAGTGCGATCAAGCGGACAAGCTTAATCCTAAGTCGGGGAAAACCATTGGAGATTGCTCTTCCAGGAACAGCTTGGGGTGTAAGCCGCTATCAGCTTGACGCAACGCTTCATCAAGCGGCTTTACGCGCAGGAGTTCAGCTGCAGACGGAAACAACGGTGATGTCTGTGAAACCCGGTGAGCAGGGATACCTCATAACTACGAAGCAGCGCGGTGTGGTTCATGAATATCAGGTACGTGCCGTTATCGCTGCTTGTGGCGCAACGGCTGTTTCTGGGCTGCAAAGCCAAACACCCCGTGACGCCATGTCCATCAAAGGGGCGCATCTAGGCGTGAAATCCCACTATAAAGGGTTGAATATGGATGGGGTTGTCGAACTCTATTTCTTTGAAGGTGGCTACCTAGGTCTATCCCCGATTGAAGATGGGTTGGTGAATGTGGCAGCACTATTGGAACGAGAGGCTTTTCTGGAGACGGACAAATCCATTCTAGGGTTAATCGAGGCGGCATGCGCTAGGCATAGTAAGCTATCAGATCGCTTATCTTCTGCACAACCTGTTGCTGGCACACAAGCGGCTGTTGCACCTGTAAAGTTAACACGCAAGCCCCTTGCGTGGGATATGTTTCCACGTTTAGGAGACGCTGCTATGATGCTGCCGCCGCTTTGCGGTGACGGGATGTCGATGGCGCTCCGCTCGGCAATGTTATGTGCACCATTCGCATCACGATATCTGAAGGGTCAGATCAGCTTAGTTGAATGGGAACGGGACTATACGGGGGCCATACATCGGGATTTCAAAGGACCTTTGAAGTGGGGACATCGGTTGCAGGGGATGTTAGCTGTTCCCTATTTGCCCAGCGTGATGCTTGCTGCAGCAAAGTTCACACCTGGATTGGCAGATCGATTTGTGCAAGCGACTAGGCTGAAAGAAATCGAGTATTAAGGGAGGGATATGAACTTGCATAAACTTGCCTTGTTATCCCTCCGTTATCCCAAAACCATCGTCTTATTCTGGGTCCTATTCTTCCTATATTTTGGATGGTACGCTCCCAAGCTGCCTGCTGTTCTGAAGGATCATGGGCTGATTTCAGATGGCTCTTTTGCCAAGGTCGAGCAAACACTCGCTTCTGATTTTCATATGCCAGCGAATCCCGTCATTCTCGTATTTGAGAAAAATAGCAAGCTGGAGCCCCAGCAATTCGAGCGGTACGTACAGCAAGATTTGTTGACATTGCACGGTATGCAAGGATTAAGAGAGATCGTATCTCCGCTCGAACGGGAAGGGATGATCCAAGGGAATTACGCCTATGCGCTGCTTGGATTCGAGCAAAGTCCGCATGACATGGAGCCTGTATTGGGTGAAATTCAAACACGATTACCCGGGCATCGAGAGATGAAAGTTTCATTGACAGGGAAGTCGGTTGTGCAAGAAGATGTAAACCGAGCGAGTCAGCATGATTTGAGAAAAGCGGAAAGCTTAGGCATCCCAGCGGCTTTTTTGATTCTTTGGCTGGCATTTGGCGGGATGACTTCCTCGCTGATTCCTATCATCGTTGGCGTTTTCGGCGTTATGAGCACGATGGGGATCATGTATGGGATAGGAACACGAATTGATTTATCTAACTTTGTCCTGAATGTTATTCCGATGGTAGGTCTGGCTCTTAGCATAGATTTTGCCTTGATGATGGTTAGTCGTTTTCGTGAGGAAATTCAGGTGTTTCCTGTTGGACAAGCCATCCTGACCACGATGACGACAGCTGGAAGAGCCGTCTTATTCTCGGCGCTGAGTGTTTTCTTAGGCCTCATGGGCATATTGTTCATTCCTCTACCCATATTTTCGACCATTGCCTTAGGTGCAATGACAGTGTTAGCGGTCTCTGTTATGCTGACGCTAACGTTAGTGCCGGCGCTTCTAAACCTGTGGTGGCCTGCCATTCGAGCTGAACGCAGACCGCTTTATACGACAAAAGGCGCGAACAATTTGTGGTTTGCCATGGCACATTTTGTGATGAGAAGACCTGTCCAAATGAGCCTGCTCGCAGCTTGCATCCTTATCTGTTGTTTCTTGCCGCTCACGAGAATGAAATTAGCCATACCGGATGCGACCTCTTTGCCGAAAGGCTATGAATCCCGCGCAGCATTCGAGGCGTATCAAACACATTTTGGAACGAAAACAAGTTCAGATGTTTATCTAGTTGCCACGGGGGAAACAACTCAATTAACCCAAAATGATTGGCAGAACGCTTCTTTACTCGTACAAAAGTTAGAGAGGGATCCGCTCGTTGAAAGGGTAGATTCGATTTACTCAAAATTGCGAATGTCACATGATCAGCTCTATGTGTTATCTCAACATCCAAATGCGAGAGTGCACTACGAGCGAGTCTTTGAAGCTTTTGTCCATAAGAATGAGATGCTCGTACAGGTTCAATTACAAGGTGAACACTCCTCACAGCAAGTGAAGGACTGGGTGAGACGTTGGGAAATAGAGGGGGAATCAGGAGCAATCCCATTCCTATTAGGAGGTGAGGCGAAGTATCAGCAGGAGATTTTCGATGATATTTTTGACAACTTACTCTATGTCCTTCTGTTCATATTGATTTCTAACTATGTGGTCTTATTCATCGCTTTCCGTTCCATTCTCATCCCCTTAAAAACAATCCTCATGAACCTCCTGAGCTTAGGTGCGTCTTTCGGAATTCTAGCTTGGCTATTTGAAGAGGGGCAATTCGGCTTAGAACCGAGTAGAATCGCCATTATGATTCCTGTGTTTATCTTTGGACTGGCGTTTGGGATCTCGATGGATTATGGTGTTTTTTTAGTATCGCGCATTTATGAGGAGTACCAGCGGACGTACGATAATCAGCGATCTGTGCTAGTCGGCTTAGGGTCTATAAGTAAGATTATTAACTCTGCGGCAGCAATCATGATTGCGGTTACTTTGCCTTTTGCATTTGGAGATGTTGTTGGTGTGAAACAGTTAGGTCTGGGCATTGCAGCTGCGATTTTTATCGATGCGACGGTGATTAGATTGGTGCTTGTTCCTGCGCTAATGGTTATTCTCGGCAAGTGGAACTGGTGGGGACCTGGTGTGAGTAAAAGGCGTACATAAGTTCGAATGGCAGCATAGAGGTTTCTCGTGATGGCTGTGAGTAAAGTTAAGGTGAGTAGTAGTATGAGAAGATAGTTGTGTGATAGAAAGGGAATGTTAGTAAAAGTAAAAGTAAAAGTAAAAGTAGAAGTAGAAGTAGAAGTAGAAGTAGAAGTAGAAGTAGAAGTAGAAGTAGAAGTAGAAGTAGATTGTTGAGTAACATTAGTTGAGCTGGTCTGATGAAGTTTCGTAAATCTTCTATGCTCCCGGCAAAATAGATGGGTTTTCTACAGTTAAATCTTTAGATTTTCCGATTAATCAAACAATAGATGGAGAACCTACAGTTAATTTTGACCATTTTATCCGATCTAGACTGATATGGTAGAATTAACTACATATTTTCCATTTAAATTGAATTTTTGATGGAATTTATCGTATATAGCTGTATATTTTCCAGTTAATACAAGAACTAATGAGTGGAAGTTGCACGAAAACCAACATACGCTACCTACAACCACACAAGCCATCTCGACCAACCACCAGTCTCCACAGCCATCACACCGTGGCATTCCCTGGATTTGTTGAGCCAAAACAACAAGTGTGGCGATGTGGAGCACCAATAAAAACCCGTTAACATCCAAAAAAACGGATGTTAACGGGTTTTCTTGTGTACACGGTGGCTGTAAAGATCATCTTCTAGTTCACAGCAATGACAATCGTTGCTGTGACTAACCCCTGTGCTTCAGCCTTCACGACGATCTGGTCAGACGTGACGCCAGCTCTAACATAGGCAAGCAGCTTGCCGTGATAGGCTTTTCTAAATTTAGAGCGATACGGCTCTAAATCCTGTACATCGCCGTTTTCTATGCCAATGATTTCACCGGGCCCATCGATGGATAATCGGATGAGATCGTCTGCAAGATAAACGTGTTTACCATGGCTGTCAGTGATCTCGATCTCAACATGAGCAATTTCCTGTCCATCAGCGCTTAATTCTGCTTTATCTACCCGTAACATCAGTTTCTCTGCTTTCGTGACCGTTTCCAAAGCACAGGAACAGCCAATGCCTTCAGTGCTTCTGGCAACGACGTTCAAAATTCCTTCCTCAAAGCCGACTTCCCATGTAAGGTAGCCTAGCGAAGAATCATTCAGCTTCTTCGTTCCTAGCGATCGTTCATTAAGGAAGAGCTCTGCCTCCTCGCAGTTTGTATAACAGATGACATCCAGCTGTTCGTCAGGCTTCCAGTTCCAGTGTGGCGAACCGCCATGCCATCTTTTATTACTTGTATACGCGGGATCTTCTTTACTAGCCGTGGCTAGAAAAACCATTGGTTCCGCGCTCCATAGGCTCTGACGGAAGTAATATCTGGCTTTCTTAAAGCCAGCAAGATCCATGAATCCGGCTTGCGAAGCCCGAATAGGCCAGCCTTTGGCTTCGCCCATATAATCGATTCCTGTCCAAATAAATTGCGCACATATCGCATCGTTGTCTTTGACAGCAAGCCAAGCCTCTAGGCTCGCGCTATTTTCACTGCCAAAGGTAACTCGATTCGGATATTGCTGCCGCGCTTCTGAGTAGAGATGTTCTTTGTAATTGTAGCCCACCACATCCAATGTATCCGCATAGCCAATCAAATTCGCTAATTCGGGAAAGGCTAGAGCGGCAGTAACGGGTCTAGTCGTATCGCATTCCTTCACATAGCGCACAAGTTTTTTGGCGATCGTAGTCAGTCTTTCACTTTGCGGTTTATTCGGATCATATTCGCGCTCAGCGGCAGGTTTGTTGGCATCGTTATTACCGGTCATTGTTTGAAAATATGGGTGACAATAGGGATCATTGGGATAATCCACTTCATTTCCGATGCTCCATAAAATGATAGAGGGATGATTCCGATCCCGCAAAACCATCTCCTTGATGTCCAATTCTCCCCACTGAGGGAAATCCTCATAGTAGCCAAAATGCTTTGGCGGGTACACGTTGTGTCCGGTTGACCATTTATGCTTCACGCCTTCCCATTCGTCAAACGCTTCATCAATGACGAGAAATCCCATGCGGTCGCATAAATCGAGCAAATTAGGAGCAGGCGGGTTGTGACTCATTCGAATGGCGTTACAGCCCATGTCTTGAAGCGCTTGAAGTCTCCGCTGCCATACCTGTACAGGAACTGCAGCACCTAGTGCCCCCGCATCATGATGGACACAAACACCTTTTAATTTCATATTCACGCCATTTAAGAAGAAGCCTTTATGGGCATCAAATTCAAACCATCGAATGCCCACATTGGTGTTCACATGGTCGATGATTTCGCCATTCTTCCTAATCTCCGTACATAATACGTACAAATCAGGGCTGTCAGGGGACCATAGATTTGGGGCAGTCACCTTGATGGTTTGATTCAATTCCGTAATGGAGTCAGTCTGAACGACAATCTCCTCTCCTACCGATTCGATCAGGTTTCCGTCCGCATCCCTTAGGGTATTTGAAAGCTCAATTGTCGCATCTACTTGTGATTCATTGGATAATCGTATGTTAACAGCAACGGTAGCTTGATCCTTTGAAACTTCTGGTGTTGTGACAAATACACCGTAGTGATCGATATGTATCGCATCTGTAATCGTGATATAAACATCTCTATATATGCCTGATCCGGTAAACCATCTGGAGTCTGCAATATCTTGGTGGTCAACTTTGACAGAAATCACATTGTCCTGTTTCCCAAAGGAGATGAAATCGGTGATGTCATAGGTAAAGCTGCTATAGCCGTAGGGGCGTTTCCCCAGATAATAGCTATTGCACCATACTTGGGCGTTATTATAGACCCCTTCGAAGGTAATGTTTACGCGTTTGCCTGCCAATTCCTGAGGAAGCAGTAAGTTTTTACGATACCAACCTATGCCGCCAGGCAAGTAGCCCGTACCACTGGAATGCTCTTGTGAAAATGGTTCTTCAACGGACCAATCATGAGGAAGCGTCACATCACGCCAACTGGCATCTTCATAACCTCTATACCAGGCTTGGGATTCATCCCCTCTGAAAAACTTCCAATACAAATTGATATTTTCAATGATTCTGCTCCTATTCATCGTCTTTCTCCCTTCTCATCTGAGCATTCACAAAATTGCAAGGAATTACGTTGTCGCGCTTTCATTATAAGATTAGAATTAGAGTTAGTGAATAAAATATATTGCTAATAACATGCACAAAATTGCTAATGGAGTGATTGTGATGATTAATATATCCGGCAATGCGCTAGACGATTGGTATGAGCAAGGCGTTGAGCGGAACGACAACCTGCTGACTGTCAACTGTTGCGGTTATCAGAAGCTGATGACCATTGATTTAAATCGGAAGCGTGAACAAGGTCGTGTCGATTATCAGTTGATTTATTTGGTGGGTGGAAAAGGGACTTTCTACTTTAATCAGCTCTCACAAGACGTGCATAAAGGTCAAATCGTCTTGTATGCTCCCAACGAGCCGCAGACGTACACGTATTTCGCGAAAGATGCTACAGAGGCATACTGGATTCATTTTACAGGACATGGCGTACAGAATTATTTGCAGCAATGTGGACTACTAGACACTTCTATTCAAACGGTTGGCCTTGTAGATGAGGTGGGGGAGTTGTTTAAAAAAATTATCCGGGAACTGAATATGAAGAAGCCTTTCAATGAGCATGTGACGTCAGCCTACTTACTCACCTTGCTCGCGCTGCTAGGCAGAAGGCTGCAAAGAACTGAAAATCAAGGGAAAGATGACCACCATGCTGACATCCATATGATCATGGAAATCATGTACGAAAATTATAGCCAGAACTTGGTTGTTTCGGAACTTGCCAAGACGTGCAACTTGAGTCTTTTTCGATTTATCCATAAATTCAAGGATGTTACAGGCACGACACCAGGCAAATATGTAACCAATATTCGGATCAATGAAGCTAAAAAGATGCTCTCAGAAACTTCCTTACATGTGAAAGAAATTGCTGCAATTGTCGGCTATGACAATCCCTTATACTTTAGCAGAGTGTTCTGCCAAGCTGTGGGAATCCCGCCTAGTCGATATAAGGATCAGGTGGAACTATAATTAGAGGAATTTCATGGCAGTCACCGAATTGGTCAGGTAGGAATTTGTCGAATTTTGGTGAATTGATGTGTAAAGGAGATCTGCCATGCCTAATCTTGTGAAGTCGAGCCTTTCCCGTCGATTTGTTAGAATGATATTGTTTTTCGCATTGCTTGTCATGGTTGGGGCAATTGGTGTTTCATTCATTGGCCATCATGTACAACAGTCTTATCAAGAGCGCATCACGCTGCTCAAAGAGAAAGAAAAGGCTACGGCTTCTATCTATCTCCACTACAATCAAATCTTTTTGCATGCAAGGGCCTTTTACGCATTCCGCCAGGAGTTTGAATATGAGGCCGTTATGAAGGAAAAGCCGGATCTAGAGAAAGCCATGGAGACATTTGTGCAGCTTCCTTTAACAGATCAGGAGAAAGAGCTACTTACAACGTTAAAGTCATTTGAGAAAAACTATTTTGAAAATGTATTTCCGAAATACGTAAAGCTCGCGCATAACGAGGATCCATTGGCCATAGTGAAAGCTGGTGCAACGACACCAAACGGCAGTGTAGGGACAAGTATCTATGATTTGTTAGGCAAAATTAATGACATTTCGATGCAGAACTCGTCCCAATCGGAAACAGAAGCACGGAACTTGTTTAAGACCTTATCTAATCTGAATTATGTATTCTTTGCGTATGTATTTGGCATTTTGGTATTTATTACTTTCCTGACATCGATCACGGCCAGGAACATGGGCAGACCGCTGCGCAAACTGGCAGATCACGCAGAAAAAGTGTCATTAGGGCAGTCGGTTGAGCTGGAAATGTCCAAGCGGAACGATGAAATTGGTCTTCTCAATCGGTCCTTTCACACCATGCTGCAGAAGGTTCAAGTGAAGGAAGAAGAGCTACTATCGCAGAATGAAGAGTTAATTGCCCAGCAAGAAGAGCTACAGATGCAGCAGGAAGAGCTTCAGGAATTATTGCGTAAAATGGAAGAAAACGAAGAACTCTTGATTAACGAAAGAGCGCTTACGAGAGACATCATGGATACCATTCAAGAAGGAGTTCAGTTCGTCAATGTCGAGGGGGTCATCGTAAAGGCGAACTCAACGATGAATGAATTATTTGGTATTCCTAAGCAGCAGTCCATGTCAGATATCCAATTATCCCAGTTTATCGCTTCCACATCACATTCCATTGCGGATAGCACGGACTTAAAGTCGTTTATGATCTCACAGATTACCGAAGAAGCGATAGAGGAAAGCGCATATATGTATGAGATTACTTCTCCAACACGAAGAGTCATTCAAGCCTATGCGGAGCCGTTGTATAGAGAAACGGGGAGAATCGGAACGGTTTTTGTCCATCGGGATATGACGAAACAAGCCGAAGTCGACCAATTAAAGTCGGAGTTCGTAAGTACCGTAAGTCATGAGCTGCGTACACCGCTTTCCAGTGTATTGGGCTTTGCTGAACGATTGCTGACCAAAGAGATGAGTCCAGAGAAGCAACAGAAATATTTGAAAACAATACATCAAGAGACTATTCGGCTGACCGCATTAATTAATGATTTCCTGGATGTCCAACGGATGGAATCGGGTAAATCGACTCACCAGAAGAATCCAGTTGATCTCTTTGAGGTGTTAAATGTCGTCTTCACTTTGCAGCAAGGAAGCTCCACGAAGCATGATTTCAACGTTCATATCCCTAATATACCGTATGTTATTTCAGGAGATCAGGATAATCTGACGCAGCTTTTCATGAACCTCGTTAGCAACGCAGTCAAGTATTCACCAGAAGGCGGACGGATTACGGCGAAGCTTTACCATGTTGGTAATCAAGCTCTTGTTGACATTACCGATGAGGGATTGGGAATTCCGGAAGAAGCCATTCCAAAGCTGTTTACGAAGTTTTATCGCATTGATAATTCGGATCGAAGAGCCATAGGTGGAACGGGGTTAGGTCTTGCTATTGTGAAAGGCATTGTCGAAGCACATGGCGGCGAAATTACTGTTACCTCTAAACTAGGAGAAGGAAGTACGTTCCGCGTTAGCTTTCCTTTGATTTCGATGCCTGAGATTACCAACGGGGAAGAGCTGCTAACCGCTGCAGCACATGAATTCACAGGCAAAACCGTCGTACTCATCGAGGATGACGTCAGCTTGACGGAACTGCTCACCGAGGAGCTCACTGAGAAAGGCTTCCATGTCATCAATTACACGACGGGCGAAAAAGCTCTTAAGGACATGTCGATCAAGAGGCCGGATGCGGTTATCGTTGACATCATGCTAAACAATAGTATCGACGGATGGGAGATTATCAATCTCATCAAGGAAGATCCAGTCTTACATGACCTGCCTATCTTCATTTCCTCCGCACTGGACGAAACGGAGAAGGGGAAGGAAATCGGGGCAAACATGTATTTCGTCAAACCGTATCCACCTAGCCAATTGTCAGGTATGTTGCTCGAGATTCTCGGATTGAAGCGGGTGTAAGGAGACGAGAGAATCCAGTTAAAGAGAAAGCATGCGTAGTCCAAGATTTCTATGGATTGTGCATGCTTTTGTTTTTACAGCTTTGACGCGGATAACACGGGTATTTTGGTCGTTGATTTCATTTTTCAGCGTCTGATTTGCGATTACTGGAAAAAGTACATCTAAATTTTTCCATTTAAACTGAATTTTCAAGGATTTAATCGCTGAAATAAATGGAGTTTTTCCAGTTAACCTTAATTCCAAGCAGCGGTGCCTCGCCAACATTCATTTACCATTGTCACCTGACTTCGTTGAATAGTGATAACCTCTTTAATTAAGAGTGATCATTATTCTTAGCTTATGGTGTTTTCTGTGATTGAGAGGTATCTAGTGACTTCTGTAGTGATTTAAGTGCTTGATCATGTTTGTTCACTACATTAATTGCAGCATCTCCAAGTATTTTAATAGCATCTCCATGACGGTTTACAACTTGAATTGCAGTACCTCCAATTTTTTGTATAGCTTCTCCATGCTGATCAACCAATTTTTTTGAATGTACACCAATAGTAAAAAAGCTAGTTCCTGAGACTCCTAAATCAGAAGTATTATAAGGATTGTTTGTAGTATCAATTATTTCTTCATAGTTACCCATCATCGCAAACCAATCTCTTTTGAGTATGTTAATGAATGAAGCCATTTCATCTGCACTGCCAGCAATACGATTCAGAAGTAGGATGTTATCTTCTAATATTTTGGGAACTTTTGTATGAGGATAACGAAGTAAATGATCAATTTCACCATAACCTTCTTCAAAGCCTCTATAAGAAGGAACTTTGTAAAAGTTACTCGACTTCGACACTGCAAGTTTTTCTTTCGATCCAACTTTTTTAAAATTTTTCACTCCTAGTATAAGTGATAGAAGGGCTTGTGAGATTTTTGTGAGTATGAAATGATAGAATCACTTGTATCTGATAATCGGAGAAAGGGGACCCATAGTGAGGAGTTTTCGTCAAATCATAGGAATCAGCTTGGTGTTCTCGTTTTCTATTTTATTATTTATTGGCATTTATTCGCAGATGATCCCAAGCCAAAACAAGCAGACTGCCAAACAGGGTGTTTTGGATTTATCTAAGGAGGATTTCCGCAAGCTAGGCGTTGTTTCTTTAGATGGGGAGTGGGAATTTTATGAAGGGCAGCTGTTAACGCCTGCCGATTTTCAATCAGGAACGCGCAGAGATGTCTCTTATATAGACGTGCCCGGTTTATGGAAAGGGAAGACGATAGAAGGTGGTGTAAGCAACAAAGGTTACGGAACTTACCGTCTCTTAGTTCGAGTGGATAATACCGATGACATCTATGGTATGAAGCTGCGCAGCATCCGGATGTCCCATCGGCTGTATGTCGATGGCAAATTGGAGGGGGGAAGCGGACTTCCAGGTAGTAATAAAGAAACCAACATGCCGGGGAATACACCTTACAGCACATTTTTTCATGTGAATTCGCAGGAATTTGAGATTTTATTGCAAGTGGCGAATTATGAATATATGTCTGGGGGGATTGTAAATGCCATTCAATTTGGCTTGCATGCAGACATTTCTAAACTAAATAGCTTATTAATCGGAGGCGATTTATCCCTCATTTTGGTGCTTGTCATGTTCGGAGCTTATCATCTTAGTCTCTACTTCCTTCGTAGTCGAGAGAAAACATATTTACTGAGCGGGTTATATCTCTTCTCCACGGCTGGCGTGCAGTTTCTGTACGGTGAGAAGCTGTTTCAACGACTGTTGCCTGAGATTCCTTTTGATATCACGTATAAAATGCTGGATAGTTTTGAGTTTGTTAGTTCCATTCTTTGTTTATTGTTTTTTTGTTCCATCCACCAGAAGTTGATTTCACGCAACAAGATCAGGCTGCTCATTGCTCCAATCGTTCTGATTGTAGTCGTGATCATTATCTTCCCTTATGCTCTCTACAATGAAGTGAGAAGTTTATTCTTTCTATACATTGGTTTCGTGCCCCTACTACTTCTCGGTAGAATGGTTTATCTGTTCTTCGATAGTAAGAGAGGTACCTATGAACGGAAAGAACTTGGCTTGTTTATAGTAGCTATCGTCTCGTTAATGGTCTCGTTAGTAGATGGTGTTTTATATTCGGAAAGTGCGATAAACTCGGATTTATGGCATAAAGTTGGGGTTATTGGTTTCATTACGATTATGAATCTATTGTTAGCGGTACGCTTAACCAATGCGTATGAGAAAACAGAGCTTCTGACACATCGACTTACCGTCTCCAATCAGTTGAAGGACGAGTTTCTGATGCACACCTCTCATGAAATTAAGACGCCGCTGCACGGAATCATGAACATTACCTCATCTTTACTGGATGATGATGAGCACAATTTATCTGTTAGGCAGAAGCAAAATTTATGGTTAGTCAAGGATACATCTGTAAAATTATCGATGCTCATGCAGGATCTCATTGATGTTACGCGGTTGAAGCATGGCGAGCTGCGGTTGCTTATGACCGTTGTCGATGTGCGGGCCGTGACTCAAATCGTATTTGATGTCTTGCAGTTCGAGCTTGCAGGCAAAGCGGTACGCTTGGATAACCAAGTGCCACCGGATATGTGGGTCCAAGCGGACGAGAATAGGTTACGTCAAATCATGTACAATTTAGTGCACAATGCAATGAAGCATACCGAACAAGGTATGATCAGCGTAAGTGCAAGCATATTGGAAGAGGACATTCACATTGTCGTTGAGGATACAGGGACGGGGATTTCACCTGATAAATACGCCAAAGTATTCGAGTATTTCGAACAACAAGAGCATGCTTTACCAGAGGACGGCTACACAGGCATGGGGGTTGGCTTGTATATTAGTCGCAAGCTCGTAGAGCGAATGGGTGGGGACATTCGGATTGAATGGACAGAAGTTGGACAGGGTACGCGAATGGCTTTTAAACTACCGATGGCCATTAATTACATGCCTGTGAGCCAAGAACGATCGATGATAGATAGCTATCCCCAAAGACATGGAAATGACCCTGAATCTTTGGATAGTCTAGAGGAGCATGCTCATACGATTCTCGTCGTGGATGATGAGGCTTCCAATATGTATACACTGCTGAATATTCTGAAAAGACATAGCTATAATGTGCTTACGGCTTTTTCTGCTAAAGAAGCGATGAGCAAAATGAGTGAACACCCGCAAATTGATCTGATTATCCTAGATGTGATGATGCCAGGCGTTTCTGGGATTGAGCTCTGCCGAGTGTTGCGTACACAGCACTCCATTCTGGATTTGCCTATTTTATTCGCGACGGCCAAGGACACTTCACAAGATATCGCACTTGGATTCAGTGTGGGAGCGAATGACTACGTCACGAAACCATTCGAAGCAGAGACACTAATCGCGAGAATTCAGACCTTGATTGCGATGAAAACCTCGATCCAAGAAGCGATTCGTAATGAGCTTGCCTTCCATCAAGCACAGATTAAGCCTCACTTCCTTTATAATGCGCTTAGCAGTGTAATTTCATTTTGTTATACGGATGGCGAGAAAGCTGCATATTTATTGTCGAAGCTGAGCCAATTCCTGCGTTATATTCTGGATATGGACCGAAATGACTTATTCGTCAATCTTCATCGGGAGCTAGATTTGATTGATGCCTATGTGGAGATTGAGAAAGCGCGATATGGAGATCGATTTGAATTTATTTGTTACGTAGATGAAAGCCTGAAACATTTCTCTATCCCCTCGCTTTGCATCCAACCGTTTGTGGAGAATGCGATTCGACACGGCTTGTTTGAGAAAGATGAGTACGGAACCGTCACACTAACGATTCAAGAAGGAGACGGTTATTTACATGTGACGATACACGATAATGGGATCGGAATCCCAGATGATTTGCTCTACCAGATGGCGAACGGAGAACATGGAAGTGGAGGCATTGCGATTGCGAATATCCGTAAAAGGGTAGATAGGATCCCAGGAGCTTCGCTGTCGATCAATTCAGAGATGGGGCGTGGAACGAAGGTTACCATGTATCTGCCTTTAACCGGTAAAGATAAGGATGTCTTTGTAGAAAGGTGGGATGAACTTGATTAGGGTGGTAATTGTTGAAGATGAAAAACCAATTCTCGAATTAATGAAGGTTCTGATCGGAAGGAACCCACATTATAGCATCATTGGGGCTTTTCATAATCCGCAGGAAGCGCTAACCGCTATATGTGAACTAAAGCCTGACCTGGCTTTTTTGGATGTAGAGATGCCGAAAATGAATGGGCTTGAACTTGCTCAGCGAATCAATGACATGATGGAGCAGACTAAAATTATCTTTACGACAGCCTACAAGGAGTATGCGTTAGATGCCTTCAAGGTCTATGCTTTTGACTATATTCTAAAGCCAGTCACACCTGCTGCAATTGAACGCATTACGAGTCGCCTTTTAAAGTTAGAACAAGTGACTGAGCCTACTGTAAGTAAAGCGCGGCAGTCTGTAATCCGTTGCTTCGGAAGTTTGGAGGTACGCAATCCGGAAGGTGCACTTGTCCGATGGCCAACGAAAAAGACGGAGGAGCTATTCGCCTATTTCCTGTGCAATCCAGGACAGGACATTAATAAATGGTATTTGGCCGATATGTTATGGCCGGATATGCTGGAAGACCGCGCTTCGCACAATTTACATAATACCATTTATCGTTTGAAGAAACTGTTGAAAGAACAAGAAATCGGGATGGATATTCTCAAAACAAATGATGGCTATATGATAGATACGTTAGGGAGTATGTATGATCTATTGGAGTTCCAGTTAAGTGAGATAGCTTCCCTAGAAGGGATTCAAGACATGACACAAGCGGAAAGGGTGTTTTCCCTTTATCGAGGCACGTTGTTAGACCGCAAGGATTATCTGTGGAAAACCCAATTGGAGGAGAATTATAGGAAGCAATATACGTCACTTGTATGTCTAATGGTTCAACGCGACTTGCGTGAAGAAGCCTGGAGCAAAGCGGAGTTGAGGTTAGATACGTACTTGACGTTGTATCCTTTGAATGAAGAGATGCACCAAATGCTGATAGATATCTATGCAAAAAGCGGGAAAAGGGAACGAATTGCTAAGCATTATACCAGCTTCAAAGCGTTGTACTTGAGAGAACTCGGGATAGAGCCTTCGAAGGAAATGAGTAATAGTATAGCTGCCTATTTAAATTAAATGTATTTAAAAGACGGAGAGCGTTCAATTGCTTTCCGTCTTTTTGCGTGTTTTCGACATGAATTTCCTTTTTGTGAGAATTTTGAGAGAAGCCATTGCTACAATGTATGAATAGAGAGGATATGTTGAGTGAAAGTTGAAAGGGGAGTACGTCCCATGAAAAGAATCATGATTATCGATGATGCTGCTTTTATGAGAGCACTGTTAAAAGATTACTTGAGCTCCCTCGGTCACGAGATTGTCGCAGAAGGCAGCAATGGGCGGGAAGCCATACAATTGTATAAGCGATATAAACCAGACTTAGTGACGATGGATATTACGATGCCCGAGATGGATGGGATATCAGCTTTGAAGGAAATTATGAAGTTCGATCCCCGGGCAAATATCATCATGTGTTCGGCCATGGGGCAGCAGCAAATGGTACTCGATTCCATACGTGCTGGTGCCAAAGATTTTCTGGTGAAGCCTTTTAACAATGAAAGAATTGTGGAGGCTGTGGATCGTGTGCTTCTATCAAGAAATAGCTAGAGAACTGATTAACAAAAAAACGTTGACTTTCTAAGTGAGCGTCTTTTTGTTGCGTACGTTAACAATTGTATGAGTTAGTTTTAATCTCCAATTAACAGGTAGCTTGTATAATATAAAGAGGGACCCGACTATACAAACAGGGAGATTACAACTATGGGCATTCATACTTATTTTAGGTCTTTAAATGAGCTAGAAAGAATCATACGATGTCCAGGGAAGTTCAAATTTGAAGAACATAGTGTAGCGGCTCATTCATGGAAAGTTGTTCAATATGCCAAAACACTTGCGGACATCGAAGAGAAAAATGGCGCAATAATTAACTGGAAAAAGCTCTATGAAATTACCAGCAGTCATGATTATGGTGAAATCTTCATTGGAGATATTAAAACGCCTGTCAAACATGCGTCACATGAACTCCGATTATTGATACAACAAGTAGAAGAAGGAATGGTCTATAACTTTATTGAAGAACATATCCCCGCAGAGTTTAAAGAGACTTTCCATAAACAACTGCAAGAGGGTAAAGACGGTTCAATAGAAGGACTGATTTTGGAAGTTGCGGATAAAATGGATCAAGTGTATGAGGCATTTGCTGAGATACAGAAGGGAAATACAGAAAAAGAATTCGTTACGATGTATCGAAATGCTTTAATTAAAATTAAAAACATTGATTTATTTTGTGTGGAATATTTTTTAACTAACATCCTTCCCGATATGGTAAATGATGAGATGGCTTCACTTGTTGACATCAAAAGGATAACGGAAGAGGCGTTGGCTGACGTTCAAAACGAAGAAGGAAGAATGACGCATAAGGTAGGAAAACGTACTGTAGCTACATTGTCAGTGAATGAAGTGTATCAATTATGAAAATAGGCATGGAAAAAAGCATGTTCGATCAATGAGATCATTGATGAAACATGCTTATTTTTGTTCTGTCTGCAGCCAATTAAATTGGGAATACCCGCGGCTCTTTTTGAACGGAAATCCATTTGCTCGTGAACTCCTCGAAACCGAGCTCGCCGCCATAGTGACCGATTCCGCGGAATTGCGTGGTCAAGGAAGCATTATCTATCACTCGCGGCAGAATGGTTCCGTCAATTTGTTATTACTTATTTTAGGAATATGGAGGGGGAGAAGGGATAGCAAACGAGCAACTGGGCATATTAAGTCTTGTATTATTGAGTAGTGCTCGGTCCTCGAAAAGTTAACGTTGACGTTAACGTTAGAAGAGGTTATGATAATGACATCGAGAAGAAAATTGGTTTGAAGGGAGTGTTCAGATGGATAAATTCAAAATTGACGATGTGGCTAAAGAGAGCGGATTGACGAAACGAACGATTCGTTACTATGAGGAAATCGGAGTACTGTTTCCCCCGGAACGTAGTGAGGGAGGCATGCGCCTATATACACGCAAACATATCGAAAGATTGAGTCAAATCGTAAATGCCCGGGATGTTCTTGGATTTTCACTCATGGAAATTCAAGATTTCGTTGCGATTCGCGAAAAAATGGACGAACAAAAGCAAGTCTATTGGAAAACCGAGGCCGCAGAAGAGAAGCTTTCACAATTGCGGGAGATGAAGGTCATGGTCGACAAACAAATGGATATGGTTGACCAGAAACTCTCCAAGATGGCTGAGTTTCGTAAAGAAATTGAATATATGCAGAAACGTATCAATGATGGTATTACTAAAATGTCAACATAAAAGGAGTCTTCGGGCACATGCAACCTACAGCTACGAGTAAGGCCAATCCGGTCTTACAGCCTCATCAGAATGCACCAAAAGTTAGTATGTTCAGTCAACCGAAAGCGGTATGGGCTGTTGTTTTCGCCAGTATTATCGCTTTCATGGGTCTCGGTCTCGTTGACCCGATTTTGCCTGCTATTGCTAAGAAGCTTCATGCTTCTCATAGTGATGTCACTTTGTTGTTTACAAGCTACAATGCCGTCATGGCGGTAGCGATGTTAATTACAGGCGTCGTCTCGTCCCGTTTGGGCATCAAAAAAACGTTGCTCGCTGGCATCATCATCATTGCTCTTTTCTCAGCATTAGGTGGTATGTCAAATAGTATTTGGAGTCTTGTATGGTTACGTGGGGGATGGGGACTCGGTAACGCGCTATTCGTCGCTACAGCGTTGTCAGCTATCGTATCTTTGTCCAAAACAGGTGTCGCACGTTCCATCATTTTGTTCGAAGTAGCCGTTGGTCTGGGGATCTCCGTAGGCCCACTGTTAGGTGGAGAACTGGGTGCTATCTCCTGGAGAGGTCCATTCTTCGGCGTAGCAGGTCTTATGGTCATTGCCTTCTTTATGATTCTTTTTATTATGCCTAAACCACAAACTCAAATTCGTCCCAAGAAAGCTTCATTGGCCGATCCGTTCCGCGCTTTAAAATTCAAAGCACTTCGTACATTTGGAATCGCAGCTTTTCTATATAACTTCGGATTCTTCACCTTGCTTGTATACGCTGCACTAGTATTGGGGAAATTAGGACTGGATGAGCATCAACTCGGTTACGTTTTCTTAGGATGGGGACTTATGCTTGCCTTTACTTCTGTCTTTACAGCGCCAAAGCTGCAGAAACGCTATGGTACAGTACCATCTATGTGTGTTCAATTACTTCTGTTCGCTGTTACTTTGTTTGTCATGGCGAACTGGACGACAGATAAAACCGTCATTATCGTCGCTGTCATCATCGCAGGCGCTTTCCTAGGAAATAATAATACCTTAATCACAACCGCGGTTATGAACGCGGCACCAGTCGAACGTCCAACAGCGTCGGCGGCATACAGTTTCTTGCGTTTCATCGGAGGGGCCATCGCCCCATTCCTGGCAGGCAAGCTAGCTGAATGGTTTAACCCACATATGCCGTTTATCGTCGGCGGCGCATGTGTTGTTGTGGCTGTCATTTATCTTTGGCTGAACCGCCAACATTTGAAACATGTCGATGATGTTGAGAGTGCGCATTAAATTGTTCGGAGAGCCCGCTAATCTGCGAGGCTCTTTTGTTCGTTCTAGGTCACTTTCACCGGATGGACATGCAAAATGTTCAGGAATGTGATCAAAGTGGGGATTCCCATTGTTCGAATTGTTCATAGAACTTGTGATAATTCACTATGAAATAGCCCATGAATCCTCTAACATTAGCCTCAGCTGGAGATGGAATGGGGGGTGAACATAAAGCTGTATGATGGATGTCTCAGTAGATTGAAGTACCGCTTGTCTCAGTTTAGAACGAAAGGATGAGAGCCGTGTACGTTCATTCAAATGAAAAATACGTTAGTAAGTTGTTCATTGCAGGATTAATTGTTGCACTTTTCCTATCATTGTTTTTGACCACACATAAGGCTGAAGCTGCAAGCGTTACCATTCCAAGTAATGGCGTTCAAATAAAGGATAGTGCAGGAAATCTTTTGCAAGCGCATGGCGGAGGTATTATTAAAGTAGGATCGTATTACTACTGGTTCGGCGAAAATAGGAGCGGGGATAACTTAGTCGCTTGCTACCGCTCCACGGATCTCAAAACCTGGGAATTCCGCAATAATGTTCTCAAACATTCGTCAGCACCTGAACTCGCGACTGCGAATATTGAGCGGCCTAAAGTCATTTACAATGCCTCTACCGGTCAATTTGTCATGTGGATGCATAAAGAAAATGGCGTAGATTACAGCGAAGCAAGAGCGGCAGTTGCGTACTCTTCTACCATAGATGGCAACTACACATGGCAGGGAAGCTTCCAACCACAAGGTCAGTACATGTCTCGTGACGATACCTTGTTCGTGGATGACGATGGATCCGCCTATTTCATTTCATCTGCCAGGGAAAATTTAGATACGCATATCTATAAGCTTTCTTCCGATTACCGATCCATTGCCTCCTTAGTTCAGAAGGTTTGGGTAGGTTCTCAACGTGAAGCCGCTGCTATGTTCAAAAGGAATGGTGTTTACTTCCTCGTGACCTCGGGAGCAACCGGCTGGGCGCCGAATCAAATGAAATATGGAACAGCAACAAGCATTGCAGGAACATGGAGTGCGCTTAGCAATGTTGGAGATGGTACTTCATTTGATTCACAGCCAGCTTACATTGTCCCTGTTCAAGGCACTTCCACAACATCCTACCTCTATATTGGGGATAGATGGGCTGGCGCATGGGGAGGCATTGTGAATGATTCGAGGTACGTATTCCTACCGATTTCCTTCCCATCGAATACTTCTATGAGCCTTACGTATTATGACAAATTAACGATTGATACGGCGACTGGCACGATTTCGGGATCGAATTACAGCATTAATTCAACTACGAATTACAAGATACTCAATCGAAATAGCAATAAGTCATTGGCCGTTAGCGGCACAGATAAAACACTCAGTGCAGCACCGATCCAGCAGTTTACGGATACGACGTCGCTCTTCCAGAGATGGCAATTCGTGAAGAAAGCGAATGGTTACTACAGTATCATCAACAAACAAAGCGGCAAATATATGGATATCAACGGTCAATCCACGGCGGATGGAGCCACTAATATTCAATATGCAAGTAATGGTGGTAAGAATCAAGAATGGCTGCTGGTGGATCTAGAAAATGGCTATTATGCCATTGAGAATCGCAATAGCCGTAAATTTATGGATATCAGTGGCAGCTCGACAGCGGATGGTGGACAGAACATACAATATACGTGGAATGGCGGCAATAATCAGCAGTGGACGATTAATTAAATGGATTAGTCATAAGAGGAGGGGAACATATCCCCTTCCTCTTTTCATTTCTGATTCCTACGAGTGTCAGCGTCCTAGAATTGATCACGTTCTTCCCTGAAATTATCATAGACAGTGCTAAAGCCGAAGGCTAACATGGTATCATAGAGGATATTTGGCAGTAGGTTGTCTTACAGGGGGGAACCAGCGATGTATAAAATTCTGGTCGTGGATGATGAACCGACAGTTAGTGCGGGGATTAAAAGTTATTTGATGAGATCAGAGCTGGGAATCGATCATGTTGAAACCGCTTCGAATGGGTTTGAGGCATTAGATTGCTTACGCATGGACACTTATGATCTCGTATTGACGGACATACAGATGGGGATGATGAACGGGATCGAACTGATGGAAGCGATTCTTTTGGAGCAGCCTCATCTTCCAGTCATTGTTATTTCCGCCCATGAGAAGTTTGACTTTGCCAAGAGAGCGCTCCGATTAGGTGCCAAGGATTATTTAATCAAGCCCGTAGAGCTGGATGAATTAATGCGCGTTGTCGGCAAAGCCCTCCAGGAGAAGAAGGAAATGGGCAGACTAACGCTGCAACGTCCAGAGGCGGATCGTAGTCAAGATGGTCATTTACTCAAAAAGAGGCACGAAGCGCTCATCGAATTGGTAACGGAAACCGATCTGCAGGAGAAAGATTATGAAGATCTTCTTCGTGAAATCGGCAGCTCGCTCAAAGAGCAAGGCTATTGGTATGGTATCGCCGCCGTTCATTTGAACCTAAGTAAGGGTGGTTTTAGTAATCAAGACATTACATTAATGGACCGAAAGCTTTTGAAATATGCCTCGGTTAATATTTTGGAAGAAAGTCTGTCGGATTGGTGCGGCGTAGCCTTTTACGGATTTGGCAATCAGCTTGTTTGTGTGATCCAATTGGAAGCTTCCGATAACGTGGACACGCGGTTGCCGATGAATTCGCAACTGAATCTGATCGGTCAAACGATTATTATTAATCTGAAGCAATATTTGAACGTAGACGTCACCGTCGGGATGAGTACACTTAGTCCGGATTTGTCGATGCTGCCGAAGCTGATGGAAGAGGCGAATGCGGCCATCGAATGGCGCAAGCTGCACCCTGATAATAACGTGCTGTATTATGAGGATATGTCGGCTCTAGGCAATATGAGGATGATGGAATGGGCAGCCATGGTGGAAGAGATCGTGCTCCACATGAAAACGGTGGATGAAGTAAGGCTTACTCAGGAGCTGCAATCCGCGGTGAAAATACTAGCAAACTTGACGCATTCAGAAGGCTTGTTTCATAGCTGCTTCGGATTATTGGTGTATCGTTTGTATGGATTACTCTTTGATAATGGACAAGAATCGAGCAGTTCCTTCCGTCAGTATGATCCGGATGTTTACTTCAGAGGTATGGAAATCAGCCGGAAAGTAGCCTGTCTACACGAGTATGTTCAAGGGCTCGCTGATGTGATCCGTGCCTGTATTAGCGAGAGGGATCAGACGGTTGTATCGCGCATAACGGCTTACATTTACAATCATTATGGCAATCATGAGCTGAAGATTCAGGATATAGCGGGTGAAGTGCATTTCAGTGCGGCCTATGTGAGTTATTTGTTCAAAAGGGAAACGAACAAAAACGTCTGGGACTTCGTCTCCGAAGTACGGATTGAGGAAGCGAAGCGTTTGCTTGCCGTAACCGAATTGAAGCGGTATGAAATTTCATATCAAGTGGGATATCAGTCGCCGGAGCATTTCAGCCGAATGTTCAAACGTTTCATCGGAATCTCTCCGGCTGATTATCGCAAAGAGATCAGGGGGAATTAAACTGAAGCTCCAATATAAAGTCATTGTGGCATTCTGTTTGTTCATCATCGGGCCGTTTCTGATAGTCGGCTGGATCTCCTTCTCTCGTACCTCCGCTACGATTAAGGATGAGGTTGGGAAGACGATGCTTCAGTTAGTGAAGCAGAATCACGCCACGGTGGAGAATTCGTTGTCTTCGGTTAGAGATAAGACAGTAACATTTCTGGATAATCATTTTTTCAGCAACCCCAAGCAATTTGCTTTCTGGACTCATATTGAGACGATAAATGCATTAAGCGAAGCAGATACGATTCTGGATCGCTGGTCATCGGATGGCACCGAATACGCCATCTATATGGCGAATAGAGGAAATCAGCCATTTCCAATCAATGCACTTTATAAAAAGCAGGGGCTTATTTATCTGGATAGCAGCAGTACTTACCCGGAATGGGCTTTACAGACCCAAGAAGAGAAAGGGGCTGGAAGTCTTCGACTAGCCAAGTCGAGTTCAGGACAGCCGACAGTAACGTTTACACGAAGTATTTTGAATCCAGAAAAATATGACGAATTGATTGGCTTTCTTGCTGTTTCCAAAGTGGAGGTTTTATTGACCAAGAATCTTGTTTCGGTACAACTGCCGGATCAAGCAGGAGTCTTTTTATTCGATAACCGGGATGAACTGCTCTTGAAGTCGGGTTCGGCAGACATGGAGTTATCCGAATTACCAGAAGCCCTTCACAATAAATCGAATGGTTACTATTATTCGGAGTCCAATAATCATAAATATCTCTATGCCGTCTCCTATGAGTTTAACTTCAATACACGATTAATCTATAAGATTCCCTTGGAATCAATAATGGGCAAACAAACGAGCTTTCAACAGTTAATTATGGTGATGCTTGCCATCTATTTAGTTTTAGTTTTACTGTTCGTCTTGTATTTGCTGCGAAATATCATTAAACCTTTGGCTCGGCTAGTCACATTCACACGCGTGTATGAGCTGGGCAGACCTTTTGACTTTGGAGATCCGTCATCACGTTCACGATCGGATGAGTTCGGCGTTTTGTACACGGCGTTTATTCGTATGACGGGCAGGCTGAATGAATCGATTGAAGAAAACTATGGGATGAAAATCAAACAGAAGGAACAGGAGTTGAACACACTCCATTCTCAAATTACGCCGCATCTGCTTTACAATACGCTAGATTCGATCTACTGGTATGCCCTAGAAAGCGGCAATCATGATGTTGGCGGTATGGTCAAAGACTTATCGAAACTGCTGCGCATCGGGTTAAGCAAAGGGAAGAGTATGATTCCGATCAGCGAAGAACTGGAGCATGTTCGTGCCTATATTCGCCTTCAAATGAAGCGTTATCCAGGGAACTTCGAAGTGTTCTGGGACATTGATGAAGACCTCGAAGTGTTCAAAATGCCCAAGGTCATCATCCAACCGCTTGTGGAGAACGCGATATTCCATGGTATTCAAAGTATGGATGGGGAAGGCCATCTGTGGGTTCGATTGAAACGCGTTGATGATGAGATTCATATCCTTGTTGAGGACAATGGATTTATTCCGGTGAATCTCGAAAAGCTTATCATGATTGTCAGTGGGGAAATAGACGACAAAGGCTATGGCATTCGCAATGTTCACCAACGCATACAGTTGCATTATGGGGATTCGTATGGGTTAGGCTACCGTCTGCGGGATGGCGGCGGGCTCATTGCTACCATTACGATTCCGATTCATCCAAGTGAATAACGTGAGTAAAGATCCGGCCTTGGGCCGGATCTTTTTTGTCATTAGTGTGGCGATTTTGCAGATTTTGTGCCATTCGCACGCTAGCGCACAAATATTAAAAAGGCGGTGCATGCCGCCTATTCTCAGTTTTGGGTAGCGTGTCAGGAATCGCGGCGCAGCCGCATTTTACACGCAGCAGTGGTGATTTTTCCATGAATGTACTTGCTGAGTATTCATCACGTTCTTATGCGGATACATCATCGAATTGGGGGATTCCGTGTACTATACTTGATTTAACAGAGAAAGGAGTGGACGCAGTGAGAGAGACAGCCGCACCTGCACGACAGGCAGGGCAGACACGATATCGCGCCAAGGGAGTTAAGTTGTGGCGGAACTTCTGGCAATTCAGAACGCTGACATTGATGTTAGTGCCTGCAGCACTCGTGCTATTGCTTAATAATTATTTACCGATGTTCGGGCTATTCATTGCCTTCAAGAAAATCAATTATGTCGATGGTATTTGGGGGAGTCCTTGGATTGGCTTCGAAAATTTCACATTTCTATTCAATAATGGATCTTTGTGGCGAATTGTACGAAATACAGTAGGCTACAGCATGACGTTTATGATTGTGAATTTGATTTTATCCGTGGCTATTGCCTTGGCACTCAATGAGCTCCGGAGCCGCATAGCGGTTAAGAGTTATCAAAGTTTACTGATTATGCCCCATTTTTTATCTATGATCGTCATAAGTTATCTTGTTTACGCGTTCCTGCACCCGACGCATGGTTTCATTAACTCCACAGTATTGGAGTGGCTGGGTAAAGAACCAGTGTCTTGGTACATGGTGAAGGAATATTGGCCATTCATCCTCACGGTGGTCAGCGCTTGGAAAGGCGTAGGTATCGGTGCCGTCATCTACATCGCAGCGATCGCTGGCATTGATCCCGAGTATTATGAAGCTGCAGTCATTGATGGGGCCTCGAAGTGGAAGCAGATGATGCATATCACCTTACCTTCGATTATGCCAATTATCATTATCATTACAATTCTGAATATGGGACATATATTTAATTCAGATTTTGGATTATTTTACCAAGTGCCGTTGGATTCTGGTGTTTTATATCCAGCCACGGATACCGTAGATACGTATGTGTACCGTGTTTTGACGCAACTGAATGATATCGGCATGTCCTCGGCAGCAGCTATGGTACAGTCGGTTCTAGGCTTCATTATGGTATTTCTGACGAATGGAGCGGTCCGTCGAATAAATTCGGATCAAGCTTTATTCTAATTGATTGGATAGGAAGTGAACCTGATGGTCTCCAAATCGTATCGAAGGGAAAACCGAATTTCCCCATTGGCTGAGACGATACTGAATGTCATTTTCGTCTTATTATCGCTAGCCTGCCTACTACCTGTCATTCTCGTCATCATTGTATCCGCCACACATAATGATTCTTTGATTAATGAAGGATACAGCTTTTTCCCTTCGAAATGGTCGTTGATTGCTTATAAGACTGTATTCAAAGATTTTACGACGATGGCAAATGCTTACAAAGTTTCTATCGGGATTACCGTCGTAGGCACCCTATTAAGTGTCTTACTGATGGCTTTATACGCGTATCCCTTATCTCGCAAGGATTATCCATATCGTAACGTGTTTACTTTCTTTCTATTCTTCACGATGCTATTTAATGGCGGAATAGTGAGTCGTTATATGATTTACACCCAGACGCTTCATCTGAAAGACTCTTATTTGGCCTTGATCCTACCGCTCTTAATCGTTCCGTTCAATGTGATTATAATGCGCACATTTTTCCAGTCAACGATTCATCCCGCATTAATCGAATCTGCGCGCATTGATGGAGCAGGTGAACTGCGTATCTTCTTACGCATTGTACTTCCCTTATCACTTCCAGTGCTCGCGACGATGGCCTTATTCTCAACGATTAATTATTGGAACGATTGGTTCAATGCCTTGCTCTTCATCAATAAGGAGCATATGTATCCCATACAGTTCCTCATGTTGCGTGTGCTGAAGGATGTTCAGTATATCCGTGAGAATCTGACGATAGCCGCTCAGAATCCAGAGTTGCTTAAGAATTTGCCCAATGAGTCACTGCAAATGGCTTTAGCTTTTATTGCTATGGGACCCATACTGATTGTCTACCCGTTCTTTCAAAAGTATTTCGTCAAAGGTTTAACAGTCGGTGCCGTTAAAGGCTGATCACAGTAATACCGGCTGCGAACTGCTACTCGCTTTCATCAGCCGTTTCTTATAATATTCATTACAGGAGGGTCCACAATGAAACGTAGAAAATCAGTAATGTTAGCCCCTATGGCGCTAGCGCTTGGATTGACCGCAGTACTGCCTGCGTGTTCCAGTGATAACAAAGTAACTACATTTGCAAGTCCAGCCGCAACTGCAGCCAGTTCGGCAGCTCCAGCTAGTCCGAAAGCAGCCTTGGAGCCTTATGATGTGTCACTCATCTATCAAGCTAAACCGATGAAGGACGATGCGCTCGTACAGGAAGAACTGAATAAATATTTGAAAGAAAAAATTAACACAACAGTTTCCCTGCAGCCGATTGCTTCAGCCGATTATAAGAAGAAAACAGAGTTGATGATGAACACGGGTGAGAAAATGGATCTCGTATTCACAGCTTCTTGGCTGGATTTCTCAGCGAATGTGACAAAGGGTGCTTTCTTGGAACTCGATACACTTCTCGATAAATTTGCACCAGAAACGAAAAAAATGCTTCACCCGCTATATCTAGAAGCACCACGTTATAAAGGAAAATTGTATGCGGTTCCAACGGATAAAGAAATCACACAAGGGAAAGCTTGGACATTCCGTAAGGATATCATTGACAAGTATCAAATTCCGATTGATAAGATCAATAAGGTAGAAGACTTGGAACCGTATTTTGAAAAAATTAAAAAAGATAATCCGGACATTATCAATAACTATGTGGCTGGTGGAACTTCTAACGGTGCGAGCTTCATGATGTATGAATCCAAATCGAATTATCGTCCGATCGGGCCAACTCCTGCTAAAATGCCGATGTTCTTCTTGGATTACAAGTCAACGGATATGAAGGTCAAAACTGTGTTGGATCAAGATATTGTTGATTTGAATAAAGCCGATGCAGAAACGTACCGTAAATTTTATGAAAAAGGGTACACCAATGCTGATGCAGCTACGGTAACGACAAATATTGGGGAAATTCGTAAGCAAGGTAAGATTTGGGTGCAATCCACGGTGTGGAAACCAGGTTCTGATATTGAGTTGAAGATTGCCGACAACGGCGCGTATGACTGGGTTTCCCGCGTTATCGAGGAGCCAATTGTAACGACGGATTTGGCAACAGGTTCCATGCTTTCCATTTCCAGAACTTCGAAAAACCCAGAGAGAGCGATGATGGTGCTTAACTACCTTCATACAGATCCTTACGTAATCAACCTTCTTGTCAATGGAATTGAAGGCAAACACTACAAAAAAGTAGGTCCAAACCGTATCGAACCGATTAAAGATTCCGGTTATGATAGCCAAGTATTCTGGGTGCTTGGTAACCAATTCTTGAACTACATGAAACCTGGTCAACCAGACGACCTGTATGACAGCTGGAAGAAATTCAACAATGATGCAAAACGCTTCCCGTTAATTGGATTTGTTTTCGATGACACGAATGTGAAGAATGAGATTGCTCAGTTAACGACAATTGTGAACGAATATAAAGTGACTAGTACAGGTGCAGTGCCGAATCCTTCGAAATTGCTTGATGAGCGTAATGCGAAGTTGAAAACAGCAGGACTTGAGAAAGTTAGTGCAGAGCTTCAGAAGCAAATCGATGCTTGGTGGAAAGAGAACAAAAAATAGGAAGAGCAAGAGGTGATTACCGTTGAAACCCCAGAACCTCATATACACTTTCGTTAGCTATGCCTCCCACTACGATACACCTTGGGGACATGGAACTGCTGTCGAAGGTGTGGAGCGAACAGCAAGATTAGCCCATGCACACGGGATACCCGTGACATGGATCGTCAACCGAGGCTCAATACCCGTATTGGGTGAGCAAATTCGGCAGTGGCATGAGGCTTATGGCGACGATATCATTCTGCAATGCCCTTTCTTTATGGAAGATATGGGGATGTCGAAGGATGCATTGAAAGCGCGTCTGGAAGCCGATTGGAATCTTGTGAAGGAAGCCTTTCCTTGGGCCACAACGAAGATTGCAGGCAGAGGAAAGATTTACAATGAAGTGATTGAAGTGCTCGAGGAGTTGGATTTTCAGGGCATGTGGGGCTATTGCTGGGAGCAAGTGTGGTGGGATGGTATAACACATAAAGGGATCCCATGGGGATCCTGGTATGTGGATAGTCATCGCTATAAGATTCCACATGCAGGCAAAGGAAAAGTAGTCGCATGTGAATGGACAGTACGGGATCTGCATTTGTCCTACCATACAGGAAGTCCTGTTATTTACTCGACCGACCCTAATGATGTGCTGCGTGCAGGTTTGTGTACGGGGGAAGAGATTACGTATTGGAAAATGCTGTTTGACGAATATTTGGCCAATACGGATCACAATGAGCAGGTGTTCTTTCTGCAACAGCAGGAGGCACATGAAATGGAGTTCAGTGATCGCTTTCAAGTGTTTCCGGCTTCCCATGTTGAGGCATGTGAAGGGATGCTCGATCGATTCTTTGCCTACGTGGCGCAGTGTGGCGTAACACTTACAACCTTGCCGAAGACGCTCGCTAGCTATCATGAAAGCAACGCAATTACTGCACCGTCCTATATGTTAACCAAAGATAAGCCGATTAGGCCAGAAGTCAACGATTACACCATGACGCTTGGCGGTGTTGCTGCAGGACCTTGGCCGGATACGTTCTTCTACTATGACAATCAGTGTCAAATGGTATTCGTCAAAGGGGAATGTAAACCGCGTCTTGTCCGCAATTATGTCGGTCAGTGGGATATGCAAGACGAATTTGAGGAAAAGATTCCACCGTTATTTATAACGACATACGAGAAGACGAGTGAACGCATCGAGCTCGTTTACGAGATCTGGAACTGGAAGCCGATGCCGTTCGGTTTGACGTATTGGGATGATGAGCTAAGTGACTATGAAATTGAAAGTTGCTCAAGCGATGTGGAGTTGAAAGTGATCAAAGATGAATTAGCCTTTCTGCGCTTCAATCTGACTGGAGAGAAAAGAACGATACGGCTAGTCTTCCGGAGAAAGATGTAGGGTAGCAGAAGATAAGAAGAGGGCCTCGCGTTTGCGAGGTTCTTTTTTTACGCTCTTATCAGATGTGGGGGATAATCAGGAGCTTATGGGGGTGAAATAGCTACATAATATGCATCTATATCGGATTTTCGATGAGATTGCTCAATATTAGCTGTACTTTTTCCAGTTAATCTGTTTTGCGGCCCTGATCGGGAGTGGTGCAGGAACCCTAGAAGTAGTCAAAGCAGAAGTAGTCGAAGTAGCAGAAGTAGTCACAGTAGTTAGAGTTGCCCAACTCCCAGAATTGATCACAAGATGTGGAGATTACATCATCGTTCGAATATCAAAGATTACGTATAATTGAAATGTAAGCGATTTCCAAAATATTTAAGCACAGGAGGAATGGTTAATGTCAAGCACCACTCGTATGAAAGGAAGGTCAAGGAGATTTTGGTGCATATGTTTAGGATTGATCCTCGCGTTAAACACCCTGTTGATTTCACCAAGTACAACCTCAGCAGCTGTAACACCGCTGCCAGGACCAAACAATCCGCTGCTATACGACGATTTTAATGGCGGTGGTCTCTACAAGCAGAACTGGATGAATTGGTTCAACCAAGCAGGTGGAACGGGCACATATTCAAAGACAACTGTCGACTCGCGTCAAGTCGGCTTATTCACCCAAACGCCAACGTCGAGCTCGTCCTGGGCGAAATTCCAGCCCATGAATGAGACAGTCGATTTGACAGGCTATCGCTATTTGAACGTTACCATGAAAAATCCTGGGTATGCGAATTCGCTCATTCGAGTTGTAGTTGGAGACGGAACAACCAACTACAATTTGACCAATGGATGGGTTGCCATTCCGACAACGTGGACAACGAGTCAATTTGATTTGAACGCCTTGACACCAGCGCTGAATAAAAAAACAGCTAGGCTTGAAATTTGGCTCCGTCAATCCGGAGGAACATATGGTGAGACACTGATTGATGATATTTTCGCATCTACGGACAACAGTGGCACTGCACCAACATTAACAGGCAGCATGACGGCTAACTCGGCGAGTGGCTATAATCAGAACACGTCCTTTACTTTCAAAGCGACATATACGGATGCAGATAATGAGAAGCCTTTCGCTATGCAGCTTGTTGTCGACGATACCCTCTACGATATGAGGGAAGAGGATAATGCAGATACCACCTATTCCAATGGCAAAAATTATTACTACATCACGAAGCTGCCCGTGGGCTCACATACGTATTATTTCCGAACGACGGATTTGACGTCGAATCAAGTATCAACGACGATCCAGAATCAACCTATCGTTACGAACACAGCTCAAGTTATCGACGTCACGGTCAGCCAAGCCGGATATAACGCTGGTGCATTTAAAAATGCCAAGGTGACAGCGCAGCTTGCTCTAACGGATACGTCATATGTCGTGAAGAATGGTGCAACAGTTGTTGCTACGGGCAATATGACGTACGATGGTTTCTTTTGGAATAAACACGTATATTCGATCGATTTCTCATCCATCACTGCTAGCGGTACGAATTATACTGTTGTCAGCAATAGCATTTCCTCCTTCCCTTTCGCCATTCAACCGAACATTTGGTCGGATTACAAGGATGAAATGACTGCCTTCTATCGCATCTTACGCGCGAGCGTGGCAACTTCCGATGCCTATCCTGCTGGCTATAGCACGATAGCACCATCTGCTAATATATATCATGCAGCGGGTCATTTGGATGATGCGCAATCGGCTGATGGTTTAACTCACTACGATTTGACAGGTAGTTGGTATGATGCGGGTGATTACGGCAAATATGGCGGCAACCAATGGGTAGGCAGCGAAATTGCTTTAGCCTACATACGGCATGCCGACGCAGCCAGCTCGAAGTTCGATAATGACAGCAATGGTATTCCTGATCTTGTTGATGAAGCGGTATTTGGCAGTGAGTATTTGGTCAAATTCGCGAATCAACTCGGAGGAGAAATGTATGATCTTAAGAATAACGCAAGCTTTGTTCATCCGAGTAAGACGACGGATAACATTAACGGTACAGCGGATGATCGCAAGCTCTCCGGCTTAGGCGTTGGCGGTTCCGCCAAAGCAGCGGGAACACTTGCCGCTACAGCAAGGGCTATCCGCACAGCAATCACCAAAGGTGACATCGCGCCAGCGAAGGTCACAGCGCTCACAACCTTCGCAAACAATTGTGAAGCGGCTGCGGTTACTTTTTACAACTATGTCGTTGCGAATCCGAACGGGCCAGTTGGTTCCTACTCCACGCGTGGCGGTATTCCGAATTCCAAGCTTCTAGCGGATGTAGAGCTGTACCTGTTGACGAACAATGTAGCCTACAAAAATGCTGCAACGGATAATATCAACACACTTGTCTTTACCGATCTGGCCTCAACGAACTATTGGGATATGAGACCGATGTCTTTAGCGGAGTTCTATCCTGTTGCAGATGCCACAACGAAAACGCATATTCAGTCGCTATTGAAGCAGCAAGTTGATTATTTCCTATCTTCAACAGATGACACACCGTACAGTGTGTTGAACCAATTTAAGAACTTCGGTGTGAACGAACCACATGCGTCTTATCTTGGCGATATGATGCGTTATTATGAGCTTTTCCAAGATCCTGCTGCGCTGCGCGCGGTCGAGAAGGGGATGTACTGGATTTTCGGGGAAAATCCTTGGAATATGAGCTGGGTATCTGGGATTGGTTCGGATTTTGTGACTTACCCACACACACGATTTGATGAAGGCGCCAATTCCAAACAAGGTGCTGGTGTAGTGTTCCCAGGCGCTATGGTTAGTGGACCCAATATGAAGGATACGAAGGATAAAACAAGTGTAAGCCCATGGTATGAAGACCGTTCCCTGTATCAAGATGATACGAACCAATGGCGTTATAACGAGTTCAGTATCAGCATTCAAGCAGGCCTACTGTACACGATAATGGGATTAAGCGCGAATGCATCTGCAAGCTCTACAGGCGGTTCAACACCAGCGGTGCTCCCTATTACATCTCCGACAATCGGCGATTATGTGCGAGGCAATGTAACTGTATTTAGCGGTCCTACTACAGGATTGAGTAATCTTGAATATTCGTCAACAGGTACTTCAGGTACATTCCTGCCGATGTCCGTTTCTGGCAGCGTGTATGCAGCTACGGTTGATGAAAGTGCGTCTGTCGCCTATGCGAATAAACGCGTGGACATTCGTGGGACAGATGCAACAGGCAGACAAAGCTATAGCTCGACGCATTACACGGTGGCGGCACCTTTGCCAGATCCTTCTACACCTCTAATCTATGATGATTTTGGTGGCGGCGGCATCTGGGGGTCTGTGGGCGGTAATGGCGAATGGGTGAACTGGTATACGCAGAATGGCGGAACAGCGGCATTCGTGAAGACAACGTTGGATGGGTTAACAGTTGGTAAATTCTCACAAACACCGACGGCCGTTAATTCTTATGCGAAGTTCCAGCCTTGGCACGACATCGTTGATTTGTCTGGGTATCGTTATTTGAATTTCAAGGTTAAGAATCCGAGCTATGCCAATTTGAAGATGAAAATCGAACTAAATGATGGCTCGCGAACTTATAACCTGACTGGCGGTTATATTGCAGTTCCGACCACATGGACGGATTTAGTCTATAATCTAGATACTTTAACGCCTGCCGTGAACAAAAAGAAAGCGACATTATCCATCTGGTTGAACCAAACGAGTGTTGGTTATGGAGAAATGTTTATGGATGAGATCAAAGCAACGAACGTAGCGAGTGGAACAGCTCCGACACTGAGTGCAATCAGCGTAGATCATGCTACTGGTGATGCAGCAACAGACTTCACGTTCAATACAACTTACACCGATGCGCAAAATGAGAAACCATTCTCCATGGAACTTATTCTAGATGGCATTGTTCACCAAATGGAAGCTGTTGATCCAGCAGATGTCACCTACAGCGATGGCAAATCTTATAAATATACAACCAAATTGCCTGTAGGGAACCATTCCTATTATTTCCACACGACAGATACGACCTCGAATGCGTTAAGCAGCGCCGTACAGTCGGGTCCAAGTGTAACGCAACAGCTGCTTCTCAGTGATTTCAATAATGGTCTTGCGACAGGTTGGACACCTACGAGCGGAACCTGGTCGGTGCAATCCTCGCAATACAGCGGGCAAGCAGGAGGTTCAAACAGCTACTCCATTGCTGGTGAATCTACTTGGACCGACTACACACTGGAAGCGAAAGTCAACGTAACGAACAACACGAGTGGGAACAAAGACGCGGGATTATTAGTTCGCTATACCGATGCCAATAACTACTACATGCTCTACTTGAAAAATAATGATCATGCCAGTAGTAGGAAAATGGAACTGGTCAAATCGGTTGCTGGGGTCAAAACGACATTAGGCTACACAAGCCCAAGTATAGCTGCCGATACGTTCTACACGTATAAAATTGTCTTAAATGGCAGCAATGTCTCGGTGTACAAAGATGGTGCACTCCAATTTAGTGTCGTGGATACAACCTTTACGAGCGGGAAAATCGGAGCTCGCACGTATGCGAATACGAAGGCCTATTTCGATGATGTTTTGGTAACGAGATAATTAAATGCAAAAAACTTCCAGTTCAATTAACTGGAAGTTTTTTCGTTAGAAAAAAGATGGAAACCAAGTGGTGGGATTCTCGTAAGAGGATAGTATCTCTGAGATGATTAAAACGTACAATTAAACTTATTCAGCAGCTCACCGAATCTTTGTTGATCTTCTTCAGTCCAATCTTGAAGATGCTTCGTTAAATACTCCAAGCGTGCTTGCTTGTTCAGAGCTAATTCCGCTGTGCCGGTATCCGTGAGTTGCATGGAGTAGGCGCGGCCATCTTGCGGATCCGGGATGCGGTAGAGGTAGCCTTTTTGTTCCAAAGCTGCTGTTTGTCTGCTGATTGTCGACATGTCGAGTTGGAATTCCTCTGCTAAAGCTTTCACGCCAGCAGATCCATGTGTCGAAATTTGATGGAGCAATAGATAAGCAGCACGATCCAAATTGCCGACTTTTTTATTTGTAGTTGCAGCGATAAAACGGCGAATGAATATGCCTAGTTCAACTTCAATGGTTTCAATGGGATTTTTTGTCATCATAATAGACCTCTTTGTTAGGTGTTTGCAAACATTTATGGTTGTATCGTAACATACACCGGATTATTTGAATATCTTCCAAAGTAGGGTGATCGACTGTCTCTTAAGGATTGACTTCATCCGACATAGTTGTATAATGCAAGTATATAGTGTCATCATACTTCTTGTTTGAATAGAAGGCAACTGTAGACGGGAGAGGACACAATTTGAAGGCTAAGGAAATTATGGTAAGTCAGGTGTATAAAGTAAAAGAAGGGGATACAGTTCGCGCGGTTATTGAGAAGTTCCTCACGCACCGAATTAGCGGACTTCCTGTTGTTAATGATCGGAATGAAGTTGTGGCCTACATCAGTGATGGGGATATTATGCGATATATCGGCAAGCATGATGATTATATATTTGGTTCATATCTCTACACAGCTGTGATCAAAGGCGATAATGATGAGTTTCAAGATCGCGTGCGCAACTTGCTTCCTTTGAATGTGATGAAAATAGCACAGAAGAAGGTCATTGCTGTAGATGCAGAAGAAGACATTGAACAAATCGCAGCGATTTTGGGGAAAAAGCGGATAAAAAAACTCCCCGTTCTAAGAAGAGGCGTGTTGGTAGGCATTATTAGCAGGGGAGATGTGATTCGGCATTCCTTCCATTCTATTTTATGATATGTAAATGAAAGGAGCTATCTGTATGTTGGAACGGCTCAGGCATAGATTATTTTTATTTCCATTGTTTATCGTGATTAAAATTTATGTAGCTTGGATGATTTTATTTGAAACAGGTCCGTCGGCAAGGATTCTTTTGACAGAAATACCCGCGATCTTAATTACGTATTGCGTGGTTGAATATGTTGTCAAAAAGCATAAACTAGCTTGGTATCTCGCGGTTGACCTGATTATGACCATTTTGTTTTTTGCACTTGTAATTTATTATAAGCATTTTGGAGTTATTGCTACTTATCACGTTTTAACCCAAGCTAAGCAAGTCGGTGCAGTCAAGAAAAGTATATTCTCTGTGATTGAGCCCCAGTATCTGCTGTTCTTCTTGGACATCATGATTATTGCTTTCTTTGCATTTTTCAAGCCGAAAACGAGAGAATGGAAGCCTCTTAGCATGAAAATCGTGGCTAGTGTTGCTTGCTTCTCCGTATTACTTTGTGCACTTAGTGTGATTCCTAACCGTAGTTCCTTCAATGAAAATGTGAAAGCATCCAAAATGGGCATATTAAATTATGAGATGTATAACCTGCTTTCTCCTAAGAAAGAAGAAATCATTAGTCCGGATCAAATTACACAGTCAGCTATTGACGATTTGAAGAATAAAGTTACTGTCGGAGAACCAACGTTACATGGCGCAGCGAGTGGTAAGAATTTGATTATCATTCAAATGGAGTCCTTCCAGAACTTCCTCATCGGTTTGAACATTGATGGGACTGAAATTACCCCCAACCTGAATCGGTTGGCTGCATCCAGCTATTATTTCCCGAAATTTTATCAGCAAATTGGTCAAGGAAATACATCGGACGCTGAGTTTATTGTAAACACTTCGTATTACGTACCACCGGATGGCGCGGCTACACAAGTCTATGGAAAGAAAGATTTACCCAGCCTTCCGAAGCTTCTCCAGAAACAAGGCTACACGACGATGAATTTCCATACGAATGAAGTTGGCTTCTGGAATCGGGATGATTTATATCAAGCCATTGGCTATGATCGATACTATGACAAACAGTATTTCAAAGATGAGGATGCTTTCTTCTATGGCTCGTCCGATGAAGTATTGTATAAGAAAACAGCGGAGGAATTAGCATCGTATCAAAATCAAGGCACACCTTTTTATGCACACGTGATATCGATGAGCTCACATAACCCGTTCACGATTCCCGAGGAAAAATATAAAATGATCTTGCCTGAACGGTACGAAGGCACCTTCGTTGGTGACTATATTCGCGCAGAGAATTATGCGGACTATGCACTTGGTTTGTTTATTGAGGATTTGAAAGAACGGGGGATTTGGGAAAACAGTGTCGTCGTTGTCTACGGTGATCACCGCGGGCTTCCCTTATTTTCTTTAAAAGCGGATGACAAACACTTGATGACGGAAATACTAGGTCATGAATACAGCGAAAAAGAACTCATTAATATTCCTCTTATTATTGCATCGGAAGGCGTCACCACACCGAAAGTGCAAAGTCAGCTCGGTGGTCAAATTGATATTTTACCTACGGTTGCCAACCTTCTTGGTGTGTCGTTGACAGACTATATACACTTTGGTCAAGATTTACTTAACCAAACGGCCTATAACTTATTGCCACAACGGTACTACTTGCCAACAGGCTCATTTGTAAATAATGAAGAACTTTATATGTCAGGCAAAGGTTTCGAGGATGGCAATTATTTTACGCTTGCCGGCAATGCCAATGAACATCAATCAGCAACTGAAGATGAATTTAATCATGCGTTAAGGCTTTTGCAATTATCCGATAGCTATGTATCCCAACTTCCAGATCGTGTGGAGCCTGAATAAACACACATACGTATAGTGGAGGCTCGCCCAAGCTCAAGATTAGATGATGGCATCATCTTATCTTGGGCTTTTTGCTATCCTCTGGGCAAATAAAGTGATGAGGTAACGCTAAGGGAGTCTAATGGAGCCGATTAGCGTTATACTATAACCTTATATGATGCCGCTGTATGGCCATGTCGCCTAAACGGTAGGTACGAATGGCGTCCAGAGGGAAACGATAAATTTGCCAACCGTCTAGCATCAATTGGTTTTGTCTTTCGCGCTCATACTCAAAGCTTCGACGGGTCACAAGTTTGGCATGCGAACTGAAATCATTGACTTCCCAATTAATCAAATAGGGTGGTCTGATATAAGCGAAGTCCAAATAGTAGAAACCGTCCCGAAAATTGGTAACCTCGTACTCTGCATGCAAAAAGTCTAAGCTGCCGACGGCAGGCATCCACAGATCATGTACAAATAACTTCTCATTGTGAGCATGTCCTTCATTCAATCGACGGAAGATCTTCACCGCCAAGGTTTTTCCTCTGTTTTTCCAACCATGACTCGTATATGTCCAAGAACATTCCTCCTTAGTTAAGACAAAAAACACCGCGCCTTCCCCGAGTAGGGAGGGAGCGGTGTGCTTCACGCGCGTCGATATGTAATACCAACTATAGAAGAAAAGCAGCACAACGTTATGTCACTCTATGAAATTGGTGTAAGCACTCATTCCTTTGAATTTATAGGGCGTGAACCCAACATGCTTCTTAAATAGTTGGCAGAAGTAGGAAAAGTTCCCCAATCCAACAGCCTCACCAATATCTTGCACGGACATATCTGTCGTTCGCAGAAGCCAACAAGCTTGTCGGATCCGACGTGCGGTTAAATATTCTGTAATGGTGCTGCCAATGGATTGATGAAAGGTAGCAGATACATGATTGGGCGTTAGGTGAACAGACGCGGCGAGCTCATCAAGCTTAAATGGCTCCATGTAATGCGCTTCAATCCAAGCGAGCATTCGCTCGGCTGTTGATGTGCTTTTAACCGAAAGATGAGGCACAGAATCTGAATGCTTCTCGGAATCTGTACGGAGCTGGTGCAAGAACGCCGTGAGGAAGAGTGTCTGCTCTTCCAGCAGTCGTTCGGGTCCTCTTTCTTTGGCAGCATCCAGTCTAGGCACATAGCTGCGCAATAAGACCTCAAGCTCTGCAAGACTTTCACTCCGGAATGCCTGCGGCATAAGCGGATCCTTCCATAGCTTCATGAGGAATTCGCGTAGCGTTGGAAAAGCAGAGAGCGCTGCCTCTAGGATAGCGGGCTCAAGGACGAAAAGCGAGCGGATGTAGTTGTCTTCTGGCAGATTGTGAATCCGAATGCGATGTAGTTGAAAAGGTCTAAAGCAAAAAATAGAGCCCGGTGCCAGCTCGACAATTTGTTGTTCTATTACGACGTACCCAGTGCCTTCATGCACGACAAGCAGCTCCATTCCCTGATGAGCATGAAATACTTCTTCGAAGGCGTGTGTTCGATCTTTAAAAAACGATAATTGCACCGGGTGCACGTTTAAGTTCATGTAATTCATCAGCTTCATAGGAGATCACCTCATCGTATTCTAACAACATTTTATCATAAGAGGCATAAACTTTTTTGGTCTTTTTTTTGATAGGATGGAGTTAAGTGAATGTGCAACTAGGAGGAGACAAGTGACATGTTGAAACAACGTTTAACAGAGCAATGGGAGCATTATCGCGGTTCCTTAGGCGGTGTTTGGGAGGTGTGGCGTTCAGATAAGCTGCAAAATCATTATAATGTCCCGTGGGAAGCGGTCACGCTTCCACACACGTACAACGGGTCGGATGTGATGGATCCCGATCATAAATATTATCAAGGACAAGGCTGGTATCGGAACAAATTGGAGGTACATAACCCTTATCCGAAGGGGAGAACGCTGCTGCATTTCGAAGGCGCAGGGCAACGCACGGATGTGTATGTCTATACCGAAAAGGTGGATTCCCACCTGGGCGGATACGACGAATTCACGGTGGATATTTCGGAAGCGATGGCGCGTTCGAAGGAAATCGAACGATATGCGGGGCGGGTGCCGGTCGCGATTGCTTGTGATAATAGCCGAGAACTGGAGACGATTCCTTCGGATGCAAGTGATTTCAATCTATATGGCGGTGTATATCGCTATGTGAATCTGGTCTATGTGCCGCAGATTTCCTTGGCTCAGGTGCATGTGGAGACGATTGTGGATAATTTGTCTGCACCAACAGCTGGAAGCGGGAAAGTAAAAGTACGAGCTAAGTTGTACAATCCGGACCAGCTGGCGGAGAATATCAAGCTCACAATTGTGCTTAAGCAGCAAGATGGAACCATAGTCGGTCAAAAGGAGATTTCCTTACCAGCCTGGCAGGGTGAGAAGGAGATTGCGACCTTCGAGGTTGAGAATCCACATCTATGGTCCGTCGCAGACCCATATTTATTCAACTGCTCCGTTGCTCTTGTCTGTGCGGATGGCGAAACGACAAGTCAAGAGCGGTTCGGCTTCCGAACGTTTGAATTTGTGAAGCAAGGTCCGTTTAAGCTGAACGGCGAGCGTCTCTTGCTGCGCGGTACGCATCGACATGAGGATCATGCAGCTGTTGGGGCTGCGATGACGGAAGACATGATCCGTGAAGAAATGCTTCTCATTAAGGAGATGGGCGCGAATTTCATCCGCCTAGGGCATTATCAGCAGTCTCGCATCGTGCTGGATCTATGTGATGAGCTGGGCATTCTCGTCTGGGAGGAAATTCCTTGGTGTCGCGGTGGACTTGGTGGTCCCGAGTATCGTCAACAATGCATTGATATGCTTACAGCGATGATCGCTCAACATTATAATCATCCATCCGTTATTTTATGGGGATTGGGCAATGAGAACGATTGGGAGTGCGATTTCGATCATTTCGATCAGCAAGAAATCCGCACTTTCATGAAAAAGTTGCATGATCTGTCGCATGAGCTGGATCCAAGCCGCTTAACTGCGATTCGCCGATGTGAATTTTGCAAGGATATTATCGATGTGTATTCGCCTTCCATTTGGGCAGGCTGGTATCGTGGTGTGTATACCGACTATGAATCCAGTTGTCAGACAGCATTTGAGAATGTGGATTCGTTCTTCCATATGGAGTGGGGAGCGGACAATTTGCCAACTCGGCATGTGGAGAAACCGTTCACGGGCTTTGCTTTTATGAAAAATTCAGATGGCGTCACGGATGAGCGAGATGGGGATTACTTATTGACGGGTGGCGAACCTCGCGTATCACGTGACGGCGATTGGTCGGAAACGTATTTCTGCGAGATGATCGATTGGTACTTGAAATCACAGGAGAAGATGGATTGGCTGACGGGTGCAGCACAGTGGTCTTTCAAAGATTTTGCGACACCGGTCCGGCCGGATTCACCGATTCCATATTTGAATATGAAGGGGATCGTTGAGCGTGATCTCACGCCGAAAGAAGCCTTTTATGTGTTCCAATCCTACTGGTCAGACAAGCCGATGGTTCGTATTTATGGTCATACGATGCCAATTCGCTGGGGAGCTGAAGGAGAGCGGAAGTTGATCAAGGTGTACTCGAACGCCGAACAAGTTGAGCTTTTTCTGAATGGAGAGAGCTTAGGCGTGAAGCAGCGCGATTCGCAAGATTTCCCATGTGCTGGTCTTCGGTGGGAAGCGGAATTGTCTGCGGGCGAGTATCAGCTGCGTGCGGAAGCGAACTGCAACGGCGAGATTGTAAGCGACGAGCTGCAATTCACGTATCAATCGGATGTGTGGGGAGAGCCGACAGAGATTCAAGTAACGACGGAAGCTTTAGAGGATGGACGCGTTTACGTAGAAGTTGGTGCGTATGATGGGAAAGGTGTTTTTTGTCCCGATGCAGCTAGGTTTGTTCGCTTTGGGTTAGCTGGGGATGGGAAGCTGCTCGATAATCTCGGCACGATTCGTGGATCGAGACAGGTTCAGCTAGCTAGTGGGCGTGCAGGAATTTACGTAGATCCTACAGGTGGCTTGCCGGCTGGTATGACGGTGACGGATTTCGTAAGTGCAGGTGGACCAGCATCATCACTTGCATCTTTATCACAAGGGAATAGAGATGTTCAGCGGAAATTTTCGTCCGTTGTCAGCGCTGCATGTGAAGGTATGTCTACGGTAACTGCAGTCATAGAAGTTGTGAAGTAAAACCACTTCGAGGAGGCGTTTAAAGATGGGTGAACTTATGAATATAGCAAAGTGGCAAAACGAACAGAAGCTAGAGGAGATTTTGCCAGAAGTATGGAAAGAACTGCAAGTGAAGGTTGATCGGATGATCGAGCAAATTGGGGATAAATCGCCTCATGTTGCCAAAGAAGACGGCGTTTATGATGATATGCGGGTCGATTGGTGGACGTCAGGCTTCTGGCCAGGCATTCTATGGATTATGCATGAGATGACAGGAAAAGAACACTACAAGGAAGCAGCCTGGGAGTGGGACGGCAAGTTTGAGCAAAAAAGTATTATAGATAATAATTTCCATCATGACGTTGGCTTCCAATACTTACCGACAGCGGTTATTAAACATAAGCTGACAGGTGATAAAGATGGTTTGCGTCGTGGCCTGCAAGCAGCCAATTTCTTGGCAGGCAGATTCAACATCGCTGGTAACTTCCTTCGCGCGTGGAACCAAGAGAAGTTAGGTTGGTCGATCATCGATTCCACAATGAATCTGTCCATTTTATTCTGGGCAGCCGAGACAACGGGTGATCCACGCTTTGAACATATCGGAAGAGCACAAGCCGATACGGTTGTTCAGAAGTTCATTCGGGAAGATGGCTCCGTGAACCATATCTTGAGCTTTGATCCGAAGACAGGCGAGCTAATTGAATCGCTTGGCGGTCAAGGTGCCGGCCCGCAATCGGCTTGGAGCCGAGGCGCAGCGTGGGCATTGCATGGTTTGGCCAATGTGTATCGCTTCACAGGAGACACCAAGTACTTAAAAGCAGCTCAACGCGTGGCGAATTACTTCTTGGCGTGCCTGCCTGAAGATCACGTGGCACACTGGGATTTCCGTGCGGATGCGTCGTTGGATAACGAGCCGAGAGATACGTCGGCCGCTTCCTGCGCAGCTTCTGGGTTGATTGACCTTGCAGCCTTCCTGCCGCCAAACGAAGGTGCCATGTATCTCCGTGCAGCAGAAGAGATTCTGCTGTCACTGACAGTGAATTACGGTACGTGGGATAAGCCCGAACATCAAGCCATTCTACTCGAGGGAACAGGAAATAAACCTGCTAATTCGAATGTGAACGTTTCGCTCATCTACGGCGATTACTATTACGTCGAAGCGCTAGCTAAGCTGGTGGGTTGGAAGCAGCGTATATTCTAAAATAGGAAAAGGGAGCTAAGCGGCATGTTGCGTTTAGCTCCTTTTTATACAAATCCCATGCCTAGCATGCCATAGTGATGAAAAACATCACTAAATTGCTCGAGAACCTTGCGTTTCTGGTGAGGAGGATGCAAAGGCGCTTGCAATTATTTAAGTAGCATATGATTCAGCGGAGCTGGGGATTCCTGTGATCATTGAGAAGCAAGAGTTTGATTAACAGGGAGACACCCATGAATTGTCCGACGGGAAGCAAAAGATTCGCCTTCAGCCTCATGCTGGGGCGGATCTTTCATATTGTAAAGAAGTATTTACTTTGTACTACTAAAGTTTACCCCGTGCTTTCTAGCAAGCGCATAGAATCCATACACAGCTGCAACAGCGATGAGATAAGAGACAAAAGTCCATCCAATCGTCCAACCATGTCTATACTCAACTTTACCAAATACATAAGCAATTGATTCAAGGCAAGTTAAGATGATCGCAAGTAAAATCAGGACAACCAAAGGGTGCTTCTTCTTAAAATCAATCCAGTAAATGCCTACACACCCTACCAAAGGATAGAGTCCAATGTCAAAAGGGAGTGCAGAAATCGTTTCATCATCTTCAATTTTTGGTGTGAAATCCCAAAAATCTACGTGATAGCCAATCGCATTAATAAGTGATGAGATGATGGCAGAAACGGGAAATATGAGAATGGTTATGGTTGGAGCTTTTTTAAACCAGGCAATTCCGAATAACCAGGGAACAACAAAGCCGATTAGGATATTAATAAATATACGGTCCACTCCTTACTTCGCAGATACTATCAAGTATGACCCGTACATTTCGCCTTGAAACATGACATAACAAAAATCCAGTTTTCTGCAACATATCTTCATGTGCGTCAACGGGTCTGACGCTTATAGTTGTATATATAAGCGATTACAAGCTCACACCTGAGGAGATGTTGAAGATGAATAAACCGAATATCATTGACACAGATGTCCATAATGCGGTAGCTCATTCGAGAGATCTGCTGCCTTATTTGCCTAAGGTCTGGCACGATTATTGGCTTTCTGCCGGACCAGGCTATGGTGGTGGCTGGCATTCTCCAGTAGGTGTGATGCGCAAAGATGCCGTGCCTGATGGGGGTGGAATCCCTGGCAGTGATCCGCAGCATATGTTAAAGCATCATTTTAATAAATATGGTATTGATTACGAGGTTCGAACTTGGTTTCTTACATGGGGGCTACTCAGGTTAAAGCAGGAGGCAATAAGGTGCCCGATGGAAAGCGCATTCCCATGGGCTGGACAGCAGTTGTGATAGGTGAAACAGCTGCAGAATGTGTACGGCTTTTATGGAGCAATGAGGTTACCCGACAGCCAGCTTGGCTGAGAATAACTGTGGCCCTTGATGTTCGTGAGGAAGTACGTGTCGAGGCTGTTCAGCAATGACTGGCACATTTATAGGTGAGTTGGACATCAGGTATGCCTCTGTGTTTTAGCCCAATCAGCTGAAGCTCAGTGCTGAGCAAGTCGGGCTGCTGGCAAGCGAGGGTATTGAGCTACAAGTAACCCAAGGCAGCTCAGCACTCTTTTCTTGGAGATTCCTCATTAGCTTCGAGCAAAAGTGTAAGAACTGCCACTCACACTGTCTCTAACGGAAGATGGATTTCTACAGGGTGTCGCACAGAATAATAAAGTAGGAGAAGCGCTCCATCGAAGTGGTTACCGGATTTGTCACAAATGGGAACAGGTCTTGCCGCTCAATTGGATGTTGTTTTTGTGAAGCCGGGGAGAAAATGGCGTCTGAGGAAGTGAGATAGTCGAAATAATCGACTATCTCGAGTGGAAAGGGCGCCTGAGGAAGTGAGATAGTCGAAATAATCGACTATCTCGAGTGGAAACGGCGCCTGTGGGAGCTAGAGAGTCAGCTTAATCAGATACATCGAATCCTAATCTTGAATGACAGATATCGTCTTTTCTCCGCCAACATATATGCGATTCGTGCGCGGATTAAGCAGTAAAGATCCAGACCCAACGCTAACTTTGAGCTTTGCAAGTGGCTTTAGGCTGCTGCCATGATAAACGATTAGTGGAACTGCACCTGTTTCTGTTGACTCTGAAACGAATAAATGGTTTGTTCGCGGATTAATCAGCACATCCGTAAAGGCTGGTACGGTTAACGAACCGATGACCTTGTTCGTTCTGCTATTTACAACAAAAAGCCGCCCCTTCACGGAAATTTGTGCACTGGAAATATAAATCCGACACGTAAGAGGGTTCAACGTAATTTCTCTTTGTCGTCTTCCGAGCTGAATCTTTCGTACATGGAGGGTACGCAAGTTCACGACCGAGCTGTATCTACTTAAATTATTAGCGACATATAGTTGGGTAGTTTTCCTATCAAGAACTGGTGTGATGACAGGGTTTCTTCCGACTTTCCGTGTAGCTATGATGTTATTGGTATCTCCTCGGATTACGGCTAATGTATCCGTAGTTGTATTGGTTACGTAGATTCGATTTGTCAAAGCATTAACTAGTATTTGCGAAGGGCGTCCTTTGAATGGAATTTTGCTGTGTACTTTATTCGTAGCTCCATTCAGAACGACGAGATTGGCGTTCCGCGAACGTAAGGAGATCGTTGAAACGTAAACCAGATTCGTATGTGTGTTGAGCGCGATATGATCGCTGCGTTCACCCACCTTGATTGTAGAAATAACACGGTTCGTACGGCCGTTGATAACGGAAACGGTACCATCATAAAAGTTGGATACATAAATACGATTCGTATGCGTATTGACAGCCATATAAGAAGGCATTTTACCAATTTTAATTGTAGTAATTATTTTGTTGGTTTTGGTATCAAGAACACTAAGGTGGTTGTCTCCTTGTATAACATATAACCGATTCGTTAAGGGATTGATAGCGAATTGTACAGCCGGACTGCTGACGGGAATAGATGCAATCAGGCGTGGCTTGGTCGATGAGATTCTCGGCATTGTAATGCTCACATCTTTACGGATAATCATAAAGGCTCCCCTTCCCCAAGACATGTGGTACTTCAATCATATTCATGACCACGTTAGTAGGGAACTGGTAGACTGAAGTTAGCGTATCAGGGCACAACTTTTGACCCGTTTCAGCGTTATAATTGCATGACGACAATTACGAACGAATATCTAAGGAGGCATGGTAATGGCATACGAATATACTGGAACTGAGCGCATCGGGGATATACAAGCTAATCTTGGCGAAGGTCCCGTCTGGGACCACACGACAGGGCAATTAATCTGGGTTGATATTAATGGACAAGCCGTACATCTGTATAATCCCGCTGATGGAAGTAACCGGACAATTGCATTGGATCAAAAGGTCGGAGCCGCCGTGCCAAGACAGCAGGGTGGCTTGGTTCTAGCTATGGAGCGAGGCTTTCATCTGCTGGATTTGGAAACCGAGACGTTAACACTCCTTGAGGATCCAGAGAGTCATTTGCCGAACAATCGGTTTAATGATGGGAAATGTGATCAAGCAGGTAGGTTCTGGGCCGGCACGATGGCACAAAATGAGTCGGTGGCAACAGGTTCACTTTATTGTCTGGATATCAACGGTACCGTTCGTACCCTAGAGGATGGCTGCGTTACGGTATCCAATGGGCTTGGCTGGAGTCCTGATAATAAGACCATGTATTACATCGATTCGCCGACGAAGAAAGTCGTAGCCTATGACTATGATGGTGAATCAGGGCGAATCTCCAATCCGCGTACTGTTGTTATCATAGCTGAGGATGAAGGTTTTCCAGATGGGATGGCTGTGGATAACCATGGCATGTTATGGATTGCGCAATGGGGAGGCTGGCAGGTAGGGTGTTATAACCCCTTGACTGGTGAAAAAATAGGCTCGATTCCTGTCCCTGTGGAGAGAACAAGCTCTTGTGCATTTGGCGGAGAGCAAATGGATGAATTGTATATCACGACGGCTAGTATAGGTGTGAGTGATGAGGATCGCGTGAATCAACCCCATGCAGGTGGTTTGTTTCGAATAAAGCTACATGTGAAAGGCCCTCGGGCGAATTTTTACGGGGGTTAAGGCAGTTGCACCTAGTAGAAGCTAAGTCGCATGTTGTTCTTAGCTTTTTTTTGCGCAGTGGATAAGGCAATAGAAAGTGCTTATCTTCCTGTAGAACAGTTAGCTTGCTTGCATAAGCAAGCTAGGAGTGCTTATTGCTTGCGTATCCAGCCGAAATCCTTAGAAAGACAGGGAATAAGCACATATGGAGGGCTTATCGGGTGTAATACACCTACATTAACAAGAATAAGCAAGCCTAGAGTGCTTATCTCATCCATACAAAATGATTTTTCGCCCTTCCTATGAATGATTAATTTTGTGAGGAAGTTTGTAGGAACGGATTCGGTGGGTACCTGAAGAAGGCATTAATTTTTTTAACTGAACAAGTCTGCGAAGGAGTTTACCTGCATGATTTCTACTTATGTGAAGCTGTTCGGAGACTGTTTTGGGGAAGTAAGGGGGCGTTGGATTGAGCAGCGATCCTGAGGATTTCTCTTTCTTCTAATGTTAAGACAGGGCCAAATTGTCCCTCTCCAAACCAGCTACCCATCATTTGGAGGATCAATTGTTGACAACGACGAGGTTTTTCTTTGATTTCATCATAAGAGAATCGGAGTATCTTCCACCCATCAAGTACGAGATGGTTTTGACGCGTTAACTGGTCTGCAAACTGCCAACGATTCAAATCCGTATGATGTGCTTTATAACCATCAATTTCGATACAGACCAAATGTGTTCCACGCATATAGGCAAAATCCAAATATCGAACGCCATCTTTAAAGTCTGAAATGGGGTATTCGGCATGTAGGTACTCAAATCGACCAACTGCCGGCCACCAAATCACTTCAAGAAACATTTTCTCCGCATGACCATGCCCCTCCTGAAGACGTCTTAATGCTTCGCCAGATCTCTCCCGTAGTTGAAATTGTAGGAATTCCTCATAGAATTGGTTAAATGACATAGTAATGCCTCCTGTTCATAAAATAATAAAACCGCCCATCTCCTGTTGGAGAGGGCGGTCTGTGTGCTTCACGACCATTGAAACTATTCATCTGTATTGTACATGAATGCCTGTCAGCATGACAAGTCACTATTCGTAAATTGCTGTGAGGATCATACACAAGTACCAATACTGATTAACCTAGTTGGTGGGTACTTATTGATGGCGAGAGCTCTAACTGGTGAATAAGACAATAGAAAGTGCTTACCAATCTGGCAAACAGCTGGTTAGCTTGTATAAGCATGCTAGGAGTGCTTATTGCTCCAATTATACTACCGGAGTGCATCGAAAGACTTTGAATAAGCACAAACGGTGGTCTTATGCGTTGAAATTTGCCCGTAGTATTGAGAGTAGGCAAGCTTGGTGTGCTTATTTAACCTCGAATTACATGCCATCATGCTGAATACTGCTTCCGAAACCGCAGCGGCGAGATGCCTGTAGCTGCTTTGAAGCAATTGGAGAAGTATGGCGCATTGAGAAAACCAATATGTTCAGCGATTCGCGCAATGGACCACTCTGTTTTAATGAGCAGCAGCTTCGCCTGCTCAATTCGGTAGTCATGCAGATAGGCCATTGGCGTACAATCATAGATTTCTTTCATACATCTGACGATATAGTTTGGATGAAAATGAAATTCTTCGGCAAGAGAGCTATTCGTCACATCAGATTGATAATGTTGGCGCAAATACGCTTCGACCTTGTCGGCGAGTATCAGGGCAGGTGACGCATCGTTACGCGACTGTCCAGCATCAAGGAGACGTAGCAGTTCAATGAAAAGCTGCTGCTCACTCCAATAGGTTTCTGAACGATGATGCGCCGAGTCGGTCAATAGCTTGCGGAGATGCCGCTCGGCAAGCGCGAACTCGGGTGGAGCGCTATATTGCGGGATACGGATCCGATACGGATTTTCCCAAGACTTCCGAACTTGCTGCGGGTAAACAGTTCCTAGATCCTGGTCGGATGTTTGGTTCCAGCTACCATGAAAGTCAAAATGGATCCAATAGAAAACGGTCTCTGTGTCACAGCCTTTGACGGGATAATGGTAGCGATCTGGCAGCAGTAATAACGCTTGGCCTTCTGTAACCTCCCACTCCTTGTCATCCTCACCGATGTATAAGGTCCCTTTGGTTACCCAGAGAAGATCAAAAATGCCTAGATTGCGTCGGCTGGGGTGCATTTCGCCTGGACGGTAGGTGGACAAGCCAATCATGAGGTAATAGGGCAGTGGTGGTAGTTCCATCCAGATATGGCTAAGTTCACTCATCGTTTCTCCTCCACTGTGAAGTGTTAAATTTTATATAAAATAAGTTGTAATTATTCATAGTTTCTCTTTATTTATAAGGATAAACTGTAAATAGTTGATAATCAAATGTTATATAAAATTTAATCGTAAGAGGAGAGTTTACATATGGTGAATTCTACACACACGCAGGCTGCTATCATGAAGACACGCATACAAGATCAATTCTGGAACCCGTTTATGGAGCTAGTACGAGGAACGGTTATTCCGTATCAATGGGATGCCTTGAATGATGCGATTGCTGAGGCAGAGCCTAGTTATGCCATTCGCAATTTCCGTATTGCAGCAGGTCTTGAAGAAGGAGAGTTTGGCGGTTTCATTTTTCAGGATAGCGACCTTGCCAAGTGGCTTGAAGCGGTGGGATATTCACTGGCGAACACGCCGGATCCTACGTTGGAACAAACGGCGGATGAGGTCATTGATTTGATTGCCAAAGCTCAGCATGAGAACGGTTACTTAAACACGTATTATACGATCAAAGAGCCAGGTCAGGCATGGACGAATTTGTATGAAGCACATGAATTATATTGTGCGGGTCACATGATGGAGGCGGCTGTTGCTTATTACAATGCAACGGGGAAAAGAAAATTGTTAGATGTCATGTGCAAATTTGCTGACTATATTGAAACGATTTTCGGTCGTGAACCTGGTCAGATCAGAGGCTATGACGGCCATCAAGAAATCGAGCTTGCACTCGTTAAGCTTGCTCAAGTAACGGGAGAAGAACGCTATGTGAAGCTGGCGCAATTTTTCATTGATGAGCGCGGTACGAAACCGAACTTTCTAGTTGAAGAATGTAAGGAAAGAGAAGGATTTAGCTATTGGACGCAAAAGAAGCAACCGATTCCGACAGTAGCGCAAATGGCGTACAATCAAGCACATAAGCCGGTTCGCGAGCAGGAAGTGGCCATCGGTCATTCGGTGCGTGCTGTTTATATGTATACAGCTATGGCTGATCTTGCCAGATTGACGGGAGATCAAGAATTGCTCACAGCTTGCCGCCGCTTATGGGATAACACAACCAAGAAGCAGATGTACATCACAGGTGGCATAGGCTCAACACATCACGGTGAAGCTTTCACTTTCGATTATGATATGCCCAACGACACGGTTTACGCTGAAACATGTGCCTCAATTGGCCTCATTTTCTTTGCTCAGCGTATGCTGCAGCTAGAAGCGAAGAGTGAATATGCGGATGTCATGGAGCGCGCGTTGTACAACAACGTTATTGGCAGCATGTCGCAGGATGGCAAGCATTATTTCTATGTGAATCCGCTGGAAGTTTGGCCGAAAGCATCGGAGTTAAATCCAGGTCGATATCATGTCAAAGCAGAACGGCAGAAGTGGTTCGGCTGCTCATGCTGTCCTCCGAATGTGGCACGCTTGCTTAGTTCATTGAACAGTTATATCTACACGACTTCACCAGCGTTAAATACAGTCTACACGCATCTATTTATAGGCAGCGAGGCTCGCTTCGAGCTTGCCGTTGGCGAAGTTGCATATACCCAGCAGTCAAAGCTTCCATGGGAAGGTTATGTCAGCATAGAGCTAACGTTGGCTCCGCAAGATCCGTTTACACTTGCGCTGCGCATCCCATCCTGGAGCCAGGGTGGAGCGGTTATGACAATCAACGGTGTACGGACTGCTTATGAGACTGTGAATGGTTATGCATCCGTTGAGCGGCAATGGGTACAAGGGGATCTCGTAGAATGGGAGCTTAATGTCGAGGCGCAGTTGACGATCGCTCATCCCGCAATCCGAGCTAATGCTGGCAAAGTTGCAATTGAGCGCGGACCTCTCGTTTATTGTCTGGAAGAAGTGGACAATAGTACGTCTCTAGCGACTGTATCGATTGATGCCATGCAAAAGCTGCAAATGTATTACGATGCAGGTATGTTAGGCGGAGCCGTGGTGATTGAAGCAGAAGGCTGTGCCAATGAGTCTGCTTCTTGGTCGGAGGATACACCCTACCGTCCATTCACACAGCAGGATGTTTCAGAGCGAGTGAAGCTCAAGGCGGTGCCGTATTATCTCTGGGGCAATCGAGGAGTAGGCGAGATGGCAGTGTGGATTCGCAAGGGCGGCGTGTAAGCCTTTGTGAATGATTGTAAGTCCTTCGGAGATGAATCCGAAGGACTTTTTACTGCGTTAGCACGGGAACCACGCGGATCTGGTGCTGGAGGTTTTGAAAGGTAGTTATTTTCTCGGAAATTCGAGGTTGAGAGGGATTACCTGTATTTCCTACAGCTAATTTCATGACTTTCGGCTAGATGAGCGTATTTCCAGGATTTTAGCTGAATATTCTCCAGTTAAAATTATTGTCTTGTGAAAAATGGAGGATTTAACTGGAGGTTTTCCAACTATTCCAGACCATCACCAGCATAACCCAACCGCATTTGTCACTTACTCCTCATGCTCTGGTCTTCCAGCAAGCCAATCCTCCAGCGTAGCCACACGTGATGGAAATTTGTAGCTTCTGGCTAGGAAGCCGACCCCATGCTGAACCATAGGATCTTGATCTGTAGGCTGATAGCGCAGATCAACACTCCAGCGAACCGTATCGGACATGTTCGGAGTGGACATATGGAGGCAGCGATCATTGAATAGAATCGCGCTTCCTGCGAGTACAGGGAGGGCAACGGTTTCCGTTTTGCCAAGCTGACTATCTTTGAGAGCCGTATAGCCTGTTCCTGTGTAGGTTTCACGATGCCACTTGAGCACACGTTTGCGATGTGTCTGGGGCTTGATATGGAGGCATCCATTTACTTCATTGGCATCGACAAGTGGGATCCAGACGGTAATAATGGGATTCGCATTCGCATCCGGCCAATACGATTTATCTTGATGCCAAGGAACTGCGCCAGCTGCTACTTTCGGGACCTTCGGCCGCACGTTATATACCGGATTAGCGAATAGCTCTCCGCCAATTAACGATTCTACCGCGTCCAAAATTTTCGGATTGCTCATCAAGGTGAAGTAACCAGGGATGCGGTCGCGCCAGCTTCTGCCGTATTTCAAGAAGTTTTCGGCGGACAGATCCTGAAATAGCTCAGCTAACCGATTTGGAAATGGCCGATCTTCAAGCTTATCCGTAATAAGTCCATCCGCGAACAGTTCGTCCGCAATCATCGACACCTTCTGAGTCATCGCTTCACGTGCAGAGGCCAAATCTTCTTCCGATAATAACTGGGGGATGATGAGATAGCCCTGTTCCTCATAAAACTGCGATTGCTCGTTAGTTAAACTTCCGCTTCCATTTTGCTTAATCAACCTACTCACCCTCCAACAAGTGTTGTAATATAGAAAATATAACATGTCATATGGTTATTGTATTTGCTTCTGTGTTCGTCTATTGATCAATTCTTCCGGTCATTCATATCGTCAATTTACTTTCGATTGCGAGGGTTACTATGACTTCCTTAACTACCGTTAGTCCCTATGTAAGAGTGGGACATTATTATCAATTTCCAGTCGAACGAAACCAAGCTGAGGTGGGCAGAATCGGGTATTGCTATGCCTTTCATTTCGTTGCCGGAGGCAAAGGGACGGTCAGCGCCAAGGGGAAAACATATCCGGTGAAGAAAGGTGATCTGATCTATTTTCCACCTGAAGTGGGTCACTCCTTTTACGCCCATCCAGATCAACCGTTAGCCACGTATAACTTATATTGTGATTTATGGAATTATCAATTGAGAAGCAGTCAACATCTCGTTTGGGACGAGTCTGACTTTAATCGTGACTTACTAACGCACATTGTTCCGTGTTCAGAGCTGGACATGCTACCTGTCGTTACGCCTATCCAGCATGATGCTTCGCTTGGGCAATTATTCATACATGCCGTGACCCAGTCGAGGAAAAGTGACCACTATTCCGAATTAATCGTAAGCAATCTCCTCAAAGCATTTCTTCTATCACTTGTACAAATTGCTTCAAGGCCACACTTCATCGATTACCGAATGAGTCCGATCATCGAGCGAATGGACAAGGAAGCGAACGCAAGTCGAGGTTATGATGAATGGATGAGCCAATGTGGGCTTCGGAAGACGCAATTCCATGAGCTATTCAAGCAAGCAACAGGAATATCGCCCAAAGCGTACTGGACCAAAGCCATTATGAGGCAAGTGGAAGCAGCCCTGTGGGAGAGCAACCGTTCCATAACGGCCATTGCGGAGGATTTCGGGTATTCATCAGTCCATCATTTTACCAAACAATTCACACAATTTCATGGTGTTTCACCAACGGAGTTCCGGAGGAGGAAAAATTAGAGTTTATTTGCGATATGGTTCCTGTACCATAAGTTAGTTCAATATAGACATAAATAACTAGTATGTTGCGATTTCTCCGATAAACTATAATTTGTCTTAGAAATGGAAGGAGGGACCGCCAATTTGGTAAGCGCTTGCATTTGAAAAAGCGGGTTGATTGGAAGCAGTATGCAATGATTTTCGAATTCGACTAAGGAATGATGGAGGAAAAATGAAAACAAACGTTATGAAGAAAAAGTTATCCGCAGTCATGGTATCCGTCATGATGTTCTCACTGTTTGCTTCCGTCGATTTTGCTTATGCAGATGCCACTACACCAACTACTTCTACTACAACGGCAACGACACCAGCGGCAACAACGATGGACTCGGTATCCAAGTTCAAAGCTCTCAAAGACAAAGGTATTTTCGATGGTTCCGACGAAGCAGGGTCAGCTGAACTCGATAAAGAGGTGACGCGGGCTCAGCTTGCCAAAATCTCCGTTTTGTTGAATGGTCTAAAGGAAGATGTTCCTTCAAGCGCCACATATACAGACCTGGCAGAAGCAAGCTGGGCAGCAGGATATATCGGTGCAGCAACCAAAGCGGGCTATATGCAAGGTGTGGAGAAAGATCAATTTGATCCAACCGGCATAGTCACGATCGAACAAGCAGCTTCTGTACTCTCACGTATTTTCAAGCTGGAGGCAGATGAAACCGATACGGCCAAAGTGAAGGGCATCGTATCCGATTGGGCGAAAGGGAATGTGGCTTCTGCGATCAAAGTGGGACTCTTAGCTGACATGGCTGATTTCACCAAAACAGTGAATCGAGAGCTGCTTGTCAATGCCGCTTACGCGGCTTATCAGCTGATTCAAGCCGGAGGTCCCGTTGTGTCCAAAGTTTCTGTGGCTGACTTTAAAGCTACGGGCGCTAAAACACTCGTGGTTAAATTGAATGGCTCACTCGCTGACACGAGTAAGTTGACGGTTTCCATTCTTCGTGGCTCCATTACAGGATCAGTCGTTACAGGTGCTCAGAAGTGGAATACCAACAAGAACGAAGTGACGATCACGTTGGATACGAAAATGACAGAAGGCCTTTATACGGTAAAAGTTGAGGCTGTCAAAGATGGCGGTTTAACCGTGGATAAAGGAACGGCAGAAGTGTCTGTTGGCAACGAGAAAATCACGCAAATTGATTTCACGACACCGTCGGATAAGATTGCTCAGGGGAAAGTCAAACTGACTTTTAAAGCTGTGAATCAGTACAAGGAAGTATCTGATCTGAGTGCAGCCGTATTTACCATCAATTCAAGTCTAGATGGAGATGCGATACCTGCGGGTGATTCACAATCAGTCATGCTCGATGTTACCCATGCCGTCTACAGCAACAAGCTGCGTCAAGACTCGCAAGTGATCGTCACCATCATGGCTCCGGATTACTCCGTGACCGCCAATAAGACATTTACGGTTGGTGAATTGCAATCGGTTAGTAAAGTTGAACTGAGCGATGTTGTTTATGTGAGTGGGAAGACGAAATTCGAGGCTGGTGATCTGATTTCGGTTCCTTACAAGGCTTATGACCAATATGGTTATCCCGTTACGGATTTGGATATTTTAACAAACAGTACGTTAACAAGCTCCACTGCAACAGGTGTAATCGACATGTCTGCGACTAGTCCAGCAAGAGGATTTGACTTTATTGCTGACGAAACCGGAGATGGCATTCCCGAGTTGAAGGTCAAAGCTGCTTCTAGCTTTACTAATTTCAGCATCCAGGATGTCACGCTTACGTTGACGGGACTTGGATCCGGCCAATCCGTTTCCAAGGTGATGAAAGTGGCTGCTTCCAAAGCGCCTTATGAGATTAGCATTGGTAACTTCCCGAATACGGTAGCGGTGGGTGACGAGGATTTCTACTTGCCAATCGTTGTCAAAGACCAAGGCGGGACGATCCTTACGACAGATGAAGTTGTAGAAAATGCCGATAAGATAAGTGTATTTGGATTATCAAACGGCAGTATATCAGTTGGCGCCAAGGATTCACTTGGCAGACTAATTGGCGGAATAGAGAAGAGTGGTGCAAATAGAGGTACAATTCGCGTCTCCGATTTGAAAACGTTATCAGACGTAAATAAAGGTCCGTTAACGATTAAAGCTGCGCTCCTCACAAGTGAGAAAACGGCTGTGAATAGCACGAATATTGTTGCCAAGCGTTTTCCGAAAACCGTGTACTTTTCCGTTGTACCGAAACCTAAGATGCTTCCTTCGCTCGAAATGGTGAATGGAAGAACGGAGAATGCGTTCCGTTTGAAGTTCAAAGATCAGTATAATGAGGATTTTGATCGAGATTACCGAGGCTATTCGATGAAATTATCTTTTGCCAAAACGTCTGGTACGGTTACAGATGCAGTTTATGTACTTAGAGGAAGTACAACTGCCTTCTTGGACACAACTAAAACATCATTTATCGTAAGGGGTGTAGATGGCACGGTAGAAGGTTATGACTCAGGTAAAGTGTCAACTGATTTCGGTTATTATCGAGATCGCGATTTCTTCTTTATTGCCAAGGTTGGCGATAACAATGAAGGTACGTACCAGGTTACAGCTCAGTTGTATAAAGGGGATGAAGCTGCGGTTGCCGCAGGATCAGCATCCTTAATGTCAACAGCCATTGGTACGACGCAGCTTCTGAAAGGTCGAGAAGCCAATAACTTGGTGTATACACTGACACCATTTGCTAATGGCATTTATGCTGTCGATAAGGTCAAGGATACGCTGCAAGGTTCACTTACGAATGTCATTAATAACGTTTATTCAACAGAAGGTGTATCTTTAGAAAATATGTTTTCGGGCAAAGTTGTACTCACGGCCAAGGATGCTAACGGCAATATTGTTCAGCTCCCGAACAACACGATTCAACAGTTGAAATCGGTCACGACTTCCAATACGAGAGCTTCTTCCATTGTGAATAAGCCACGAGCTGATGGTGCTGTTGCAAACGCTTTTGACGGGTATGGGATTCGTGGTAAGGATGTTGGAACAACTAGCATATCCGTGCTATTCAAGCCATCTAACTACACGGGTAATAAAGTGGCTTTCCTCGATAACATCGCCATTAAAGATGATCCATTAGTCGTTAGCTCACTAACAGCAACTTATAATGGGAAAGCAAGAATTATGGGACTGTCGCAGTTGAAAGCAGGCGTTAACATTTTTACAGGTAATACCATCGATACGGTGGCCAAGAAATTGCTGCTGAAACAAACGTTTAGCAATATTACGCTAATGGATCAATATGGCAACAATGCCTTTAGAAACAGTTCTGTGATCCGTGTAGCACCAATTTTCGGCATTCAAATCTTTATTAGCAATGTCAAATGGACGAATGATAACATTGTACCAGATTCAGGATATCTTGCAGTTGAATCCAATATTACAGGTGTTAACAATGTGAATGGATTGTCGAATCAGCCTTATCCTTTAGCAGGAGATGAAACGGCTGGCTATACCTATCCATCAACAGACGCGGATATTGGTGCAACCGCTGGCGGTAAAGTCGATCCTACCGACTGGGTATTCTCCACGATCAATAGTAAGATCAGATTATATCGCGGAGATGCGAAGTATATCTACAAACCAGCAACATCAGCGATTGATGGAACACCTGTCGAGGTGGCTTCTTTCACAGCAACGATGATTACAGCCAACGGGAAAAGCATTTCGGTTGATGTGTACCCGGATCCATCGAAGTAATGTAACGACCGTTCCTTGGTATTTTACCAGGGAACGTTTTTTTTAATTTTTAAGACCAATGATCATCGCCTCTTGGCAGTCAAGTTGTCATAGAAGTTATCCGCATGAAGTAAGGATAAATAGACCAGAAAGGGGCGAGAAACGATGCGAACAACGGATTCAAATGAGTCCTCCTCAGAGGCAAATATACGCTGGCATTTAGGTGAAGGAGCAGGAATCGTCTGGGACATTCATCTCGGACATCTTGCCCACCAGGATCATGTCGAAATGAGTGGGAAAGAGATTTCCCTCATCGTGATGTACGGTATAGATTCGGAAGGTTGCGTTATTTTAAAGCGCAAAGTCGTATGGCCAGGCTTGCGTACGATTCCGAATGATACGCATGCTAGTTTAATGGAGGTATTTGGACAGGAGCTTATGCCGAGTATGCGTGTTGGGGGTCAACTTGTCCAAGAAAAACTATTCAAAATTACATTCGACGGGATTCTGCATATGGCTTCTGTTTCCGATCAAGGCGTTCTGGTTCGTAGAACTGTATTTCCGGCGAGAGATAAACCGTATGCGCTTGAACGCGTTCAAGTTCAGAACATGACGGAGGACTCTGTGCAGCTCGAAATTGGGCGGATAGCACGTGTATACTATCGAAGAGGTACCAAAGGGGTATATAAGGTGGAAGCAGGACATGATGCGCCATCAATCGTGGAGCTGAGAGCAGGTGAGACGCTGGAATTCAAGAGTTGGATCTGTGCTTCGACATTGCAGGGAACCTATGAAAGTCTCGACGTGTTATACGAGGAAAGGAAGCGGCGGGAATTCTTGAAGGAGATCGGTTCGTCATTGCAGCTTGAAACGCCAGAGCCTCATTTGAACCGGATGTTTGATTTGGCCAAAATCCGTGCGGCGGAGAGTATTTTTCGCACCAAGTGCGGTTTCATGCACTGTCCCGGTGGCGGATCCTACTACGCGGCCGTATGGACGAACGATCAGGCGGAATATGCGGGTCCATTTTTCCCTTTTTTAGGCGAGCAAGATACAATGGAGGCATCCTTGAATGCCTATCGACTTTATATGCCGTTCATGGGACCTGACTTCCATCCCATACCATCCTCTATCATCGCCGAAGGCGTAGATATTTGGGAGGGGGCGGGAGATCGAGGGGATGCGGCGATGTACGCCTATGGTGCGGCGCGGTTTGCACTGGCGAGCGGCAGCCAAAGATTAGCCGAGGAGCTATGGCCAGCTATCGAATGGTGTTTGGCCTATTGCCGGCGGAAACGAACCCAAGCTGGTGTAGTCGCATCAGATTCGGATGAACTGGAGAATCGCTTTCCTAGCGGTGACGCCAATCTGTTCACTTCGTCACTTGCGTACGGTGCTCTTCTTTCGTCCGCTCACCTTGCGCGAGCAGTCGGGAAAGCGGATCAAGCTCCATGCTTAGAGGAAGAGGCGGCTGAACTGCGACAAGCGATTGAATCCCATTTTGGCGCAACTATTGAAGGATACGAGACCTATCGCTATTATGAAGGAAACGACATTCTGCGTTCGTGGATTTGTGTACCTCTGACAATGAATATCTTAGATCGCAAGGAACAGACGATTGCAGCCTTATTCTCTTCGCGATTGTGGGTAAACGGCGGACTTGTCACGCAGGCGGGGGAAACTACTTACTGGGATCGCTCCACATTGTATGCACTTCGGGGCATTCTCTATGCGGGCGAAATAGAGCTGGGGATCACACATCTGCTCGAATATTCGCGAAATAGATTGCTTGGCGAACATGTTCCCTATGCGGTTGAAGCATTTCCCGAAGGTAATGGGCGGCATCTCTCTGCGGAAAGCGCGCTTTACGCACGAGTCATTGTCGAGGGCTTATTCGGTATCGTGCCCACGGGTCTTCGTACCTTTTCCTGTTCGCCTCGAATGCCTGAACACTGGGACACGATGGCGCTTCGTTCAATCCGAGCGTTCGATTCTTGTTTCGATCTAGTCGTTACCCGTGGTGACGAAGGGGTATTAATAACATGTGTGACACCCGAAAAGCAGGAAACTTATCTATGGGATCAAGATGGCTCGATAACAATTCATCTGCGGTAAAAAAGGAAAGCCGAAGGGTCACTTCAAATAAAAATCGTTTAAAATCTTCCCTACACCGCTCGAAGTTTGGTATTATCTATAATGACAAAATCATCAGAACCTATGGAAATATTTTAATTTCGCATGAAAATAGGTTATGATAGGGAATGACATCATAATAGAAAGTGGGATCCATAGTGGGACGTAAATGGAATAACATAAAAGAGAAGAAAGCTTCGAATGATGCAAGTACGAGTCGCGTGTACGCGAAGTTCGGCCTCGAAATTTATGTAGCAGCACGTAAAGGTGAACCAGACCCGGAATCAAACCGTGCGTTGAAAGTTGTTCTTGAACGCGCCAAAACGTACAATGTACCGAAAGCGATCATTGATCGTGCCATCAATAAAGCCAAAGGCAGCTCCGATGAAATCTATGAAGAGCTTCGTTATGAAGGCTTTGGGCCGAATGGTTCCATGGTTATTGTGGACACGCTAACGAATAATGTAAACCGTACCGCGTCAAGCGTTCGTGCCGCATTTAGTAAAAATGGTGGTAACATGGGTGTAACGGGTTCTGTTGCTTACATGTTCGATGCGACAGCGGCGATCGGTATTGAAGATAAAAGCATTGATGAGATCATGGAGATTCTGATGGAAGCGGACGTAAATGTTCGTGATCTTCTTGAAGAAGAAGACATGGTTATGGTGTATGCAGAGCCCGAGGAGTTCCACGCCGTTCAAGAGGCGCTCAAAAAGGCGGGCATCACGGATTTCGCAGTTGCTGAGTTGACGATGATTGCTCAAAACAACGTTACGTTATCCGATGACGCACAAGTACAATTTGATAAAATGATTGACGCTTTGGAAGATTTAGAGGATGTTCAACAAGTGTATCATAACGTGGAATAGGCTGTAGCCCACCTTGATGAAGCTTGATTTATCAACGTTTATGCTCATTTTGCTTTAGCGGTAGTCTGTTCAAAATGTGTGATATTTACCGATTTTCTAGTTCAGCGATGGTATACATGCAGAAATTTACTGGGAAATACGGTGATGTACATATATTGTTGTAACGACACGATTAGCATATGATTCGCTCACTATTTGTATGGAATAATACCATATAAGGAGTGAGTTTTTTTATGTTGCTAGAAGACATTTTCAAAGAATTTCTTTTCGATTTGGACATTAAAAATTATTCTGTTCGAACAAAAAAAGGTTATAAAAACAACAACTTAGCTGTATTGAACTTTCTAAAAAACGAATTTAACATTAATGAGATTGAAGAGGTATCTACAAGCCATATCAAGGCATATCTGATGAATTTAAAGAAAAAGGGACTATCAGAAACCTATATCAATGGCATCCAAAAAAACATACGTTCTTTTATTCGTTTTTGCATTGAGGAAGGTTATATTGCTGAAAAGAAAAGTCCAGTCATTGGGTTAAAGTGGTTGAAAGAACCAAAGATTTTGATTCAGACCTTTGAAGATGATGAAGTTAAAAAGATGATCAGCGTGTATAAAGGGGATTACTACTTAGAGCTGAGAAATAAACTGATTTTGATGTGTTTCGTTGATCTTGGAATTAGAAATCTTGAGTTATGTTCCCTTACATGCTTGGATGTTAGAGAAAGTGTTATTAAGATAAATGGAAAAGGAAACAAAGAGAGAAACTTATATATATCACCTTACCTCAAGAAATACATGATAAAGTATGAGCGAATGAAAGAAATGTATTTTAAAGACAAGATGCTAACTGATTCAAATTACTTTTTGTCCCAGAACGGAAAGGTCTTGACTAATGGTGCAGTTGAAATTGTTGTTAAAAGGGCAGGTGTCGAAGCAAAGGTTAGAAAACACATACGTTGTAGTCCACACACTTTAAGACACTATTATGCACAGAAACAATTAAGATTAGGTCTGGATATTTATAGTTTAAGTCGATTATTAGGACATGAATCAACTTTAATCACAAATCGTTATCTACAATCCATAAATGACGACAAAATAATTGAGTTAGCTAGAACAACTAGCCCCTTAATGAATCTATGAAAAATTCCCTATCCGATCAGATGCTTGACGATGCCACATCCGAACGTCTTATCCAAATCGCCAGGAATCACGTGAAATTCGCTTTAGAGCATAGTCAACCCCAAACTACCAAACAACGTAGAGAAGCGATCAGGAACGAAATTAGCGCACTCAGAATAGAACGTGACGTTATCCTAGCCCCATTCCAAAGGAGTACTCACCCAAATGACAACCCATTCAAACGATAACCAACCAAACCTCAACGATCTAGCCAACATCCAGAACGAAAACATCAGTATATTCGCAACTTGTGACTTGATAATAGAAGCAATATTTGAGATGGGAAATCGAATTGGAGCAGAGGATGATTTCCACATTGAAACAACAGAAAGAATCATTATGCAGCTTTACGATATGAAAATTGAAGCTGAGAATATGATTCTGACTGCAAGACTTGGGGTATTGAAGGAAAATCTAATGGAATAGAATTTTTAAAGATAGGGGCTGAAAAGCCTTTTTCTTTTTGATGAAAACATTATTATGTTAATTATTAAACAAAATTAAACAAATATATTTACAATGAACAATAATTAATATAATATGAATGTATAAATATAAAAGAGAAAGTGAGTGATATAAATGATCGGATTAGAATACGTTGGCAAGGTATTTAATATGGAACAAAAAGATTTGGCTGAAATGTTAAACCTTTCAGCCCCAAACATTAGTGCTTGGTTAAAGGGTACAAGGGAGATTCCTACTAAATATTTACATGAACTATCCAAAATCTTTAATGGTCTTTCACCAGACTATTTTCAAAGAGAGCTGACTTACGTTGATGAACTAAGAATCCAAATTTATTACATTGAGAAAGTGTTGAAATATGAGGAACGTCAAGAGGAAGAAGAATTTACAGTGGGTGCTTTAGATGACGATGATACATTAATAATTGATGCGAAAATTAATATCTACGATGAAAGATTGGAACATCTCTATAAGGAACTTAACAAAACAATCAAAGTAAATTCTTACCAAGATAGACTTACCTCCTTGATGGAACAAGTTTGGGCTTTGGACAGTCAACGGAGAGCTGAACTTTTTAGGGACAAGAACGCAGAAGATTTCATTGTGGGTAAGCTTAATAACTTCATGGACTTCTTATCAAAATTTCAAGTTAAGGATATAGCGGCTGTTGATCTAATAATAAATTACTTACTCAATTACGATGGTATTGATCAGAGTAGATGGGGAGAACAAGAAGTAATTCCAAATGAAAAGCTATTGGCGTTTTATAGCGACTTGAAAGAAGTACTTAATAAGCACAATGTAATTTAAGTTAAGGCAAAAGAAGGAGGGCTTATTGTCCTCCTTTGGAGATTAAACAAATAAAAAATTAAATGACAATGGAGATTACATATAACATGACACCTATTGAAATGAAGCATACATATACCCAACTCAGACAGAAGGAAAGATCACTCAACAAACAGGTCAATGATTATCAATTTTTAATTAATGCACTCTTAGTAGAACTTAAAGGACTTGGAGAAAAGCTAGATGTATCCTATACAAAGGAAATGTTACTCCGCTTTGAAAGAGAGAAAAGTAAGTTGGAATCTGAATTGGTATCAGTGAAATATGATAAGAACGTATTAAGCGCAAAGATAAACAATATCTTTTCTCGTATGCTTGAAAGCAACATAGTTGAGGAAATATTTTCATCTCTTAACGAAAAGTATGAAAGTTTCGCTATTCCAGTTGAATTTGACTACGAGTATGATAACGAGACAGATGGTGTTAGGAATGTGACTTTTTATAAGGCAAGTAATAGAGCAATATGATCTTAGAAGGGCTAAAGGTAGCCCTTTTTCTATTGAATTTTAGGAGGATTAAAATATGGCAAACATAGATACAATGATACCCACATATCTCACAGAGCAACATATTGAAAACCTCAATATAGAAGCTTTTAAAAGCATTACAAAGGTATTGTTTGAATTTGTTGTAGAGGGCGAAGCGCAAACGGAAGATACCATCGCTTGGGTATGCAATGCAGTTATGGGAAGTGGAAAGACAACTGCTCTGAAGGTGTTGTTAAAGCACATGATAAATTCAAATAAAAGGACTCCGCTATTACTTGTTTTTAACGAATTGAGTTTAATGCAAGAGATTTACACTGAAATTATCACTTATTCAGAAGAAAAAGAATTGAGTCGTGTCATACAATATGTTGATTCAGACAATGTTGGTTTCGTCATTGACTCACTTAGCGAATACCAGTTTATTTGTATAACACAACAACGATTCAGGGATTTAACACTAAAATACGGTGAATGGTCAAAATATGAGTCGTATAGTCGCAATAAAGATATACCTTGGAAACGTTTAATCATAGTTGATGAAATGCCTGAACTGTTTGATACAGCGGTATTCGATATTTCAAGCAACAATAACAGCGTGGATTGGTTCGATATTTTAACGGAAAGTAGCGCAATAACTGCTAGTGAAAAGCAATTTGCAAGAACCATGATAATGATGCTTTTATCACTAGAAATGCTAGAAAGTGAAGGTAATAGAACAACTAACTTGCCACTGATAAAGGGAATTACTGGAGCAGAGTCTAAAGAGAGATTTAAAAGCATTATCTTGAAAATTAAGCCAAACTCAGCGGACTATGAAGCATCACGTCAATACAAATGGTTTCAACGATTATTAAATGAAGCAGGAATAGGGGCAATCGACAGGCAACGAAATGGTGTTAGCATTTTGTGTTCTAGTATGATTCACTATCATTTTATGGGTAACATCTTGATTTTGGATGGGACAAGTCATTGGACTAGAGAGATATATCCACAAGTCTACACAATGAAAGATGTACCAAACAACCATGACTACTTGAATCGCTTGGTAATTCACCTGAGGAACATTAACACAACTAAAAGTGCAAGACAATCTGTTAAAGCAGATGTTCATAGCAAAGTCGCTAGTGACATAATAGCAATGCGTGAAAGGCTAAATATGAGCATCTTTCCTCTCTGTAATAAAGGTGATATTAAAATATACATTCAAAAGAAAGCAATTACAGCAGAGCAAACGGAGTTTTATTTAGAAAATGAGGGAGATTCTGAAACTTCGCCAATCAATCTATTGAATACAAAAGGGAAGAACGCTTTTAAAGATTACAGAGGACTAGCGTTATTGAATCTCCCAATAAAGCATCCAAACTATTACAAGTTAATATGTATTGGCTTGTATGGGGCAAACATTGATCTAACAATGAATGATCGTTTAGTAAAGAATAACGAAGATGAATCTAATGACGGTTGGTTTAAACATGTCTTTGTTGAAGTGATATATAAACAAGTATTTAAGGCAGAGCTATTTCAAATCATCCACAGATGTGAACTTCGAAAAATGAATAAAAATACTCAAATCAATATTGTAATTTACACTCACATGTTGGAATGGATGAAAGAATTGCTGAAAATTTCACTCGACTTAACTGATGCCAACTTTAAACTTGGGTTGGTGGATGATAAGTACAATATTAGAGAAAAGAGCGAAAGATACTCTCAATTAATATTGAAGTATTGTACTGAAAGATCTAACAATTTTGAAAATCCAACTTTCACAGCAGGAGCAATTACCCCAAAGGGGGATATAAAAAATTGGTTTAAGAATAACTACACTAGCGATTTTAACAAGCAAGTAATACATGAAATATTTAACTCTAATGGTGTTGAGATCGTCGAAGAAATAAAAAATGAAAAAATATGGAAAAGTTTTAAATTGACTGAATCCGAATGGGATACACGGTTTGGTTCGAAGTTATGAATCGAATGAGGTAGGTGGGTAGTGATTGATATTATCAGAGAAAACTCACCCCACCTGATCGCTCTATATCTCCTTCTGCTCGACGTAAATGTAAGAGAGAACGTTAGCGAACGCAAATTATAACGAAAATAGCGAAGCATTTTCGTTTAACCAAGACAATTGCGAAGCAATTGTTGCGGTAGCCCCAAGCCCGAATAGGGCTTGGTTTGTTTACTTTATAATGAGACATAGCCATTACTCTGCACCGCTACATTCGGCTACGATAGGATATTCACGTTTTTAGCACTTTTAATTCAATAATTGTTTCCATTCAGTGTTCTAAACGAAGAAATACGTTAATATCTATTACTATTCAGCTAAAAAGGGAGCGATGGTCTATGAAAGTACACTTTCCAGGTTCGACAGGTAACCAATTCGGAAGAAGGATGTACACTACTGCAATGCCATTTAAGGTTGTAGAAGATATTCTTTCGGTATATCCTGAAGTCCAACGAAAATTGAACAAACCACGTGCAAAGAAAATATCAGACTATATTCTAAAAGGACTTAATAAAAGGAATTTCTGTTTCTTAAGCGCTATTACAGCAACTACACGTGGAATTATCGAATATGATTCGACCAGTAATCAATTGCTTCTTGATTACGGTGATAAATTAAGTGTAAATGACGGTCAACATCGATTCGAAGGTATAAAAATGGCTTTGAATACTGTCCGCAAGGAACTGATTGAAACTAGAGATAAAGAATCAAAGAAGGCAATTAAGGAAAAGCTTGAATATCTTGAGAAGATGTGTATATCAGTAGTCATTTTTGATGATATGGATGAGGTTCATGAACAACAACTTTTCCATGATTTAAATTTGTTAGCTAGCAAACCACCAAAGTCAGTATCCCTTAAATACGACAGTAGCGATTTGTATAACCTCATGGCAAGAGAACTCAAAGACGAAAACGACTATTTGGAGCAATTTGGGGTAGATACTGAACGAACAATTCTTAATGAAAAACATGAAGAGCTAATGGTGTTGTCTACCCTGCGAAATACCATCGCATATATAATCGTAGGTAACGACGGAAAGGATAAAGGCAATTCGTTGGAAAATCCAGAAATTTATGAAACAAGAAAAGAGGAAGTATCACAAATTCTTAATGAGATATTCGAAGCATTACCAACTGATTGTAATGACAGAACAAAGTACATCTTAGGCACAGCGGCAACTATACAAGGTATTGGTAAGTTCATCAACCATTTGAAGAAAAATAACCTTAATATATCAGAACACATCGCTCGGTTAGAAGAGATTAACTGGAGTCCGCAGAATCCTATTTGGGATGGTGCAGGCGGACATTACGATTCTAACAAAAATAAACTTATCTTTAGTGGTACAGGTGCTGGAGTTAATGGCATATGTAATGTGCTTATCGAGTACCTTGTCAACAATAGCCAAGTAGTAGCATAATTCAAAGATGAATACCTTGAAATTAAGGTATTCACTTTTTACTGTTTCGAAACTAGTAACATACTAAATTTATTTTCAAATTTGAAAGCTTTCTAGTATTTTGGTGTTTAGTGGAGACATAAGTAAAACTGTTCGAATTTCCGTCCTGTGACTGGACATTGAGCTTACATTATTACTTAATAGCTGGTATGGTATGTTGATTACTTCCCAGTGCTGCTTGTTACAATGTACGATGAAGAAAATTCCTCACATAATATTCCCAACTCATACTATACCAGTGAAAACCCTTATAATTTAGCATATATCATCGTAAAGCAATAACTTTAATCTGAGCGTCATTGTTAGCGGTGGAAGTGAAGAAGTATCCTATGTTTTGACGATACATCTGACGATACGATAGTGGGACTGTTAAACTACGTAACCTGTTGGAATAAATCTTATTAAACAAAGCAAAAAGCCCAATTGGACAAAAATTGTCTAATTGGGCTTTAGATATATTAATTCAATAAATGACGTATGCCGTTGGCTCCATCAAATATAATCCTTGTATCATTCACTACAAATCTTCCACGTGTTCTTGGACCTAATTCCAAAACGGTATTCACTCGTTCAATAAATTCATCTTTCTGTGCTTGTGTTGCTGCAAAATCTACTATGACAATATTGAGTGGGCGAGGACTGGTACTGTTCCTAGCTAGTTTTAACCTTTCAGCAATCGCTTTGTTAATATGGTCGTCTCTAAAGCTATAACCAACAATATAGAGTTCGTCACAAAGCTGATCTTCGATGTACATTTTCTTTTTAAATTCATTGTAATAGAAGTTGAAGGGTGAATGCTGAATTTTTATGCTTTTACCTCCACCTGTTACAATTGAAGGAATTAAGTCAAGATCGAATATTCTATCGTAAAGTTCAAAGTCTCTTAAGTCTTCCGTTTTTACTTTGAAAAGTTTGCCATCAATAACGTTTTTAAAAGATGATAAGGAACCATGTAAATGATGCAGTCTTATTTTTCTATTCCCAGCAATTTGCTTAGACAAGTCAGGGTTGAAATTGAAACGGAAATTATTATCTATAGCATCCCAGCGTCTTCCTCTGTGGTGGAAATCCATGAATCCTTCTGTACCTACCTCTTCAAGTAAGATAGTTTCCAATAGAAGGTCAAAATTAAGTGTGAATAGATCAACCTCAGTCTCTTCTCTCCGAAGTGTGGCATTTAACCATGAAACAAATCCTGATAGGTGTTCTTCAATCTCTGTATGATGAACATGACCATCTATTAGATCCAAGATTGAAGCGGTGTATTCATGGATAATTTCTTTAATAGCGTTAACATGTCTCATTAAAGGAGTTGCTTCTAATCCATATGATTGCATGAAACGTTCTCCATGAACCCCATTTGATAAGAAATTATAGTAATTTTGTAGAGCATCATATGATTGTTCGATGCTTGCAATACTTTCCTCAAAATCAATTTGGTTGTATTGACCACCCATGTGATGTTCGATGAAAGCTCTATGCTCGTCTGATAAACGATTCTGGAATCTTCTAGTGATGTTAGGCAAGGAGAAGTCACGATTAAGTGCAACAGACAAACCATTCCCAGTTAGGACTACAACTTTTGACATAAGAACACAACCCTCATTTAAGAAATTATGGTACAATATACCTATTATAACTAAAAAGGTTATTTACATGGGATTTATTTACTAAAAAGTTGTTGCTGGGGGTTATATGAACAAGTATGGACAGGCAGCTTTAATAGCAACTAAATTAATCGAAACCAAACAAGCTTCAACACCTTTGGACGCTTGGAACATAGCTACAACGGAAATTTTTGGGGAAGTTTCTTGGGGACAGAAAAAGGGGTGTCCTAAGAACGCTTTTCTTGGATTGTGTGAAGCAGGATTGGTGAAGGGTATTCCGAAAGGAAGCTATACACATAGAAGCAATTCACAAAAGAACAAGGGGTATGCAATCAAGGCTGTGGAGTTGCTTAGAGTGAATCAAGCATTAGCTGAGGATATGAAAGTGTTATGGGAAGCTGTTATGGATGGGAAGGTTATGTCTCATAATTATCAAATGAATGTAGTGCTTGCTTTGTGGGGAAAGGGGATGTTAAATTCAATCAATTTGTAATTATATGTGGAATTAGTTTTCTTAACGCAATCTTAAATAGAAAAAGGTGTGAAATAAATGTGGAAAGTTCAAGAAATTGGAACTAGAATAAAAAGTAGACACCTTGTTAAGAGATGAGGATAATAATCTTATCAGGAGGTGTTCATTTTGGGTGAACAGCGGCAACGGTATAATGATGAATTTAAACAACAGACGGTAAAATTTATTCAAGAACAAACGAAGTCGGTAACGCAGATAGCCGAGGAATTGAACATTCCGGCAGGAACCCTGCACCAATGGGTAGCGAAATATAGACAGTTTGAAAGTGAATCCATTGCAACACCAGAAAGACTCCGCCAGTTAGAACAGCTTTTGAAAGAGAAAGACCGCGAACTTGCAGATAAAGATCGCCTCATTGCAGATGCTCAAGAAGAACTTGCGATCGTAAAAAAGGCCGTACACATCTTCAGCAAACCAAAGAACTAAGGTTCCAGTTCATTGAAAAGCATCGTTCCGAATTTTCAATGGAGAAGATGTGTCAAACGCTTGAGGTTTCCCGGAGCGGTTACTATAAATGGTTACTTGGAAAAGAGGCGGTGAATAGCTACCAGAAGCGCAGAACTGCGCTCTTAGCTCGAATCACGTTCATATTTCATGACCATTTTGGTAGGTATGGCAGCCCTAAAATCACAGAGACACTCGTGCGTGAAGGCTGGACGGTATCTGAACGACTAGTTGGTTCACTAATGAAAGCCAATGGGCTTCGTTCCTGCGTTTCTAAGAAGTTTCGAGTGAACACGACGGATTCAAACCACGATTCACCGATTGCACCTAACTTGCTAAATCAAAATTTTCAAACAACCGCACCTAACAAAGTCTGGGTCACTGACATTACCTATATTCCGTGCCGTGAAGGCCGGTTGTATTTAGCTAGTGTTTTAGATCTTTACACGCGCAAAATTGTAGGTTGGAAGCTCGGAGACCGCATGACAACAGAGTTAGTCCTGGCTGCACTAGACCAAGCTTATGTGGCGCAGCAACCCCCAGTAGGGCTTGTGCATCACTCAGATCGAGGCTCACAATATGCCTCGGAAGATTACCGCGAAAGACTTGAAACCTACAAAATGAAAGCAAGTATGAGCCGAAAAGGCAACTGCTACGATAATGCCTGCATCGAATCCTTCCACAGCGTATTAAAGAAGGAGTTTGTTTACTGTACGAAATTTTGGACAAAGGCACAGGCTCAACAGGACATGTTCGAGTACATTGAACTCTTTTACAACCGTAAAAGAATCCATGGTTCTTTGGGCTATGTCTCGCCTGATCGATTTGAAGAACTATATTACAAAAGCGTTAGTTAATTTCTCTTAGTAGGTGTCTACTTTCTTGACAGAGGTCCAAATTGATGATTGGTTTGAATTTTATAAATTCATTAATGCATTTACAGCAAAGACTTGGATATTTAGAGGTCAAGGATCAAGTAATTGGAACCTGACATCAAGCCTGTTTAGAGAGTTAGAAAGGGCAAAGGATTTGTATCAAAATAATGGGCTAGAATGGCAGAAGAAGAAGAATAGGTATGAAAATGAACTAATACGAATGTTTAAATCACAGGCGCATCTGTACTTCAACTTAAACCCAGATAATCATCTTGATTTTATAAAAATACTACAAGATTCTCCAAATAATGAATACATTTTTAATAGATTAGAATGGTTATCGCTAATGCAGCATTATGGCGCACCTACTAGATTGCTTGATTGGACGTTTTCTCCGTACATAGGGTTGTTTTTTGGTGTTGAAAATACAAAAGAAGATTTTGTTTTGTACGCTCTTAATATTGAATACATAAAGAAAAAAAATATAGAGGTTATAGGTGAAAAGGAGGAATTATTAGAGAAACTATTTGCTATGAAGAGTACTGATTACTTTGTTTATCCTTATGAGCCACAAATTAGTAATGAGAGAATAGTACGCCAACAAGGTTTATTTTTAGTGCCTAGTTCAAATTACAGAACATTTGATTTTTTATTATCACAGTATGATATAAATGATGGTAATTGCGACACAGGTGAAATAGTGGCATATAAATTTATTTTCAAAAGTTCTATGATAATTGAGTGCATTAGGAATTTAAGGATGATGAACATTATCCCTGATTCATTATTCCCAGGAATAGAAGGGTTTTGCCGCTCGTTCAAGTTACATCTTTTTGACAAAGCTAGTAATTTAAAAAGGATATATTAGTTTTGATCGAGAGTAGGTAGTTAAAGATGTAACCAAAAACGAATGTTATTAAGAACTATCGCACCGATGCATCAAAGCATATATTTAGCTCAGTGTGCGGTACAAAATTCGTATCAAAATCAAGTTCTGAATATTGTCTTAAAACGAATTTGACAAAACTAAATTGTGACAAGTTCGGAAAACGGCTTAAACCCAAGTGTATCAAGGGTTTCAAGCCTTTTTTATTTAATAATATCCAGGCTGGACAAACCTATTTGACATATAGTAAGCTGCTGCTGGGCTTATGACAAATAAGGAGATGGTAGCTTTGGAGTTAGTGCAACCTTTACGTGAGAAGCGAAAGATTGATGCCATGAAGAAAGTTATGTCGGATAACAAGCGTGATTTATTGATGTTCGTATTAGGAATAAATTGCGGTTTGAGAATTAGCGACATTTTACTTATGAAAGTTGAGGATGTGCTTGACTCCAAAGGTAAACCTAAGTCTTATTATGAATTACGTGAGAAGAAGACGAACAAGTTCAAGAGATTTGTATTTGCGGAGAATGTGCAAAAAGCAATTAGCGAATATCTTAAGGGCTACAGCGGCAGAGCAGACAGACCGCTGTTTGCTTCAAGGAAGACTAACAAAGGTGAGAGTAAAGCTTTATCTCGTCAGAAGCTTATAACATCATCAATGACGCAGCAAGATATGTTGGCGTAGAGGATAACATTGGAACACATACACTTCGTAAGACGTTTGGCTACTTTGCTTATAAAGCAGGAACAGATATTGTATTGCTTCAACAGATATTTAATCATTCATCTCCATCTGTGACGTTGAGATATATTGGTATTTTACAAGACGATATGGATAATGTGATTATCAATTTGAATTTGTAATAATGACCAAGCATCCTAATGTAGGGTGCTTTTCCTTGTTCTATAAGGTAACAGGGGGGCTAGTTAAAATCATATAGATATTGGGTTTTTCGCCTGAGGGGGTATGCACTCCAGTAACCAGAGATTGTACCTCATTTCAACGACATTGATTTTGGAGGAATGAATTTGAGATTGCACACTAAGATTTTAATACAATTCCAAAAGAATAAATGCTATAATTTGGAAAGTGAATCATTTGGGGAGGTTGCTGTTTATGAGTCGTATTGAAATAAAGACAATTATTGAATACAAGCAACGAAAAAGTCAATCCAACGGATTCATTGTTATTACTGATAAGCCCTTAAGAAAAGTGATGCTACATAGAACAACTTGTCAAAACCTTGAGGATAGGTACTTCAAGCAAAAGGTAATTGACAATAATAACAAAAACGGTAATTACTTTTGGATTGATAGTATGGTTGAAGCAGATGATTTAAATGCGGAATGGTGTCTGCATTGTAAATAGTTGAGATGTGTTTAGTTAGGAGAGCAATATGGAACTTAATCAAGATGGTTATGTTAAATTGTCTTTGCTTCATGAACGAAATAACAGGACTACAACAAGGGACAATTGGTTTGAGGTTTCTGAACTAATTTTTAAGAATCATCCACTAGAGAACAAGAGTGACTTTATCAAAATAATTGCATTTGCATATTCTTGGATGCCTACAATTCCAAAGCTTGTTGGGGATATTGATTGGGAATATGTTCATCCTGCACTATTAGAACTTAAGAAGGGCAATATGGCAATTCGATTAGACTTACTAAAGATACTCGTACCTTATATAAATAATTCAATTGTTGGTACATCTAAAGTATTACATTATATTGCTCCTGAGTATGTTCCAATTATTGACTCCAGGGTAATCAATTCATGGACAAAATTATTTAACTCACAATTCGAAAAAGAGATGAATCATAAGCATAAGCGGTTTACAGCGTATCTTAGTTATTGGGATGACCTTAATTTGTGGCATTCAAACTTGAATGAAAGAGTAAGGTTAAGAGAATTAGAAAGTATGTTATATGGGATTGATGGGAACATAGAATTAGATTAAGTCGTTTAGAGCATCCAGCTAAGGTTGGGTGCTTTTTTCTTGTATCCATAAGGGAACAGGGGGCGTACTAAACATCTAATATATATTGTGTTTATCCCCAGACCCCCTATGCACTCCCAGGCAGCGACATTAAACTCAATTGCACGATAATTATTAACAATAGCCGATAATAGAATGATACAATAGGAAAAAAAAGGGATTCATGTAGGAGGTGTGTATAAGTGAAACAATATAACTTAAAGGAATTAAGAGAGGAATATATTGGTCAATATGCATGACTTACGATTGAACGTGAAATAGAGGTAAGAGTTAAAATTATTGATCTAGAAATTGAACAACCTGAGTTAGTTGGTAATCCAATCATCGTTGAAATTGTTCCTGTAGATGGATTTGGATCAAAATGGGTAAGTCCGCTTAGATTGAATTTTAATCGAGCTACTTATGAGAATAAAAGCGAAATAGAGATAGATCCAAATGCATACCCACTAGAAAACTTTTTTAAGGAGGAAGATAACTAATATGGGGATGTTTTCAGGCACTGTAACATTAAACAAGAAAGTGATATTGATAGGGACAATGATATTTCTTTTTACGAGTGTAGTAAGTGCATCTAGTATAAATGGGGAGTTTGAGGGGAATCCCATTGTCAAAGTTAAGCAAAATGGCAAAGAATTAAATGTTCAAGATGTTCCAGCTGTTATATTGAATGGAAGGACTATGGTTCCGATTTACATGCTAGAACAGTTGGGAGCAAGTGTGGAATGGGATTCCAAAAGCTATAGCGTTGATGTTAATAATTCGAATAGAATGTTTAAGGTCTTAGAGTGGCTTTATGTCAATAATGTAAGAGACGTATATGCTACTAGTAGTGTCAGACAATATGATGAAATAGATGCTAGTTTTTTAGTGACTGATGAAAATTATATTTTTTCCACTTCAAAAATTGAGGATATTTTGTACAATCTGTCTCTTACAAATGCAGAAACTTTCTTATTATGGGTAAAAATTCCTGGCTCAAATAATGATAAAAAAGTATTGGGGTCTTTTAGAGGTCAAACCAAAGACGTATTAGATTTTTACGCTGGAAAAATAACGGATACTGAACTTTTTCAAAAAGTTACATTCACTGACTTAACACATAAAGGTAATGAAAAAATGTTTTTGTCCTTGATGATAAATTCGAAGTATAGAGCAGCAGAGAAAGGAAACACAGCACCATTCCCAGTAACGACACCAGTACCAACGTCAATACCAACACCAACATCTTCTACTTTTTCGACGATAGAGAGTAAAATTGATGGAGATTTTGAAGGATATGATAGTGACAATATTTACAAACTATTGAATGGTCAAATATGGAAGCAGACTTCTTTTAAATACGGTTATCATTATTCTTTCATGCCTGATGTAATTATCTATAGTAGTGGTGGAGTTTATAAGATGAAGGTTGATGGAATGGATGATTCAGTTACGGTTGAGCGTTTGAAATAAATAACAAATTGAGCATAGACGTAATTTGTTCTTCTATTTTTGTGATAGAAGTGTTAAAAACAGGGGGATAAATTATGAAGTATAACAATATTGATGATTACATATGCAAAGTTAAAGAGATAAAAGCATCTATAATGAATATTAGTGGTGACCAATATCTAAATAATCATAAAAGGACTTTGCTATTTAATTTGTTAGATATGCTTTCAAAATGTATTTATCCATTGGAAAGGAAGAATGGATTCCGATTTGTTCAATTTATAATAGAGTATTGTGAATGGGAAGATGCTCAACGTATCAGTTTACAACAGCTAATACTGTTACTAACTAATAATTCAGAAGAACGATATGCTTATTTAAAGGAATATGCAATTGATGAAATAAGGAGATTCCCTTCTTCTACACCAGTTCCTTTTAGTTATGACCCAACTATTAACCAAATAGAGAAATATTTCGCTAAGGGAGAAAGAAATATTGAGGGAATGCCAGTAGAGAATTTAAGGCACGTAAATTTATTATGGAAATTAAGGAATAGTTTAACTCATGAAATGAGAAGTATTGGTGCAACCCCCCTGTTCGATAAAGCTATACCACATTATATTCAATATCAAACAATGAGTAGAAATGAAGAAACTGGTGAGATTAGTATAAATAATAAAGTCTGGGAGATCTGTTATCCAGTTGAATTTTATAACCAGATGATTGACAAGGCAATAGAAAACGTAAGGAATTATTTAGAAAACAACAACCTTAATCCTTTCGATAGTTACAGTTTTAGGATTAAATAAAAATGGAGTCTCAGAAAGCACATATACAATGATGTGCTTTCTTTTTTATTTAGTACACCTTTATATATGTATATTTGCTTGGCACAGGGGAGGGGGCTAGTTTAAATACTGAGCAAATACCTACTATTTCTAGACCCCCTATGCACTCCCAGCCAGCGACTCTAATCTCGATTTGCACGATAATTTATTTGCAATGGCTTAATATGAGTGTATTCAGTGATGTAAGGAAAATCTTACAAATTTAAAGAGGTATTTATTTACTTTTGTCGAATGGGATTACTAAATGTCTGAATAGAGGGGATTGATGGGGGAATATGTCTACAAATCAAGAACATGAAAGTAATAAAATGTTAAAAGTTTTAGATTTCTGTTACGAAAAAGCAATTAATGGTATCCCTAAGTTTGATTCAGCGGTGGAAATGGCTGAGGATTATTTGTCGAAAAATAATGGATCTGTAGAAGATGCTATAAAATCCCTTGTTCGTTATCAGAACGCTAAGGCGATAACCGCTGGCTTTTTAACTGGTCTAGGTGGACTAATTACATTACCTGTTGCATTGCCAGCAAACATGGTTAGTGTGCTTTACGTTCAAATTAGAATGATTGCTGCAATAGCACATTTGAAAGGCTATGATTTGAAAAGCGATCAGGTCAAAACATTAGTATTTGTTGCTGTAACTGGAAATTCAGCAATGGAGATATTAAAAAGTTCAGGTATCATCATTGTTCAAAAAATGATGACAAACTATATTAAAAATAAGTTATCATCTGAAATTATCAAGATAATCAACAAGAAAGTTGGATTTAGATTAATCTCAAAAGAAGGCACAAAAGCACCTATTGTTTTAACTAAAGCTGTCCCTGTAATAGGAGGGATTGTTGGCGGAGCAAGTGATGGCATAAGCACAAATATAATTGCTAACACAGCTAAAAAAATATTCGTCTAATAATTGATTTCTAGTCATTTAAGAAGCTTCCATGAAGAGAAGCTTTTTTCTTTGCGTTTCTATGAGATAAGACCTACAAAATATTACATTTTTCTCTACAAACGAAAGATCACATGGTACAATTTAACTATTCAACCAGTTAAGGTGCATTAGAGTATTCGTAATTGAGACAAAGAATTATACTGGTTGGATTCTAGGTGATGAAAGAGCAGATTACTGGACTCAAGTCATCTACAAGCGGAAGGAAAGGCTGTACAATCCACTTAGACAAAATTATGGACATTTTCAAGCCTTAAAAGCATTGCTTGTAGAATATGAAGAGAAGATATTCACTTCCATCGTATGCTTTAGCGCTAGGGCTGACTCAAATAAGAACTATTAGTAAATACATGGAAATTGCTCAAGGTAAAGATGATGTTCAAAAGATATATGATTGCATTAAATAGGTTAGTATAAAAGATGGAAATGAAGTGAGGAGTATTAATGAGTAAAATAATTAATGAATTATCAGTTTTGGTTTCTAAACAAAAATTAGTTCCATTTATAGGTGCTGGTTGTTCTGTATCAATGATGCCTGACTGGGACTCTTTGGTTAATGATATGAGGCAAGAGGTAGGTTTAACATCAGAAACAGATCATTTGCTAATCGCTCAAACATATGTGGATACATTTGGCAGAGAAAAGTTTTGTGAGTTTCTAAAGAATAAGTTAGAAATAAATGAATTTGATGATGAAAAGGGATATATTCACTTAACTATAATGAATATGGGGGTTCCTGCCATATACACAACAAACCAAGATAACGTGATGGAAAAAGGATATGAGAAGTATGGTAAGAAATTCAGGATAATAATCGAAATTAACGACTTTGCGGAAGTAAAATTATCTGAGCAACTCTATATTAAATTTCACGGTGATCTTAATAAACCAGAGTCAATAATATTTACAAAAGAAGATTACGAAAAGCGCATTAAAGAAAATGAAAATGCGCTTAATATCAGGTTACGATCTGACTTAATCGCTAAAAATTTATTTTTCATTGGTTATAGTTTTAGGGATAATAATATTCAACAGATGTTTGATGAGCTGAACTCAGCTTTCTTTGGAAGATTGCCAAAATCTTATATGGTAGCCTATAGATATAGTGATCGTTTACAGGGGTTATGTGATAATTATGGAATAACATTAATTGATCCAATGAAAGAGATTCCGAATTCAAGTGATCCTGACTTAGCATTTAGGGATTTTCTGCGACTATTAATAGAAAATGCAAGATTCAAAAAGTTTGAAGACGATTTGAGTGATTTCTTTACTTCACCCCCAAATGTACCTCGAAAAATTATTAGTAAACTGGAAATTGAAATATTAGAAAAAACAATTAGAGAAAAAGAATTTAGAGTTGGCATTAATTCATTCAGAGAAGTGTGTGACTTGGGAGTAATTCCTCAAGATATGGAGAATGAAATTGTAAATATGTTTATTGAGTTGGCTAAAAAGGTGAAAACTGATGATGAAACTCAAGAATTAAATGCTGCTAATTTTAATTTGAAACTAACTGATCCATTTAGTAAAGCAATTATAATAGCTGTGATAATGTCAGTATCAAATGTTAGACAACCAAAGTCTAAATATGGTACAGATCATTTCATTATTACAAATGTGAATGGTATTAGTGAAAGATTGTATAGTGTAATCGCAGCAAGAGCAATTAAATTTGTCTATGATTGGGGATGGGAGCCCACACCTCCACTAGTATCGAATATATGGCGTTGGATTGAACAAGGTATAGACTTTGAATTAATGCCACCAAACATTCAAAACTATATTACAGGAATGGTTGACAAACTAAATCAAGATTGTCGAACAGTAGCTGAAAATCCTATTAAAAGGCAGCAACGACTTAAAGAGTTTAAGTTTCAGTCTGATGAAGTATTACAGGAAGAAGAGATTGAATTGATGAATGCTGTTATTAGCAGTTGATATTAGACATGATTTGGGAAATTTACGACGCTCGTGAGTGTTGCGTTCTGGCTCTTCCATAAAATTCTTCTTTCATGTAGGAACAAGTAACTGCAAAGAACGAAAACAGACGCTTCAGGATTGATTCCTGTGCGTCTGTTTGTGTTGGTTGTGTTTGCGACTCATCACTTTTCCAGTCGGTCAAACGTTCCTAACACTTCCTTTACCACCTTCAGTCGCATTTGCACTTCTTCCAGTTTTCTTCCGACTAATAATGAATGAAAAGCGTCAGTTAACAATTTCCTGTCAGTACGTGCTTCAATTGACTCAATTCCTTCGGTGCGGAATACCTCTATGGCATTAACCTCCAAAGCAATAAGTACCTTTTCAAGCGTTCCAAGGGAAATGTTGCGTTCCCCACGTTCTATATCCGATATGTATGTGATGTATACGCCTGAGTGACTCTTGTGTGTATCCTTTTCCTTTTCTTAATGTCCTAATTCGCTCTCCTACCAATTTGATGAAATCTGATGACATATCATCACTTTCCAAGAACAATCGTAGGTGAGGTTAGTATATGAAAACAGAGATATAAATCAGATATATCATTGTAAACTTCGTATTTATACGATAATATGAAATGTGACAAATTTTTCATACCATGGAGATGATTAGGATGATTCGAAAGACACTTGCATCATTAATTTGTATGGCATTAACTATTCCTACCATTGCTCTTGCCGATGGAGATAAGCCTATTTCAGTATTCGTTGACGGGCAGCAACTCAATTTTGAAGTACCGCCAATGATAAAAGATGGGTCTACACTTGTACCACTTAGGGCATTATTCGAAAAATTTGGAATGAAAGTATACTGGGATGCGTCCACTCAAACAATCACTGGAACAAAAGATGGATTAAATATCCAAATGCAAGTTGGGGAAAAAAATGCCACTGTAAATGGGCAATCTGTCACCCTTGAAGTACCTCCGACCATTATTGAAGGGAGTACACTAGTACCGCTAAGGTTTGTTGGCGAAGTGAGTGGAAATGAAATTGGTTGGGATGGAGTAAACCATAGGATTAATGTGACCACACATGGACAAATAAATTTGGGAAATACTTCAACAGAAACAACATCTAATGTAAAACAAACAGACATTAAGTATTTAGAACTTAGTAAACCTTACAAATCCGAAGAAAATGAAATGACCGTTACTGTTACGAAAATTGAAGTTGTAGATAAAGGAGGTTTCTACGAGTATAATTTTACATATGAGCAGAAGAACAATACGACTGATAAAGCTATTGATGAAGCAACCTTCAAGATATATTATGATAATGGGGATTCTGAACCTCAATATGGTTTTTTTGGTAAACTAATGCCAACAGAAAGTATTTCAAGAACTTATACTTTTAAGGCTACAAAAAGCCAAAAGGCATTTTGTTTGGAATATGGAACTAAAACATTTTTTAGCAAACAACCATCAACTAATACATTAAAGTGGAAAGTTTCACTTAACCCATAAATCTCTAATGTAACGTCAAAAGCCGCAGGATTCGCTCTGCGGCTTCTTTGTCTATTTGTTAGTGGTTTCGTTCGTCAAATTCAATCTCAACAAGTCTGATGAGTTCGCTGGGCTTCATGTTGAATGCTTTTGCAAGTTCAAAGACTGTTGTCAATGATGGTTGGCTATTTCCACGTTCCAGCATAGAAATAAATGTTCTTTCAAGTGTAGAAATTTCGGCAAGCTTATCTTGTGAGAGGTCATGTTTAATCCTTAAACTCTTTAGCACTTTCCCAAAAATAGCTTCGATATGCAAAGGGGTAACTCCTTTTAGAAACCATTACCATTCTATGGTTCAATAGGTGTCTGCACACGGAACTATTCAAAATGGTTTAAATTTACATTAAACTGTGATGCATTAAAAATTATAAATGATAGAGTTACATTAAGATTTATGTGGAAGGGCAAAATATTAACGAAAGTAGAGTGTCATAAAATGAATAAGAAATGCAATCACCTAGTTATCATTGTTTTATTAGCTTTTATCGGCACAGGTTGTTTAGCAAAAGAACAATCAGTGCAGTCGAAAGTGAGTGAGCTGCCAAGCAATACAACTACACCCTTCTCAAAGGCACTAACTCTTACTAAAGAGAAAAGGTTCGACGACGCTGAACAAGTATTGCTAGTAGAAATCAAAGATGATCTAATGGCTAAGATCGATTACTTATCCCAAGATAAACAAGAACTTATGAATCTTTACTATTTCGTAGAAGTTAATAAGAACATACCATCTAACATTGATACTGCTCTAAACTTTTTAACTCAATTGAAGCCAATAAGTAACTTAGTTTCACAAGATGAGATCAATAAATTAACAAAAGAGTACGGGTCTAAGGTGAAATATCAAGATACGACAAAGATTGAGAACGGTGGCATATTAATAGGGATGACCAAAGATGAAGTTCTTCAGTCAAAATGGGGAAGTCCTAGAAGTATAAATAAAACTACTTCTGCAAACAAAGTCTCTGAGCAGTGGGTATACGCAGGTAACAAGTATTTGTATTTTGAGGATGGTAAGTTGGTAACAATTCAGAACTGATTCTGCTAAAGTGGGATTAGGAGTAGCCGATGGCTACTTCTTTTTTGTGTTAGCGGTAACAGCTTCGATTTGTCACCATTGTTCTATTAAGAAAAATTTTAAGGATTGGGTGACAAATCGTGTGGTGGTGTTTGAGCGTGAGAGTCGGTTTACGGATGCTGGTTTGGGATGGCGAATCACTCATAGTAGATGGTTCAATAGTTATGGTATGGGATAAGGATTAGCAAGTTTTAACGACTGTTGGTGGACGTTGAAGGTGGTGAAAGCATCGAAGAAGCATTGAATCGTGAAGCGATGGAGTAAGCAGGAATTGTCTTAGAATCAAATAGAAAACCTTTTGCATCGTGGTCGGATACATATGCCATTGAAGGTCGAGCAGACCGTATTCATATATTAAATTATGCCGAAGAAGTAGCAAAAGCGTTTTAATAAAAGAGAAGTTCCATTCAAAAGCACATCCAAGCGGTTGTGCTTTTCTTATGTCCAAATGAGCGTTAGAATTGCTTGTGGAACATTTTGGAAAGGGGAACGAGTGGAATGGGTTTATGTTTTAAGCTTGTATTGTGGGATACTCATTAACTTTGAAATAGTAAAATTCCATAATATGTGATAAGATATACGTATACAATTTCATACAAAATAGTGAGTAACATAAACGATGATAAATTAAGCCCGAGCAGTTGCTGAGTTGACGATGATTGCTCAAAACAACGTTACGTTATCCGATGACGCACAAGTACAATTCGATAAAATGATTGACGCTTTGGAAGATTTAGAGGATGTTCAACAAGTGTATCATAACGTGGAATAGGTTATAGTTGGAAAAAGCAGTGCGAGATCTAGCCTCGCACTGCTTTTTATTATGGTATGGATTCGATCATCAGGATAGGTTGGAAGTGCAGTGGTAATTGTTGGTAGAGAGCAATTCATCATTTACGAGATTCAAAAGTGAAGGAAAAGCATAAAGTTTCGGACTTCACTCATAGGAGAAATATTCCAATTAATAAGTAATAAAAAGCTTGCGCCTCTAGCATTTAGGGGCGCATTTTTTTGTATTATATGGTAATTTCCCCATGCGTACATCACTTTTTTAATCCCAAAATGCTGAAAAACGGCCCAAATTCCCCCCATTTACGTCTTTTTGATGTGCATGTAGACTAACTCTATTAGCGTTATACCTATTTGATAATAGAGAGTAAATAACAGTGAGGAGAGAAATTATGCGTATAAGTAAATGTAGCCAAATGACCTTAAAAGCTTTAGCTGGTTTGTTAGTCGTATCATCATTTCTTCCTTATCAAGCATTTGCTAATAGTCCTTCTCCACAACCAGAGAGTCTATTGAAAAATCTATCGATTGAGCAAAAGAAAGCGCTAACCGAAATTCAAGTCGGACGACCTGTCATTTCGCCAGAAATCAATCTGAAGAGTGCTGCATTGACAAATGTCATCATTGAATTTAAGCAGGCTCCTGCTAAGGTAGAAGTGATTAAGCAAGCGGCAGAGGGCATTCACATCTCACCTACAGCCGCGCAATCTCATGCAGAAGAAAATCATGACATATTTAAAAAGTTTGTGCAAAAAAAGCAAGGCAAGACGCCATCTATTTCTGAAATTAATCCATTTGTTATTGGTGAAAAGAACATACAAATTACAAGAGAGTATCACCATGCAATTAACGGCGTAGCCATGACCCTGCCAGGTTCTGATATTGAATCGTTAATGCAATCAGGCGTCGTAAATCGAATTTGGAAAGATAACGTCGTTAAGCTTGATCCGAAGGAAGCGGCCTTGTCATCTGCTCAAATTGAAGCACTGACCGAGCAACAAACCGATGAGAATCGTATTCCTTTAGATGGTATTGACGTTCTTCACGATAAAGGTATTAAAGGGACAGGGATCAAAGTTGGTGTCCTTGATACCGGGATCGACTATAATCATCCTGATTTAAAGGATGTGTATAAAGGGTATAAGGCTCAACGGAATGTTGATCCGAAGTCAATCGATCCAACAACAGTTAAAGGATGGGACTTCATCGATAACGATGCGGATCCTATGGAAACGACATACAGGGATTGGGAAGAGGCTGGAAAACCAGAAGGAGCTACTTATTTCACTTCTCATGGAACTCACGTATCGGGAACGATCGCTGGCCAAGGAAGCAATAACGTTGGTTCTCCCGCTTTAGGTGTAGCGCCGGAAGTTGATCTTTATGCTTATCGTGTATTAGGTCCCTATGGCAGTGGAGCTGAGAGTGGCATAATTGCAGCCATTGATAAATCTATTAAAGATGGGATGCAAGTCATTAATTTATCCTTGGGAGCCACATACAATGATCCACTAGCACCTGAATCTACAGCGATTAACAACGCAACGCTCTCTGGCGTAGTTTGTCTTGTGGCTGCTGGTAATTCTGGACCAAATGAGAGAACCGTAACTGTACCTGGCGTAACAGCGCTTGGGATTACAGTTGGAGCAAGCAATTTCTCCATGACCATTCCAACGGTATCTGCGACTGTCTATTCGACCGTTGCTACACAACTTCCGGATATGAAACTGCTAGCCAAAAATTTTACGGACAACCTTGAAGATTTAACAGGACAGACATTCCCTATCGAATTCGCGGGACTAGGTATGACTAATGACTTTGAAGGCAAGGACTTTACGGGGAAGGTTGCTCTAATTCAGCGTGGGGAAAATGCGTTAGATGAGAAAGTCGTTAATGCGAGAGCGGCTGGAGCGGAAGCGGTTCTCATGTTCAATAATGTCGAAGGCGAAATTCCGCATTATACAGGGCAAGGTCCTAAATTTATCCCTTCTTTCCGGTTAACTAGAGCGGAAGGGGAGTTCTTATTAGGATTAGATAGTTTGCCTACAATTACGTTTGGTCATGTTAGCAGTTTGACAACAGAAGGTAATCAACTAGCAGATTTTAGTGGAAGAGGACCGGTCAATACGAATTACGACATTAAACCGGATGTAATCGGGCCGGGTGTGGCTGTTTACTCCAGCTACCCAGAGTATATCAATAGTCCAGAAGATGGGATTGATTATTCGTCTGCCTATGCTCGTATATCTGGCACATCGATGGCTACGCCGCACATGGCAGGTATTGCCGCACTGATTTTGCAAAAAAATCCTACGTACACGCCTTTTGATGTAAAGGCTGCATTGATGAATACCGCAGATGCGCTGAATGGTACATATTCTGTTTATGAAGTGGGTGCGGGATTAGTTGATGTTGTCGAAGCGGTTTATGCGACTACTTCTATTAAAGTAATAGATAAGACGCTAAACGTAAACAATGAGGGCGAACTAGTCGAAATCGAAGATCCAACTGGCTCCATATTTTTTGGGAACCACGCGAAAGTTGTTAATAAAGCCGTAGAAGAGAGCAGACGTCTGAGCATTCAAAACAGAAGCGTTGAAAATAAACAATTTACGTTCTCCGTTGAGTATATGCCGGCTAAGCCTGGTGTACCGAATGCTGCAGCAAATGGTGTTACAGTTACGGTTCCAAACACGGTGAATGTGGCAGCCAATCAGTTGTTCGATCTGACAGCGAGCATTCAGGTGCCGGCCTATGCAGCATTAGGCAGATATGAAGGATATATTAACATTGTGAGTGCAGATGCTACACAAACAGTAGAGAAATATCGAATTCCTTTCGCTGTTCGTGTCGTTGAGCCAGGAATTGAGTATATACAATTAAGTAATCAGGCCATTATGACGGATATTCCTGAGATCATGCATCCATTTCAAGAAGACCCAATTAAAATATTGTTCTTTAAATTAAATAGTGCTATTCAAACCATCGATGTGCTCATTTCGGATAAAAACGGAAAAGTGTTGGGAAGTGCTAATGTTGGTACGCTTAATGCGGTTAATGTGCCGTTAGACCAAGATATATATATCTACCCCGTTGGCGGATGGGTGTATCCTTTAATAGGAGATCCTACTGATCCAACCATTAGCGCTGATGCTGTCAACTTACCTGAAGGTGCTTACACAATCAAGATGATTGCGACGGAAGCGAATGGTCACACATTTACAAAAGAACAAGCATTTGTTGTTGATAATACTTTACCTGAACTCAAATTCCTTGATTATGCACCAGGCGTTTATGAAGTTAGTGATGATATGTATACAGTTGAAGAGATAGATGGAAAAAGCCATCGTGCGCTCTGGGTGCATGCCAACGTACATGATACAGCGATTGAATCATTGGCCACATCAAAAATCACGCAATCCGCTAATCATTTGTACTATTATGAAAATCAAAATGTTTTCCCTGACGGAGAATTCCCAATTCAAGCGAACGGGAATGTGAAGTTCGGTGTGACGCCAGAGGATTTACAAGATCATCCGTTAACGATGAATGTATTCCCTATTGATATGGCTACAAATGCTCGTCTGATTCGAGATTTCCGTCACTACGGATTTATCAAAGCAGGCTCGGCATATGTTGTACCGCAGTACAACAAGAAAAAAGTGTATCTGGGTGATGAGATTACCATGACCTTAAACTTAAATAATGTTGAAAAGCTAATCTCAGGTCAATATACAGTAGCTTACTATAAGCATTTTAAATTTGTAGATGTCAAGGTAAATCCTGCTTTTCAAAAAATAGCTGCCCAAAAAGGCCTGAAGGTGAACGTGGATAAGCCAGTTGTAACGGACCACGATGTGTACGAAGCGAAACAAATGGTGAAAGTTGGAGCAACCATTTCGGGCAACAATTTCCATGGGTTTGATGGAGACAGTGCCTTCCTTGATGTCACGTTTAAATTAGTGGATGATAAGTGGTTTGGGGTAATCAAAGATACGATGAATATCGAGCAAAATATTGAAGAGTTTTTCTACAAGAAATATGGTGAAACTGTACAAACGATAGCACCTGTGTTTAATCAAATCAATGGATTTGATATTATTCCAAAACACTCAACAATTTCATCGGTAACTTGGGTGGAGGCCTTTCTAGATGAGAATGGTTACTTGGATTGGACGAAGGATTTAAGTGAAATTGGCTCTAAAGTGTTTGCGAAATCGGCGGATGGCAAAACGTATGAGGGAACTGTTGATCCAAGCGGCGTATTTTACATTGATAATCTCCCTGTCACGAAACAAGCTTATGAAGTCATTGTAGAGGTCCCAGGGCATTTGAGAAGTAAATTATCGGTCCAATTGAGTAAATCAGAAGGTGGCGAGCTGATCGGGACAAATCAATTGCTTGGACAATTACAACCGATTAGCTACGCCGGAGATGTGAATGGTGATGGGATGATCGACATTGAAGATCTCAAGAAAGTCGCCAACGCTTTCGGAAAATCCTCCAAGAAAGAGGACATAAATCAAGATGGAACGGTGGACGAGAAAGAAGTTCGTTACATTGAAAAGAACTTCCTGAAGATGGATCCTGATGTGAAAGGTAAGAGTAAACCGAAAGACAAAGACGGGAAAAAGGATTTGGCTTATTACTTGATTGAACTCGGTCTTAAGCCAATTAACTAGATTACAAGAAAATCAATTCACTTTATTCATCACTTTGGTTGCGATATCCAAAGCCTTATCGGGTTGATTCGTCTTCATGTAAAAGGCAAATAATTCTTTCTCCGAATTTTGGATTAGATATGTATTGCCCGATTCTCTAAACTTAGGTAGAGCTATATCACTTAAATAGACATGATACTCGTGTTCCCTATTCTGTATCGAGAGAAGGAGGAGCTGAAGCAGATGCATATAGAAGATTTCCTTCAGCTTCTTGGCTAGGGCTAGCCCATCTTTGGCGATTTGTATTAATTCTTCACTTGGCAGTAGATTCCCATGTAAACAACTTCGAATATATCCCTCCAAAGAAAGCAGGTATCCACCTGTTTTCTTTTCTTTTAAATTCATGGATTGCTGGTAGTACTTGCTGGCAAGCTTATAATTTTCTCTTCTCATGTACTCATAAGCCAAATTATGTAGAACTCTTGCTTTACGAACAGGTGCTTGGCAGATATCGCAACTTTGAATCAGCTTCTCAAACCGTCGAATGGTTTCTTTAAAGTCGCGGCTTTTCTCATCTTTGACTTGAATCAGCATCAGCATTTCGGCATCGATAATTCTTAAGAAGCTATTGATACCTTTGAAAAAAGCAAGTGATTTCTCAGCATAGAAGTAAGCCATGACGGGTGACTGAATGGCGTGATAGGCTGAGGCTAAATGATAATAGTACTCGGGATTATTGTAATCCTCATGAACAATCGCCGTTAACGTATCAATAGCTTTTAAGTACTCTTGTTTCGACATATAGTACATACCCATGACATGTTTGTATAAATTACTTTCATACAGGGGAAGTTGCTGAACATCCTTATGGAAGATTTTAATTACCTTGTAGGCTTTATCAGCTTGGTTGTGCATCAAATAGTAGCGGGCCTTCAGCAAGTTGTAAAGTGGTTGGTAGTCTGAGAGTTGGATAAGCGGTTCCTGTTCCAGTTCTTTATACAACACAGCCATTTCCTCAAATAGCTGCTCAATAATAACGTCATGCCAATGATGAAGACGTGTTCTTATATTTTTAAGCCGAATGGCTTCTAATGAAATATCGATTTGCATTCGTTTGGACAGAAAGGTGATAATCTCAGGTGAATATTCAGTAGATCCACGTTCAATTTTACTAATATGCGTGTCAGAGCAAATACCTCGCCCCAGTTGCTCCTGCGTTAATTGGGATTTCTCTCGATAGAATTTAATAATTTTCCCTTCATACATACTAAATTCCCCCAAGTTTCGTCGAAAGTGATTACGATCTCATTGTACATTAAAATAGGTGTAGAGGCACACTCGATTAGTTGGTATAAATTTCCATAATAAGGAGATTTCATAGTGCATTTTCTTTCTCGTTGTTAACTTTGATGGTTAAGACGATCCCTCCCATTGCCATCCCCCTGGGCCATCATTTATCCTAAAGAGATACAAAGAGCGTAATAAAAAGCAAGGTTCGCAAGAATGTCCCGTTTCGAGCCATGCTCGAGTGATTCTATAATGAAAACGTATCCAGTTGAATTAATAGGCGAACGAGGGGGAAATGGCCATGAAGCAAGGGAGAAAATACGGGGCGGTTTCAATAGGCTCCATGATGTTATTATCAGTTGTCGCAAGTGCATGTAGCAATTCGACGGCTCAACCAGAGGCGTCCAAATCCGCAACTGCTGCGGCATCGGCTAGTCCGGTGGCTGCTCAAACGGCAGCAGTGAAAGTAGACCCGTTGGCGAAATATGATCCGCCAATTGAAGTGACGACGGTGCGATCGGTGGACGCAACTTTCAAATATGCAGCTGGCGATTCGATCGACAGCAATATCTGGACCAAAATTTTCGAGCAAGACTATGGGATTAAAGTGAAAAATGCGTGGTCGGTTGATTCAACTCAGTATCATCAGAAGCTGAATGTGTCTATCGCATCGGGCGATATTCCGGATTTCCTTGAGGTGAATAAAGAGGAAATGAAGCGTTTGGCGGATGCGGGTCAGTTAGAGGACTTAACGAAAGTATGGGCACAATACAGCTCGCCATATTTGAAAGATATGTTGAACCAAGATGGTGGAATTGGGATTAAGGCAGCTACAATTGACGGCAAAATGCTTGGCATTCCTCACACGTTCAGTAACGGCGGTATCAGCACAGCTGAAATGATCTACGTACGAACGGATTGGTTGCAGAAGCTGAAATTGCCTGAACCCAAAACGATGGATGATGTGATTAAAATAGCAACCGCTTTTGCCAAACAAGATCCAGACGGAAACGGGAAAGATGATACGATCGGGCTTGCGGTAAATAAAGATTTCTGGGATTATGGGCACGGTTCATTGCGTGGCTTCTTTAACGGATATCATGGTTATACCGATATTTTCATTAAGAATCCATCAGGTAAATTGGTATATGGTTTTGTTCAAAAAGAACTAAAAGCGCCTTTGAAGAAGCTCCAAGAGCTCTATAAGGATGGCGTGCTTGATAAGGAATTTGGCGTTAAACCGCCAGCTAAAATCCAAGAAGATGTAGCAGCAGGACGTGTAGGGCTTGCCTACGGATTAGTGTCAGATGGCGGCTATATCCAGAAGGAGAATCACACGAAGGATCCGAAAGCGCAATGGAAAGTGTTCCCAATTGTTTCTGCAGATAGTCAGCCAGCTGTACCGCAGCTTTACGACACAGCCGGTACGTTTTATGTGGTGAAAAAAGGATCGAAGCATCCGGAAGCGGCTATTAAGTTAGCGAATATCTATATCAATCGTTTTTACGAAAAATCGTATGCACCGGATCCGAACCCATTCATTACCGATTCGAAAACGGGGATTATGGCAGCGAAATATGCGCCAGTTACGATGGATTCGCTAAATACGAATCTAGATGCCTATCACCAAGTGCAAGAATCCTTAAAGACCGGCGATGGCAGTAAACTTGGATTCCCAGCCAGTGTTCATTTTGATCGCATGACGAAGTTCAAAGCTGGTGATGATACGATGTGGTTTAGCAATATCGTAATGGGCGATGGCGGCAGTTATAGTGTTATTGATCAATATAACAAAGCGAAGATCGGGCAATATAATTTGTTCCTAGCTCCAGCAACGCCGACGATGTCCGAGAAGCTGCCGACGTTGAAGAAGAAAGTCGCAGAAACGTTCACTAAGATTATCATGGGTGATTCATCCGTCGACGAGTTCGACAAGTTCGCTGAAGAGTTCCAAAAGCTTGGCGGCGATAAAATCGAGCAAGAAGTGAACGATTGGTACGCGAAGAACAAATAGGTCGATGATGGCTACCCTGCATGTAGAGAAATCTACGTGCGGGGTAGTTTCTTGTAGGATGGGACAATTTTATCATACTTGCTTTTTATTATCTTATGGTGCCGGTCATATATCCAATCCGCACAATCTTTTGTATAGTGAGAAAAAGGACGTATGATGAGGAGTTATGTGAATGGCAGGGAGACAGCGACGGTTCTCAATACTTGGCAAATTAATAGTGACTTTTCTCATCGTGCTTTCACCTATGTATGTGATCGGGACACAGATTAATGAATGGGGTGCGGGGCTTGTCCGCAAGGAGATTTCCAAATCACTCGAGTCGCAAATTCAGTTCTATCGCTCATCACTTGAGAATGAAATCGACAGAATGGGACGTATTCAACGGCAATTCATGAATGACGAAGATTTGGAAGCGCTGAGTGTGACGGCCGATAGTTTAACGGAATATCAGAAGCTTGTTATTTTGAAAAGGTTTCAGCAACGCCTCGTCCTATTAAAGGAATCGAGTATGTATATCGAGCGGGCAAGTGTGTATATTCCGCCTATTAATAAAATTATTTCATCTACGGAGTTAGCCGACAGCTTGCCTCGAGAGCGTCTGGATCGATTAAAACAAGATTCGTTCTCGCATAAAGGATTATTTTATCGCGATGGCGATCATCTTTACTTACGTGAATATTATCCCAACAACCAGTTGGTGGAAGGGCGCGACCCGATGTTCGTTCTGGAACTGGAGCTTTCCATGCCCGCCATGCAATCGTATTTAGCGCAGATTTCTAATTATGACCAGGGCGGCGCAGCGATCGTGAAAGCAGATTGGGATATCGTCCATACGCAAAATAAAGAGGCCTACGCCCTCATTCGTCAAACGGTTCGGGAGCAAATGTCCATGCTCCAGATCAAGTCTTCACAAATCGTTCAAGCAGCTAATGAGCTTATCAAGATCGGGAATCAGCGTCTTCTCACGGTTTCCACCTATTCATCGGCACTAGATCTGATGTTGGTTGCTTTTGTTCCGGAAAAGGCTGTGATGGGGCCGCTGGATCATTATCAAGTTTATTTATATCTCATCTCCTTATGCGCACTTATTGTCATTATCTTGTTCTCTATCTATGTGTACCGCATCATTCATCGCCCGCTCAGTAGGCTTGTCCGAGCTTTCCGCAAGGTGGAATCCGGTGATCTACAAGTCGAGCTAACGTATAAAAGCAGTGATGAATTTCATTATTTGTATGCCCAATTCAATAACATGGTCGCGCATTTGAAGAAACTAATTTTCGAAATATACGAGCAGAAAATTCGTACGCAGCAATCCGAACTGAAGCAGCTGCAGTCGCAGATTAATCCGCACTTTTTATACAACAGCTTCTACTTATTGTATCGCATGACGAAAGCGCAAGATTTCGAAAACTCAACCCGATTTACCAAATATCTCGGCGATTATTTCCAGTACATGACCCGAAATGGCAGTGAGGAAGTCCCGTTGGAGCGGGAGTTGAGCCATGTTCGTGCTTTTGCTGAGATTCAAACTATCCGGTATATGAACCGGATTTCGTTTGAAATGGAGCCATTGCCAGAGGTATGCAAACAAATTGTTGTTCCACGGTTGATCTTACAGCCAATCGTGGAAAATGCGTATCATCATGGGTTTGATCAGGACCATCATGAGCGTCATCTGCGGATCTCGACCGCATGCCAGGAGGACGATGACGGAGAGAGGCTTGTTATCATCCAAGTTGAGGACAATGGCAAAGGGATGACCGACGAGGAACTGCGAGATTTTCAGGCCAAAACGCAAGAGGGGCAAGCGACGGAGGAAGTAACGGGGATGTTGAATGTGCATCGACGCTTACAATTAAGGTTTGGTGAGAAGGCCGGTGTTCGGATTCTCCAACGAGAGGAAGGCGGTTTGATCGTTTCGGTCGTCATTCCATTCGTCGGATAGGGGATTTCAATTTGCAAAAAGAGGACGTGATGTCATGCTGACAATGATGATCGTGGATGATGAGCCGCTGGCCGTTCACTATTTGACAGAAACTTTGCTTGAGCTGGAAGACATGGATTTCGAGATGTTGAAAGCTCACTCCGGCAAGGAAGCGATAGAGAAGATGGAAGTTGGGAAAGTGGACATTCTGCTCACGGATATTCGGATGCCGGGGATGAGTGGGATGGAGCTTGCCGATTATACCCGTAAAAGATGGCCGCGCTGCCGCATCATTTTCTTGACGGGCTTTGATGATTTTGCCTATGCCCAGACAGCAATTCGCAATGGGGGCATCGATTTCGTCCTCAAAACAGAGGGCGATGAGGCCATCATTCAAGCGGTGCAGAAGGCGACGCAGGATATCGCGCTCGAAATCAACCGTGAAGAAATATTGAAGCGTTCTCGAGAGCAGCTGCATGCCGCATTGCCAACGATTCGCCGCGATTACCTGCGGCAGCTCGTGCAAGGCGAGTCCGAATCGCTCACCGTTAGGGCTCGCAGGTTCGAGGAGCTGGGCATCGGCCTGCACGCAGGGAGTCCTGTGCTCCTCGTCATCGGACGATTGGATGAATGGGGGTCCTTCGCCGCACCATCGGATCAATCGCTTCTGTTCTATTCCGTCCACAACATAGCGGAGGAATATTTGAACGGCTCACTAAACATGATAGCGCTTCCGTATGATCGCAATCGGTTTATTTGGCTCGTTCAACCAACCGAGCCTACCGATGACGGGCAAGAAGAACAAGCGATTCGTACGCTTTCCGGCGGAGTAGAGCTTGTTCAGTCTGCCTGTCGGCGGCATCTGAAGGTGCCGGTTTCCTTCCTGCTGGCTTCTAGCTTCTGCACATGGGAAGCGATGATGCAGCGGATTGAGGCCATGAAGCTGCAGTTGGCCTATGGCATCGGGAAAGGCCATGAGATGCTGCTAACCGAGCAACGCAGGGAAGACAAAGAAGAACTGCGCTCTAGTAAGCAATTCTATGAAGAGCAGGATTTGCGTATTCATCTGCACAAAATGGATCTGTTGGAGACCTATTTGGATAACGGTGAAAAAGAAGGGTGTGAGCACCTGTTTGGTGAGGTCGTTAAAGCGATCAAGTTGTTATCGCACATTGATGCGGGCGAAGCGCTGGCCTATGAGGCGTTCTCGCATCTTGCTGCTTTTCTTTTAACGTATATCAATAAGCGTCATTTGATCGCGCAGCTGGGTGAATCGTTCCGGATCGAAGAGATTCTGAATCCTTATCAGCACAATAGTACGGTAGGAGCCGTTCAATTTCTGGCGGGTATCGCGTTGTCGCTGGCGGACTATAACGGGCTGAAAAAGGCCGAGAGAACGACGGATATGATCGGTCAGATTCATCATTATGTGCATGCATTTCTACAAGAGGAGCTGTCGTTAACGCGCCTAGCAGAGTTGGTGTATTTGAGTCCGCCATACCTCTCTCGCATGTATAAACAAACAACAGGGCAAGGTCTGCTTGATTATATTACGGATGTGCGCATTCAGCGGGCGAAGACCCTATTAATGACGACAGAGCACAAAATCCATGAAATCGCTGCGATGGTTGGATTGGAGTCTGCGCCTTATTTTACAAGACTATTTAAGAAGGTCACAGGTCTTACGCCACAGGTGTATCGCGACTCTCGATTAACTGGTTAATATAAGGCAAGAGCCGCAATAATGTCCCGTATCGGTGGCATGTTCGTTAATTTTATAATAAAGACATGGAAGAGGTTGGCGATAATCCAGCTTCTTTTTTTTCATCCGGTAAGGGGGAGAACATGTGAACAGAATGAAATGGAAAGCGCAAATGCCCCTGCATTTGATGCTCATTCCCGGATTGATTGCCATCCTTATTTTTCAGTATTATCCGATGGCCGGCATTGCTATTGCGTTCCAGAAATACATGCCAACACAGGGGCTTTTTCATTCCAAATGGATCGGGCTGGATAACTTTCGATATGTGATGGAGTTGCCAGATTTCTATCGTGTGCTTTGGAATACGATCTATATTGCACTCATGAAAATTATTGTAGGTCTGATCGTGCCGATTGTCATTGCCATTTTGCTGAATGAAGTTCGAAAGAATGCGGTGAAACGTATAGTTCAAACGCTGGTGTATCTGCCGCATTTCCTTTCGTGGGTTATTCTAAGCGGGATCTTATTGGATGTCCTCTCGCCAAAAGAAGGGATCGTCAATGCGGGACTTCGTGCCTTGGGAATGCAGTCGATTTTCTTCTTGGGAGACAATCATTGGTTCCCATTTACGTTGGTACTGACGAATGAGTGGAAGGAATTCGGTTTCAGCACAATTGTGTATTTGGCAGCGATCCTGGGCATTAACCCAGCGCTGTATGAGGCGGCGACGATGGATGGCGCAAATCGGTGGAAGCAAACACTGCATATTACCTTGCCTGGGATGGCTCCGATCATCGTATTGCTGGCGACACTTAGTATCGGAAATGTGCTGAACGCCGGGTTCGAGCAGGTATTCAATTTGTACAGCCCTATTGTGTATGAAAGTGGAGATATCATCGACACCTTCGTGTATCGGATTGGGATGATCGATGCACAGTACGGGGTGGCGACAGCAGTCGGACTCTTTAAGTCACTCGTTTCATTTATCCTTATCGCACTTTCGTATACGATGGCGTATCGGTTCGCCAATTACCGCATTTTCTGAGGGGAAGGAGGAAATTCAGCATGATCAAGACGACGTCTTGGGCATATCGAGGGTTCACAATTGCGAACTATGTGTTTCTTATTAGTTTATCTGTCTTGTGTATATTGCCATTAATTCATTTACTGGCGATGTCACTCAGCTCCAATAATGCTGTTGCAACAGGCGCAGTCACCTTCTGGCCCATTGAGTTCACTTGGAAATCGTATCAATTCATCATCGAAAAACCAGAGTTTATGACCTCTTTCATCATTTCGATCAAAAGAGTCGTGTTAGGCGTCATCGTGAATATGGTACTGACCATTCTAGTCGCTTATCCGCTGTCCAAGGAGGCAGCAAGCTTCAAGGGCAGAACGGTGTATGTATGGATATTCGTGTTCACCATGCTGTTCAGTGGGGGGATTATCCCACTCTATATGACAATGCGGTCGCTAGGGTTGTTAGACACGATTTGGGCCTTAATTTTAACGCATGCGGTGCCTGTGTATAATGTCGTTATATTACTGAACTTTTTCCGGGCATTGCCCAAAGAATTAGAAGAAGCAGCCCTCATGGACGGTGCAGGGCAGTGGCGAATCCTGTGGAATATTTACATACCATTATCTACGCCATCTTTGGCAACACTTACGCTTTTCGCGACAGTTTCCCATTGGAATTCATGGTTTGACGGTATTCTATTCATGAACACGCCATCCCATTATCCACTCCAAAGCTATTTATATACGGTGGTTGTAGGTCTGGATACGCTGATCAAAAGCAACACGGATCTCGAGGTGCTGACACTCATATCGGATCGTACCGCACGTGCCGCGCAAATCTTTCTTGGAGCGTTGCCGATTCTCATCATCTACCCGTTTCTACAAAGGTATTTCACGAAGGGAATTATACTTGGCAGTGTGAAGGAATAGCGTCAGAGTTGGCACTTGTATAATTGATTGTGAGGAGATGACAGATATGGCGATAGATCATGTTACTAAAAAGACACTTCAACGAGCCTCCTTGGAAATGAGTCTCAAACCTTTCAAAAACCTCGATCCTTCCGCGATAGACGAAGTTTGCACAGAGGCGCTGCGCCAATGGCAGCCGCTGTTGGAGATGGCCGAGGTGGCTTCCATGCTGCTATGGGTTTCGGATGGCAGTGAAATCCTGACTTGGAAGGGTGAGTTGGAAGTCCCTTTTGAATGGGCAAGATACATTGGGTTCGCGAATGAGGACATGTTCGGTCATGTCACGGATAACAAGGACCCTCATATTGCTCGTCTCTATACGAGTGAGCCCGTTACCTTCACTTATGGGGATCTGAAACGTGTAGTAGCATCATTTAAACGGATCGCTGCGGAGAAATTTGGTGTCAAGTTGGAGGTCGGTGCTACGTTCGATGCGGGACCCGAGTTTGCATATTCGGATTTTAAATATAAGGATCATCCAGAAATTAACCGGGCCGAGATCGGCGGCAAGTACGTTTCGTTAAAAACACACTACACGGTCGTGTGTAGCTGGTCGAAGCTGAAGGCTGACAACGTGCACTATGCGGCCTATCCAAATGGTATTCCGGAGGATTTACCTTTCGGTGAATTTCTAGGAAAACAATGTGCTAGTTACTTGCCTACGCTTGGGTTTGACTATATCTGGTTTTCTAATGGGTTTGCGCTTTCGTATTTTCCTTGGACGTATTTAGGGGCAAATTATGATGGGACGCATGCAGCGATTGCGGATTACGAGGAAGTTTCGACCAAGATTTTATCCTTTTGGGATGCATTCAAGTTGGAGTGTCCTGAAGTGCGAACGGAAATACGAGGAACGAATTACGGAACCGGCATGGACTTGGCCAAAGATTATGTACCGATGCAAGAACTCTACGACAAGGGTTATCTCGCGTATCCACCTCCGAACTCCCCATGGGGAGCGTTGAATTACGATTTTGGACTAGAAATCACAGGTTACTTATCACGGATTGCCGAGCTTCCGCAGGATACCTATATGTACCGTTTTTACGCGAATGATCCTTGGTTCTGGCAAAATCCTTGGTTCGACTATTATGATCGGGAGCCACACGATATTTATTGCCCGCTAGCAGCGGCGAGGGTAAATGCAGATGGAGGTGTAGAGCCGCCTGGCGTCGTTCAAATTCTAACGATTGATACGGAGTATGGGGAACTGCAAGCAGAAAGTGCATCTGAAATCATTCCGCATATTCGCAAAGCGTTCAAAGATGCGCCAGATCAGCTTGGTATGGTTACTTGGCTCTATCCATTTCGTGAGCTGCATGACCTGCTGAAAGCAGATCGGAATACGACTGGCCGAGTGTTCTTTCACGATTGGTTCATTCGGAATGCGATTAATGAAGGATTGCCACTGAATACTGTGCTCGGGACGGATACCTTTCGGACAATGACGGCAGAAGCCAAATTGAAGCTGAAAAGCACCGTGCTATTGATTTCTACAGCAGGATTAACGAGGGATTTGGTCGAAGAGATTGAGGCACTCGTAACCGATGGTGCTCAGGTGTTGCTCTATGGGGACGTGTTGGAGCCAGTTTTATTGGAGATGCTGCAATTGCAGAGGGAGCAACCTTTAGAAGGTGATTTTGAGCTGAGGATTTCACTTGCGCAGGATGAGGTTGGAGAGCAGGTTTCTTCTCATAAGCTTAGGCATCGTGCTGATATTGGAGATGGCGGATTGAGCTTAACGCTCCGGGATAACGCAGATTCGAGTACAACCGTTCATGCCGTAGCTGTACAAAATGGGGAGGAACGCGCGTTTGCTGTCACACGATGCGATGCAGATTGGAACGGTGGAAGAATCGGTTGGTTGTGCGGATCCTTACCTTTCCAGCCAGCTGGAGTAACGCATCTGCCGATTCGGCAAGAGGAAGAATGGTACGATTCTTCCGTACTATTACGATATATGCTGCAGCCATATGGCTATCATCTGTCACAAAAGAAGCTGACAACCGAGTCGCAATCAGCGCTTACATTTGTCTCGCGTCACGAGAACGCATTCTGGTTCACAGGTTGTAAGCAGGATACGACAGTTCAATTGCAAATCGGTCTGCCAGAAGGTGTGCCGTTATTTCCAGGACAATCGGTTCAGCTAGGGAGCGATACGGGCGTGTACGCGTTGGACCGTACATTTCATGAGGAATGCCGTATCGTGGCTTCTCAAAAGCAGAAATCAATCGTTCTTTGCCGCGAAAATCAGGCTTTCCCAACGTGGAAGCGTCAATCTAGCCGTAATCTGACCGTTTGGAATTTGAAAGAGGCCAATCTTACGTTGTTTCCACCTATTGAGGCCATTGCTGCTGGGATCGTGGAAGTCAGATTGAACGAGAACGAGTATCTCGATCTTACGGATGCTTGCCAAGAGGATCGTATTTATCTAGAGGGAATTACAGGTCGAATAGATCTACTTTGGTAAGTGTAAAAGGGGGGAATGAACGATGGAGCTAAGAAGTCAGCTGGGGGAAGCGTTCGTTTTCCCCGGCTCGGAGAAACAAAAGATGCGTTATCGACCGCATTGTGGTGGCAGGGATGTGCAGCTGAGGAGTCATCCGGATACCACACATCCAGATAATCGGACGTTCCAGCAAGGTATCGACTACATGATCGACGGGGAAGGTGGAACGATCTTTCGGTTGGCAAGTGGTGCGATACCTGATTGGCGAGACCATCCTTTGTATGGGCTAGAGAAGTTTGATCATCGCGATTATAAGGCAATTTCGAATGCGGCTTATACCGTGTATGCTGATTATGAGTACGAGACAGAGCCGGTTGTTGATGAAAATAAGGTGGCACAGGCGAGCGGCTTGCTGAAACATCTGAAAGAGAAGCAGGACATTTCACTCGTCGTGCTTGGTGATAGCATTTCAATGGGGGCCGAAATCCCCAATGTGAAATTCACATTTGCTCACCGATTTGCGGAGCAGTTACGTTCCCATATCTCAACATCAGAAGTTACGTTGACGATGAAAGCCGTAGGCGGTGAAACAAGCCGGCGCGGCTTGCTTCGTCTGCAAGAGGATGTGATCGCAAGCCGACCGGATGTGGTGACGATTGGTTATGGTATGAATGATCAAAATGTGGATGCGGACAGAGGGAATGACGTTCCACCGCCTGAATTTGAACGTCACATAGGAGCAATGATTGAACAGCTGCGCGCACAGACGGATGCAGCTATTATCTTAATCACACCTTGCCTACCTAATGGACAGTGGCATTTTGCTAGTAAAAATGCAGCGGAATATGCGGATTGTCTGCGACGGCTTGCCAACCAGTATGAGGTTGCACTCGCGGATGTTCAGAAGCTATGGGTAGCTGAATTAGCAACAGGCAAATCAACCGCGAGTTTGTTGATGAATAACGTCAATCATCCGAATGAATACGGGCATTCGTTTTACGCAAGGGCATTGGCGGAGTTGCTTTGAGCTAGAAAATGGCACATAGTTAGGACTACATTTCCAAATAACTGGAAAACATCCATGTAATTTTGTCTGATTCAGCCTTCGAGAAGGATTAACTGGAAACTGTACAGCTATTTACACCTAATTCCCTCGAAATTGCCAAATTGCTTAAAATTAGCTGTAGGTTATCCATCTAGTGCTTATACTTGGCGCAAAAGTAGTAGAATAGCTGTAGTTTTTACAGGTGACTTGTTACACCACAACATACAACTTCCGGAATCAAAGAAGCCCCCAACCTGAAGCAATTGCTTCGAGATGGGGGTTATTGGTACGCGCTTCCCTCTAACTAAACCACCAATAAACTGGAATAAACAAAATCGACGTTATAATCCCAGCAGCGCCCATGGAGAAGCCGCTCATGCTGCCTTCCTCCTCGGAATCCTTGAGGAGGCGTGCCGTGCCAATCCCATGCGCAGCGGTGCCAACGGCGATGCCGATGGATAGCGAATCACGCCAACCGAGCCAGGTCAGCAGCTTCCGGCCGATCATGCTCCCGAATAGCCCAGTGAGCACCGTCAGCACGGCTGTTAGCTCTGGCAATCCGCCGAGATGGCGTGATATCTCTAGGGCGATCGGCGAGCTCACGGATTTCGGCAGCATGCTGAGCAGAATCTCGCGGCTTCCGCCGAGAAGTCCAACTAGGGCAGCGGCGCAAACAATGCCGGTCAACGATCCCATCGTAACGGCGATCAAGATGCCGGTGATATGCTTTTTTATCAGACCGGCATGTTTATACAGCGGTACACCTAGCGCTACGGTTGCTGGCCCAAGCAACAAGGTAATCAGATCAGCGCCTACTTTGTAGGCGGCATATGGGATACGAAAGCTGAGCAGGATGCAAATGATCAAGCCTGAACATACAAAAAGCGGATGAAGCCACCGCCAACGCTTGTGAATATGTTGTGCAGCCGTATAGGCTACAACACTAAGCGCGATGCCAAACATCGGGTTCATTAACCAATCGGAGGTGTTCACTTCATCCCACCTTCAGCCGTCTTTTGCCCATTTGCACCTGTAGGCATCCGATGCCCTTTAACCTGACTACGTTGCATTTTCGAGGTGATAAATCCAGTTACGAGTAGGACAGCCACAGAGCTCCCCATGACGCCAACCCCGATAGAAAGCCAATTCCCCCCAATCAGAGGGAAGAATGCCATGGTTCCCACAACAAAGGGTAGAAAAAATAGCATCATATGGCCTGTGAACCAATTCGCCGTCGTTTCCACCCATTCTAACTTGATGAGCTTGGCAAATAGCGCGATAGTGAAAAGAATGAGTCCAATCACATTGCCAGGAAGCGGGATGTGAAAGCTCGTTTGAAGCCAAATGCCAATGAGGTTAAAAGCAAGTAAAATCGCGAGTCCTAGCATAAGGTCCTCCTGTCTGTCGTCTTGGTCTGTTGTCTTGAGCTGAAGGGGAATGCTCTACCGCGCAGGAATACGTATCCGCACGATCGTCCCTACACCCAGCTGGCTTTCTATGTCAATCCCATACGGATCTCCGAAGTAGAAAACAATCCGATCATGCACATTTTTGATGCCAATATGTGTTTCATCGAGTGTGTCTGAAGGCTGGGCTAGCCGATTTCGCAGCTGCCCAAGCTTGATTTCATCCATGCCAACTCCATTATCCTTGATCTGGATCAGTAAGTCATCCCCCGATATCTCGGAAGATACTTCCAACAGTCCTGCTTGACTGCTCCGTTCCAGTCCATGCACAAAGGCATTCTCGATCAGCGGCTGCAATGAAAAATGCAGCACCTGCAAAGTCTCACTATTCACCGAGAGTTCCTCGCGATACTGAATTTTATCCCCGAAGCGCAGCTGTTGGATTTTTACGTACAGCCGAATGTGGATCAATTCCTCCTGCAAGGTAACTGTTTCTTTCCCCGTTTGGATATGAATGCGGAACAGGCGACCTAAGATACCGACCATTTCACCGACATCTCGTTGTCCGCTGATGATCGCCTTCATTTGAATCGTTTCCAGCACATTAGCCAGAAAATGCGGATTGATCTGACTTTTCAAAGCGCCATATTGCGCGACTTTTTGCTGTGCTTTGGCCATGGAGGAACGTTCAATATAGTTCTGCAAGTCTTCTAGCATTTTGCGGATACCTTGATACAGCACGCCGAACTCATCCTGCCGATTCGAGCTAAGATCGACATCGAAATTGCCTAAACCAACCATTTTCACCTTGCGGCTTAGTAGAATGATTGGCTTCGTTACGCGCGCGGATAAAATGAACATGAATAAAATCGCAGTTCCTAGGGACAAGAAGGCTAATGCTAATATGATTTTGATCAAAATTTCGGCTTGCTTCGTCATTTCTTTCTCATCAATGGATTGAATGACCTTCCAGCCCGAATAAGGCGAGGTCACAAAGTTAATGTACGAATTGGACCCGGCAAAATAAGCGTAAAAGCTCCCATTTTCAGTATTCAAAACGGTCTGAAGCTTCTGACTCTCTAACGTGATTGGTACATTGGCATTCGTAGTCGTACTTTCGGAATTATAAATACTCGCACCCTGACTATCTATAATAGTGAAGTTGCGTTTACTCGTTTCGGACAATTTCAATATTTCTCGCAAAGAATCCAATCGAATATCGATGAGCATAACCCCGAGCGGCTGCTTACTTCCTACCTTATTAATGACCCTAGCGATGGAAATAACGGGATCCTTGGCATTCACGCGATGGAAGGGGAGGTGTGTTCCGAACAGGACGATGCCACCTTTACTTTGCTGTGTCTGCAAGTACCAATCCTCATGGGTGAAATCCTCGACATCGTAATCCGAGCGATTGAAATTAGCCGAGTAAAAGACACGGGAGCCTGCGTAAATTTGCACGCTGTCCACATTTTTAATTGTCATTTCGATCGAACTGACAAAGTGCTCAATGGTGTTCCCGTATTGAATTCGTTGATCATTACTATTCTCGTCGCCATCAGCAACCCAGTGCTCCAAGGCATTCTGCAGTTGCCCATCCATTTGCGCGTTGAGCGTTCCTTTTTCGATACTCTGCAAATATTGGTCAATATTGAAGGATAGATTCGTGAGAATCAGGTTCGAGGAGCTCTGGTACTCATTTTTGACGGCTTGGATGGAAAAAAAATAAATAATGACGGAGATAATCAATAAGGGAACGGTGATAATTAGGATCATAAGTACGAATATTTGATGGTTAACATGCTTCATCCGGTAATGCTGCGAAAGCCGCTGCCATGCGTTCAAACGCCTACCACCCCCATTTCTTCCGATAGTCGGTTGGCGTCATATTCGTAATGCTTCGGAAGGTTTTGACGAAATGCTTGTAGCTTTTATACCCGCACATCGTGCACACATCCGTCACCAGATACTCTGATTTCTTCAAGCATTCTTGCGCATAATGGATGCGAATTTCGGTCACAAACCGCATGTAGTTCTTATCTAGTTTTCTTTTGAAAATACGACTTAAATACGATGGATTATAGAAGAAACGATCGGCCACCATTTGCAGCGTAATATCTTGGTCGATATGCTCTTTAATATAAGCTTCAATATGTTCAAAAATAAGCACATCCTGGTGGTTCGTTGAAGAGAGCTCATCGCGATACACGTCGCTGACTTGCACCATCCAAGCTGCTAGCCAGCTGAAAAGGGCATCCAGCGTTGGGAAATCATCGACACACGTAAGCTTTAGCAGTTTTTCACTGTAGACGCCTTCGACAGGAATGCCATTCCGGTGGGCGAAGCGAACGGTGGTGGAGATGATTTCTTGGATAAAGGCGAATCCACGATCCATTGAAGTGCGGGGCAGATGTATGCTCAAGTCATGCGCGAGTCGTTGCATCAGCTGTTCGATTTCCGTAGGATTACCGCTTTCAAGACCGACAATGATACGGTTCTTATCCGCTTCTTCAAGAAGTAAACGTGAATCTTTGGCACGAGTCGGTGACTCATTGGCTGCGATCGGAAAGAAGATCTGTCGCTTGTCCTGATAGTAGCGTTGATATAGCGCTTGATCCGTTTGACGAAGCGATTGTGTTAATTGCGAGCTTTCTGTCGTCATTTTCCCAATAGCCATGAAAAAGTTGGCATCACAAGCTGGAAGTGAGAAGTGATCGGTCTCGAACGAACTTGGTTGATCATCCAATATCGCTACAGCATAGCATTTGGTCTTATCTATATATATAAATAGTTGTGGGGGAATACTGGAACTAGACATCATTTCTAACGTGGCTCGAATGATGCGTTCAGCGTGTTGTTGGAACTCTCTTCTTTCGTAAGTCTGAGAGGGATTTGAAGGTATCCATGTTACCACAAAAGGTTGATACCTAATCGCCAAATGCCCGAAGTCGTTGAGTAGTTGGCGCACGCTTTCTTCCCAAGCTGCATGCTCGTCTTCCAGTAAAAATTTGACCAACTCTTTGCTTTTAAAGCTTTTGTTTTCGCTGGCTTGCGCTTCCAACTCCGTACGTTGGGCCCGTTCATTTCGCTTTTGCTTAAGTGTAGCCATACAGCTTTGAATGGTCGAAAAGCTTTCTTCATATTCAAGCGGCTTTAATAGAAAGGCATGCACGCCGCCAAGACGAATTGCCTTTTGGGCATATTCAAAATCATTGAAACCAGTCAATATAATAAAGAGGGTATCCGGGAGTGTCGCTCGAATGTGTTCAATCATCTGAAGTCCGTCCATCTCGGGCATGCGAATGTCGGTGATGATCAGATCAGGTTGCTCATGCAAAGCTGTGAGCCAGCCTTCCTTGCCATTCTCAGCTTCAACAATCGTGGTAACACCAAGCTCTGTCCAGTCAAAATAGTGCTGCAAGCCAGCTCTGATTAGAGGTTCATCCTCGACAATTAGTAGTTTATACATGAAGTTCCCCCTTGTTCGAAAAGCTTTGTAACATTTATTTTCAAAAATATTCTTTCGAGTTAGTCGATTATTTGGACTAACTAGCCAGAAAAGCATCTATCTCTTTCGAGTTTGTCGATTATTTCGATTTACTCATCAATAAGGGCTACTATTTATAAAGTATAACACTAAAATTATCGGAAATGAGGCTCTCATTTGCTGGAAAACGAACAGGTCAGAATACGACTATGAATGTAAAGATACGGGGATTCTCCTCCATTTCAATATCACGTATGCTTAGGGCACGGAATGAAACGAAGCATGTTTATTCCACAAACAATAACGGGGGTGCTCAAATGAGGGCTATGAAAAAAGGATTAATGACATTGATCGGCGTTGCTCTTGTCGGGTCGCAGTTAGTTGCATGTACGAATTCATCTACGAATACACCAGCGAACACAGCCACGAGTACTGCCGAAAGCAAAACGGTAACACCAAGTCCAGTGGCTGCGAAGCCAGTTGAGATTACGTGGTGGAACTTCCCGAACTTTCAACCGCTGGATGGAGAAGTTGGGAAATACGAGAAGCAGATTATTGCCGCTTTTAACAAGAAGTATCCAGAAATTAAAGTTAATCTAGAAATGATTACCTTTGAAGGTGGTCCGCAAAAGCTGAACGTGGCCATCGCTTCGAACTCGGCACCAGATGTGATTTACGATGCTCCGGGGCGCATTATTGACTGGGGAAAGAAGAAGTTACTAGCTCCACTGAATGACATTGTCACCGACGAGGTGAAGAAAGATATTACGCCAGCGCTATGGAAGCAATCCATGGTTGGCGATCAGATTTATATGTACCCGATCAATACAGCGCCATTCATGATGGCCGTCAATAAGACCGTATTTGAGAAAATCGGTGCCCTGGATTTACTGCCACTAAGTCGTCCTGATCGGACGTGGACAGTAGCTGAATATGAGAAAGCGCTTCAAGCCGTGAAGGAGAAAGCACCTGAGATTATTCCAACGGGATTCTTTGCAAAAAGTACGGCAGGCGATCAAGGGACTCGCGCTTATATTGCTAACTTAGGTGTGTCGAGATTCTTGAGTGAAGATAACTCCAAAGTAGCCATTAATACCGACAACGCTGCGAAAGCATTGGACTGGGTAGCTAAGGCGACGAAGGATAAGATCAGTGTGTCCGGTTCTGCCTCCTTGGCAGCTGCGGATGTCAACGATTTGTTCTTGCAAGGTAAATTAGCCTTTACTTTGAATTATTCAGCGGTACTTAAAGCGCAGAACGTTCCGCTTAAAAAGGTGCAATTCGAAGATATTCTGCTGCCATTCCCAACACTAGATGGATCTAAGCCTAAGCTTGAGCCGTATTTGGGCGGTATGGCCGTGTTTAACAATGGAAACGCAGACAAAATTACGGCTGCTAAGAAGCTAGTTGATTTTATCGCGAATGATCCCGAATATGCGAAGAAGAATTTGATTCAAACAGGCGGACTATCTGCACGTACGTCGATTACAGGCCTTTATAGTGATGCCGAATATAAATACGCAGAAACAGCTCGTCAATTCATCACGGATGCACCCACAATTGCTGATGGTTACGCGGAAATTCGTACATTCTGGTTCCCAGAATTACAACGTGTGTTAACAGGTGCAGCAACAGGTAAGGAAGCGCTGGATAGCTTTGCGACCAAAGCGAACGAAGCCATTGCGAAAGCGAAGAAAGATCAAGCAGCTGCCAAATAAGAACGAGGAATGTCCACTGGGAGTAGAGTGCGATTGTACTCTACTCTTTTCATCTCAAAAAAGAAAGGGAGGGAAGAAATATGGAGGTAACGGTTCGTAAAACCAAAGGTTACATACGTCGAGATTGGCTTATGAGCTATGTCTTTTTACTGCCTGCACTCGGATTCTTTCTGCTTTTTGTTGCCTATCCCATGGTAAAAGGGATCTATATTAGCTTCTTCGATTACTCCTTGCGAACGTTTAACTTTATTGGATTTGATAATTATGTCGATTTAATTCAAAACGAAACGTTTCTGAAATCGATGCGAAATACACTGTTGCTAGTCGTTATTACGGTCCCTATAGTAATCGTTTTCTCTTTATTCGTAGCCATTTCTATTTATAAGAAAAAAGAGTTTGCTCGATCATTCTTTCGAGGCGTATTCTATTTGCCAGCCGTTTCTTCTGTCGTCAGTATTACAGTTGTATGGGGATGGATCTACCATCCGAATTACGGTATTCTCAACTATTTAGGGGGATTAATTGGGCTTGAGCCGATTTCGTGGTTGGGTGACCAGCGGACAGCTTTGCTAGCAATTATCGCGGTTTTGATCACAACCTCAGTAGGTCAGCCTATCATTCTTTACGTGGCCTCCCTAGGGAATATCCCAACTTCGTATATCGAAGCGGCTGAAATCGACCGAGCGACACCTTGGCAAATTTTTTTGAAAATTATTTGGCCCATGCTCATGCCGACCAATCTCTATATTATCGTCATCACAACGATCAATACGTTTCAGTGCTTCGCCTTAATTCAATTGCTTACTTCTGGCGGGCCTGTTTATAGTACCTCGACCGTCATGTATGGCGTGTACGAGCAAGCCTTCGTGCTGGGTCATTTCGGCAGCGCCTCGGCTATGGGTGTATTCCTTGCGATTATTATCGGGGTTATCTCGTTGATTCAATTTAAATTCTTTGGCAGCGATGTTGAGTACTAGGAGGGGACATCATGAAAGTAAACGCTGGGCAAAGGGTATTTAACGGATTTTCTACGCTATTATTAATTCTTTCTACGTTGTTTTTTATATTTCCGTTTTATTGGATTGTGACGGGGGCTTTTAAATTCCAAACGGTGGCAACACAAATTCCGCCAGAATGGTTCCCGCTCAAACCGACCTTACAGAATTGGGTGGATTTGTTTAAGAATCCGGTATGGCGCTGGACGTTAAATAGTTTCATCATTGCTTTGGTTGAAATGTTCGCTGTCTGTCTGGTTTCCGCTTCTGCTGGCTATGTGCTGGCGAAGAAGCTGTTCCCTGGCCGGAAAATCATTTTTACAATGTTTATTGCTGCAATGGCTTTACCGAAACAAGTCATTCTTGTTCCGCTCTTTACGATGTTGGCCGACTTTGGATGGGTCAATACGTATCATGGACTTATTTTACCAGCGATTGGATGGCCATTTGGTGTGTTCTTGATGAAACAATTCGCTCAAACGGTACCAGGAGAGTTAATTGAAGCGGCGAAGATCGATGGCTGCTCCGAAATCCGACTATTCTCCACGATTATCTTGCCATTACTCAAACCAGCGTTAGGAGCGCTAGCGATCTTTACTTTCATTGCATCGTGGAACGACTATTTCAGCCAACTCATTATGACGAGGTCTACCTCGATGATGACACTGCCGCTAGGGGTAGCAACGATGCAAGGCGAATTTACGACCAACTACGGAATCATGATGGCAGGAGCGGCACTAGCGTCTGTACCTATGATTACGATCTTTCTCGTGTTCCAAAAAGCCTTTACACAAGGTATTACGATGGGTGCGGTCAAGGGATAAAGTTGCAGTAGTGGGATGGAAAATAACAGCTAATAATCATGTACACAATCTAAACAGTCCAAACAATCGGAGGAAAACATACATGAAACCTTATGATTTGGAACCATTTCGCGGTATTATTATCGCTTTATATGCAAGTTACGATGAGCAGGGAGAAATGAATACTGATGCTGTGCGTCGATTGGCTCGGTATTACGCTACGTCGGGTGTGAAAGGACTTTATGTTGGCGGCAGTTCAGGTGAGGGTATGCTGCAAACCGTTGAAGAACGTAAGCTGATCCTTGCGGCCGTGATGGAAGAAGTCGGCAACGAGCTGACGATCATTGCCCATGTAGGATCAGCTGCCACGCGAGATAGTGTTGAGCTTGCTAAGCATGCAGCGGAAGTTGGAGCGCATGCGGTATCAGCAGTTCCTGCGATTTATTATCGCCTATCACCGGATAGCGTGGAGGGGCATTGGCAGGCAATTATCGATGCGACATCACTGCCATTCATCATTTATCACATTCCTCAGACTACAGGCTTTCATTTATCCAAGAGTCTGCTTATGAAAATGGCTGCACAGGACAAGGTGATCGGAGTGAAAATCTCGGCTGAAAGTACCTTTGAGCTGCAGCAATTCAAAGCAGCAGGAGGCAGCGAGTTCCTCGTATTCAACGGACCTGATGAGCAGTATTTAGCGGGACGCAGTATTGGCGCAGACGGAGGTATTGGCGGAACTTATGGGGTAATGCCGGAGCTTTTCCTCAAAATTGAACAATGCTATGTAGCAGGGAAGATGCGCGAAGCACAGGAGTGGCAGTTCAAGGTGAACGAACTCATTACCCAATTACTCTCATTCCCATCTTTATATGGGGCTTGCAAAGCGATTCTAAAGCTGCGTGGGTACGATATTGGAGAGCCGAGAATGCCGTTATTACCTTGCACTTCGGGTGATCAAGGACGAATTGAAGAGTTGAATACACGGATCATGACGCTGGTTGAGCTGGCAAAGGCATAAGTGGGGGAGTGTTGTGGATGGAATGCAGAGAGATATTTCCAGTGAGCGGTTTGATCGTTTCCTGCCAGGCGCTGGAACATGAACCTCTTCATGGTGGCGATACGATGGCGAAAATGGCGAGAGCAGCTGTCCAGTCGGGTGCCATTGGCATTCGCACGAACGGTGTTCACGATATTTTGATGATAAAAAAAGAAGTAGACGTGCCTGTGATTGGCCTTATCAAAAGAGAAATGCCTGGGTCCAGTGTGTTTATTACACCAACTTTGGACGAAGTAAAAGCCATCGTGATGGCTGGTGCGGATATCGTTGCGCTTGATGTTACGAATCGGGAAGGCCGATTGGAAGTCGTAAAGCCCCTAATCGCTTGGGCTCACGAAATGGGAGCCGCTGTCATGGCTGATATTTCAACCTTGGAAGAAGGGTTAGCAGCAGAATCCCTTGGTGTTGATTTCATCGGGACGACGCTTGCTGGATACACACCATACAGTACACAGCAAGAAGGGCCGGATTTCGAATTGCTTGAACAGCTATGTGCGAAAGTTAGCGTACCTGTTGTAGCAGAAGGCCGGATCTGGACACCGGAGGAAGCGGCGAAAGCGTTGGCCTGTGGAGCGACCTATGTTGTGGTTGGAAGTGCGATCACACGACCGCAGCTTATTACGGAGCGTTATGTGAAGGCATTATTCACTCAGCGTGCATAGGGGGGAGACGGGTGGGCGTGTATATGTATGACCCCTTAGCAAATTACGTAATTGGTGTTGATGTTGGAGGTACCAAGATCAACGCTGGCCTCGTAAATGCACAAGGTGAAGTTTTGTGTATGGTTAGTTTGCCGACGATGGCGGGCGAAGCAAGGACAGTGGAACGCATTGAGCAAGTCATTCGCGAGTTGATCGCGGAGTGTGAAGGAGTAATGCCGAGCCTATGCTTTAAAGGGATTGGTGTTGGAAGTGCAGGGCAAATCGATTGGGCGAGCGGCTCGATTCGCTCAGCATCTGAGCTGATTCCCGGTTATGCGGGAACGGCACTTAAAGACATTCTTCAGGAACGCTTTCAGCTGCCTGTCATCATCGATAACGATGTAAATGTGCTGGCTCTGACAGAGAAACACTTGGGAGCGGGACAAGGTGTGGAACATTTTCTATGCCTTGCACTAGGGACTGGTGTTGGCGGTGCACTCGTTGTGGATGGCCGTCTGGTCCACGGCGCATGGGGCGGTGGCGGTGAACTAGGCCACATATCGGTTGATTTCGGTGGTATCCCTTGTGTATGCGGTGGGATTGGATGTTTGGAGCAATATGCCTCAGGGACTTCGATTGCGAGGCGTATGCGCGAGAAGCTTGACCACATGGGTGTAGTGGAGGAAACCGTGGATACACGGGAGGTGTTTGCTCGATGGCATGCGGGGGATCTGGCGGCGAATGAGCTTATGAAGGAAACCGTGGCTGCGCTAGGATCGGCCATTGCTTCCTTAATTCATATGTGTAATCCCTCGTTAATCGTGATCGGTGGCGGGGTAGCTGAAGCAGGCGATCTCTTGTTTGCAGAGCTACGGAAAGAAGTAGCACGCAGGACGATGCCTTCGATGCTGGAAGGTGTTCGCATTGAGCCAGCTTATCGAGGGAATTGGAGCGGTATGATTGGCGCAGCACTGCAATGGTGGGAATGAACGTCATGGAAGAACGAGTAAAGATGAGAAGGCAGCCTCTGTTTTATCGTATAACGCGATAGAGCGGAGGTTTTTACGTATTTTAGGATGAATATCGTGAAGGGAGGTCAAAAAAGAGCCCCTGAAAGTCAAGTTCGAGGGATTATCAAGGAAGAAAAGTCGCTCTATGATAGAGCTAGTCGGGCAGGTGGATGCCTGTTCACGAATAGGCGGAAGGGAGGTAGCTTGCAAGCTAAGGTTGGGAAAAGGAAAAGAAACGCCAATAAATGAGTGAGAGGAAGGTAATTATTAATGACTACTCTAACGAAGGTTATTCGACTGATGCTCTGTATGACCGTACTTATGACGGCGTTCACCTTTCAAGGCAACTCCGCAGAGGCTTCCGTTCCTGCAGGTGTGCTGAACTATTCGATCAATAGCACATTCAATGGAACCTCTGACTATGTGGACAAAACGGCTGATCGCACTGTGGTTTCATCACTAACTCAAGGCTCTATCTCGGTAAAGTTTAAATCGACGAGCACAGCGGTTGCCAAGACGTTCCTCAGTGTATCAGACACGAACGATCCTTCAAGTAATTTATCTTTTACCATGAATAATGGGACGGTTTACTTCGAAAATCGAGAAAATGGTACTTATGCCACGCAGCTGAGTGCTTCAGGAACCTATAATGATGGGAATTGGCATACAGCGGTACTCACTGTTGGCTCCTCTGGAACAAAAATTTACGTGGATGGCTATCAAAAAGCGAGTTCAGCATCAACCAGCTTCTTCACCAATGTGACGAATATCACTGGCATGTGGGTGGGTCGAAATGTAGACAGCGGTGGTGGCCAGTGGTACTATTCGGGCACGCTTGATTATGTGAACGTTTACAATGTTGCACTGACAGCGGCACAGGTCAAAGAATTAGCGTTCCTTACGGAACAAACACTGTTTACGACAAGCGATGGCTTGGGCTATGGCCAGTATCGCATACCTAGTATTGTCGTAAGTGCAAGCGGCACGGTGCTCGTTGCGGCAGAAGCTCGTACCGGCGGAGATCAAACGCCAACCGATATCGTCTTTAAGCGCAGTACGGACGGTGGAACAACGTTCTCGAGTCAAGTTATTTTGGCGCCTGGTAAATCGCAAGGTTACGCGGAAATGAACCCCATGCTCATCGCAGAGAATACGGGCACGAGGGTCCACCTTCTGTGGAGTAGATGGATCTGGGGGAACTGTCAGTACTTCATCCGTACAAGTACCGACGATGGCGTAACTTGGGGAGCGGCGCAAGATATTACGTCCGTCCTGACACCTTATAAAACGGTTGGCAACGCGAAATATTTTGCTAACTTAGCAGGCGCTGGCATGGGGCCGGGCCACGGGATTCAAATGAGTAATGGCGTACTTCTCGTTCCTATTTATATCACGACGTCCAATTGGACGAATTCAACCGTGGCCTCCATTTATAGCACGGATAATGGTGTGACATGGAATGCAGGCTCGAAAGTACCGAATCCATCTGGTTTTTCACTTATCCACGAGAATATAATGGTACAGCTGTCCAATGGCATGCTGATGACGAATATGCGGAATCCTGGCAGTGATTATCGAGCTGTATCAACCTCCACGGGGGTTAATGGTACTTGGAGCACGCCGGTATCGGATACCACCTTGATTGACCCCGTCGTAGCAGGAAGTATACAGCGGTATGATACTTCTACGATTTTGTTTACAAACCCAGCGAACACGAGTACACGTACCAATATGACGATTCGGATGAGCAATGACGATGCGTCCACTTGGTATAAGTCCAAAGAAATTTATGCTGGAACGAATGGCTACTCGGATATTGGTGTTGCACCGGATAAAACCATATTCGTCTTGTACGAGAAGCCTGCGGGCAGTAAAATCGCGTTAGTGCGCATGAGTAAAGCGTGGATTGAAGCGCCATAAGCTTATTATAGGGAGCCTTGCATGTCATGCGGGGCTCCTTTTCTGCTTTTGTATGTAACTTAACATAACTTTTAATGTTATATATATTGACAAATGAGAATGGACTCCTTAATATAATGCTTTAATAAGCATCACAAATTGAAGAGGTGAGCAGGCGATGAATGAGTTCGTGACGGATACAACCAATGCTTATATCCCTTTGCAGCCTGAGATGGCCTGGCAAACTGCTGATTATCAAGAATATAAAGCGCGTGGTGATGCGCATCATATCCCAGCTTTATATTATCAATTTCGGTCCAAAGGTGTTGGATCACCTGATTTCGTCGCTATTCCAGACGGTCATGTAGATATGTTATTTACCTGTGATGCTAGCCAGCCTAATATTCAAGTATACGGTTCTGTCCTTTCCAAACGCACGATCACGCTAAAAAGCGATACGAACTATTTTGGTGTTCGATTTCTCTCCCTTCATGTAACAGGCAGCTCGAAGATTGATATGAAGGATTTAATTAGTCAATCTTGCCCTTTATCGGATTTTATCAAGTTGAATACGAAGAGTGTTGAGCCTATTCTTACAGCTGCAACCTTCACAGAAAAGATACGCTTGTTCCAGGAAATACTCGGTGAAGTCTTAACTACTCAGCAGGATTCACGGTTGGTGCGCTTTGCCCTCAATCGGATGATTATGGCAAAAGGGAATATGAGTGTAAAGGATTTGGCGGCTGAAACTACTTATTCGGAGCGGTATCTTCGTAAGCAATTTGAGCATTTTGTTGGCTTATCTCCCAAAGTATTTAGCCAAATTACGAGATTCCAGCATGCGCTGAACGGATTGATTACCGCTCAACAAGCCTCTGCGATTTGGGACAGCATTTCAGAGCACGCTTATTACTATGATCAAGCTCATTTCATTAATGAGTTCAAGAAGTTTTATCAAGAAACACCGCATGCCTGGATGAAGCGTTGTTTGCAGGAGTAAAGGAGCGAGGGCCATATCGTTGGTCCTTTTTTTGTCTCCATTTGTAGTAAATAATCCAGCAACATCCAACTACTCACCGAACCCAACGCACATCTATTCTCCATCACCGTACTAAAACAATTCCCAACCCCTCTGAAATCCCAGACTCTCCATCACGTCAACTGCTCCCAGTAAATATTTCCTGCTTAATGTTAACTAACCTAACATAATGGCCGATTTTTCCAATATTTCTTTACACTCTTCTAGTATACTAACCACATCGAGATGAACTTCACTCCACAACAGAAGGGGAATACACGAATGAAAATGAGGAATTCTTTGAAAAAAAGCATAATAGTTGGCACGGTGCTAACAATGGCGATCACGCCATTCCTGCCATTTGGTTCGCAACAAGCTTATGCACATGGTGGCAGCTTTGAAGATGAATACATGGCCTTACGACCAACGCTTGAGGAATTTGGTGCTGCGGTGTATTGGGATGAAACGTCGAAGACGATTCAAGTCGTGAAGGATGGCAAAGTGGCTCAGCTTCAGTTGAATAGTGCCGATGCAAAAGTGAATGGGACGCTGCGGACACTTGCTGGGCCTGTGGTGATGAAGAATGGGATCACATACGTGTATCATGATTTTATTAATGCTATTTTCCAATCTGACGTAGTGCCAAGTGTTCAAATTTCAAAGGATTCGAACCCACTTAATCCGCTAACCGCTCAAGAGATAGAGAAAGCTGTCAGCATTGTAAAAGGATCTGAAGGTTACAAAGAGACGATTCTCTTTACGGAAATCTCGTTGAAGCCGCCGGCGAAAAGCGATGTGTGGAGCTATGTCTTAGCAGGTGAAAGAAATAAGCTTCTACCTCGAGTAGCTGAATTCGTAGCGCTGGACGGTAAATATGTCATCGAAGGGGAAGTGAATCTTGCGGATGGGAAGCTGACCAAATGGGAAACCAAGGAAGGCGCACAAGGTATGGTTACACTGGACGATATGATTACGGTACAGAGCGTCATTGAAAGGAATGCAGCGTATGCGGAAGCCATTGCGAAGCGAGGTATTTCGGATATCAAGAAAGTGGTGACCACTCCTTTGACGGTTGGTTATTTTGGCGGTGAGGATGATCTGGTTGAGGATGCGCGTCTCTTGAAGGTTGTTTCCTATTTGGATACAGGGGATGGAAACTTCTGGGCACACCCCATTGAAGACCTAGTAGCTGTTGTCGATTTGGAAAAGAAACAAATTATTAAAATTGAAGATAACGGGGTCATCCCAGTTCCGATGCAAGCGAACCCTTATGATGGTCGTAATTTTGCTGACAAGCTAGCCCAGAAGCCTCTTACGATTGATGAATCAGCGGGTAAAAATTACAATTTAACGGGCAATATGATCTCCTGGGGGAATTGGGATTTCCATTTGAGATTGGATAGTCGTGTGGGGCCAATTCTTTCGACAATGACGTATAACGATCAAGGAGAAAAGCGTAAAATCATGTACGAAGGTTCACTCGGTGGCATGGTCGTACCTTATGGCGATCCGGATATCGGCTGGTATTTCAAGACGTATTTTGATTCCGGGGAGTATGGCATGGGGACGCTGACGTCTTCTCTTGTAAAAGGAAAGGACGTACCTAACAACGCGGTGTTGCTAGATGCGGTTACTGCAGACACGCAAGGGAATCCGCGTACGATCCCGAATGCAATGGCTGTGTTCGAACAATATGCAGGTCCCGAGTATCGCCATGATACGATGTCGGCGCAAGGAACTGATAGCAAAGAGCGTAGAGAATTAGTCGTTCGTTGGATTTCGACGGTGGGGAATTATGATTATATTTTCGATTGGGTGCTGCAACCGAACGGTACGATCAAAATCGATGTGGGTGCTTCCGGAATTGAAGCGGTCAAAGGTGTCGTAACCACCAATATGCACGATGCATCGGCGACTGAGGATACGAAATATGGCACATTGCTTGATAAAAATATCGTAGGCACAACACATCAGCATATTTATAATTTTAGACTCGATATGGATGTGGATGGGGAAAATAACTCTTTAACGGAAATTGATCCGAAAGTCGCTGTGAATATGGATGGTGGACCTCGTAAAAGTGTCATGATCACCGAGCATAAAACCGTTAAAACCGAACAAGAAGCTACGCAGAAATTCGATCCATCTACGATTCGAATTCTAAGTAATCCGAATAAGGAAAACAAAGTAGGTAACCAGGTCTCTTATCAAATTATTCCTTTTGCTGGTGGAACACATCCAATTGCGAAGGGAGCGCTATTCAGTGCTGACGACTGGCTATTCAAACGTGCAGGCTTTATGGATAAGCAAATTTGGGTGACGACTTACAATCCGGATGAGCGTTATCCAGAAGGCAAGTACCCGAATCGCACTGCAAAGGATACAGGTTTAGGTGAATTTACAGCAGACAATGCTTCAATCGAGAACACAGATGACGTGGTTTGGATCACGACAGGCGCTACCCATGTGGCTCGTGCGGAAGAATGGCCGATTATGCCAACGGAATGGGTACACGCGATGTTGAAGCCGTGGAACTTCTTCGATAATACGCCAACCATGAATTTGCCATAAATGATGTTGGGCACGTCACTCGGTGTTTAACTGGAAAACCTCCATCTATCTTCACTCGAAAAGCTTGATATTGCTGAAAGGATGGAAAAAGTACAGCTAAAATACCCACGATCGGCTGTTTCAGCCAAATCAGGCAATATTAGCTGTACAAAATCCATCTAATTGATCGGATTTGCAAAAACAGGGAGAATTAGCTGTAGTTTTTACAGCAAGATGGGTGCCTGGAGGTTCTCGGCGGCACCGTGACCGTTGCGGCTAGACAAGAAGCTGATCTTAAGTAGAATAATCTACTTGAGATCAGCTTCTTTATCATTTCCCCGCCAATTGCCATGCCGGTAATCGGAAGGTGTAGTGCCCGTCGTGCTTTTGAACATACGCGCAAAATGAAACGAGTTCTTGAACCCGCAGCGCATGGCGATTTCGCCAATGGCTAAGCCAGTTTGCGTTAGTAACTCGTTTGCCCGCAAAATGCGATAATTCCATACGAATTTGATCGGCGTGACGCCCTCGTGTTTACGAAACAAGCGAACCAGATGCTCAGGAGACAACCCGACTTCATCAGCAATGCCTTCCAGCGAGAGATGATCATGGAATTGTTGCTCGATATATTGCTTTGCGTGTAGAACCGAAGGGTGCGTATGCTGCATATGATTGCTAGTCGATTCCGCAATAAATAACTGAATAGCCGCTAGTCCCAGACTGCAGAGGGTTTCCGAGGCCGCATCGTAGCGTAATCTTAAGGAAATTAAGATGTCCGTTAAGCGATTCATCTCTTCACTTATAGCTTGTGTATGTGGCAATTGCTCCAATTGGTCGCGTTGCTGCTCCGTAAGTTCACCAACATGAACGGCTATCCAGCGATGCCAAGTTTCTTGCTCTTTCGCGAACAAGAACTGTTCCTGATGACCAGGCTTCAAGAGGATCACTTGTCCAGGTTGAATCCTATGCGGAACCTCATCAATATGCACGGTCATGGAGCCGGTATGCAGCAAAACTAGTTGCAGATCCGCCTGTACACGGGGACCAAACCTACTGCCCGCTGGGTAGACAACAGTTCCGCCAACGGCAGCTCGTACTTTGGGGATGTTAATAATGGATTCTGATGTCATGAGCGAGATCCTTTTCCATGGTTTAATGAAAGAGATTGATATTGTTCACTACCACTTGAATATCAATTACAGATATATAATCGTCAATCACAGCCATTTTCGGAATGGGAGTGCGACTGTATGCTAAGTATATAGCTCGAGCTTATATTTTGAAAGGGGAATGGGATATGCAAAGTCAAGTTAAGGATCGGTTGACACCGTTAGGGGAAAAAGAATTGGCATTTTTTCATGAACATGGGTACTATTTATTGAAAAAAGGGTGCAGTGAGGATCTTGTTGATGCCTTTAATGGACACATTCACTCGATACGCTCAGCTGATGAGATAGCCGAATGGGCGCTCCCCAAAAAAGGCGGTCAGCATGTAACAGATAAGGACCGATTCTCGGTGCGATTATTTAATCCACATAAGCATGACGGCTTCTCACAACAAATCATGAAGCTCCCTGTCGTGCGAGGTGCGCTTGCTCAAATGATGGGGGACGAAGCCGTTTGTGTGCAAAGTATGTACTTCTATAAGGAGCCAGGCTCCCCAGGGCAAGCGCCGCATCAGGACTACTACTATATTAAGGATGACCCCAAGTCCATGATTGCTGCTTGGATTGCTTTGGAGGAAGTCGTTGATGAAGAGAATGGCTGTTTATGGGTAATCCCAGGTACACATAAATTAGGTTTGCTCCCGCATGGGAAAGTAACGAATCTCGAAGAGCATGAAAGCTGGACGGATGAAACTGAAGGTGTAGATTTGAGTCGAGAGATTCCAGTTATTATGGAAAAAGGGGACATTTTATTTTTCCATGAGCTGCTCATTCATTCCTCCTACAAAAATCGCAGCAAGGATCGCTGGCGCCGTTCGTATGTGTGTCATTATATTCGGAATGATTCCACAGTCTTGTTCCGGGAAGATCTACGGGTCAAATATCCGCTATATTAATTCAGTCAAAGCAGCCTTGCATCTTCAGATGAGGGCTTCTTTTTATTACAACGGTCTCTCATGCTGCGAAAAAGTAATAACATCCCTATGGAAATCCTTGCTATAATGGATGGGATTCAGTTCGGACTATCGCAACCAAAGGGGAGAGCGCTTTGTCGTTAATTGAGGTTAAGCATTTAAGGAAAACATTTGAAACCGATGTGAGACGAACGGGGCGATTTGCAACAATTCGGAGCTTGATCAAGCCCGAGAAGCGAGAGATGGTCGCGGTGGAGGATATTTCTTTTTCCATTGAAAAAGGGGAGAGTGTTGCCTATTTGGGACCTAATGGTGCAGGCAAATCGACAACGATCAAAATGCTGACAGGAATCCTGGAGCCGAGCGGCGGAAGTATTGAGGTGGCAGGCTTGATCCCGCATAAAAGCAGGAAGATGAGTTCCTATCAGATTGGTGTCGTATTCGGACAACGAAGTCAGCTGCTGTTTGATTTGCCTGTGAAGGATTCGTATGATTTATTACGGTATATGTATAGCATCTCTTGGGAGCAATATCACAGAAATTTACGTGAATTTGCAGAGGTTCTGGAAGTTGAGCATCTACTCAATCGTCCGGTGAGAACGCTTTCTCTTGGTCAGCGGATGCGTTGTGAAATCCTGGCTTCCTTGCTCCACGAGCCGGATATCCTCTTTCTGGATGAGCCTACCATTGGGCTCGATGTTGTGGCGAAGGAGCGAATCCGTGCATTTATCGAGAAGATCAATCGGGAAAAAGGCGTGACGCTGCTGCTGACAACTCATGACATGCATGATATCGAACGGTTGTGTCACCGGACGATGATTATTGATAAGGGGCGCCTCATTTATGATGGCAGCTTGCAGCATATTCGCGATCATTATGCGACTGAGCGTCAAATTAAAGCGACTTTCGAGGATACAAAGCACGCCGAAGCGGCGGCTTCACTATTCATTGGCTTCAATGTGCACACGTTGGTTGAAGAGCGGATGCTCAAAATTTCCTATGATCAGCATCACATTGATACGTCCACATTACTTAAGCATCTGTTAGAGCACACACAGCCGCGTGATCTGACCATGCAGGATGAAAACATCGACGCCTTAATTTCTCGGATTTATCGGGAAGGTATTTCAGGCTCACCGCAGGAGCCACAGCATGAGTTGGAAGGTGTGGTTGTTAGCTCATGAATACCCTTCAACGACTAGGCGGAATGTCTCGCATTGCGGTTCGCCAGCGCATGCAGTTTCGATTTGATTTTATGATGACACTCGTGTCAACGCTCATGTTCTGTGTGCTGTATTACATGTTGTGGAAAGCGATCTATCAGTATGGCAGCGGGCAGGTGTTGCCTTGGGAGCAATTAATAACCTATGTCATGGTAGGTCAAACGATTAACTTTGCTCGCTGGTCACCGGCGGAACGTGCTCCCACCTACGCCATGGCGTTACGTGTTCGTTCCGGGGACATAGCGCTGGATTTGATCCGACCGGTGGACTTCCAAGTACAACGATTTGTAGAAGCCGCAGGCTTTTTTGCCGTGGAAATGTTGTGGGTGAATATTCCCGCGCTTCTGCTGCTGATCTTTGGGCTCGGCATTCAATCACCACCAAGCTTGGCTACTGGAGCGGCCTTTCTTTTAAGTCTTATTATCGGTTTCTTGGTAGCCTTCAGTATTAACTCGATTATTATGATGATTTCGTTCATGACCACGAATACGTTCGGAGTACAGTTGGCGAAACGAGCGATGATGGATATTTTCGCAGGAACGTTGATTCCATTCGATTTCTTCCCAAGCAGCTTACAAACGATTCTTACCTATTTACCTTTTCAAGCAATGGCTTATATTCCATTATCGATTTATACAGGCAAGCTAACGGGTGTAGATATGGGTGTCGCGCTATTGGAGCAGCTTGCGTGGGCGCTAGTTATGATTGTCATTAGTCGATTGTTGTGGATGAAAGCAGCGAAGCGACTAGCGATTAACGGGGGGTGAGAGGATGTTGGCGCCAAAGAGAAGCTTCATGCAGCAGGTTGCGTATCTGATTGGGATGTATGGTCATTTTTTAAAAGTGTATGTCAAAACGTTGGTTGAATATCGTGCGGATACGATCATTGCGGTCATTGCGGGGATCGTTGCGCAGGGAAGTACGCTAATTTTCTTGACGGTCATTTTCAAACGCATTCCGATGTTGGCAGGATGGGACTACAATGAGTTGGTCTTCATGTTCGGACTGGCCGCCACGGGTCGAGCACTGAATCAAACATTTTTCAATGCGCCTTTCATGCTAACAGGCAACATTCGGAATGGTCGGATGGATATGATGATGGTGCGGCCTGTTGGCGTGCTTTTTCAAACCATTGGCTACTCCCAAGAGTTGAATGGCGTCGGCCAATTAATTACTGGCATGGCAATTATGGGCTATGCGGCGTCTCATTTGGAGATGAGTTGGACGTTCTTGAGCTTACTATATGTAGTCATTGCTTTATTGTGCAGCGCTCTTATTCAATTCTCGATTCTACTAACGATTAGTGTATTAACGTTCTGGTTTCAGGAGATACGATCTCTCATTTATCCAATAACGTGGCTATATGATTTCACAAGGTATCCTATGCAAATCTTTCATCCCATTCTACGTGGATTGTTAACTTATGTCATCCCGTACTCATTGGCCAGCTTCTATCCAGCGGCATATTTATTGCGACCAGAGCAATACGGCTGGGCCGCTTGGGGCGTTCCAGCCGTAACGATGGTGGTCGTAATGGGGGCTTATTTTATATGGTCACAGGGGTTAAGGCGTTATTCGAGTGTTGCGGGATAAATGGTTCGTTGCGACTGCAGTCGATATACATGGGATACACACCTTCCTGTATGGGAGGAGCGACCTTCATGGTAACAGGAGGTATCACTGCGGGTAGAGGCTCTTGTAAGTTGGAAGCCGTCTGTCTGAGGCGCTTACTCTTCTCGAAGACATCAATGACGAGATAGTACATAATACATAGCACGATAAAACCCAATCCGCAGATTTGTAAGTTTTGCATCCTAGTACGCCTCCTATGAATCATTTTTCATAGATTAACGCATTTCAAATGCGATGTCGCTCGAAAGTCGGTGTCGTTTTCTGACATATTGTCAAAAGGCTTCAAAAGGCTCCTAAATGTATTCCTTTATCTTGACATTATCAGTGAGAACCATTATCATTCGTTGTAGAGGACTAAATGAAAATGATTATCAATTGGTGGCGAGAGTGAAAGGCATCATGAGGGGGCTAGTCGATATGGAACATAGCGAGAATGGTATTGGCGTCGGGAACTTGCAGGTTATTGCGGATTTTCAATTAGAGCGATGGCTGCATACCCTTACTCATGAAGATCGTGAGACAGATTCGCAGGAGTTGAATTGGCAGCAGCTTACTCAATTCGCAGCGTATCACGCGATCAACGCATGGTATTCATTACCACCTGCTGCTCGGACACAACATATGTTAAAGAATGAATTCGAGAAAAAGTGGACGAATAAAACGCAAAAATTCGGAACGGATACATTTTATAGTGAGGTTAAACATCGCGTCATGGATCAGTTGTATCACATTCTGACGAATAAAAATCGGATCGAGTGGCCGCTCCTTTTATTCGAAAGCATGGATGTATGGATTGATGAGCTAGATTTGGGATTATCCATGATCGTTCAAGTAATGGAATCTACAGAAGAATCCATTGTGATTCATAAATTTGTCATGGAGGACAGCGCGGCTTCGCTTGCCCTGTTTACACATATGTCGGTTGTTTTTTGCAATAAGGCTTTTGGAGAGAAACCTGTGCAGCTGCAAGTCGTCAATCTGATGAGCGGCAAGAAGCACCGCATCGAGACGAACCATTTCACAATGGACCAATCGCTCGATTATCTCAGGCTTGTGAAAGATGTGTATTTGGAAAGTCGCAGGTGTACCTGCTGCAGAGAGGACGGACTTCATGGAAATAAATTCGACTTGGCAATCCACCAATGACTTGCTGTCCCTAAAGTTTACTACGTTGACCGCATCCCGAGACGGGGTATTGTATGCGGGAACGGAAGGACATGGTGTGGTCCAGTTCTCACCGTTACGTTCCTGGGAAAGCGCATCGGAAGGGTTGCCAGCGCAGGTTCATGTCTACCGTTTAGACTGGGTGGAGACGCAGCTATTCGCTTCTACGAGCCGCGGATTGTATCATTTAGAGGATGAGATATGGCTCCAAACGAGTGTCACCGATCCCTGTTATGCGGCGATTGGCTGGGGTGATCGATTTGTTCTCACGGAGAACGGCTTGCTCTGTGGAAGTGATGCTGAATGGCTGCCGCTGGCCTACCGTGGGAAGAAAACCTATGATTTGCTAGTTACACCTCATTTTATATTCCTGGGCTACGAGGATGGCGTTGCCTTTTACGATTTATTTACTGGCGAATGGTGCAGTATGCCACTCCATCAAGCGGTGACTAGTTTAGCCGTATTCAACACGATGCTGGTCGGGACGACAGAACGTGGGGGTTTGATCGTGGGCAATAAGAATGGCGGATTCAATCAACATCGATTCGATGAGATGTTCTTGAATCGCTTAGTCACGCATCGGGGGGAAGTCTACGTATGTGCCAATACGGGGCTGTATAAGCTGAGCGAGATCAGAGGCAACATTATACTGCACGCGTTAAATGCGCAAGCCGAGGTGACGGATCTACTGATTTGGCGTGATATGATGGTCATATCGACGCGTGATTCAGGTATTAAATATAAACATGCCGATAAGACGGGTTTTCAAACGGTTTTGTAAGACATAGAAGCTCCCAGCGATTTATTCGCGGGAGCTTTTTTCAATTGGTTGTAAGAGAGGAGAAGGGACTAAAGAGGAGATCGTGCTGTAAAGCCTAACTAAGCATGCCAAATCCTTGGCATGGCTATCGGTTCTTTCCCCAGTTCCGCCCAAATATAGGACAGTAACAGGCGAGCTTTCAAATCTTTATAATCGGACTCATCCCATAAATTACGAATCTCACCTGGATCCTCTTGGAGGTCAAAGAGTTCACCATAGGTTTGATTATAGTAGACGGTTAGCTTATATCGATCATCTACATACGTTTTCTGATGAATGGTTGTCTTCTCGTGACGGAATTCGCAAATTGCATGGTCGCGCGCGCGTTCTGATTGACCTGTCCACACGCTGCTTTGGTCGACACCCGTCATGAAGCATGGGACCGGGAGGCCAGCCATGGATAGAAAAGTAGGTGCGAGATCGACGAGAGATTGGATTGCAGTCGACGTTTTACCCGCTGGAACTTGACCTGGATAGCGGACGATGAAAGGGAGCTTAATCAAATCTTCATAATGGAAGCCGCCTTTGTATTGTAGACCATGCTGCCCGAAGAAATGACCATGATCCGTGGTAAATACAACGATCGTATTCTCGGCAAGCCCAAGCTCGTCCAACCGATCCAAGATACGGCCAATGTGTGCATCCATGCAGCTGATCATCCCGTAATAGGTGGCCACGAGTTGCTTGCGTTCACTCTCCGGCAGGTGGGAATGGGAGGAATAGCCATGAATGCCATAGCCGCTTTCTTTCAGATAAGAGAAGTCGGGATTCTCTTCTTGTGTCAGCTGAAAATGTGGTGGATTCTTCTCGTGCTCGTCAGGTGTGACGGTTGGGATGGTCAACTTCTCTGGATCATACATCGTGTCCCATGGCGAAGGGACTAAATAGTCGGGATGCGGATCGAAGAAGCTCGACCATAGGAAGAAGCCATCATCGGACTCCTTGTATTGTTCAAGCAGCGCATTCGTTCTTTCTGCAATCCACGTATTATAGTGGAACTCCTCCGGAATAGCCCAATGATGCAGCTGATTAGGGTCCATGGTTCCAGTTGGAGCTAAGAAATAATCACGCCAGTTCGTTAGCCCTTTCTCCTCCATCCATAGCGCATAATGTTGTCCCACATGAGCTTCATTCGTATGATTCCGTGCTAATTCAACATGGTCAAAGCCATAGAAAGGTTGGTCAAATGCTTTCCAATAATCCAGGTCCTGCAGGATTGGATAAGCTTCTAGTGAGGGATATTCCTCTGTACTTTTGAGCGGTTGGAAATGTGCTTTACCGATCAGTGCTGTGCGATAATCCGCTTTCTTGAAATCTTCACCTACGGTATGTCGATCTTCCAAAAGCTTCGTGCCGAGCGTCCATGCACCATGTTGGCTAGGATATTGTCCAGTTATAATGGAAGATCTAGTCGGTGTACATGTCGGATTGGGGCAATAAGCCCTTGTAAAAGTCGTTCCTTCATGAACGAGTCGATCTAAGTTAGGCGTAGATAGCTCTGGATTAAAAGCGCCAATCGTGTTCCAATGCTGCTGATCACTTGTGATGAGTAGAATATTCGGTTTCTTCAAGGGGATCTTCCGCCTTTCTTTATTCTTCTTACATACTAGGTTCAGTATAGAAATACGAGGGAGAAAATAACATGATAGAATGTTAGAAAGTTGTCATTATGTCTACTTTTTCGTAAAATTAGGTATTGAGTAACATGGGCGTGTAGGAGGCAAGAGATGCAAGAATATGAGATGGAATTTGCCGATGTTTGGTTCGCTATTTCACACCCCTTTCAAACAGCAAGCGGCTGTTGGATTGTACGGGCGGGGCAGAATATCGCCAAGTCCACGTATCACATAGGACCTAAAGTGATTGAGCAGACGAGCTTTCATTGGATTATGCAAGGCAAAGTAAGAGTGACTTCCCTTGACCATACAGTTGAATTAAGCGAAGGGGATTTATTTTGCTTATTTCCCGGACGTCCTTATGTGTACGAAACGATGCAAACGGAAGACAGTACTCCGCCGTTGAAAATGATTTGGTTAGCTATGGAAGGCAATCAATTGCCGTTATTAACAGCGGAGTTTGGCCTAACGCCACAGAAGTATTGGTTACATGACATGGTGAATAACGAAGTTGGAGAAGCACTGCGAAGCGTGATAGGTGTCATTTCGGGGGCGAAGAAAAATATGTTTCTCGAGCAGCGGACTCTCAGTGATCTTTTTTATAAAATGAACCTGCAAGCGAACCGTTCAGCCTCCAAGGAGAAAGAAAATTGGCTTGCACAGGTGAAGGATTTCTTTGATTTGCACTATACGGAGCATATACGTATCGAGGATGCCGCCAACCATTTTGGCTACCATCGGTCGCATGTGTATGCTGCATTCCTGAAGAAGTATGGCACCTCACCACAGCGGTACTTAGCCACCAAGCGTTTGGAGAAGGGCGCCGAACTGCTCAAAACCACTTCGTTATCGGTAACAGAAATCGCCTATTCGTTGGGGTATTCCGAATTATATGCCTTCACACGGGCATTTACGACGTATATGGGGGTCTCACCACGCAGTTATCGGGGGTAATGCTCGACAATTAATAATAAGACCGTGTTTTCTTGGTATCCAAGGGATGCGGTCTATTTTACTATTGATTTTTGACAGTTGAACGTTGACCATTATCCTTCAGAATGCCATAATCGATGATAAAACGAAATAGGGAGTCGGCCAATTATGGGATTACGTTCAGTCCTTGATATGTATCGGCATATGAAGATCAAAAATAAGTTGTCGATTTTGATAACGATGATTATCGCGGTATCTTTGGCATTTACAATTTTGATCCAGCAATATGTGTTTTCGATCTACGATGGGCAAATTTATGATAAATCTTCACGCGTGCTCAATTTATCGTCTACCGCGATCGAAACGGAGCTTAAGCGATTGCAACAACTCTCTTATCGAATTTTGGCAGAAGAGCAAGTTCAAGAATGGTTGACTTCACTCAAAAAAAATCCTTCCGATTATGATCGACTCATCATTAGTCAATACTTGGTAGATCGACTTATCAGCTATTCCGGAGAGGAACCCTATTTATTTTCCATTCAAATTATGGATGCCAAAGGAAATGAGCATGAGGGCGGCAACATTTTAAGAATGGACGCTGAACGGAAAAGGCACATCTTGAATGTGGCTGCGGAAGGCAATGGGGAAAATCGTTGGATATACCCGGACAGCAATGATTCTGCCTTGATTGCAACGCGGGAAATTCGCTCCTTTCACAAAACGAACTTTGATCTGGACTATTTAGGGACGCTTGTCATTCGAATCAATATTGAGAAGCTTGTACGTGATATCGCGCCTGAAGATGGCGATGTTATGATTGTTTCCGATGAGCATGTGATCTTTCCTAGAGAACCTTCCTTTGATTTGGGTCGAATTACGAAGCCTGTGAATGCTAGTAAAGGTTATGAAATTCAGAAGATTAACGGCGAAGAATATTTCATTGCCCAAATCCAGTCACTGAATACAAGTTGGACTTACTTGAACATCACGCCATTTAATCAAATCTTTGATCGCATCATCTTCATCAAGGAAATGGTTGTTTTCGTCTTTATTGCGATATTCGTAGTCGTGATCTTGTTAGGCATACGATTCTCGTACAGTTTAACTAGGCCGATCGACGAACTGATGGTGCGGATGAAGCTGGCGGAGAAAGGGAACTTCGAAGAGGCGAATTTATTTCCGCCAGGCGGGCAGGTAGCCATGAATGAAATTGGGCTCTTACAGCGAAGCTTCCGATTCATGATTGAACGGATCAATACGTTAATTCAGGAGAATTATGCGAATCGACTTCTGATTAAAGAAACGGAATTTAAAGCACTGCAATCCCAAATAAACCCTCATTTTCTGTACAACACGTTAGAATCGATTAATTGGATGGCCAAAGTAAATCGACAATCCAAAATCTCCGAAATGGTGGAAGCGCTGGCTTATTTACTTCGCCACTCTGTCGATTTGAAGGAACCCATCATTACACTCGGTGAGGAAATTGATATCGTTCGCAGCTATGTGACGATTCAGAAAATTCGATTCGAAGAACGATTGGTGTTTAGGTTGGATGTGCCTGAAGAATTAATGAGTCGGGCTATTCCCAAGCTGACCCTCCAGCCGCTGATGGAGAATGCTATTCATTATGCGTTAGAGTCAATCATTGAACCTTGTGAGATTACAATTCGAGGTTGGAGTACAGAAGATGGCATCTTCCTTGCTGTCGATGATACGGGACCAGGAATTCCCAATGGACTTATTGAAAGACTGCGTAGTGGTGAAGTGACGACGAAGGGGAAAGGTATCGGACTCCTGAATATTGATGATCGGATTAAGCTTGCTTTTGGCGAAGCCTACGGAATACGAGTGGATGAGTTAGCCAAACAGGGGGCTTCTATCATTTTAAGTTTACCTAAAGGACAGGAGGAATAAGGAATGTATAACGTATTGTTAGTTGATGATGAGCGTATTATCCTGGATGGCATCTCACGTATGGTGGATTGGTCTTCCTTACAAACGGAACTTATGGGGACTGCACGTAATGGTGTAGAAGCTTTTGAAATTATACAGAGACAGGCGCCTGATATTATTATAAGTGATATTCGTATGCCTGGGATGGATGGGCTTGAGCTGGTGGCGCGTGTGCATGAGGCGTATCCGCATATTCGCTTCGTGCTGCTATCGGGTTTTGGTGAATTTGACTATGCGAGCAGAGCGATGCAGTATGGCGTTAAGCATTATTTACTCAAGCCAACGAATGAAGGGAAGATTGGGGAAGCGCTGAAGGAAATCGTAGCAGAGCTAGAACAGGAGACAAGTAAAGAGTCGTTCGTTCGGAATATGAAGGCTGAGCTTGAGAAGGTGATGCCGCATGTGAAAGAACAATTCCTCAAGGAGTTTGTGACGAATAAGACGTATGGCAAAGTGGATTGGGACTATTTCCGAAGCTTATTTAAGCTTGACTTTGATTACCAAATTCGACTTCTCTTGTTTCAGTTGGAAGAGGGATTTGAGTTTGAACTATTGTTCGCCATCAAGAATATTGCTCAGGAAATCCTAGTTAGTCCTCTCCTTAGTACGACCATTGGGAATCATGTCTTAATTCTACTGGAAGAATCAGATCACATCGATCAGCTCCATGAGCGGATCTATCATATTCGAGATACTTTTCAAAGTTATTATAAAAGGGATGTCACGATCGCACTTAGTGAACCTAGCCACATAACACAAGCTAGAACGCTGTATAGGCAATGTCTTCATTTGTTGAATTATCGCTTTTATTTGGGAGAGGGCAGTCTCATTACCCGTAAAGATACCGAAGGCTCCCAAGAAGCTTCGCCGAAGGAGCTAGGTTGGGATGAGGAACGTCTCAATATGTCGGTGAGATCCGGTCATCGTGAGGAAGCGGAAGCAGCTTTACGTTCTTTTATTGGGGGCTTAAAAGAAGCTCAGCTTGATATTGATGTAACAAAATCATATGTCATTCAGCAATTTGTATCACTAGTTCGACAGTGCGCACCAGAAGAAATGAATCATTATTTCACCCAAATTCCTTTAATTGTTGAAATGAACACACTGCAAACGATTCAAACGTTTATGGAGAATGTTGTTATTACCATGACAGAACGATTCTATGGACTTAACAAAGTGAAGCATAGTGCAATTGTTCAAAAGGTTATTGATGTCATCACTTCTCAGCTAGGAAACTCCGAGCTCAGCTTGAACTGGGTAGCGCATGAAATGCTGTATATGAATGCAGACTATCTCGGGAAACTATTCAAGAAGGAAACTGGCGAGAAATTTTCCAATTATGTCATGAAAGCTAGAATAAATCGCGCCACCGAGTTGATCGCCGAGGATGCGGATATCAAAATTTTCGAACTCGCTGAACGACTTGGTTTCGGAGACAATCCACAATACTTTAGTCAAGTATTCAAAAAATATCGAGGTTCAACCCCATCGGAATACATGAAATCGACAGACACCTCTGCATTTTAAACAAATAGGTCTGTATTTTGGATTAACGTTTGCTCCTTCCAGCGGCATAATACGAGTAGAAAGAAAACGATTACAACTTTGGGGAGGAAATGACAGATGAAAAAAGTCATGTTTACAGTAATCTCAGCAGCACTACTACTTGCAGGTTGCGGTACAAGTGGTTCTAGCGGATCAACAAGTACACCGAGCACAGGCACAAGCCCAGCAGCAAGTGCAGCACCAACGACGGGTGCCAAAGCAGATCCAGTTACTTTGCGCGTTTCTTGGTGGGGTGGACAAGCACGCCATGACTATACATTGAAAGTAATTGAATTGTATCAGCAGAAGCATCCGAATGTGAAAATCGAATCGGAGTATGCCGCATTCGACGACTATTGGAAGAAGCTTGCACCACAAGCTGCAGCTAACGGATTGCCAGACGTCTTTCAAATGGACGTTTCCTACCTTACACAATATGGCACTAGAGGGCAATTGGAAGATTTGACACCATTTACAACAAGCGGTGTGTTGAATGTGAAAGATATTGCAGAAAACAGTCTTTCCGGTGGTAAAATTGACGGTAAACTGGTTGCGATGAATGCAGGCTCCAATGCACTTGGCGCTACGATTGATCCGCAATTGCTGAAAGACAATGGCATTACACTGAAAGAAGATTGGACTTTCGCTGACTTGGACGCAGTTGGCGCGACGCTGAAAGCCAAAGGCAAGTTGCTTGCAGGTGATCTTCGTCATGACGTATACTTCCCATTCTATCTGAGAAGTGTTGGTCAGAAGCTATACGCGGCAGATGGCGCTAGTCTTGGTTATACCGATGATAAAGCCTTTGTTGACTACTACACGATGTATAAAAAATTGTATGATTCCGGTTACTTGCTGCCGCTTGATAAGCTAGCACAGAAAAAAGGAACGGCAGAAGACGACGAAATGGTACTAGGCAATGCGCTTGCTACATTCGGTTGGTCCAACCAATTTATTGGTTTCAATACAGCGGCTAAACGTACACTGGATGTAATGAAAACGCCAAGCTGGGGTCAAAACAAAGCCCTATTCTTAAAACCAAGTATGTTCTGGTCTGTGTCCAAGAGCTCTAAGAATAAAGAAGAAGCAGCAAAATTCGTTGACTTCTTGATCAATGATATCGATGCGAACAAAATCATCATGGGCGAGCGCGGTGTACCGGTTTCCTCCAAAGTGAAAGAAGCTTTGATGCCGCTATTGACACCAGAACAAAAGAAAGTATTTGAGTACGTAGCTTGGGCAGAGAAAAACGCTTCTCCAATGGATCCGCCAAGCCCAATTGGTTCCGTTGAAGTAGAGAAGCTGCTTAAAGATACGGCTGAACAAATCATGTACAAAAAGTTAACCGTTGAAGAAGGCGCAGCGAAATTCCGTAAGGACGCGAACGCAATCTTAGCTAAAAACAAAAAATAAGTTTGGTCCGAAAGCCTCCGCATGATGATTGTGCGGAGGCTTTTCATCGTTCAGTCGAGATCGTCAGCTTTAGTGATGTTTTTCATCACTAAAGAGCAGAAGGAGAGGCGAATCTGGCGAGATCGTCAGCTTTAGTGATGTTTTTCATCACTAAAGAGCAGAAGGAGAAGCGAATCTGGCGAGATCGTCATCTTTAGTGATGTTTTTCATACTAAAGAGCAGAAGGAGAGACGAATCTGTCGAGATCGTCATCTTTAGTGATGTTTTTCATCACTAAAGAGCAGAAGGAGAGACGAATCTGGCGAGATCGTCATCTTTAGTGATCAATCGAAAGTAGAAGCTACGTAACACCCGAGCCTGCCGCACCCCACGATAGAAATGACCTTCCAATAGGACCATGAAACCGCTATTATCACTCTGTTATTTATACAAATAGAACGGTTTTTTGCCTTCTGGCAGCGAATCAACTCTTTTATAATAAAGGTAGAGAAGAGAGGAAGCGAGGCTTCCGCTTCATAAATCAAGGTTAGGGGTTGATCACCAATGAACAAGCTGCGTTATAACGATAACCTGGTGGGGTACATATTTGCTTCCCCTTTCATTCTGGGATTTCTCATCTTCACACTGTATCCGATCATTTCTTCACTTTTTTATTCATTTACGGATTATAACTTGTTTGATGCTCCGAATTTTATCGGTTTTGACAACTATGAAAAAATGTTTACCGCGGACGATAAGTATTGGAAATCCGTCAGTGTAACTTTTACGTACGTGTTCGCCAGTGTACCACTTCGACTCGCATTCGCTTTGATGGTAGCGGTACTGCTCAATAAAGCTGTCTCAGGTATCGGCGTATACCGCTCCTCGTTTTACTTGCCTTCCTTAATCGGGGGCAGCGTGGCGGTTTCCATCATGTGGACGCAAGTGTTCGGAGATAAAGGCTTGGTCAATTCCGCACTAGGTGTTATTGGGATTCATACAGATACATCCTGGATTGGGAACCCGTCGACGGCGCTATGGACACTGATTGCTTTGTCCGTCTGGCAGTTCGGTTCTTCCATGCTCATCTTCCTTGCCGGTCTCAAAAACATTCCAGCCTCTTATTATGAAGCGGCGAGTGTAGACGGCGCGAATAAAATTCGCCAGTTCTTCAAGATTACACTTCCGTTGCTTAGCCCAATTATCCTGTTTAACCTAATTATGCAAACCATCTCTGCGTTCATGACCTTTACGCCAGCCTATATCATCTCACGCGGCGAAGGTGGACCGCTAGACAATACATTACTTTATTCTTTGTATTTATATCGCAGAGCATTCCAATTCTACGAAATGGGTTATGCTTCCGCAATGGCGTGGGTCATGCTAATACTTGTCGGTATCATTGCACTCGTTATTTTCCAAACTTCGAAATACTGGGTTTACTACGAAAACAAAGGAGAGAAATAACATGGCACATTCGAATAACTACAAACGCTTTGGCTATCATCTCCTTTTAGTCCTATGCTCACTTGTGATGATGTACCCTATCATTTGGTTACTTGCTAGCTCGCTGAAGCCAAACAGTGAAATTTTCTCAACCGCATACAGCTTGATTCCAAGCAAGATTGCTTGGGAGAACTTTCAAACAGGCTGGAGAGGCTTCGCAGGTAATTCATTCGGTCGCTTTTTCATGAACTCGTTCTATATCGTGATCTTGTCTACGATCGGCGCGGTGGTCAGTTCAGCCCTCGTTGCTTATGCGTTTGGCCGTATCCCATTTTTCGGAAGAAACTTCTGGTTCGGTTGTATGATGCTTACTATGATGCTGCCGCACGATGTTACAATTATTCCGCAATACGTATTGTTTGCGAAGTTAGAATGGATTGGATCCTTTAAGCCGATCATCATGCCGCAGTTCTTCGCAATTCCATTCTTTATCTTCCTGATTATGCAGTTCATTCGGACAATTCCCATTGAGCTTGATGAAGCGGCTAAAATGGACGGCTGCAGCAAATACAGCATCTTTTTCCGGATTTTGGTTCCACTTATCGTTCCGGCGCTCATTACATCAACGATCTTCTCCTTCTACTGGCGCTGGGAAGATTTCATAAACCCGCTGCTTTACTTAAATAAGCCGAGTATGTACCCTGTGTCTCTGGCCTTGAAACTTTTCTTAGATGGAGAGTCAGTGAATAACTGGGGGGGCATGTTCGCAATGGCATCCGCTTCACTGGTACCGATTGTTGTCGTGTTCTTCATTTTCCAACGGTACATTGTTGAAGGGATTAGCACAAGCGGCTTGAAAGGATAGAGGATGAGAGGAGAACTTATAGACATGCCGAAATTAGTATTTGAGGAAAATGATATCATTTCAGCCATCGATCGTGTGGTAGATCGCACGTTTCGAATGGACTTCGGATGGGATTGGCCAGGTGGTGTCGCATTTTATGGAGTTTGCGAAGCCTATGCGGCTACAAGGAACGAATCGTATCTAACTAGGCTGAAGGCTTGGGTGGATGAAAATATGGAGGATGGCTTGCCGAAGCTTTCGGTCAATGCGGTGTCCATCGGACACTCCCTTCTTACCCTATATGACGTGACAAAAGACGAGAAATATCTAGACACTGTGAAGGAAATGGCGGAATTCCTAGCCACCCAAGCGGAGCGGTTTGGGGACGATATTCTCCAACATACGGTTAATTCCGAAACGTATAACTTTCCAGAACAAGCTTGGGTAGATACGATGTTTATGGCTGGTTACTTCCTACTTCGTGTTGGCATATTGCTGAATAATGATGACTATTTCGAGCTTGGCTTGAAGCAGTATCATGGACATGAGAACGTCCTGCAAGATGCGAAAACCAACCTGTACTACCATGGATGGGACAATATCGCTCAAAATAATATGTCCGCTATGTTCTGGGCACGCGGGAACTCCTGGGCTGCTCTCACGATGGCGCGCGCACTACATCTCGTAGAAGTTACGCATCCTTCGTTCATGATTATTGATGGTTCTTTGCGTGATCAACTCAGCGCAATTGTTCGATTGCAAGATGAGTCAGGTCTGTGGCACACTATTCTTGATGACCCAACAGCTCCGCTGGAGACTTCAGGATCGGCAGGAATTGCCACTGCTTTGCTAACGCGCGGCAGACTGTACAACAAATACACTCAGAAGTCGATCGACGGTATCTTAGCGCGTATTACCGAGGAAGGCACAGTAACTGGTGTATCCGCGGGAACGGCTGTCATGAAAAATGCAGAAGGCTACAAAGGCGTGCCTGACAAACGCATTCAAGGTTGGGGGCAAGGGTTAACCTTGACGTTCCTCGCTGAGGTGCTGAATTCGAAGAAAAACAGTTTTGGGAATGGTTGTTAGAGTGTAAAAATTAAGTTTAAATGGAAAACCTCCAGTTCATTTTCGCATTCCTGCGGTATTCGCAGTGAAAGCCTGAAAATGGCTGGAGGTTTTCCTGTGATTTCTTACAAACAGCGGGAAAATGAAAAAATAGATGGAGAATTTCCATCTATTTTCCAAAACCTGCAGCTAGCTTGCTAGTAAAATGAAACCAATCATCTACTTCTTACGCCCATACTGTTTCCCTATGTCCACCATGCGCCGATACAGCTTACGATTAGACATGTTCTTCAGTGGATAGAACTGAGGTCGCGTATTCACTTCTAGAATCCAGGGTCTTCCTTTGGAATCAATCGCGACATCGAGACCCAGTTCTCGGAATCCTCGATTATGATCATCAAAAGCATTCCCGACCGCCACGCCTAGATGCTTCAATTGTGCTTCCCGTTCTTGCGTATCAGGTGTGGAATAGCCTGCTCCGAGCATGGTGGGTTTAAAATAGCCGATAGATCCGCCTTGATTATAATTCGTAGCTACTTTTCCTTGTCTGCCGATTTTGGCGAAGAGGCCAGTGCTGACCCATTCACCTTGATTCGTTTTCTGCACCATGACGCGAATATCGAAAGGTCGGCCTTTCGTATGGGCGAGCTTAATCCCTTTCTGAAGTAAATAGGAACGTTTACCCGCATGTTTGGACAATTTGCTATGCAATTTATTCAGCGTGGTATAGAAGTTTTTTGTACGATTCAATTGGGTTTGGAAGCCTGTTGTCGTCCGTTTGATACGGATAATATTGGAACCGCCGGAACCATCTGTAGGTTTGAAAAAGACTGTTTTATAATCATCCAGCATCCTATTCAAATTATTTTTCGTAAAAAGCAACGTTCGAGGGACATAGTGACGTAATTGAGGTTGTTGAAGCAACCATTTGGTTTTACGCCATTTGCTCTTGATTGAACTGCTTTTATACGTGGGCATAGGGAGTACACCTCTTTTAGACAGCGTATGTGAGGTGCACGCTGCTTGTCAGTGCTTATACCCATGGACCCATCAAATTTGCATAAACATAACCTCTGAGTGCCTTTGTTACCTAGCTGTGAATTGAATTAGTTTGTGTTCATACCGGCCAAGTGTTAGCTGCCCCTTGCGGTAGACGGTTCCCGTGATCGGGTCGACGCCATCACGTGGGAGAGTCACGCTGCCGCCTGCACCGTCCATGTTAACCACGACCCAGACTTCGCGACCATCGCCATGTCGCGGAGCAACAATCGTACCTGCTGTTACATCGGTACGTAGTGTTACGCCAGCATCATCCGCATACCGCAGGATGAGCTTGTTCAACAATTGCTCACCTTCCTCGCCGGTCGGCATAGAGCCAAGCATGACGATCTTACCTTTGCCATAGGTGCGCTCGGTAATGAAGGCGAGCCCCGGTGTCAGCCCCGATTCGACGGTTCCAACGGCGACAGCTTCCTTCGGTTCAAAGACGGAGCTCCAAAGCGATAGCGGGGCAGCGACACCAAAGGCGCTGCCGATGGATCCGCTGCCGTCCATAGGGAACGTGTAGACTGTTTCTACACCGGCTAGGTGCTCCAATTCACCGAGGGCAGCATTTGTGTGCATCGTGTGTTCTTCGGTGCGTCCGCCGGAGAGAGGACCAACTACCCATACACCGCCTTCCGCAACGAATGCAGAAGCACGCTTCATCAGATCCGATGAGATATAAGGGAGGAATGGCGTGAACAGCAGCTTGTACCCGGTCAGCTCGGCACCTTCTGGCACGATATCCCTGTGAAGTCCAAGATGGAGTATCCGTTCGTAGAAACTGGTTACAAGTCCGCGATGATTCAGTTTTTGATGCGGTTCTGTTTTCAGAAACGCTTTGGAGCGATCCGAATAAATCATCGCAACTTCAGCTTGAGTAGGTCGAGTCTCTACGATTGTGGCTTCAATTTCTTTTCTAGCCTGCTCGACTTCTAATACGTTAGGGAAGCCAACCGTAGGTTTGCCCCAAGTGCTGATAACAGAACCGTGTGGCTGCTCGCAGCCTGCTCGCTGCTGTCTCCAGAGCCAATAACAGAAGGCTTCTGCTCCAAGCGCATAAGCAGCAACAGCTTCAGCTTTGAGATAGCCGTTAGGATGCGGCTTTGCGTAGCTTGCAAGGGAGGCCGCATGGGAGGGACTCGTTTCCATGATCCAGTAATCTCGACCGCGCTTAAAGTTCCGCCACAAGTCGTTATTTAATAAGTAGTTCGCTGGATGATCGTAGGTTGCATACGTATCGAACGACGCAAAATCCAATTCGCGGAATAAACGCTCATTATCTACGCTGAAAGCGACGCTGCTATTATGTGTGATCGGCGCATCCGAGAATTGGCGGATCATCGCCGCTTGTTCATCTGAGAACTCCGCAATCTTCTCCATCGAAAATAGCTGGTACATCGTACTGAGAGAAGAGTTATGCAAGAACGGCACAGGACCAGGTTGCGGTACTTGCTCGAAGCTATGATAGTATTCGCTCCAAATTTGTGTGCCCCACGCTTCATTCAACTTCTCAACAGTTTCGTAACGTGCTTCAAGCCATTCATGCCATTGTACAAGACAGGTTCCACACATACATTCGGATACATGCGCTTTGAATTCATTATCAATCTGCCAACCGATCAGACCTGGCAAGCGTCCAATAGCCCTTGCAATATGCTCGGTGATAATGGCGGCTTTTTCACGAAAATAAGGATGATTCGTACAAGCATGCTGACGCGACCCATGTCCCATAACTTGCAGCTGCTCATTCACATACATCCGTTCTGGATGACCGTGCGTGAACCAAATTGGCGGAGTCGGAGTCGGTGTACACATCACAGTATCTATCCCATTTTGATGGAGGAGGTTAACCATTTGCACAAAAAATCCAAGGTCAATATTCCCCTCCGTTGGCTCCATATTAGACCAGGCGAATTCGCCGATTCGCACGACATTCATACCTGCTTGCTTCATAAGAACGATATCTTGTTCAATGACCGATTGATCCCAAAGTTCAGGATACCAGGCAGCACCATGATATAGCTTTTTACCCATTACCATCATCCATCCTTTTCATCAGAAAGTTAGTTTCTACTATAAGTGCTATTTTACTCAGGGGCAATAACACATTCTTGCTGGGTAAATTAGGAAGTTTCAACTGTTTTGACGGGTTTGCACTTTCTTGATACAACACGAATTTAATCATTTGGAAGGGCTTACAAGAATGTCTGATAGGCGGTAAATCACAGGAGATGCATAATAGGGCTACAAACGCTCACAAGGCGATCATGACATGGAGGTGAAAAGGATGAAGCAGGCAGCTGCTCCTAGCAACAGAAAGCTGGTTCAGGTGAGCGAGGCGAAAGGGCTTCGCAGATCACAGGTCTGGGCAAGGTTGCGCAAGGATAAATGGATCTACGCATTGCTAACGCCGGGCTTATTGTATTTCATTATTTTTAAATATGTGCCCATGTGGGGTGTGCTACTTGCCTTTAAGAATTATCAGCCTTTTCTAGGTTTTTGGAAGAGTGATTGGGTTGGTTTGGAGCATTTTCGTGTGTTTTTTCAGAATCCAGAGTTTTTCATGCTCCTGCGCAATACGTTGTTGCTTTCGTTATATAATTTGGTGTTTTACTTCCCGGCACCGATTGTGCTGGCCCTTCTATTAAATGAAATCAAGGTCAATATGTATAAACGAACCATTCAGACATTGATTTATGTGCCTCATTTCATATCTTTAGTCATCGTGGCCAGCTTAACCTATGTCTTCCTGACAACGGAAGGTGGACTCATTAACGAGCTCTTACAGAAGTATTTTGGTTATAAAATTAACTTCTTAGCCACCCCGGAATGGTTCAGGCCGATGATTATTATGCAAACGATGTGGAAGGAGTGCGGTTTTGGCACGATTATCTTTTTAGCCGCACTGGCTGGTGTTGATGTCGAGCAATATGAAGCAGCCATCATGGATGGGGCCAACCGCTTTAGACAGCTGTGGCATATCACGCTGCCATCGATTCGCAGCACCATCGTTATCCTCCTCATTCTACGGATGGGAGACGTTCTTGATAATGGTTTTGAACAAATTTTCCTTATGCTAAATCCTTTGAACAGAGATGTAGCGGAAGTGTTCGATACCTATGTCTATATGATGGGGATCACACAAGGCGCGTTTAGTTATAGTACAGCTGTCGGCTTGTTCAAGGCAGTGGTAGGTGTCATCTTGGTACTCGGCGCGAACTGGACAGCGAAACGTTTCGGACAATCCGGCATTTATTAATACGAATATTATGGATAAAGGAGGAGAGCGGTTTTGGCAAAGCAATATAGAAGCGTCTCCGGAACCATCTTCGATATAAGCAATTTTATTTTCCTTGGCATCATTGGCATCGTGGCTATCCTGCCATTTCTCTACGTCATAGCAGGGTCTTTCGCATCGGATGCAGAGCTGACGAAACGCGCGGTCTTTCTCATACCAGAGACGTTTACGTTGACGGCATATAAGTTTATCTTTTCGACGGATACGATTGTAAAAAGTATTGGAGTCTCACTCTATGTGATGGTTGTGGGCACTATCGTGAACTTGTTCTTCACCGTGACGATGGCGTATGCCTTATCCAAGCGGACCCTGATGGGACGAAACACCGTTTTGAATCTGATTATTTTCTCCATGTTGTTTGGTGGTGGATTGATACCCACGTATCTCGTGATTCGCGAACTGCATATGTTGGATACCTATTGGGCTTTAATGATTCCTGGAGCGATTAGCGCTTTTAACTTGATTATTGTTAAAAACTTCTTCCAAGAGCTCCCACCTGAACTGGAGGAAGCAGCGAAAATTGATGGCTGTACAGAAATAGGCCTTCTCTGGCGGATCGTATTGCCTCTATCCATGCCTGTACTGGCAACTTTCACGTTATTTTACGCTGTGGGCCATTGGAACAACTTCTTTTCAGCCTTGCTGTACATCAACGATCCGGCCAAATGGCCGCTGCAAGTGATGCTTAGACAGATTGTTTTACTATCTCAAGCTGCTGCTGGCGATCTCAACTCCATGGATCCTAATTTCGTGAAACCGCCCGAGCAATCCATCAAGATGGCTGTTATCGTGGTTGGAACTATCCCAATTTTGTTTGTCTATCCGTTCCTGCAAAAGCATTTTGCTAAAGGGGTCTTGATCGGCTCGGTCAAGGGGTAACGGATTACGATAGAGGCAAGTCCATAACTTAGAGGAGGCATGTTTAGATGAAGAAAAATGCGAAGAAATGGGTTACCGTAGCAACTGTAGGAACAGCTGTCATGACAACAATTGTTGGTTGCAGCAATGACAAAGAGGGAACAGCTACACCTGCAGCATCCGCCTCAACCACACAAGCAGCTACACAGACCAAAGCGCCAGAGAATCTAGCTCCACTGGACCTAAGCATCATGCTTCCGATCTTCAAAACGAATTTCCCGAAGGATGATGGTCCTGTTACGACTGAAATTGAGAAGAAAACGAACACCAATATTCATCTGGAGTGGGTCCCGAACGCTTCCTACACAGATAAATTTAATATTACATTGGCTTCAGGCAAGCTGCCTCAGATCATTTATGTTGGTGATGTGAAGAATCCAAGCTTTGTAAACGCGGCCAAATCAGGTGCTTTCTGGGATATCGGAAAATATTTAAAGGATTATCCGAACCTCAGCAAAGCGAACCAAGTCATTATGAACAACTCTTCGGTCGATGGCAAAAACTACGGTATTTACCGTGGTCGTGCTTTGGGTCGAAATGGGATTAACTATCGCAAAGATTGGTTGGAAGCTGTTGGTATGCAACCGCCGAAAACCATTGATGATTTCTACAATATGCTCAAGGCGTTTAAAGAAAAAGATCCTGACAAAAACGGCAAAGACGACACATACGGCATGGTATTGGTCAAATGGACGGGGCAATGGGCAAGCGGCTTTGATATTATGAAACTCTGGTTCGGAGCACCGAACAAATGGGGCGTTGTAGACGGGAAGCTCGTACCTGAGCATCAAACCGCCGAATATCTGGAAGCCCTTAAATTTATGAAGAAACTATATGATGAGAAGTTAATTAATCAGGATTTTGCTGTGTTTGATTCCGCGAAGTGGAACGATCCAATTGCCAACAATCAAGCAGGGGTCATCGTAGACGTAACCGATAATGCCGCGCGTATGGATGATAAAATTCATGCTGCGCTTGCCAAGGATGGCAAAGATAATCCTAACATTCATTATGTAGATAATATGATTGGCGTTACAGGCAAAAATGGCTTGAAAGCGCTGCCTACCTCTGGATTTGCTGGTATTCTAGCTGTTTCGAAATCCACCGTGAAGACGGAGGATGAACTGAAACGTGTGCTGAAATTCTTAGATCAAATGAATGAGCCGGATCTTCAAACGTTAGCTGGCTATGGTATCGAAGGCAAGCATTATACGAAGGATGGCGACGCGCTTGTTGTGAGTAAGGATACAGCTCTTCTCGAGTCCGAAGTCGAAGGTTTGAACCAAATGCTGCCATTTATACCGGAAGATCGCGGCTTGAAAGTGAAGCAAACACCGCTTCGCTTGCAAACGACGAAGATTCAAAAAGAAGCAGAAGCAAACATCGTGGCCAATCCAGTTGAGCCATTCATCTCCACAGTGTACTCGCAAAAAGGTCAACAGCTGGATAACATCATCAACGACGCGCGTATTAAATTTATCGTCGGCCAAAGTGACGAAGCGGCTCTGAAGGCTGCTTTTGAAACTTGGAAGAAATCAGGCGGAGATGATTTGGTGAAAGAAATGAACGACTTGTATGCTGCTGCGAAGAAGTAAATTAGCATTTGTGAAAGCGATGAGCGAGGGCACCCGACAGGGTGCTCTTTCCTTTTCTGAAAAACAAAGACCAGTCTACCACTAGGAATAGTGTGTAAGGCTGGTCTTTATTTAATTAAATAAGTCCTTAAAAGCTTAGTCCAAACTTGTCTGCTGAACATAAGATGACAAGAATAACTACTTTTAAAGGATGCGTGAGCTGCATGAAACCTCAATATCAGTCCAAAAGTAAACATAAACGCGGTCATGTCTTACAAAAATCAGTTGCCAGAGCGTCGTCCGCAATGGCTGCACAAGCGAGAGCTCATTTAGGAACACCGGTTTGTATAGGGCTTAAAGATGGATCTGTCTACTACGGTATTTTGGAAGACATTGAGGCCAATCAAGTCATTCTTCAAGGCTTCAAGGCAAATAAAAAACTTACCCGCAAGAAAAGCAAATCCAAAGCACAAATCTCTAGTCTAGGCAGTTTAGGTGGATTAGGCAGCATGCTTGGGATGTTAGGTGGCGGGGGGCTCGGTGGCTTGCTTGGAGGAGGAGGTTCGTCAGGGGGCGGACTTGGGGGCTTGCTCGGCGGACTTGGTCAAGGGGCAGCTGGAAGTACAGGTGGGGCAGGCGGCATATTTGGCAACATCGGCAGCTTCATGAAAATGGGCATGGGTGTTATTTCATTTATAATGCCATTGATGAAAAATTTCTCGATATAAGTGATGAATAGCGGACTATCGTTCCGCAACGATATGCAGCAGTTCCCTGACAGTTGGGGAGCTGTCTTTTTTTACCACATAAGCGTGGAGAAACTTGATCTCCTTCACCACTGCATTATAAACACAAAAAGTCGGAAAAGTAATGTATTTCCTCTGGAAATTAACTTCCATCCGACTGCCATCCGGTATACGCTCTAAGTTGAAGTCTTCGCTCCAAACTAAACTTTCGAACGGTTGGTGAGAGCATGTTCCGAGCATTGAAACAAGGTCTGGCAAGAAGTTTAAGCAAAACGATCGGTGGACAAGGCCGCTTTTACAAAAAGAGTCTGATTACGATCTTCATCGTCTCGGGTATTCCTGGGCTAGTGATGGGAGTCCTCGTATATTGGATGGCAGGTGGGCGCGTGGAAAGTGAGCTGCTTCAACTGCATTATCGGCAAATCGAACAAAGGTCGCAAAATATCGATGACCAGTTAGGCAATCTGGAGCTGTTGCTATCCCACTGGGCGTTTGATAATAAATTTGACTATAGTTTAAATGGGTTTGATTTTGTAAGAAATTTCGAACGGACTCAGGATATTACCAGAACGCTGGTCGCGATGCAGGGATCTAATGCGATGGTGAAGCATGCAGAACTTTATGTGGGTGGAACAAGCTCTGTTCTGTTCAACCCTGAATATATGAAGATAGATGATCGAACAGCAGCGACAGCTTCTAGGTATGAACCTCTCATCCACGGTCAAAATACGACCTACTGGACGCAATGGTCATTTGATGCGAATCGTCCTGATAACAAAGATTTAACGCTCGTTCATCAAGTTCCCGGTGGAAGTTTGAAACCGTTCGGGGTCTTAGTTTTCCGTTTTGATAGTCAGAAGGTGGCCAATATGCTCAATACGCTGACGCCTTATGATGGCGGGGAGACATTTCTGATTCAGAACGCTGGAGAACTGTTCGTTTCAGCAAACGGGAACACGTCGTCATCTCCATTTGTAAGCGCTCTTCGTGACAAAATTGACTCACTAAAAGGCAATAAAGGTTCCTTTTTTATGGATTGGAAAGGCTCTACATACACGGTATCGTACGGTAGCTTGGCCAGAATTGCAGAAGATTGGACCTATGTATCCGCCTCGCCGATTTCGAGTATCACATCACCGGTAGTCTTTATTTCCAAGTTGATTATCACGGTAAGTCTTGCGGTATTGCTGCTCGCGGCTATTCTTGCATGGCTGGCTTCACGTCGCATTTATTTACCTGTCAAAAGGCTTGTTGCAATGCTGGGGGGAAGCGCGACTCACCATGAGCATGCGGATGAATTCACATTGCTGGAGTCGAAGTGGATGAATTTGCATAACGAGAGTCTAGAGTTGAACACGAAGCTGACAGAACAGCTTCCCCACCTCAAGGACAGCTTTCTGCACCAACTGCTGCAAGGATATTTGAATGCGTATTCAGAGGACGATTTACGCCATCGGATGGAACGTTTTAAATGGGACGTGAAGGATAAGCAATTCGTTGTCCTCTATGTCCAGTTGATTGGGATGACGAGCATGGAGGGGAACTTCCGGCTAGGTGAAGAGGGACTTGTTACTTTTGCAGCCGTGAATATGATTGATGAGCTGGCGGCTCAGTATTTTGAACAGCGTCATACCCTTAACTTTCACGATTTAACAGCGGGTATTCTTCTCATCCTGCCTGAGGATCAATCTTATACGGAAGCCACCCAAGCTTTTAGTGATGATTTGAAGCAGTCGATTAACCGTATTTTGAAAATGCGCATGACCTTGGCGATCAGCCGACCGGTATCACTGATTTCAGATGTGCCAATCGCATTTGAACGAGCGAAGCAAGCAGTTAGCTATCGTTACTTCGAGAATGTGAATCAGATTATCGATATGGAGCATGACAATTTTGCAGGAGATGAAGACATGGAGTTGCAATATCCATTTACACAGGAGCGGGAGCTCATTCAAGCCTTACGGACAGGAAAAGAAGGGGAAGCAAGTGAACTGCTGGTGTCTTTCCTGGAGGTTTTAACCTGCAAAGGTGCCAAAGAAATTGAGGTTCAGCAAGGGATGTTGCATTTGCTTGGCAATGTTCAGCACGCCATCATGGTGTCCGGGATTAATCCGAATCGCCTCTTCAAGGGTGCGAACTTATATGAACAGCTTTCCCAGATTCGAGAGTCTACGAGAATTCTTGCATGGTTTCAGGATAAAGTGCTAAGTCCCTTCATGAGGGAGATGTCAGGTCGTTCGGACGCTCAAGTGAAACGGATTATCGAACAAGCGATGATTTATTTGCAAAATAATTACAGACAGGATATTTCGCTTGATAATTGTGCGGAGCATACGGGGACGAATCCATTTTTCCTTAGCAGATCCTTTAAGCAAGTGACCGGCAAAAACTTTATCGATTACTTGACGGAACTGCGCATGGACAAAGCTAAAGAACTGCTAAGAGATTCGGAAATGCGAATCAACGATGTCGCCGATCAGGTCGGATACCAACATACGTATTTCAATCGGATTTTCAAAAAGCTGGAGGGCATGACGCCAACGCGCTATCGAGAGCTCAGTCGAACATCCTAGCAATAATGTATGAGTTCGCCAAAAAAGTGCAATCCGCTGAATCACTGCTTAGCAATAATGTCCCCTTGTTCGCAAGAGCTCCGCTTTCTACAATAGGGCTACATGTGAAAAGGAGATGATCGCTTGGCTTCGAATTCGGCAATTAAGCTGCGTTGGTTAAACAAAGAGGCATCAAAACCTGTAGGGATAACGTGGGGAATTCCATGGCGTGAGGGAGAGCTTGGACGCGATGAGTCATTACGGTTGGAAACCAGTGACGGCCAAGACGCCGTACCCGTCCAAAGCTGGCCGACGGCTTACTGGCCGGATGGGAGCGTGAAATGGTCCGCGCATGCGGCGGCAGTCCTTCCTAGTTCTGGTGAAGGGTTTGCCATTCGCAAAGGGAGTGTGCAGGATCCCGTTCATCGTTTAGTCGTATCGGAAACCGACGATGTCATTTCGCTGGACACAGGCGTCATGATTTGCACGATAGGCAAGCAAGGGAAACAATGGCTCCGCAGCATCGTTCGTGAGGGCAACGAGATTTGCAGCGGTGGCGAGTTGATCGGTTTGAAAGAAGGACTCAGCGAGGCGTCGGGTGAACGGATAAGTCGCGAGGAGACTTTCGAAAGCCGTGTCGTACGCGCTGTTGTTGAACAAGACGGCCCGATTCGGGCTGTCGTTAAACTTGATGGCAGACTTCGCTCGACGACGGGAACGCGAGAGTGGCTGCCTTTTACACTGCGTATGTATGTGTATGCGGGGCAGGAAACGATTAAACTCGTGCACACGTTTCAATATGATGGAAATCCTCATGAGGATTTCATTAAAGGCCTAGGCATTCGTTTCACGGTGCCGATGAGAGGGGCCCAATACAATCGGCATATCCGTTTGGCAGGGGATCGTGGCTATTTTAGCGAATCGCCCAAAACGTTACATACTCGTCGAACCAAAGGAAAGTATAGAGAATTATTTGAGCGTCAAACGGCAGGTGAATTGACGACATTTGACCCCGCAGAAGATGCGTATTTCCTTGGACTGCTGGATGATTCGGCAACGTGGGATAGCTTTAAACTCGTACAAGATTCATCCGAGCATTACCGCATTTGGAAGCGGACGAAAGCAGGCTGCAGTTGGGTCAAGGTGACAGACGGCGCGCGAGCTGGCGGTCTGGGCTATGTCGGCGGTGAAGGTGGCGGCTTAGCGGTGGGACTGCGACACTTCTGGGAGAAGCATCCATCTAGCTTGGAGGTACACGGTACAGCAGCTTCGGAGGCTGCATTTACGATCTGGTTGTGGTCTCCAGACGGGACACCGATGGACCTTCGTCACTATGACACAGAAACTCACGTGGAATCTTCATATGAAGGGGCAGAAGAGATGCGTGCCACACCTTATGGCATTGCGAATACGAGTGAATTGATGCTGTGGTGTACAAGCGGGACGCCGGATGGGGAAAATCTGCAGCACATGCAGGAGGAGTCGCAAAATCCATCGCTACTGATTTGCGAGCCTGGGTATTATCACGAGTCGGGAGCTTTCGGATATTGGAGCCTGCCAGACCGTAGTCATCCAGTGAAAGCGCAGCTGGAGAATCGGCTGGATGGCATTATTACCTTTTATCAAGATGAAGTTGAGCAACGAAAGTGGTATGGATTCTGGGATTACGGCGATTACATGCATAGTTATGATCCTGTTCGGCATGTATGGAACTATGATTTAGGCGGCTGTGCTTGGCAAAATACAGAGCTTGCGCCCAACATGTGGCTATGGGTGATGTTCCTGCGTACGGGACGAGTGGATATCTTCCGGATGGCTGAAGCGATGACTCGGCACACAAGTGAAGTGGACCTGTACCATTTCGGCGAATATGCGGGACTAGGGTCTCGGCATAATGTGGTCCATTGGGGCTGCGGATGCAAGGAGGCTCGCATTGGGATGGCGGGTTTACATCGATACTTCTATTATTTGACCGCTGATGAGCGAATTGGGGATATCATGGATGAAGTCCGTGATTCGGATTTCACCACGGTGAATTTGGATCCGATGCGTGCTTACTTTCCGAAGGATGAGCATCCAACGCATATCCGTGTGGGTCCGGATTGGGCAGCTTTCAGCTCGAATTGGATGACACGATGGGAGCGCTATGAAGATACGTCGTATCGGGACAAAATCTTGGTAGGTATTAACTGTATTAAGGATGCCAATTATGGGCTGATCTCGGGACCTACCTATGGATATGATCCGAAAACAGGCGTGCTCTCGCCACTTGGTGACGATAACTGGGGCAGGCATTTGGCCATATGTATGGGAGGACCGCAGGTGTGGTTCGAGCTTGCTGGTATGTTGAAGGACCCCGAATGGGAAGACATGATGGCGGAGCTTGGCGTGTATTACAACCAAACACAAGAGCAGAAGGATAAGCTGACCAATGGTCAGATATCCACGAAAAATTTCGAGCATCCTGTGCTGAGTGCAGCGATCACTGCTTATGGTGCCTTTTATAAGCGGGACGATGAGACAGCTGAGAAATGCTGGGCTATTTTGCTCGGAAACGCATTCGCTAAGGTTGATCTTCAGCAGGAAGCTTCCATCGTCACGCATGTGGATACTTTGCAAGAAATCGATTGGATGAATACGAATGAGGCCGCACAATGGTCATTGAATACGATTATTGCACTTGAGCTTATCTCGGATTGGCTCCCCCAATAGACAGATGATAGGAGGAATTGGCTGTGGAACAAGTGAGCAAAGAGCCTTATTTGCTTGGCAAGGTAGACATTCGCGCGGCTGGCCCGCGCTGTAAAATGCTCCTAGGCGACCTGAACGGCGACGGTCGTATGGAGATGCTGTTGGTGCATCCTGACAACCGGCAGGATGTTCGATATATTCCCCATCAGGTGCAGTGCCTGACGGCGTTTGATCTGGAGGGCAATCTGCTGTGGCAGACAGGAAAGCCTGATTCGGGAGCTGGAAGCGCAGGGTCCGACTACCCTGCACAAATCGCTGACATCGACGGCGATGGTCAGTTAGAAGTACTGTGCGTGATGGATGGGCGGTTTCTCATCCTGAACGGGGGGACTGGCGAGGTGAAAGCTTCGTACGAGCTGCCGCATGAGCATGCTCATGATTGCATCATCGTGGCGAATTTGACTGGCGGGGAATACGCCAGCGACATTATCCTGAAAGATCGCTACCACAGGATGTGGGCGCTCGATCGTCATTTTAATCTACTATGGACGCATGAAGGCAATCCTGGACATTTTCCATGGGTCTACGATTTGGATGGAGATGGGAAAGACGAGGTCATGGCTGGTTATGATCTGTTGGACCATGATGGTCAGAAGCTGTGGAGCTGTAAGAATCTCGAGGATCATGCCGATTGTATCTGGGTCGGAGATGTGAATGGCGATGGACAGCCCGAGCTTGTGATTGGCGGAAGTGTTACGGTGATGTATGACCGCTTCGGGAAAGAATTATGGCGCTATGAAGGCTCGATTGAATCACAGCATATCGCTTTGGGCAGGTTCTGCAGCGATAAGCCAGGGTTGCAAATAGCAGGATTGGATCGACTCGTTCGTGAGGATGATGGGAAGGGATTGAAAGGGAAGGACGGCTTGTTTTTGCTGGACAGCGAAGGTCAAGAGATCTGGAAGGAAGATCGCCAAACGGATGGTTGGTTGACGATTATCGAACCACTTCGCGGGTGGGATGTCAATTCTGCGGATTTAATCCTTGCTTACCGCAGAGGCGGTGGCGTGTGGCCATCTTTGTATGATGGGGAAATGAACGTTGTTGTTGAATTTCCACTAAACGGATATGCTGTACATGCTGATATATGTGGTAGCGGGACAGAGCAAGTGATCATTTATAATGACGACACAGCCGCTATTTATGCAAGTAGGCCGCTTGCATTGCGAGAAAGACTATCCGGTGTACAGTTACCGCAACCCAAACGCTTGTCCAGCTCAACCTTATATCCTGGCGGCGAAATTCCGTTGTAAAGAGAAAGGAAATCTACCATGACACACGTGTTGAAGTTTGATTTCGGGGTCGGGAACCCGGAGTCAGGTTACACCAAGATTACTCCGGCAGCCCAGTATGAGAAATCAGTTGGATATGGATTTAGTAATGTGAAAAATGTTCATGCCAAGGATCGAGACGAGCCTAGCTCATTACGCAGAGATTTCTGCATACCGTTGGACACTTCGTTTCTGGTGGATGTTCCGGACGGGACCTATCGCGTTTCGATCCTGTTAGGTGATGAAATCGCTGAAACGGAAACGACGATCACTACAGGTGAAGGAAGACTTATGCTTCATAAGCAACGCACTTCTGCGGGGCATTTTGTCCGTACGAGCTTCTCTGTATGGGTCTTTGACGGGCAGCTTAAGCTAACGTTCACGGGTAGAGCACCGCGCATCAATGCGCTGGAAATCGAGCCTGTGCCTACAGCTTGTACGCTGTTTCTCGCAGGAGACTCCACGGTGACCGATCAGCCGACAGACGGGTACCCGTACGCGGGCTGGGGACAAATGCTCCCACTACTCATCAAAGCAGATGCGGTGGTAGCCAATTTTGCTTTGTCGGGACGGAGCTCATTGAGTTTTATAGGCGAAGGAGTATTGGATACGATTTGGAGCAAAATCAAGCCCCACGATTACCTGCTCATCCAATTCGGTCACAATGACCAGAAGCCAGATGAGGCGCGGTTTACGGAGCCATTTTCCACCTACAAGGAAACGCTGAAAATCTATATCGACGGCGCCCGGCAGCGAGGTGCATATCCGATTCTGATCACGTCTGTGCAACGACGTTTTTTCGAGGAAGACGGTATGCTGCGTGATACGCACGGCGACTATCTGGTTGCGATGCGCGAGTTAGCTGCGGCGGAAGAAGTGCCTTTAATCGATCTTGCCGCTAGCAGCAAGGCGTTGTTTGAAGCGTTAGGGACTGAGGGGACGAAGCGATTATTCATGTGGCTTGCGCCAGGTGAGTTCATGAATTTCCCGGATGGCGTGGAAGACAACACGCATTTCCAGCAGTTGGGCGGGATTGAAGTTGCGAAGCTGGTTCATGCCGGCTTGAAGGATTTAAAGCTGCAGCCGCTTAGCTTGTATTTGCGGTGATGCAGGTGGGCACTGTTGCGTGGAAAAGGAGCTAAGCGTGTTTTGCGCTTAGCTCCTTTTTTTGTGCGAATTTGTGGCTGAGGCGAGAATCGCACGAATCGCCAACCTCTCGCCAACCTCCCGCCAACCTCCCGCCAACCTATCACCCCCAACTCCGTGTAGTCACACTGAAATATAGGGTCAAAGATGCAAAAGTACACTTATTTTAAGCAAATAGCCTGAATTAAGATGTATTAGCTCCTAGGCCCCCTAAAGAAACTGGAGTCTTCCTACCCATTTTATTAAAATAGGGATAAGGGAGATGATCCGGTATGGGAAAAAGGTTGAACCAAGAAGAACGTCTTAAAATTGTTAAAGAAGCATTGGCTGGAGTTAAGGTTGGGGTGTTAGCCCGCATGTACGACATTCATCCAGAAACTATCCGGGAGTGGATTAGGGAGCATCGTGATTCCATTCCACAAGAAGAAATACCTAAGGCTGACGAGCATTTACAGGAACTTCAAAGGCTACAAAAAGTTGAAGAACGCTATGAAAAGGCCTGTAAGGTGCTTGGTGAAAAGGAACTAGAAATTGAGATTTTACGTGAGCTGCTAAAAAAGAAGAACCCCGCTTATCTGAAAAATTTGAAGTAGCAGACCTATTTATTAAGCGGGGAAATCCAACTGCAAAGGTTCTGCGCATACTTGGATTGTCAGAATCCACCTACTATGATCGGAAAAAGCGAGCTGCACAATTGGAACCAAAAAGCCCGGAAGTTGCTGTAATGGGGCGTCCAGTGCCTGGCTATTCGCTTACGGAATCGGGGGATACGGTTAGTGACGAACAGATCAAAGAGTGGCTGCTCGAACTCCTTGAAGGCGAAGAACATGTCTACGGCTATAAGCTTCTAGCACAATGTGTTCGCAACCAACGTGGTGTGATACTGAACAAAAAGAAGTCGTATCGCTTGTGTAAAGAGCTAGGAATCCTTCAAAAACAACGCAAAAGGATCCAAACACATCCTCGCAGATTAGCGAAAAACAGATCCATTACGGGGCACAACCAGCTCTGGCAAATGGATATTAAGTATGGTTATGTCATTGGACAGGAACGTTTCTTTTATGTACTCAGTATTATTGATGTGTTCGACCGCGTCGTCGTTGGACAATACAAGGGTCGGGTATGTGAAGCCAAACATGCCGTCCAAACACTGTGGAACGCGTTACAGAACCGGACAACAGCAAATGAAACGTTACCCGTCGTTCGAACGGACAACGGGCCACAATTCATTAGCAAGTTATTTCAAGACACCTGCGAGAGCCTTGATCTAGTCCATGAGCGCATACCGCCACGAACCCCGAACTTGAATGCCTTCATCGAGTCTTTCCATAGCCTGCTAGAACGCGATCTCTTCAGTCAAAGAGATTTCATGACCTTTGATGAAGCGTATAAGGGGCTCGACGACTATATGGACTTTTACAACAATCGTAAGATGCACGGTAGTTTGAAGTTAATGCCACCAAGGAAGTTTTCGGAATGGGTAAAGACGCTCGACGACTCATCAGCATTTCATAATTCCATGTAAACGCTCGAAATAAAGAGTATTTCTAAGAATGAGCAAAGACTGTAGGCTAAGACTCCGGATTAAAGGGGCCTAGCCGTTAGTGCAAAAATACAACCTTTTGGACCAAAAAGTTCCAAAATGAGCCAAACCTCCAGAAATAGTTGCCTATTCGCAAGCATTTTCAGCTAGCTAAGTTACTTCGAGTCAAAAGGATGCTCTTTTGCATTTTTGAAGCTCCACAGCTGTCTCCACAACCTAAACAAGCAACGTTGGAGGCGTAGCTTCCAGGTGAATCGTACGTAGTTGCTACGATTTCTTGTAGCTTTTCAAAAAAAAGAGGCCCCCGCCCGCCAATTCCATGGCTTTTGGGAGACCCTCTTTTCTTTGACTACTGAATGTTGATGCTCGTAATCAACGCACCTGTGCCTTGCAGCGTTATGGCGTGATTTGACACCAAATTTGACATGTTGCCAGTAATACTTACGGATGAGGACACGTTGTAAGTCGTTGTCACGTTGCTTCCATTGGAGCCTGTTTGATTGATGGTGATTGTAGCGATTTTACCTTGATTCGTAAAGGTTACACTGTTAAACGTTCCAGACACACTAAAGTTCTGAGTGTTACCGTTAGTGAGCTGTGTGACTTCCGCATAGATGGCTGAATTATTGTAGGAGCGGATTTTGACAATATCACCTGGCTGCAACGCTGAACCGCTGACCTGAGTGCCGCTGCGATAGATGAAAGCTTTGTCGTTCAGATTAATCGCTTGTGCCTGATTGCCACTTACAAGAACGATAAGATTGTTCGTAGCTGAAATGATCGTACCAGTGAGCTGGGCAATAGTTGGCTGTGTAACCGAGGTGCCATCTGCACGCTGAAGGACTTCGGCATGGAGCACAACGCCGTTATAGTAATGCACTTTAATGACTTGACCTGGCAGCAATACGCCGCTCGTCGTTTGAACACCATCGGAGTAGATAGAGGTGTTTGCGTGTAGCTGCAGGCTGTATGATTGTCCGCCACTCGTGAGCGTGATTAAGTTGTTGTTGATTTGGCCAGAAATAGTTCCCGTCATCTCACCTGTCGTCGTTACCGGGGACACACTTTTGGTTACTTCAATAACAGCAGCCACATGATTATAGGCGTACGTTGTTAGGATATCGCCAACCTGAAGCGCTGAAAGAGTTGTAAATGCACCATTTTTGTAAACGATGGTATTACTGTTCAATGAAACGCCTTGAAGCTCAGTAGACGTGGTTAGAAGTAACGTGTTATCGCTGATCGGATAAGTCATCGTGCCAGTAATCGTTGAAGCGAAATTCGTTGGCGTACCGACGGTGCCCACAGATTGCGTTACTTCTACATAACTGATGCCATAGTTGTAGGAGCGCGTGCTTACAATATCACCTACTTGCAAGCCTGCGGCCGTCGTTTGAGCGCCATTACGGAAGTAAAGAACATTACTATTCAAAGGAAGGGAAATCGTTTGCCCATTACTTAAAAGGGTGAGTGTATTGCCAGTTATCGCGGAAGTTACCATCCCCGTCTTGACACCAACGGCTTGAGTAGGTGTTGTCGGGTTGCCTCCGCTTGGCTGAGAGACTTCGATATAAATGATGGCATTATCATTGGAACGAATCTTCAGGACGTCCCCTATTTGCAAGGCGGAAGGACTGACTTTGGCACCATTTCGATAAATAAACACATCGGGATTTAATGTCAAATTGATGTTCTGGCCGTTCGTTCGGACGGTTAGTACATTACCGCTGACTGGCGCCACGACAGTTCCTGTCACGAGTCCGTCAATGCTGCCCGGCAATTGATTACCTGCGCGATCCAATAAGGCTGCAATTTGTGCGCGAGTTACGAGCTGTTTAGGTCGGAATGTATTGTCCTCAAATCCGTTCACGAGACCTTTGTCAACGGCGACCTTGACATAGCCAACCGAACCCGCAGGTACGCTAGATGAGTCGGAGAAAGGGAGTCTTGCATTCATGTTGGCTTCAGCTTCGTCTTGAAGCTTCAAAGCTTTCACGAGGAGTGTGGTGGCCCAGAGGCGATCAGCTGGTTGATTCGGGTTGACGTTCGTATCTGATTCGGCGAAAAGATCGTTCTCCAATGCGACTGCTACATATCCGACGGCCCACGAAGGTACACTGGCTGCATCATTGAAGTTTAGCTTCGTCGCTTTTTCTTCATCGGATTCGGCTTGATCGCGGAGTCCCATTAACCGTACAGCTGCTGTTATGGCCTCGATTCGTGTGACCGTTTCTTGTGGTTTAAAGGTACCATCGGGATACCCATCGAAAATACGTCTAGAGACTAGACTCATAATGTAGCTTAAAGCCCATTCGAATTCTTTGCCCTTGATGTCTTTGAAGTCAAATTTGATGGCTGCTTGTGGGCGTTTGTCAAAAACTTGGCGCGCGTTGTTGTTACGATCATCATCCTTGTGGTCCCGACCATTCTGAGCGAAAGCGGTTGTGCCAGTCGTCATTACAAGTGTGAGGGCTAGGGTGGGGATAAGCAGTTTTTTCATTCGCGAATGCTTCATCTTTTTCTTCTCTCCTTAATAAAATAAATGAGTAGAAATTGCGACCCTGCGGTGTGTGCTTGAGTTAGTCAATCTTACTCACAGCATTCGGGAGTAGATGGGTTTTTCTGGGTGTTGATTTGTAAAAAAAGGAAAATCAACTTCAACTCATTCGTTTCTATCGCTGAATATCATTAGCTTGGTTGCGCTTTCGCGATTTAGAAGCTATTTCTTGGTTGATTTTCAAAGATTCCGCTGCATTCTTCGGTCTTATTTTCAAAAAAAAGTAATATATTTTTCTTAAAACAATTCGAATTGAGAAGGAAAATAAAGCTGAATGAAGTAAGTAATAGAAGGTAAATATTTCAGGCTCATTGCTTGTTGCCCACTGATCTCTCACCCGTCAGTAATCCTAGCATAGTATGTAGGAAGGTGGTGATGAAAAGTGACAAATACAATTGAGGGCTGGATAATTTACACGATTTGGGGCATTTTTGGCTTTATGTTGATTGATTTTCTTATTGCGTTCTTCAAATCCTTCTGGGTTGGCTCCTTTGGACCTACAGTCGTGCTAGGTTATTTGAAAGATGTCCTATACTATGTGCTGCCACTGACGGTTCTATTATCTATGATTTCTTTCGATCCAACCGGGTGGATTGTGGTGATTTTTTATTTCATTTGCGGTCTTGCTGTGATGGCCAAGTACGTGATTGATATCATTAAAAAATTCCAATAATCGTTGCTGTGGCCCTGCTTCTTGCGGGGCCAATAATGTTGTTTTTTCATAGGGATATTCAAACTTAATCATATGAAGGAAGTGTAGCCATGAGGAGATATCAATGGATTAGATGGCGAAAGTTCATCCTCTGGCTAGCAGCCATCGTGTTGTTTGGCGGGCTGTTATGGGCAGGTGGGCCGACCGCTTGGGGAATAGCGATAAGTATTGCGACTTTATTGATGCAACTTGTTTTCGCTATGGCCTTTATGATCATTCAATTTGTTGCGCTGTTCTGGTTCCTGGCTCGAGGACGAACGTACTGGATTCTGCCTGGAGAGACCGGATCGACATGGGATGATTATCGTGGAAACCCTGAAATTGTGGAAAATGCGAAACGGATTGTGACCCTGCTTAAAGGTGTCAAAGAGTTCAAGGAAATGGGCGGCGAAGCGATTCGTGGATTATTGCTTTGTGGGCCGCCAGGTACTGGGAAGTCATACTTAGCACAGGTTATTGCAAATGAAGCACAAGTTCCTTTTGCCTACGCGTCTGCACCAAGTTTTCAGAATATGTTCTTCGGTGTAGGTAACCTCAAGGTGATGGGGATTTACAAAAAAGCCCGCAAGCTTGCACGCGTCTACGGTGCTTGTATCATCTTTATTGATGAGATTGATGCGATCGGGATGAGCCGACAAGGCGGCGGTGCTGGCGGCGGGATGATGGGCATGATGGGGATGGGCGGCGGTTCAGGCCTTCTGAACGAACTTCTCCTGCAAATGGACCCACCTAATATTGATACCTCCAAAATTGTAAAAATGCTACGCTCTCTAGGACTACGCCGTAAAAAGGCAGAACGTCCGCCCGTGCTTACGGTAGCTGCTACCAACTTGCCTGATGTGCTTGATTCAGCCTTGCTCAGGCCGGGTCGTTTCGATCGACAACTCTGGGTGGATGTCCCGGATTATGACGGTCGGGTTGATATTTTCCAATACTATTTGAAAAAGGTCAAGCTGGACGAAACGCTAACCGCGGAAAAAGCAGGTCTAGATTCCATTGGTTACAGCCCAGCTCAAATTAAGCATATCGTCAACGAAGCTGTTGTTATCGCACATCAACGTGGTGCACAGGCGGCGAGCTATGAAGACTTCCGAGCTGCTATGGAAACCTATGAGTGGGGGCTCAAACAACCGCTGCGCTCAATGCGCGATGATGAAAAGCGGAATGTTGCTTATCACGAAGCGGGTCATGCGGTAGCACAATTTCTGCTTAAGCCTCATGAACGTGTATGGAAAGTGACGATTGTTAGGCGTGGCGGTGCTCTTGGACTTTCGGCTACGAAAGAGACACATGAGCGATATAACCGCAGCGACTCTGAGATGTTGGCAGAGATTCAGGTTTGTCTGGCAGCCCGTGCGGTAGAAGATGAATTCTTGCACAAGAAATTAAACGGCGTAACGTCAGATTTACAGCATGCGACCCAAATTGCAGGTGCGTATCTCGGGATGCTGGGGATGGGCGATGAACTATTCAGCTTCTTAGCGGTCGGTTCGCGCGCGGATGGACTTAAAGCACTTCGACCACAAATTAATGAGCTGCTTAAAGAGCAAATGCTCGAGGTCAAGAAACTTGTAAACGAATATACGGAATTCGTCCACAAGATTGCGGAAGAGCTGCTGAAACGTGAAGATTTGACAGGTGATGAAATTGAAGAAATCTTTACTGAACTTTATGGCGACTCACGTCCTAGGGCAATTGAGGTGAAGCCTCTGCGAAAGCTTACGCTTGAAAAATCACTTGTCGTCATTGACGACATGGAAGAAGATCTCAAGGATTCGTAAACGGATGGACATTCCATTCGTTGGATTGCCTCCTTTTTGGCTATAGTGGTCAGAAGGAGGCCATTTTTTTGGCAAAAGATCGATTAAGACTAGCAAGAGAAGAGACAGAATCAAAGGAGAACTCGATCATGAACTATGACGCTATTGTGGTTGGAGCAGGACTCGCAGGTTTAGTGGCAACGGTAGAGATTGCGGATTCTGGCAAAAGGGTGCTGCTCTTGGACCAAGAACCAGAGGCATCCTTTGGTGGACAAGCCTGGTGGTCATTCGGCGGCTTATTTCTTGTTAATTCCCCCGAGCAGCGCAGGGTGGGAATTAAAGATTCACAAGAACTAGCCTGGCAGGACTGGCAGGGATCAGCTGGTTTTGATCGTGAAGACGACGAGGATTACTGGGGCCGCAAGTGGGCGGAGGCTTATGTCGAGTTCGCTTCTGGTGAAAAAAGGGAATGGCTGTATGCCTTGGGGATCCGCTTCTTCCCAGTTGTCGGCTGGGCCGAACGCGGTGGTTATTTGGCTGAGGGGCATGGCAACTCTGTACCTCGTTTTCACATCGTTTGGGGAACAGGACCAGGCATCGTTGAGCCATTTGAGAAGAGAGTCAGGGCGCACATGACTAATGGGCTTGTTGTGTACCGACCACGTCATCGCGTGAACGAGCTTATTCAAAGCGGTAGTGCTATTACGGGTGTTAGAGGTTCCGTGCTTGTGGCTAGCACGGCGGCTCGCGGGGAAGCGAGCTCGCGTGAGGTGATTAGTGAATTCGAATACCATGCGCAAGCGGTGATCGTCTGTAGTGGTGGAATAGGTGCTAATCACAAATTAGTCCGCCAATATTGGCCGAGTCGGCTTGGTGAAGCACCTAAGCACATGCTCACTGGTGTGCCTGCACATGTCGATGGCCGGATGCTCGCCATTACGGAACAATCCGGAGGGAGGATAGTGAATCGTGACCGGATGTGGCACTACACGGAAGGGATCAAGAATTGGAATCCGGTGTGGCATAATCATGGTATTCGTATTCTTCCGGGGCCATCCTCACTCTGGTTAGATGCGCGTGGTCAGCGTTTTCCAGCCCCTAACTTCCCGGGGTTTGATACATTAGGCACGTTAGAGACGATCCAAAAGTCTGGCTACGACTATTCATGGTTTATTTTGACCCAGAAAATCATTGAAAAAGAATTTGCATTGTCAGGCTCCGAACAGAATCCAGATTTAACGGGAAAAAGCATCCCCAAAGTGTTGTCCAGAGCACTGCCAGGAGCGATGGCTCCGGTGCAAGCTTTTATGGATAAGGGAGAGGATTTCGTCGTTGCTCCGACATTGGCTGAGCTGGTCACTGGCATGAATGCGTTGACGGAGGAGAAGTTGCTTGATTTTGACCATATTGAGCGGCAAATTAAAGCGAGAGATCGGGAGATCGCGCATCCCTTTACCAAAGATCTGCAAATAACAGCCATTCGGGGCGCGCGTAATTATATCGGGGATAAATTAATTCGTGTTGCGAAACCGCATCGTCTACTAGACCCAGCTAATGGACCGCTTATCGCTGTGCGATTGAATATCGTTAGTCGTAAATCGTTAGGCGGATTACAAACGGACTTATCTGGTCGTGTGCTGAATCAAGCGGGAGAGGCGATTCCAGGACTTTATGCTGCTGGTGAGGCAAGCGGTTTCGGAGGTGGGGGTCTTCACGGGTATCGTGCGCTGGAGGGGACGTTCCTCGGAGGATGCTTATTTACTGGACGAGTAGCGGGACGAGCTGTTGCGAAAGAACTAAATAAGCTGTAGCAATGTGAAAGAAACCTTCACCGCCACGCAAGTGGAAGTGAAGGTTTTTGTTAATTGATAGATAGATTGATTCCTTGTAACGTGTTCTTTTGAACGCTGCTTATTTTTTAATTATTTTAGCAATCCCCACATCGACTAAATCTACATTCACATCAATCTCTCCTAAAGATTCAGGGTTTAATGGTAGTTTGCCATCTTCCTTCAAGCGATGCCATTCCTTTGGGTTGGATCGGTAGACCATATTGGAAAGACCAAGAAGATCAGTACCTGATTTAAGTCCGATCAGATACGTTTTCTGAATCTGCCTTCTTATTTCCTTACTTGCGAGATCTACCAGTTCTTTCTCTGTAGCAGGCTTTTCCTGTTCCGTTATCGAACCTTGCACTTTGACGTTAATTTGAAACGTTAGTTTTCCGTCTGATAGTTTGGGTTCGATGGAAGGTTTGATTTTTGACATAATCATCATCGCTATCGGCTCTTGATCGATCTGAAGCATTAATGGGGTACGTACCGTTTTTTTCTCCATCCAACGTAGACCTTTAATATCGTCAAGTTTAAAACACCCAGTCAATTTTTTATTTTGAATGGCGCATATGCCATCTTGTTGAAGCTGTGGTGACGACTTCTTATTTTCTATCCAGCTATCTTCATTGATGCTTAAGACGGGAAGGAGCAATATCTGTCCGTCTTCTTCCCATTTCCAAATAAATTTGTACAAATATAGAGGAGCAACCAACGAGCTTTGAGAATATCGGTCAAGCGGGTTATTTAATTGTGAATAAAGGGTAGACATGTTTTGGGTAGGGTATACGTTAAACATATCCTCGATCGAGCCGCGGGTTGCCATCGTCCAAATGGTGTACCGAAACTCGAAATATCTGTCCATTTGATCTAAAATGCTATGAATGACATCCTGTCGCAGCGCTGCTTCTGTAAACACCAAAGTTTTCACGTGGCTCCAGGAGAGTCTTTGCTGCGCCGTTTTGTAGAGATCAAAGATAGCCTCATCCACTGTCTTTCCTTTACCCTTGCCAATGGAAACAAGCTCCTTGTTAGATACTGCCCCGGATTCTTTCTTGGCAATATTAGTAAAACTAATCATTTTGGTGTAAAATACGACATTGCCATTCACATAATCAATTCCGATCGAATTGACATAAGCGAGATGTTCAATTTCTTTGGCTCCCCAACATCCGGTAAGCATTAGAGAGACTAGTCCAAAAACCAGTGATTGCCGTATTATCTTCACGGTTGCTCATCTCCGTTATTTCGGGTAAAATCTGGTACTTCCTCCTTCTTCCCCCAAGGCATTCGGAATACAATTTTGTAAAGGTCTCGGAAGCTGATCGGAACAATCGGACTTAAATATTTCACGCCAAAGGATTGCAGATTGACCATATATATGGCAATAGCTAAGATACATATCAATAATCCGAATAATCCTAGCAGACCGCAAATCAGCAATATGACTAATCGCAGCAGACTAACTAGGCCAACCATGTTTTGATTTACCATGGTAAACGATGCTAATACCGAGATGGCTACCACCACAAGAATGCCTGGTGCCGTCATTCCCGCACTAATCGCCGCTTGTCCGACTATCAATCCGCCCACAACGGATATTGTCTGTCCGATAGTGGATGGCAAGCGCATGCCTGCTTCACGAAATAATTCAAACAGTAAAACCATGACAACGGCTTCGAGAGTCGCCGGCAACGGAACACCTTGCCTTGACATTACAAGTGTTCCTAGCAAAGTGAAAGGAAGCTGATCCTGATGATAGGTAAGCAATGCAATCCAAAATCCGGGAAGAAATACAGAAAGAAAGATACCAAATAGCCTTAAAGTCCGTGTAAACATGACAAATAAATTAAGTGTATAGGCATCTTCCGAAGTATTAAACAAAAAGGTCAGGTTAATAGGCCCAATGATCGCCGTTGGAGAACCTTCGACCACAATGACAAACCTGCCATGCATGAGTGAGTTCACCGCAAAATCGGGTCTGCCCGTATACGCAAACTTCGAGAATAACGTATTACCGACTAGCAGCTCCTCCAGTTGTGTAGTGCTAATCAGGCCTTTAACCTTGACCTTGGCCAGCTTGGATTGAATCTCCTCTACTACGACTGGATTAATACTATCTTTCAGATATAGTAGCATTGATTTCGTCTGCGTCTGCGTACCGATTGTATATTCTTCAACTGCCAGAGCATTTGTCTTTAATCTTTTTCTAATTAATGCGACATTGGTCTTCGCTTCTTCAATAAAACCATCTCGAGGACCTTTTACCGAAATCTCCGCATTTGTTTCCTCCGTTTTCCTCTGTGGCGCATTGGCCAGATTCCAAGCATATAAGGAGGCTGTGTCATAAAAATAAACTAATAATTCACCATTAAATACTTTATTCATGATAAAATTCATATCTAGATCTTGCGGGATGGAGTTAAGATGGAATGGCAGGTGCTGCCTGAGTTCAGTGTCATCGGATATGACATGGTTTTTAAACATTTCAATCAAGTGAGGAATAAAAAACTCATTAATCCGATTAACATCACACAACCCCTCACAATATATCAGGAGTAAAGTGGATGAAGTTCCATTCTTTTGCGAAACAGTCAGCTTGTTCGTGAGTACATCGCTACAGTCTTTGAACAGTTGCCGAAAGGTTTGAAATGTTTCATCATTCATAGAATCCAACTGATCTAATGTATTGGTCATGATTTTATTCTTCTCCATCTGTTTCCGAAATGAATTAGCCCAATGACAATTAGGAAATAGCACGACATCACCCAAAATATAAGGGGTAACAAGATTTCTGTTAACAGGTTGATAAATTTAGGATCGCTAAAAGGCAAACTAATCGCTATTAACTGGATAGTGCATATGAGGAAAAGAAATAACAATTTTCTCCCTTTTTTTTCAATATTTAGAATGTCGGTTATCAAAAAAAGACTCAAAGAAATTCTCAGGAATGCCCCGCTAAACCATTGATAAATACTTAAAAAGTCCATGTGTTCAATAAAATGGCCAATTGTCACGAGCCTCCACTCTTCATAGGCGGGGAACCTCAAATGTGAAGCTTGCTTAGGACCGAATTCGATGATAGACCCAATAAGAGGACCAATTGTAAGCCCTAATAGTATTAAGGCCAGATACACAAGTGACATGAATGAAATGCGAGTACGAATGTGATGCTGCATAAATAATAGCAATGATAACTCGATTAGACCTGCACCAACATAAATAACACCATGCCAGACTGGCATCATGCCATGCTCCAAATATGGCTTAAGTAAGGAGTAATCCTTGTTAGGATAATTAGCGATGCTTACATAAAATCCCAAAATTACAACTAAGGGTAAAAAGATTACTGCTGTATTTGCTATAGATTCGATCCCTTTATAAGCATTGTAAACGCAAACAATTAACAAAGCAGATGCTAAAACAAATTTTGGCGTGCTAGTTGCGAATGATAGATGGATCCAAGTAACGGTATCTTTTAACGTAATCATTGATAAAGTAAGAAGGTACAAACTAGCAATCCCTGCCATTAGGTAGGATACCGTTGCACCGTAGGTAAGCTTTAGCCATTGAAAAAAACGTATCTCTCGATTTTTAGCAATAGCCGAATAAAGCAGAACGACCCAAATCATACAAAAAGCGCCTGCAAGCAGAACGGAGATCCAACTGTCGCGTTGTGCTTTATCTAACACCAACGGAATGATAATGACATGGTTCAGTAGCCCAACAGAAAGCATAAACATCATGGATGTTTGCAAAAACGTTATGGAACCATTTTTCATTAAAACCTCCGATGTTTATTAGTAATTTGTTCCTGTAGTATGCCGCACTTTATTGGAGTTTATACAATTTCCCTGAAATGGATGCTATTGGTTGGAACAATGAACAAGTGGCTCGCAAACAATAAAAGAGATGTTCAATCGAAAGAAACCACTCCATTGGACGGAGTGGTTTTGTCTTTATACGCTGATATATATTTTGAGAAAGAGAAGCATAATAGCAGATTTTAAGTATGATTAGTCTCTATTTGTTTTTATAAATTCATTGCACTTACACTCAAACGACTCAAATCTACTTTGGCACCAGTTGGATCACTAATCTGTACAATCACTTGCTCACCAGCACGTAGATCGAAGAAGTTGTCGCTGAAGCGAATGTTACCCTGTGGCAGATCCAGCTTCACCATGCGGGCATGTGCACCATTAGCGGTAATCTGCACAGCTTGCGACTCTGCATCGACGTTCACGCTAAGCGAAGTTGTCGGGAACTGAAGATCTTTCTGATCACGTAGATAATGAAGATTATCAGGCGCAGCCCAGTCTGTCGTGTGAACGCGGACAGCAACCTCCTCCGCAGCTGTGCCATTTAAGACGGTAGCTTCTGGCAGACTTCCCAACTGAATCGCTGTGTTCGCCTCTACAGCAGCATCGAACGTATGCGTAAACACGATTTCTCCGGTGAAGTTATAAACGGTAACGTGAACTTGCCCTTGTAACGTAGCTAACGTATCGTTAACAGCCCACACGTTCAAGTTCTGCCCAGGCTCATGATCTATCGAGAGCAGAAGCGGGTGATAGAACTTCGTCGCATAGTAGAAGGAAGCCTTCGGCAGCAATTCGTAATCAATGAGCGACCAGCTCGTGCCTGGCCAGCTATCGTTCAATTGCCAGATGAGGGAACCGCTTGTACGGTGTTTGTTCCGACGATAATGCTCGATACCATACTTCAGGCCCTCGGCTTGTGTCAGCATGGAGAAGTTCATATATTCCTCAATGTTGGTCGGAATACCGGTATATCCTTCCATGAGCAGAATACCCTTTTGGTGATTGGTATCTTTGTTGCGATAAGCCATTTCAACACTGTTCCAGTAGAATTGGCCGTTTGGAATGTTCTTCTCTAATGTGTAACGATTAGCTGAGGCATGCATACCAAATTCGCTGCTGAAAAGGGTGAAGTCTTTTTTGTAGTTTTTGAACGTGACGCCTTGAATACTGTAATCCAGCAAAGGCACATCACCGAATTGACGTGGGTAAACGGAACCGTGCCACACCTGCCAGTTATGGCGGTCGCCGACATCAGGATCGTTGGCATCATTGCCCCCGAATGGGGAAGATGGCCAGTAAGCACGACTGTCATCAAGCTGCTCAAGCGCATCAGGAATCAGCTCGTGGTAAATGATTTCCCCATAGAACGGACAGTTGATGTCGCCGCCAGCGGATTTCATATCATACAGCCAGTCAATTTCATTGTTCCCGCACCAAAGTGCAAGGGAAGTATAATTACGCAAGCGCTTGATGTTGTAGATCACCTCACTGCGGACATTCTCCATAAAGTCACGGTTGAAATCCGGGAACAACGCATTCGCGAAGGCAAAATCCTGCCAAACCAGCACGCCCCGCTTGTCGCACTCTTCATAGAAGACATCCTTCTCATAGATGCCACCTGCCCATACGCGAAGCATGTTCTGATTCGAAGTAACTGAAAGATCAATTAAGTCCCTATAGCGTTGATCGGGAATGTTACCGATGAAGTGATCAGCTGGGATCCAGTTCGTGCCTTTGGCGAATAGTTTGACGCCATTTAGCACAAAGGCAAAGGCATTCTGACCTTCCGCATCCTTCACTTGCAGCTCAATCGTACGGATACCAAACGGTTTGCGATACGCATCCACTTGCTCACCGTCAGCATATAGAACTACTTCCAACTCGTACAAGTAAGGCTTGCCGAGGTCATGAGTCCACCAAAGTTGTGGATCAGCGACATTTAAAGTAAACGATTCGGAAGACTGCACATTCCCTTGCGCAGAAGCAACAACTTGACCTGTCGCATCCACTAAACGAATGTCACACGACTTCTGTACACCTTTGCGAAGTGTGGTTACGTCGACATCCACTTGGACTTCAGCCCCAGTATCACGGATCGTGCGTGTTCTTGCAAAAACACTGTCCAGCTTCGCGCGGCGGTAACGCTCGATAAATACTTTGCCCCAGATCCCCACCGTGACCATACGCGGACCCCAGTCCCAGCCGAAGTTCATTGCAGCTTTGCGGAGCCAAGGGCGCTCTTTCGTATAAGAAGACCATTGGAACAATTCTTTATCCTTATTATGCAAATGCAAAGGATCAAACTTCACGGCAATGGAGTTTTTACCATCTTGAATGACACGGGTAACATCGAAGGTATGTGCCATCAGCATGTTGTTTGTTGTTCCGATTTCTTTGCCGTTCACATAGATCGTAGCAAATGTATCAAGACCTTCGAACGTAAGTTCATGCTTCTCTTTCTCATCGTTCACATTTCCTAATGAATAATTGAAGGAGTGGCGGTACCACCATTCTTTCTGTTCGATCCAGCGGCTTTTCGCGTCATTATGACCGAAATACGGATTCTCAATCAATTCTCGTTCAATGAGGGCGGAATGGACATCCCCGGGAACTTTCGCTGTAATCCAGAAACGATCATCTAGCCATGCTGCCGCGACTTCAAGTGGTCGAACTTGTCCTACTTCGAACTGCTGCAATCGCCATAATCCTGATAATTCCATCTGTGATTTCTCCTCGTACACCATGATATTGTTACAATTTTGGAGGTGGAGCAGTAGGATGAAGGACTGCTTCCTCCCGGAACTCACTCGGCGTTTTGCCAGTGAATTTCTTAAACACTTGGCTGAAATATTTAATATCTTCAAATCCGACGGAGCTTGCGACATCGGCTATTTTGGCAGGGGAAACGGTTAGAATTTCCATGGCACGATTAATTTTTTGTCGTGTCACATAATCACCAAACGTAATACCTGCTTCCTTTTTAAAAACTTCGCTCAAATGATTCGGATGCAGATGCACATATTTCGCTACCTGCTGTAACCCAACATCTTTCCCCAAATTCTCATGGATGTAGGCCATTGCTTTCTGTGTATGTGTGGCTTGTCCTCCACCTAGGCGATGATGATACAGCTCCATAAGGGTCAATAAATATTGAAATAAGGCGTCCTTCAGCACGATATCCCGTTTGACAACGAAGGCGATGTTTTGGTCATCGAGTGCACCATGACGCCCCGTTGCGGTCAATATACGTTCAAGCCAACGATGTGCGGTAAGGGCAGCTGAACGAACCAACGATTCAAGGGATTCGATCGTCATGTGAGGGTCGCTGAGTTCGGATTGCAAATAACGCTGAACCCAGTTCTTCAATGCGACGGAGTCGTCCTCCAACAAGATCGAAGAGAGTTCTAGCTCCTCCTCGTGCGTACAGACTGTTTTGCCGCCTTTACGCCTAACAATGTCTGTATAAATCAGAATAGATTCATCGAGATGATGTTTATAACTAAAAGCATAGTCCGCCGTGACATACGACTTATATAAATCGGACTGTTGCTGAACGACTTCGCCGACGGATATACTGACTTTACATTTGAGCAGCCGCTCGATCTTTTGCTTCGCAGAATCAGGATGATCGAAGAAGTCGGATGCACTTGTTTTCGGAAGCGCCACGACAATTCGCTGCCTGTAAATCAACGTTTCACATCGCAATATTTCGTGCAGCATATTGTCTACTGCGAAAAGCAGCAGTGATATCTCCGATGCTGTTTCTCCCCATCCTTCAGCGGTGACAACGTAGGTTTGAAATTTGGGTTGCTCATGCTCATGTGAGAGAAATAAGCGAGGAAGGTAGTCCGGCAGCATATCTGCATCGACGGCGGCGGTTTCCCCCTCAATGATCCAGCGTTCAAACAAACGATTGCGAACTTCTTTGTTCTTATATTGATCCTGATTGAGATGCTTCCATTTATCTTCAATGCGTTGTTTGACTTGGAGGACGGTTTTCATAATCTCTTCAGGCCGACTTGATTTCAAGAGATAGTCGCTGACACCTTGCCGAATCGCTTGCTGTGTATACATGAAATCATCGTACCCAGATAAGATAATCGTCTCGATATCGGGTATGATTTCTTTCGCTTTAAGGGCAAGTTCTAACCCATTCATGTGCTTCATTCGGATATCCGTTAATAAAATATTCGGACGTTCCTCAGGCATGCGGCGCAGCGCCTCTTCACCGGAAACAGCTGGTTTAAGCAGCTCGAGTCCGATCTCTTTCCAATTAATAACTTTGGCCAAGCCTGTTCGGATGATGACCTCGTCATCAACGATCAAGATTTTCATGGTTATCCTCCAAAACTGGGATCGAAAATGACACACACGTACCCTCATTTAATCGGCTCTCGATCTTAATCCCCGAATCAAGCCCGTAATGCAATTGCAAGCGCTCATGCACATTACGCAGCCCATAACTTGCATCATTTGCTATCGTTTCCTCAGCAGGGTATAAACTTTCAGTGACCTCTCGTAGCCGTTCCTCGGTCATCCCAATACCATCATCCATCACCTTGACATACATCGAATTGCCCTTAAGCTCGACATAAATGGAAATGACACCTGGTTCCTCTTTCATTTGAATGCCATGAATCATCGCATTTTCAACCAATGGTTGAAGCAACAATTTCAGCATGAACGAATCACTTAGTCGGGCGTCAACCACGTAGTCCACAGTGAATTCATCTGGGAAACGGATGGATTGCACCTGCACATAATTGCGAATATGGGCTAGCTCCTGAGAGACCTTGCAATATTCTTTACCCTTATTCAAGCTGAAACGCAAGAAGTCACTTAAAGCACCGACCATCTCTGCAATGCGATTTTCTTCATTGAGCAAAGCGATCCAATGAATCGAAGACAGCGTGTTATAGAGGAAATGCGGATTGATTTGGGCTTGCAATGCGCGCATATCTGCTTCTTTTTTACGCGTTTCATTGTGTATGAGCTGCTTTTTCAAGGCTTCGATATGTGTGCTTAGCAAATTGTAGCTGCCTGCTAATCGCCCAATTTCATCTGATGTGTAGACCGGATAGAGGGGTAAAGGTTCATCCGGATTGATTTTAGTTAACAACCGGGTTAATGATCCGAGAGGCGTGGTGACCTTGCGAATAACGAATATGGTGAGAAACACATTCGTAAGAACGGAAAGCGCCACAGCAACAGCTGTTAATTGCAAAATGTACCGATTCTGAGCACTGTATAGCTTCGATGGAATAATGCCAACGATCGTCCAGTTGATCATCGGTTCTCGATAAAATAGAATGTTCTGTTGTGTGTTCCCGGTACCTGACGTCCATACACCGGAAGAATGGCCACGTACGCGATCCATTATGCCAGGGAACAAGCTATCGGCTTTTTGTGACAGCCAACTCTTGGAGGTTGAAGACATGATTTCATTCCGATCATTCAACAAAGCGACTTGACCATAGCCATCGGCTAATTGTGGAACAGACCAAATGCGAGATAGCACTTGCTCATCCACACTGATCGATAGCCAACCAAGTGTTTGGAAGGTATTCATAGCGCGTATGGGTCGAATAAAGGAAAACACGTCACGTTTCCCCAAATAATTCTCAATGTGATATAAGCCCGTCCATATCTTGTCCGTAATCTGGTTAATCGTGATCTCCTTATCCAAACTCGAGTTGTAGATCGTAGAGGTAGACAGAGGCGTCGTGTTATTGCTGGGATAAATAGTGATATTTGAAATGTAATCCTTGGTGTATACCAGATTCGTCATTAACCCAAGGATTTGTGCCTGTGCATCCAAGTTCTCATCGGTTCTCTTCAAATATGATTGAATGTCCCGTTGCCCGATGAGGAAAATGGAGATATTCTCAACATCTTTCAGGATGAATTGAAATTTGGCTTCCATTTGAGCGAGTGAATTCAAGCCTGCTTGCTGAGCCTTATCTTTGGTAATATCCGATGATGTTGTAAAAGCGAAGGTACCCAGAAACAAGAGGGGGATTAATGTTGTGACAAGCATAATGAAGGATAGCTTACGCTGTAAAGAATAGCCGAACCACTCGCGCAACACGTGTCATCTCCTAACTCGTTGTCTGGATCGTTAAAGTTAATTAGCCTTTTACAGCTCCCGCGGTCATACCTTTCATAACTTGTTCTTGGAAGGCCAAGTATACGGCGATTGTTGGAATAACAGCGATCGTCATAGCGGCTAGTGTTAAACCGTAATCCGTTTGATAGCCATCAGCGAAATTAGCAATGCTTAACGGTAACGTTTTTAAACTGCTTTTGCTAATAAAAACAAGGGCGAACGAGAAGTCATTCCAGAAATGCAAGAAGCTTAGAATGACGACTGTCGATAGGGCTGGCAGTGAGATTGGCAGCATGATACGCCAGAATACTCCCCAAAGTCTCGTTCCATCAATATAGGCAGCTTCTTCGATTTCTTTGGGTACCGAAGACAAATAAGCGGTAAGAACGAAGATGGCAGTCGGTAATGCGAAAGCCGTGTAAGGCAAGATGAGTGCCCAGTACGTATTCAATAGTCCGATTTGTTTCATAAGTATAAACAAAGGAACCAACGTACTATGAATAGGGATCAACATCCCAATGACGAAAAATGCAAGAATAATGCCTTTGAAGCGGAATTTGATTCTCGCTAATACATAAGCTGCTAAGGAACTCAGAAATAGCGTAAGTGCGAGTGAGACCAGCGAGACGATAACCGAATTGAGAAAAGCCGTACCCATTTTGGATGCTTTCCATGCAGTTGCGTAATTCGAGAATTTCCAAACTTGAGGCAGCCCGAACGGATGATTAAAGAATTCACTATTCGTTTTAAATGAGGAAATAACGAGCCAAAACAACGGATATAGCGTGAGAATCGCATACAGGGTTAAGAACGTCCATAGTGCGCCTTGTTTCCATCCTTGAAATGAGAACTTGCGAGTTGTCGCGGTTGATTTTACTTGAATGGGAATAGAAGACATAGTCAGCTTCCTCCTTTCGTTATACTTTGGATTTACGACTTGTTGCCCATTGGCTAATTCCAATGAAAATAAGGGAGATCAAGACGATTGTTGTCGAAATGGCGCTACCAAATCCATATCGATATGAGGAAAAAGTCGAATTATACATATACGTAGCGAGCAGCTCAGTTGCGTGAGCAGGTCCGCCCTTGGTCATGACATACACGAGATCGAAGGATTTCAAGCTACCAGAAATACATAGGATAATGGCAATTTGTACAGTACTCCACATCATTGGTAGCGTAACGGAGAATAATTTGCGTGCTCCTTCAGCACCATCGATTTGTGTAGCATCGTGAATTTCACCAGGAATATTTTGAAAAGCAGAGATGAAAATAATGAGATATAAACCGACAAAACTCCAAATCAGAGGAGGAGCCAATGCGAAGATCGCAATCTTAGGATCTGATAACCATTGCAGCTTCCAGGACGCTAACCCTAGCTTCTCGAGAAGAAGGTTCAGAATACCGATTTGCGGATGATAAATATATTGCCAGATCATTCCGATAACGACCGAGGACATGACCATCGGAACGAAAACGGCAGAACGGATGAACCGTTGCAGCGCATTGCTTTTATGCAGCAGAATGGCCAAGATGAGAGCAACTGGCAGTTGGCCGAACACAGCAACAACAAGAAAAATAAGGTTATTCTTTAAGGATGTCCAAAAAATAGGATCATGAATAATTTCTACATAGTTTTTCAAACCGATAAATTTCGCCGTACCAATTCCTTTCCAGTCGAAGAAACTATAATAGCCTGACCAGAGAACAGGGACAAACACAAATAAGGCATAAACAAGTATCGCAGGGGCAAGGCTCATAAAAACAAACCTGCGGACGTAAGCAGCATTCATCAATCTCACTTCCTTCATGTATGAAATTAGCCAGCCCTGCCACAGATGTGGAGGGCTGGTTGTACGATAACGTATTATTTACCTAGTGACGCAGCTTGTGAGTCTTGAATTTTCTTAGCAATCGCTTCGGCGCTTCCGCCCATTAGAAGCTCTTGCAGACCGTTATTGATAACTTCAACTGCAGCGGAGCTTAGTTTAGCATCATAAACCGGTGTGATTTTTGTTGTTTTCATAAGGTCATTGAGTTCAACGAATAACGGGTTTGCTTTTGAAGGATCAAGTTCAATTTTGTAGCTAACCAATGTGGAGCTGTTCAACGTTGCTTGTTGACCATCAGGACCAGATAGTGCGTAGAACAATTTTTGAGCGGCTTCTTTCTTAGCCCCAGTAAGTTTCTTGCTAACGCCAAGACCAGTTCCAACAACACCAGAAGTGGATTGAGGATCACCTTTACCACCTGCGATGGATGGCATTAAAGCGATATGTGTGTTGGCAAGCAAATCTTTCGGTGCATTTTGAACGACATCAGCCATTGCCCAACCACCATCGATGAACATCGCAGCTTTACCTTGATAGAACAATTGTCTCATTTGGTTTTGATCAATACTGTTAAAGCCGTCTTGGAACGCTTTGGCATTGCTTAGCTCTTGCAGTTTTTTCAAGGCTTGAATAAATTCAGGATCTGTAAACTTCACGCCATCTTGCTTAGCGGCTTTAAGGAACCAGTCTGAACCCGTCATCCGATCAGCTAACCCGCTGAAAATCGTGGACTGGGCAGCCCAGTTTGCTTTGTTACCCAGCGCGATTGGGATGATTTTGTTGTCGTTGAACGTTTTCACCGCAGCCATTAGCTCATCCCATGTCTTAGGAACAGCAACTTTGTATTGATCAAGAAGCGCTTTATTGTAATAGATAAAGGAAGTTGGAGATAGGTTCATAGGTACAGAATAGATTTTGTTATCTACCGTATATCCGTCCAAAGCGCCTGGAATGAAATTGTTTTTCCATTCTGGTTTGCTGTCCAAGAACTCATTGATCGGTTGCAGCAAGTTTCCGCTAACGAATTCCTTCGTCATCGCATCTGGCCACATCACGAATAGATCAGGCATTTCATTGGCTGCTGCAACAGTCTTCAGTCGCGTTTTCAAACCGTCAGTTGGAAGACCTTCAATTTCCAACGTGATGTCTTTATTTTGAGCTTGGAAATCATCTAGAATTTTACGCATAGCAACAGCTTTCGCATCTTGACCAGACCAGTTGTGCCAAATGGTAAGCTTTACTTTCTCACCGGAAGTACCTTTATCTGCGGGAGCAGCTTCTTCGCCGTTTCCACATGCGGATACAAGAACTGTTGTAGCAAGTAAAGCTGTAGAGATAAGTGTTAGTTTTTTCATGTTCGACCTCCTGATTGATTGACTCTACTTCATTCTAAGGATTTTCGGATGTTTCGTAAGGTGAACAGGATAAGGACCAGGGTAGAAAATGATCGGATATCGACCTGCTATTCTTCAGCATATCCATAAGTAAGGTAGAATAAGGCAAGGTCGTCGTTTTAGTTAAAATATCCCAATACCTTAAGTAACTCTCCTAATCTTCTTAAGTTTACCGCTTTCATTACGATCCGTATTTTTCTATGATGGAGATACCAACTACGAGTCAGCATCCTACTTTGTAAAACGAGAGGGTGATCGGAGCAATTATGTAATCGCTTACCAATAGAATGTGGAGCAGGATAGATCGTTTCTAAATCTAAGGGAGGTATACAATGCGTAGTTTGAAAAAAATGGTTTCATCTGTATCGATGATGGCAATCGTTCTTAGTTTGTGGAGTCCTGGTGTTTCAAGTGCAGCAACACCAATCGGTGATGCCAATTCATCGATTTTTGGACCAAATGTGTATGTATTCGATCCTGATATGCCTGCAGCTGACATTCAGAGTGCTGTGAATGCGGTATTCACTAGACAGGAGTCCAATGAATTTGGTACGGAAAGAGATGCCTTTCTTTTTAAACCGGGAACATATAATGGCAATTACTTTATTGGGTTTAACACACAAGCTTCAGGACTTGGGCTCAATCCAGATGATGTATTGATCAATGGTGGACTGAATGTGAATGCGGATTGGGATAATGGGAATGCGACACGTAATTTTTGGCGGGGGATTGAGAATCTGAGCATTAATCCGACTTTCAATTATACACCGCCAGCGCCAGCTCATTTCTCAGCAGGTACAACACAAATCGCGGTTTCACAAGCAGCACCACTTAGGCGTTTACATATTAAAGGGAAATTAAATTTGTTCGATTTTGATTCAGGGTGGGGCGCTGGATGGGCAAGTGGCGGCTTTCTTGCGGACTCCATCGTAGATGGTCAAGTAACACCAGCTTCACAGCAACAATGGTTCTCGCGGAACAGTCAGTGGTCGAGTTGGTCCAATGGGGTTTGGAACATGGTGTTCGTCGGTGACAAGAATACGCCAACAGGGAACTTCCCGGATCCGCCTTATACAGTGGTCGAGAACACACCAGTCATAAGAGAGAAGCCGTATCTCTATATCAACAATGCTAATGAATATCAAGTATTCGTCCCATCACTTTCTCAGAATACGAAAGGGGCAAGCTGGGCGAATGGCGCAACACCAGGAGATTCCATTAGTATCGATCAATTCTACATTGTTCGCGCGGATGTACCGGCAACAACGAGTGCTACGAATATCAATGCTGCATTGGCGAATGGCAAGAATTTGCTATTTACGCCGGGAATTTATCACATTGATGATACAATTCGTATCAATAATGCGAATACAGTTGTGCTCGGCATCGGGATGCCAACGCTAATTCCAACGACAGATAAACCAGCGATGACGATTGCTGATGTGGATGGCGTAAAGCTGGCAGGATTGCTGTATGAGGCAGGGCCTAATGCTACCTCTTCTCTTTTGGAAGTTGGACCAACGGGCAGTTCATTAGATCACGCAGCTAACCCAACATCGCTGCATGACTTATTCTTCCGTACTGGAGGCGCTGTCGTTGGTCAAAATAAAGCGCAAATGACCATTAACAGCGATGACATTATCGGCGATCACTTCTGGATGTGGCGGGCAGACCACGGTGCTGGTGCCGGTTGGACAGAGAATGTTTCGACCAATGGCCTCATCGTGAATGGTGATGATGTGACCTTATACGGTTTATTTAATGAGCATCACAATGAGTATCAGACCCTATGGAATGGGAACGGCGGTCGCGTTTACTTCTATCAGTCCGAGATTCCTTATGATGTTCCGAATCAAGCGGCATGGATGGACGGAAGCAAGAATGGATATGCCTCTTATAAAGTAGCTGATACCGTCACGACACATGAAGCTTGGGGACTTGGCGTGTACTCCTATTTCCGAGATGCAGCGGTGAAGCTGGAGAATGCCATTGAAGTACCGAATGCGGCGGGCGTCAAAATTCATCATGCGACAACGATTTGGTTAAATGGGACAGCTGGCAGTGAAATCACACACATCATTAATGGGATCGGCGGTCGTGTGTATGGGACATCTGGCAGCGCTCAAAGGCAGACTATAAACTTCTATGGAACAGATGCAGGGGATACGGAAGCCCCAAGTGTGCCAACGAATTTGGTCCTCAAAGAGACGGCTGCATATGATCGTGTCAAAATAGGGTGGACGGCTTCAACAGATAACCTCAATGTCACAGGTTATGAAGTTTATCGTGATGGGACGTTAATTGGCCAAACAACAACGGCTGAGTATTTGGATACAACAGTAAAACCACTGACAACTTACAGCTACACGGTGAAAGCTAAGGATGGAGGAAATAACGTTTCCGCGTTAAGTGCAGCGCTAAGTGTAACAACGCCGAAGAGAGCCTTAGATCGTTCCGCCTGGACAGCGACCTCGACATCAGCGGATCCAGCGGCACATCTCATTGATGGCGATATGGGGACACGTTGGAGCGCGGGCAAGCCAATGGCACCTACGCCAGAGCAATCGTTCACTATTGATATGAAGGTACCCACGAGTATCAATAACATCGAGATGGATTCCACAGGAAGCAATAATGATTATGCACGGGGATATGCGTTATACGTATCCAATGATGGTGTGACTTGGGGGAGTCCGATCGCGACGGGAGTGGGTAGCAACAGGCTTATCTCCATTGATTTTGCTCCACAGGTGGCAAGGTACTTCAAGGTGGTTCAAACCGGAACGAATTCCAGTTGGTGGTCTGTTCATGAGGTAAGAGTGTACGGTTCCGTACCGCCATCAGCCGCCATAGTGGGACCTACAACAGTCACAAGCGGGCAAAATTTTGACACTACAATAAATTTGTCTGATGTCGTTTCCAGCGTATATGCGCAAGATATTCAATTGTCTTATGACACAGGATTGCTTGAATTTGACTCGGTGGAATCTTTGAATCCTGCCATATCGATCATTGGTCAAAAGGTTGGAGCGGGACATATCCGCATTCTGACAGCGAATTTGGTTGCTGGAGATGTCAATGGACCATTGATGACACTTCACTGGAAAGCGTTAACGCCAAGTGACGATGTGTCCACAACGATCACACTAGACAGTCTAGCTTTAGCTGATTTGCAGACGGCAACGAACCTCGGCTCAGCTTCCGAAGTGATTCTGGTGAAAGCGATTGTCGATCTATCGATCTTGAATGGCAAGATTGGAGCGGCGCAATCCTTGTATGATGCCGCAACAGAAGGCTACAGCAGTGGTCAATACGCACCAGGCGCAAAAGCTGCCCTGCTGGTTGCGATCGACGCTGCAAGAAGTGTTGCTGCGAATCCAGCTGTCACGAAACCGCAAGTGACGCAAGCGATTGCGAATCTGCAACAAGCTATAGAAGTCTTTGAATCGTTGAAATACGTTGGCGATCCAGGCGATCTGAATAATGATGGGGTCCTCTCCGTCGTAGATTTGGCAAACGTAGCAGCGGCTTACGGCAAAACATCCACAGATACAGATTGGGCACAGTTCAAGAAAGCTGACTTCAACAGGGATGGCAAAGTGGATCTGGTTGATTTGGCTGCGGTAGCACAACGCATTTTGCAACAGTAAGGGTGAATCTTTCAATAAGGTGTAAGCAAGGTTAAGCAGGATCCACATCGCCCGCTATGATACATTTCGTATAGTTTCATGGCGGGCGATCTTACATTTGCATAGATGGATAATTGTTCTGAGTTCTGAATACCGAGTGCTGATTGCTGAGGGAGGAAATCGAACATGGTTTTGCGAAAATGGATGAAAATAAGCTTCGTACTAGTACTCTTCATAAGTTGGATTCTTCCTACAACCAGTTGGGCCTCTGAGGCCGATGAGTCAGGCACATTTACGATGAAGGTTTCCTCACAAATGCCGAATTATGGCGATACCATTGAAGTGCTCATTTCGGGACATCAATTAATCGACGTATATGCTTTCGAAATTAATTTGGAGTATGATCCTACAAGGTTAAAATTCATAGATGCCAAATCTGATGCACCTGGGTTCTCTGTTCCGCCGATTGTAAAGGACACACATATTCAGATTGCGCATACAAAGGTTGGAAAAGGGAAAGGATTAGAAGGTGAGCAATCTTTATTCAAGTTGCATTTTCAAGCGATCCAGATTGGGAACAATGAACTTACACTAAGCAGTGTGAAAATTGTAGATTCTAAGCTTGGTAATATTACCAAGCAAATCAATACGAGATCCACACTTACGATACATCATCCCTATGCTTTCGATGATCTTGATTCCTTCGATTGGGCCGTGGCGGCGATTGAAGATTTGGCATCCCAAGGCATCGTGAATGGCACCGGTGAGAGGCAGTTCAGTCCTGCTTCGGCGGTGACGCGTGCGGACTTCCTTGTGCTTTTGATGAGAGCGCTTGGCTTGATGGGGACTGTCGGCCAACTATTTGATGATATTGAAACTGATGCTTATTATGCACAGCCCGTAGCTATTGCAAGAGAGTTGGGCATTGTGCAAGGAGACGAAATGAATCAGTTTCATCCTAAAGCTTCGATTACGAGAGAGGATATGATGGTGCTCACAGATCGCGCATTACGCATATCTAATCATCTCATCCAGACAGGAGATCAATCTGATCTAACCATATTTGAAGACGTCTCGCTATTATCTGATTATGCGTTCACAAGTGTTGCTACGCTGGTTAAAATAGGGCTGGTCCATGGCTACGACAATCAGGTGTTTCCAAAGGAGACGACGAATCGTGCTCAAGCTGCAGTACTGATCTATAATTTGTTAACTTATATCAAGTGACGATTAGTTGTTATGGGAGAACGTACCAGTTGAAAGAACCTTGGGGCACTCGTCTCAGGTTCTTTTTTATGTGGAGAGCGGTTTATTTCCCTTTGCTTGTCGCTAGATTGCAATATTTGTAAGCAACATACGCGAATAACTTGTGGTAAAATGGGGAAATCGGCTTAAAATCAAGAGGTATGAGGTGAACCGTTTTTGCTGCAATTATCATCCTATAAAAGAAAGACCATTCGTAACACGATTGTACATGTTCTTCGGTTAGTCCTGAGCAGCGAAAAGCTGACCGTGTATACGTTCTTTGCAATTCTATGGAAGTCCCAGCTCTTGCTGGCAGCTCTTCATGCACCCGATATGGCGGGGATTAATATTGGTAAAATGTATTTTACCATCCCACCTGTCATGTCACATCTGATGTTCATCGTATTTGTCGTCGCGTTTGGACTCTTCTTCAAAAAAAGAGGGCGTCGCAACTATTTGCTCTGTGTACAGGTGCTGTTTAGTTTAGTATTGTTTTGCGATTTAGTCTATTACAGAGCCTATGCAGCGTTTCTATCCCTTCGTTTTCTTGCTCATCCCAATGGATTTAATCCTCTCGATTATAATCTGTGGACATTTATACGCGCGTTTGATTTATGGTTCTTTGTGGATCTTGTGGTGATTGCTGCGGTTGCACTTTTTCGCTTTAGAAACACACCGATTCTATCGCGCCGACGTGAAAACAAAAGGCAGCCGATTCTGGCGGCGCTGCTGATTATCCTTGCTGTGGGTGTTGTTTCCTACGAACACTATCGTATTGATGTTAAGAATACATCGAAGGGCGAGATGATGTTCTTTAATCTGAGCTGGGCTCCTTTTCAATCGATGTCAGATATGTCACCGATTGGCTATCATCTGTATGATGGAATACGGCTGTTCGGTGCATCGAACAGTATCAAGCTTGCAGATCAAGAACGTACAGAAGTGCAGGAGTGGCTTAAAGGGAACGCCGAAAGCCTTCCGGATAATAACTACAAAGGTATGTTTCAAGGGAAGAATCTGATTGTCATTCAGGTAGAATCACTTGAAAACTTCGTTATTGGTGAAAAGGTGAACGGGCAGGAAATTACACCGAACTTAAACCGTTTACTAAGAAATAGTTTATATTTCAACAATTTCTATGAGCAAGTTAACAATGGGACGAGTTCAGATAGCGATTTGCTGACGACGACATCGGTGTTCCCTATTCGATCGGGTGCGAATTTCTTCCGGTATCCAACCAACACCTATAATTCGTTGCCAAAGCTGATGGAAGGTATGGGTTATCAGACGATTTCCACACATTCGGAACCAGCGGGGAGCTGGAACTGGGTTGAGGCTCATCACAATATCGGGTACCAAACGAGTTGGGATCTGCGGAAATATAAGGAAGACGATACCGTCGGTCTTGGTTTGTCGGATGAGTCTTATCTCCGACAGCTTGGGGACAAAATGACAAATGTCCAATCCCCATTCATGCTGCATGTCATTACATTGTCTAGCCATGGCCCCTTCGATTTACCGGCGAAGACGAGATCGCTTCATCTTGATCCAAGCTTGGATAAGACGATCATGGGTGCCTACTTTCAAGCAATCAATTACACAGACAAGCAGATTGGTGCATTCCTAGACAAGTTGGATCAATTAGGGGTGTTAGATCAATCCGTAGTTGCCATATATGGGGATCATACTGGTGTGCATAAGTACTATCAAGATCAAGTTGACGCGATTCCTTCCTTAGAAAATGAAGCCTGGAGAACGCATTCGCTGCAGCTCCCGTTCCTTATTTACAGCAAAGGGATGCAAGGGGAGAAGATTCCCACCATCGGGGGGCAAATCGACACCTTACCTACACTTGCCTATCTGATGGGCGTAGATAAAGCGAAATTCGAGTCAACCGCGATGGGCAAAATCCTCGTGAATACGAATCGAAATTTCACTATTCTTAACAACGGTACGTTGGTTGGCGAGCCACAGGATGCGGAGAAAAATCATATTCTGCGATCGTTCCAAATCGCGGATTGGCTGCACGAGAGCAATTATTTTAAGGAATAGATAAAGTAAGAAGAGCTAAGCGGATGCTTAGCTCTTTATTGTGTGAGTGGCGTGGGGGAGGCAATTGATTAACTGTAAAATGTACATCTAAATTGTTTCGTTTAGGCTGAAAATTTAAATTAAATGGAAAAAATGTAGTTAATTTTCATGGATATACCATTATCGATGAAAATCCTCGATATTAGCTGCAAAGAGGAATAGAATATCCCCATTTAAGTAGAGGAGACTTGGGAAGATTAGTTAGTTAAAAAAGAAAGCCCAACCCTCATTCTTAAGGGCTGGGCTATTGTGATGTGAAAGTATTATTTCACTTCGGAAAGAAGGTATTTGTCGTTTGCTTTTTTCGTTGTATACGTAACGCCATCTTTTGTCGTGAATTTCACGAGTTCAGGCGTATTTGCTTTATCGAAAGTAATTTCTTCTTTTTTTGACTCTAAAATATTGGAAGTGAAGTACGATTTCGTGTTTGTTAAATAAGTCGTACCAGCCTTCTTATCTGTTACATAATGATTCACTAACGTATCAAGCATTGTGGCATCGACGTAGCTAGCAAGAAACTTCTTAGCTGTCTCTTTATCTGTTGCAGCAATCGGATTAACGACGAAAGCGCCGTCTGCTGACTTGGCTTCAGCGAATAAGTAATCTACTTTTTCACGTGCAATTCTAGCAGCGATATAGCCTTTCATGTTTGTTGCATCTTGGGTTACAGCCGCTGTTGCTTGTGGAGCTACTGTTGCTGTCGCAGCAGGTGTCGGAGAAGTTGTAGAATCTTTGGAAGTACAAGCAGCGCCTGTAACTGCCATCGTTAGTATAAGAAGCCCTGCAGCTGTTTTTTTCAATGTCATTGGGTACACCTCATCATCATTTATGTACTGGCTTATATTGTTAAAAAAACCGAATTCTATGCTAATAGGATAGCCAGCAAGATAAAAATATAAACGATAAGAGCGGGAAATGCAACCGTGAGAGAGTGTGGATGTGCAGGAAAATGCTGATTTACGTTAATAAAAGTGATGGAAACGCTTGTAATTGTGACGATTTGAAGGGGGATTAGATTTGATATTTTCAAATAACTGGATGTGAAATGTTTAAAATGAATGATTTCTACCTTTATTTACAAAAAAATGGATTTCGCGGCGTTAAATGAGTCAACTTTTTGTCCAAATTTCGAATTTATGTAGAACGCGGTCTGGAGATAGTCGATGTTTTCAACAGAAAAACTGGATGTTTCTACAAACCCTTAAATGTAGAAAATCCAGTTTTATGTTAATGTGCGTCTCCTTATAAATAAGGAGTCTGAGATAAATCCATGATTTCGGCTTGTAATCCAGTTCGTAAATCGGTTTTCGGTTGATAACCGAGAAGGGATTGTGCCTTACTGATATCTGCCCAGGTATGACGAGGTTCTCCGGAGGCCTTGCCAAGAAATTGCCTGTCTATTTTTCGATCAAAAAGCTCTTCAAGAATTGCGATGCAATCAAGGACAGAGGCACGTTCTTTGCCTCCGATATTGATGGTTTCGCCAATGATATTCGCTGCATGGGCCGTTGCTGCAATGGCTTCTACACAGTCGCCAACAAATGTAAAGTCGCGAGTTTGGAGACCATCCCCGTGGATAGGGATGGGTTTGTTTTGCCGAATATGCTGGATAAACCGATGAAACGCCATGTCAGGACGCTGTCTAGGACCGTACACAGTGAAGAATCGCAAAATAACGATAGGGAGATCATCTTTCGTAGCATAAACCTTACAGAGCTGTTCTCCAGTGAGTTTGGTGACCCCGTATGGCGAGAGTGGCACCGTCGTAGCGGCCTCATTCACTTGATTCGTTTTTTCACCATACACGGAGGATGTCGATGCATACACGATTTTACTGATAGGATACGTACGACAGCCTTCTAGCAGCCGCCCAGTCGCTTCGATGTTATTGGTGACGTAGGTTTTGAAATCCTCTCCCCAGCTAGAACGCACGCCAGGCATTCCGGCCAAGTGGTAGACAACATCTACACCAGGAAGAATCTCCGACCACGGAACATGCAACAGATCCTGATTAACGAAAGTGAATCGAGCATGTGGCAGTAAATAACGAAGGTTATATTCCCTTACCAGAACTGGGGTTGGTGATTTCTGAACAAAAGCATCCAATCCAATGACTTCGTTGCTTGGATCCTGGAGAAGTTTTTCACAAAGATGAGATCCGATAAACCCAGCTGCGCCTGTGACGAGTATTTTCATACCAGTAAACCTCCCATCTTAGAGCGATTATCTATTTCCAATGCCATAGTAAGCATAGCCTAGCTTGGTCATTTCTTTGCCGACCAGCGTATTTCTTCCATCAAAAATATAATAATCTTTCATAAGTGATTTTAACTGCTGCCAATCTGCCTCCCGATACGCTTTCCATTCCGAGCAAAGGATGACTGCGTCGCACTGCTGCAATGTGATTGCAAGTGTTTCGAATTGTTGTGTCGTATCCGAGCGAAGAGCTTCAGGCAGTTTGGCAATGGGATCGTGAACTCTGAGGTTCACTTTCTTATGCTGTAATTGCTGAATAATGGATAGTGCGGGTGCTTCCCTTAAATCATCCGTATTTGGTTTAAAGGAAATGCCGAGAATGGCAATGGTTTTGCCTCTAAATCCACCTAGCTTTTGTTCCCATATGTTCAAAAAGTATGAAGACTGCGAGTTGTTGACAGCAACAACTTGTTCAAGGATGCTCAGCTCAACTTGTTGCTCTTTCGCTGTATATAAGAGAGCCATACTGTCTTTCGGGAAGCAAGAGCCGCCATAACCGATCCCAGCTTTTAGAAAATGGGGACCTATTCGTTGGTCCATTCCCATTCCTTTGGTGACATCGGTAACATTGACCTCTAACGATTCGCAGAGTCTTGCTAATTCATTGACATAGGAAATTTTAGTTGCCAAGAAGGCGTTCGATGCATATTTGATCAATTCCGCTGTTCGAGGTTTGGTCACAAAAATGGGGGCTTTTATGCTGTCATATAAGGATTGAATAACATTTGCAGCTTGCTCATTATCGCTTCCAATAATAATGCGATCCGGATTCAGGGAATCAAACAAGGCACTTCCTTCCCGAAGGAACTCGGGGTTAGAAACAACATCGAAGGGGTGGGGATGGATTTGAGATTCTTTGACCCACTCGACTAATTTACGATTTGTGTCTATAGGAACTGTGCTTTTCACAGTAATAATTTTATAGTCATTCATGTAAGTGCCAATACTTTGGGCGGCCCCGCGAACAGCCTGAAGATCAGCGCTTCCATCTTTATCGGAAGGAGTACCGACACATATGAAAATAATGTTATTCTCACGAATCCCCTTTTCTGAAGAGGATATAAAATTGATTTTACCAGTTGCAATATGTTTTTTTAATAACTGATCCAGTCCTGGTTCATAAAAGGATAATTTACCTTCTGACAATGCTTGAATTTTTATAGTATCCGTATCTAACCCTGTAACTTGCCAGCCGAGTTCTGCAAATACCAATCCAGTTGTAACGCCTACATATCCCATTCCCATAATTAATATGTTCATTTTCCTGACCCTCCGTCTTTTTGCACAAACACCGACTGTGGACTGATAATCGAGTTCGTCATTGGATAGTGGTTAGGATTAAGAATGGCGTACTCTAGCAAAATGCTGTTTTCTACTATACAACTTTCAAGTCTGACATTGGGGCCGATCGTCACGTAAGGCCCGATCACACAATTAATCAATTCTGCACTAGGGGCGATGCATACAGGTGGGATTATTGTAGTTCCTGGGTATTCAGATTCTGATGGAGTCTTTAACAAACCTTCCTCCTCTAGCTGCTTTAGCATCCACCTATTCGCTTCCAGCCAGCCTTCCATAGTTCCAACATCGGAGAAGTTTTTATCTGTTGTTTGATAGGTGACCGAATATTGTTGATGAATCAGCCACTGAATGGCATCTGTAATTTCGTATTCGCCTCTGGCGGAGGGACTGATCGCATGTACAGCTTTAAATATACTTGGTTTAAACGCATAACTCCCCAGAACCGCAAGATCAGACTTGGGTTCTGAAGGCTTTTCTTCCAGACCAATAATTCGATCTTTATTCACTTGGGCAATTCCAAATTGCTTTGGATTCATCACTTTTCTTAGAAGAATGGCTGCATCATGGTTATCATGTGTAATGGCGTGACATAAGCCATGAAGATCTTGGGTAATCAAATTATCCCCAAGAAGCAGTATGAAGGGTTCGTTATTCATGAATGACTCAGCGTGTTTTACAGCGTCTGAAATACCCAAAGGATTAATTTGAAAAATATATGTGATGTTTACATTCCACCTTTCGCCAGCACCTACTTCAGCCATAAACATGGGATGAAGGTTGGGCCGAATTACAATTCCGATCTCGTCGATGCCTAATTCCACTAGCTTTTCAATACCATAATGAATTAAGGGTTTATTCGCCACTGGAAGCAGACCTTTAGGTTTTATATTGGTAAAAGGTTGGAGTCTAGTACCTTTGCCTGCACAGAGAATTAATCCTTTCATAAGCTTTTACCTCCTTGTCTATATGAAGACATTATTAATTTATGATGAAGAAATATGAAATGTTAGGGCTATTCACAGGGAAAATAAGCTGATATGTATACGTTTTATGGGAAATCTTCTAGGGGACAAACATAATCCGCCAATCTACTCTATCAAGAGCCTAAGCATGAGGTTGGAAATATCATAGTATACATGGAGACATTAAAGTTTCTAATTTATGACGAGGGGAATGATTTTTTTGGAAAGTTTAGAACAATTACTGAGTTATTTACAAGCACATCCTGAAGTAACAGAGCTCTCATTGGAGTTTGAGAACGGTGACAAAGACAAAGTTGATTTGTCCGAAATCGCTGATTTAAGAACTGGAATTAATTGGGCAGAAGTTGATGAAGCTGAGATTGAATTAGCTGACGGTTCCAAGTTGGCGTTTGGTTCAGAAGATGACGAAGAAGATGAAGAAGATGAAGAATCAAATGACGATGATGAAGATGAAGAAGATGAAGAAGATGAAGAAGATGAAGAAGACGAAGTAACGGTGTCAGCTATTAGCGAAGAAGAGTCAGACGAAGAAGATGAAGACGAAGACGAAGACGAAGACGACGATGATGATGATGACGACGACGACGATGAAGATGAAGATGAAGATGAAGAGGAAGCATAAATCGTAGAAATTAACTAATATCAAAGAGATTTGGTCAAGTAAGTAGACTGCTTGTTATTTGCTTGAACCATTCATGGGAAACCTCTTACTCTTGTTATGGCTTCTGCTAGTTTCGCAGAGGATCCATTCTCGTAGAAGGGGTTTTTCCTGTAAAATAGGTTAAGTAGCTAATTCGCTTTGCTCTGAGACTCCAGGCAAACAAATGGGCTGTCCCTAAGTAGAAGTATCTACTTTTGGGACAGCCAGTTAAGTTAACTAACAATCTCCATGTTTGTACTTATCGTTGTTCCCAAACGGCAAGAATTTCCTGAGCAACACGTTCCCATGCGAAGTTTTGTTCTGCCAATCTTCGTCCGTTAAGTCCCATATGTCGTGCATGGTTCATATCAGACAACAACGAATTTAGTTTTTGTGCATATTCGCTCGGGTCTTCAGGGTTATTGATGAGTATTCCGTTATTGTTCTTTACTATCTCTGGATTGCCACCTCTAGCTGTTGTAAGGAAGGGTAATCCAGCGGCCATCGCTTCATAATGCACACGTGCTAACGGTTCCTGCCAAATAGATGTACAAACAAAGACATCTCCTGCGCAAAACCAGCGGTGAACATCTTGCGCTTGCACATAGCCGGTTGTGATGACTGGCAGAGGTGAGCGTACGGCAAGTGCTCTGACGTAAGCGACATAGTCACTAACCGAGTTATCGCTGAACCAGGCACCACCGACAACAACGAGTACAGCATCAGGATGATTGATTTGAGACATTGCACGTACCAGCACATGGGGGCCTTTATTGCGAGTTAGCCTCCCCACAAACAAAATGACTTTTTTATTGGATAGGTTGTGTTCTGCTCTAAGGCTCTCACGAGCACTTCGTGCACTTTCTGACTCCATCCAAGGAGCAAATCGATTCAAGTCAACGCCGGAGTATATCGGTTTAATTTTATCAGCCGCATGGGGATAGTAATCACAGATAGCTGTTCCGATATACTGACTAATGGTGATAATACGCTCAGTTTGCTCGATAACTTTATTCCCCTCGGCAAAGTCGATCTTAAAGGGATTGAACATATCGTTATGCATACTTAGAATAATCCGTGATGTAGGTGCAACTTCCCTCACAGGAAGGACTAGTAAAGGGCGGTTGAAAATTTGAATAATATCATAATGTTCCGACGTATTTTGTAGAAATTGGACAACTCCCGTAGCGTAAGCTTCAAGTAGACCATGTGATTCCACACGAACATAGTGGATACCATTCGTGACTTCATCGTTTGGTAAAGCAGGGTCCGTTCTACCTAAAATGGTAATTCTGTGACGTTTACTTAGTAGCGAAGCCACACCGTCAATATAGGTTTGGATTGCTCCCCCACGAATGTTGGGGACAGGCAGCTTTTCTGTACAAATCATCAGAATGTTCACAAGTTAACAGCTTCCTTTCTCAAGCAGTCCTTTTTCTAGGTGGAATCTGCCTTTTTTTCCACGGTGGCGGTACATTCATATTCGATCGTGGTTGTTGTGTTTTATTCATCGTTGGCTTCACTGCACGTTTAACTGGCTTCTTAAGTCCCAGTTTACGTTTCATTTGTTTCTTAAGAGGTCGTCGTATTGACTTTACTTTTTTCTTAGCACGCCATGTTTTGTATCCCCAGATAATCTTTATACCTGTGACGCGCTTCCATTTGGTGAGTCTCTTTAGTTTTCTGCGTCTTAGATATCGGGTTTTCTTGATGATTCTGGTTTTCTTCAATACGCGCCGTTTTCTTGGAACACGGAGTTTAAATCGCTTCCGTCCACCAGCAGGGATGAGGGCTGGGGCAGGTATTGATATTGGAGGCACAGTAACAGCAGCAGGATCTCCTGCAGATACAGTTTCTGGTGTAACTGGCATCGAGACAGGTTCAGATATAGCTGGCGTTTTGGTGTAGTCACTTTTTGGCTTACGTGTAGAAGGAATGGTGACTGCAACAGGCTCTTGGATATAAGGTACGGGGAGGACTTTCTTATCGACTGGTTTCTTGTCATAAACAGGCTCTGCTACTTTAGGTAACTCAGCATAAATAGGCTCTGCTACTTTAGGTAACTCAGCATAAACAGGCTCTGCTACTTTAGGTAGCTCAGCATAAACAGGCTCTGCTGCTTCAGGTAACTCAGCATAAACAGGTTCTGCTACTTCAGGTAACTCAGCATAAACTGGTTCTGCTACTTTAGGTAACTCAGCATAAACAGGTTCTGCTGCTTCAGGTAACTCAGCATAAACAGGTTCTGGCTCAAGTGGAATTGGCATGATCTCTTCAACAGCAGGCGTAGCAGGTGTTATAGGCGTAACCGGAGTAATAGGTGTAATAGGTGTTGCAGGCGTTGTAGGCGTATCGGAATAAATAGGTGTCAACACATCGCCAGGAAGAATAACTGCAGGATTTTGTAAGGTCGGTTTGACATAATCCGCTGAGTAGTCACCAGCAGGGTAATTCGCCTTATCTTTTTCAAGCTCCGTTAACGCTTGCCATTTACTTGCTTCAGTAGTCATGACTCTTTGAAGAATCGAAGCAAGTTCAGTGTCAAGGAATACTTGGGGATCAAACACGATTTCTTTGACATGCTTATAAAATTCATTTGGAAAAGCCATATCGATCCACAAGATTTCGAAGGTTTCTTGATCAAGAGGATTAGCACGATGATAAGCATCAATCATGCCACGAATCCATGTTAAATCCCACACGCCCATATCATCCATGGTACTTGTGATCAATTTACGTAAATCACGTATCGGCAAATCGTAGGAAACGCCGTCTAAGTCGATAACCCAGATGCCGCCAGGTCCCATTTGGCCGTTCGACCATCCGAAATCTTGATGGGCAAGTCCCCAGTGGGGTTCACCCTTGGCTAACATCGCGTTGTAAGGGGAGTTTTGGAAACGAAGGTACATGTCGTTAGCCTGCCGCTTGAATTCCTCAATCACGGCAAGTAAGCTTGCGCTTGCAGCGGTTTCAGAGTAAGCCTGAGCGATATCTTGAAACCATCCGATTTTGGCGATTATTTTTTCGTAATATTTGCCCCAGCCGTAGATGCGTGAGGATTTCTCCGAACCGCTAGGAGGGACATAACCCCTTGAGTTTTTGTGGAACTCCCCTAAGCCAAAGCACAGCTGAGAAGCTCCATCTAGGTCGATTTTTGATACGGGCACCAGGGGTTCAATCCAGTCTGTCACGATCCAGAGTTTACCACCTGCTTCAACGTAGTAATGGCCTTCTTTCGTAGGAATAAAAGATGGAACTCTGTGACCTAAACCAGACATGTAGGCTTGAGCACCAACGCTGAAAAGACTTCTTCTAGGTCGTCTGTGCAAACATTTAATACTAAGATTGCCCTTACTTGTGCCGATTTTCCAAATAGCTCCGCCTTTATCTGGCTTGGAGGTAATCAAGAGCATATCATTGACTTGAAAGTCATAATGTCCCAAGACCTCTCGTGCCAGCATCTCTAAACCAGGAGGAACATACATGTTAGCAACGACACCTGGATCCAAGACATCATTTATCCAGGGTACGACTTGATAATTTTCCACCACCATCACTCCATCACGTATTTTAAAGTGAATTGTACGTTCTAAGCCCTTACAAATGTTGCGAAATTGCTAATATGATCCACTATTGTACCTCTTCGAACTACTGTGATACGAAAGTTCACCTCACATAAACCAGTTTAGGTTTATCTAATTCTATGCATATGTCATTAGGTGAATGGTTGATATGTACAAGAGTGGAACTTCATGAAAAACGATTAGACATCTGTACACTTTTTTACAAAAAATAGGAATTGACATGAAACCAAATGGTTGTATATAATGAAAAACGAAACCAAAAGGTTTCGTATAACTACATATGGGTAAAGAGGAGAATGAAAATGTTATTTCAAGAAATTAATTATTGGGCCGTATTCGTTACGGGGATTTTATCCTTAGTGTTAGGTTTTCTTTGGATGGCTGTTATATGGGCCAAACCTTATCAGAAGCACATGTACGGCAAGGGAGAACAAACCAATCTTAACGTAAGTAAAGCGGATAAAATCCAGTCTTTTGTGATTTATATTCTTGTATCTTTCATAACTTCCATTGCATTTGCAGGTTGTTTAGAGCTATGGAAAACAGGTGGACAAGCATTTGGTTATGATGGCGATAGTCTAATGAATGCTTTTTGGTTCACTATGCTATTAGCAGCAGGTTACACGCTTCCGTTTACAGTTGGTAAAAAGGTTTGGCAGTTCAAAAGTTGGCTAGTCGTGGCTGTAGACACTTCTTATGAGATCGTTCGCTTTACGATGCTGTTGCTTGTATTCTGGTTCTGGGTGTAAGAATGTTAAGAACCTGAAGATACGCTAACTTCTTCTAAGCTTACGATAAGCCTCCGGACCCTATTTCAGGATATAGTTAGTGTGTAGATAAGATCACACTTTCAGGAGGGGTTACAATGAGTAAATTAACACAAGAAGAAGTCGCATTTTATAAAAAGAATGGGTATTTTCTTTATGAGAAGCAAGTATTCTCTCCAGAGAAATTAGCCGAGTTAACGGGGCTATTTGAAGATCAACTGAAGCAAAAAGGCAGTAAACTCTCAGACGAGTTAGACACACCGCATTTCCGTGAAGAGCGTCTATTACAATTTCTTTTAGCAGATGAAGTATTGGATCTCGTTGAACCTATTATCGGACCTAACATTGGTTTGTGGTCTTCCCATTTTATATGCAAGGATCCGTTCGTTGGACGCGCGACGCCATGGCATGAGGATTCTGCTTATTGGAAGGGCCGCGTTAGTAACTTCGATAATATCATTACGATTTGGTTAGCCATCGATAATAGCACGAAGGAAAATGGGTGTATGCAAGTTATTCCAGGCACACACAACAATGGGTTCTCCGAATATGAGAAAGTAGACGGAGAGAAGAATCTCTTCAGTACGCAGATTAAAAATATGGACACATCGACTGCTGTTCATTTTGAACTGCAAAGAGGTCAATGCTCCTTGCATGATTCACGAATTATTCATGGTGCGGATCCGAACAAGAGCGAATTCCGTCGCTGTGGCTATACGATGCGCTATTTCTCTACAGATACGAAGGTCTACGCGGATAAAAATCCAAACTTCAAAGTTTGGCTCGCTCGTGGCAAAGATCTAGCAGGAAATATTTATGCGAACGTAAAGTAGAAGGGATTTAGGCTTCATTCATGGAAATCTTATGATAAACGAAATGTGGAATGAGGAGGACTTGGATGAAAAAGCAACCTGTGAGACTTACGAATGAACAATTTATTCAACCTGCCTCCTCCTTTCAAATTTACTTTCAGAATATTAATACGCATCATGAACTACATTGGCACGAATTCTATGAGCTTTGTTTTGTGGTTCGAGGCAGAGGTATGAATATTGTGAATGGAACAGAGCATGAGCTGCGGAAAGGCAGCTTGTTCCTATTAACTCCCGCGGATTTCCATGAAATCTATTCGTATCCGAATGAGCCCATGGAGCTGTATAATCTAGTGTTTGATGAGGAATTGCTGGATCAAGAACTACGAGAGTTCATGTTTGGGCAAGTTGCGGAATATATGGTAGATCTGAACGAGACGCATCATGAGATTATAGAGTCCGAGTTTCAGCTGATACGCGATGAGGTTCAAATGAAGAAGTCAGGACATTCTATTCTGATCAAAGGAGCTTTCGAGCGAATCCTTTTGTATTTATTTCGAACTTACCATGAACGTAATGATCAGCCTGAATTGCAGGCCATGCCGTCTCAGTCCTCAACGCTACAACGAGCGCTTGTTTATATGCATCATCATTTTCGGGAAGAACTTCGGTTGGAGGATGCTGCTAAGCAAGCTGGATTGGCACCGAATTATTTTAGTCTCGTTTTTCACAAAATGACCGGCATTTCGTTCCAAATCTACTTGCAAGGGCTACGGTTGCAATTTGCCAAATCACTTCTTCAAGCATCGGACATTCCAATTACTGAAATTTGCTTCGCCTCAGGATTCAATACATTAACGCATTTCGAGAGAGCGTTCAAGCAGAAATATGGAAGCTCACCGCGAACGTTCCGCTCGAACTAAGGTGTGTGTTGCTCTCCAGATGTGTATAATAGATGTATCTAATTTACACAAAGGGGACAACTTCTCATGATTACTTGCAAATCGTGCTCCAAACCAACAGAAATCCATACGCAGCGTTGTTCGCACTGCGGGGCTTTGTCACCCTACACGGTTGCTGAGAAATTCGACATGATGGCCGAACTGGTGGAAAAAGCTTTGAAGCAGGAGCTCGAATCGAGAAGAAGATTGAAGCATTAGGCGAGTAGAATCACATAGTAATGACTGGGGCTACCCAGTGTGAGGCACCTGACATGGTCTGGTGTTTTTTTGTGTTGGTGGGGGACGGGGGACTAATGCGCAGCTAATGGTGGTTTGAGAGTAGAGTGAGATATGATTTTGCTCATTTACCATTCTCGCTGCGAATAAATGGATTTCCTCCAGTTAATTTTCATGAAATTCCGTCTAATCGGACATTAGATGGATTTCATACTGTTAAATTCAGTATATCCGACCCAAATGATCAAATCAGAGAGAATTAACTACATATTTTCCATCTAAATCAAATCTTCCTAATAATTCCGCCAGATTAGCTGTAGGTTTTCCAGTTATTTAGATTGAGCACCACCAACCCAACCTGCGCCTTAGAAGCCTTCCTCTGCAGTGCTGCGAAGATTACGCATCAGCAAACACATAGATTCCAGTTTAAGGTCAAGTTTTTGATGCTGAGTCCAATTCAATCTCAGTTTGAACAGCGTATACTTAATTTGTAGGCGCTTACAGTGCCTCGAAATAAGATGACTGGGGTGATAGTGATGTACACAGGTTCAATAAGCAATAGGAATAGGACAATTCTGCTAGCTTGGGTTTTGCCGCTCTTAATGCTGTGGGGGATGATCTATACGCCGCCTGCGGCTGAGGCTGCTGTGACGGGCTATGTAACACGATCGGGCAATCAGCTGCAGCTGGATGGACAGCCATTTCGGTTCAGCTCAGCGAACATTTATTGGCTGGGCTTGGATGAGAATGTACCAACGAATGGTACGATTGATTTTCCAACGAACTTCCGAGTAGATGATGCACTCGCAACCGCAAAAGAAATGGGAGCTACCGTTGTACGCTCACATTTGGTCAACTCATTTGGTTGTGCCAAATGTATTATGCCCACACTTGGCAATTACAACGAAGCAGCTTGGCAGAAGGTGGATTATGCCATCAAAGCCGCTGGAGATCAAGGTATTCGCCTCATCCTACCAGTCATTGATATGTATAATTACTACCATGGCGGCAAGAAAACATGGACTAAATGGTACGGGTATCCGGATGATGGCGTCATTTATACAGGATACGAGTTTTTCAGCGATGCGAATATTATTACTGCATTCAAACAACATCTGAGTGTCATGTTAAATCGGGTGAACACCTATACGGGAGTTGCCTACAAGAATGACCCGACGATTCTCGCATGGGAGACAGGAAACGAGTTAGGCTGGTACGACAATCCGACACAATTGAAAAATTGGACCCAGCAAATTGCTGACTACTTGAAACAGCAGGATGCGAATCACTTAGTAGCTGATGGGAATTATGGGATTGCCGATGCTCATTTGACAATTTCGAGCATTGATATGTATTCGGACCACTTCTATACATGGGGGAATAAAGGATTATCCGTCCCAGTTCTCCAGACGCAAGCCAATAAAGTAAGAAATGCTGGGAAAGTCATGTTCGTTGGGGAGTATGATTGGAAAAGCGAGCAGTTTGGCACCTTGGCAGCCTTCCATACGGCCATTGAGAATGACAGTGTGATCGCAGGCGACATGTACTGGGCGTTATTTGGGCATAACGATAATTATGGCTATGTGCAGCATCCGGATGGCTATACGGTTCACTATCCAGGTGACACAACTTTCATGCGCACACAAGCACAACAAATGAGGAATCATGCTTACAAAATGAGAGGTATCACAACACCACCTGCACATGGCATTCCAGGTGCACCTACGATTACCGGTTCCACAACCTCCGGTGGTAAATATGTGTTGAGCTGGCGCGGTTCTGTGCCATCCGACACATATACGGTCGAACGCTCTACAGCAGGCAGCAGTGGACCTTGGACTGTCGCATGTAATCAATGCGTCACGGATAATCAAACACCATGGACGGACACAGGTTCCACGGCAGGTGCAGCAACTTGGTATAGGGTCAAAGGACATAACTTATCCGGCACAGCTGGTGCCTATTCAACGGTGTATGCAATCTCTGGTACGCAGCTGCAAGCACCTGGAAGCTTTACGCAATCTGCTCCAGCTAGCGGAGCAACAAGTGTGAACGTGACGCCATCGTTTACATGGGGTACAGCCACTAATGCGGCTACCTATACAATTGTTGTCGCAGATAACACGTCGTATTCGAATCCTGTTATCAATGTGAGCGGATTAACGAGCACAAGCTACACGCCTTCGAGTGTGCTGGCTAACAACAAAACTTACTATTGGAAGGTAACGGCTGTTAATAGTACCGGCTCAACGAATGCCACCAATTCGGGAATCGCATTCACGACGGTGGCACTTCCAGCACCAACATCGACGGTTGATAATTTCGATGGATATGCCTCCGATGCAGCATTGCAAGCCGCATATGTGAAAAACGCAAGTGGCAACACGTTCACAATGACCCGTGAAGCAACGACGAAGGATGCAGGCGCGTATGGCGCCAAAATTGTCTATACCGTCAATGCAACGACCAGTTATGCAGGTGCTGTACATACGCTCGGTAATGCCAATTGGACGGGGAACACAAGCTTCAATCTATGGGTGAAGCCAGATGGATCCAATCGTACATTAACGATTCAATTTAAGGAAACCAACGGGGAACTATGGGAAACGTATTATACCCTTGCCGGTACGACTGCCACGACGTTGTCCATTCCATTTACGAGCTTCCAGCACCCAGGTTGGTATAGCGGAGGAAATGGTGTCATTGATTTGGGCTCCATCGCAGAAAGCAATCTCTATATTAATAAGGGTTCAGGTGCAGATGGCAGCAGCACCATCTATGTAGATTCCATTAGCTTAGGCAATGGCTCAACACCGCCACCGCCAACGACGGTTATTATTGATAATTATGAGGGCTACGGCGGCTCCAATCCGAGCGTACTTGCGGCATATGTACGTAACACGGATGGAAACGCGATTACACCGACTTTAGATGGGACGAATAAATCGCAAGGCTCATATGGCTTGAAACTTGCGTATACCATGGGAACGCCTACCTTTGCAGGCGTTGTGCATAGTATTAGTCAGAACTGGTCGGGTAAAACAGGTATCCAATTGTGGCTGAAGCCAGATGGATCGAATCGTACCTTAACCATTCAGTTCAAAGAGCCGAACGGAGAGCCGTGGGAAACCACGTATACGCTCTCTAGTACAACTAGCGGAACGATCCAATTCCCGTTCACAGCTTTCCAACATCCGCCTTGGTATTCAGGAGGTAATGGGACGAAAGATTTGGGTTCAATCTCTGAGTTTAATTTATATGTGAATCAAGGTTCAGGAGGAACAGGCAGCAGTACGATTTATGTGGATGATATCCAAGCTTATTAAGCTTCATCAGTGTTTGTGATCACAACTGAAGCCGTCATGCGGAAAATCCGTATGATGGCTTTTGCCTATATGATAGAATGAAGGGGACCAGAGTTGTATGCTGGAATGCCCTCAAGGGTGGGATGAACATGATCCGCATCATGGTTGTTGAAGATGAGAAGGCAATTCGATTGGGCATCGTAAGCATGATTGAGCATATGGAACTTGACGTCAGCGTAGTGGGATCGTTCGCAAATGGCTTGGAGGCAGTTCAGTTTCTGAGCAAACAAGCCGTAGATGTCATCATCACAGATATCTCAATGCCAAGAATGGATGGATTCGAGCTTGCAGAGCATGTTAGACTTACTTCCCCAGAAACGAACATCATTATCTTGAGTGGCTACAATCAATTTGATTATGTGCGCAATGCGCTGCGGTCAGGGGTCAGTGATTATTTAGTGAAACCCGTGAATAAGAAGGAACTTCACCAAGTTCTTCAGAAACTGATGGATCATCGACTTCAAGAAAGAATGCGCAAGGGGCAGACGACAGATTTGTTGTTAAAAAGTTATTTAGCAGGCGAGATGAAGGCAGATCAACTAGAGGTGCTTTGGGAATCCTTCTCGACCTATAGTGGGCATGCCATACCTTGTGTATTTGTTGTGTGCAAAGCTAAGCAAACGATGATCTCAACCATTTCACAGATATCACCTATGGACACTTCCATGCCTGAAATGATCACATGCACATTAACACCTAATCTGCAGCTGTTCATTGTATTTGGCGTAGGTGACGTCGAGGCGTTGGCACAAACGATAAGGGTAGATAAAGCTGATTTGCGAGGCATATCGTCCGTCATTTCACGCTTCGAAGACTGGCCTAGGGGATACTCGGAAGCCATCTCTGCCTATTGCTTGCATTGGCATACCGGAGATAGGATCAGTCTAATTCCCTATGTGGAACCTAGTTACCATCGCTCTGAAATGACAATGATGGTATCTCTGATTGATTCCTTATTGCAGAATTCCTCCAAGTGGATGGACCGTGAAGAACTGAATAAACTGAAAGACCAGCTATACCATAGATCGAAGCGTATCCAGATTCACTGGGCTGATATATGTCGTGTACTTGGCTATTTACTATATCAGCTGAGAATGCGTATTTCGGATGCGACCAACCGGTCGCTTATTACTCAACCCGACTCGAATGAGATAGAACTACAGCTATGCGAGCATGCAGTTTTACAGGATGTGTTTGATGATATTTTTGACAGGATGGATCGTCTGTTAGGGGATATGGAACTGGAGCCTGGTGCCTATGAACGCAAAGTGGTGAGCACAGTCAAAAAAATCATCGAGCAAACCTACAAACGTGAGATTGAATTGTCAGAGTTAGCGAATCAAGTGTATTTAACAGCGAACTATGTCAGCTTTCTTTTCCGCAAAGAAACAGGAATGACGATCACCGAATACATTATGGATCTTCGCGTTTCAAAAGCCAAGGAGCTGCTCCTTAACCAGTTGGAATTGAAAACTTATGAGGTTGGGCAAGCCGTGGGCTATCCCGATGCAGCTTACTTTAATCGCTTATTTAAAAAGGTCGTCGGTACCACTCCTCGCATGTACAGGGAACAAACACAGATCTCTCAAATGCCCAACTAACGGAAAACGATCAAAGGACAATAGAGTCCAATAAAATGCCAAGCCAGTACATTTCAACCGCCGATCATCCCTCCTATAATTAAAATGATACAAAATGTAGGATACGAGGGGGCGAACGTATGCGTTTGAAAAGCATGTGTGCAAAGCTTGTAGTAGCTATGCTAGTGATGTCTTTGCTCATGAGCGGATTTGTAGGCACGCCAAAAATGAAAGCGGAATCAAATCCAGTACTAACCCAATTTATTACGCGATCAGGTGATAAATTGATGGATGGTGCCAGCGAGTTTCGTTTTATTGGAGCGAATGTGCCTACGCTAACGATGGTTGAGGATGGTTATTGGCAGGTTCCCACAGAATGGGAGCAGCGAGATGCATTTAAAGCTTTGCAGCAAATGGGAGCGACAGCAACGAGAACCTATGTCCTTTCTGTCAAAAAGGATACTGATTACCCTGGCATGATTCGCCATGTTGTTGGACCTAATCAGTTTAATGAAGAAGCGTTTGTCGCCCTAGACCGTGCGCTTGCACTTGCCAACGAGTATGGTATTCGTCTTATCATTCCATTCGTTGATCAGTATGAGTGGTGGGGCGGAATTGCTGAGTATGCCAAGTTTCGCGGGAAGAGCAAGGATGCGTTCTGGACGGATCCGGACATCAAGAAGGATTTTAAAGATACAATCTCGTATGTATTGAATCGTCGGAATACCATAACGAACAAGCTTTATAAAGACGATCCAGCAATTCTCGCTTGGGAGACAGGGAATGAATTAACACCTCCATCCTCTGCATGGACGACTGAAATAGGTGCTTTTATTAAAAATATGGATACTAATCACTTGCTGATTGATGGTAAATATGGCATTGATGCCAGCTCGCTAGAGGAAAGTTCACCTATTGATATCGTAAGTAATCATTATTATCCGAACCATTACGCTAGCTTTGCTTCTCAAGTGAACATTGATAAGAATATGGCCAAAGGGAAAAAACCTTTCTACGTAGGGGAATTCGGCTTCATTCCAAAAAGTGAATTAACACCTTTCTTAGCCAATGTGATTGAAAACGGTACCAGTGGTGCCTTAATCTGGAGCCTGCGGTATCACAGTGAGGACGGCGGCTTCTTCCGACACACGGAAGGCACCTATGGCGGGACATTCTATGAAGCGTATAAATGGCCAGGCTTCCCGGCAGGCGAGCAAGGTTTCGAGGAATCATCCGTATTGGGGCTGTTACGGGATAAAGCTTATGAGATTCGCGGGATTACTTCAAAGCCAGCTCTACCGCTACCTGAAGCACCTATTATGCTTCCGATTGATACGGTATCCCGTATCGGATGGAAGGGGTCAACTGGTGCAACGGCCTATACTGTAGAACGTTCCGTGTATGCCAATGGGCCTTGGGATATTGTTGGAGCTCAGGTTTACGACACTTACAAAACAGATTTATTTGATGATATGACCTCTGTGACAGGTGCTACGTACTTCTATCGAACGAAGGCACGGAATACCGTTGGTGAATCCACATATTCTCTAGTAGTAGGTCCAGTCATTGCGAAGCATGCCATTCAGGATGAACTCATTGATTATAGTAAAATGTATCAATTCTCAACGGATTTGAAATTTACCACAGATGATCTAGATCCAGCTTTGTTCGGAGGAGATCATTATCGACTGAAATTGCAGCCGAATGCCGTTGATCAATTCGTAGCTTACGCACTTCCTTCGACACCAACGAATTCGAGTGCGTTGCGAGCATTATCATTAAAGGCTTCCGCATACCGACATACGGGGCATCCGAATAGTGAGTTTACATTTTGGATTTCTGCGGATGGAATCAATTACACGGAGCTTCAGGTAAACAAATCGGATGTTGGCGGTGGCGATTGGCGCAAAATTGTGTATAGCGCGAATTCGCTGCCTCTGAATGCAAAGTATTTCAAAGTAACCTTCCCAGATGGGGATGGCGAGTCTCAGCTGGGTGATATTGAAATTGTATACAACCATACAAGTGGTGAAGAACTTATTTATAAGGATGCCATTTCAAGTGTTGCGATTACCAATGGTGTGTTGACAGACGAAATGAATAATATGCTGAAAATGGCCGACCACTCGCCTAACTTAGGATTCGAGTCCGGTGGTGTGTATTTTGGCAACGATTTGAAACGATTAGTACGTACAGCTAACACAGCGGAATCGTTCGTGTATCAAACGGCTGGGGATATGAACTATTTCGTGATGACGAGTTTTGCCAGACAAGAACCAAGTAAATACCGGCTTCCGAATTTTACCTTTTTAACATCATCAGATGGTGAACATTACTCGGCTGTAAGTCAAGTTCGCGTAGATGAAGTGCCAGGTGACGGTTGGTGGAGCAAAATGGTATACACCGCATACACCTTGCCAGCGGGAACCAAATATTTGAAGGTTGTTTTTCCGGTTATTCCTATTAATTTCGCTTCTGAGTACTGGAGTCCACAAGTAGGTCGCATCCAAATTGGCGTGGGTTCAGAAAAGTTAGAGCCGCCTACCAATGTGAAAAGTGATGTCATTGAAAACTTCGAGAGTTATACAGGCTCAGATTCCATGTTACAAAGCGCATATACAGTGAATAATTCGGGTTCACCACTTGGGTTGAACTTGGATACGATTCATAAATCCGAAGGGAATTACAGCTTGAATCTAACCTCATCGCTGAGCAAAGGCTGGGGGGGGATGGAAAAGCAAATTACGAATACCAATTGGTCTGGCAGCAGTGGAATTTCTTTCTGGGTTCAGCCTGCAGAAGCCTACACAGGCATCTCCATTCAGTTCAATGAAGGAAGTGCTACGAAAGGTGAGGTTTGGAAAAAAGATATTGGGGTATCGGGCAGTGAACCGCAGTTAATTAAGTTGCCTTTTAACCAATTTTATGTGCCTGACTGGTGGAAAAACTCGCATCAAGGTGTAGGAAACAATGTCGTTGATCTATCGTCCATTACGACTTTTAGTATCAATATTGATGGAGCAGCCAACGTTACACGTTCGGTTTACCTCGATGATTTCCGCCTGTATAAGTCACCAGTTGTTGATTCGTACGAAGACTATGGTGGGGACAATACAAAGCTGCAAGCCCAATATAAACGCAACTCGGATGGGGATCCCATTACGGCAACACTCGATGCTGATACCAAACAATCGGGTGGATTTGGTCTCAAGCTGAGCTTTGATCTGACTGCTGCCAAAGGATACGCGGGTGTAACCAAATCCATCGGAGGAGCGGATTGGTCGGCCAACAATGGTATCCAGCTTTGGATGAAAGCAGGAGAAGCTGGACGCGGTGTTACATATCAATTAAAGGACGCAACCGGCGAATATTGGGAAGCCAAGGTGTATGTCAACCATACGAATGGTACGCTGATGAAGATACCTTTTGGTTCCTTCCATCTGGCAGGATGGCAATCCGTAACGGTAGATGGGAAACTTGATTTAACGTCAGTTTCTGAATTCTCCATTTATGTGGATAGAGGTTCTATTGGAAATGGTGCTGGAACGCTCTATCTGGATGATATTCAAGCGGCTTCGCTTCGTGAGATCGATAACTTCGACTTCTATTCAACGGATGCTGGTGTCCGAGCGGACTATGTGAAAGATGAAGGCGGCGCTGAGATCACAGCTTTCCTAGAAAATAGCGTTAAACAAGAGGGTGGGCATGCGCTTAAACTCAGCTACACATTGACAGCTGCCAAAGTCTATGCCGGTGTCAAACGGACGCTTGGTAAGCTCAATATTGCGGGTGGTGGCAACGCGCTATCTTTCTGGCTGAAGTCAGATTCAGTGGGGCATGGACTTACGCTCCAATTAACAGAAAGTGACGGGGATATTTGGGAAGCCCAGACGATGATGACTTCAACAGAAGCAAGTGTTATTCAAGTTCCGTTTGGTGGTTTTGCTCGCAATCAAACATGGTCGAAAGGGGATGGCAAGCTCAATCGTGCTGAAATTGCTTCCTACGCGATTTTTGTAAACAAGGGTGCAGGGCAATTGGGATCGAATGCCATCTATATCGATTCCATCGCGATTGATCAAGTGCCGACGATTGATAATTTCGACTATTATGGCGGCGGTGAACTCGTGGCAGGCGGTTCCTATTCCACGAATAAAGACGGCGGAACCGTTACGTTAACACCGGTCTCGGATCGGAAAGAAGCTGGACCTTTCGGAGGCAAATATGTGTATGAGCTGCCAACAGCATCGAAGAATTTCGCCGGCGTGAATAAAAAGCTCGATGCTTTAGACTGGAGAGCGTATGAAGGCATACGTTTCTGGTTGAAAAAGGACGCGTCCAATCGCAAATTGACAATTCAGTTCCTAGAATCAGACGGCTCAGCTTGGGAATCGTATATCGAGCTCAATGATGATAAATCAAGTGTGATTAAGCTGCCATTTAATCTATTTACCAAAGCACCATGGAGCTCAAGCGGTGACAATGTCATCAATTTGGATGCGATTAAAGAGTTCTCGATATATGTGAATCAAGGGGCACAAGGCGCAATCGGCCAAGGGACGCTGTATTTTGATACGATTAAGGTTTATAAGACAGGGGAGGAACCAGATCCGGTAGACCCTGTGGATCCCGTGGATCCGGTAGATCCAGTAGATCCAGTAGATCCAGTAGATCCAGTAGATCCGGTAGATCCGGTAGATCCCGTAGATCCTGTCGACCCTGTAGATCAAGGAGATAGTAGCTCAACCTCACCTGGAGCTGCCATACCTACACCAACCGTTTTGGATAAAGCCAATCAAATCGAGTTGACGAATGAGGCTTTCAAACACTTAACGGTCACTGATAGCAACGGGAAAGAGGTGCGTCAAGCCGTCATTCAAGAAGCGGATATGAAGAAGGCTTTGGAGCTTCTGTTGACGAAAGAGCAAGGGACGCCACTTGTTTTGGCATACAGCACGAAGGAAACCGATGAAGTCGTGATTCCAAGTTCGTTACTGTCCAAAGCACTCGCAGCTAATCCCGTTGCTCTAGCCGATACCGTAATTACGCTGCAAAACGAAGCGGGTTCTTACGAGATCCCACTCCAAATGCTATCTAACCCTGCCATACTGAAAGCGATTGGTACAGACACTAGGGATGCTAGCTTGCATGTAGCTATCACGCCTGTATCTGCGGAGCAAGCTGACCAAATTCGCAAAGCCGCTGAAAAGCAAGGCGTCACATTGATAGGTATGCCGGTGTCTTTCCGCCTAATGGTTTCAAGTGGTGGCAAACAAACCGAGATTGATAATTTCGGCTCATTATTCGTCACTCGGAGCATCTTGGCGAACAGCCTTAGCGACCTATCATCTGCTACAGTTGTCGTTATTGACGAACAAACAGGCGCCATGACGTTCGTTCCTGCAGCCTTCCAGCCCCAAGTAAATGGGGTAGAAGCGATAATTAGCAGAAATGGGAATAGCGTGTATGCCATTGTCTCCCATCAAGCTCATTTCACAGATGTTCCGCTAACACATTGGGCTCAGTCTGCGATTGGAGCCTTAGCTTCCAAGCTGCTGTTGAATGGCATGACGGACACCACGTTCGCGCCAGACCGTGCAGTCACACGTGCAGAGTTTACCACGATGCTCGTGAAAGCGATGGGTATTGTACCGTCGAAGAGTACGCAAGCCAAATTTACAGATGTAGCCGCACAAGATTGGTATGCCTCAGCAGTCCTTGCAGCAAGTGAATTAGGTCTGGTCGATGGCTTCGAAGACCACAGCTTCAAGCCGAATGCGACCATCACGCGTGAGCAGATGGCTGTCATGCTCAGCAGAGCGATGGCATTAACGAAGCTGTCTCAGGTGGTGAAGCCTGCTGCAACACTTTCATTTACAGACACTGTTACTGTATCTTCCTGGGCAGAGGCATCGATTCGTCTAGCAATAGCCGCAGGCTTATTAAGCGGCAATCCGGACGGATCCTACCGACCTCAAGCTGTTGCAACGCGTGCGGAAGCTGCCATGGTCTTCTATAACTTGCTGCATAAGCTGGGTATTGTTAAATGAGTGAAATGGGGGCTTCGGCCCCCATTAATTTAGCTCTTTCCCACCGAAAAGTGGAAATACAGTACAAGGAAAAACAAATGCGTGCCATTTTACTCGAGACATGGACGTTTTATAATAAAAATGTAAGCGCTACACAAACTAGTTCATTGGGGGAAATAGGATGAAGAAGACATTAGTAGCCACAACATCGATTTGTTTACTTACAACTTTACTCGTAGCATGCGGTTCGGAATCAACAACAACGACAGCTAGCCCAACACCTGCAGCGAAAGCAACGACGGCAGCGGCTACTCCAGCTCCAGCGACAGAAGCTCCCAAAGCAGCGAATCCGAATGATGATATTAAAGGTAAAGTCGTATTCGCAACGAACCGCACAGACTTAATTGATACGAAGCTGAAAGAATATCGCGAAGCGTTCAAGAAGAAATTCCCGAATGCAGATGTAGAATTCGAAGCACTGAAGGATTATGAAGCCGCTATCAAATTACGCCTGGCCACTGCGGAAGTGCCGGACGTTGTACTGATTCCGAACATTCCGAATACACAGCTTCCTGATTATTTTGCCCCACTGGATGATCTCGGTCTGAATGATAAAATCCGCTTTAAAGACTACAAAACAGCGAACGGTGGCACCTATGGTCTGGTAACAGGCGGTTCCACTACAGGGATTGTGTACAACAAAAAAGCATTTGCTGATGCTGGTATTACAGCGCTTCCGAAGACACTCGATGAATTCTATGCCGCATCCGAGAAGCTAAAAGCGAAGGGAATTGTCCCTCTTGCAACTAACTACAAAGACAAATGGCCGCTTTATACATGGCAGCATGTAGCTGTAGCGATGTCCGGCAATCCGAACTTCTGGAATGATCGCATTAAGCAGGAGAACGCTTTTGACCCGAATGGTGCCTTCGCCAAGTCACTAGGTATCCTAAAAACGATGATCAGCAAGGGTTATGTGGAGAAAGATATCAACTCTTCTAACTGGGAGCAATCCAAGAAGGATGTAGCCTCTGGTAAAATGGCGATGTACCTCTTGCCGAACTGGGTTATTCCACAAGTTATTGAAAATGGCACAGAAAGTGCTAACGTAGGCTTCTTCCCAATGCCTTTCGATAACACAGGTAAGCTGACTACACTAATGACACCTGATTATTTCTATGCCGTTAGCAAAAACAGTAAAAACCTCAAGACAGCCAAGGCTTTCGTGAAATGGTTAATTGAAGATTCCGGTTATGATGATTTTGCTGGCTTCATTCCATCCTTGAAGGATAAGAAGTCCTCTGTTACGCAATTGTCTGATTTCCTTGCTACGAAAGATTTGAATTTCGTTGAAATCGCTGCGGATAATAGTGATGCTATGGCGATCCAAAACAAAGCACAAATCGACCTGAACGATATCGCACAAGAAGTAGCGGTAACGGATGTGGCTAAAGTATTTGATAAATACAACAAAAAATGGGTAGAAGCGAAGAAAGCGCTCGGTAAGTAAGCGTTAAACGTAAGAGGACTGAATGATAGTTTGCAAGCATTCAGTCCTCTTTTTCAAATTAAAGAGTAATGAGGTATGGAGATGAGCTACCAACAACAAAAAATTACCTTAATATTATCCTTCCTAATCGTGCCACTCACGCTGCTTTTGACATTTACCTACTATCCAGCTCTGAGGCTCATATACTTAAGCTTTACATCATGGGATGGATTAACACCGGTTAAAACGTGGGTTGGATTTTCAAATTACAAAGAAATTATGGGGAATAGGGAAGTCTTCTATGTCTTCCTCCATAATGTTGCTTACTTCGTAGGTGGTATCCTGCAAAATGTTGTAGCCTTTTTCTTCGCGGTTCTGTTGAACAGTAAGCTCAAAGGACGTAACGTGTTTCGGACGGTGTTATTTCTGCCCTACATTATGAATGGGGTCGCCGTAGCGTTTATGTTCGGCTATGTTTTCGATACAAACACAGGTTCATTGAATTATTTCTTGAGTTTGCTAGGCATGGATCCGATTTCCTGGTTAGGTAAGCCAGGTCTTGTCAATGTATCTCTAGCTTCAATCGGTGTATGGAAGTTTATGGGTTTCAATATGGTTGTGTACTTAGGGGCACTCCAGTCGCTCCCTGAAGATCTCTATGAAGCAGCAAAAATAGACGGTGCACGAAGATTCCAAGTGCTTCGCTACATCACAATACCTGGTATGAGGAAAATTATCGAGCTTAATCTGTTTCTGACTGTGATTGGGGCTTTGGAGGTATTTGACCTTCCCTTCGTCCTAACCAAAGGTGGTCCTTTGGCGGCAAGTAAAACGTATGTTCAGCAAACAGTGGAGACCGCGTTTCAATATAACAACTTTGGACTCGCTTCAGCGATGAGTGTACTACTGATGATTGTCGTGATTGTCGTAGTATCCGCGCAACGGAGAATTGTTGGAGGAAAGGAGGAGTGACACCATGAAATCAAGACCGTTCACATCGACAGTGAAATACGCGCTTTTATCCGTGGCAAGTCTCATTATCTTTTTCCCCTTGTATATTCTGTGTATAAATGCGTTTAAGGGGAGCAAGGAATATGGCATGTCCAGCGCGTTTTCACTGCCAAACTCCTTTCTAAATTTTGAGAATTTCCAGATCGTGTTTGAACGAGGGAATCTCGGGCAGGCGTTTCTGAATACGACGATTGTTATTGGCTTATCCTTGATCGGGAATATCGTCATGGGGACAATGGTGGCGTACGTGCTCGGGCGCTTCAAATTCCCAGGCCGCTTCCTCATTCTTGGGCTCTATACCGGAGCTGCGATTATTCCAGCCATCACGACTCAGGTAGCGATTTTCTCTATTATCAAATGGTTAGGATTATTCAACACCCATTTCGCCCCAGTGCTCTTGTACATTGGAGCGGACGTTGTCCAAATTTACATCTTGCTTCAGTTCATTCGCAATATCCCGTATGAACTCGATGAGAATGCGATGATCGAAGGTTTATCCCTGTATGGTATCTTTTACCGCATTATCATCCCGCTATTAACACCAGCCATTTCAACGGTCATTATTTTAAAAACGATTTCGATTTATAACGATATGTACACGCCATATTTGTATATGCCATCGCAGAAGCTAGGTGTTGTTTCGACGACCTTGATGAAATTTACAGGTACGAATAGTGCCGAGTGGCAATTGATCTGTGCGGCCATTCTTATCATCCTACTTCCGACAGTCTTATTATATTTGTTCCTGCAACGATACATTTTCTCTGGGATTACGAATGGAGCAGTGAAATGAAAATCTAGCAGGACACCGCTGTTGGTGAGTCGAAATAGTAACCCAAGGCCCTTATTAAAGAGCCATGGGTTTTCTTGGATTTTAAAAAGAAAGGGCTTACATTCCTGCGATAGAGCTGGGGGGAACTTGTTGTGCGAAGCGAAATATGGCATTGGATTGTGAGGTTATCACTTACTCAAAAGCTGATTACGGTGTTTGTCATTTTGATCACAGTGCCGATTGTTACGATCTCGATGATCTCCTATTCGAGTTATTCAAAGTCGATTGAAAAGAATACGGCTCTCTATGTAAACCAGATTTCACAGAAAATTTTGGAGCGGGTCGACCAGTACGTCTCGGATATTAAGCGTGTAACGGGCAGCCAGATTTATATGCAGGATATTCAGGAATCGTTAGCCAATCGCAATAAAACGGTGGAAGAAAATAACCGCCTCCAGAACTTTGTGAAAGGCTTGAACAGTCTGAAGAATGATACGGAGTCCGTGTACATTTTCGATAATTATGGCAACATGTACGACAGTACCAAAAATGATACGATTCGGGCTGACATTCGGCAGCAGGCCGTCGATTTACGGCAACAAGTACGGAATGCACAGGGGTCTTCCATTGTAATCTCCACACAGAAAATAACCGTTGGTCATACGGTTAAATATTATTTCTCCATTGCCCGCGAATTAAAGAATACGAACTCATTAGAAGGCATTGGCATGATCATCTTTGACTCGAGAATTCAAGTCATCGGGGATGCCGTCCGTGAGTTGGATGAGGTGACCAAAGGTCGAACGATGGTACTTGATGATCAGAATACGGTGATCTATGATAGCGAGCAGAAATGGATTTCTACCAATGTGGCTAGCAATGAACTCGTGCAAAAAGCAGTCGGTGCACAAGGCAGCTTCAAGGTGACGATTGAAGGGAAGTCGTATCTAACCTCCTATACAACGTCTGCAGTAACGGGGTGGAAGCAAATTGTTTTCATTCCAGTGGATCATCTGACAGAGGAGACGCGGGTAACGCGGGATTTCACGATGATTCTCGTTCTGCTTTCGATTACTGTGGCCTTAGTGACTTCAGCGATCATTGCCATCGCGTTGACGCGGCCATTGCGTACGTTAATGAGGACTATGAAACAGGTTAACAAGGAGAATCTGGACGTTCAAATTCCGGTGAAGTATTCGGACGAGTTTGGCATACTGGCGAAGCATTTTAATAATATGATTAGACGAATTAATGAGCTGGTGGAAGAAGTTTATCAGACGCAAAATCGCAAACGGGAGGCTGAACTAAGGTCGCTGCAGCATCAAATTAACCCTCATTTCATCTATAACACGCTGGAAGTGATCCGTATGACAGCCGAGGTTAAGCGAGATTATGAGATTTCGGAAATGACCTATAATTTGGGGGAGCTCCTGCGGTATGGAATCTTACGCGGTACGGATCAGGTGACGATTCATAAGGAATTGGATCATTTGGAGAAATATTTGGCCCTGCAAAACTTTCGATTCTCCAAAGATATTCAGCTGGAGTTGAACATCAGCGAAGCTCATCTGAGCTACCCGGTTATTAAACTATTATTTCAACCTATCGTGGAAAATGCCATTCTACATGGTTTTGAAATGAAGGAAGAGAATTGTCTAATCACGATTAGTTCTTACATGGATAAGCAAGCGATCTATTTTACCGTTCGGGATAACGGGTGCGGCATGGACGATTCGCAGCTGAAAATCATTCGGAATGCGATGCAAGGCTTACGGCAAGAAAATCGCAATAACATTGGGATTGCTAATGTGAATGAGCGAATTATTTTGCAATATGGTGCATCATATGGTTTGCAAGTGAGCAGTGAAATTGAGGTCGGCACGACCGTAACGATTGTCCTACCCGTTCTGGAAGCATGGAAGGAGAGCGCTTAAGATGACGATGAAAATGTTGATAGTCGATGATGAACAACGGATTCGATTAGGACTTCAAGCCATGGTTGAGGCGATGGATTTACCTATTGAAATTATAGGGTTGTGCGCAAATGGGATTCAAGCGATGGATAAAATGAGTGGCTGGGAACCTGCCGATTGCAAGATACTCCTGACCGATATCAAAATGCCCATGATGGACGGGATGAAGCTGATCGAACGAACAAGGGCGGATTATCCGGATGCTCATATTATTCTCTTAAGTGGATTTAACGAATTCGAGTATGCGCGACAAGCCATTCGATTTGGTGTAGAAGAGTACCTGTCGAAGCCGGTGAACAAGAAGGATTTATTTCAAGTTTTGAAGCGAGTTGGGGAGCGTTTTACGGTGCTGGATTCAGCAGAAAAGGAAGCTCCTGATCACGTGCCTGCAGAGGCAAAGGTGCACAAGAAGCAAATCATTGCGGATGTGATTCGTATGCTGGAGTCAGATCTGAATCAAGCATTTGAATTAAATGAGCTTTCCTCTAAAGTAGGTTTGAATCCTAGTTATTTGTGCAAGTTGTTCAAAAGAGAGACGAAGAAGACGATTACCGATTACGTGACCGATCTAAGAATCGTGAAAGCTAAGCATATCTTGGAGGATTATCCGGATGTGAAAATGTACGAAGTAGGATCGCTTGTGGGTTATTCAGATCCGGTTTATTTTACAAAACTGTTCAAAAAGTCTGTCGGTATGACACCAAAAGAATATCAAAGTGGACAGTGTGCTTTTGGCAACCATAATGCCTGTTTAGACTAAAGATTTTCGCGAACCGTTGCAGTAAAGTAAAGGTATGAAAGTTATTTGAGGAGGTTGTTCGCATGAGCCAACAAAAGATTCATATACCGGAAGCCGATGCTTTACTGCAAGATGAAATTACGAGTGAACAAGCACAGTTTTTCTTAGAAAATGGTTTCCTGGTTATTCGTAATGTGGTAGTTGGAGAAGAGCTTCGACTCCTACAGGAACAAACGATGAAGGCCGTAGAAATTGGCATGGCTGGAAGCGGTGATGAGGATTATATGTACCGTGTGAGGAAAAATGGTGAACGCAAATATTGGCGTACGGAGTATATTATCGACAAGCAAGAGGCGAATAAGGCGTTGCTGGCGCATCCGTTTATTTTGCGATCTGTGGCGAAGATTCAAGGGATTAACTTCATTCCTACCTGGGATTCCTTAGTTGTGAAAATCCCGAATCAGGCGGCCAGCGTGCCTTGGCATCGCGATGCGTTAGTGCCTGAGGGTTGTACAGATCCACGGCCAATCTTCAATGTTGATTTTTATTTGGATGAGGCGGATCTGAAGTCTTGCTTGTGGGTAATTCCTGGTTCGAACCATTGGGCAGCTGACGCTGCCGAGGAACGCTGTGCACTGCCAGGCTTCGATGTCAGCGATGCTGTACCCGTGCCAATGAATCCTGGGGATGTCATTTTTCACAATATTCAGCTGCTGCATGGCTCACCGGAAGGGGATGGCAACGCACTTCGCCGTACCGTGTACTACGAGTTCCGCCCAGGCGAAATCGAAGCGGAATTTGGGCCGCATACGCTAGAGTATCTATCGTTGAAGCAGCATATGCTTGTCGATTGTATCGAAAAGCGCAAAGAAGCGTCCTATACGTCGGGTGAAACACCGTATGACTATCAGCCCAAAGGCGCATTTGCATTAGGTACGAAGCAGGCGCCGAAGACTTACCGATATGCGCATTCTGATTATTGGCGTGCTTAAGTTAATATGAGTAAGGATGAGGCTGTTCCCTCCTGGGAACGGCCTTTTATTGTAGATACTCACGTGCCAAAATGAAATAGATGTATTTTATGAAGTTAAATCTTCGGGAAATCCTTGTATTTGTCGAATAGATGGAAAATCTACAGCTAATCTATGGCATTTTGGCCGAAATGAGAAGAAGGGGCAGAATTAGCTACATGAAATCCAGTTAATTCAATTTAGTGGGTGAATTTTAATGGAATAGCTGTAGATTTTCCAGTTAATTTATGCTGACCTCACCCGTCTGAGCCCGATCAGCTGATCTCCCGTCTCGATAAACCCAACCCAACCCAACCCAACCCAACCCAACCCAAGCCAACCCAAGCCAACCCAAGCCAACCCAAGCCAACCCAAGCCAACCCAAGCCAACCCAAGCCAACCCAAGCCAACCCAAGCCAACCCAAGCCAACCCAACCCAACCCAACCCAACCCAACCCAACCCAACCCAACCCAACCCAACCCAACCCAAATTCGCCCCTGCCCAGATTCTCCCTAACTAGCTAAGAATAAATCAGATTTGAACAAAACTGGGTTAAACTCTGCCCCGTTTTTTTCTTGAACATACGCCCGAATGTGTGGACATCCGAATAGCCGACACGATCCGCGATTTCACTGAAGGATAAGCTGCTGTGTATGGCCAACTCTTTGGCCTTGTTGATGCGGATCCACGTTAAATACTGCATAGGGGACATGCCGACATGTTGGCGGAATAAGGTCAAAATGTAATTTTTGCTGAGACCAGAAACGTCTTCCAGTTCTCTAATTTGAATTTCGCGGCTATAGTGCTCGGTGAGATAGTTTTTGATTAAGACGAGTTTGGGCATCGTGAGTGCGTCCGTTTTGGCGCGGGTTGAACCCGATTCGAAGGCTTGCGCAGCTTCAGTAAGAATGCGCATGAGTAAGCTTTGACAGTGCATTTGATGCACAAGTCCTGGCTGACGATAATGCGAAACAAGCTGGGATAGCATCGTTTCTACCGGATGATCCGCGAAATTACCGAGCAGATGCTTATGTTTGAAGATATCTTCGTAGGGGAACGCTGACGTACCGAAATGAAAGACAAGTGAAATACATACATAAGGACTGTGGTCTTCTTTTATGATCGAGTGACGTTCATTTGGACGATGAAATAAGAGATCACCGCGGCGCGTCTCGTAGGGGATGTCTTCAACAGGATAATGAGCAAAACCATCCACGACATATTGTAAAATGAACTGCGTCATCTCTCGGTTGCGTATCGCCCATCCCTGCGGAGCATGGAACATATGGGCTAACGTAATGTAAGGCGGGAAATGATAATCCGCAAGCATGCCGATCGTTTCGGCCGGCTGCATGGTTGTCAGGTTGAGAGCCATCTGATCAGCACCTTTCTCAGTGCTAATTATAGCATGTAGGGCTGATTTTGCAGAGTGCCTTTGGCAACAGGAGATGGAGTGGTATTCGAAGAAGCTATCGATGTTTAAGTACCATTTTACGTAACAGAGGTGAACTATGAAAATACTCTACTATTACCACCGATTCATGCGTTTTCTCCATCGTCGAAAAGGTAACTGGCAAACGCGAAAATTCGAATATCATCACCATAAAATGAAGCACTATGTAGGATTATTCCTCGTAGTGCTTTTTATTTCATGTACCTGCATAAGATAATGTACAAGTATCTAGGGGGTAGTTATATGAAAAACAAGCTAGTATTCATATTATTTATCTTAATATTATTAAGCCAATCTACTACAAATGCGGAAACGCAGACGGACGAGGAAAAGGCAATAACATCTGCACAGAAGCTGATTAAGGCATCTGTTAGTGTAGAAACCGGTTTAGTCACAGGTGGATCAGGTTTCTACATATCCCCTGATACTGTAATCACCAATGAACATGTAGTCCGTAACATGCCCACGGACACGCTTACTCTCCGTAAAAAGTCAGGTTACACGTGCACCGGGACAGTTGGTTATCGAGAGGAAAAGTTAGACCTCGCTATCATCCACTCATCATGCACCAGTGATACCGTATTGACGCTTAATATAGACGTCACAGAAGGTCAGACAGTATTAGCCTTCGGCAGTCCGCAAGTGTACCCATTTACGCTGTCCAAGGGAATTGTTAGCTCTCTTAGTTGGAACATGATCCAGTTTGATGCAAAGGTTACGTTCGGATCATCGGGTGGTGTATTAGCTAATCTGAATGGTGAAGTGATCGGGGTAGTTTCAAAGGGCGCCAAAGACGTGGAGTATGTTGGGTTCGCGATTAAAGCAGCGGACGTGAAAAGATTTTACGAGAGGAGTAAATGACATGGCCTCAATTAGTCAGAATCAATACGATTTCCTGAACAGTCTAGTACAAGCAGGATGCGGCAATGGTGAGTGGGCAAAGTCACAGCTTAGTGGGGCTAGTAGATAAACCTGCTGCTCCAACACCTTCATATACACCTTCGACGCCTCAGCAAGCATCCCAAGGGTCAAGTTATAGTAGCGCTCCTGTCTACGCAACTCCTGCACCAAGTTACAATTACACTAGCTCGGCACCTAATATGAATCCATCAACACTAAGTTACACAGCTCCATCGAGTGGTTACTCGGGATCATCCAATGTCATTGGAAATATATCAGGCAGTAATGATTTAGGGAAAAGCTATATCCCTTTCTGGGCCCTATTTCGCCCGAATCACCCGCGGTGCTCGATTGCTAGCCGCGCATGCCGTCCCGCCAAACAAAAAAACTTCAGCCCTGATGGGCTGAAGCGCTACAATACCAATCTTATTCCGTTACCTTCTGCATCTTCCCCGGATTGTTGATCTTATACGGCACTGGATGTTTGCTCAACTTCTTCGCGACGATTTTGCACTCGAAGGTGACGGTGTCGCCGACGGCGAGTTCCAGCTTCTTGAGCGTTGCGCTATGGCTCGACCACGCAGTTCCGATGTCGAGGGCTGGATCCAGAATGGACACAGCTTCATAGATGATGACTTCATCATCGGTATCCGAGAAATTGTTCGGTACGGTTGTAAACTCGGTAACCGTTGCCTTCATTTTCACTTTTTCTTCAGGAAGCTCCAGTTTAGGGGCTTTCTCTTTTTTCGTTTTTTCCTTAGCAGGCGCTTTCTCGGCGGGTGCTGCTTGTCCATCTTCTGAAATAGCTTCGGCCTTCGCGGATTTTGATGCTTTAGCTGGCTTTTCTTCCGGCTCAGCAGTCTCTAATTCGTCGGCAACAGCTGCATCTTCAGCTAGAGCCGCACCTCGCTGGCTATAGTTCGCAGCTTGCATTTCCTTCAAATAGGAGGGATGAATGCAGTGCAGCTGCTTCGTATCCAATTCAATGACAGCCGTCATTGGATCCACGAGACCGACGATATTGCATGCCACATTAAGACTATTCCCTTTGTAGAAAAAGGCTTTCGCTTTTACCGCTTTTTCAGAAACTAAACCCCATTCTTTACATTGCTCGATCAACTCGGACTCATCATCAAAACGAGTAAACGCAGATGGTTCAATGGCGAACGCATAATCCATATGTAATCAACCTTTCTATGCTATATAGAGGGAAAACTTATTTCACTTCTTCCTCATTGTCTTCTTCGTTAACTAGATCCACTTCCTCAGCTTCTACATTATCGTCTTCAAATTCTTCCTCTTCTTCTAATCGGAAATCATCGGTCTTTTCCCCGTCTTCCCAAATTTCCACAAAGAGTGCATCGCAATTTTCAAAATCAGCCGGTTTAAAAGCAAGCGCTTTTTCCTCGTCGGGACCGACATAAACATTCTCAAGTGTTTCCCCATCAAAAGAGAGGATGACATAAATTTTCATAATTAAGGATGCCTCCAATAAGGTGATAAGCAATATTATAACATACCGAGTGAATTGTTCGCATGAGAAGCGATTGATCTTTCATATACATCTATATAGCCTGTATTTCCGGATCAAAATAATGTCTCACTTAGGATCCGTTAGCAGTGGGATGTGAAGGAGGAGTTCCAAGGATGGCGTTACTAGTCATATGTATCCTAGGGTGTCTGTCTGGTTTCTTGATCTTCAGAAGACAAGTACTACCGCGCAGCACCGATCAAGCTCTGAATGCAGTTAAGTTGTCTATTATTATTCCGGCTAGGAATGAAGCGGACAATCTCCCTCATCTTCTTCATGCCCTGAGAATCCAAACCTTGGAACCCTATGAAGTCATTGTGGTGGATGATTTTTCGGAGGATCACACGAAGGAAATCGCTGATGATTACGGCGTTACCGTGATTTCCAATCCTAAGCTGCCTGACGGGTGGACGGGCAAAAACTGGGCCGTATGGAACGGCTATTCCCACTCCACCGGCGATCTGATTGCTTTCCTGGATGCTGATATTCGATTTGCACCTCGAGCATTAGAATGTTTGGTAAAAACACGGAATAAATTAGGTGGAGTACTGTCGATCGTGCCCTACCATTACACGGAGAATCTAAGAGAGAGACTAGCGCTCATCTTTAATGTGCTAGGTGTATTTGCGTTTACATCTCCTTTTGAGAAAAATAATAAACAGAAAGGCCTCTATGGGTCTTGTATTTTAACGACTAGGGAAGATTACGAATCGATCAAAGGCCACGAAGGCATCAAATCGGAAATGCTGGACGACCTGAATCTCGGTGCTACGTATGCAAGAGCAGGTATTCCAGTGAACAATTTTATCGGCTATGGACAGGTTTCTTTTCGAATGTATCCACAGGGGTTAAAAAGCCAGATCCAAGGCTTTGGCAAAGGCGCTGTCCTAGGCACGTCTAAACTCAAAGCAGGTACCCTTACGCTTACCGCGATTTGGGCGATTGGGCTGATCCTCTCAACAGCATTTCCATTTTTCCTAACGACATCATGGGGCATTCCGCTTTTAATTGGCTATCTCTTGTATATGGCACAGCTCTTTTATTTTGTAAAATACGTTGGCATTTTCGGCATTGTTACGCCTGTGCTACATATCGTGTCGACGTTATTTTTCATTATGGTCATGCTGTACTCGATGTATCAGGTCGTATTTCTAGGGCATGTGGCCTGGAAAGGTCGGCACGTCAAAGTAGGAAGCAGGCGAGAGCAATGATCATCGTTTGGACGATTTGTGCTTTTGTATCCGGTGCGCTCATGTTTAGTTACTGGTTAGGTCGGTTAGCTCGAAAAAACCTAAAAACCGTCGGGGACGGCAACCCAGGTGCCCTTAATTTGTGGAAAGCGGCGGGATATCGGCTAGGGGTTGCCGGGGTTTTATTCGATTTTATTAAAGGGTATCTCATTATTCTACTGGCAGTGGAAGTTGGAGGGATGTCAGGGTATGGATTGATCCCAATCGCATTAGCACCGATATTTGGGCATGCGTTTTCGCCATTTTTGCGTGGAAAAGGGGGTAAAGCCATCGCTGTCACCTTCGGCGTCTGGAGTGGATTGACACAATTTGAAGTGTCACTTGCGTTGGCAGTTATTTTGGCAGTCATGCTTGGTGGGATGAAGGTTATTAACAAATGGAAGCCGATATCTTCGGAGGCAGATGGTCAGCAAGTTGTGATGGGGATGCTTCTGTTAGGCGTTTATCTGTATGTGAGGGATGCGGCGGCGATGTTGCTGTGGATATGGGTGGGGAATACGCTGCTCATCATGTTCAAACATCATAAAGAGTTAGCTGCTTTGCTCCTTAAAAAGAAGAAGGAAAAAGAAGGATCTCCACTTTGAAATATACGTTATAAAACAGGGTTATTCAGCAGGGGAATTAAGTTTGTTTTGCGACGTGTCCTAGAATTTGGTTGTGAAGAAGCAAATATATAAGCGTGAAACAGACGCCGCTAGCTCCTGAATGTTGGAGTTGGCGGCGTTTTATTTTTGTGGGAGGCGGTTGACTTGTTTGAGAAGGAGTATGAGTATGAGATCTTTTGGAATGTGCAAGCTCGTCAAGCACAAGGTCAGAGACTGGACATGCTGCGCAAGTTTGTCAGGGGTGAAGGTATATGGGGTCGTATGTCATCGCTTAAAAGGGAAGCTTGTGGAGAGATATTGCGAAAGCTAGAAAGTAAGTACTCGTTCTACTCATTGGTGGTGGGTAAGCCAGAAGCCATAAGTTCATGTTTACTGAAAAGGCGGTGGCTCTTTTGCATGGTAAAAACTGAGGTGTAAGTTAGTCGGTGAAACCGACTAACTCAGGCGCAGCAGTGGCAATTGGCGTGAAGTTAGTCGGTGAAACCGACTAATTCAGGCGCAGCAGTGGCAATTGGCGTGAAGTTAGTCGGTGAAACCGACTAACTCAGGCGCAGCAGTGGCGATAGGCGTGAAGTTAGTCGGTGAAACCGACTAACTCAGGAGCAGCAGAGGTAATAGGCGTGAAGTTAGTCGGTGAAACCGACTAACTCAGGAGCAGCAGAGGTAATAGGCGTGAAGTTAGTCGGTGAAACCGACTAACTCAGGCGCAGCAGTGGCGATAGGCGTGAAGTTAGTCGGTGAAACCGACTAACTCAGGAGCAGCAGAGGTAATAGGCGTGAAGTTAGTCGGTGAAACCGACTAACTCGGGCGCAGCAGTGGCAATAGGCGTGAAGTTAGTCGGTGAAACCGACTAACTCAGGCGCAGCAGTGGCAATAGGCGTGAAGTTAGTCGGTGAAACCGACTAACTCAGGCGCAGCAGTGGCAATAGGCGTGAAGTTAGTCGGTGAAACCGACTAACTCAGGCGCAGCAGAGGTAATAGGCGTGAAGTTAGTCGGTGAAACCGACTAACTCAGGCGCAGCAGTGGCAATAGGCGTGAAGTTAGTCGGTGAAACCGACTAACTCAGGCGCAGCAGTGGCAATAGGCGTGAAGTTAGTCGGTGAAACCGACTAACTCGGGCGCAGCAGTGGCAATAGGCGTGAAGTTAGTCGGTGAAACCGACTAACTCGGGCGCAGCAGTGGCGATAGGCGTGAAGTTAGTCGGTGAAACCGACTAACTCGGGCCCACACCACCGCACCGCCGCCCCAGATTCCATACATACGCGCCACCTCCTTGGGAAAAACTAGGACAAATACACGAAAGGAGTGTCTTAGCCATGGAGGAACAACTTGCACGCAAAGAAGAACGCTTAAACACGGTTAGCCATGGGATTGGCGTGTGTTTAAGCGTCTATGGGCTTATTCTGCTCTTGCAGCGGTCTGTGCTTTTTGAAGATTGGCTGTACACGGCGAGCAACGCTGTGTTCGGAGTTTCCTTTTGCCTACTCTATGTGTCCTCGACGCTTCTGCATGCTGTACGCTCACCCAAGTGGGGGAAGCGCTTTGAAAAGTTGGATCACGCAGCGATTTTTATCGCCATGGCGGGTTCCTATACGCCTTTCCTGCTCATTACCTGGCATAGCCAAGTTGCGATTGAGCTGCTCATCGTCATTTGGGCGCTAGCCTTCGGCGGCGTAAGGTATGTGCATGTTATTATTCAACGTTTTATGCCCTGGGGACTGCTCATGTATCTGGGCATGGGAGCCTTCATGATGCTCTTCATTATGCCACTTTATGTGCGACTTCCACATATGGCATTTACATGGCTTGGGCTCGGATTGGTGAGCTACCTTGGCGGTGTACCTTTTTTCCTCTGGCACAAATTGCGCTATCATCATATGATCTGGCACCTGTTCGTTTTGGCGGGTAGTACCTGCCACTTTATTGCCGTCTATAGCTACGTGATGCCAGCGTTATTATAAACTAGCCAAGTTTAAGATTATTGCAGCGAAGTGTAAGGCGGATAATAATACCTTAATTTTGTGCTAGCACGGATTAAGATTGTTTATTTAATGTCCGAATCATCATTCATATAATAAAAGCATGGTTCACTCATTCCTACATGCCAAGGAGGCAGAGACAATGCAGAGCAACACACCTTTATTATTGACTGATGAGCAAATGAGATCGTTTATTACGAATGGCTGCCTGATTCTCAAAACTGATTTTCCACGTGAATTCCATGAAAGTTTAGTAGAGCAATTGAACACGGTTTACACCGAAGAAGGCAATCCTGGGAACAATCTTTTACCTCGAATTCGAGAGTTGCGCAAAGTATTCGATCATCCGGTTGTAACAGGTGCGTTGACGAGTGTGCTAGGACCTAATTATATGATGCATGCGCATCGCCATGGGCATTTCAATGCTTCAAGCGTAGCTGGTGGTTGGCATAAAGATAGCTATTGGGGTTATAAAAGGATGCGTAATCATCACCCGCAATGGGCTATGATTATGTATTTCCCACAGGATACACCTGTGGAATTAGGGCCGACAGGCGTACTTCCAGGTACGCAAAACTATGAATCTCGAACTTTTGAAGGGAATGAACCAGAAGGTGAGGTTCTGGCGAGTGGGGAAGCGGGGACTTTTGCGCTGATTCATTATGATATTTGGCACCGCTCCACTCCGAATGTGTTGGGTCAGCCCCGTTATATGTTGAAGTTTGAATTTATGCGTACTGAGCTGCCACTATCGCCAAGCTGGAACAACCAAGAGAGCGGCTGGCGTAAACCGGAGGCGTTACAACTTCCTATTGCGCAGCACGATCTGATGTGGGAAGAGACGTGGAATTGGCTGTCGGGACAAGTTGGCAGCATCGCGAACACGGTTAGTTCTGATTCCCAGCGGATCGCGGAATTGAGCGCGGGGTTGAGCCGTTTTGAGCCCGATGCCATTAATGCGGCTTACGAGCTTGCGGCAAGTGGTCAAAGTGGTGTAGACGCATTGCTTCAAGCCCTTCATAGCGAGAATAAAAATGTATCTCGACTTGCTGCATATGGCTTATCCGTTGCGGGAAGTGATGCTGTTAGCGGATTGGTTGCAGCATTGGCGACAGTGGAGAATGAAGCTGCGGAAGCCAATACCGAGGAAATCATCGCGAATGCCGTGTTCGCGCTTGGTGAATTAAGAGGACTTGCAAGTGAGGCGGTACCTGCACTTGTTAACTTGATGCAGCATCCGTCGGAGACGATCCGCTGCGCTGTAGTTGATGCACTTGGTCTTATGGAAGCTGGCCACGATCAAGTGGTGGCGTGCTTAGGGAATGCGCTGCGGGATGAAAGCGCGCAGGTGCGGTTCATGTCTAGCTTGGCGCTGTCCCGACTAGGGGCAAGCGCAGAAGCAGCGATTCCACAATTGGAAATCGCTCTGGACGATGAGAACCGCTACGTGCGTGCGCATGCGGCGGAATCCTTGCGCTATGTTGGCACGGAGCGTGCGAAAGACACACTCATTAAGTTCTTGCTTAACGCGCGTTGGTGTCCAACGACGACGGCGAAGAATGCTTTTTATCCGTAAGGTATTAACGAGAAGCAGCCCCCATTGATGTGATGGGGGCTGCTTTCATTTATGGGGAGGAGTGGTACGCCTCCCACCACCAATAGATGGAAAACATACAGCTGATTTACTCGAAATTATCATTTTAAATGAAATTAATGGAAAAAGTACAGCTAATCCAGGCATTTTCATCCGAAAAGGGGAAATCTCCCGAAAATAGATGGAGGTTGTCCATCTATTTCGCTTCTTAACTTGTTTTACAAGAAATTAACTACCTAATATACAGTTAAATTTGGCGCGGCGGTGGTTGGGAGTAGGAGTAGGAGTAGGAGTAGGAGTAGGAGTAGGAGTAGGAGTGAGCGGCTGTTGTCTTGCTCTTATTCTTACTCTTGCTCTTGCTCTACAACCACATCCACAACTCACCGCGGCCGCAAATCGCGGAACGCCGTTGGTTTAAATCCCGTTTGTTCCTTGAACATTCGGGAGAAATACGATAATTCCATGCCGAACGAATCGGCAATTTGAGAGACATTCAGCTCCGTCGTCAGGAGCAAATCTTTGGCTTTTTCAGAGCGTAGATGGTTCATATATTGGATCGGGGAGTACCCCGTGAATTGTTTGAACGCATTGATGAAATAATTCGGATGATAATGAGCGAGCTGGGCAAGCGTTTCAATCGAAACCTGATCCGCCATATGCTGTTCCATATAGCGCAGCACAACATTCATTTTCTCGTGGGTTGGGGTTGTAGCTAAATTAAGCTTCACGGAAGCATTGCCATCTATGAAATCCGCGATGAGTTCATGGAGGATGCCTGTTACCCGGAATTCTGCAGATAAAGCATCACTTCGACGATGTGCAATCAACTTCTCGAACGTTTGCCCAAGCGCTAAAGAGTCCTTGACCACAATTGACGGGCTCGTGTGCAAAATCTGAAAGAGGTCTAAATCACCGATTTTCGCGGTAAAATGGCACCAATACTTGCCGAAGGTATCCTCACTAATTGTGCCATAGGCTTGGTCACTGCCCGCAGGAAGAAGGTAGAGCTCGCCAGGGCGCGGATTGTAGGTTTGATTGCCTATTTTAACAAAACCTTCGCCTTCCATAATAAAATACAGCCGATTGACAGGACACGAGGGAATCTCATCGTTCCAGCTTCGCGGTACTTTTGTATAAGCCGCATACTCGACATCGATTCTGGCTTTCGCCATATATTTCTTCCAAAAGGTACGCTGGCTCGCATTCATATCTGATTTCATCGATTTATATTCCTTTTACAAATAGTCGACATATGCCTTCAGTAAACTGCTGTTTCGTATAGCCAAGTACGTCTCTATGGTACGTGTACTGTTCTGGAAAAAGGGAAATGAGCAACGTATTGATCGTCAATGTGACGTCAATGTCCTCGATCTCGCCAGTTTGAATGGCATATTGGATGAGTGGAGCTAGGATATTGTGGAGTCTGACAAAAAAAGGCTTTTTGTGAATGCTGTAGTTGCGCTTGTCTGCATGCATGGAAGAGATGACAGACAACAGGCTGACATTCTCATCAACGAAATCAATGACATCATGGATACAAGCGGATAGCTGCGCTAGTCCTGATTCTACAGGTCCAGCAATGCGGTACTTCTCCTCCATCATATCAATAAACCGATTAGTCGTAGATTTGATCAAATCGCTGCACACATCGCCTATATGGGTATAGCGGCGGTATAAGGTTCCTTGGCCCACGCCAGATTCCTTCGCAATTTGATGCATCGTAACGGATTCTATTTCATTTGTTTCTAAAAGCGTGCGCGCAGCAGACAGGATGCGTCGGCGATATTCCGTATCACGTTCTCCACGGCGGCTGCTTGGTGGAATGGCTTCTTTTATAAGTTCACAGACTCCTTGATGATCATCTGGATGTGTCATATTTTCGTTCCTCCTGGTAGAAAGATCGTCCATAAAAAATTTATTTGACTTCGCGGACAATTGTCCGTAATATGAGGTAGCGGACAATTGTCCCCTATATTGTAACACGTGAAGAGAGAGATTGTCTAAGGAGGAGTTAGGATGAGTCAAACGGTTGTATCCGGTGGAAATGAGCCGGAATTTAAGATTACGAGCATTCTGGTGCCGTTAATCGCTATTATCACAGGCATATTCATGGTTATCCTCGACACGACAGCAATGAACGTTGCATTGTCGAAGTTAGTGGTTGACTTCAAAACTGATCTACCTACAATTCAATGGGCGGTAACAGGCTATATGCTGGCATCCGCTGCAGTAATTCCATTAGCGGGGTGGTTATCTGACCGCTTTGGAGCGAAAAATGTTTTCCTCACGTCCGTACTGTTGTTTACGATTGCATCCCTTTTATGTGCGACGCCGAACACGGCTGAAATGTTGATCTTTTTCCGCGTTCTGCAAGGTTTAGGCGGGGGCTTCGTGATGCCAGTTGCCATGGCGTATGTATACAGACTTAGCCCACCGAACAAAATCGGGCAAGTCATGGGTATGCTAGGCGTACCTATTTTATTAGCGCCAGCAATTGGGCCAATCTTGTCAGGTTGGTTAGTTGAATACCATTCTTGGCACTGGATTTTCCTCATTAATTTGCCTGTCGGTATTTTCAGCTTTATTTTCGGGTTATGGAAGTTACCTGTTGTGGCACGTAAAAAAGTGGCTGGCTTCGACCTGCCAGGGATGATCCTCGGTCCAATTGCTTTCGCTTCGCTATCTTATGGTATTTCGCAAGGTGCTTCAGGGTGGACATCCGATAAAGCGCTTGGTGGTATCATCGTTGGTGCGGTTGCTTTGATTGCTTTTGTCATCGTTGAGCTCAGAACGAAAATTCCATTGCTTGAGCTTCGCGTTTTCAAATCATTCGATTTTTCCTTTAGTATATTCATTCAATGGGTGATCCAATTCTGTATGTTTGGGGCGATTTTCCTTCTCCCGCAATTCCTGCAGCAAGCCCGTGGTTACGGTGCATTTGATACCGGTTTGACCCTGTTCCCACAGGCGATCGCGTCTGGACTTATGATGCCAATTGGCGGTTATTTATTTGATAGAATCGGTATTCGTTGGTTAGTTGTCATCGGTCTTACTCTGGTGTCAGGGGCCATTTTCCAATATTCTCATTTGGATCTGAGCACACAAAGAACAGATCTCATTCTACCACTAGCGATGGCTGGGGCCGGTATGGGGCTCATGATGATGCCAATCAACTCCCATTTGATCAAAAAAGCTCCGCAAGACCTCGTCAGCCGCGTTACTTCGTTGACAAGTGCGATGCAGCAAGTAATTAGCTCCTTCGGGGTTGCGATCGTCGTGACCATTCTGACTTCACGTGTGACAACGTTGATTACCGAGCAGAAGCTTCCTGTGAGTTCACCAGCAGATATGCAAAAGTCGATGCTATCCGTAGCTCCTGATGCATTCGGGTATACTTTCACATGTATGATGATTATCGCGATGTGCGGAGTTGTTCTTGGATTCTTCTTACGCCGCGGCAAAACTGAAGCACATCAAGAAACTAGAGCAGACGTTGCGTTAGAAGGTTTGCACTAAGCTAGATTGATTGGTCTATTTTAGATAAACAAACAGCCTGCAAGTAGATCCTCTACTTACAGGCTGTTTGTTTTATACCGTGGAGTACTAGCTATGGATAAGCCCTTCCTTGGGAATTATTGGATGAACTATGGGGTTCTAGCCGTTGCAGGCGGACCTGCCAGGGCATATCTTATGAGCAAGGTTTTCGTATTCGATCCAGGTAGCGAGAACATGAAGTCCTTCAAAGAGATAGGGTGTCTGAGTAAGGAGGCGTTATATGAAACGGTGGAACGTGACCTTTGAGACGAAATGCTATGAAAATGATTGGCGTCACCTTCTTCAAACACCGAGACTGGAAGCTAATCTTCGCTACAATCGGTTTCAGTTCAAGGAAGCAGTTTTATATATCAATAACGTGAACGATCCGGAAGAGGTTAGCTTTTATGCCGACAAGCTGGTTCAAAGTGGCGTTCTCACTTCCTATACCGTCGTTGATCATTATGCAAGTGAGGCGTTGGACTTCTTTGCAATCGATAAGGACAGCTTTAACGGAGGCTATTTTTATTCCATTTCCGAGCTCGTCGCTATTTACTTGTGCAGAACAGATTATTTGCTCCATTTCTCCAGTGACTCGATCCTAGCGGGGCCGCTCGAATGGGTGGAGCCAGCGCTTCAGAATATGGAAGATGACCCCAGAATCAAGGTTGCAAATCCGACCTGGAACTTTAGTTACGAGTATGCGAAGCAGGAATCTGTAGAAGAGAATGATTGTTTTTATCTGGGGTATGGATTTTCTGATCAATGCTATCTGATTCGTACCGAGGATTTCCGAGCACGCATCTACAATGAAAAACATCCGGCATCGCAAAGGTACCCAGCATACGGTGGTGAATTGTTCGAGAAACGGGTGGACTCATGGATGAGGAACCATCAATATTTAAGAATAACGTATAAACACGGCAGCTACATTCACCGTAATTTTACTTAAAACAAATGGTAGCGACAATCCGCTAATAAGATTGAAAAAGGGTGTGACAAGTGAAATGAATATTACCTTATCCGTCCTGATTCCCTCCGTACCCGAACGTATGGATTTTTTATCGCGAATGATCCAAGAGTTATCTCAACAAACGCAAGGTAAGCCTGTAGAAATCCTCGTATTAATGGACAATAAAAAAAGCACCATAGGTGCAAAACGAAATTTGCTGCTCAAACAAGCAAAGGGCGAATATATCGTTTTTGTAGATGATGACGATCGTCTGGTACCCGATTATGTGAGCACTTTGTTGACGCAAATCGAATCGACGCCAGACGCGGATTGCATCGTTTTTGACGTAGCCGTGTATTTCAACGGACAGTTTATCAAGCTGTGCAAGTATGGCAATGAGTATTCAAACGGCCAAGATCAATTTTTCTACTATAGAAGGCCTAATCACCTTATGTGTTATGCCAAAAGAATTGCATCTAGTCATAAATTTAAGGATATAAGTGGCGGCGAAGATGATGAATGGGGCGGAAGAGTATCGGAGGATATTGTGAAACAAATAAGAATTCCAGCTGTTTTATACCATTATGATTGCGATCTTACCAAACCATCTAGCTGGTTCAATCTATCTTGAAAGATGTGATCCTATATGATTTGTTTTACAATATTGGCACATGAGGACGAAAGAGTACTAACGGAGCAAATAAAAAATATTCGACATTACATTCCAAATGCCAGGATTGTCTTATACAACGGAGGGCCAAATAAGGACTTCGGCAGTTGCCAAGGCATTCCCATTTGTCCGTACAGCAGACCCTTACAATACGGAAAATTAGGTAGATTTCTATATGATGTTATGAATTGGCTGGAAGAAACGAACATTGAATACGATTACTTCATTAACCTGGACTCTGACGTGCTTTTTATCAAGCACGGTTTTGAGTCGTTTATCGAAGAGGTAATGGAAGGCTATGACTGTATGGGAGCTCATATGCAAATACAACATTCCGTACATGATAATCCGCAATTTTATCCGGGGGTTACACTGTGGAACGAATGGCATCGCTGGCAGCCGTTCTTCCAGACAAACTACTTTGTTCGCTATTTTAATCCCGCACAAGTTTATCGCCGTTCCATAGTTAGGAAAATACTGGATAAAACCGATTTTAATCAACTAGAGCAATTGTTGGCTGCAACCGATACCTTTGCAATGGAAGAAATGCTCTATGCAACCCTCGCTATGAAATATGGAGGAAAGTGCGGGGAGTATCCTTGGAATTATGATGAAAGCCTACAATACGTACGAACTGTAAAACCTATTTCTTTCGATGAAATGAAGGTGGCGAAAATAGCTCCTCATTATTATTGGATTCATCCGATTAAAGGAGAATCATTTACATTTATGAGCATGTTATCGAAACAAATGGATCATAAAATCAGATTTAATCAGTGATGGAGGAATGACATGGAAAGTAAGCCGCTTGTCAGCATTCTGATCCCAGCTTATAACCGGCCTCATTATTTGAGGTTAGCTCTAGAAAGTGCCATTCATCAAACCTATCCAAATATTGAAATTATCATTTGTGATGATAGCACGGACATGGGCGTATGGGTTATGATGCAGCCTTATCTGGCACAATACCCGCATATCAAGTATGTTAAAAATGACACGGTGCTATTTGTGAAAAATTGGAACAAGTGTTATGAACTATCCTCTGGTGAATATGTGAACTATTTAATGGATGATGATTTGTTTCACCCTGAGAAAATTGAACGAATGATGGCATGCTATCAAGAGATACCGGATGTCGCGCTAGTTACTTCTTACCGCCAATTGATCGATGGATCCGGGAACGAAAGATCTGCTGTATATGCATCACGAAGATTGTACAATGAGACGACGGTGTTGAACGGAATTGATTTTGGCAATGACATTTTGAGTGACGGACATAATGTGATCGGAGAGCCGACTACTGTCCTTTTTCGAAAAAAAGATTTAAAAGAACCGTTCGGCATTCTTTCCGGCAGACAGTTTACAACCCTCAATGATTTGGCGACATGGCTCTCGCTTCTTGTTCGGGGCAACGCCGTCTATTTACCTGAGCCCCTCAGTTATTTCCGCATTCATTTCGGTCAAAATCAAAGCACTCTCGGCATATCTTCATTTGCAGATTGGAGTGAATTGACGATAGGTGCAAGAGAGGCAGGTTTCTTACAGGACTCGTACCGGTACAAGGCTGCGCTTGAGTTACAACTGAATAGGCTTGCTGAAGATAAAATGTTACCGTCTTTTTCGGAATATGTTCCGAAAATCAACGAACAGCAGAAAAAGATCGAAGCCATCATCTCCAATCTGTGAGGAAGTTCAAATACCGATTAGAACCAGATCACCACATAATAAAAAACAGGTAGTTCAAACATTTTCTCATGTTTGAACTACCTGCTTTTTTGTAACTATAGTATGAAATTATGGCAAACGCACCGATGCGCGATACAGCTTGCTGTTCCAGTCGACTGTGCTTTTGAGCGACTCGGCAACGAGGCGAAGCGGGACATACATCCGGCTGTCGCCCATGATTTGCAAGGGAACAGGGACAGAAACGGATTTGCCGTTCACAGTAGCGATAGAACTTCCATCCTGCAGCTTCAACGTAACACCAGCATTCGTAATTGTGGCTGTTCGTGTTGACGCATCCCAGGTAAATTTGGCATTCATTGCTGTGATAAAAGGACGAATAGGTACAACAGTTGTTTCTTTATCGATGAAACCGGTAAAATCCGAGATATATTGTCCGTTAATATCAATTTGTACTTTAGGTTTATCCAGTTTGCGGACGACAAGTACATTACTAAGTTTCCGTCCAGGATAAGTCATCATAGTACCATTTGCATAAAGGCCGGAGCTGGAACCGCCATCCATATTCATCACTTCTTTTAATCCAAGTGCAATTGAAATCGCAGCAAGCTCTGATAAGGTAGCACTTGGTACGGTGCCCATGACTAGACGATTAGAGCCGTCGATCCCAACAAAACTTCTAGCCGCGGAAGATTGTGTGACTTTCGGATCCGTAAAGCCATCTCTACTCACGTTGATATCCGAGTAGCCGTTCGTTACGAGCTTCGGACCTACACCGATCGCGGACAGCCAAGTTTTAGCGTCGAGATTGCTCCCGCCTTCACCTTTTGCAAGAATATCCTTCGTGATTCTGTCACCTACGTCCAGTTTGGTCAGTACATTCTGCTTATTGTTGGCGCTGTTGCCGACGAATAAAACATAACCACCTTCCGGAACAGAAACGGAATCCTGCGTAATCCGTGTGACCAGTCCATCGCTGATCACCACTTTGGTGCCATTGGGGAAGCCGATCCATCGGCCAAAATCCGACGTGTACCAAACTATCTGGTCGGTGCTCGTGTCTCCGTAATATTTGTTAATACCCCATGGATTAATGGTGTAGGTACCGCCGCCCTCGCTAGTGCGAATGGCAATGTCGAGATTGACGAACTGTATGTCAGGCACCTTATCTTTGTTTAGAAAAAGCGTCTGATTTTCCCCAGAATGCATCGGCTCACCAGACTTCAGAAGCGTCCCGTTGGGGTAGCGAATATAAGGGTCAGACTCGTAGGCGTTGAAAAATGTCCCATTAATCGCTGCAACACCGTTCTCTCGCTCCACAATAGATTGCATGGCGTCGTCGTGTCCGATACCACCATCGGCTAAGGCAGGAACGAGCTCAAGCGTTGGATCGGTGAGGTCAACCGTGACGGTTTTAACTGTGAAGTTTTTGCCGGAAGCATACACGAGTTTCGTTGACGTGTTAACGGATGGGGAGTAAGCAGCGGATGCTGACGCACCGCCCGAGAGAAGCGCTGCCGTTAGGAGCAGAGTAGTGGCAGGTATAACAAGTTTCAAATGAAACATATGGTAGGGTCTCCTTTAGTGAAAAGTTGATGTCGAAATTTGATGGAATATATACTGTCGATTATAACATTCGGATGAGTTGTAGTGTTTTAGACGCAGGTGGAACTAAGTCACGAGAGGGGGCTGCCGCCGCAAAGGCAGCAAACCAAAAGAAATAGCGCCCTTTTGGGGCGCTATTGTCCGTTCGCGTGCTAGAGCGAGTGCCGTTAAGGCCTATTTCAGCTTTAAGATGTGCTTCACTGCTTTGAGGCAGCTTCCAATTACCAAGATTTGCGCAGCGTAAACAAATCCTGCAGCTCATCATTCGAAAGCTCGGTAATCCAGCCTTCAGAGGAGGAGATGACGTTGTCGCTGAGGCTCATTTTGCTCTCGAGCATCTCATCGATCCGCTCTTCCAGTGTGCCGAGCGAGATGAACTTGTGGACCTGCACGTTTCGTGTTTGGCCCATGCGATACGCGCGGTCGGTCGCTTGATTCTCGACCGCGGGATTCCACCAACGGTCGAAGTGGAACACGTGGTTCGCCGCGGTCAAGTTCAACCCGACGCCGCCGGCTTTCAGCGACAGCACGAAAATACTCGGTCCCTCGCCGTCTGCGGCTTGGAACCGTTCAATCATGCGGTCGCGCTCCTGCTTCGGCGTGCTCCCGTTGAGGTAGAACACCGGCTCTCCGCGCTGCGCGGAGAGCACACTCGCCAGCATGCGGCCCATGCCCACATACTGCGTGAAGATCAAGCACGAATCGCCCTCATCGCGGAGCTCATCGACCATCGCAACAAGCCGCTCTAGCTTCGCCGAGCGCAACACCAACTCAGCGCGGCTATCCTCGCTGGCAGCCATTTCCTCAGCCAGCTCCGCTTCCTTCGTAAGCAGCATCGGATGATCACACAGCTGCTTCAGCTGTGTCAAAGCGCCAAGGATCGCACCTTTGCGCTCCATGCCCTCGAGCTTCTTCATGCGCTCCATCAGATCTTTGACGGTCTGCTCATACATCGCTCCTTGCTCGGCCGTCAAGTTAATGTAGACCTTCATTTCCAGCTTATCCGGCAAATCGAGCTGGATGGCTGGATCTTTCTTTTTGCGGCGCAGCATGAAAGGTTTCACCAACTGTTGAAGCTGCGCAGTCCGTTCGGTATCCTGATGTTTCTCGATCGGATTGGCAAAGCGGACTTGGAAACCGCGCTGGTTCCCGAGATAACCTGGATTCAGGAAATCATAGATGGACCACAGCTCTGATAAACGATTCTCAATCGGCGTACCCGTGAGAGCTATACGATGAACAGCGTTTAATGAGCGGATGGCGGCAGATTGCTTGTTTTGGGCATTTTTAATATTTTGAGCTTCATCCAAGCAGAGGGAGCTCCACATGTATGGCTGAAGTGTTTCTTGATCCATTAGTGCTGTCGTGTAGGAAGTCAGGACAATATCGACTCCTTGCAATGCATCATCAAGTGCGGCTCCGCCCAAACGACCTTTGCCATAGTGCAGCATAACATTCAGTTCAGGTGCGAAGCGCGCAAGCTCTTTCTGCCAGTTACCCAGTACAGAAGTAGGACAAATGAGCAGCGCTGGCTGCTCAGAAACCGGCTTGTGATGCAGGAGATACGTGATGAATTGGACGGTTTTACCAAGTCCCATATCATCTGCCAAGCAGGCACCGAGGCCGAACTTTCGCAGATAGGTTAACCAAGTAAACCCTTGGTGTTGATATCCACGCAACTCGGCGCGAAGCCCTTGCGGCACGGGAATGAGCTCAAGATCAGAAGGCTGTCCTAGCTGCCGAACCAACTTAAGCAGATGTCCGTTCAGTTCAACCTCAAGTTGTAAGCGAGCTTCTTCTTCTGGATCAACCTCATCCAGATGATCGCCGTCCCATGAGGAGGATTTCACCTTATCTCGCTCTAACTCACTCAAGAGGTGCAGCTGGAAAATATCTTGCAGCGACAAACCCTCAGCCGGGTCGATACTGTCCATGAGTCGGCGGATTTGTTCTAAGAAAGCTGGATCCAGATAGATCCATTGTCCTCGGAAACGAACTAGCCGTTCGTTGCGGGTAAGCAGGCTGTTGAATTCCGCTTCGCTTAATTCGGAGTCACCGATGGCGATCCGCCAATCGAAATTAACGAGCGAGTTCATGCCGAATAAGGACTCACTTTTGCCACCGCCTCCGGCACCGCTGCCTGCTTCTGCAGCGACTTTGGCACTCAGGCGAGGCTTCCGCTTCGCTGCGGCTTCCCACCATGCAGGCAGCATAACGTTCCAGCCGTCCTCGAGCAAAATGCGGCTATCCTTAGTCAGGAACGTCCATGCCGAGTCATCGCTTATCGGATGAGCGAGAAGTTCCCCGTCATCGGCCATACGTGGCAGTGCTTCCAATAAGCGTGTTACCCAGCCGGGGGCACGCTCCACCACATGTGGCGTCCATTCCGACGCCCATTGGCCTGAAGCTGTACCATCCACATGCAGTCGAATCGGTGTGAGCAGGGTGCTGTCGTGCTTGTCTTGCAAGACGAGTCGCAACCGCCAGTCTTCTTCAAGCTCATCAGGCTCAAGCAGCTGCAGAGCAGGGCGGAAAGGTGCTAAGTCTGGTCGCCAACCCATGGTAGAGAGCCATTCATTTTCCGTAAAAGCTGCGGGAGAATCGTCCGCTGTGTTCGTCTTCCGATTCATTGCAAATAAAGCTGGATAATCGCGACGTAAATCAGCCATAGCAGTCGCATCCGCATAATGAGCCTCTACAACTGCAGCCGAAAAGGCAGCACGTAATCCAGTCTCGCCAAGATCATCAATGCTCTCGAGCATTCGTGAATCTATATCGGCCAGCTTATCCGCATTCCGATCCCAAGTCCATACTAACTGACCATTGCGGAAATCCTCATAGCTCGGTATATAGTACCCTTTCTGAGCGGCTTCATAGAGAAGTGGAGCAAGAATCAGCATCGTCTTTGAAGATTCTGTACCCATTTCCCAGCTTACAATATCCATGAAATTCGGTTCGGCAAAGAAGGCAAGAACCTGCTCAGCAGGGAGAATCGTCACGACAAGCTCACCAGCTTGCTGCGTTTCTAATAAAGTGCCATAGAGCGAAGGCTCATGCCATGTGAATAAGAGTTTACGGAAGTGGTCGCCAGAGACATCCCGGCCATCTTTGAAGCCCCAGAGCAAGGCATCTCCGCTATCTGTTAGAGACATGCATAACGACATTTCGTGCAGTTTGGTGCTCATTCTAGCAGCTTCCCTTTCTTCAATTCTTCTTGCAAAGCGCGCAGCCTGCTGAACCGACTGACGAATCGGGTGAAGAACGCTTCCCATCTTTCGGGTTGCTTCATTTTTTTATATACCTTTTCTAATCGTTTCAGGAGCCGTACTGCCGATTTGTAGTCATGACGATTTTTGAGTCGGATATAGTGCTCCACTGCTTGATGATAATAAGGTAGTAGTAGCTCAGGCGACTCCTTCTCAATGGGCTGCAATACATTTACGCGATGTGTAAAAGGGTCGTAGCCCTGCGCAATTTGCATTTCAATCCACGGCTTCCATTGGCGCTTCTCATAATAGAGGTTTTCAATGATACGGTACGTGGTTGGCAAAAGCTCTCCTAACGATTGCCACATGTCAGCTTCGGCTTCAGGCAGTTCAGCGACGACCAGCTTCCAGTAGGAGACGTAGACGTCAACTTCGAGATGTCGTTTTCCTTGATAGAAAGAACTCAATCTTCGCAACCATTGAACCATTTCTTGCCAATCCTGCGCGTCCTTCATGTAGTCAAGGAACGGTACGAACAGAAGCGTTGGCGCTTCCTTGAATGTTGCGTGTGATACTAATGTATCCCAGGCCAGACGTGAATTCCCTTGACGAAGATACAGATACGCTCGTCCTGCACATAGGGAAAAGGAGAGATCTGCCGCTTCCATCTCTTCGAAAGCCGTTATCTCTGAAGCGATCAGGCTTGCTTCGACGGGGACATGATAAGCCCAGAACGTCGTAAACACCCTGAAGTGATGCAGCTTCTTTGGCGATTCGATCGCCATTTGCGCGCGAAGATAAGCGGAAGTCTGAGTTAATCTCACCTCATGATGCCCATCATTCAACGGCTTGGCAGTTTCTTTCAACCACTCATCCAGCTCATCGCTCAAATGATAGACGGTTGCAGCTGTGAAAAAGGTAACACCAGCTTGGGCGTTCTGTTCCACGATTTTGCGTAAAATAAACAATCGCTGATGGAATTCGAAGTAAAACAGGTCCGTTTCAGAGAACGGAATCGGTGTACGCTTGAGATTCGCGAATTGCCCACGCAGTAATTCAACGTAGTTCCATTGATCATAAGAGGGCTTGAGATGAAAGGTGTAGTGCTCCATGAACTTGTGCCAACCATCCACAGTCATCCCAGGAAGTTGCTCCAAATTGGACACGTTGGAAGATTGCGCAGCTACGCGCTTCAAGGCCATCTTGGCATTCATGATTTGCGAGGCTGGATAGCCTTGGCGATCTGCCAGTTCCATTAAGGTTGCCGCCACATGTTTGCAGGAAGTCTTAACAGGGCAGGTGCAAGAGCTGGCTTTCAATTGATTCAGGTCAATCGCAACCTGACATTTCTCGCCAAACTCTTCCACGACGGCGTTAACCTTCCTAAGCTCTGTAGCAATATTCATAGATGTTACCATTTGCTGTTTATAAAAATGAAAGCCTCGACTTAGCGTAACTTCGTTATACGTTTCGGCTACATATTCGAGTAATCTCGACCATTGGTCGTCATTCAAAATAGGTGTAGAAGACATGAATAAACTCCTTTTGGTTCGTACAATAAGAACACATGTCTCTATTATAAAATGTCAGAACTAACTTGTAAATTTAACAGGGACAATTTATACTTTCCTACAATACTAGCACGCATTTGAAGCGGGGGAAGCTTGTGAAGTTAAATAAATCGCCGTTCGTGTCCTTACGGACGAAATTTCTCATCTTATTTTGCCTAATGATAACGTTACCATTCTTATTTAGTGGCTATTTAACCTATCAGAAGTATTCCGCCAATGTCGAAAGAGATGCTAAGGCTTACTCCGATCAAATCGCCGAACAATTGTCCATTAACCTAGAGCGATATGTGAAAGAAGTCGAGCGAATCACAATTGCGCTGTACTACGACCCGAACTTATTACAAATTTTAGATAAACATAAAGTAGCCAATGAAGCTGGGAGTTACAAAGGTATTGAAGAACAATCCAAAATGAATCAACTTATTTCTTCGATTATTATTGATCGGACGGAACTAGAAGGTGTGTTCATATTTGGCTTGGATGGCACATTGTTCAGTAATTTAACTGAAACGATCAAAAGCAACTGGGACTCGAGTACATCGGGTTGGATGGAGCAAGTAAAGCAGAAGGATGGCGGGTTAGTCATTCTGCCCCCTGTGGAGTGGAATTATTATCTCGAGAAGCCGAAGGAAGCTTTTTCTTTTGCCCGTTTGATCAAAAATCCGCTGACGAATCGCGAACTCGGCTATGTGAAGGTCGATTTGACGAGTAAAGGCTTTGAGAAAATTCTTTCCTCGGTCAAAGTGTCCAAAAACAGTAAATTGTATGTCTTCAATGAAAATTTGCAGCCTATATATCCGTTTACAGATGAAGCTAATATTCCGTCCTACGATGACATAGTCGGCACCAGTTCTTCGGATACGCTTACTTCCTTGAGAACAACTTCTTATGGTGGACTTCGAATTGTTGGGACAATTCCTAAGGGAGATCTGCTGACAGATGCACGCAAGCTCACGAGTTTCACACTTTGGATTTCAGCGGCTTCACTCATCTTCGCCTTCATCGCGGCTTTGTTCACTTCGAATCGACTAGTCAAGCCAATCCTTCATCTGCAGCGTAAAATGCGACGCGTTCAGAGCGGTGAGTTCCAAGAGCGAGCCTTAATTCATTCCAATGATGAGATCGGTTTGTTGACAGAGGGCTTTAACAGCATGGTTTCTCGTCTTGATATTATGATTAAAGAGATGTACGAACTTCGCTTACGGGAGAAAGATTCCGAGTTGAATGCGCTGCAAAGTCAGATTAATCCTCATTTCCTGTATAATACGTTAGAATCTATTAATATGGTCGCTGTAAAAGAGCGTAATAACGAGCTATCTCAAGTGATCACGAGTCTAGGGAAGCTACTGCGGTATACGGTGGATAAACAGGAGAGATTCGTCTATTTGAAGGATGAGTTGGCGTTTGTCCAAAACTATTTGAATATACAAAGCTTCCGTCTAGAAGATCAGTTGAGCGCTGAAATCCTCGTAGATTTCTCACATGAGTATGCGATGGTCCCTAAGCTTATTCTGCAACCTCTCGTTGAAAATGCCATTGAACATGGTCTCGGCAAGGAGCCGATCACGATTCAGATTACCTCCAAAGCGGAAGGGCAGGATCTCTATGTGTATGTCACAGATAACGGAAAGGGCATTAATCCAGAGCGCAGAAAGCTAGTCGAACAACGCTTAATTGAACCAGAACGTCAGCAATCAGGCTTGCTTTCCGATAAGAAGTCGAAAGGCTTTGCCCTGCGCAACATACATCAACGTCTAGTGATTTTATATGGCGAGTCGTACGGTTTGTCAATTGCACATACGGGTCCCGAAGGCACCTCCTTCTGTATTCGTATACCATTTCAGTGGGAGGAATAGTCAGATGAATATTTTGTTAGTTGAAGATGAACAGAAAATCAGGCAAGGTCTTAAGAAAATCATTGAAGATGTGATTACCTCGAAACTGCGCGTAACCGAAGCAAGTAACGGCCGTGAGGCGTTGGATTGGTTGAAAACACAGGATCAAGTGGATCTCATAATTACCGATATTCGCATGAGTGAAATGAATGGGATCGAATTGATCAAGCGAGCGAAAGAGTCGCACCCAAGTCTGCTATTTGTCGTGATTAGCGGGTATGATGAGTTTGCCTACGCTCGAGAAGCTTTGCGTTATGGGGTAAGTGATTACTTATTAAAGCCTATTGAGCGTGTGGAGCTAGCCCAAGTGTTGCAGAAAATTAGTGAGCAGATCAATGCAACGAAGCAGCCCAACCAGATTACAACGGCGACGGTCGTCCATGATGACAAGGACCGGCTTTTAATTCGTAGAGTGAAAGAGCTTGTGAATGAGTATCTGAATCAGGACATTTCCCTACAGTTTCTAGCAGAACGCGTTTATCTACATCCCAAATATTTGTCCGAAATGTTTAAGCGGGAAACAGGACAGAACTTGTCTGATTACGTGACAGAACGGCGTATGGAGAAGGCGAGGAAGCTGTTGAAGGAAACGACATTGAAGGTTGCTGAGGTGGCGATGATGTGTGGTTTTGCCAATCATAAATATTTCGCCTCGTTGTTTAAGCAGCACACCGGATGCACGCCATCCGAGTTTCGGGAACAGTAATGGGTTTGATCTGGGTAGGCGATTACCTTGCTATTTTGAACCTTTTATGGATTTTGTGGCGTTATCCTGAAAGTAGGCAAGGCTTATAATAAGAGTATGAAAGCGCTTCAAACCACATGAAGAAAAAGGGGACTAAACACAATGAAGAAAGCTCTACTCTTAACGACTTCCGTACTGTTAGTAAGTAGTTTTATTGCAGGCTGCAGCTCGACCAAAGAAACGACTTCCACAGCTTCAACAGCTCCTGCTAGCTCCAAGGCAGCAGATGCAACGAAAGCACCAGCGAAGGACGTCAAGCTGACTTTCAGTATTTGGGGCAGTGACGCGCATAAGAAAATGTATGAAGACATGATTGCGAATTATAAAAAGTTGAAGCCGAACGTCAACGTAGAAGTTATGATCATTCCATCGGCAGATTATTTGCAAAAAATGTCCGTCATGCTTGCTTCCAAAACAGCCCCAGACGTGATCTGGATGCTGGAAAGAGGGATTCCACAATTCCTTGAAGCTGGACAAATGGAAGATCTTTCACCTATCAAAACGGATACGGCTTACGATGCGAACGATATCATTCCATCCACACTAGAGCTGGTAACCAAAGCAGACAAATTATATGGGGTAGCGTTCTCTACACCGCCGAACATGATGTACTACAACAAAAACTTGTTCAAAGAAAAAGGATTGAAAACACCGACAGAGCTCTATAAAGATGGCAACTGGACGTATGATGAAATGAATAAAGCGGCTCAAGCGATTGCGCAACCGGATAAAGGCATCTATGGCATGAACTTGATTCGTCCAGGTGGATGGGGTCCAAGCTGGATCGAGTCACTACAAACATTGGTATGGGCATACGGTTCTGATTTCTTCACGAAAGATGGTAAGAAATTAGCTTTGAACACACCACAAGGTCAACAAGCGCTGCAATTCTTCAGTGATTCTATGTTCAAAACAAAGGTACATCCGAAGCCAGGTGACCAAACGACGTTCGAATCCGGCAAAATCGGGATGCAACAAGATCTGTTAAGCTACATGGGCAAAGCGAAAGCGATCAAGGATTTCGAGTGGGATATCGCACCTATGCCGAAGGCGGCGGGCGGTCAAGGAACAACACTTGGCTATGCAGCGTACATGGTTCCTAAAGGCAACGCGAACACAGCTGAAGCGATTGAATTCGTTAAATACTTGAGTAACAAAGAGAACATGGCGATCACATCCCAGTTCTTCGTACCAAGTCGTAAATCGGTTCTAAACTCCGATGGCTTCTTGAAACAAGGACCATCTCCTGAAAGCATGAAAACAGCGGTACTGGATCAAATGGCTGCTGCTCGCGTACGTCAAGGATTCGTTAACTTCCAAAAAATTGATGACAAGATGAAGCTGCACTTCGATGCGATCTATACACAAGCAGGTACAGTTCCTGACATCTTGAAAAAGATGGAAACAGACGTGAATGCGGTTCTAGCGCAATAATCGGATGGAATCTATGGCCAAGCCGTCAAATAGCTTGGCCATTTTCTCACAAAGGAGTGGAGCGAACACCATGGCAACGTATAGAACGGCTACCCTCGAGGTGCCAGGAGCAACCGCAGTTAATAAGAAAAGAAATACGTTCAGTCGAACGAAACGCAGAAATGCGATATATGGATATCTGTTTATTGCACCAATGATGCTTGGATTCTTGATTTTCATGGCTGGACCCATTATTAGTGCTTTCGGACTTAGCTTTACCGATTATTCACTTCTACATGCAACGAAAGTTGTAGGTGTAGATAACTATGTGCAAGTGATTACGAAGGATGAGCTCTTCTGGACATCTGTGAAAAATACGTTATATTTCTCGGCCGGACTTATCCCGCTTAATCTCATTCTAGCATTGGGACTTGCTCTTCTATTATCGACAAAACTTCCCGGGGTCGGCATCTTCCGTACCGCGATCTTTACCCCAGTTGTGACATCCATCATCGTATGGGCGATCGTCTGGAAATATGTATTCGCAACGGATGCCGGGCTGGTGAATCAAATATTGCATTTCTTCGGCATAACCGGACCTGCTTGGATGTACAATACGAAATTAGTGATGCCCGTAGTGATTCTAGTTAGCGTATTGAAAAAAGTAGGTATGAACATGGTTATCTTTCTAGCGGCGCTACAAGATGTACCGAAAATGTACTATGAAGCCGCAACGATCGACGGAGCCTCGAAGTGGAAGCAGTTCACGAAAATTACGTTACCAATGATTTCACCATCGTTATTCCTAACGTTAATTATTACCTTAATCGGGTCACTGAAGGTGTTCTCGCAGATCAGTGTCATGACCGATGGCGGACCTGGGAATAGTACAAGTGTACTTGTGTATTACATCTATAAGTTAGCCTTCAAAACATATGATCTTGGCTACGCATCTGCTGTTGCGTTTATCCTCTTCTTCTTAGTACTCGTACTTACGATGTTACAGTGGAGTTTCAGAAAAAGGTGGGTGCATCATGAGCAATAAATCCATGCGCGTGCTTGGCAATACGTTAACTTATGTTCTTCTAACGATCGTTTCTGCAGTTATTTTGATGCCTTTTGTATGGATGTTGACAACATCGCTCAAGGATCAAACGAAAATATTCTCGTTCCCGCCACAATGGATTCCGAATCCGATCGTATGGTCAAACTATTCGCAGGTATTTACGACACAGCCGCAATTCTTAACGCACTATGCGAACAGTTTATACATTGCGATTCTCGTAACCGTTGGCACGTGTATCTTCGGTGCGTTAGCCGGGTTTGCATTTGCCAAGATTCAATTTCCATTCAAAAATACGTTCTTCCTCATTCTCCTAAGCGGGATGATGATCCCGAATGAGGTTACGATTATTCCGAACTTTATCTGGTTCTCTAAGTTAGGGTTAGTGAATAATCACTTCCCGTTAATCATCCCTCCCATGCTTGGGGCAGGCGGAATCTTCGGCGTGTTCTTACTTCGTCAGTTTTACATTACGATTCCGAAGGATTTGGACGAAGCAGCTGAAATTGATGGCAGTACACCTTGGCAGACCTTCTGGCGGATCATGGTGCCGATGGCAACACCGGCATTCGCGACATTGTCTATTTTCACCTTCTTAAATAGTTGGGAAGATTTCCTTGATCCGTTAATTTACATCAGCTCGTCGAAATTGTTTACACTACCGATTGCGATGAAGTTATTCACCGATACAGCAGGTACGGATTGGCACTTGTTAATGGCAGCCTCTGTAATGGCTACCGTTCCACTCTTACTCGTATTCTTCTTCGCACAGAAGAAGTTTATTGATGGGATTGCAACGACTGGCCTGAAGTAGGACATCACTTGACAATTCATACTGTAATCATTATAATTACAGTATGAATTAACATTTCGAGTGAAGGTGGCGAGGCGTATGTTGAATGTTGCAATTGGTGATTGGGTAGTCGCAACAACAAGTGAAGATGAAATGGTTCATGGGTATGTGGGAGCGATCGCTTGGCAGCATGGTGTCGCCTTCGTTCATGTCATTGCTTCGGATCAAGATGACATTATTGGACATCAAATTGAAGTGAAACTTTCCAGTGTGAAGACACTCCCAATAAGCGGACTTGATTCAGAAGATGGCATTCGGAGTATGATTGACATTGCTCTTGGCATCAAGGATGAGATGTGGTTTATGGAGCTAACCGATACTTTACTTTCCTTACAGTCTAATGGTTCCAAGCCGACCACTGATAATGTGATCTCCGGTTTCTATGCGAACCGTTTAGGTGTGGATCAGCTGTGATCGTTGGTATGATAAGAAGCCAATCTAATCGATAACTTGCTTCGGCAAGGTGTATCGGTTGGGTTGGCTTTTTCGTTATGTAAAAAGGACCACCGATCCGCAGATGAGCACCAAAGTAACAGTTGACTCATACTTGCGGAACGACGATCCCTTATTTAGGTGAACGTAGATTTGGAAAAGTTGCAGAACGGGCTCTAAGTTGATGTCGCCGTATCTTCTGTTGTAATTCTAGCTGTATTTCCTGCCGTGTTCTCTACCGTATTTCCCGCGCTATTACCCGCAGATGTCGTTGCCGTATTCCCCGTCCCCGTGGGCTTCGCCACTGGAACGCCTTTCGCGACTTCCGCGGCGAAAAGCGTCTGCATTTCGGTGACTTTTTTAGCGTCGGCTGTTTCTATTTTATCCGCGAAGTATTTCTCCACGAAAAGTTCCCAGGTCGGAACGACCTTTTGCATGTGGATGGTTTTTACGGCAGTTTTGATCAGCCTGCGTTCCTTGGCATTCGTGTACATGTCCACGTACTGCTGCTTGCGGTCAAAATCCAGTTCGGTGAAGATCGAGCGGAAAACTTCCGCTGTCATCTTCGCATCGTCCAACGCTCTGTGTGCCGTTCCTTCAGCGACGATGTTCAAATCAACAAGCGCGGCTTCGACGCTGACGTCATTCGTTACTTTTTTGAAGCGGGTGAACCCCTTCAATAAGTCGAAATAGTGAGCGGCCATCCAATACGCATCATCTAACTTATGCATCCGTGTATCAAACACGATTCGCTTGAGATCTTCGCCACCCCAAGTGACAAGCAACAATTCTTCACTCCGTCCGAGCCAAGCCAAGAAGTCGGTAATCACTTTGCGGAAACCAGCCGCTTCATCAATATCTTCTTGGGGAATCCCCGTTTTTTTCTTAATAAAGGCGTTCAATTTAGAGAAATATACAGGCTTAATCAAGGCTGAGAATTCATCTACTTCATTAAGAGAAGCATCTAATCGAACAGCGCCGATCTCAATTACTTCCATAGGTAAATCACTGGCAAACTTGCGGCCGTTAAATTCGATATCTAATATAATGTAATCCATGATGTGCCCCCGTTTCATCCTATCCTATCATTTTAGCAGAAAAAGCTTAGGTTGCCAGCTTCTGTTTACGATAGACCGCACGCAGCACCAGACTTAATGTGAATCCAGAGAAAGACATGACCGACACCCAGATAAATAATGTGTGTACACCAAAGGCTTGATAGAACCATCCGCCAAGATAAGAAGCGACGATACCCGAGACCCCGAAGAAGATGATCGCTAGCACGGTCTGTCCCGTTGCACGCCACTCCTCAGGGACAATCTGATACAAGTATTGAATCGCAGCTGAGTAGAAAATAGGAAACGTGAACGTTTGGAGGAGTTGAATCGCAACAAGCACATGCGGATCCGTTACCCAAGCGCTGACCAAGAAGCGCAAGAAATAGAAGAAGGCAGCAAATGAAATAAGCGCTAATTCTCTACCTTTTCGAAGCCACCAGAAGCTTAAGGCGAATACTAGAATTTCACTCCCAGCTGCTAAGAAGAAGGCAATCCCGACCAAATGATTGCTGCCGCCTAATTCGCGGATATAGACACCAAGAAACGTATCGTTAATCCGCTGCGGGACTGCACAAATGAAGATTAAGACCATGAACCAAATGGTTTCTTTATTACTTAGAAAATTTCGCAGACTGCGCAGGGAGATTGGTTTCCCAGTCACAGGAGCATCAGGCAACGCGAAGCATATGATCAAACTCAATATACCAATGCCGCCAAACAGGTAGGCCAAGCTATGAATGCCGAAGTACTGCGCTGCATAGCCAACAATTAACGACATCACTGCGTAGCCGACAGCACCGAATGTACGGATGGAACCATAGCTCGTGCCAAGGCGTTCCGCGGTTTGGAAGTTAAGGCTTTCTGTCAATGGATCCAGCGGCATTAAGAAAAAGTAAAGCAACATAGTAAATAGAAGCAGTACAAGAAAGCTCTTGGAATCGTACAGCAAGTACCCGATGATCGTGGAACAGAAGAGAAGAAGTAACATGATTTTTTTGATCGTTTTCGTTCGATCACTGATCATGCCCCATAATGGCTGCGAAAAGATGGCGATGAAACCACCTGTCCCGATGATGAGACCAATTCGTGATGTAGAAAGTCCCTGTGCGTCCAAATAGACGGGTAGAAAAGAGACGAAGAGGGCAAGTAATGCGAAATACAAAAAGTTAAACGAGCGTAATAAATTGGATGAATGCATGATGACCTAACCTTCCTTGATGTACTAGCGCGATGCTGTCATGAATGTACATTTTATCACGCTCAGCCAAAGTTGCAAAAAAAAATTATCAAGAGCGAAGCTGAGAGGGGTTCGTTCCTGTTACTTTTTTGAATTGGCGGCTAAAAAAATAAATGCTTCGATAACCCAGCGCTTCAGCGACTTCACTGACATTCATCCCTAGTTTGAGCAAATAGGAGGCACGTTCAATTCTGGACTGAATGAGATACGATTCAATCGTCTGGCCCATGATTTCTTTGAATTTTAGAGAGAAATAACGTGGAGATAGATGCGCCTCTTTGGCTAAATCTTGAATGCTATGCTGCCGCCCAGGATCTTGCCGAATGTGAGCCGCGATATCCATCATCACTCGATTCATCGAGCGCCGTGCCGGATCACCCTGAGGTTGATGGTCAGGTGCTTGACGTTCAAAAAGCAAAAGTATGAGCTTGAGCAGCGTTTTCGCTTCTTCTTCATGCCCATACGATTCGGTGTGTCGTACTTGAACGAAACGATCTAGATAGCTCTCGTGGAACTCAGCGGGATCGAAATGTACGAAAGAAGGTAGTGACATCGGATACGAATGATCCCCTTCTGCAGAGAAATGGATATACGTAACGGTAAGCGGACGTTCTGGATTATGCTTCGCACTGGACAAGTCCCCTGGCTTAAACAAGAAACAATCGCCGCTACTCACATGGTAACGTTTGCTATTTAAGGTGACCTCTCCTTCACCATCCCATACATACCAGAAATCAAAGTCTTGGAAAGGTTCATTCTCGCGGCTGCTCCATTTCCAATTCACTTCACAAATGGTCTTACCGAAATAACGATTGAGCTCTAACGCCTGGGATGAGAAAACTGACATGCAAGATCACTGCTCCTTATGTAAAATAGTGCAAATAGTAATGTGCTTGAATGCATTTATTTTACTATTTTCTATTCATATAATAAAGCTATGAATCGTTAAATTATTTAAACGGAGGGATTACCGTTATGCCTAGAGTTGAACCAACCGATCAATCACCTGAAGAAATTTCGGCAAAGCTTTACCGTTACGACCGTATTGCAGATAAAATTGACGGTGGGGAAAATTGGAATGAGTCATCTCTCGCCGATTATTGGAGAAATGGCTTCGCGGCGGTCGAACATGTATTAGATGAAGAAGATATTCAGAATTCGAAAGAAGCTTTGTATGAGCTTATTTTTAAAGATAATAAAGGGGCAATCATCCAATTCTCAAAGCCGAAAAGTGAATTGAAAACGGACGAAGAGAAGGAACTAGCGGTAAGGAAGGTACACGAATTCGTTAAGGTGGACGAACGCTTGCGAGGGATTGCAGAGCACCCTGCGATTCTTGCCATCGTGCAAGATATTCTGGGTGAAACGCCGCGGCTTGTTCAGGATATGGCATTGCTTAAACCTCCGCATGGTGGAGGGGAGAAGCCGTGGCATCAAGATATGGCCTATGGGAATTTGGCGTATGAGAAACCCGTGGTTGGTGTGTGGATCGCACTAGATGAAGCAGCGCTTGATAATGGCTGTATGCATGTCATACCTGGTTCGCATGCCGATGGGGCAACACCACATTATGCCATTCGAGATTGGCAGTTATGTGATGCCCATGTACAGGTAGAAAGAGATGTTGCTGTGCCTCTATTACCTGGAGGTATCCTATTGTTCCACGGGTTACTCAAGCACGGTACTCCGTATAATCTCTCTACGAAGAAACGTCGCGCTTTGCAGTTCCATTATGTAGGCGAATCAGCTATTAAACTTACGCCAAAAGAGTATAAACGATTTTTTACAAATGAGATGAGCGGTGCAGAATGCTAAATTACATGGAGTCCTCTTTCCGATCGTAGGAAAGAGGACTTTTTTCATGTTTCAGTGAGCCTGCACCATATGAAAATCAAATGAATACTTATATTATAGTCATTTTAAAAGAGGCGAGTTGAAAGGGGGAAATGGGATGCCTTCACTTATTTCAATAGTCATGCTGACATGGAATGGATTGAAATTTACGAAAGAATGCGTAGAAAGTATTTTACGACATGCCGATGACAACATAGAGATTCAATTTGTGTTTGTAGACAATGGATCGACGGATGGTACCGTGGAGTACTTACAAACAATTCCTTCTTCTAAGGTCATTTGTAATCAGGAAAATAAAGGGTTTGCTGCTGGAAACAACCAAGGGATCGCAGAAGCAGACGGTGAATACATTTGTTTGCTGAATAACGATACCGTTGTTACCGAAGGTTGGTTGATTCGTTTACTCGGATGCCTTCAGAAGAATCCAAATATCGCTATCGTTGGGCCACGTTCTAATAATGTCGCATGGTCGCAGCTCGTCTACAATGTCCCCTATAAGTCCTCAGCAGAGATGGAGGTTTTTGCCTCCCATTGGTCGCTGCAGCATAAAGATCAAGGCTTCTTTCCGCATAAATTAATCGGGCATTGCATGCTTTTTCATAAAGATCTTATTACCAAAATAGGTGGGCTGGACGAAAGGTTTTTCCCAGGGAATTATGAAGATGATGATTTCTGTTTGCGAGCCCGCGTCAGCGGTCAAATTCTGTGGGTTGCGAATGACGTTTACGTTCATCACTATGGAGGAAGTACGTTTCAAACGAATAAAACGAATTATTCAGCAAGCGCATACTCGAATGCTGAACGCTTTTCCAAAAAGTGGTCGTTAGGCATAACGGGTTTAGAGCTGGATCAGTTTGGATACAATCCCTCAGAGCTTGTAGAGAGAGAGAAGCCTTTCCGAATTGAACGGCATTATATACCTATTAAAAAGAAGTAGTATCTCATTGGGAATCTTGTAGGAGGAAAAGGAATGAGGATTGCACTGATAAGTCCCGATTATCTTCCTGTCCCACCCGTAAAATACGGCGGCATAGAGCGAGTTGTTTATACGCTGGCAGAGGAGCTTGTTGAACGGGGGCATGAAGTCATTCTATATGCGCCCTTTGGAAGTCGGATTCGAGGAAAGCTAATGCCTTATTTACACGAGGGGCACGATATGTGGCGAATTCCTGGTTTTGTCAAGCTAACTTTGCCACCAGGTGTTGATATCATTCATGACCATACACAGCTTTCCGTTGTCGGCCAAAAGAAACTCGCAGTACCTACGGTTTGTACGATTCATAATCCATTAACCAATCCGGTTAAACATGCCGTCTATTTAAGCAAAAGACATCGGGACTTGTTCGGCAACCCTCATGACCACGTCGTTTATAACGGATTAAACCCGGATGAATTTCAATTCTCTGATCAAAAAAGTGATTATTTGCTTTTCATTGGTGCAATTATTCCTTATAAAGGCGTCCATCATGCGATAGAAGCGGCAGAGCGGGCGGGACAAAAGTTAATTATAGCTGGCCCCGTCTATGATCATGACTATTTCCATAAAGAGATTCTCTCCAAGACCCTATCGAATCCATCTATTCAATATGTCGGTGAAGTCGGAGGGCAAGCTCGACAAGATTTATTGAAGCATGCTAGATGCATGTTATTTCCGACACTGGTTGAGGAGCCATTTGGGCTTGTCATGACGGAAGCTATGGCATGTGGAACTCCTGTCTTGGCCTTGCCAAATGGATCTGTTCCTGAAGTAATGAGCGGGTTTCCTCAATTGATATGCCGCTCTGTCGAAGAGATGACGAATAAATTGATCCATGAGACGCTTCCCGACCCTTATGAGCTTCGCGAATATGTACTCGAGCATTTTACAACAAGTGGGATGACCGATAAATATCTCGAGATTTACCAAAGCATTATTGAGGAAGAAAGTTGAATTAAACGATAAACAGCGGCTGCACCTCGTACATAGGGCGCAGCCGCTGTTTTCTTTCTCATTCTGCGGCTTCAGAGCTGTCCGAAATATGCAGAACGGACTCAAGGTACTTTTTATTATGCAGGATATTCTGATCTTTGGGTCTGTAGGTGCGGGCAATTTCATTGTGCTTATAAGCATTTGCGTGTTGCCCTAGATGGTCATAACAGACACAGAGCTGTAGATGTGGCAGCCAAGTTGAAAATTTAGGATTAGAGAATCCCAAATTGTGTGTCGGGACCTGCAGTTCTGAAGCTAATTTGTACCAAAACACAGCTGGTTCATATTGCTTCCGAGTTAGAAAATAATAGCCTAGACGACAACAGAACTCAGCACGCGGGCTGTCATATTGAAAGGATCGGAAAACGGACTGTAATTCCATTTCACTGTTGCCTAGCTGATGGTAACAATCCGCTAGATTACTGCAGGAGGAGATTTCATCCTCCACCCAGCCCTTTCCATTCGCCAGAAATTTATTGTAATAAATAATTGCTTTTGCATACTTGTTATGATCTTTTAATTCATTCGCGAAATAATATAAATCCCTTGGCGTGAACGTTTCTCCACGCAGTAGTCTATTCTGGAATATTTTGAGATTCCTGTCGCTCTTCGTATGGATTCTACAATGTGTAACGGTAATGTCAGAGTCCATAATATTGCCGCTAACCTCTAAATATTCGTGGATCGCGCCTATCCATTTGAAGTGATTCTCCCGTTTCACCAACCGATTTCGCTTAAATCTGAAAGTCGGGGTGCCAAATTCATCAAAGGCATAATTATAAAACATCGTGACCGAATCGACGGAAGGCTCCAGATCTGCTTTTAACTTTATAAGCTTGTTGCAATCTTCTTCTTTCAAAATATCATCCGCGTCCAGCCATAGAATGTAGTCTTTCGTGGCTCGCCGGAAAGCAAAGTTACGTGCTGCCGAGAAATCATCTATCCATTTAAAATCATAGATGTGATCCGTAAAGGAGCTTGCTATCGATTTCGTTTGGTCGGTAGAACCGGTATCTACTATGATGATCTCGTCAACCGCTTTCGCAACGGAAGATAAACAAGGTCGAAGTGTTTTCTCCTCATTTTTAACGATAAGACAAAGACTAATGGTAATCAACGTTTTCACTCACTTTCTATACAAGGATAAAATCCAATGTGGTCTTTCTAAACTATTCATAGTTTCAATAAGAGGGCACGGCATGTGAATAAAGGGTAAGCTCCTTATCATGAGATTCTTTTGTATACAGGATTGTTACATCGAACCAAAATTCCTTTGACGGAATATGGTGACAAAGAGGAGGTGCGGTATGGATCGTTTTTTTGAAAAAATAATTAAACCCATTTTAATCAAATACGAGGCTACACACATTGTAGAAATTGGCGTTTTCCTAGGTGGTCGTACCACCATAAAATTGCTTGAGTTTTGTAAAATGATGAACGGTAAGCTAACAGTCATTGATCCTGCACCGGGATTTAATACTTATGCTTATGAGGCTGTTTTTTCAGAGGAATTAGTTGTTCATAAAAAGCACAGTCTGGAGGTATTATCAGAGCTTCAAGCTGCTGATGTATTTCTCATCGACGGAGACCATAATTGGTACACCGTTTATCATGAATTAATGGCAATAGAGCAAATGGCAATTAGATCAGGTAAATTTCCGATTGTCATTCTTCATGATACGGAGTGGCCATATGGAAGACGTGATTCTTACTATTTTCCGGAAACGATACCTACCCAATATCGTAAATTGCATGCCCAAAAAGGGGTTAAAGCTGGCTCCAGTGAGCTTGTTGAAACAGGGGGGATTAATGAAACCCAGTTCAATGCGATGAATGAATATGGGGAAGAAAACGGTGTGTTGACAGCAATAGAAGATTTCTTGAAGGTAACGACTTTCTCTCTAAGTTTCCATCGCGTTTACACGAATAATGGATTAGGAATTCTTGTTCCTAGCGACGAAAAGGTAGATACGGTGATGCAGTATATTATGGATACATCAGGTTTATAAAAGAAACGACTGCTCCCCATATATTTGGGCGCAGTCGCTTCTTTTTGCGGTACATATGACTTGAAGTCTATCAACTATTACATGTTCGATATGTGTTTAGAAGTGCGTTGGGAGGTCCAAGTTAAAACTTTATTACCTAATTCAATCAAGTATTTACAAATAATGTTTTTTCCATCATTGTCCTCTCTCATTCGTCCATGCACTGAAAGTTTGTACACATATACTATACGAGGAAACTAGAGTAGTTTCATTTTAGGTAAGGGAGGCTGGTCTTATTAAAAGAAACCGTATCTCGATTGCAGATTACTAGCATTAATATAATATGGAGGTGAAAGTACGTTGAGTAAACTTGCTCAGTTAATGAATTTAATTGGAATCGTAGGAATAATGAACATCAAAAAAATTGAAATCGAGTATTTTGACGAAGAAGAATACAAAATAAAGTTCGAAATAGGCGATGGCCCCATTCAAAGAATGTCCGAGCTTGAGGATTTTCTAGAAGACATTGATTGGTATGAAGTCGCGGAAATAGAAATTGAAATGTACAACGGTGGGGAAATTGAAATTGAATTTCCTTATGTAGGTGGTGTTACAGGAGCAACAGGTGCGACAGGAGCAGCAGGTGCAACTGGAGCTACGGGTGCTGCAGGTGCTACAGGAGCAACAGGTGCTGTAGGTGCTACAGGTGCCGTAGGTGCTACAGGAGCAACAGGTGCTACAGGAGCAACAGGAGCTGCAGGAGCAACAGGAGCAACTGGTGTGACAGGAACTACAGGAGCAACAGGAGCAATAGGAGCAACAGGAGCTGCAGGAGCTGCAGGAGCAACTGGAGTAACAGGAACTACAGGAGCAACAGGGGCAACAGGAACAGCAGGAGCAGCAGGAGCAACAGGAGCAACAGGAGCTGAAGGAGCAACTGGTGTGACAGGAGCTACAGGTGCTACTGGAGCAACAGGAGCAGCAGGAGCAACAGGTGCAACAGGGCCTGTAGGTGAACAAGGCCCAGCTGGGGGTGCAACAGGAGTTGCTGGGGCAACCGGAGCAACAGGAGCTGCTGGTGAAACTGGAGCAACAGGAGCAACGGGTGCAACGGGTGTTGCTGGAGCAGTTGGAGCAACAGGAGCCACGGGTGCAGATGGGTTAGTTGGAGCAACAGGAGCAACAGGTGTAGCTGGAGCAGTCGGAGCCACGGGTGCAACGGGTGTTGCTGGAGCAGTTGGAGCAACAGGAGCCACGGGTGCAGATGGGTTAGTTGGAGCAACAGGAGCAACAGGTGTAGCTGGAGCAGTTGGAGCAACAGGAGCCACGGGTGCAGATGGGTTAGTTGGAGCAACCGGAGCAACAGGTGTAGCTGGAGCAGTCGGAGCCACGGGTGCAACGGGTGTTGCTGGAGCAGTTGGAGCAACAGGAGCCACGGGTGCAGATGGGTTAGTTGGAGCAACAGGAGCAACAGGTGTAGCTGGAGCAGTTGGAGCAACAGGAGCCACGGGTGCCGATGGGTTAGTTGGAGCAACAGGAGCAACAGGTGTAGCTGGAGTAGTCGGAGCAACAGGAGCCACGGGTGTAGCTGGAGCAGTCGGAGCAACAGGAGCCACGGGTGCAGATGGAGCAGTTGGAGCAACAGGAGCAACAGGTGTAGCTGGAGCAGTTGGAGCAACAGGAGCAACAGGAGCAGTTGGTGAAGTTGGAGCAACAGGAGCAACAGGTGCAACAGGAGTAGTTGGGGCAGTTGGGGCAACAGGAGCAACAGGAGCAGTTGGAGAAGTTGGAGCAACAGGAGCAACGGGTGCCACAGGAGTAGTTGGGGCAACAGGAGCAACAGGCGCAGTTGGAGCAGTAGGAGCAACAGGAGCAACGGGAGCAGTTGGAGAAGTTGGAGCAACCGGAGCAACGGGAGCAACAGGTGTAGTTGGAGCTGTTGGAGCAACAGGAGCAACCGGGGCAACAGGAGCAGTTGGAGAAGTTGGAGCAACAGGAGCAACGGGAGCAACAGGTGTAGTTGGAGCAACCGGAGCAACAGGAGCAGTTGGAGCAGTTGGTGCAACAGGAGCTACAGGTATACCTGGATCAGGCGCGTTTGTTCCATTTGCATCCGGTGGACCAATTACGATGACAACTGTTGCACTTGGATTAGCTGGTACAGCAGGACTTGTAGGTTTTGGAAATTCAGCTTCTAACGTTACATTACTACCCGGCCCAATTATCGATTTAGAAGGTACTATTGTAGGTCCGCTTCTTGACTTTGCATTTTCTTTATCTAGAACTTCAACGATCACAGACATTTCAGCGTTCTTCAGTGAGACTGTAGCATTAGCTATCGGTGTAGGAACAACAATTACAGTAACTGCACAATTATATAGCGCAACGGCAACCAGCAATTCATTTACGCCAGTTCCAGGTGCAAGCGTAACATTACCAGGACTTGCAAGCCCTCTATCATTAGGGGATATTACTAGTAATATTACTACAGGTTTATCGATTACTCTTCCAGCACAAACACGTCTGTTAATGGTGTTTACTGCTACTGCAGCAGGTGTTTCACTAGTTAATACTGTTGTTGGATATGCAAGTGCAGGTATTACAATGAACTAATATTTTTAAAATACTAACTAAAATTTAGTTTTAAAATTGACTCTATTCTGTCAGTTTTCATTGCCCTATGATGTTTGATGGGAATGAAATCTAGGAGATAGAGTCTTTTTTTTGGGTAATTTGGTAGCGGGTGATATGTATTCATCCTCCTCGACGTAGTAGTTTTGACTCTTCCTTCTATTGAAGAAACATTTTTCCTATACATATAGTCATATGCATATTTTGGAATGGACAACCATCTATTGCCAAAAAGTACAGACAAACCTCTGGGATAATCCGTATGATGAAGCATCACAGGAGGTGTTGTAGTTGAGTCTCTTAGTTGGCAAAAAGAAAAGTACCACGACAGTGAAAAAACGTGTAATTATTAAAAAAAGTGGAGCGAAGCTCCATAAAGTAAGTGGATGCGGCTGCCATAAACGTAAGAAAAGAGTGAAGAAACACTGTCACAAAATTGTATTTAAGAAAATCAAGCGGAAATGCTGTAAAAAAGGCCCCAAAGGAGATCGCGGTCCACGCGGTTTTAGAGGTTTCAGAGGTTTCACTGGAGCAGCAGGAGCAGCAGGAGCGGCAGGAGCGGCTGGTGCAACAGGGGCAACTGGAGAAGCAGGAGCACACGGTGCAACTGGAGCAAATGGAGCAACAGGAGCAACAGGAGCAATCGGAGCAACAGGGCCAACAGGGCCAAAAGGGCCAAAAGGCAAAAAAGGCGACGATGGCGATAGAGGTAAAAGAGGCCATACAGGTCCAACAGGTCCTAAAGGGGAACATGGACATCATGGACACCATGGACCAACGGGACCGCATGGTGCAGCAGGAGCTACTGGAGCAACAGGACCATACGGAATTGGGGGCACTGGACCAACCGGGGCACCAGGAGCAGCGGGAGCAATGGGGCCAATGGGGCCAATGGGGCCAATGGGTCCGATGGGGCCGATAGGGCCGTTAGGGCCGTTAGGTCCGATGGGTCCGATGGGTCCGATGGGTCCAACGGGTGTAGGAGCAGCGGGAGCAATGGGACCAATGGGGCCGTTAGGTCCGATGGGTCCAACGGGTGTAGGAGCAACGGGAGCAACGGGAGCAATAGGTCCGATGGGACCAACGGGTCCAGGGGTAGGAGAAACTGGAGCGACGGGAGCAACAGGTGCGCCAGGAACAGCTGGAGCAGTAGGAGCAACAGGAGCCACGGGAGCAGCAGGAGCAACAGGGGCAGCCGGAGCAACGGGGGCAGCCGGAGCAGCAGGTGAAACCGGGGCAACCGGAGCAACGGGGGCAGCCGGAGCAGCAGGAGCAACAGGAGCAACAGGGGCAGCCGGAGCAACGGGGGCAGCAGGTGAAACCGGGGCAACCGGAGCAACGGGAGCAGCCGGAGCAGCAGGTGAAACCGGGGCAACCGGAGCAACGGGAGCAGCTGGTGCAGTCGGAGCAACAGGAGCAACAGGAGCAGCTGGACCGGGATCTATTATTCCATTTGCATCAGGTATTCCAGTAGCATTAGCATCGGTTATAGGAGGTGTGCTCAACACTGGAGGCCTTATCGGCTTCGGAAGTTCGGTCGATAATGTTGTTGTTGGTGGAGCAACTATCAATCTCTCGGCAAGCGGTGGACTTCTCGACTTCGCATTCTCCTCGCCTCGCGCCGGAACAGTCACATCTATATCTGCATTTTTCAGTGTTACGCTTGGCGTCACGGTGGCAAGCCCAGTCACGATCAGGGCAACTTTATATAGAGCAGCTGCAGGCAGCAATATCTTCTCGCCGACCTCTGCTGTATTACCGTTGACTCCAGCATTAACTGGTTTAATTAATATAGGTACGACTAGGAATGCAATACTTCCAGTTAATGTGGCAGTTGCAGCACAAGATCGCCTCTTAATGGTATTCTCCCTCGATACAGGCGGTCTAGATCTTCTGGAAACTGTAATAGGCTTTGCTAGTGCAGGTATTACGATTAACTAATGAACTAATGTTTAGATAATAGTTAGGTTATTAATAACAAAGCTCAAGGTAACTCCTATTCATTGCCCAGTCTATTACTAGGGATGAATGGTAGTTACTTGAGCTTTTTCTTATTACGCGAACTCTATTTATTCCAACTCGAATTCTTTCATTTTATTGTAAAGCGTTCCGCGCGAGATCCCAAGTAACTTCGCAGCTGCACTTTTGTTACCCGCGGTTTTGGCTAAAGCTTCCACAATTAATGTGATTTCATCCACTTCAGTGACTTTTTCCTTAAGCTGAATACTGGAGGATTCTGCATCCTGAATCAGACTTGGCTGCTGCTCTTGCAAGGCAGGTGGTAAATGTTCAAGCGTGATCATCTCATCTTCATTTAAAATAATGCACCGCTCTATGATATTTTTCAATTCTTGAATGTTGCCAGGCCAATTGTATTGGGACAGCGCTAGAATCACCTCTGGCGACAGACCAGGTGCTGGTTTCTGGTAATGCATTGAAAATTGCTTCAGATACATATGAACCATCGCCGGGATATCTTCGTTTCGTTCGCGCAAAGGCGGGATTCGGATAGAAACAACATTCAGCGCATAGTAAAGATCAGTTCTGAATTCATGGGAAGCAACCTTGCTAGCAAGATCCTGCGTAGTTGCAATAATAATGCGAGTTTTTACACTGATAGGTTGATTGCCGCCAGAACGGACAAGCATTTGCTTGGTGATGTATCGATAGAGTTTGGCTTGAAGCTCCAGAGACATTTTCTCAATTTCGTTAATAAATAGTGTACCCTCTTTGGCTAATTCTAATTTGCCGGGTTGACCACTTTCGTTTCCACTAAATGCCCCCCCTTGATAGCCGAACAATTCCGTCTCCAAAATGCCAGCAGGTACAATACCGCAATGAACAGTTATAAAAGGCTGCATCGAGCGCGAGCTCGATTGATGAATAATTTGGGCGAGCTGCTCCTTCCCAACGCCTGATTCTCCGATGAGCAGGACGGGGGTATCCGTAGCCGCGACTTTTTTGGCCCATTGAATAACTTTGCCGATGGCAGGCCCCTTTCCTTTGATAAGGGCAAAAGGGTCATCTTGCGACGCTTCATTCGGAAGCCCAACGGACTCGACGGTTGTTAATTGTTCGTTTAGTCGCACCAATTGGGTAATATCTTGTTCAGTTGCAATACCGCCGATAATCGTGCCTGCGGCATCTTTGATCGGTGATGCATTAATGAGTACATGCGTGTCAGGTCTTGGGCGGTGATATGTATTGCGAATGAGTCTGCCTTCATCTAACATTTTCAAAACCATTAGGGTTTCCACATCAAAATGTTCACCTATGCGCTTGCCAACAATGTCTTCACGCGGCAGCCCATAGAGCTCTTCTGCGACAGGGTTCCAACAAATCACGGCACCATCCCGATCAACAACGGTGACGGCGTCAGTCACAGTATCTGCGAGAGCAGCGAAGTAGGCGTACCACTTCTGCCCTTCATTCATCACGTATGCGGCATATGCTCCTAGGGGGACATAGCCTAGAATAGTGTCTTGTTCATTGGTGCATAGAAAGGAGCGAGTTTCTCTGCGTATAAGCTGCTGAATGTGGTCTAGGTCGTGGAGCTCCTTCAATGAGCAACTTGGAACGTTAAAATAGTTCATGTTTACAAGATGTGCAAGCATCGTCGATGCTTCAAAAGCTTTCAATAACTCTGCATCCTCTGGTGTAAATAATGCTACGGCACCTTCTTGTTGGACGATTACGGCGGTTCCTTTTTGAATAATGGAAATGAGCTCCGTAAATGTCGTCTCTATTGGAAGTGTTTGAATCTGTGTGTGTAATGGAAAGTGTTCAGGAATGAACATGTTAACCCTCTTTTATCCGCCTTATTTGGTTTTAATTTACCATGAAAAGGTAGGTGATTCAACACAACTTGGCTTTATGATGAATATTGTACAGATATGACATGAATTAAAGGTGTATTGTACAAGTTTGAAATTATTTTTAAACAAATAGTGTTCAAAATCGAAAATAAAGTGTATAATTCGATTATAAATTAAACACAAGTGTACAATTTCTACTTGGAGGCAACCACAGATGGAACTCATGATGCGTAATATGTTTCAATCCCTAGGCAAAAGTCGCGCAGCCAATCGCTTAGCGAAGAAATATGGACTCCGATTTGGCGCAGCACGCTTTGTAGCTGGTGAGACGATTCAGCAATCGATCAATGCCGTGCGTGGTTTGAATCAAGATGGCCGCGTGGCGACGTTGGACCATTTGGGCGAGTTTGTTTTTAGCGAGGAAGAAGCGTTAGAATCAGCTGCGATGTGCATCCAAACCCTCGACGCGATTGCGGAGTCGGGCGTTCGCTCCAATTTATCCTTGAAGATGACTTCCTTAGGATTAGATATTAGCAGAGAGCTTTGCGTAAGCAGCATGAAACGGATTTTGGATCGTGCGCGGATGCATGGGAATTTTGTCCGTATCGATATGGAGGATTATGCGCATTGTCAGGTTTCGCTTGATATTTACCGCGAGCTTCGTCAAGAATACGACAATGTCGGGATCGTGATTCAGGCTTATCTGTTCCGCACTCTGAAGGATATTGATGATTTACATGAGCTTGGCGCGAATTTGCGATTGGTGAAGGGAGCTTATAAGGAGTCTCCTGAGGTTGCTTTTCCAGAGAAAAGTGCTGTCGATGAGAATTACAAAGTCATTATTCAGAAGCATCTGTTGAATGGACATTATACAGCTGTCGCTAGTCATGATGAGGCGATTATTAATTTCACGAAACAATTCGTGAGTGAGAATAACATCGGGAAAGATCAGTTCGAGTTCCAAATGCTTTATGGAATCTGTGAAGATTTGCAAAAGCAACTCGTGAAAGAAGGCTACCGTGTCCGCATTTACGTGCCATATGGCGTTGATTGGTTCGGTTATTTCATGAGAAGGTTAGCAGAGCGTCCAGCCAATGTCTGGTTTGTGCTTAAAAATATGTTCAAATAAACTCAACTAAATAAATATTAAAATAGCTTTCTATTCGGAGAGGAGCCATTATACATGACGACATTATCAACGAAGGTAATTCCATACGCGAATGAACCGTTTACGAATTTTGCACTAGAGGACAATTTGAAGGCGATGCAAGATGCTATTGCGAAGGTGAAGGGCGAGCTTGGGCGCGAGTACCCGCTATATATTGGATCTGAGAAGGTCATGACGGAAGCGAAGATTACATCAATCAATCCAGGCAATGTGGATGAAGTGATCGGGTACGTGAGTAAGGCTGATCAGGCTTTGGCTGAAAAAGCAATGAACACCGCACTCGAAACGTTCGAGTCCTGGAAGAAGGTTCCCGCTAGAGAGCGCGCGGAATATTTATTCAAAGCGGCGGCACTTATGCGTGCTCGTAAGCATGAATTCTCAGCACTGATGATCCTTGAGTCTGGTAAAAACTACGTCGAAGCGGATGTCGATACCGCGGAAGCGATTGATTTCATCGAGTTCTATGCGCGTGAAATGATCCGTTTGAGCGAGATCAATGAGACACAGCCTTTGGTGCGCATTCCTGGTGAGAACAACCAGATTTCTTATATCCCGCTTGGTGTTGGCGTTGTGATTCCGCCGTGGAATTTCCCACTTGCAATTTGTGTAGGAATGACGGTTTCTGCTGTTGTTTCCGGGAATACGGTATTGCTGAAGCCAGCTTCTACGACACCTGTTATCGCACATAAATTTGTCGCTTTGATGGAGGAAGTAGGTCTGCCAGCGGGGGTGATCAACTTCATTCCGGGCAGTGGTGCTGAGGTTGGTGACTATTTGACGACGCACCCGAAAACACGGTTTATTTCGTTCACAGGTTCGAAAGAAATTGGCTTACGGATTAACCGTTTGGCTGCTGATGTGGCTCCAGGGCAGATTTGGATTAAGCGAGTCATCGCTGAAATGGGTGGAAAAGACGGCATTGTCGTCGACGAAACGGCGGATCTGGATGCAGCTGCAGCTGCGATTGTGGCTTCGGCTTTTGGCTTCCAAGGCCAGAAGTGCTCCGCGGGCTCCCGTGCGATCATCGTTGAGTCAGTCTACGATGAAGTGGTCGAGAAGATTATCGCTTACACGAATAGATTACAAAGCGGTCTGCCAGAGTTAAACTTCGCGGCAGGTCCGGTCATCGATAAAGCATCGTATGAGCGGATTTTGGACTACATCGAGGTTGGCAAAAGCGAAGGCACGCTGCTAGTTGGCGGCGGCAAAGCGGAAGGTAATGGCTATTACATTCAGCCAACCGTGTTCGGAGATGTGAGCGGCAAAGCGCGCCTGATGCAGGAAGAGATCTTTGGGCCTGTGCTTGCGATTGCGAAAGCCGCGAATTGGCAGGAAGCTATTGAGATGTACAACGATACGGAATTTGGGTTGACGGGATCTTACTTCTCCACGGATGAAGATCGCATCGCAGAAGCGTTAGAGACCGTTCATTGCGGTAACTTGTACATCAACCGCAAATGTACAGGAGCACTTGTCGGCGTGCACCCCTTCGGCGGGTTCAACATGTCGGGTACCGACTCCAAGGCTGGCGGCTACGATTACTTAATGTTGCTGACACAAGCGAAGTTGACTTCGCGTAAGGTGTAGGTTTACTTGCTGGCTGAAGAGCAGGCGACAATATGTATAGGCGGCCCCACTTCGATGAAGTGGGGTTTTTATGTTTTAGCGCGCCAAGCAAAGATAAGCGTAACTAAATTTAAGAAATTTAAATTAAGGCATGAGCCAAGTCGCTTCGTGGCTAACAGGCAACTGGTGGAGAGATCTTAAGGTTGAAGCCCACGCTCGTCCGATATGTGGACGATCTGGTTATCCTTTGAAGAACCAAAGAGAAAACTTGAAGAGCTTTGCTTACCTTATTGTTTGGGGGCTTGAAACGACTCTAAACTCTCCATCAAAAATGTCCTCCGCTTCTCGATAAAAGAAAGAATGAATCCTCGCTCGTCTAAAAATATGCCATCGCCGACTTTTTTATTAGGATCGAGATGGATAAATGGATGAAGCAATTGCTGCAGTGAAATAATTTCAGGCTCCAGTGCCATCTCCGTAAAATGCTCGCGAAAAATGACATGCAAAAGACTACAATAAGATGAGCGAAACGATGACACGTCCAAGATACGCGCAGTGAGTGTATTAAACCCCTCTATCGGAAGATACGTATGCTTCAGTACGTGTCCGTTCACATTTCTTCCCCAGGTTGCGTCGTAATCCCACGGAATGATAGTAAACCTTTCTGTTTCTCTATTTCGGTATAAAGCGTAATTATGAATAAAACCGTCGAAGTTTTGAGTGCATACGGCTCCCGCTAACCACCGAAGGTAACTATCGACATCCAACAGCTTTTCAATTTCGGCTTCAAATTGAGCGACTGGGGTAGTGTTGATTTTATAAATAAACGTGCGTAAATCGGCATTGTCTACAGCCGTTCCGCACTTTCTCATATACCCCTCTTCAAGGGAGTCTTTAACTTCAGAGGTTTTAGGATTAAGAAGCGAGAAATTGGCATTCGAATTTATGGCGTAATAAATCGGCCCGTCCGGCAATTCTCTTGTTTGTAAAAAACGATTATCTACAGATTCAAGTTTCAAATATATACCGGCAAATTGTTCATTGATAGACAGTAGTACATGGTAGGTTTGTGGTGATAGGGTACCGATACGGGTAAAAAAGTCAAAGGAAAGTTTGTTTCGTATGAGTGAGGGGTCTGCATATTCGGCATTAAGATGAAATTCTCGTTCTCCCTTGTAAACCATTGGTGAAATGAACTTGACCTGGAACGATTTTTTTGGAAATTTACGGGTATGTGAGCCCCGATAGGCCAGCTTTATTTGATATTCATCTTGATTAAGGCGAAGGACTGCCGGGATCCATAGCTCTAAGTAGATGTTCTTGTTTAATTTTTCGAGTTGCTCGGGAATTGCAGTAATGTGAAAATGTGGGATAGAAAGATTATCAGTAGTGCTCATTCTGCCACCTCTTGTAAGTTGTATTTTACATAATATAGTATTAAGATTTCATGCAATATGTCACTCTAGTAGGGAAATGCTTGTTTTCTTTTCTAGCCCTCGCAATATATGTTCTAGCTCATAAACTAGTAGGACAAAGAAAAGAGGTGGTGGAATACTTGGAGCGGTTAAATAAAGAGGAACTTAAACATGTTCTCGATTCGATTGAACCAGAGTTACAAATTTATATGAGTAATAATCCGAAAAAATCGAGATCAGATTGTTGTTGTACGACAACGTCCACAACAACGTCCTCATCATCAAAGTGTTGTAAGAGAGGGCCTAGAGGGAAGCGGGGGCATAGAGGGAAGAGAGGAGCTACTGGAGCTACTGGAGCAACTGGAGCAACAGGAGCAGCTGGAGCAACAGGTGTTGCAGGAGCAGCTGGAGCAACAGGTGTTGCAGGAGCAGCTGGAGCAACGGGAGCAGCAGGAGCAGCAGGAGCAACGGGAGCAGCTGGAGCAACGGGAGCAACCGGAGCAACAGGAGTAACTGGGCCGACTGGAGCAATTGGTGCAGCTGGAGTAACTGGACCAACTGGAGCAACAGGAGCAACAGGTGACACAGGAGCGACCGGAGCGACGGGGCCAGCAGGTGGACCACAGGGACCAACTGGAGCAACAGGACCAACCGGAGCAGCAGGAGCAACCGGAGCAGCAGGAGCAACAGGAGCAGCTGGAGGAACAGGAGAAGCTGGAGCAACGGGAGCAACTGGAGCAGCAGGAGCGACTGGAGGAACAGGAGCAACTGGTGCAATAGGAATAACTGGAGCGACTGGAGGAACAGGAGCAGTTGGAGCAACTGGAGGAACAGGAGCAGTTGGTGCAACCGGAGGAACAGGAGCAACTGGTGCAATAGGAGTAACTGGAGCGACTGGAGGAACAGGAGCAGTTGGTGCAACCGGAGCAACCGGAGCAACTGGTGCAATAGGAGTAACTGGAGCGACTGGAGGAACAGGAGCAGCAGGAGCAACTGGAGGAACAGGAGCAATTGGTGCAACCGGACCAACTGGAGCAACTGGTGCAACTGGAGCGACTGGAGCAAGAGGAGCAACCGGAGCGACACCAACTAATTTCACAAAAATTCTTAATTTTGGTGGAAATAATGCAGGATTTCAACGTTTAGCAGGGTCGCCTGGAGCACTTTCTAATAGGGTACCTTATGTCGATGCTGCGAATGGAAGCATAGTTGCTTTTTCTGGTGCAATAGATGTAAACAACTTACCTGCTGGAACGTATCTTTTCCAAGTATGTTTTGATGTTATTAATAATGCAGTGGCACCGTTAGCAGCTAACATCATATCTACAATTACACTTACAACTACGGCTATCCTTACAGGAACCATAATTTTCTCAATTAGACCTACAGATGTAGGAGCGCAGCCTGTGCGTATTTCCAATGGTGCTCCATATGCAGTCACTCCAAATGCCACAGTAACATGGACCAGTAATATAGCTGGTAACCCTGTCACAAGAAACGATGCAATTTCAGTATTCCTAAATATGAACGTTTCACAAAATGCCGTTTACTCTGTGTATATTTCATCTGCTGTTTAAATAGAGAAGGACCGTCCTAGGCGGTCTGGATCGGGTATTATCACTTATGGTCAACAACCTAAAAAAGGTTATCTGTGTAGATTACCTTGCGTTGTTGACCATGAGTGATTTTCATGTCAGAAAACATACGAATATTACTCTCCCGCCAATCTCATTTCTCCAACCCCACAATAAATCCAATAGTTGCCCACAAGGGGCAGATTTGAGATAATGCTCATATTGAAATTAGATGAGAATGGGAGTGACATCCGTGGACAAGCAGCAACAAACGAAACAAACTTTAGCCTTTATTGGATCTTACGCCGATGCAAAGAATCCGGGGGTTTATACGGCACAATTTGATGCAGAAACAGGTAGCTTAGCGCTTACCCATAACGTAACGGGTCTCCAAAATCCAACCTTTCTAGCTGTCGATGCTGCAAATTGGCGATTATACGCACTTGGTGAAGGTGTTGGTGCTGAAGGTCAGAAATGTGGAGCAGCTAGTGCCTACTCTATCCAGCCAGAAACGGGTGAATTATCGCTACTTAATCAGGAAAACACGCTGCCTGCGACAACATGCCACATCCAGCTAGACAACATGAATCAAGTTGTAATGGTTACGAGCTATCATGGTGGCATGGTTGGCTTATCTCCAATTAAAGCCGATGGCCATCTTGGGACTTCCGCGGACATTCAGCAGCATCACGGTGCGAGCCTACTTCCCGTACAGGATCGGCCGCGAGCGCATTCCGTTTTCGTTGATCGTGCCAATCGGTTCATAGGTGCATGTGATTTAGGCCTTGATAAAATTATCCTATATAAACTCGATCTTGCCGCTAAGCGTCTCATTCCACATGGCGAAGTGTCTGTCACGCCTGGTTCGGGGCCGCGCCATTTTGCCTTCCACCCATCCTACAAGTACGGGTATGTGATTAATGAGCTTGGTTCCACGGTTACAGCATTCAGCTATGATGAAGAACAAGGTAAACTAACAGAAATCCAGACGATTCCAACCCTGCCAGCCTCCTACGATGGCGAAAATGGGTGCGCAGACATCCACGTCTCACCTGACGGACGTTACCTTTATGGTTCCAATCGCGGACACGATAGCATCGTAGTTTATGCCATTGACAATCAAACAGGAAAGCTCTCCGTTGTGGAACATGCACCAACCCTAGGGAAGCACCCACGAAATTTTGGGATTTCGCCTGATGGACGTTTTGTCCTAGTCGCGAATAAAGATTCTGACAATATCGTTAGCTTTGCGCGCGATGAGACGACTGGGAAACTAGTCCCAACTGGCAGTGTACTTGAGATGTCTCAGCCTGTATGCATCAAGTTCCTTCCGGTACAATGACACCTTTTACAGAGAGAGTTCTCGAAATCATTCGATCCATTCCCGAAGGAAAAGTGATGACGTATGGCCAAATTGCGCGACAAGCCGGAAGTCCAAGAGCAGCTCGGCAAGTTGTGCGGATTCTGCATGCCATGAGCAAAAAGTTCCGTCTCCCCTGGCACAGAGTCCTCAATGTTCGTGGAGAAATCGCGATCCAAGATGATGAGGGTGCGCAGCTGCAGCGGTTTTTGCTAGTATCTGAGGGTATCCATGTTACGGACGAGTTGACAGTATCTCTTGCGGAATATCAAGTTCAATCGGAAGCAGAATGAAGTAGCATGATCTAGGCTTCGTCTAGTATACTTTAAAACAAATAATATGACATTGGTCGTGAAGCACACGCCGTTTTTATCATGGTAACTGAGGAATAGGTCCTTTCAGTTATAGTGATGAGAGCGGCGTTTTGTTTTGGGTCCACTTAAGGAGAGATGGCTAATGAAATTTGAACAAGCATTCGCAGCATTTATGGCACAACAAATTGCAGATGACACAACCCCCCGCAGAAGGGAACGATTAGAACGAGGTTTAGGCCATGCGGAGATGGAGTTTCTTCGGTCCATTTGGTATCCAAAGGTCGGCAACTTCAACGATCTGTATCCCCAATGGGAGGTTCGTGACTTCGCGAACGGCTATCGTTATTTGGATTTTGCCTATATGCCTAGAGATGTAAAAGCCGCAATTGAAATTCAAGGTTACAGTTCACATGCGCGAGATCTTGAAGTTTGGCGATTCAAAGATTTGTGCATCCGTCATGCACACCTCGCATTAGATGGGTGGTTAGTTCTCCCTCTTGCCTACCCTTCGATAGTTGAAGCACCGAAACAATGCCAACAGTTGATTCTTTCTCTTATTGGCAAGTTTATGGCCACCGATGTTCTACCGACACTCTCTTGGCTGGAAAGTGAAATCATTCGTTTCGCTCGCAGAACAATCCGTCCATTTACAGCTCCAGAACTATCTGTGCATCTCAAAGTAAGTGAAAGACACGCTAGAACTTTGTTGCATGTGTTATGTGATAAGCAACTTTTGGTTGTAGCGAGTGGTAATGAACGTGCACGCAGCTATCTACTCCACTTATAGCGTATGAGGGGGAACGTAGATTCACTATCTGACGCATTAGCTGCTTAAAGCGATCCCAAAGGGAACGAGGATACTCTATTCTAGTGGAATATGGCAAAATTCAGACGAAAATGCAGAAATAGCGCACCCACGTTCCTCTCAATCCTTGAATCGGCCCCCAAATGCACAATTAGCGCATCCTCGTTCCCACCCGAGAAAGGGGAGCGGATGTCAGGGTCAGTCGCTCTTTCCACCACACTGGAAAATTCTATATCCTCCCTGAAATCGTTTGCGATACAATGTGAGCATGGAGGTGTACGTTCATGAAAACCATGCTATACAAACTTACGCTGAAGAAGCGTATGTGGGTGTCGTTCGTTCTGCTGATTGCCATGTCGATCGCGGCGACAGGGGGACTGTCTTATAATATAAGTGCGCGCGTCATTGAACGGAACACGTTTCAGCTCAGCCAGGATAATCTAAACACCTCTGCACGTGTGCTGGATGAGAAAGCGAAGCAGATTCTCGTGTCGGTGTTGAATATTATGATTTCGCAGCCGTTTGTCCAGATGTCGAAGGATTCTGCCGCTGGCAAGAAAGATGGCTACTACGGTCACATGACAGCGATGAACTCGGCGTTTACGCAAGCGAAGCTGGCAGAGCCGTCGATCGAATCGATTTTTATTGCGACACCGATTGGGGAGTTCTATTCTGCCAGTTACTATCGGAATCAAGGCTACTCTTTCTACGATTCGCCTCTGTACGAGAAGGCGCAACTAACCAAAGAGCCATTCTGGGTCGAAGGGCATGAAGATCTTCTTTTTCAAGGGAAAGATCGCGTTATTTCGTTAGTCATGAAATCGATTAGTGATAGCCCAAACATGTATTTTGTTGTGAATTTGAACGAGAAGGCGATCCAAGGCATACTGTCCGACCGGCACACCGAGAAGGAAGATCAGAATTTGTTCCTTGTGAATCGGAATGCTGCAAGCGTGCTATTGAATCAGCCGAATTTACCCAAGAGCTATGACAAAGATTTCCTTGAGAAACATATTGGGACGAGCTTGAGGGGCCATTTCGAGGTAGGGATCACGGAGCAATACGACCTAATTAACTACGCGACTTTGCAATTCAATCCGGACTGGCTGCTGCTCAGCGTCCAATCGAGATCTGATCTGCTCAAGGATTTGAGCTGGATTCAATGGGCGACCGGCATCATTATGCTCGTCTGCATCATTATGGCGGTACTGGTGTCGAATGTGCTTTCGGCGATTTTGCTGAAGCCGCTGTATCATCTGCAAATGCTGATGAGTAAGGTAGGACGCAATGATCTGTCAGTTCGATTCCAGAGCCATTATCAAGATGAGGTCAGTCAGGTAGGCCATAAATTTAACAGCATGCTGCTGGAAATCAATGAACTCATCGACGAAGTGAAGGACGCTGAACGAGAGAAACGCAAGTCCGAAGCCAAGGCGTTGCAGGCACAGATCTCACCGCATTTTTTATATAACACACTCAATACGATCATTTGGAAAATGGAAACGGACGAATTGGACAACTCCAAGTCGATGGTCATCGCCTTATCACAGCTCTTTCAATTAGGCCTCAATCATGGCGAAGAATGGACAACGGTCGAGAAAGAACTACGTCATGTGCGGCAGTATTTGACTATACAACAGCTGTGCTATGAGGAGCTTTTTGACTTTGAAATTGTGGTAAGCAGTGATACCAGCCTAGCACTGCCCATTATGAAAATCATGCTCCAACCCTTGGTTGAGAATAGTTTGCTTCACGGGTTTGAGCATATGGAATCTGGTGGTAAGATTCGTATCGAACTTACATCCGATCATCAACAACTGCATATTGTTGTTGAAGATAACGGTTCCGGCATGGATGCAGATAAGCTGCAACTGAGCCTGAATCATCCTAACACAGAGAAGAAAGGCTATGCGCTGCGGAATGTCTTCAACCGCTTGCAGCTGTACTATGGTGGCGAGGCAACGATGGTTCTCTCGAGTGAGCCTTTTGAAGCGACAAAGGTGTATATAACGATTCCGATCAAGGGGGAAGTCTAACATGAGTAGGGCTGATATAACACTTTGTGTCATTGATGATATAAGAAGTGTCGTTCGAGGGATCGCTGATTTGATCCAAATCGACACACATGGTGTGCAGGTAGTAGGGACAGCAGGCAATGGAGAGGACGGCCTGCAGATGGTCTTAGATCTCAGGCCAGATATCGTCTTAACGGATATTCGGATGCCGCGAATGGATGGTTTGGAGATGACGAAAGCGATCACAGCAGTGATGCCCAATTGCAAAGTAATCCTGCTCAGCGGCTATACGGATTTCGAATATGCGCAGCAAGCGCTTCGTCTAGGTGCGTTCGATTTTATAGCGAAGCCGTTCTTGAAAACGGCGATTGAAGCGGTTGTGCAGAAAGCGAAAGAGCAAATTGAGCTGGATCGTGTCCATTTTGCCAAACAAAGCGAAATGGAACGCCAAATTAAGGAAAGCATGCCGCTGCTGCGTCAAGAATATTTGCATCTGTTGCTGCGTTACAACGCCAATGAATCCAGACTGAAGGAGCGTTGGGACTATTTGAAGCTCGATCTAAATCGGGAGCGCCTCATCATTATGTGCATTGAAATCGATGGCTTTGCGAAGCAAGTGGATACCCATGGCATTCATGACGTTGAACTGGCCCGTTTTGCGGTAAAAAACATCCTCGAAGAAACACTCGCTTCTGTCACGAAATCCATTGTATTCCGGGAGCAATTGAGCGGCTTCATTTGTCTGCTGAATGTGCCAACTCACATGGATATCGTTACGCTGGCTGAACAGTGTCGCGAGCATATGCTGAACTACTCACGCTACACGATCTCTATCGGTGTCGGACTTGAGGCCAGAACGATTCACGAGCTGCCCCAATCTTATCAGCAGGCAACGGAAGCCTTGTCCCACAATTTCTATACAGGCGGGAATAGTGTTTTCTACTATGAAGATATTCAGCATCATGCTGTTACACGTTCTAGACATAGTGCCGAGCAAGAAAAAGAGTTGTTCAATTACTTGCGCATGGGCAATAAAGAGAGAGCACTGCCTCTTCTGCAGAGCATTGTACATAGCTATTCGGGGGTACAACCTAGCGATGTGATGAATGTGTGCTATGAGCTAGGGCTGCTTATGAATCGCATTTTCGCTGAGAAAATTACGATGCCAAGTGGGTTGGACGAACTGACAGCGAAGCTGGATCTTCTGAAAAAGGGGGAGCGCTTGACGCTGCGTGAGTTAAATGAATTACTCGATCAATTGGTTTCAGCAGGTTGCGACGCTTTGCAGAAGCAGCGTGAGCTGGAAGCGGATTCGGTCATCACCCAGGCGATTCACTATATGAGAGAGAATTTGGACAAGAATGTAACGGTCACTGATTTAGCGAAGCATGTGTATTTGAGCGGCAGTTATTTTGCGAATCTGTTCAAAAAGGTGACAGGGACGACGCTCATCAACTACATGAACGGACTGCGAATCGAGAAGGCAAAGGAGATGCTCCTTGAGGATAAGCAGGTGCAAGAAGTTGCGATTCATTTGGGTTACGAGGATCGTTCTTACTTCACAGACGTGTTCAAGAGACATGTCGGGATGACACCGACGGAGTTCAAGCAAGGCTATAAACCGTCCTAATACAATCATATTTTCCTAGTGAATAGTGGTTTTACCCTCCTCACAGCTAGAGTGAATTCGCTTACACTTTAGAAGTAAACACATGGGAAAAGAAAAGGGAGGCCAACCATTTATGCGTAAGAAACCGTTTCATCTCGCTGCATCCGCAGCTCTGCTAGTCACCTTATCTGCTTGCGGGAGCAGCCATACAGCGGATACATCTGCAAGCCCTGCAGCAACAGCTGCAGCAACAGCAGCGGCAAGTTCCGCAGCGCCAGCAGCAGCCACCGGCCCCAAAACAAAGCTAACTTACTGGACGAACGACCGTGGTGCATCGGATCATATCAAAGCGGAGATCGCGAAGTATAATGCCGAGAATAAGGACAATATCGAAGTCGAAGTCACGATTATGGCTGACAACTATGAGCAATCTTTAGATGTCGCTTTCGCTAGTAATCAAGCACCGGACATTATCAAGACATCAGGCTCTAATTTTGCCCCGTTCATCAAGAAAGGCTACTTAGAACCATTAGATACCTACATGACCCCTGAATTCAAAAACCGTTTTAAGAACCTCATCATCGACGACGGGAACCGTGTGGATAATAAAATTTACTCTTTGCCGAACTATGGTATCACTTGGCGCCTTATCTATAACGTCGATCTTTTCCAAAAAGCGGGTATTACTGCACCGCCGAAAACGATCAATGAAATGGTCGAAACAGCCAAGAAGCTTACCGTTGCTGGGAAGGATATTGGTGCTTATGGCTTCGCAGGTAACTTCAAAAATAACGGAGGCTTTGGCCGTTCCGCTTCACCGATTGTCGCGCTGAGCACAGGGATCCTAGATGGCTTTAACTTCAAAACAGGCAAGTTCGACTTCGCTAGTCAAATCCCAATGCTCGAGGCTCTGCGCAAAATGAAGCAGGATGGCAGTATGATTCCTGGTTTTGAACTACTTGATATCGACCCGCTCCGTGCACAATTTGCGGAAGGTAAAATCGGCATGTACATCAACCATGCGAGTGAGCCAGGTGTATACAAGAACCAATTCCCTGCCAAAATCAAATGGAGTGCGGCCCCGCTTCCTACGGTAGATGGCACAATCAATGGCGCTTCGCCATTCTCAAATGCGACGGTATGGCTCGCGATGAGTGCGAAATCGGCGAACAAAGCGAAGGCGTGGAAATTCATCGAAACGATGTACGGTCCAGAAGTGTTGAAAACATACCAAGAGGATAGTGTAGGGATCTCCGCTGTACCAGATGTGCTGGCTGTTGCGAAGAAACCAGGATTCGCGAATATGGACTTGTTCCTACCTAACAAATATGACGCCTTGTTCCCAGTTGTCCCAGCAGTGACGCCAGAAGGTAAAAATTTGGGCGATGAAGCCTTGCGATACATCCTAGAGGGCGGTGATGTGAATAAAATAACGACAGATTTGTCGACACGATATAACGCCGCTTTGGATAAAGCTAGGCAAACAGGTACGACCAAGAATCAACCCATGCCTGACTTTGATGCCAAAAATCTGCAAGGCAGTCTAGTTAAATAAGATCACGCTAGGAGAGGAAGCTATCCGCCTGAAACCGTGTGTTTGAAGCGGGTAGCTCTTTTTCTCAAGTAGAAAGGAGCCTTGCATTGATGAAGCGTAAGCATGCGCTTGCCCCTTATATCCTTACATTTCCGAGTCTTTTTCTGACCTTGGTGCTTAGCATTTACCCGTTAGGGTGGGCCATGCGCTATATGTTTTACAGCTATCCTGGCTATGGGGCTAAGACATTCAATGGCTTAGATAATTTCAGAAGACTGTATGAGGACGAGACTTATTGGCAATCGGTTATCAATACCTTGGTGTATGCTGGGGGCAAAATCATTCTAACCTTACCCATCGCCTTAGTGCTCGCCGTGATACTTAACGGGGCATTGCGTGGACGACATCTGTTTCGTGCGATTTATTTTCTACCAACGGTCATTAGTACAGCTGTCATGTCTGTCGTCTTCTACGTTATTTTCAATTCGTATAATGGGATTCTCAATCAATATCTTGTGAAATACGGTATTATCCATTCGAATATCGATTGGCTGGGAACGAAGTTCGCCATGCTCACGATGATCATCATCGCCGTTTGGGGTGCCATCGGGAATTACATGCTGCTGTTCCTTGCCGGATTGCAAAATATACCGCAGGACGTCTACGAAAGTGCCGCCATTGACGGGGCAAATGGTTGGAAGAAATTTATTTACATCACTGTCCCTATGTTAGGCCCTGTGCTGCAAATGATTGTACTACTCGCTATAACAGCAGCCTTAAAAGGCTATGAGAGCATCATGGTGTTGACCGAAGGCGGGCCTATTGGCAAAACAGAAGTCATGTATCTTTACGTGTATAAGCTCTTCTTCCCCGTATCGTCGGCAGGCGGTGCTGTTCAGCAGCAAATCGGTTACGGGAGTGCAGTTGGTTTCGTATCCGCGCTGATTGTAGGCGTTGTAACGTTAGGTTACTTCTACTTATCTAAACGCTTGAATCAGATTAACGAATAGGAGATGAGGCATACATGCAGACGGTTCCAACTCGTATAACGAATAACAAAACAACCTCGCTACCCTCCTATATCTCACTGTTCATTGCGAAACTAACGGGTAAGCTCATACTATGGGCATTTTTGATTCTAATCGTGGTGTTCACCTTATTTCCAGTCATCATGGCTGTGCTCGGTTCTTTCAAAACAAATGCAGAAGTAACCACAGGTGCAACGTTCTGGCCATCCGTCTGGCAGTTCTCTAATTACGTGAGGGCGTGGAAGGGAGCGAATTTCGCTCATTTTACGATGAATAGCTTGTTCGTTAGTATTGCAACCACGATAGGTAGTCTACTTGTAGCTTCGTTAGCTGCTTATGCCGTGGATAGACAGGAGTTTACGGGTAAAAAAGTCTATGTGGCGCTGCTCGCGTCCACGATGTTCATCTCGATCGGCGCTGTTGTACTGCGCCCACAATTCGAATTGATGGTGCATTTGAATCTGCACAAGTCCTTATGGGGCGTTGTGATCATTCTGATTAGTGGTCATGCAGCTACCTTCTTTACGTTGATTGGTTTCTTCAAAGGGATCCCGCGAGATCTAGATGAAGCTGCGAAAATTGATGGCTGCAGTGTGTATGGTATTTACTGGCGGATTATCCTGCCGTTATTAGCGCCTGGGCTTGGCGTTGCTGGGTTGTTCGTGTTCCGAAACGCATGGAACGAATACATTTTGCCGTTGGTATTCACGATGACGAAGCCAGCGCTTCAAACGTTGACCGTAGGGCTAGCCAGCCTGCGCTATGGCACCTCAGCCGCTGCGGAGACGCACATTATGCTCGCTGGCGCCTGTATGTCGATTTTGCCGATACTCGTCGTGTATATCCTTGCGAACAAATCGTTCATTAGTGTCACAGCGGGTTCTGTCAAAGGATAATTCGTGTGAGTAAAGGAGATCATGATGCAATTTTATCTGACCAATGCGGAGCTGCGTGAAGCGGCTGGGATGTTTAAAACGTATTTTCCTCTACGTGTGGAACACATTTTGGAGCAAGCTGACCATTCCTGTGCGGGACAGTTCAAGCTTCCGTATACGATGGCTGCAAGAGAGTGGATCGATCACGGTTTGCGTCCAGATTGGCTGTACAATCCTACGGAGGACCTGGAGTATACATGGATTCTCAATCGACATTGGCATCTGCGCAACTTGGGAATTGCGTATATATTAACAGGTGATGAACGGTATGTGGAGGCTTATAAGCGGCATATCACGAGTTGGATCGAGCAGAATCCAAAGCCAACTTCGCTAACATACGAGAAGATGGTGTATTTCCAACGGCCTGGTCCATGGAGGCTGCTCGAAGTGGGATTGCGTGTGCAATCTTGGGTCTGGGGATATATGTTGATGAGCCATAGTGCGTTGCTGGATGGTGATTTTGAGAGAAAGTGGCGAGACAGCTTGTCCGAACAGGCGACGTTTCTATCGAGGCATCTGGGAGAAACCTCAATCAATCATGCCACCATGCATATGCAAGGGTTGTTCATGGTTGGCACGTTCCTTGCCGATCATGCGGAGGCGCCATATTGGCGCCAGCTTGCCCAAGAGCGGCTTACGCTTTGTCTGCACGATCAGATTCGTGCGGATGGGATTCAAAATGAGCTGACACCGCATTATCATACGGCCAGCTTGGATATGTTTGGAACGCCATTTCTACTGGCGAAGCAGACGGGGCATCCTTTTCCTAACAGCTATTTGGATAAGCTGAAATCGATGGTGGCTTTTAGCGTAGCGACGATTCGGCCAGATGGTAAGGCTGTCGCGCTATCCGATTCGGATAGCGGTGCGCATGTGCGAGCGAAAGTCGGCTTTATAGGCGCAATTTGTGAGGATGAAGCCATCTGCCAGCAAGGCGAGATCAGTGAGGACCTGCTCTGGCTGTTAGGAAGCGAGAAGTTTGAGTATTGGGCGGAGAGGATGGGAGGAACGGAGAAGGAAATTCGGTCAACCGTTGCCTTCCCCGATTCGGGATATTATGTGATGCAAGATGCGCAGCAGTATGTGTTCTTTGACGCAGCACCTCTAGGCGGGGCACATGGTCATGCGGATGCTTTGCATTTTGAATGGATGCATAGAGGGCGCTTAATCTTTGGAGATTCAGGCCGATACACGTATCAAGAAGGCGAATGGCGGCGATATTTCAAAGGAACTTCTGCACACAACACGATCACGGTCGATGGACAGGATCAAACGCCGTACCTATCGACGCAGCAATGGGGAGAGCCGGAAGCGACTGTTGAGCTACATCGTTGGTTGTCTTGCGAGGCCTATGATTTCATTGATGCTTCGCATCATGGCTATGCGCGGTTGAGCGAGCCAGTTGCGCATCGGAGATGGCTGTTGATGGGGAAATCGCTGTCATTCCTCCTTGTCGTAGATGAGTTGGATGGCGTAGGTACGCATGAGATCGAACAGATGTTTCATTTGTCCGATGAAGCTAAGGTGATGGATTGGGGCAATCGGGTGGATGAAAGCTTGGAAGTGTCGATTTCATACGAGGAGGAGCTTGGGAAGACATCGGGTTGCCGGATGTACTGGGCTGGGAGTGCAGGGGGTCAGGCGTCTCTTGCTACGAAAGAGGGGTGGAGATCCGACCATTATGGCACAAAGAAAGTAATCCCGGTCATAGCTTACCGTCAATCTTTTACGCAAAGAGCGGTTATCGCGACATTATGTTTACCAGAGAGTGAGACGAATGAAAGTAAGGCGTGGCAGGTGACGCTTTTGAAGATAAATGAGGTGGAAGGTCGTACGGAGATTCAGATTCTGTTAACAGGATCCGTCGATAGTCAGGTAGCCATAATGGTGGATCAGCGAGGTGTTTCGATAGAGGAGAATTGAGAAATAAGGGATGTGCATGAGAGGAGGGGATTAATAGCGAAGGCTTTGTAAGCGCTTACCATTTATTGTGGATCGCTCATTTGAAGGAGGACGTTAGATGCGAATACCGTGGAGTTTAGGCAAAATGAATCTAAGGATCGTCTTGTTGTTATTCACTTCGTTAGTGATAAGTACACTGTTTGCAGTGACAAACAACGCACAGGCAGACACGAGTCGGGAGCAGATTTCATTGAATGGGGTGTGGGACTTTTATCCCAATGGCGGCGCAACCCGCTACGATATTACGGTCCCTTCCTATTGGGATACATCTGCTGGCTTTGGGTACCCAACATCATGGAATACACTGAATTATGGAGTGTATAAAAGGAATTTCACGGTGCCCTCATCAATGACAGGGAAGGAAATCTTCCTAGACCTCGAGAATATCGGCCCGCTGTCCAAAGTGTTCGTTAACGGCACACAACTAGCGACAGAAACAGACGGTTACTTGATGACGAGATTGCCGTATAAGCTGGATATCACACCTCTCGCTATTGTTGGGGGGACGAATACGTTAGAAGTACGAGTGTGGGGGTACTATGCGCTGCCAGCCGATGCTAAGGATGCAAGTGGAAAATCCCTATATCCCATTGGTGTGGACAATCAAAGCTGGGGGCAAGGTCGCGGGATCAACGATGACGTAGCGTTAGTGGCGTATCCCAAAGTATTTGTTTCAGATACATTCGTCATCACCGATTTGAAAAATAACACGTCACCTTCCGACGACGAAATAACGGTGAAAACGACGGTGACGAACACGACAGCGATCAGCCAAACGGTCACAGTCAAAAATAGCGCTCAGCTCGTTGGCGGAAGTACAGAGAAAACTTTCTCTGACCAAACCGTGACGGTGGCAGCCAATAGTTCGCAAACGGTGACATGGTCTGCTGTATCTTGGACGAATGCGAAATATTGGTGGACGCACGACCCTAAGCTGTACAATTTGAACACAAGTCTTACTCAAAGTGCGGTCACGATCGATAGCTTGGCAACACGATTTGGATTTAGACAATTTGCTGTAAACACGAATTACTATCAGCTCAATGGTATTAAAACGAATCTCCGCGGAGATGCGCTGCAGTTCAACTGGGCAACGGGTAGTGGACACGGGGCAGCATATAGCTCATCGCAATCGTATGCGAATGCGAGCATTGCCGAGGTTAAACTAACCATGGATGAATGGAAAACCACCTACAATGTTGCGCGAACGCACATTCACGGAGGGATCAAGCAAGTATACGACTATGCGGATGAAATCGGCTTACTTCTCATAGATGAGACGCCTTACTGGCAGTATCACAGTGTGCATAGTTATACAACTGATGCAATGGATCACATTACGAAATGGGTTAAACAATGGGTGAATGCGAGGAAGAATCATGCAAGTATTGTGATCTGGAGCGGTGGAAATGAAAATTGGAGTTCAACGAGCAACAATACGACAATTCTGCATCCAACCATTGCAGCGGCAATCACATCGATTGATACATCGAAACCAATTATTCAGGATGACTTTACAACGGCAGATCAAGAGAATCATCACTATACGGGCGGTTACCAAATAGGCTGGTTGAACAATAGCACGATGTATGGACTGTACACGAATAACAGTACGAAACCCAAAGGTGAAGGGGAAGCATACACACCTTCGGGTGGGTGGCCGACACTCAATGCGAATGGGACGTATAACGCAACGTTGGCGAAAGATATTTTGAACGATAATGTCGTTTCACAAGCCGTTTGGCACCGTGCGGCTGATCGGATGACAAGAGCGATGAGATATGCGGGCTTTGCAGACATTCGCTATTATGCCAATTGGATCTATGCTTATGAAGTGACGGAGGATACTTTGTATCCGACGTGGTCGGATATGACGGCACCTGGATTGAAGCCGGTAGCAATTAGTCGACCTGTTTTTAACGCGTATGATCCAGCGAAACCAACCTTTATCAAATCAGACTCGTATGAGTACACACAAGATACGTATTCGCCGGTTGCTGCTTTTGACAAGGATGGAGATAAGAATAATTTAATAGGTGTTGCACCTATCGTATTTACGGGCGGTACGGCAACGAATCGGACCATTATTGTCTATAACGATGAACAGCGGGACGGAACGAGCGTGGATGTGATTTGGGAAGCGGGATACTTGAATCCGGTGAATGGTACTTACACGAGTTTCCAAACGGGTACGTTTAATGTCTCGGTTCCGTATGGCAACAAAGTGGAGCAAGCGATTTCCTTTACGCCACCTTCTGGTGTTTCTGCGCAATGGCTGCAATTGAAATTGACAGCCAAAAAGGGAACGATAACCAAATTCCAAGAAACGAATCAGCTTGGGGCATTGGGAAGCATCCCTGCAGCCAAAATAGACGTGCCAGCCAGTATCAACGTTGGGACGAAAAACGTAATCAACAGCTCACAAAAGCACAAATTGAAGATCGTCAATAAAGGCGGTGGTTTGAGTGCGAATTGGACCGTTAGCGGTCAAGGCGATTGGCTTGCGCTTTCGCAATCCGCAGGGAATTTGCGAGGGGAGCGGGAGATCTATTTTACAATTAATACGTTCGGTTTGTCACCAAATTCAAATTACTCCAAGACCTTAACGTTCAGTGAAGCAGGCGGTTCGTCGGATACGGTTACGATTAGTTTCCAAACAGACGACACTCCTGGCATGACGAGCACCGATTCGATCGTACTTCTGAGTGATGACTTCGAGTCTGGTACAGCAGCAGGGTGGTCGACAACAAGTGGAACGTGGGGCGTCGTTACGGATGGCACGAAGGTATATAACCAATTGAATACAACGATTGGTGGAGCTACTGCTTTTATCGGTGATAGTACTTGGCAGCATTATGCGGTGTCTACAAAACTCAAAGTGGATGCGTTCGATGCGGGGAATTATGCCGGAGTTGGCGTAGCGGCTCGGTACGTGGATAGCAGCAATTACTATACCTTTATGTATTATAAGCTGACGAATATGTTGAAAATTACCAAGATTTCCGCTGGCGTTGCTTCGGATGTCGTTACGACACCTTTTACATTCAACATAGGCACTTGGTATGACTTCAAAGCTGTCGTGAACGGGTCCACTCTAGAGCTATGGGTGAATGGGACGAAGCAGCTAACCGGGACGGATACAACGCTTAATTCAGGCAAAATCGGGATGTACGCTCATCGGGCAAATGCCAAATTTGATAATGTGAGCGTGGCGCCTATTTTCGGCGATGATTATGAGTCGGGTTCAGCCTCAAGCTGGGCAACAACAGGTGGCACCTGGAGCGTTGTTACCGATGGGACGAAGGTGTATAACCAGTCGAACAATGCAGCTGCCAATATCAACGCGTATTCCGGATTGAGCACTTGGCAGAACTATACGGTTGCGGCAAAAGTCAAAGCTGACAGCTTCGATGCCAACAATCAAGCTGGTATTGGTCTCGTTGCACGTCGCGTGGATGCGAACAATTACTATACCTTCATGTACTATAAATCCACGAATAGTCTGAAGATCCTGAAAGTCGTCGGAGGTACGACTACCGATCTCGTCACCGTGCCTTTCACGTTCACCTTAGGAACTTGGTATGACTTCAAAGCTGTGGTGAATGGCAGCACGCTAGAGTTCTGGGTGAACGGAATTAAACTGCTGACGACGACAGATACGAGTTTCACCTCGGGACAACTTGGACTTTACTCGCATCGGGCGAGCAGCAAATATGATAATGTGAGTATTTACTAAAAGTAGCTAGGAGAGCCGCTTCTTCCCTTTTGCGGGGTAGGAGGGGCTCTTTTTCGCCCAAAAATCTGAAAACAGCACGCAAAGAGTTACAAAGTTTCCAAACCGAGAATAGACTACTGTAATACAAGGCCATACGGACAGGAGGCATGTTATGAGTGACAGAACCCTTTATCTATTCGATGGCATCAATAAGACCTCTGTAAAACTGATTGTTGAGCAAATTATGAAACTTAATCAATTTGATGACGACAAAGATAAGAAGGAAAAGGATTATAAACGCCTGCCGATCGACCTGATCATAAATAGTAACGGAGGCAGTGTATACGATGGCTTTGGTCTTATTAATGTGATTGAGAACAGTAAAACACCCGTTCACACCTATGTGTACGGACTAGCGGCAAGTATGAGTTTGCTGATCGCAGTTAGCGGGCACAAAAGGCACGCAGGTCGACTGAGTACCTTTATGTATCACTCCGTTTCCACACATATTGATGGTCATTTGGAGCATTTGAAGAATCGAGTGGATGAAACGCAGAGGCTGCAGAATATCTATGATGAATGTATTTTGTCCAAAACGAATCTGCAAGCGGAGGAGCTGGCTCGTGTGAAGGAACATCAACGGAACTGGTACATGAGTCCAGAAGAGGCGTTAACCTATGGCATCATCGATACGATCATTTAGGCAAAGTGGGAGAGAAGCCCAAGGGATTCTCTTTTTTCTTTGTTTTTTCTGGGCATTTGGTGTTTAATTGAGAGATAGAGACATCGGGCGGCAACAACTGCTTCCGAATGAAAAGGAGAACCCTACTGTGTACAAAATTGTATTTTTTGATATTGATGGTACGTTAATTAATGAGGACAAGCAGGTGCCAGAGAGCACCGTTAAGGCGATTCACGATCTGAAAAAGAGCGGGATCGAACCCGTTATTGCAACCGGACGAGCACCTTATTTCATCAAGCCACTGGCGGAGTTACTTGGCATTGATTCCTATGTGTGCTTGAATGGCGGATATGCCGTCTACAAAGGCGAGCCTCTCTACCACCGCGTAATCGCTAAGAGTGCGATCGAAGCTCTAGTTGAGCTAGCTGCTGCTCATCAGCATTCACTCGTATTCGAGGGTCAGCATGCATTTGCAACAGATGCACAGGATCACCCATTTGTACAGAGCTCTGTATCCTCGTTAAAAGTTGATTTGCCAAGTTATGATCCGCATTTCTGGAAATCGAACGATATTTATCAAATTTTCCTGCACTGTGAAGCCAAAGATGAACATTTGTACGAGGGGTTGCTTTCAGATTTTAAGCTCATTCGTTGGCACGAACATGCGATGGATGTGTTGCCTGCAGGTGGTTCTAAGGCACAAGGCATAGCGGCGATGCTAGAGTTGGTCGGTTTGAAGCCGGAAGATGCGGTAGCCTTTGGTGATGGTTTGAATGATATGGAGATGCTTTCTTATGTCGGCTTCGGCATCGCCATGGGCAATTCGCATAAAGATTTATTGCCATACGCTGATCACGTGACTACACATGTGGATGAAGAAGGCGTACGGAACGGTCTTATCACAGCAGGACTACTTTAAGTCATTTTAAGAAAGAACGCTAATAAATAGGGTGAATAGGATGAAAATTGCTTTTTTTGATTCAGGTCTAGGTGGAATCACAGTTCTGAACGAAGCCATGAAGCGAATGCCTCAGGAAGATTTCGTTTATTTTGCCGATACCGCGCATGTTCCCTATGGTATGAAGTCGAAAGATGAGGTTCTAACCTTCGTCAAGCAATCCGTTGATACCATAATTCAAGAAGAAGTTAAGGCGCTTGTCATCGCCTGTAATACAGCAACAAGTATCGCGATCGCAGAGTTGCGGAGAATCCACCGGATTCCTATTATTGGAATGGAGCCAGCTGTTAAGCCAGCCGTAGAGATGAATCGTTCTTCAGGCAAAAGGGTGCTCGTATTCGCCACAAAGCTTACACTTCAGGAAGCGAAATATAGAGAACTCGTATCCCGCATCGATGATATGGGAATGGTAGATTCCGTACCGCTTCCGGAGTTGGTCCAATTTTGTGAAAATCTCATGATGGATGGTCCACAGATCGTTGATTATTTTAAAACCAAATTAGCTCCATTTGACCTGAGTACTTTTGGTACGGTTGTACTTGGCTGTACACATTATCCATTTTATCGTGGGATTTTGAGTCAAATCCTACCGAACCACATTCAAATTGTAGATGGAAGTATAGGGACTGTGAATCACTTAATGCAAGTGTTGCAGGACAGCAGCCAACTGCAGGGTACGGGGAACGGACATGTGAAATGGATGTGTTCCAGCTTAGATGACGCCTACATAAAGAAGATGGAAAAAGCGCTTGCCTTCCTTCATACGGTAAAATAAAAAGAAGCAGTTCATAACTAGAACTTCTAGTTACGAACTGCTTTTTCTTATTAGGAGCTATATGCGAATCTCTAGAAGCTCGTAGCTTATAATGCCCATGGGTGCATTCACACTAATGACATCGCCTACCGATTTATTCATGAGCGAGATGCCAAGCGGACTTTCATACGAAATTTTATTTTCGTTGACATTGGCTTCTTGAGAACCAACAATCTTGTACTCGATTTTTTCGGCGAATTCCACGTCATTCAATATGACGGTTGAGCCAACTTGTACCTTGGATGTACCCGTGTTCTTCACAACTTTGGCCTTCTTGAGCATCCGTTCAATCGTAAGAACGCGCGTTTCCATGAAAGACTGGTCGTTCTTGGCAGAATGATATTCGCTGTTTTCCTTAAGGTCACCGTAGGAGATAGCCAATTTGATACGTTCTGCTAATTCCTTACGCTTCACTGTTTTCAATTCTTCAAGTTCAAGCTCTAAACTGCGTAAACCCTCAGGGGTCAAAATGATTTCATCATTGGACAAAAGTAAAGCACCTCGTTTCATTCGATATTAGCTATACTACTAAAGTCTATGAGACAAGTAAAGCAATCGGCATAAGGAATTATTTGTGATGAACCCAATTAGGAAGATTTATGCTGCATGGATTTGCGAATGGAAGCCCCAAACATTTTAAGGATTGTTTGTCTCGGGAGGATCCGTGCGAGTAGTGCAGTGAAGGCATTATTGCCTCCATCAAGGACGAAAGATGAACGTTTGCCAAGTGCTTTTAATGCCGTTTCGACGACTTGTTCAGGTGTCCGCTTGCTCTTGGTTTCAACTTCCTTGGCCGTATCGAAGAACTTCGTATCTGTAGGACCTGGACACAATGCTAGAAGCTGGATACCCTTGTGACGATATTCTTCCCATAAGGATTCGGTAAAAGAAAGGACGAAAGCTTTGGTTGCACTGTACACGGAGCAATACGGGAACGGGAAGAACGCTAATAAGGAGGCTACATTGATGATGGCGCCTTCGCCTTTTTGAACCATGGCAGGCAAATAGAAATGGGTTAGATCCACAACAGCGGCAATGTTTAATGTGATCTGTTGTTGATATTTGTCAGTGGGATGGGCTAGAAACTCGCCACTTAAACCAAAGCCAGCATTGTTAATGAGCAGGCCTATATGCCGACCAAGCTGCTCAGTTTGCTTGAATACTTCAGCCGACGCATTTGCGCTTGTTAAGTCAATGGCGATCACGTCCACTTCAATCGCGTATGTCCGGGACAACTCGTTGGCTAGTTCATCTAATTTGGCTTTGGATCGGGCTACTAGAATGAGCGGATGCCCTTTGGCAGCTAATTTACGAGCAAAGGCTTCACCTATTCCCGAGGATGCACCTGTAATTAAAACCGTAGCTGACATATGAAAATTCCTCCCGCAATTTTATAATATAACCAAATAAAGGTGAGAATACCTTTTAATTGATAGACAACAAATTCTTCAGCTACTATACTAACATAACGTGGCAGTGATTTCTGCGTTATTTGTCGAAATTTTATCGCAAATTTTTTTTGCGCAGAATTGTAATGTCCAGCATACAAAATGAGAAAGTGTGACAACTTCATGAGAATAAACAGAAGAGTTATTTATATCACTTTTATAATTGTTATTTTGTTATTAATTACGAACAATAGCTCCTATTATTGGTATGCGAAATCCATCTTAACGCAGGAAATGTCAGAGCAAATGGCAACGACAGCGAATCAAATTCGAACGTCGATTGAACAGTCAGAAGCGGGAGCATTCTTTGTGGAAGATATGATTGGGGAACAATTACGATCGGCCGCCATCTTTGCCAAAACGAAGCTGGATCCCGATATCGACAAAGTAACGAATGAACAACTTGTTCCCCTTGCTGCTGAAGCAGGTGTCGATGGATTTTCACTCATGAAGCGCAGCGGAATCGGCGATGATATCATGGTTGGTAAATCCTCTGATCCCAATGAACTTACGCTCACAAGCACAATTACGTTTGGGTATTGGTTTACCGCTTTTGACCAATTGATGAAATATCACAATGTTACGATACCTGAAGGGCAAAAACTTCCTAATTTCTGGGCGGGAATTTATGAAGTGCCTGCTTCAGGTACGAGCGATGTTAGTAAATTTGGCTATTATTACGACGGGGAAGCGAATTATATTATTTGTGTGTTTGTAAATGCAGGTAAAATTAAGAAGTTCAAGGATATTATTGGTGCGGATACGATTGTAAAAAAAACACTGACATCCAATCGGGATATTATAGAAATTTCCGGATTAAACGGGATCACATTCGGTACGAAGCCGAAGGAATATACGAGACCGAATGGCATTATGTATGTTTCCATGTATGACCGTCCTGTGCTTTTCGGTACACATAACATCATTCATGTGAATGATTTCACGAATTTCAAACATGCTATACAGGACGAAAAGCCAGTGAGTGTGGTTGAAAGCTATAAGGGAAAACCGATTCTAAAGACATTTGTGTATGTGCCAATTAAAGAGAGAGTAACGGATGTTCAGCGAGAAATCCCTTATGTGATAACCATTGTTTCGGACTACCAGTCCATACAGAAGACGTTAAATGACCAACTTATTCGTGTAGCTCTGATCATTGTTCTATTTACCGTATTCAGTTGTCTTCTTGTATTTCTTGTATTCCGATTCAATACGAAGTCGCGTGAAACAGCCGTTCAGTCGACACAAGAAATGTATATTCAAAATGTAGACCTTATGTTTGCAACGATTCGTAGTCAGCGACATGATTTCCTGAATCATGTTCAAACCCTCTATGCCTTATTGACCAATGGGGAAAAAGAGGATCAAATGCGCTATATGGAGGAATTAATTGAGGAAATTAATGAAGTCAATGATATTATTCGAATTGGACAGCCAGCTATCGCTGCATTAATCCAATCGAAAATAACACTTGCAATGCGCACCAAAGTAGCTTTCAGTTATGAATTCATAGGTCTGGATGGATTATCCCTTGGTGTGAAATCGGTTGATCTCGTGAAAATTATCGGGAATCTCATTGATAATGCCTTTGATGAAGCGAATAAATTCCCAGCAGAAGAGCGAGAGGTTTCTGTAAAAGGTTGGAAGGAATCGAACGCTGTGAAGATTTCAGTCAAGAATCGGGTGAATCCATCTTTTCATCTGGAAGACGACACGGATTTGTTCGCGATCGGCTATAGCACCAAATTAGAAGGTGGACATCAAGGGCTCGGTTTGCCAGTAGTTAAGGAACGTGTTGAGTACTATCGAGGAACGATTGAAGTTACATTGGAGGAAGGCTTTATTTGTTTTCAGCTATCGATTCCCATGCAATAGCAGAAATGAGAAAAATCGCGATTTGGTCAGCCAAATCAGCGATTTTTTTTGGTCTTATTTTGTAAATGAATAAGGCAGATATGGCAACACATAGTTCCAAAATGGAAGTACAAGACAGACAACGAGTAAAACCCAACGGAATACAGTTTCACTCGCGGAGCCGGTGTCGATTGCAATCCATTTGGGGAGCAGTCGGATTTTGAGCGTGATCGGCCAGAAGAGTTGGACACCACGATCATTCAGTAGGTCGATTAAGGGATGGGAAGCGTACGCAAGGATGAATACCCAGAAATATAAAGGCGGCAGATGTAAGCATATCATCGCGAGCAGCGCCATAAAAAGCAAAGAATGCGTCAATGTTCGATGTTTGATTTTTAAAACATGAAGCAAGGCAGACAAAGGAAAGAGAACCTTGGCCATGGTGGAACCTGGTTTATCTACATCGGCTAAGGTGCCTGCCAAACAACCGAGTAATAAAGAACCTGCAGCATCCCATGTAAAGAAACTGATGTCGCCTTGAATAAGTACGATTTCGGCTGCAATCATTCCAGCGATACTGTGTGTTTTTTGTAGCATAATAAGCGCCTTCCTATCTATAAGTTCATATAACTTTATACTATTCGAGTTATACATGGAAATTAAGGGTATCGCAATACAAAAGAGAGATTGTCGTATATCACCTATATAAATGTCTGAATACACCTTACAAACAAGAGGGTGGATATTCTACAATAAGTCATAAAGATGCAATAAATAAGGAAGCACATCTCACACGACAGCTCGTGTATCTAGGAGGAGAAACCTATGAGTTTCATTCGTATTTCAGCTTTGCTTTGTGAATACCAAGTTAATCCAATCGGATTGGATACGGCTCAACCACGCTTTACTTGGCAGCTTGAAGCTGACACTAACGCTACCGTGCAATCAGCATATCAGATTCAGGTAAGCATGCATCCAAGTGATTTTGAACCAGCGAGCTTGGTTTGGGATACGGCCCGTATCGCTTCAGATCAATCTGTGCTTGTTGCCTATGCTGGCCTTGAGCTGCAGCCGCGCACTCGGTATTTCTATCGGGTGAAGGTATGGAACCAATCCGGTTTGGCTTCGCCATGGAGTGAAATCGCTTACTGGGAAATGGGACAGCTTCAAGTATCGGATTGGCAAGCGGCGTGGATTACGCCAGATCCTTCACATATAGACCCGGATGCGGAAGAAGCCTATTATCTTCGGAAAACCTTCCAAGTAAACGGGCAGATTCGCAAGGCGACGATTTATGCGACAAGCCACGGTGTATATGAGCTGGAGCTTGATGGTACGAGAGTTGGCGATTGGGAGTTGACGCCAGGCTGGACCAGCTACAAGCACCGTCTGCAGGTTCAGAGCTACGATGTTACGAGCAGTCTGGTCTCAGGGACGCAACACACGATTGGCGCTGCGTTAGCGAATGGGTGGTTCAAAGGCAACCTCGCGTGGAAGCATCAGCGGAATGTTTTTGGAAGCGTACGGGCACTGCTCATGCAAATGCATATCGTTTATGAGGACGGTACCGAAGAGATTATCGGCAGCGATTCCTCCTGGCGAGCATCACTTGGGCCAGTCCGTATGTCAGAGCTATATCATGGCGAAATCTACGATGCGGGGTTAGAGCTTTCGGGTTGGAGTCTGCCAAGTTATGATGACCAAGATTGGGTTCCGAGTGTTGAGCTCGATTATGGCAAGGAAACATTGGTGATGCAAGAGAATGAACCCTCCCGTGTGACGGAACAGTTGCAGCCTGTCGCTGTCATTGAAACCCCGTCAGGGGAAACGGTGCTTGATTTTGGTCAAAATATGGTGGGAAAAGTACAGATGCAATTAAATCTGCCCGTGGGTACACGCATTGAGCTGCTGCATGCAGAAGTGCTTGATGCACAAGGGAATTTCTATATTGGCAATTTGAGGGCAGCAAAGCAATCGGTTACCTACGTGTGTAGTGGGAAAGGAAAAGAGTCTTATGCACCGCATTTCTCCTTCCAAGGCTTCCGTTACGTCAAAGTGATGGGATGGCCACAGGATATTGCATTTGATGCTGCGTGTTTTACAGGGTTGGTTATCCACACCGATATGGTTGCGAAGGGAACCTTTGAATGCTCGCATGCACTTCTGAATCAGCTGCAGCGCAATATTGTTTGGGGGCAGCGAGGTAATTTCCTCGATGTGCCTACCGATTGTCCGCAGCGTGATGAAAGGTTAGGCTGGACAGGGGATGCGCAGGTGTTCATTCGAACAGCAGCTTTCAATTACGATGTGGCACTCTTTTTCAGCAAATGGTTGCGAGATCTGAAAGCGGATCAACGTGAGGATGGAGGCGTACCCTTCGTCATTCCGCATGTACTTTATGAGAAAGATCATTCTTCTGCAGCTTGGGGAGATGCGGCGGTGATTTGCCCATGGACACTTTATCAGGTTTATGGGGATCAACGCGTCCTGGAAGAACAGTATGACAGTATGAAAGGTTGGATTACTTACATCCGTGAGCAAGGTGAGAATGAATACTTGTGGCAAACGGGTTTCCACTTCGGTGATTGGCTCGGACTGGACGCCAAAGAGGGCAGTTATATCGGGGCAACGCCGAAAGATTTAATTGCAACATGCTTCTATGCGTATTCGACTTCGCTTTTTGTCAAAACAGCAGAAGTCCTAGGACGGGAAGAAGATGTCGCTGAATACACAGCGCTCTATGAGAATATTGTTGAAGCATTTACAGCGGAATTTGTGACACCAAGCGGCCGATTAGCAGGACACACGCAGACTGCTCATGTGCTTCCGTTGATGTTCGGACTTGTGAAAGGAAGCGTTAGGGAACGCTTAGCAGCGACCCTTGCTCAGTATGTCAAAGAGCAAAATTACCATCTCACGACAGGCTTCGTCGGCACACCATATCTATGTCATGTACTTACAGAGAATGGCTATCATGATGTGGCAGTCAAGCTTGTTATGCAAGAGGATTATCCTTCCTGGTTGTACACGATTCATAAAGGGGCTACCACGATTTGGGAACACTGGGATGGTATCAAACCGGATGGTACGTTCTGGAGTGATGATATGAATTCCTATAATCACTACGCATACGGTGCAATTGGCGATTGGTTGTATAGGAAAGTAGCTGGTTTGGATTCCGACGACCAGCAGCCAGGGTATAAACGGATGAGCTTCCGACCTCGGACGGATTCTGGTCTTACGTATGCCAAAGCATCCCTCATCACGAATTATGGGGAGGTTCGCAGTGAATGGGTCATCGAAGATGAAGGTGCTATCAGTTATACGTTCCAGCTCCCACCAAACACTAGTGCAGAGGTCGTCTTAGCTGGAACGACTCTTTCGGAAGTGACATGTCATGGTCAAAAATTAAATACTATACCAGGCATTTTAGGTGCTCGGGAAGTTGATGGAGATGTAAGGATTGAGCTTGGCTCAGGAATCTATCAATTTCAAGATCAACGTACCAACTCCTTATCTTTGTCATTCTAAGTTTATCGAGTATAATAGACGTAACAAAGGTTCTTAGAGGGAGAGTTACAGATGGCTGTCGTCAACGCAATGGAAACCGTGGTTAAGCAGTTGTTCGAAGAATTCCGGAAGAACTATGAATTGAAGTGTGATTGTTTAACGTGCCAAGATGATATATTGGCAATCGCGCTGAACAAGCTTCCACCACGTTATACTTCCAGTGACAAGGGACATCTATTTGTAAAAGGTGAATTCACGAATCAACAGTTGCGCTCTGACGTCATGCGAGAATTAATGGAAGCATCAAGCATTGTTGAACATCATCAGCATCATCGCGAGTAAATGCAAGTTAGGCCAACGCCGCTATCTCCGTTCAGACGGAGGTGGCGGCGTTTTTGATTTGGGGTGAATACGCGGCACAGTAACCCTACATCACAGCTTAGACTCACTCACTATCTCAACATAGTTCTTACGCACTATCATGCGCGAACCCACGCCGCAAACCCATTTATCATGCCTCCCTGAATGCAAACAAAATTACATAATATAGAAAAAAAAGATGTATGAGATGCAAAAAAAAATGCGCTGTTTTTTCACGCACTTCAAGCTAAGATAGAAATAGGAATTTCCAAATAAATGAAAATTAGGAGGGGTTCATGTGAAATCAGAGCAGTTTAATGGCATTTTTGATTCGGTGTTAACGGATGTTGTACAACAATCTTATGGCAATATATGCTTGCCCTCCGATGAACAAATCCAACAATCGATGAAGAAAATGATGTCGATGTTAGAAGAAAACCCGAAATGGTTGTTGCACAATGAATGATCGCGATAATTTGAAAGCCATCTCCAATGACACGCTTGTTGATGCCTATATAAATGCAAGCCGGATGAAGCTGAGTAAGGAATTTCTCATGTTTTTACTTTTAGAAATTCAAGCTAGACAGATTAGTTTATTCCGAGAAAATAGTTTAGAAAGCACAAGCTAATGTTCATCCCAAGTGGTGAGTTTAAAAAAAGGTATGAATCCTTTACAATGTAACGGACAGGAAACTCCTGACGTTGCATGGTAGGGGATTTTTTTGTTTTCGCTAAAGGGAGGGCATTCATGCATATACTTCAGAAGTTGATTCCAACAACACATTGGTTCCGCAACCAACGCATTCGATATAAAATCATTCTCATTTATTTTCCACTGATCTTCGTGCCCTTATTTGTACTGGGTTTCGTTTCGAACCAGGTGTATACGAACGCCATCGTCAAAAAAACGATCAAAAACGTGTCGGACAACTCCTCCCTCATCATTACCCGCATCACAGGCATGTTAACGAACGTAGAGAGCTGCGCAAATATGCTAACGATCAATCTTAATAAGGTGATCGTAGAAGATCCCCAATCCTTAGCTGCACCAGAAACTAGCCTGCAAATGTACACGCAAATCACGAATCAGCTGAGCTTTGCCTTGCTCGTTTTCCCTGATGTGCAGTCAGCGGCATTCATTGATACGAATAATCGAGTCTATGGCTCGAATGTACTCATGGAGCGGAATCGGGAGTGGATACCCTCAAGTTCCATGCTCAAACAAATTGATGCATCGAGCGGGAATAACATTTGGTTCCCCATGCAGCGCAGGGATTATTTAACGAATGGCTCCCAAGAAACGGTGATGACGTTAGGCAAGCGGATTGTAAACATCTATACAGGACAGAAGCTTGGCCTGCTTGTGCTAAATATCAAGGAAAGCTCCTTATCAGCAATTTATCAGAAAATCGGTTCGATCCAAGATGGCAGCTACTTTATTGTGGATAATGAAGGTGTTGTTACCTCTTCGCAGCATCCAGAGGATGTGCTCCAAGAAGTGGCGATTCCTGAGATGAAGCGTTGGATTACATCAAGTAAGCATGCGTCCGAGCCGACTTCTTTTGAATATGAGAAAACACTCGTTGTAAGCTCCGATGTCCCTAGCTTTGGATGGAAATTAATTTCGATGGCACCACTAGCTTCATTAACGGCGGATACGCGCAAAATTACGTTACTCATCGTTCTGCTGGGAATTGTCTGCCTCTTTTTTGCCCTTCTTGGCGCAGGAATGCTCTCCCAATTGATTGCCAAGCCCATAATGGGGCTCACGAAATACATGAAGAAGGTTAAGGAAGGCAGCTTAGATATCGAATTCCAAGTAAATTCTGAAGATGAAATCGGGATGCTGTCTTCTGGCTTTAATGCGATGATTCGGCGGATTCAAGAGCTTTTGACCAACATTAATTGGGAGCAAAAGAAGAAGCGGGAATACGAGCTTGCCCTGATTCAAGCGCAGATTAAGCCGCATTTCCTCTATAATACGTTGGATGTCATCTATACCTTGTCAGAAATGGGACGAACCCGCGATGTGCAGCGGACAACGAAAGCACTGGCTGATTTCTATCGTGCTGCACTAAGTAAAGGCCGCGAAACCATCACGATTGAAGAAGAAATTCGCAACGTGAAGGACTATTTAGCTATTCAACGGATCCGATATTCCGATGTATTTACCTATGAATTTGATATTCATAACGATGTGCTAATCGGTCAAATTCCGAAACTCACCATACAGCCGCTTATCGAAAATGCCATATATCACGGGCTCAAAACGAAAGGAAGTCTTGGACTTCTCAAGGTAACAGGCGAAATTGTTGATGCCAAAATAAAAATCATCGTCGCCGATGATGGTGTGGGTATGGATTCAGAGCGGCTCGAGGCGATCGTGAAAAAGACGGAATCTCCGCAAGAGGCCGTGGGATATGGCTTCAAAAACGTGAACGACCGTATCCAATTGTACTATGGGGATGAATATGGCTTACAAATTACAAGTGAACAAGGACAAGGCACGGAAGTTACACTATGGTTGCCTTTTCAAAGTGACGAGGAGTAGATAAGCATGCAGAAAATAGTAATCGTCGATGATGAATCGATTTTCCGAGAATATTTGCGTTCAGCATTAGACTGGGTGGCCTATGGCTTTGAAATTTGCGCGGAAGCGAAGAACGGGATCGAAGCCCTCGAGCAAGTTCAATTGCATCAGCCTGACATAGCGCTTGTAGATATAACAATGCCTTTCATGGATGGTTTGACCCTTACTGAGCAATTGAAGGAGCACTATCCAGCAACGAGTGTGGTTCTCATCACGGGACATAATGAATTTGATTATGCACGCAAAGCGCTGAAGCTCGGTGTAGAGGATTATATCCTCAAGCCATTTTCCAAGGATGAACTCATCCTAACACTGTTAAAACTGCAGAAAGAACACGAAAAAGCGCGGGAAGAAAGATCCACCCTCAAGGAAAATCAGCAAATGATGAAAGAAAGTTACTTGAACCATTTGCTTAGCAGTGACTATCATCATTCTCCAGAGGAAACAACTCAGAAGCTCCAACAACTCGGGGAGTCTTTCGCCTCCTCCTTGTTTGTGGTTGCGTGCATTGAGATTGACCATATGGATGTCAAGTGGAATCAAGTGAGCGAGCGCTTATTGTGGAAATATGCGGTTACGAACATTCTCAATGAAGCGTTAGAGGAGACGGGGCATCACCTTATTTTCAACGGGGCAGAAGGGCGGATTATTTGTCTAGTCGAGCATCAAGGGGGGAAGGAACTCGAGGTGCCTGCGTTAGAGGGATATGAGAAGCTCATTTTTCTGATCAAAAAGTACTTGAAATTCACGATCACCATTGGTGTTGGTCGGAGTCAGTCTGGCTACGGCGGAATTCGTACTTCTTACCTAGAAGCGTTAGAGGCTTTACAAAACAAATTCGTCTTAGGAAATGATCGCGTCATTGCGTACGGTTCCAGTGTGCTTGATTCTGGTAAGCAGGCGCTCTACCCGACGGAAGTCAACGAGGAGCTGCTCGTACTCTTGCGCATGCATAATACGGAGAAAGTAGAAGATAAGCTGGAAGAAGTTTTCCAATCTATTCGGGAGCAGCGCTTGTCTTTGGAGTATACCTATGTGATATCCATGGGACTCATCTCAGTTTGTTTATCCTATGTCACGGAGATGGGACATCCCATCGAGGATTGCTTTGGCGAAGCCTTTTACCCTTATAGTGAAATCAAGCGGTTGGGTTCAATCGAGAGCACATCGACATGGATCAAGGAGCTATTCGCTAAGGCGATTCAATATACGAACAAGCACAAGAAGACGAGATCGTCGAAAATTGCCCAATCAGCCAAAGAGTACATCGAGGGGAAATATATGGATTCGGAGCTCCAATTGGATCAGATTGCCCAGCAGGTGTTCATTAACCCAAGCTATTTGCGGGCGATATTTAAGAAGGAAATCGGCATGACTGTAACGGATTATGTGACGCATGTTCGTATGCATAAAGCGAAGGAACTACTTGGTAGGGGAAACATTCGATTGGCGGATATTGCGGAGCAGATTGGGGTCAATGACCCTAGTTATTTTAGCAAAAGCTTCAAGAAATTCTTCGGCTATTCGCCAAGTGAGTATGAGAATAATCGCATATAACGACTGCATACGAATGTGCGGATTTTACAAGAAGCCCTCAGTTATTCCATTATCACTGTGGGTTTTTGCCTCTATACTGAGGATGTAAAGAGGAGAAACGCACAAGAATTATTGGGAGGTCTACACATGAAAAAGATGGCAGTTACTCTCGTAAGCTTACTCGCGGCGACTAGCCTAGCAGCTTGCGGTTCCACAGAATCACCGAAAGAAACAACCAGCGCGGCCCCGGTGGCCACAGCTGCAGCAACGACAGCACCGGCTAAGGCGGATGCAAAGCCAGTAAAACTTAGAATATATGCCCAATATGCAGATGAAGATACGAAAACACCTTATGACTATGCGGTAGCTGAATTGAAAAAGGAAATGCCGAATGTCGAGCTAGAGCTAGATATCCAAGCACAAGATGATGGACAGAAGTTGAAGACGTATGCAGCGACGGGTAATCTTCCCGACATTTTTCAAGCGGGTCTAGATATTATCGACACGTTCAAAAAATCCAATAACATCCTGATGTTGGATGAGTACGTAACTAAGTTTGGCTTCAAGGACAAAATGCAGCCGAGCGCAATGAACACACTAGTGACGGATGATGGTCACACATACGCATTCCCGTATGCAGGAAATGAAGTAGCTCTCCTTTACTACAACAAAGATCTGTTCCAACAAAATGGCGTGAAAGTACCAACAACCTATGATGAAATGATGACAGCTGTTAAAACGTTCAATGCAAAAGGTGTGACACCGCTTTCCATTTTTGCCAAAGAGAAATGGCCTTGCGTAGCGCTGTATGACATGTTCGTAACACGAGCTGATCCAGGCGGTATTAACAAGTTGGATAAAGGAACGGCGAAAGCAGAAGACGCGGCGTACAAAACAGCTGCTGATAAAATCATTGAACTTGTGAAAGCAGGCATGTTGCCAAAAGGCGCAACCAACTTGAACTATGACCAAGCCGCGGCACTTTACCATGAAGGTAAAGCAGCCATGTTTATCAACGGTCAATGGGAAATTGAAGCCGCAACCAAAGCACTTGGTGACAAAGCTGGCTACATGTACTTGCCAGCAGCTGATGCAGCAGCCTATGAAAAAGGTAAAACTGCATTCAGTGGCAGCGGTGGTCCAGGTGGATATGCGGTATCCGCAAACACAAAGGATAAAGAGCTAGCAGCGAAAGTTGCCTCATTCATTTCCTTGAAATATGCCGAGTACAAGTTCACGAACCGCAGCAACCCGATCGTAGCAACAAAGGTAGACAAACCGATTGTGAAGCAGTTCCCTCCAATGATGGATCAACTTTCCAAGGATATACCGAAAATCACAAGCACAACCGCTTTCTCATGGGGCTTGTCCAATCCGAAATTCAAAGCAGCACTTGAAGATGCTACACAAAACCTAATGACAGGTAATTATACGTCTGATCAATTCGTCAAAGATTTGAATAAAGCAGCAGTAACAGCCAAATAAATGTGATTCTATGACAAGGAGACTCACCCTGGAATGCTCAAACCCAGAGTGAGTCTTCTACTCTACAAGGGAAGTGATGACATGCGCAAATTCATGGGAAATAAAGTAGCGATTATGCTGTTCACGCTGCCGGCTCTCCTTTTGTATACAGTGATCGTGTTTTATCCGATTTTACAAACCTTTTACCGCAGTACCTTCGAATGGGACGGCTTGAGTGAAGGCACGTTTATCTTTCTAGATAACTACACGCGATTGTTTCAAGATAGTATTTTCTATACGTCCCTCTATAACGGTCTTATGTTTGCAGGCATCTTAGCCGTTGTACAAATTGGGATCGGGTCTGTACTCGCTTTTGCCGTAGCAGAAGGCTTCAAAGGGAGTAAGCTTCTACGTATTTCCTACTTCATTCCGGTTGTACTTTCAATTACCGTCGTTTGTCAGCTCTGGTTGGCCATGTATAACAGCGAGTATGGGTTGATCAACAAGGTGTTTGAAGCGCTGGGCATCTCCTATCGTCAAGACTGGTTGACGAACAGTAAAACAGCGATCTTCGCGATTGCCTTCGTAAATGCTTGGCAGTACATGGGCTACCAGTTCGCGCTGCTTCTTGCGGCTGTGAAGTCTGTACCTGAACAGTACTTAGAGGCTGCCCGTATCGACGGCGCTTCCAAATTCAAAGCACATATGAAAATTACGATTCCGATGCTGGCTGAGACGTACAAATTTTGCTTAGTCCTCGCAATTACAGGTGGGTTGAACGCTTTTGCTAACATGTTTATCATGACAGGCGGAGGGCCAGGTAACTCCACCTACACGTTGACGTACCTGATGTACCGTTCTGCTTTCCGTGTTGGCGAATTCGGTTATGGCAGTGCGGCTGCAGCGTTCCTTGTTATTGAATGTTTGATCGTAACGTTAGCGATTAATAAACTTATCGCACGTGAACGTATTACCTTTTAAGCTAATGCTTACGAAGCCAGTTTTCTTACGAAAACTTTAAGGAGGATGACAGATGAACGGCTTACTCAAATTTCGCAAAAAAAATCCGCTCCTTGGCATCCTTTTATGGGTGTATGCGGGGTTGTCGGTGTATCCGTTATTGTGGATGATTTTCTATTCACTGAAAAATAACAATGAAATTTTCGTTACGAATCCTTTCGGAATTCCAACGCATTTTCGCTTCGAAAATTATGTGGACGCTTGGTCCAAATTTAATGTACCGCAGTACTTCAGCAACAGCCTGCTTGTGGCAGCCTGTACTGTCGTAGGGACGATTGTGCTCTCTGTAACGTTTTCCTATGCGGTAGCTCGCATGCAATGGCGTTTCAAGGAAGTCGCAAGAATCTATGTGGTCATCGGGATGTTCATTCCGGTACAAGTCATCATGATCCCATTGGCTATTCTTGTTCGTGATTTCCATTTAGCTAACACGTATGGTGCACTCATCGTTCCTTATATTGCATTTAATATTTCGTTCTCGAGCATGGTGTTCTATGGTTTCTTCCGATCGATCCCGGTCGAGCTTGAAGAGTCAGCCTGCATGGATGGAGCTAGCATCTATCGGACGTTTTACACCATTATTTTACCTATTATCAAGCCGGCAATGGCGACGATGGTCATTTTCGTCTTCTTATCCTCGTGGAATGAATTCACGATGGCCCTCATTTTAATTACGAAAGAATCGCTGAAAACCTTACCGCTCGGCTTACTTTTCTTCCAAGGCCAGTTTACAACGAACTGGGGGGCAATGGGGGCGGCGATGACAATAGCAAGCTTGCCAACGGTCTTAGTTTATATCCTATTCAGTGAGCAAGTTGAGAAAGCGATGACCGTAGGGTCAGCAGTGAAAGGTTAAATATGTAAAAAAAAGATGAAATGACCCCTTTTTGGGGTCATTTTTTGCATGAAAAGTGCTCATTTAACCATATATCAATTCCCCTTATAAGTCTCATAAGATGATTCTAATTGACCTATGGTGCGCACTATGATAGTTTTCAATGGAGAGTAAAAATAGTGCGAATTATAGCAAAGCTTATCAATACATGCTGATGAGGTGGATTTTGTTGGAACTTCAAGTCTTAAACAGTCCTTTTAACCAAGAGCAAGTTGAATTGCTCAACCGCGTCCTATCAACGTTAACGGATACTCAACGTATTTGGCTGAGTGGCTATCTAACAGCTCAACAGGGTTCGACAAATTCCGCGGCTGCACCTGTTACTACCGTGCCAACGGCTGTAGCTAGTCAACCTGTTATTTCCAAAGAAGTAACAGTACTATTCGGATCCCAAACAGGTAATTCTCATGGATTAGCTAAAAAGCTAGCGAAGAAGCTAGAAGAGCAATCGTTCCAAGTCACGCTTTCTTCCATGAGCGATTTCAAACCGAACAATTTGAAAAAGGTTCAAAACCTTCTGATGATCGTTAGTACGCATGGCGAAGGCGATCCACCGGATAATGCGATTTCATTCTACGAATTCCTTCATAGCAAAAGAGCACCTCAATTAGAAGAACTTCGTTATTCCGTTCTTTCCTTGGGTGATACGTCGTATGAATTCTTCTGTCAAACAGGTAAAGATTTTGATAAACGTTTGCAGGAGCTTGGTGCCAAATCATTAACTGAGCGTGTTGATTGTGATGTTGACTTTGATGAGCCGGCTGCAGCTTGGGTTTCTGGTGTGCTGGGTGCTTTAAATGCGGCATCAGCTACAGCTTCCGTTGGTGGTGCAGCAGCATCGACTGGGCATGCAGCTTCCGGAGAGTCGGAATACTCCAGAACGAACCCGTTCCAAGCAGAAGTGCTTGAGAACTTGAACTTAAATGGCCGCGGCTCCGATCGTGAAACGCGCCATGTGGAAATCTCTTTAGAAGGTTCCAATTTGCAATATGAACCAGGTGATAGCTTAGGGGTATTCCCAGAGAATCATCCTCGTCTTGTTAATGAACTGATTCAAGCGATGGACTGGAATGCTAGCACGCCAGTTCCTGTCAACAAAAATGGGGAAGAGCGTACGTTACAAGAAGCGCTTACTCGCAACTTCGAAATTACTGTACTGACGAAACCTTTGCTTGAGCAAGTGGCAAAGCTGACGTCAAACGATAAGCTCCAAGCGCTTGTTGCTGCTGGCAATGAAGCTGAGTTGAAATCGTACATCGCTGGCCGCGATTTATTAGATTTAGTGCAAGACTTCTCCTTACAAGGTGTGTCTGCTAGTCAATTCGTAGCCGTGCTTCGTAAACTGCCTGCTCGTTTGTATTCCATTGCTAGCTCATCCAAAGCTTCACCAGATGAAGTGCACATCACTGTACGTGCGGTTCGTTATGAAGCGAATGGCCGTAATCGTTATGGTGTTTGTTCCGTTCACTTGGCAGAGCGTGCACAGTCAGGTGCAGCGTTGCCGGTTTATATTCAGAGCAACCCGAATTTCAAGCTTCCTGAGAACCCAGAAACGCCAATTATTATGATTGGACCTGGTACTGGTGTAGCGCCATTCCGTTCTTTCCTTGCTGAGAGAGAAGAGACGGGTGCAGATGGTAAAACGTGGTTATTCTATGGAGATCAACACTTCGCTACAGATTTCTTGTACCAAGTTGAATGGCAGCGTTGGTTGAAAGACGGCGTTCTAACGAAATTAGACGTTGCTTTCTCCCGGGATACGGATCAAAAAGTATACGTACAGAACCGCATGTTAGAGAAAAGTCGCGAGCTGTATCAATGGCTGCAAGAAGGCGCTGTTGTCTATATTTGCGGAGACGAGAAGAAGATGGCACACGATGTGAATGCTGCGCTGCTCACGATTCTTGAGCAAGAAGGCGGATTAAATAACGAAGAAGCCGTGCAATATTTGGCTAATATGCAACAGCAAAAACGTTATCAACGGGATGTTTATTAAAACGGGATCCCCGCGATCGCGAGAGGAGAAAGCTCAAGATGTCAGAAAATAATTTACTATCGAAGAATAGTGCGCCGCATAGTGATGTTGAACAAATTAAAATCCGCAGTAATTATTTACGCGGAAGTCTAGAAGAAACGCTTGAAAATCGCATCACAGGTTCCATCCCTGAGGATGACAACCGTTTGATGAAATTCCACGGCAGCTACATGCAAGACGATCGTGACTTGCGTAATGAACGTGCGAAGCAGAAGCTTGAGCCTGCCTATCAGTTCATGCTACGCGTACGTGCTGCAGGCGGTATCGTAACCTCTGACCAATGGTTGATGATGGATCGTGTTGCTCAGAAGTATGCGAATGGCACCATTCGTCTTACAACACGTCAATCCTTTCAATTGCATGGCGTGATCAAATGGAACATGAAGAAAACGATTCAAGAAGTTAACGCATCTATGCTAAGCACGCTTGCTGCATGTGGCGACGTGAATCGTAACGTGATGTGTAACCCGAACCCCTACCAATCCGAAATTCACGGCGAGGTATATGAGTGGGCGAATCGCATCTCAAACCACTTGGATCCACGTACGAGAGCGTATCATGAGATTTGGTTAGACGGCGAGAAGATCGTCGATAGCCGCGACGCAGAAGAGCAAGAGCCGATTTACGGACCTGTGTATTTGCCGCGTAAGTTCAAAATCGGTATCGCAGTTCCACCATCCAACGATGTGGATGTATATTCACAAGATCTTGGTTACATCGCGGTTATTGAAGATGGCCGTTTGGTGGGCTTTAACGTATCCGTCGGTGGCGGTATGGGGATGTCTCACGGAGATGTCAAAACGTATCCGCAAGTTGGTCAAGTGATCGGCTTCATTAAGCCGGAGCAGGCTGTTGATCTAGCTGAGAAAACAGTCATGATCCAACGCGATTACGGGGATCGTTCCGTTCGTAAGCATGCTCGTTTCAAATACACAATCGACGATCGCGGTATTGAGTGGTTCGTGAATGAACTACAAACGCGTCTAGGTTGGAACCTTGAGCCAGCTCGCGCCTTTCATTTCGAATCCAATGGAGATCGTTATGGTTGGGTGAAGGGCAGCAATGGCAAATGGCATTTCACAATGTTCATTCAGAACGGCCGCGTGATGGATGATGGAGACTATCGCTTGATGACAGGTCTTCGTGAAATTGCAAAGATCCACAGTGGTGATTTCCGACTTACGTCGAATCAGAACTTGATCATCGGCAACGTCAGCGCTCAGAAAAAGAAGAAAATTGAAGAACTGATCAAAGATCACGGCATTACGGATGGTCTACACTACTCCGCATTGCGTAGAAACTCGATGGCGTGTGTTGCGTTCCCGACTTGCGGACTCGCAATGGCGGAATCGGAGCGTTACCTGCCTTCTTTGATTACAAAAGTAGAGTCTATTCTTGAAGGTGTTGGCCTTCGTGAGCAGGAAATTACGATTCGCATGACAGGTTGCCCGAATGGTTGCGCACGACCAATGCTTGCTGAACTTGCGTTCATCGGTAAGGCTGCAGGCAAGTACAACATGTACCTTGGTGGCGGATTTGCAGGAAACCGCTTGAATAAATTGTACAAAGAAAACATCGGTGAATCCGAGATTCTGGATTCCTTGCAAACGATCATTCCTCATTATGCCAAAGAGCGTCAACATGAAGAACACTTCGGTGACTTCGTTATCCGCGCTGGTTATGTGAAAGAAGTTCGTTCAGGTCAAGATTTCCACGCTTAAAAATGAAAAGAGCAGTTCGAGTCGTTCGCGACTTGAACTGCTTTTTTTGTTCCGCGGCGTGGAAGTGTTCCGTGACGAGGTAGCTCGTAAATGCTTAGTTTGTGTGGAAGGAGTGATTTTGGTGGGGGGCGTGTTTTGGAGTAGCTAGATAGATTGGGTTGTAGACAGTTCAGAAACTTACACCATATCTTAGCCGGCTATCTAATGCGAAATAGATGGAAAATCTCCATCTATTTCCTTTGATTTCTCGTCGATAAGGGAGATAACTGGAAAAACTCCAGCTATTTTCGGTCGTTTCCTGCCAAACTAACAGAAACTCGAAAATTAGCTGGAGTTTTTCCATCTAAATGTTAAAAACACCTGATTTACGTGGAATTAGCTGTATGTTTTCCAGTTAAAGCTGTGTTTGAGCTTGGAATGGAGCTATAAAACTCGTTTATGCAACGTAGCGAGAGGTGAATGGAGTTTGCCGCTCGTCTCTCACCTGTTCCCGCGATCATTGACTCATTCCCTTACCTGTCTCCTCACTGTGCCCCCTTGCTCACCCAAAACGTTACATTATCCCCAGCCAAGCCCTTGGTTCCTGCTTTTGGTTCCTGTTTCGTTACGATACCTTTGGCCTGGGTGCTTGTTTCAATGACGAAGTTGTAGTGAAGTCCCGCAGCTAGAGCGAGCTGTTCCGCATCCGCTTGTGTCTTGCCTACCAGATTAGGTACTTCAGTTTCCTTGGCAGCTTCATTCATACTCGTTAGCTTAGCATTTGGTGTGGCGCTTGGGCTTCCGGTTGCTATTGGTGTACTTGTTGGCGTAGGAGAGATGATGACGACGGTTTGAACAACCTTTGGCTCTGGCCACAGATACCATACAGAGATAATCCCTATCACGAGAGCTGAAACGGAACCTAGCGCAATCCATTTAGCCGAACGAGTAGATCGGGTATGGCTCTCATATTGTGTAGTTGGCAGTACTTCTGTTGTCTCCTCAGAGATCAGCTCATCTTGTTTTATACTTTTGTTGTTAGGGTTGCTAGGGACAGAAGGAGGTAAACTCCGCAGTCCGAATACGAGTGAGGATAGCGAAGACTGCCCATGACATATAAATTTGATGAGGCGAATCAAAGCTAATTTTTGCTCTGTCGTCGCACTTGGAATCGAAGCACGCTCCAGACTCGTATGCATAACCTCGAATGTGTCGGAAATCGTTTCGCTCCCCGTAAGCAGCTGAATCATTAAGCGGCAAAGGCCAACGGCTCCTTGCTCTTGATGTTCATCTACCTCCCAATAATTGATGACGGAAAGTTTATTCTGATCGGTTAACCATAAATTATCTGGACGTACGGAAAAGCCTGTAATCTTGTCTTCCATCGCATCTAACAAGGAAACTCCTAGGTCGCTAATAATCGCGACAACAGCGGCATAGGTCCATTTGCGTTTGAACATGGTATGGGCAAACAGCGAACCACTTTTGGCTTGTAAAATAATGGTGACGGCATCCTGGGCGATAGATGTATCCAACATGTGATGAAATCCATCGTGAATAAACGCGGCTTTATCCTGAAGTGAGCTTATGTAATCGACACCGAGTTGATTGTGACGAAGCGCTTTACGATACAGTAATACTTTGCGAGTCAGAAATACATCATCACCATAATGGAGAGTTCCATGAGGGAAAGAGACGATTTGTGTACTTGGCACGTATCGTGTACCTATTCGATCGGGCATGGAATAACCATCCTCTCTGGCGTGTATGATTGGTTTACCCTTTATTATAAAGGATTCGAAGGCAGATAGGAATTTAGGAGTACTCGTTATAAAAAATCACATAATTAAGTGAAAAATTTGTGGAATTTTATCAAAATAGTTCGAACTGCCTGTATTTAGATAGGATTCGTTGTAAGATGGGTCCATAAATTAAGTTTCGCGTAAGGATAGTTGACGCAAATGGAGGCGTGGATCAGGATGAAAGATAACCGAATGGGTACTAACTTGACTTCACCGTTGTTTAAGCAAGCAATTTACTTATTGAATAAACTTAGGTACCCGCATAAATTTTTCCTTATAGGTTGTGTATTCATAATTCCGATTACGCTGTTAGCCGAACAATTATTAGCTGGGACAACGCAAAATATGCGTGGAGCTAAACGCGAAATGTCAGGGATATCTGTTCAACGTGAATTGGGTGAATTATTGATCCGATTGGATCAATTCGGACAAAGTTTACCTTCGACGGACGGTGTTCAACCACCTGAGAAGACAGATTTGAAACAAATGCAAGTACAAATTGATCGTACCATGTCATGGTTGAAAGCGGAAGTGGAGCATGCCAATACATCATGGCTGGAAGAGAAATTTGTTTCAGCTATCTTGGAGCAGTGGCAATCAATTACTTCGAGTGTAGATGGGTTAAGTCAGAAGTACTATGAACTTCAACATGAGCAAATGGAACAACAGGTGATCCAACTCATACATACGGTTGAACAGCAGGCGAAACTGGATTTGGATCCTGAGGAAAGCACGAGTGCCCTCATAGACTTTACTGTACATCTTTTTCCTGCATTTTGGAACAATCTTGAGAAAATTGAGCGAAAAGGCATCGAAGTTGCTGCTCGTCGGTCTATCAAAAACCCAGAGGAACAAGAGGAATTAATCCATCTAAGTGGTGAAGGACAGTCTATTTTAACAGAGATTCAATCGGTTGGTGAACAGTTGCATAAGCTAAATCCTGAGACTGCCTCCATGAGTCTTGCCTTGCATGAAAAGAGCATATCGTCTGCGCTTGCAACATTCGGAGCATTGAATGAGAAGCTAGTCAACACGGGTGTTATTCAAATTACGGCGAAAGAATTCGCGGCTACATCACGTACATCCAAAGAGGCAGCGATTGCTCTGTATACGCACCAGATTAGCTTGTTAACCGAATTACTCCAACAACGTGTGGATGCTTATACGAAAAGTTTAGTGATTGACGCACTTATTGTACTGGGTGTACTGCTTCTAGCTGCGTATTTATTTATGGCTTTTTATATATCTGTGAAAAAGGGGATTGACGAGCTGGCTCGAGCTTCACAACTGCTTGTTGAAGGGGATATGACAGTCCGTGTCCAATCCCACTCTAAGGATGAATTTAGCAGTGTAGTAAACGCTTTTAATCACATTGCAGATAGCTTTACAGATGTTATTCGCCAGAGTCGACTTGTCGTTCAGCGAGCATTCGACTCGTCCAAGCAACTTCAATCGAATGTGAAGGATACCTCCGCTGATTCGAAGGTTATTCAGTCCATCATGACCAATATGGCACAAGGTTCGGAAGTCTTGATGAAAGGCTCAGAGGAAACCTCATTAGCGATGAACGAGGTGGCTGCCGGGGTTCAGCGCATTGCAGAAACATCTTCATTCGTCGCTGAAGCGGCCAACGAAGCTGCGCTCGAAGCAAGACAAGGCTTTGAAGATATGAACCTAGCTGTCCATCAAATGACTTCAATCAAAATGAAAGTATTTGAAACGGCAACCACGATCTCGGAGCTTGTTGATTTATGTACGCAGATTGATCGAATGCTTGATGTGATCACGGATATTTCCGATCAAACTCGGCTTCTGGCCTTGAATGCTTCCATTGAAGCGGCGAGAGCAGGTGATCAGGGTAGGGGGTTCCAGGTGGTCGCTACAGAGGTAAGGAAGTTAGCTGATCAATCAAGCGAATCTGCCAAGAACATTGTTCAGTTGATTGCGAAAGTGAAGAGCAGCTCTAAATCTGTCGTAGAGAAAGCGCAATTGGAGATTGCCGAAGTAGAGAAGGGGAGCTTGCTAATCACAAAGGTAGGCATCGTATTTGAATCGATCTTGCACGCTGTGAATCAGGTAGCGGAACAAATTCAGGAGGTCTCAGCCGCTTCTGAGCAAATATCCGCGAGTACACAGCAAGTATCCGCCTCGATGGAGGATAGTGTTCAGATTTCACGGAAAGCAACTTCTTACACACAAGATGTTACCTTGTCTCTACAGAAACAAGCAGCCTCGACCATGGAAGTCGAGCGCTCCTCAACAACATTGAATCACATTTCCGAGGAGCTATTACACGCATTAACTCATTTTCAGCTTGATTAATACGTATGGCATAAACCTTTCATTGCTGACTACCACAGCAATGAAAGGTTTTATTTTACTAGGATTATTCTATGCGTAAGCGGCTCTAAATGATATGATAGAGAAACCATGTTTTGACAAATTAAACCAAAATGAGGAGGAAGTATGTTGAAAAAGGTCGCAATTTTGGGTGGCGGTGTTGCTGGATTGAGTGCTGCTCATGAGCTGATCGTACGAGGATATGATGTGTCTGTTTACGAGTTTAAGAGTATTCCAGGCGGGAAAGCAAGAAGTATGCCTTATGTTGGTAGTGGAAAAGGTGGACGAAGGGATTTGCCGGGAGAACACGGCTTTCGTTTATTCCCGCGCTTTTATCGACATGTCATTGATACGTTGAAACGAATTCCTTACGAAAATAAAACCGTTTACGATAACTTAATGGAAGTAACGCGATTAGATATCGCTACCAATACAGCACCACTGCAGCCTCTCCCTGCCAAAATCGTAGTTAACAAAGATAATATAGCACTAGCGAAGGATCTGATAAGTCATAAGCTGGGGCTTACGAAAGAAGATTTAGAGCAATATGGTCGGAAGCTTTGGCAAGTCATGACGAGTTGTGAAGAGCGTATTCGCGAGGAATATGAAACGATCGATTGGTGGGATTTCATAGAAGCGGAGAAGCAATCTCCTGCATTCCAGAATATTTTTGCAGGTTTCACCAAAACGTTGGTTGCCTGTCAATCCAAAGTCGCAAGTACGCAAACTGTAGGGCCTGTAGCAGCTCAGATGACGCTTAATCTGTCTACACCAGGAACGAGCTTCGTGCGTCTCTTGAATGGGCCAACGAATGAGAAATGGATATATCCTTGGTTAACGTTTCTTCAGAGGCGAGGCGTGGACTATCATTTAAATGCCAAAGTTGAGCGAATCCATTGTGTTGACGGGATTATCCGCAGTGCGGAGATTACGGAGAACGGGGAAACGAGCCATATTGAAGCGGATTACTATATTGCTGCGTTCCCTGTTGAAGTGATGGGGCCTCTAATTACACAGGCTATGCTCGAGGCGGATCCAACTCTCCAAGGGGTTCAGAGGCTTGTGGATTCGGTCGCTTGGATGAACGGCATTCAATATTATTTGAAAGAAGACGTCCCCGTAACACATGGACATGTGATTTACTTGGATGCTCCATGGTCATTGACTTCCGTCTCCCAGAAACAATTTTGGCCAGATGTGAATTTAAGTGAATATGGTGATGGCAGCGTTAGAGGAGTTCTCTCCATTGATATTTCTGATTGGGATGCACCTGGTATTCTTTATGGTAAACCGGCGACCCATTGTACACCAGAAGAAATTAAGGAAGAAGTCTGGGCTCAGATGAAGCAAAGTCTGAATGTAGATGGTGCGGTTATTTTGAGGGACGAGAATCTTCATTCCTGGTTTTTGGATAGTGACATTCAATATGATGAAGTGGCAAAAGCTTGCACGAATGAAGCCCTTCTGTTCATTAATCGTGTCGGTACGTGGGAAGATCGGCCAGAAGCTTTCACTGGCATTCCGAATCTCTTCTTAGCGTCAGATTATGTACGTACAAACACGAATCTAGCGACGATGGAAGGGGCTAATGAAGCAGCGAGACGAGCGGTTAATGCCCTGTTGAAACAAGATGAATCAACAGAGATGCCATGTGAAATATGGGACATGTATAAATTCGAGATGGGGAATATCGATGTGTTAAAAGTTTTTCGACAGAAGGACAAGAAGCGCTTCGACAAAGGACTTCCTTGGAATGGCAAAGTTCTAAATTTTAAGTTCTGACAGGCGATTTTGTGAGGGGGGTATTAGGGTTGATTTTTCCGGATTTTGAGTTCATCAGACCCATCCACCAGGATGAACGGACGGTCCTATATCGTGCGGTTCATAAGCAGTCTATGGAGAAAGTAATGATTAAGACACTTCGTTCTGATTTTCCGATTTCCTCGGATATTGCCAGACTTAAGCGCGAGTATGAGATTGGGAAGATGCTGGATATTTCCTGCGTTCTTAAACCATTATCCCTTCCGAAATTCCAGAATAATTTTGCTTTGATTTTAGAAGACTTTGATGGCGAAGCATTAGCCAATTTATTCCCGGTGTTCAGAAAGTCTATTCAGGATTTCTTAGCAGCTGCCATTCAAATCGTCAAGATGGTTGGGGATGTTCATAAAAAGTATGTCATACATAAAGATATCAATCCAAGCAATATTTTCGTGAATTGGGAAAAGCAAATCATGAAGTTGGGTGATTTCAGCATCTCATCTTTTACAAGAGAGCGGCAAGAGATGCTGGATCCTTTGATGCTAGAGGGAACGCTTCAATATATGTCCCCAGAGCAAACAGGGCGAATGAATCGGATCATCGATTATCGGACGGATTACTATTCGTTAGGAGTTACGTTCTATGAAATGTTGACGGGGAGATTACCCTTCCAAACGGAAGATCCGGTGGAATTAATTCACGGGCATTTAGCAGTGACTCCTCCACCTCCTGATCAATTAGTGAACGGTATTCCTAAACCAATTTCTGATATGATCATGAAGCTGCTTTCCAAGAATGCCGAGGATCGCTATCAAAGTGCGTATGGTATCCTGCAGGATCTCGAATATTGCTTAGTGAAAATCAACGCTGGAGAGGATATTGGGGAATTTACAGTAGGGTTGTATGATATGACGGATCGATTTCAGATTCCGCAAGGCTTATATGGGCGAGACAAAGAGATCGATAAACTGCTGCATGTGTATGAGCAGGCCGTTCATGGCTCATTGGAAGCGGTTTGGGTAACAGGGGAATCTGGATTTGGTAAGACGTTCCTAATTGCTGAAACGATGAAAATGATTATGAAGGACCGTGGGTGGTTCCTCTCAGGACGATTCGAGCCGAATAAACAGCACGTATCCTACCACGCGCTCTCGCAAGCGCTGAGGGAATTAGTAAGACAGCTACTGACAGGTAAGAATAGGCAAATTGAAGAGTACCGTGACCGGTTGCTTAGTGTCTTAGGAACTAGCGGCAAAGTCATTATTGATCTTGTACCTGAGTTAGCTTTACTGATAGGCGAACAGCCGAATGCGAAGCAGCTTCCGCAAAAAGAAACGCAGAATCGTCTGCATTATTTGCTGCAACAATTTTTGTTGGTTTTTTCGGGGAAGGATCGACCGATCGTTCTATTCTTAGATGATCTGCAGTGGGCAGATACGGCGTCCTTACAATTTTTGGATCTGCTATTGAACAATACACAAATGAAATATTTCATGTTTATTGGTTCATATCGCGGTGAGTATGATACGAATTGGTTGTCTTCTATGCATGTTCAACTACTCGATAAGCTGCCGCAGCACCTTGTGTTGGATCGAATCGTGTTAAAAGCGTTGAAGCTAGAGGATGTTCAAACCTTGGTAGCGGAGTCCTTGATTTCGGATGAGGAGCACGTTACGGAGCTGGCTGTGCTTATTTTACAGAAGACCGGAGGCAATCCATTCTTCGTCAAACAATTTCTGACGGCCTTGCATGAGCAAGATTTACTCTCGTTTAATTATAAGGAAAATCGTTGGATCTGGGATATGAACGAGATTCAAAAATTGCGAATTACAGACAATCTGATGTTTCTTCTTGCTGAAAAATTAGATCGTATGCCACCGAATACGCAAAATATCTTGCGCTTAGCTGCTTGTTTGGGCGTTTCTTTTGACTTGGAAGCATTGGGTATTATTATGGGAAAATCCTTCGTCGACGCTTTGCAAGAGTTGGAACTGACGATACAGAATGGTTTGATTATCCCTGTAGGAACAGATTATAAATTCTATAACGATGCACAAGGTGAAGCGGCTGCGAGAGATATTCGGTTTATGTTTGTCCATGATTCCATTCAAGAAGCTGTATATGGCTCCGTTGAGGAATTGAAGCTGCCTGGGATGCATCTGAGCATCGCTCGGATGCTGCTGAAGGAACTGGCAAATAATGAGATTGAGAAGCGTCTGCTTGAAATTGTTAATCATATGAATTTAGGTTCATCACTCCTTAGTATGGATCATGAATTAATGCAATTACTTGAATTTAATTATAATGCGGGACGCAAAGCGAAATCCTCGAATGCGTATCGTTCGGCTATCCAATATTTTAATAAAGCATTAGAAGTGATGGATCAGATTGAGGGATTTGAGCAGAAAGAATTAGGTTTTGCGATTCGCTTGGAGAAGTCGGAATGCCTCTATTTGAGTGGTCAAGCGGAGGAGGCAGAAACCCTCTATGAGCAATTGCTGCTAGGACCATTATCCAACGAGCAGAAGCTAGAGGTCTATAATCTGCAAGTCGTCTTGCACACGAATATTGGCAAGCATCATCAGAGTATCAAGGTTGGATTAAAGGCATTAGCAGAGCATGGCATCCGATTGTCTGTTGCACCGTCTAACATGTATATCTTAATGACGTACATAAATGTGAGAGGTTTGATAGGGCGAAGAAGTACGCTGGAGCTGTATGATTTACCAATTATGGAAGATAAGTTTCGGATGAAATTAATTGATTTAATGATGAGTGTCGCGGTGTCTGCCTATTTCGTAAATACGAATTTATTCGTTCCTTTTATGTTAATTATGACGAAGCTTGCTTTGAAGTATGGGAATACGCCTTCGATGGCGTATGTGTATGGTGCGTATGGCCTGATTCTTGGGTCAGGCTTTGGAGATTACCAGAGGGGCTATCAATATGGTCAACTTGGCGAGCGGATGAACGCAAGGTTTCAATCTCACCAATATCGGAGTAAAAGTTATTTCTCATTGGGATTGTTCATTTCTCCTTGGGTGAAATCGTTACGCATTTGTCTGGAACACTTGAAAGAGTCATTTCGATGCGGCATTGAAGATGGCGATCTTGTGTTTGCCGGGTATGCGCTAACCTATCAGATGCTTATGAAGGATTTTCAGGGAGCTGTACTCGCGGAAGTTAAAGAAGATTTGGCCAAAAACTATCGCATTTTGGAACAGACGAATCATCATGATACCCTGCTTATGCTTGAGATGCTGCGAATGCTGACCTTGAATTTGGAAGGGATGTCGGTGAATCCGATCCTTTTCGGCAATCATCAAGAAGAGGAAGAACAATTCGTTAGTAAGCTTAAAGTTCACCCAAATCAGGTCATTATCCATGTATATTCGGTAAAAAAAATGATGCTGTACTATTTGTTCGGTTATTTTGAAGATGCAGTAAAGACAGGGAAGTCGACAGAGTTATATCAAGCTGCATCTTTTGGTTTATTTCATATACCTGAAAATTACTTCTATTATGTCCTCTCCATTGCAGCGGCATTTCCTGAGCTTCCAAGTGATGAACAGAGATGGCTTGCTAGGCGAGTTAAGAAAATGCTCAGAAAGATGGATAAGTGGGCTGCTCATTGTCCTGAGAACTATTCACACTTAACACTGCTCATGCATGCAGAGTGGAATCGTGTGAGGGGGTTTGGGCAATTAGCGGAGCAAGGATATGAATCGGCCATACGACAAGCGCGTGAGCAAGGATTTATTCAACATGAAGCCATGGCTTGCGAGATAGCGGGGAAATATTACAAGCAAAGTGGCCGCGAAAAATTCGCAAAAACGTATTTCGTTGATGCTTACTTTGGTTATGTGAATTGGGGGGCAAAAGCGAAGGCGGATGATCTAAGGCTTAGATATCCGGCTTACTTTACAGGTCGTGCGGAGTCACCTGATTGGGCAACAACCAAAATCAGTGATTATTCCTTACAAGCCATTGATTTCAAAACAATTATGAATACGTCGCGGTCCCTCTCAAGTGAAGTGAATCTAGAGCAACTGATCAAACGATTGATGGAGATTGTTACGTATTCTTCCGGTGCAGAGCGTAGTATTCTTGTTTTGAAAGATAAGGATCGCTTGTACGTTGAAGCGGAGATGCTTGCGAGCTCAGGGAAGGATTCCTGTAGGGTGAGCTCTGTTTTGCTCGAAACACGTGATAATGTTCCGCATTCCGTGATCCAGTATGTTGCGCGTATGAAAGAGGGGATCGTGTTAGATGATGCGGAGAAATCAACGCTTTTCTCGTACGATCCTTACATAAGACAAACGGAAAGTAAATCTATCTTCTGTGAACCGATTCTACATCAAGGTAATCTAATTGGTGTCTTTTATTTGGAAAACAATTTAATTCGCAATGCCTTTACATCAGATCGCTTGGATGTGATCAAGTTACTATCCGCTCAAGCTGCGATATCCATTGAGAATGCTAGATTATACAATGATCTAGAGTCCAAAGTAAAAGAACGTACAAATGAGTTAATCTTGATGGAGACTTCGCGGCGCGATCTTTTATCGAACATTTCCCACGATCTAGGGACGCCACTCACATCGATCCAAGGTTATGTAGAAGCGATTCTAGATGATGTCATTCAAGAACCAGAAGAACAGAAGAAATATTTGAGCGTAGTGCATATGCGTATCGTTGGTATTCAACGTTTAATTACGGATTTATATCAACTGAGCCGACTTGAAACGAAGCAGTTCCATTTCCAACTGGCCTCAACGTCTTGTATGACGATGATTCGTCAGCTTTTTGACAAATATGAATTGGATACTCAAAATGCTGGAATTGCCTACACGTTAAACATGGCGCAGATGAATGGGCAGGACATGCTGACTGTGGATGTGGATCGAATTGAGCAGGTGTATGCCAACATTATTTACAATGCGATTAAATTTTCGACCAAGGGATGTTCCATTCATGTTCAAGCCGAGATAAGGGACCAGCCACGTGAACTTGTTATTCGGGTATCCGACACAGGAGTGGGGATTAGTGAGGAGGATCTACCTCATATTTTCGAACGGTTCTATAAGGTATCCAAATCAAGAAGCAACTCGGGCGGAAGCGGCTTAGGGCTCGCAATAGCCAAGGAAATCGTGCAATATCATGGTGGGCAAATTTGGGCGGAAAGCCGATTAGGTGAGGGCTGCAGCATTTCATTCTCACTTCCTTTACATCGCATATAAGTGCTCTAAACCGTACATCTTACTAAGAGGTGTGCGGTTTTTCTCATGGAAAGGAGTGTCTATGCCAAAGGTGTTTCCAATGCTATTGAATTCGAGTTGTGATATACTTCTGTAGATATTAGTCATCGAAGGAGTTTACACACATATGCAATCATTTATTCAGTTTAATCCAACACGATTATGGTTTGGCGTAGGTCAGATCAAACAGTTGCAACAGGAGCTAGGAAATATCGGAAAACGCGTGCTGCTAGTTTATGGTGGAGGTAGTATCCGGGGAAATGGTGTATACGATGCTGTGATGAAGCAGCTTCTAGATAGGCAAGCCATTGTAGTCGAAATGTCGGGTGTTGAACCTAACCCCAGGTTGACAACAGTGAAAAAAGGTATTGAGCTATGCCGAGTAAATCAAATCGATCTGATCCTTGCTGTTGGTGGGGGAAGCGTCATTGATTGTGCTAAAGCCATTTCGATAGGTGTTTATTACGATGGGGATGTTTGGGACATCATTACGAGGAAAGTTGAACCGCAAGAGGCTCTGCCTCTGGGGACTGTATTAACACTAGCCGCGACAGGCTCGGAGATGAATAATATCTCTGTCATTACCAATTGGGATCGAAATGAGAAGCGCGGTTGGAGCAGTCCATTAGCTTATCCGGCTTTTTCTATTTTGGACCCTGCTTATACCACATCCGTTCCATTAGATCAGACGGTTTATGGCATTGTAGATATGATGTCACATGTGCTTGAACAATATTTCCACCGAACCGAGCATACCCCGATGATGGATCGTTTCATGGAAGCTGTCTTGCTGACCGTTATGGAGGCTGCGCCAAAGCTATTATCGAATCTGGAAGATATCGAGCATCGTGCGACGATTATGTATGCGGGAACTACCGCATTCAATGGTTTGCTGTCTTGTGGGACAGATGGAGGCGATTGGGCGTCTCATCAAATTGAGCATGGTTTATCCGCCGTTTACGATATTCCTCACGGAGGAGGACTTGCTATTGTATTCCCGAATTGGATGATGCATTGTGCAGAAGATGATCCTTCGCGGATGAAGAAATTGGCCATATCGGTTTTCGGGATCAATGACACGGGAAAAACGGATCACGAAGTGGCTCTAGAAGGAATTCAAGCCTTGCGTCAATTCTGGGATTCTCTTGGAGCGCCGAGCCAGCTCGGCTATTATGGTATTGATGATCAGCGCATCGAAGAATTAGTGCACAAATCATTTATGAAATCTACGATTGGTCAATATAAAGTCATGACTAGAGATACTGTCAGAGATATCTTGTTAAGGTCATTAGCATGAAATACTACGTGTATGTATTAGCTGGCGCTTGCAGCTTTGGGTTGTTGTCAACTTTCGTGAAGAAGGCTTACGAGTCTGGTTTCCATGTGGGTGAGGTGGTTGGCTCACAGATCTTTTTTGGACTCATTATGATGTGGATCATGGCTTTCGTAACGGCCAAATCAGCTAAACAAGGATCAGCAGAAGCCCAAACGTTTCGTGTTTCGCCTCGTAATGCCTTACTGCTTATGCTAGTAGGAACAAGCTCAGGCTTAACCGGGATATTTTATTATGCAGCATTGCAATACGTTTCCGCATCATTTGCCATACTTTTATTATTTCAATTTACATGGATTGGTATCGTCCTAGAAGCTATTATGGATCGAAAACGTCCCAGCAAAGATAAACTCATCGCACTTATTTTCTTATTTATCGGCATTATTATGGCAAGTGGTTATCTAAAAGGAAATCTGGAAGCACCCTCGTGGCTTGGAGTAGGGTTAGGATTGCTATCTGCATTGACGTACGCGGTGTTTATTGCCATGAGCGGTAAGGTTGCTAAGCAGATTGCGCCAATCACGCGAGGTGCTGTGATGCAAACAGGCTCCTTTATCATCGTCATGCTGATCTTCCCGCCTCATTTCTTGTGGAATGGCTCCTTGCATGAATCACTATTGCCATGGGCATTACTGCTAGCCTTGTTCGGTGTCGTAATACCCCCATTGTTCTTTGCCATCGGTGTACCGCGTATTGGCGGTGGAATGGCCACGATCATGAGCGCAGCGGAGCTGCCGACGGCTGTCATTATGTCCTTCATCGTACTCCACGAATCTGTGAGTGGACTGCAGTGGTTAGGTGTAATAGTGACGATGTTAGGCATAGCGTTGCCAGAGTTATTGAAACGAAGACAACGTGCCCATCGTCTTCAAACCGAATGATACAAGTGGATCTCCGAGTAAGCAGGAGATCCACTTTTTTTGCATAAAAAAAGGCCTATAGGCCTTTAACATGAAAGCTATACAATCGCAAGCTGTTTCACTTCAAGCTTAACTGTTGTTAAATGAGTGAGCTCAGGGAGCGAGAAATACTCAGCTAATCGACGAAGGCGCATGTAAATTGTTCGTAAAATAACAGAATCCAATTCGGTAATCATTGCTCGATTCGCGATATAGTCGGTCATACTCATTTTGATTAGAAAAGGACTGTTTCTTAAATCTGTATATTTCTTAGGTTGAAGCGGGTTGCCCAAGTTAGTCAAATATTTGGTTTGCTTCAAAGCGGATTGAAAACGTTCGACACAGGTTTTGGAAACGGGTATGTACCTTTTGCCGCCCATAGCGTCAGACACAGTAAGTATTTGCTTTTTTTCATCTAAGGAATTACTTTTCAAATAAACAATTTCGTGCGGAGCGACACCCTCGATAAGTAGACGAATAATAATAGCATCTTGCGGATTGATACATTGTGTCTCGATAAATTGGATTTTCTCTAGAGTAAGAATACGAAATCAACATCCCTTCAAGTTTGAACTTAATTTTCTGCAAATTACATTTGGTTTTCAGAAATAAGCAACTATACATGATATGAGATGTGCGGATGGAATATGCCTAGAACTTTGTTATGAGGTAACTATAGCTGAAAATGAAGGATGGAACAATGAGGGAAAAGCCCTAAATAATGTTAGTCTAAATTCGACAAATTCATCGAGTGCCACATTATTTCGAGCTATTGAAAAGGGGGAGAGCTTTGGATATTCGTTGATAGGGAAAGGATCAGAGCTGGTAGGTGGGACGTGTGTGACTACGGATGTCACATTGCTGCGATAATGGTTTTAAGTTCCTTCGTAAATTCTTTGCAAGGCAGTGAAAGATGTCGGCTCTTAAGGCGCAAGGTTCGGAAGGAAACCCCAAAATCTACACCAGTGACTTCTATTGCAACAATGCTCCCTGTTTCTAAATAAGGGTCATACCGCATCCCTGTCTCCGTATAGAAGCCAATCGCGATTCCTTCAGCAATAATCCGTTTAGCTGCTTCTGAATTCCCTAGCTTAAAAAGAATATTAGGCTCGCCATGCTTTTTAAATATGTTCATTAAGTAATCAGAGGAAATCAAAAGAGGCTCTTGAAGGAGTTCTTCAATAGTGATGCTTTTTCGGTGCGCTAAAGGGGATTTTTTACCCACATAGGCCATAATTCGGCAGTCCATCAAATGTTCCGAGATCAGCTGCGTGTTGGGGCTTTGATAATTTCTTGCGACAGCAATGAGTCCCAAATCGACTTGTCCACTTAGAACCTCTTGGATAATCTGTGGATAATTCAATTCCATCATGATTAGATCAACATCCGTGTGCTTATCTTTGAAAACAGCCAGCGTTGGAGGCAAAACACTCAAACAAAGACTTGGCACAGAGGCAATGGAGAGAGAGCCTGAAAGTTGATTGAATTGAAACCCTGCTGTTTCACGAAGTTCTTCTACTTTATTCATGATCTCTATAGCTTTACTAATAATTAATTTCCCGTCTTCCGTAGGAGTGGCTCCGGTGCGCGAACGGACGAAAAGCTTCACGCCGAGCTCTTCCTCTAAGCTGACAATCGCTTGAGAGATGTTCGGCTGGGATACGTGAAGCTTTTCCGCTGCTAAAGAAATAGAACCTGTTTGATTAATTTCAATAATATAAATGAGTTGTTCAATTCGCATAGTTCACCTATTCTGCATGTCAGTTAACGTAACTATATCCGAATTGATAGAGATGAACAATATGAGAGAAGGACTATTTTAAGAGATACCATATTCAACTTGACTGAGGCTCTGTTCCCGTTGTTGCCCGTTATACACGATACGAGAAAGTAAAATGCTGATTTCATATAAAGCAAATAAAGGGATAGCTACCATAAGATGAGAGATTAGATCAGGAGGAGAGATGAGACTAGCTGTAATAATGAGAATCAAATAGGCGTATCTGCGTACTTTGTGAAGTAATTTAGGATTCAGCAGCTTCAGTTTCGTGAGGAACATAACGACAATAGGAAGTTCGAAGGCTAAAGACAACGGAATGATAATATTGAGCATAAAGCTGAAATATTGAGCAACACCGTAGGTTTGAGTTAATCCAAGGTTTTCGGTAACGCTCAAAGTGAATTTGATACACATCGGGAACACAACGAAGTAACCGAAAGCTAAACCAATCATGAAGCATAAAAACGTATAGGGGATGTACCGCAGTGTGGCGACTTGCTCTTCTTTGGTAAGTCCTTTTTTGACGAAAGCCCATATTTGATAAAGAATAAAAGGAAGCGTTAGCGTGAGAGAGACGGCGAATGCGATCAACATATAAATGCGAAGGCTATCCATCGGTGAGAAGACATGCCAAGTAATATCGGATGCTGTAGAGCTGTGTTTGAGGTAAAGGAGAATTTGCTGGGCGAAAATGAAACCAATAAATAACGTTAGGATTACGGCGATGAGGACGCGAATAATGCGTGTGCGTAGTTCGGTTAGATGTTCGACAAGTGACATCATTTCTTTGATCTGCATAGTAGCCCTCCAGTCTAATGGGTATGGAAGTGTTAGGAGCCGGCTAGCATTCGTCTTAATTCTACTGTATGAAAGCCGTCAGTTAGCTTTGTATGTATATCCATAATCGTTTGAATGTCCTCGAATGAATATTTGCGAACGCCTCCCTTGCTTCTGTCTGGAAAAATTAGCTTGCGGTCCTCATAGTATCGAATTTGCCTTTCTGTTAATCCCGTCAGTTCACTTACGATACCAATTTGAATTACCTTTTTCTTTGTCATCATCAGCCTATCCCTCCAGTTAAATGTAAGGTAAATTAACTTAAATGTGACACTAATAAATGAAACTCTATCATTATTTGGAAAAACGATCAAATAGGCTTTGGTTATCTTAGTATAAGTAAAATTTATGTCATGTTACCTTACATAATATAATGACTATTCATTTCCTCGCTGTTAAGTTTAAGTAGCGGATAGCAAAACTCAAACACGAGGAGATGGATGTATGGAGAAGACACCGATCCAGGAAGATCAAATTACACGCAGACAATTTCTGACAACAGTCGGCAAACTAGGAGGGTCAGCTGCAATATTCAGTGTGATGGGTACTTTAGGACTACTCTCCCCCGAAACGATGAAAGCAGCAGATTATACACCGCCGTCGGGCAGGGATCTTACATCAACAAACCGCAATGGAAAGAAAGTTATCATCCTTGGCGGTGGGATTGCTGGGATGACGGCGGCGTATGAGCTGGGAATGGCAGGCTATCAGTGCACAATACTAGAAGCGAGAGCGCGTTCAGGTGGACGAGCATGGACAGTGCGCAGAGGTACGACGGTAACGGAGATCGGTGGCGTGAAGCAAGTAGCCCGGTTCGATAATGGCATGTATTTCAATGCAGGGCCAATGCGAATTCCTCAATTTCATGTGACACTGGATTATGCCCGTAAATTCGGTGTTGCTATCGAACCCTTTAACAATGTGAATGAGAGCGGGTACTACTATAATGAAAATGTAGGCGAGTTGTCAGGAGTGAAAATTCCTAAGCGGCAAGCAAAAGCCGATGTGCGTGGTTATGTCGCAGAAATGCTGGCTAAAGCTGTTAATCAGAAAGCGTTAGATCTACCTTTGACAACAGAAGAAAAAACGAAGCTTGTTGCGTATTTGAAAAGTGAAGGGGATCTGAATGCGGATCTGTTCTATAAAGGTTCAAGCAGAGCTGGATATGTGGAAGAGCCGGGCGGCAAATTTGACGCAGGTGTTCGCAAGGATCCATTTAGCTTGAAAGCGATTATTAATTCTGGTTTTGGTCAATTTCTCAGCAGTGAGTATGGTTATGATCAGCAAATGATGATGTTCCACCCCGTAGGCGGGATGGATATGATTGCGAAGGCGTTCGAGAAACGCGTAGGCGATAAAATTCAATTTAATGCGGAAGTTCACGAAATTAAGCAATCTTCCGATGGTGTTAAGATTTTGTATAAAGACTTGTTGAGCGGTGCAAATAAAGAGGTTTCTGGCGATTTCTGCATCTGTACCATCCCACTTCCAGTTCTCAAGAACATTAAAGCAGATTTCTCTCCAGAGATGTCAACAGCTATCGCGAATATTAGCTATGCTGCAGCAGGCAAGATTGGCCTTCAATTCAAGCGTCGCTTCTGGGAAGAAGATGAGATGATTTATGGTGGAAGCTCATTAACGAATATGGATATTGCCAATATCTATTACCCGCCGACCGACTATTTTTCTAAAAAAGGAATTCTATTAGGCTATTATTCATTTGGAGGAAACGCAGATAAACTAGGTAGTATGTCACTTGCAGCTCGTGAGGAATATGCATTGAGCCAAGGCGCAAAGATTCATCCGCAGTACCACAAGGAGTTCGAAACCTCGTTCTCTGTGGATTGGAAGAAGGTTAAGTATAATCAAGGTGGCTGGGCCTCCTATACGGCAGACGATCGTAAAAACTACTATCCAACTCTATGTAAACCGGATGGCCGTATTTATTTGGCAGGGGAGCATATCAGTTATATCACTGCTTGGCAAGCTGGGGCTATTGAATCTGCGCGGAAAGTCGTTACTGAAATTCATGAGCGAGTAATGAAAGAGTAGAGGAGAAGGAGTGAATCATGATGAATATCACGAAAAAGTGGAAGACGATCGTAGCAGCTACCGTTGGTTCATGCCTGATTTGTGTAAGTGCTTATGCGGCTGGGACAGAAAAATCAAGTAAATACAATGCAGAGCCCATTAACGAAGTTGAATTTTATGGTAATCCAGCTTCTTCCATTGCTGCGGGTGTGTCGGTCCCTGCGGGAGCCTCCTATTTATTTACTAGTGGCACGGTACCACCCGTTATTAATAAAGAAGGCAAGACCGTATATGAGCGTTACGGGGATACGAAAACACAGGGGATTGGCATTCTAAAAGCCATTGAAACGCAATTAAAAGATAAAGGTCTCACACTTGCAGATGTTGCCTATCTTCGTGTTTATGTGACGCCAGATGCGGCCAAAGAAGGCAAATTCGATTATCAAGGTTGGTTTGACGCATATGCGCAATTTTTTGGTACAGAAGCTAATCCTGTGAAGCCAGCACGTTCCACGGTTGGGGTTGCAAGCCTCGTTAGCTCTGATTGGCTAATTGAAATTGAAGCTGTTGCTGTGTATCCAAAGCGCCATAACCAAGACTAATGAAACGGAGATGATGTGCCTATGCTGCAAAATATTGGATTACCTGGACTCATGTTAATTTTAGTCGTTGTATTGGTATTGTTTGGACCCTCTAAGCTGCCTGAACTTGGTCGAGCTGTAGGTCGTACCCTGCATGAATTTAAAAATTCAGCTAGGGAGCTCGTAGGTGAAGGGAAAGAATCCCCTGAACACTTGGAAGCTCCGGACAAACGCGTAGAAAAGGTCAACGTATAAGCAGGCTAGGATAAACAGATCTTGTAGATTTTCTCTCAGGAGAAAATGGCAGGATCTGCTTTTTTGTGTGCGAGCATCCATCTAAACAAAACACAGGAATTCCTAGAATTTGTACAATTGTTTTGTACAAGAATGTGATAGAGTGTGCTCACGCTTATATTGTAAACGATTTCCAATAATCGGGAGGGATAGCTGTTGAAACTTAGCACTAGTGTTGATGTCACCAAAGAGTCCTTTCATCTAAATCATGAGAAATCAAGTCGAAAGCAGTATTGGGAGATTTATCATGCCCATTCATGTATGGAATTCCTCTATGTGTATGAAGGGGAAGGACGTGTGGAAGTGAATAAACGCTGGTACACTATTGAGCCAGGCAGCCTTTTGATTTTCCAACCATTTCAATTGCATCGTATTCAAATCCAAGGTCCCTTTGTTCGATCTATCCTGATGTTTGACCCGTACAGATTGGATACAGCGCTGCGCGCTTTTAGCGGGATTCGCACATGGTTTAATACGCTTTGGAAGCATGCGTTAACCCGTCATGTGATCCCTCAGCAACAGCATCTAGCCAAATTTTATGAGCATTTACATAGGAAACTAAGTCGTGTTTCGATGCATAAACAGCAAGAAGAATTTGTCCTATGCTTAATATCCATGCTTCAGCAGCTTGAGCCATTTGAAAGTGAAATTTGTGAGGCGCCAAAGGAGAAGATGAAGCTGAGCAGTAATCATACGGCTGGGCAGATCACAGAATGGATTGAAAAACATTACAAAGATAAATTTGATTTACAACGGATGTCGGAGGATTTACATCTCTCCACCTTTTATTTATCTCATGTTTTTCGGCAGTCAACGGGGCGCACAATAACGGAATTTATTATATCTCGCAGATTAAGGGAAGCCTGTCTCTTGCTTGAAACCACGTCGAAATCGGCTAGTTATATCGCTCAGGAGGTGGGCTTTCAGAATGTCTCTTACTTTTCACGTGTGTTTAAAAACATCCTTGGAACGACACCAAAGTCGTATCGCATGCAGGTATAAAAGACAGCAACACAGTGCAAGTTCTGAACAATAGCGGGAAACATGTGCAGGCGATGATCTCTTATAATTCTATTTGTAAGCGCTATCTAATGGGATCTGAGGAGGAATATTAATGAGAAAGTTTTTCAAGGCATGGGAAGGTAAGATCGGAATTGTGGCCATATTCGCATCAGTTGTGCTGCTTGCAATTCCTACAGTGGCAGGAGCAGCGACAACCACATTAAGCCCATCTGATGATTCCTATGTGCATGAAGGTAACCCGACAAGCAATTATGGAACAGCCACTTCGTTGTATGTGAAAAATGACCCTGGTGCTTCTCGGTATACGTATCTCAAATACAGTCTCTCAGGCCTTTCGGGTGTAACGAGTGCGAAGCTCCGGATTTATGGCAGCGCATCCGCATCAACCGTTCTATCCGCGTATCAAACAACCGACAGTTGGACGCAATCCGCGATTACCTGGAGCACGAAACCAACGGTTGGCAGCTCAGCAGGTAGTGTTGCCATTAATACGACGACGGTGTACAACGAGATTGATGTGACAGCATATGTGACTGCACAAGCGGCAGGAGATGGTGTTGTTTCATTTGCGCTTCAAGAAAGTGTAGGTAAATACACCACACTGAATAGTAATGAGAATGCCTCGAACAAGCCGCAGCTAGTTGTCGTTAGCGGTGGTGGCACGGGTGGGGATACCCAAGCGCCAACAGTGCCTGCTGGATTCAATGGGACGGCGGCTTCCAGCAGCCAGATCGACCTCAGTTGGAGTGCATCGACAGATAATGTTGGCGTAACGGGATATGATGTGTATCGGAATGGCGCATTCCTTAAGACCGTGACGGGCACTTCCACGAGTGACACGGGTTTAGCGGCGTCTACTTCGTATAGCTACTATGTGAAAGCTAAAGATGCGGCTGGGAATGCTTCAAGCCAAAGCAGCACAATGAATGTGACAACGACTGCGGGGACGCCGCCTACTGGTTGTTCAAATGCACTGACAACAACGGTTGCGATTCAAAATGCGATGAAGAATGCAGTGGCAGGGTCCGTCATTTTGCTTGCCCCTGGTAATTATGTAGGTGATCGTTCGACGAGTGGTGATCCAGGTGGGCAGGGTCTATTTTATTCGGATCAGAGTGGAACGGCTTTTAATCCGATTGTTCTTAAGAGTTGTGATGCGGCGAATCCAGCTGTGCTCAAGGGCGTGAATGTGAACGATGGTTCCTATGGCATTCACTTGACAGGTAACTATTGGCAGATTCGCGATGTTGAAATTACGCAAGCACAGAAAGGCATCATTATCGACAACGGGAACAACAACTTGTTAAATAACGTAGAGGTTCACAATGTAGGTGATGAGGGTGTCCATTTCCGCGACGGCAGCTCCTATAATACATTGTCATACTCGCTTATTTACGATACAGGCTTGTATCAAGCAGGGTATGGAGAAGGTGCTTATGTGGGTTCCGATTCCAGCTCGCCTTATGAGCATGTTGTGACAGGGAATGTGATTAGTCATACAAATTTCGATGGCGGTATTACAGCAGAACATATTGATGTGAAGGAAGGCGCGAGTGGAACGATTATTGAGTACTGCACGTTTAATGGTACGGGGATAAGTGGTGCGAATAGTGCCGACAGCTTCGTTGACGTAAAAGGTGTGAATACCATTGTCCGCTACAATCAAGGGTATCGGAACGGCAACGCGAATGTAGTCGATGCTTTCCAAGTTCGTACGCATGGTACGGACTATGCGACAGGTGTGAATAATTCTTTTAACAATAACACCGTAAATTTGGATAGCTCGACAGGATACGTCGTCTATGCAACGAGTGCGGCAACAGGAACCACAGCGGTGAATGATGTACGTACAGGTGGAGGAAATCTGTATAACTCGAATGTGAACGAATAGGGTAGTGTAGGAGTCCGAGAGGGCTCCTTTTTGCCGTGTATGACAAGCTAAATATCGACATTCTGTCGTAAGTATGGGATTATGAGGAGAAGAGTTTGGTAACTATTACGCAGGGAGTGAAAGGCATGTCACGCAAGTGGGAAAGAATGGTAAGTAAGAATACGAAAAAGGCAAATCAAACCAGATCCAAACAAGGGAAGGCGCCGATTTCAACAGATCCGGATCGTCCGGTCGTATTTAAGGGAAGAAGCATCCTGTTGGCTGCGTTCTTCATCGTAGTTTCGCTCTTCTTGTTATTTACGTTGACGAAAACCGAAGGGGACAAAATGTACTGGTATACAACGCTTAGCTACTTGGTAGTCGGCGTACTTATTTATTTCGTGCGGAGACCGTACTTGCGAGTGACCAAGACGAATCTCTCGAAGCGAGGTCTTGCCCGAGAATTAGTGCTTGGTGCGGAAAATATTAAAGAGATTGTACACGCACCTGGTCAAATTATCATTGAGCTTACTGGCAAGTCTCCTCGTTGGGTATATAACAAAACGTTGAACCGTTTTGATATCGCGGCGATGGCGTCTAAGCTGAAAAAATTTGCTGAAACCAATAAAATTTCCTTTGTAGATAAAACCGTATAGGTAAGAAGCCTCCAATTCCACTTGTGTGGGGTTGGGGGCTTTTTTGCTTTAAAACAATCCGGATCGCTGAATCTCTGCATAAAATTGGTTGAACTCCTCAATCGTCAGCTGCTGCTGAGCATCCGAAAGAGCTGTAGCCGGATTTGGATGGACTTCGACCATGATCCCATCCGCTCCTGCGGCCAAGGCTGCCTTGGCGCAAGGTGCGAAAATGTCCTTGCGTCCCGTGGAATGGGTCACATCGACCAGGACAGGCAAATGGCTTTCTTGCTTCAGAATCGGAACTGCCGAGATGTCGAGTGTATTTCGTGTCGCCCGCTCATAGGTTCGGATGCCGCGTTCAATTAACATCACCTGCGTATTGCCGCGAGATAGGATGTACTCGGCAGCATGCAGGAATTCATCGAGCGTAGCAGACAGGCCGCGCTTCAACAGTATCGGAATACGTACTTCGCCAGCCGCTTTAAGTAGTTCAAAATTGTGCATGTTTCTCGCGCCAATTTGGATCACGTCAATGTACTGTCCCGCGATCTCGATATGTGCAGGATCAACGATTTCGCTGATCGTCTGGAGTCCGAATTCATCGGCGACTTCTTTGAGAATTCGTAATCCTTCCAGTCCGAGCCCTTGAAAATCATACGGAGATGTGCGAGGCTTGAAGGCACCTCCGCGCAGCACGGTCACGCCAGCGTTTTTTAAAGCGGCAGCAACAGTGCGTACTTGCTCAACGCTCTCTACAGAGCAGGGGCCCGCGATCATGATCGGTTTACCTCCGCCGATGGCGGCAGAACCAAGTTGAATGATGGTATCTGCTAGTTGCCGCTTACGACTAACGAGCAGCTGTTTCTTGTGAACCGTTTGTTGCAGAGTCAGCGATGCTTGGAATATTTGTTTAAAAAGGTGACGAATTGTTTCGTCATCGAATGGGCCTGTATTTCGTGCAACCAAGGTGTCTAGCATTTTCTTTTCACGTAGCGGGTCGAATTTCGGCACGCCTTGTTTTTCCTTCTCCAGCCCGATCTCTTGGGTAATGCGTGCTCTTTCGGAGAGCAGCTCCCGCAGAGTCTCATTTATTTCATCAATTCGATTTCTAAGGTCATCTAACTTCGTATTCTCCATTTATGTTCACCCTTTGGCTTTAAAACATATCAGCTTTACAGCTTTGACTTCTATGCGCTTAAACCAATTTATGTTACAAGGTAGCCGATGTGCAGTATCTTACAGTAAAAAAGGTGTTTATACCCATTCTACACCTCATAACCAATGATAGGATCGAAACGGCTTATATAACGGGCATCAGACAAGGATGCCAACAGCTTATTGCGGCAGTAGATCAGAAATGGGTTCTCAAGTTGTACCATTCGTCCCATCGACCGAGACATCCGCACGATTCGGTTTGTCCGAGCCATTCGCGCATTCTCATATGCTGAAAGTGCAGCCGGAATATCAGGATTTCGGAGGCACCTTGCCAGTACGATGGCATCTTCAATTGCCTGTGCACCTCCCTGTCCCAAATTGGGCAGCATCGGGTGTGCGGCATCGCCGAGAAGCGTCATCCATCCTGAACTCCATTTGGATAGGAGAGGGCGGTCAACGATATTATGAGCCAGAATGGTCGATGCCTCTGTTGCTTCAATCGCAGACACGATTGGGCTGTACCAACCGTGAAATTGACGCAGCAACTCAGATTGTCTCTCTTCTACCGGAGGTAGTTTTCCTTGTGGTGCATTAATCGCGGCAAACCAGAATACACGGCCATTGCCGAGGCTTGAGAGACCGAATCGTTTTCCCGGTCCCAGTGCCTCGAACCCGCCACCATCATTTGTGTTGCTCACCTCCTCCTGTGTACATACGCCTCTTAAAGCAATATATCCCGAATAACGGACTGGGCTTTGACCAAATAGTCGTTCTCGTACGGCAGAGTGAAACCCATCAGAGCCGATAATGACATCAGCATATTCCTGCGTACCATCTTGGAAAACTGCGGTAACTCCTCGTTCACTCTGTGTCCCATTGATCCATTGTTTATTGGTCTGAATGGTAGTTGTGGCTGTTACTGCTTGCACAAGAATCGCTTGTAAGTCAGCTCTATGAATGACATAGCTTTGCGTTCCGTATAGTGCCGCTTGTTTGGCAGCTGGGAGACTCGTAATCATCGTGCCATCCCATTTTCGAATGTCTGCTTGAATAACAGGTGCTCCCACGTTCCGGATTGTTTCTCCAATGCCAAGCAAATCGAGTGCTTTCATGGCGTTAGCTGCGAGTACGATTCCAGCCCCAGCTTCTCTCAGTGATGTTGCTTTGTCGTAAACCGCTACACGCCATCCCTGTTGCTGAAGTGACAATGCCGTACATAATCCACCGATTCCCGCTCCAATGACTATCGCTTTCCTTGACGTTACTGCATCCATGTGTATGACCTCCCTTCGTTAGATCGCCGCTATAATACTTAGTCTCATCATAAACAATGAGCTCCCTAATGACCACCCAAAAAGTATGCCCGAATCAAATTCGTTAAGATATAAATGGGTAATCTCTCTTCGTTGTAGTCATTTTTCTGCTAGATTCGGAATAATAGTTTAGGAGGGAGAAGAAGGGGGAGTATGCTATGCTCACACTAAAGTCATGGACGGGCTTATTTCAAAGGGGAGCAACGGATACGGATATTTACCAGACGGTTAAAGTGAGGGCGCCTCGGGATTATTTTAACCGAGCAGATGCTTTTTTGGAGGATATTGTCTATACCTCACAAGAGGAGTTAACTGGAATCAACAAAACATTCCTAGTCAAACTATTGTTTGATAATTTTATGGATCATGTGCGCAAGGGCAAGGATTTATATACTTACATTTTACAGCTTAGAAGCAAATTTGGAGGCATTGTTGCCTCTGCAAACACGAATGAGCGACCGAACGGTGGAACTGTACCCGGCTTTCAATGGGGACTTTCCTTTCAGGAGGGGCATTCGGATCGTGCTGCTTATTTAACACTCAACGTCAGACTGCACCCAGCCGAGACTAATCGGATGCGTGTTTTTTTCGACGATATGAACTGGAAACACCATCAAGCGCTCAACATGGATATGAATGAGCTCTTATCTCTGCTTTTTATTGAATTTATTACGGAACTTCGGAATGGATTAACCGAGGCGACGAAGGAAGAGATTGTAGCGGCTATTGTTCATAAATGGGAAGAACAATAGCTCGCTATCGCTATGAGAGAGGTTGTGTTGATGAGCGAACAATGAGCTCAGAAGGCAGCATGATTCTGCGAGATGCATCGCTAGCTTCTCCTTCTATTCGTTCAATGAGTAGTTGCATGCCTAATTTCCCGAATTGGTAAGCTGGTTGTGACGCAACGGTGAGAAATGGATTGATTGCACCTGCTGGTCCGAAGTCATCGAAACAGACAACAGACATGTCTCTTGGTACTTGTAGGCCGCGATGGCGCAGGGATTGGATGACGCCAACGGCCAGCATATTATTAGCTGCGAAAATAGCGGTAGGTGGATCATCAAGTTGAAGCAGCTCATGGAGTGCAGTCTCATCGTGGAAATCGCGGTAACCTAGATGGAGCACGAGTGAATCATCGGGGGTTATTCCGTTAAGTTGAAGCGCCTCATTATAGCCTATGTATCGCAATCGAGCTGTTGAAACATCCTGTGAACCGTTAACTAAAGCGATGCGTCGATGCCCCTGTGTAATCAAATGTTCAACCAGATTGCGGGCACCTTCCTTGCTGTCGCCAAGGACAACATCCGCATCAATACCGGGGATTTCACGATCCAATACAACAAATGGAATCTGATGCTTCTGCAATTGCATTAAATTGTCATGAGAATGGTCGCCTGCTGGTGCGAATAATACGCCATCTACCCGTGTGGATAGAATCATATCGACGTAATCTTTCTCCTTCTCATAGTCCTCATCACTATTGGCAAAAAGTAATCGATAGCCCGCCTTCTTCGCTGCGTCCTCAGCGCCTCGTGCTAAGGTTGTATAGAAAGGATTGGTAATATCCGTGATGAGAAGAGAGATGAGATTCGTCTTCTGGGAAACTAAGCTGCGTGCCAATGCATTAGGAATATAATGGAGCTCTTCCATGACTTTCCGCACTCGCTTACGCGTCTCTTCGCTGATTCGGCCCGTATTATTGATCACTCGGGAAACCGTCATCGCGGAAACACCAGCCTTCTCGGCGATGTCATAGATTGTTATCACGTGTTAATCTCCTTTGCTAGCCGGTTTATTTCATATTGTATAGAAATAAAGGATTGACAGCAAGACATAAAGTTGTTAATTTTGAGTTATCGATAACACAAGATTTTCAAGGAGATGATGAGTATGTTAAAAGGGATACCTTCTATCCTTTCGCCAGAGTTACTCAAAGTATTAATGGAGATGGGGCATGGGGATGAAATCATCTTGGCAGACGGGAATTTCCCGGCAGCCAGTCATGCGAACCGTCTATTACGTTGCGATGGCCATGGTGTACCGGAATTGTTGAAAGCGGTATTATCCCTGTATCCACTTGATACATACGGTAATGAGCCTGTTGCGCTTATGGCTGTCGTTCCTGGAGATCCAGTTGAAACACCGATCTGGAGCGAGTACGAGGGGATCATACGTGAACATACAACGCCTGCCATTGAGTACGTGGAACGATTCGCTTTTTATGAGCGGGCGAAGAAAGCTTATGCCATTGTAGCGACGAGTGAAAAGGCACTGTATGCCAATATTATTTTAAGAAAAGGCGTTATTAGTGAGTAAATGAATTATCGATAACCCTGAGGTGTTTAAACCTATTTAATACTTAATAAGAAGCGAGGTTACTTTATGTCAACTACATCCCTTTACTCGAATCGACCAATTGGTACAACTGGCCTGTTTGTCTCTGCGCTTTGTGTTGGTGGAGCTCCGTTTGGTGATATGCCGGAAACCTTTAATTTTAGCGCACCAGAGGAAATCGCACTGGACACAATTCGTGCTGCCTTTGCTAGCCCGATTAACTTTCTCGATACAGCAGCTGCCTATGGTGAAGGCGAGAGTGAGCGCCGCATTGGCAAGGTCATAAAGGAGAACGGCGGACTCCCAGCGGGTTTTGTGCTCGCAACCAAAGCTGATCGGTGTTTACGGACTGGCGACTTCAGCGGTGAGCAAATAAAAAGATCCATTGAAGGAAGTCTTAGTCGGTTAGGACTAGATCGTCTACAATATGTCTATATCCATGACCCGGAGCATTCCACCTTTGAAAATGTTATGGGAGCAGGTGGGCCGCTTGAGGTGTTGAAAAACTTCAAGGAGCAGGGGGTCATAGATCACATTGGCATATCTGGTGGACCTATCGACATGCTTATTCGTTATGTAGAGACTGGGGAGTTTAGCGCCGTTGAAACCCATAACCGCTATACACTGCTCAATCGCTCAGCCGATCCTTTGCTTGATATCGCCAATCAATTGGGGGTTGCTGTCATTAACGCAGCACCTTATGGCAGCGGAATATTGGCAAAAGGGCCGGATGCCTACGCACGTTATGCGTATAGTGAGGCACCTCCTTTGTTAATTGAACGTGCAAGATCCTTAATGAAAGTTTGCCAGGAATTTGATGTACCTTTAGCCGCAGCTGCACTCCAATTCTCCATGCGTGACTCCCGCGTCGCGAGTACTGTCGTTGGAATGAGCAAGCCGGAACGTGTAGCACAGACATTGGAACTTGCCAATTATCCAATTCCTTCAGAACTTTGGCCTGCACTGGACGATATCGGATATGCTACGGATGATCCCGAATCAGAGAGATTTTCATAAAAATGTTGCGTGCATTCTCTCTTCAGACAATTCGTATTTGATGAGTCATTTTCAAAAAGGAGATAGGTATCGATGAATGAAATTTACCAATTTGATGAAATTGCTAGACTACCGTTACCTGGGGATAACTGTGCTGTTGCAACGCGCAATTTGGATGCCGGCACCGTCATTCATTATGAAGGCGAAAACATAATCATAGATTATACGGTTTTGGAAGGTCATCGTTTTGCTGTGAAGACAATTGATCCCGGTGTTGAACTGTTATCTTGGGAAATGCCGTTTGGCGTGGCTCTGCAAGTGATTCAGCCCGGTCAATATGTGATTAATGAGGCAGTGTTAGATGCACTTAGCGGGCGTCAGCTGAAATTTTCACTGCCTGCAAGGCCTAATTTTACGGATAAAATTCCGCCATATGTTTTTGCTGAGGCGAATTTTAAGTCCGCACCAGCATCACCCGCTTACTCAGATATTCGTACTTTTATGGGTTATCGCCGCAGTGAACCCCGTGGCGTGGGTACTCGTAACCACATAGTTCTATTAGGTACCACCTCGCGTACGGGCAGCTATTCGAAGCAGCTTGCCGCTCGACTACAAGGTGAACTGAAGAACTATCCCCATATCGATGGGATTGTACCTGTGGCGCATACAGAGGGCAGCACAGATAAGCTTAATAACCTGGATTTACTGCTGCGGACACTCGCCGGATTTATCGTGAACCCTAACGTGGGTGCTGTCTTAGTAGTTGATTATGGTAATGAACCGGTAACCAACAAAATGGTGGAAGCGTATATACGAGAACACAGCTACCCGATCGATGATGTATTGCACAAGTTTGTGTCGCTCCAAGGCGGCTTTGAACAGAATCTGGCCCAAGGCGAAGCGATTATCAGGGAGTGGCTGCCTACGGTGAATGCGATGCAACGGACCGAGGAATCGATTAGCCACCTGAAAATTGGACTGCAATGCGGTGGCTCGGACGCCTTTTCCGGTATTTCAGCGAACCCGTTGCTTGGCTGGATATCTGAAGAATTGGTGCGCTACGGCGGCGCTGCCAGCATAGCCGAAACCGATGAATTAATTGGCGCGGAACCCTATGTTCTGTCCAAGGTTCGTAACCTTGAAACCGCCAACAAATTCTTGGAACTTGTGAACCGTTTCAAGGAGCGCACGTCTTGGCACGGTGCTAGTGCAGAGGGAAATCCATCTGGCGGTAATATATATCGCGGCCTTTATAACATTTATCTCAAATCCATTGGTGCTGCCCGTAAGAAAGATCCGATCACTCGCCTCGATTATGCCACGGAATATGGGGAGCTCATGAAAGATGGCGGATACTATTTCATGGATAGTCCCGGCAACGACCTCGAGAGTATCGCCGGACAGGTTGCTGCAGGCTGCAACATGATTTTCTTTACAACAGGTAACGGCTCAATCACCAATTTTCCTTATGTGCCGACGGTCAAGGTCGTCACGACGTCGCGCCGCTATCAATTGCTGATTAATGATATGGATGTCAATGCTGGTAAATACTTGGAAGGCGTGTCCATGGATGAGCTCGGCAAAGAGGTTTTCGAACTGACTATCCAAACAGCTTCTGGTCAGCGTAGTGTCGGTGAGAAGGCGGGTCATTCCCAGGTGCAGATCTGGCGCAATTGGCAGCAAAATGATGCAAGTCAGTTGGATGTATTGCTCCATCCCTATACGCCAACGGGAGAGCCAATTGAAATTATAGAAGATACAGATGCGTTGGATAGCTCGTTTCAATTTTCCTTCACACGGCATCCAAATCGCCAAGCGAGCGACAATATCGGCTTGATCCTGCCAACCAGTCTCTGTGCTGGACAGGTAGCAAATATGATAACGCAGAAGCTGAATAAACAGGGTGTTGGGCAACCTGAGGTCTCACGTTTTGTGGCTTTGGCACATACGGAAGGCTGCGGCAATTCGGGGGGCCAAGCTGAAAAGTTGTATGCCCGAACAATGATCGGTTATATCACACACCCGATGGTGAAGCATTGTTTGCTGCTGGAGCATGGCTGCGAGAAAACCCACAACGACTATATGCACCATCTGATGGAAGAGATGGGTGTTGAAACGAGCTCCCTTGGTTTTGCCAGCATTCAGCTTGACGGCGGAATTACAAAGGTGACGGAGAAGGTAGAAGCGTGGTTTGCCGATCAAGTGGCAGCAGCTGGAGTAACTGAGAAGGAGACAGTCGGTCTGGCAGGACTGCGTATTGGCATCCTAAGCGATGGTTCCATCTCCGATGATGAAGGAGAACAGCTGGTGAAGCTGACTCAAATGGTTGTTGGCGCTGGTGGGTTAGTGGTAATTCCAGAGAACAGCGGTCTACTTTCCACGGCTTCTTATAGCCAAAATATATTGACTTCGTCCAATGTCCAGCCGTCAATTGCGTATGGGGAACATGTCCGCCGCAATGGCTTTCACATCATGGAGACCCCGACGGAGCATTGGGTGGAGACGGTTACTGGCCTAGCTGCTACAGGGGTAGAGATCATTATCGCGCTAGTCGGTAATCGCCCGATGCAGACGCATCCGTTCGTTCCTATGCTGCAAATAGCATCGGAAACGGGAATGCAGCAAAACGATGACAACGATCTTGATTTACTGCTCAGTGGAGATCCGAACGCTTGGACGAACAGTATACTCGAGCGCGTCAAGCAAGTCATTGAGCATACCTATACGCCTCGTCTCTACCAGCAAGGTAATATTGATTTCCAATTAACACGGGGCTTTTTGGGTGTTTCATTGTAAATTTTATTTGGAAAAGAATTTGAGCTACGAAAAAGCCACCCTCAACGATTTGTTGGGAGTGGCTCTTTATTGTCAACTGTCCAAGCTAGATTCTTCGATCCAATTGATCCGTTTCATAATCAGGTCAGCTAAAGTCGCATCTGCGGTTGAAAACTCTTTTTGCAACTGAGAAACGACAGGACGAATTTTATTCATTGCTGAAAGTGTTTGGCTTTGAGAAATCGTGATCCGACCTTGTACAATCCAGTCTGCAATGAGGCCATCAAACCAGTAATCAGCCATTTTCAACGTATCGCTGATATCAATTTCAATATGAAAACTTCGATTCAAGTCAGTTAGTTCGTCACGAAAATTCAGAATCTGGTGATTAGCCTGATGAATGAATCGTTTGGCATCATCCACATGACTATGCTTTGCATGGGTGCTTATCATGCCGCCGCCGCCCCATAAGTCCCATTTCCCCCAATTCTCTGCTTTCTCTAAGCTGTTGGAGGCATCAGTTAACGAAGCTAGAACAAGCTTTCCAGCAGTCAGTGCTTCTTGTAGCTCTTTTACCAGAAGCTTCTGATCGTCGATGTTGTCGTCCATTCGTTCAAGTTCTCTAGATAATAGTGGTGCGTTTAAAAGTGCCTCTTCCTTCACTGCCATTAGCTTCTTATAGTCGTCTGCAGCACGTTGATAGTTGGCGAGGTCATCACCGACTTGAATCAAAGCATTCTGTGCATCCAGAAGTGCCTGTTTGGCCGTGTCTAACTGAAGAGCAGCGGTAAGGACTTGTTGCCGTTCCATTTCAAGTTGCTCGGATTTACTGCGGAGAATTGTGTGGAATAGATTGGTAAGTGACAATCGCGTCAATCGTTCTACATCTGCCTGCTCCGATTCAAGTTGTAACTCAAGCCGTCCTATGAGACGTTCCTGCTCATATACTCTATTCAGAAGATCTTCTCTTTTGCGTTCTGCTTTGTGCAGTCGAAACATCCGTTCTTTCGCTACCCTCAATTGAAGGTTTAGATTATCTGGCATCTTCATCCCTCGTTTCCCAGCATTTGTTAGATAGATCACTTTTTCAATACGTGCTATTCGGTTAGGGGTTTCGGAATTTTTTTCACATACACTTTGTGACTTCCCTATGGTATAATTCTTTCTTCGTAAGTTTAGAGAAAAATAGGAGAAATCATATGATTACCAAACAACTTTCACCACTTGTTCAAACGTTAGATTTGAAACCGCACCCTGAGGGTGGATGGTACAAAGAGCTATGGAAAGCCTCATTCGAAATCCCAAAAGAAGTACTCCATGCAGCCTACTCGGGTTCGCGATACGCAGCAACTTCGATCTATTTCCTGCTTCACCCAGATGAATTTTCGGAGTGGCACACCGTATTGTCCGACGAGTTATGGTTATGGCACTCTGGCAGCCCGATCGTGCTTACATTAGGAGGAACGAGTGAGCAGCCTAAAGCGACACAGGAAATTATTCTAGGTCCTGATGTGCTGAACGGTCAGCATCCACAGGCACTTGTCCCAGCACATGTATGGCAAATGGCGCGACCGCTAGGCGATGAACCCGTTCTGGTTTCCTGTGTAGTTGCACCAGGTTTCCATTATGATGATTTCAAATTAATTAAGAGATGATAGGACATAGATTTATTTTACTAGTGTCATGTAATTTGGTATCTTGAAGATAAGAATGATTTTAAGCGTAAAGCATACGCCGCTAGCTCTTTTTTGGAGCTGGCGGCGTTTTATTTTTTTGGAGGAGATGATCATAGTGTTCGAGAAGGAGTATGAAATCTTTTGGGAAGAACAAGTTAGGAGTGCAAGTGGTCAGAGGTTAGAAATGTTGCAGAGGGACCTGACAGGAACGAAGAAACTTTTGGAAGAAGCGCTTCTGCCTGTATTGGGATCGTTAGATGGATTGGTGCTTGAATATGAAATGACGAGCCTGTCAGGTGTGAAAATATATGGCGACGTGTTTCACCCTAAGTTACGGACCGTTTTCGAGGAAGACAGTTTCATCACCCATGCGGAGAAAATCACGAGAGACCGTTTTTCATTTGAGAGGGCACGTGCGCGTTCTGTTGCGATATTAGGTTACACTTATTTTCCATATAGTCGAGATGAGCTAGAGAAGAAGGCGAGTTTTTGCCAAAGAAACTTGTATGAATTAATCGGTCGGATCGGTAACGCGGATGGTGTCGGGTTACTCCAGCTGCCAGTGTACGAGCGGGAAGTTTTGAGGTTCTCGTTACTAGGAAACAAACCTTTTCGTCTGACGGATGTATGTACGTGGCTACAGCTTAAAAGTGAGACTTGCCGAAACGTATTGCGAGATCTGGAAGCAAGAGGTTTGGTGTATCCCATTGGTAGAGGCGTGATTAGAAGTCATAAATTCATGATTACTGAAAAAGCGATGTGTCTCTTGCATCGTAGGATGTAGCGTAACTCGAAAAAATCAAGTTACGGGTGGCTACGAAGGCGAATGGAGCTCCGTAAGTCGAAAAAATCGAGTTACAGGTGACGACCGAGGCGAATGGAGCTCCATAACTCCAAAAAATCGACTTACACGCTTCACGCCAACCATCCACACATCCCACACAATAAACGTAATAAAACACATATTCACATCGATTGTTGTACAATAAAATGGAATTATGGCAAGTAAATGAACGAGGTGGCAGCATGGTTAATATTTTGGTTGTAGATGATGAGCCGATGATTTGCAAGGGTGTTGCGACGATTTTGAAGCAGTCCAAGTTGGACATTAACGAGGTTTTCATCGCGTATAACGGGTTTGAGGCGCTGGATTTTATACATTTGGAGAAAATAGATTTAGTATTTACAGATATTCAGATGGAGAAAATGAATGGCATCGAGTTGATCGAGAATATTTTCTTAGAGGATCCTTCAATCCCGATAGTGATTTTGTCGGCACATGGTGAGTTTGAGTATGCACAGAAAGCGATCCGTTTTGGAGCAAAAGAGTATTTGGTTAAGCCGATTACGCCGCCCCATCTCATTTCCGTTGTGACCAAGCTGTTGAAGGAAAAGGAAGATAAGGGTCAGCGCTTTGCGAATTGGGAAGGCTCGCGTACCCTGCCTGGCCATATGACGCATGAGACGAATTATTATTTAAATGAATTGGTGACAGGGACGATCCATGAGTCCGAGGTTCCTACAATAAAAGAAACACTGGATAATCGCATGAATGGCACGTATTTTAGCATGCTGACTATTAAATTATCATTAGAACGTGGCGGCATTCATGATCAGGAAATATCCACGTTGAAGGATCGCAGTTTGTTGAAATACGCAGCGTTGAACATCATGGAGGAAACCGCGAGTCAGTGGAGCCATCTTGTTTTTAATAATCACAACTCCACCTTCACCTTGCTGCTGCAAATAACAGAAGAGGAGAGCAGAGGCTCGATGCGTGTGAACCAGCTATTGATGGTGGCTCAAATGATCCATACAAATCTGCTGAAATATTTGAATGTGAAGAGTCAAATCGGCATCAGTCGCATCCGTGAGGGCATTACGCAGTGGCCTGTGATGTATAAAGAAGCGCTCGAAAGCTTAACTTGCTGTGAGACCAATAAGGGTCACTACATGTTCTATATTGAGGATAAAGACAGCATCAATCCGGATCCCGACTTAACCATAGCTAGTGTAGATGAGGCGAACAACCGAATCGTATATGAGACGAAAGTGTATATCGAGGGTCATTTCTGCGATAAAGGATTGAAGCTGCAAGATATCGCAGATGCGGTGCATTTAAGTCCGAATTATTTGAGTTATTTGTTCAAAAAAGTTATGGGCACGAACATCTGGGACTATGTCACGAAGCTGCGGATGGAAGAAGGGAAGCGTCTCATTCTGACGACAGATAAACGACGCTACGAGATTTCCGAGGAAATCGGTTACGAATCTCCGGAGCATTTTAGCAAAATTTTCAAAAAACATTTCGGAATTAATATCTCGGAAGTGAAACAAACAGGTGCGTAACATACGACATACTAAGCGTAATACGACACATCGCCCTTGCCTTGAACTCCCCTTATAATCAAAAATGTAGCAACTACAAGTGAATGCGATTCGAAAGGGGAACCAAACATGAGAGTAAAGAAAGCGTCTACAATGAGTGCGATTGCGTTAACGGTATTGATAGCGGGGTGCAGTTCAAGCAACGGAACATCAACAACGACAAGCCCAACTCCAGCGGCAAAAGAGTCCACACCGGCTGCTGCAACGCCAGCACCTGCTGCGAAGAAAGTAACGATTACAGCTCAAAGTTTTAAAGCCGATCAAAAAGAGAAGAATGATCAGTTAGATCAGCGTATTGCTCGATTTAAAACGAAATTCCCGAATGCTGATTTCAAAAAAGACGACTGGCAGTACAATCCGCTCGAAATCGGGATCAAAATGGCCTCGAACAGTGCACCAACGGAGTATACGACGTATGCAACAGAAGGCAAAGTGCTTGTCGATAAGAAATGGGTCGCGGACATTACCGATTCCATGAGTTCATGGGCGCATGCCAAGGATATGAATGATTTGCTTTCCAAACCTTTTGTTGTAAATGGGAAAACATACGGTGTGCCGATTGATGGTTACGTCATGACGATCACGTTAAATAAAAAGTTGTTCAAAGAGAAAGGCGTAGACCTTCCGCCAATGGATTGGACATGGGACGATCTGCTAGCCGCAGCGAGAAAAATCAATGATCCAGCGAAAGGGATTGCAGGCTTTATTCCTATGGGTAAAGGGCCGGAAGCTGGTTGGAACTGGACGAATTTCCTGTATGCTGCAGGTGGCGATGTACAGAAGCTAGATAATGGTAAAGTAGTCGGCGTGTTCAATTCGGATGCTGGTTTGCAAGCGCTTGAATTCTACAAGAAACTGAAGGATGAGAACCTGATCCCACAGAACTGGGCACTTGGTTATGGCGATGCTTTGAATGCATTTGCTCAAGGGCGTGGCGCGATGGTTATGTGTGGCAGTGGTAACGCAGCGGATACGGCGATCAACGAAGGCGGCATCAGTAAGGATGATCTCGTTGTGTATCCTATGCCTTCGTTTACGAAAGGCGGTAAGCATACAGGAGTACTTGGCGGTAACTATCGCGTAATTAATCCGAAGAGCGATAAAGACCAACAAGAAATGGCGTTCAAATGGATTACAGATGAGTACTTCACAGACGATTTCTTGAACTCTACGAAGAAAGAAATTGAAGATCGTAAAGGTAAAAATCGTGTCTACATTCCACAACCGATCAACTACTGGAAAGATTCCTCTGATTTCGGTAAGAAATATACGGATTTATTAGCGAAGTACGATAACGTGTTCAAATACGATCCGCAATTGCTTGCTCTATGGGATGGTAAGCCAGAAGCGCAATACGAAGCTCAAAAGTACTATACGGAAATGGCGAATGTCATTCAAAAAGTATTTACGACGAAAGATGTGGACTTGAAAAAAGCACTGTCTGAAGCCGCGACCAAAGTGCAAACGGAAACGTTTGACAAAGTGAAGGTCGAATAGGTAAGCCTAACTTACTTCTACCTGCGGCCGCTTAATTTGGAGTGGTCGTGGGTAGAGGTTTTCTCATTATAAGGAGTGTTTAGGATGGATGCAGAGCTGAGTTCACAACCTATCGGAGTTAGCAATGTTTCGAAGAAGAAAATGAACTGGTATTTATGGGGTACGCTGTTTATTTTACCGGAAGTCGTGTTATTCATTATCTTTCTGTGGGTGCCAATTTTCAAAGGGATTTTCTATAGCTTCTATAACGTTGATTTTGTAGATGGCAATCATTTCACTGGCTTAGCAAATTATATGAGTATTCTGAAGGATGATCTGCTTTGGATTTCAATTAAGAATACATTGATCTATATGGCTTTGGGGATTATTCTGGGCTTCTGGATCCCACCGTTAGTGGCAATCGCGGTTTCGGAGCTTCGTCGGTTTCAAGGGGCAGCACGTATCATCAGCTATTTACCTAGTGCGGTGCCCGCCATTGTTTTGTACGGCATGTGGATGTGGTTTTTTGATGCTGTAGGGCCTATTAACAGTCTGTTGCAAAAAATAGGCATAGACCAAGTTTCGTTTTTTAGTCCGAAATTGGCGATGGCTTCAATTGTTGTTCTAGAGACATGGCAAAGTTTCGGGGCAGCTACGTTAATCTATATTGCCGCGATCGTCGGGATTCCGAAGGATTTGTACGAAGCTGCTGAAATCGATGGCGCCAGTGTATGGCAGCGTGTTCGCTATATCATTTTGCCTAGCATCAAAACCTTAATGGGATTATTGTTGGTTCTCCAACTGATCACGACCTCTCAAGGCTTCCAAGCACAACTATCCATGACGGATGGCGGTCCGAATAATGCAACGCTGACGTACTTGTTATGGCTTAACCACACGGCGTTCCGTGATTTGGAATTCGGTAAAGCGAGTGCCATGGGCAGCTTGATGTTCTTTGTGCTCATTGGAATGACTATCCTTTACAACGTCATGCAGCGTAGGAGTGAGAAAGCATGAAGCAAGGCGAACGAGGATTAATTTCCCAGCATGATTTCAAAAAAGGATCAGTCAAATTCGGTTACACGATCATGGTGCTGCTTATCGTGGCGATTGCGGTTACGACGATCTATCCGTTTCTGAATACGTTTTTTGGCTCACTGAAAACGCGGGAAGAGTTTTTCACCTTTCCTCCCACTTTTTTCCCGAAACACTGGATTTGGAAAAATTATGATGATGCGTTCAACAGCTTCGATTTGCCATTGTTGACGTTTTTGAAAAATACCATATTCATTTATATGGGGAATGTTGTGTGCTCGTTGTTATTTATCGGGCTAGCCGCATATGCGTTATCTCATTTGAAAGTCCCGTTCAAGCGATGGATAACAGTTTTCTTTTTCTCTACACTGTTGATTCCGCCAGCAACGTACATCGTACCTAACTTTTTGAATTTGAAAAGCTTAGGGATGATCAATACCTACTGGGCCTTCTGGCTGCCCGCGGCGGCGAATGCCTATTTCATGCTGCTGCTCAAAAATTTCTTCGATGGCATTCACAAGGAAGTGCTGGAAGCAGCGCGTATCGACGGGGCAAGTGAATTCAAATCCTTCATTCGGATTGCAATTCCGCTGTCAATGCCAATCATTGGCACGCTGCTCATGTTGTCGTTCTCGACGACGTGGAATGATTTCTACTGGCCGAGCATTGTAATGACGGATAAAAGCATGTACCCGCTGGCCACAGGTATTTATCGTTATGTAGTGTATTCCAACTCGGTCATTCCATGGAGTGTACGCTTTGCGGTGTTGACCATGGCGATGCTGCCGCCGGTACTGTTCTTCTTGATTTTCCAGAAGTTTATGATTCGTGGCTTATCAGTATCGAGCGTGAAAGGATAGGGAGAAGCGTCCTTCAGAATGCGAATTCTGGAGGCGTTTTCTTTGTGTTTAAAGGAGTTTCTTTCCGGCATAGCGAACGTACTGATAGCCTAACCAACAGCAGTGCTGCTTCTTCTGGCAGCTTGACGGAAAGTTTTTTGAAAGGATGGTAAGAGGGATGCGTAAAATGCTGCAAAATATGAAGCTGATGAAAAAGTTGATCCTATTGCTTATCGTCTTTGTGGTAATTCCAACGCTCATGTTGGATTTGGTTGTTGCCAAGAAGTTGGAATCCATTACGGAGGAACAAGTAGGGACAGCTCTGCTCCAATTAGTCCGGGGAAGTCATTTGACACTAGACCGCGAAAGCAGCGATTTTGAAGAAAAAACGGAAAAAATTATGATTTCGCAAGAAATCCAACAATTAGTGAGCGTCCCATCATCCTCTGAATATGAACGTTTTGAAATCTTCAAAGCGTTAGATAAATATTTGAACAATTATTCTACCAATGCAGTGAGATATTCCTTGTTTTTCTCAGATAAGGATAAGTTGTATTCGTTTGTCCCTAATTCAGACCTGTTGAATAATGGCGTGTTTTATTCCACAGATATGACGGATCTTTCGTGGTATAAAGCGGTCAGCAATGCGAAAGGCAGGGGGATTATTCGTGTCATTGATAAATTCGGATATAACCCGAACAACACGCAAACGGTAGCCTATTTGAGGCAACTAAACAGTATTTATAACGGCGAAACAGTTATCGGCTACTTGGTTGTTTCCGGCATTGAAACGCCGTTACAGTTGGATTTTGTCCCTTTTGATAAGTATAAAGATGCCCAAATACTGCTGCTAGATCCCGATAATACGGTCTTGGCGACGAATACCGAAGCCTTCGGGATTGGCTCGAAGATTGGTGTGCCCGAAGGCAAGGAAGAGGGGGTTTATAAGCAGATTGAGAACGGTAATGAGATCATGTCGGTCATTCACACAAGTGAATTTACGGGGACGAAGCTGCTGATGCGTGTTCCAGTCCAGTCGATTATTATTGATCATATTAGTGTTCAACGCTTGGTCGATTGGATTATGTTGATTTATTTCTTTATTTTGATTTTGGCGAGTATGTATTTCATACAATCGATTTTGAAGCCTATTTCTCGATTGGCTCGAATCACGAATTCGTATCATCCAGGAAAAGCTTTGGGCATTACCATGCATGCGGAGAGTAAAAATGAGATCGTGCTGCTGAGCAATCATTTCATCCGAATGACCAATCGATTAAATCAGACGATTTATGATCAATATGAGCTTGAATTAAAGCACAAGGAAGTTGAATTGTCGATATTACATACACAAATCAATCCACATCTTCTCTACAACACGTTGGAGTCTGTCTACTGGCATACATTAATGGAGGGGGCAGCGGAGTCGGCGGAAATGATTAAGGATTTGTCGCTCATTATGCGAATTGGGCTAAGTAAGGGGAAGTTGCTCATTCCGGTGATGGAAGAAATCAATCATGCGGAGGCGTATGTGCGGCTCCAGCTGTTCCGATATGAGTACGCATTCAAGGCGTATTGGGAAATCGAAGAAGAGGCTAAACGTTATCTGATGCCAAAGGTGCTCCTGCAGCCGATTATTGAGAATGCCATCCTACACGGAATCAAGAATATGAGCCATGATGGGGAGCTTTGGATCAAGGTGAAGCATACGGAAGGTAAACTGATAATTAGTGTGGAGGATAACGGTTATCGCCCTGCGGATATCGGGATGTTGAATGCCATTTTGCAGGGGAAAGAGAGCAGTAAGGGATTCGGTATTATTAATGTGCAAAAGCGGATTCAGCTGCATTTCGGGGAAGGCTATGGCCTGCAGTATGCGTTACGGGAGGATCAAGGGGTACGGGCGTGGATCGAGATACCGGCGGTGTTGGATGAGACGGATTTGAAATAGGGGCAGGGGAATTGCGAATTGCAAGTACACCCCTTACATCCCGCCCTATCAGCGAGGCCGCTGCCATTTCTTGCGATAGACCAGCGGCGTGTCACCGGTACGGTCTTTGAACAGATTGATGAAGTGGCTGACGTTATCGATGCCAATCGTGGTTGCTATTTCAGATACAGGCATATCAGAGTATTTTAAGCGTTCCTTGGCATGTGTTATTCGAATGCTAATCAAGTATTCATGAGGCGAGAAACCTGTATACTGCTTAAACCGTTTGGCCATATGGTATTTGCTAACGGCATGTTCACGAGCAAGCTCGTCTAGAGAGATGGATTCCCTAAATCTGGATTCCAGGGTTTGGCATATAGCATCGATGTAATCAGGCTTGTCCGATTCGGATAAGCCTATTTGCTGCGCAGAGAGGACGATCTCTGTCAGCAGCTCAACGAGCAACTTCGATGTGAGGAACTCTGTTGATGCGTTTCGTTGTTGTTGGATCTGCAATGTTTGACGTAGCAGCTTGGATACGTGGGATTCGTTGCTTTGCTGCAAAACTGGCTCGTGTGAGGCTGCATAATGCTCATAATAGGCTGATGACGCACTCCCGTGAAAATGTACCCATAGAAGCTCAAGTGGTTCCTGGGGATGGGTTGCGTAATGATGGTAGCTATCACAATGGATGAAAAATAACTGATGAGCTTCTAAAGAATAGCTGCTATCCCGATATCTCAACTGTCCTTTACCTCGCAAAATGTAAGCAATCAAATAGGAATTAAGACCTTCACGTTCTGTGAAATAGCCTGGAAGCGTATGGAAATGACCAATTTCTTGTACGTAAAACAGGTTCGTTTTGGCAAATGTGGAAGGGCTGGCGATGAAACGAATCGAATCTTCCGACCATGCGGTAGTGAAATTTTCTTTCATGAGAGAAACGCCTCCAAGTCTGTCGCAAGATTCTATTATTATATACCAAGATTATTGGATGTCATCTTGATTGTAAGCCATTACAATAAGTTTATAAAGCTATTATTTATGGACGAATGGAGATGTTTCGATGTCAATTTACCCAGCAATTAAGGCAAGCCTCAAGCCGCGAATTGGATTATATTCTGTTGGACTCCGAGCATATTGGGAGCAGTTTCCTGGTTTAAAAGAACGCTTAGAAGAATATGGACGTTTTATTGAACACAAAATGTCAGCATGGGCAGACGTCTATTACTATGGGCTTGTTGATACGGAAGGGGAAGGGCGGAAGGCAGGCGAATGGCTGAACGAGCGACAAGTGGATCTTGTTTTCTGCCATGCAGCAACCTACTCCACAAGTTCTACCGTGCTACCGGTGCATCAAATTTGTAAAGCACCTGTTGTCTTCCTCAATTTACAGCCAACGGCGAGACTTAATTATGAGCAGTCTACGACAGGGGAATGGTTGGCGCATTGTGGAGCTTGTCCTGTGCCAGAGTTCGCAAATGTATTCAATCGAGCGGGTATCCCATTCCGAGTTGTGAATGGGATGCTGGGGCTCGACTATACGCCAGCCATTTCATTAACGAATGAAGTGACGCATGAGCGCCGTGAGGCGGTACGTGCGTGGAAGGAAATTGAAGAGTGGGTGCGGGCAGCAGGAGTACCTAGGACCTTGCAGCATAGCCGCTTCGGTTTCTTAGGCAATACCTATAGCGGGATGCTCGATATGTATAGTGATTTTACGATGGTTTCTGCGCAGACAGGTCTGCATGTGGAAGTGCTTGAAATGTGTGATCTGGATCGCATGCTGCGAGAAGTGACGGCACAGGATATGAAACGGAAGCTGGGTGAACTGCATGACATGTTCCAGATCAGCGGCGACTCCCCTTCGGATCCGATTGCGAAGAAGCCAACGGAGGAGCAGCTGGAGTGGTCTTGTCGGGTAGCTGCCGCGCAAGAGAAGCTTGTGCGGGCCTATGATTTAGACGCCTTGTCGTACTATTACCACGGTGCACCAGGTGGTGAATACGAGAAGCTGCAAGGCGGCTTCATTGTCGGTCACTCGCTGCTTACAGCGCGCGGCATTCCATGCTCGGGCGAAGGAGACCTGAAGACAGCTGTCGCGATGAAAATCAGCGATATTCTCGGCGTCGGCGGCTCCTTCTCGGAAATCGTCGTCGTGGATTATATCGACGAGACGATTCTGCTTGGCCATGACGGTCCGTTCCACATCGCGATTTCCGAAGGAAAGCCGATTTTGCGCGGCATGGGGCTGTATCACGGCAAGCAGGGCACTGGCGTGTCCGTCGAAGCCAAGGTGAAGACAGGCGCGATCACGACGCTGAACGTGACGCAGACTGGCGATGGTAAGCTAAAGCTGATCTCGAGCGAAGGCGAGTCGACGAACGGGCCAATTATGAAGATCGGCAACACGCAGACACCGGTGAAGTTCCGCGAGCACCCGGATGCGTACATGTTGCGATGGTTTGCAGAAGCGCCGACGCATCACTGTGCGATGTCCATTGGGCACAATGCATCCCAGTTTCAGAAAGTCGCGGAGCTGATGAAGGTGAAGCATGTGATTATGTAGCTGTTACGATAGCGTGAGAGTGGAGTTAGTCGATGAAACCGACTAACTTCTGCGCAACAGAGGCAAAGAGAGTGTAGTTAGTCGATGAAACCGACTAACTTCTGCGCAACAGAGGCAAAGAGAGTGTAGTTAGTCGATGAAACTGACTAACTTCTGCGCAACAGAGGCAAAGAGAGTGTAGTTAGTCGATGAAACCGACTAACTTCTGCGCAACAGAGGCAAAGAGAGTGGAGTTAGTCGATGAAAACGACTAACTGCCCCACAACAGAGGCAAAGAGAGTGAAGTTAGTCGATGAAACCGACTAACTTCAACCACCAAATAAAAAACGCAACAGTCCGAAATGGACAGTTGCGTTTTTTTGTATCCACGTACTTACCTCCGTACTTCTGCCGCGGCATTCCTTCTCATTTCAACCAGGTGACAGTGTGTGCTCCAATTAATGCGTATATCCACATTCGTGGAAGTGCTTGATTAATTTTGCGGAAAGGAAGATAGATCTTCGGATGAATCAGAAATTCCTGTCACATCAATATAATGATCGATTGAATCAAGAACCTGACTTAACGGAGATTGAGTAAATATAATGCGATCCGCGTGAATAGCGTTATAGGTGCTATCATCTTTGTTAATTTTGAATCCTCTATAATTCTCGTAAATGGTTTTCATGGCAATCTCTCCTTCGCTAGCATGTATATAATAAAATACCATCTTATGGATAAGTTTGGTAGAGGTGTAAAATAAGAGATTCTGTCACTTTATGAATGTTCATGTGAATTTCACATTAAAATCGTGAACTGGAGAAGATAATAGGTGGATATACGTGTTTTTTGCTATTCTGTTCTTTTTTATGTTACAGTTATGTGGAGGTGATTTCAAGTGTTAAAATTAAGTATTTTGGATCAATCGCAAATTGGAGAAGGTCGTAATGCCGCGCAGACGTTGGCCGAGACGACTGAACTTGCACAAGAAGCTGATCGAATTGGCTACAGCCGATTCTGGGTGTCAGAGCATCATGCTTCACAAGCCTTGGCGCATTCAAGTCCAGAGGTTCTAATCGCACATTTGGCAGCCAAAACAGAGCGCATCCGACTAGGCTCTGGCGGCATCATGATGCCGCATTATAGTGCATATAAAGTTGCCGAAAACTTCCGCTTGTTAGAGGCTCTCCACCCGGGGCGTATTGATGTTGGGCTTGGTCGTGCACCAGGCGGTATGCCGATATCCACGCGTGCACTGCAAGAGGGCAAATATACAGGTGTTGACCAATACCCGCAGCAAATCGCTGATTTGACGGGTTATTTATATGATTCACTTCCGGCGGGGCATAGGTTCGCCGCGCTGCATGCATCACCAATTATCCCGACGGCACCCGAGATTTGGCTGCTCGGATCTTCCTACGACAGTGCAAGAATTGCTGCTGATCAAGGGGCGGCTTTCGGTTTCGCGCAATTTTTTGGGAACGCGGATTGTGAGCAGGCACTGCGAATTTATCGTGAGCATTTCACACCGTCAATCCTGAATGAGAAGCCTCACTCCCTAGCAGCTGTTTTGGTCATCTGTGCAGACACGGAAGAAGAAGCAAATCAACTGGCGCTTAGCACAGACTTGTTCTTTTTGTCTTTAGGTCGCGGCATGCTGCTTCCCTCATTCCCTTCCGTGAATACGGCGCTCAATTACCCATATACGGAGAATGACTATGCCATGATTCGTAATGGTCGTCACAGACGAATTGTTGGTACGCCGAAGCAAGTGAAGGAAGAGATCTTGAAGTTGAATGAAGCTTATCAAGCGGATGAAATCATGGTCGTTTCGCCGATTCATAACATCGAAGCGCGGTTGCATTCGTATCGCTTGCTGGCGAAGGCTTTCGATTTGTAAAGATATGGGAGCTTGTGCTCCTATTGTCAGCTGCGCTCGCCAAATAAAACGGACTTCCCGTAACGAACGGAGCTCACCTAATCGAACGGGCCATGCCCCACCATCACTCGCGCCATTAACTGGAAAATGTACAGTTAATTTCACTGAATTTGCACGTAAAGGAGAAATAACTGGATTTCATGCAGCTAATTTCTGCGATTTGGTTTGATTTCAACCAATCGGTGAAGATTAGCTGTAGGTTTTCCAGTTAATCTCTTTAATCAGCGATTTAGCGTGAAATTAGCTGCATGTTTTCCATTGATTTTGCAAATCGAGTGGTAGGAGGTAGGTTGTCCGCGCATCCAACCAGCGCCAAGCTGAAAACCACATTTGCGTTTTTTGGCGACTGCCATTACACTTAAACAAAAAACGGTGGAGTGGTGGCATGAGCAAGAATCGCGTATGGAACAAGGGAAAACGGAATGGTGGAGGCGGGCCTGCACCTGGAACAAGCTACAAAGAGAAGCTTGCAGCAGAGCAACCTTTTAAAGCGGAAGTGATTGATCTTTCGAATCCAATTAATCAAGTGAAGCGCATGAGCCGTGAGAACTGGGTAGAACGTCCGACCCGACCAGCTCGCGCGCAACAGCCGAATAAGTAACTGACACGATAAAGCCTATCTAGTCTCCTTCATGGAGATGGTGAGGGCTTTTTTTATGCCAAAATTCTCGTTAGCAAGTCACTCATGCGACTTTTTTCGCCTAAAACCTCATATAAATGGAAAAAGTGCCGAAGGTGAGATGTTTAGTTGCCAAGCGGATAGGTTCGACTAAGGAGGATATGCATCATGAGAACCGTCTTAAAGCTAGAAATCGAGGAAGCGAAGGTGATGATTGCTGCTGGTATTCAAGCTGCGGAGGAGGCTCAGGCGGCAGAAACGATTTGTATTGTTGACGAAGGCGGTTATTTGTTGGCATTAGAGCGAATGAACGGTGCACGCAATACGAGCCCTGAGTTGGCAATGGCGAAAGCTTTTACGGCAAGTGGGCATAGACGTTCTACACACTTGTTTAATCAGCCTGGCGGGCCAGCGACGATCCATGGGGAAGCGTTTGGCATTCATGCCATGATGCCAGGCAAGTTTGCGATTTTCGTAGGCGGCTTTCCTATCGTGGTTAACGGTCAAGTTATTGGCGGGGTTGGCGTGAGCGGAGGGGCTGGCGAGGAGGATATTGCCGTTGGAGTGGCGACCTTGAAGGCGCTGCAGCAGCACCTAGGCGATCAATTCGAAGTGCTAACCGATGCGGATATCAAAAAGTAAGAAGCGAAGCGACCGCGTTCCAAGGTGTGGTGTAAAAAGAACCCCCCGAAACCTCTCTGTTGAGAGATGTCGGGGGGCGATTCACTATAGCAGGCTTCTCACGTACGAGAACGTTTCTTCAATCGTATGATCTTGGAGGCGCTCTAACGAAATGTCGACTCCAGGCTTATTCGAGTGAAGCTTTGCCAAGAAAGAGGCTGTCTCGAATATTCCTTTACCGGACTCAATTTCATTCTTTCGACCATTGTTCACAACATAATCTTTCAAATGAGTCAGCACAATTCGGTTGCCAAAAGTTGCGAAGGCATGATCCAAGAAAGCTTCTTGATCTCGTGGCTCAACCACAGTTGGCGGAATCAGATTAACCGGATCGAAAACAACACCTAATGTGCTGGAAGGCACTTCGGCTAAGATTTGCGCCATTTTCTCTGTGCTAGACAAAGTATGTGTGACAACCGGCTCTAATCCGATGTGAACACCCCAACGCTCGGCCTCTTCTGCTAATTCCTCAACCGTTTGCTTCAGGATGGACCATCCTTTGGCCTCATAGCCATTAGCGTCCTCCGCAAGATAGGTTGTTAGATCACCTGTTTCAGTAGCCACAATGGACGTTCCGAAATCACGGGCGTAACGCAAATGCTCTTTGAATCTATCGATTTCATAACGACGCTGCTGCGGATCGGGATGAATGGGATTGATGTAGCATCCGAGTACGCCAATCCGCACGCCTGCGCGATGAAATTGCTCGCCAATATGATTGGCGAGAGCTGGGCTTAATTTCCCAAGACTTAAATCATAATCGCTAATCGCTTTACTGAGTGCTAATTGAACGAAGTCAATCCCTCGTCCGCTTAACTTTGCGGTCAATTCCTTCAAGGGCAGATGGCCGACGGTATGAGCGAGTGTCCCGATGCCCATCTATCTGGCCATCCATCCGCCGTCCACGCAAAGCACGTGTCCGTTCATATAATCGGAAGCACCCGAAGACAAGAATACAACAGGACCTTTCAAATCTTCAGGAGAACCCCAACGACCCGCTGGAATACGCTCCGTGATAGAAGCTGTACGTTTCTCATCTTTGAGAATTGGAGCCGTGTTATTCGTCGTCATATAGCCTGGTGCGATGGCATTGATTTGGATACCTTTTCCAGCCCATTCGTTCGCTAATGCTTTCGTCACACCTGCAATCGCATGCTTACTAGCTGTGTAACCTGGCACGTTAATTCCGCCTTGATATGTCAGCATGGAAGCAATGTTCACGATTTTACCGCTGCCGCGCTCGATCATATGACGACCAATCAGCTGACATAGAAAGAATGCCGAGTTCAAGTTCAGGTCAATAACATCGTGCCAATCTTGACGCGCATGGTCAACCGCTGGAGTACGACGGATAATACCTGCGTTATTTACTAGGATATCGATGCTGCCGTAAATGCCAATCGCTCTAGCAACGACATCCTCAAGGATGTCTTCATTGCTTAGATCTGCAGCGATAAGCTCGGCTTTGCCGCCTAATGCACGGATCGCTTCAACAGTTTGAACGCTTTCAGAAGAGGAAACCGCGATGACGTTCGCGCCTGCTTCTGCAAGTCCGATCGCCATGGCTTGGCCAAGGCCGCCTGAAGCGCCTGTAACGAATGCTGTTTTTCCCGATAGATTAAAAAGTGTCATAACGTACTCCTTTTCTAAAAAAGAAATGATAGGTTTCAACCTTGCAACTTGCTCTTAATGTGTTTCAATCTGGATGCCTGTTTCACGGAACTGCTGAGCCGTTTCTTCTGTCAACCCGCTATCGGTTAGAATCATAGCCACCTCAGAAAGGGATGCGAAAGTTCGTAACGCACATTGCCCGAATTTGAAATGATCGATAACCCCATAGACGGTTGCACTGGAGCTGATTAATGCGCGTTTGTACTCGACAAGATCATTCGTATAAATCGTAAAGCCATGCTGCAGGTGCACCCCAGTGGCAGAAATAAACGATTTCTGAATGTTGAGGCCGCGTACATAGTCTACGGCTTCGGGGCCGGCAAGCATGTTGCGCAGACGATAGCCACCTGGCACGACAAGCCGAATTTCATCCTTGTGGACAAGTTCAGAAATAATGTAAAGATCGTTAGTTACAACGGTAAGCGGCTGATTATCCAGCCGCCTAGCAATTTCAAGCGTTGTCGAGCCACCATCCAGTGCGATAATATCGCGAGGTTGGATGTATCGGAGTGCGAGAGAGGCAATCTCCGATTTCTTGTCCGCATGCTTAATATTCGGTTCTTTCGCAGAGAGAATGCCTAACTGGTCACTTTGAGCTAGCATAGCACCGCCATGAATGCGGATAAGCAGCCCCTTTTCTTCCAGCTTGGCTAAATCTTCGCGAATGGTTTTTCCTGTTACTTGTAGACGTTCACTCAGCTCATTCACAGTGACTTCTTTCTGAGCGAGTAAAACTTCCATGATCGTTTCATATCTACGTAATGGATTCATCGGGATTCATCCGTTCTTCTAATGGGAGTACCGATTATTTCAAATCTTGCATAGCAACTGCGTCCATATCGTTGAACATTTGATTTTCGCCAGCCATACCCCAAATGAATGTGTAGTTGTTCGTACCAACACCGCTGTGGATGGACCAGCTTGGTGAGATGACAGCTTGCTCGTTGCGCATAACAACGTGACGAGTTTGTTGCGGCTCACCCATCATGTGGAAGACAACGGCATCTTCTGGCATGTCAAAATAGAAATAAACCTCGGAACGACGGTTGTGTGTATGAGTCGGCATTGTATTCCACATGTTGCCTGGCTTCAATAATGTCATACCCATAACAAGTTGACAGCTTTGAATACCGTCCAAGTGGATGTATTTATAAATCGTACGCTCATTGGAAGTATTGATGCTGCCCAGGTGAGCAGGTGTCGCTTCGCTAATCGCTACTTTCACAGTCGGGTACGTTGTGTGAGCTGGTGTGGAGTTGAAGTAGAACTTTGCTGGGTTCGCTGCATCATCGCTTGCGAAGGAAATTTCTTTGGAGCCAAGACCGATGTAAATGCAGTCTTTGGAATCCATTGTGTACGCTGTGCCATCAACAGTGATTGTCCCTCTAGCACCAACGTTGATAATACCGATTTCGCGGCGCTCTAAGAAGTAGTCAGCAGCCATTTCTTTCGTGTCAGCTTCTAATTTAAGCGTTTCAGTTGTAGGCAGAACACCACCGATAATAAAACGATCAACGTGGGAGTAAACTAATGTCACTTGGTTTTCTGTAAATAAGGATTGAATTTGAAATTCAGCTTGTAGACGTTCAGTATCAAATTGTTTAACTTCATTCGGGTGTGATGCGTAGCGGATATCCATGGATTAATCTCTCCTTTAGTTGGTTTATTTGTGTTGATATACGTTCATATAGGTTTAATTTACTTCATATCAACCATTTAGGCAAGGAGATCTTGTGTGCGATTTGTGGAAATTATGGGAGTTGTGAATAAAGTGAGCGGAAAGTGTACAAAACAAGCAAACGGGCACAGTTATTAGGAAGTTAATAAGGAGGAGGCATACATCGATGGACAAAAGTCACTATTTCGACCACGTTTGCAATGATACAATTCCGACACTGCCAGAAGAAGAAGATACAACTCCGACTGATATGTTAAGTGATGCCGTTGCAGAAATTATGGATAATTTAAGTCATCCATTTTCGGATGATGATTATACAGATCGAGACTAAAGGATGCAGTTGAATCCCTTCCATTGGAAGGGATTTTCTTTTTGAAGGCAGGGGAGTACAATGACCATATGAACGGATGGAAAGGAGCCCCTGATGCCACAATCGACAAGATTATTTCCGGCTTTGTTACCGAATCACCCCTGTCATCCACAGGTGGTTGCATATTATTTTAAACAATGGCAAGGCTTCCATATGCCCTTTCACCGACATGATGCGACTGAGATCATGTATACCATACATGGCTTTTGTGAGATAGAGATACAGCTTTCCCCAACACGAACTGAACGAGTTAGATTGAAAAAAGGGGAGTTCATTCTTCTCAATGCCAATATTGCTCATCGACTTATTGTTGAAGATGATGAGCCGTGTCGGATGCTTAATGTGGAATTTCGGTTTACTCCGCATCAGGGCGTGATGCCCTCTTTACAACATCTTGCAGCGGAAGAGAAACAGTTGAACTCTTTATTAGAAGTTCAGACCGCTTATTTAGTGCTGCGTGATCCAGATGAAGTATATCATGTGATGAAAAGTTTGGTGCTTGAGCTAGATAAGCCGGCTGACAAAAGCGAGTTCATGATTCAACTGTTGTTTGCGCAACTGCTGATCCGAATCGCCCGTTTACGGCGTGAATCCGCAAGCAGTAGTTTGGTACAAAGCGAATGGTATGTGAAGAAAAGCATGGATTATATGCATCAAAATTACGATCGCGAGATTCAAGTGAAAGAAATAGCAGGGGCTGTGAATTTGCATCCAGGCTACTTACAGCGCATTTTCAAAGCGGTGACTGGACAAACCTTAATGGCGTACTTAACGGATATCAGAATGGAAAAAGCACAAATGCTGCTGCTCGAGACGGACATTCCGATTGCGGATATTTCTGATTATATCGGAGTTGGCAGCCGTCAATATTTTCATCTGTTATTCAAGGCGCATACGAATTTAACACCTACAGATTATCGCAAATCGATGAATACGCACAAACATATGTATCCAGAAGGAAGTTAGGATTTTTGACAATTGAGAAGTGAAGTAGTTAGAAATTTGATATCGTTTTCTCTCTTTTGCTTGGTACAATGTGAAGCATAGACGAAGTGATAGAGAGGGCGATATATATGGCATTTAAGGTAACATTCATTGGCGCAGGCAGTATTGGTTTCACACGTGGACTATTACGAGATTTACTAGCTGTACCCGAATTTCAACATATTCAAGTGGCTTTTACAGACATTAATCCACACAATTTAGAGATGGTAACGGAGTTATGCCAACGTGATATTCATGAGAATGGCTTATCGATTCAGATTCAAGCGACGACAGATCGCAGGGAAGCGTTAGAAGGCGCCAAATACGTACTTTGTACAATTCGTGTAGGCGGTTTAGAGGCTTTTGCAACGGATGTGGACATTCCTTTGAAATATGGTGTGGATCAATGCGTAGGTGATACATTGTGTGCTGGCGGCATCATGTACGGTCAACGTGGCATTTCCGAAATGCTCCGCATATGCCAAGATATTCGCGAAGTCGCTGCGCCGGATGTTACCTTATTGAATTACGCGAACCCGATGGCTATGTTGACTTGGGCATGTAATAAGTATGGCGGCGTTCGTACGATTGGCCTTTGTCACGGTGTCCAGCATGGCCATCATCAAATCGCAGATGTTTACGGGTTAGATAAGAAAGACGTTGACATTATATGCGCAGGCATTAATCATCAAACATGGTATATCCAAGCTTCCCATGAGGGGAAGGATTTGACAGCAGGCTTATTAGAAGCATTTGAAAATCATGCCGAGTATGCACGAACAGAGAAAGTTCGCATTGATATGCTGCGCCGCTTTGGTTACTATAGCACGGAGTCCAATGGACATTTGAGTGAATATGTTCCTTGGTATCGGAAACGGGCAAGTGAAATTGGGGATTGGATTGATATGGGGTCTTGGATTAATGGTGAAACGGGCGGATACTTACGCGTGTGCACAGAGGGACGACGTTGGTTTGAGACGGATTTCCCGAACTGGATGAAGGATCCCGCATTCGTCTATGCGAGCGAGAAACGAAGTGAAGAGCATGGCTCTTACATTATTGAAGGTCTAGAAACAGGACGCGTCTATCGTGGTCATTTTAACGTGGTGAATAAAGGTGTGATCTCGAATTTACCGGATGATGCGATTATTGAAGCACCAGGCTATGTCGATCGCAACGGCATCTCGATGCCGCATGTCGGTGAGCTGCCATTGGGCCCAGCGGCGGTATGTAATGTCAGTATCTCCGTTCAGCGCTTAGCTGTAGAAGCAGCAGTACATGGAGATGATAAGCTGCTGCGTCAAGCGTTTATGATGGATCCTCTCGTTGGAGCTGTTTGCAATCCGAAGGAAATTTGGCAAATGGTAGATGAAATGTTGGTCGCACAAGAGGCATGGCTGCCGCAATATGGTGCGGCAATTGCTGAAGCCAAACAGCGTCTTGCAGCAGGGAACCTCATTCCGACGCGTGACTATGAAGGGGCTGCTCGTGTGAAGGTGAAAACGGTCGCTGATATGCAGCAGGATCGTGAGGCCGCCAACAAGAACGCAGGGGAAGCTGACAAAGGGAAGGATCGCGCGACGACAACGGCGTGAGGTTCGTTTCTTTTCAAGTATGTTCATTTGGGTTCTTTTCGGGTATAATTAGTGAGTAAGTGAAGGGCCGCTTGCGGTCCTTCTTTTTCATTTCAGGATGGAAGCGTTTTATAACGAAAGGGGAAAGTCGGATGTCTAATATTGGCGTATGGGAAGCTGCAGAACCAGGCGTGACTCGTTGTATTTTGAAAGCAGAGGTAGGTTTAATGATGATGGAGGTTCACTTCGAACCTGGGGCGATTGGCTATCAGCATAGTCATGTTCACGAACAAATGTCATATTGCTTGAAAGGCAAAATCGAATTCACAATCGATGGTGTTGTTACGGTTATTGAACAAGGCCAAACGATTTATATACCAAGTGGAGCTAAACATGGTGTTACCGCACTGGAAGATTCAGCACTCTTAGATGTATTTACACCAATTCGAGAAGATTTGGTGAAAAGATAACCAGTTGCTCCCGCAACTGGTTTTACTTTGAGTGCGATAATTGAATGCGTTTACATTTGTTGAGTGGAGGCAGACTATGCGAAAAAGGGGACGTAAAGCGTGGAATTGGTTTCACCGCAGCTTATTTTTACGTGATCGTCCACTGACTGTTAAATTGCTCGTGTATTCAGCCATGCTAGTTGTGATTCCGCTATGTGTTGTTGGATTCATCTCCTATCAGAAATCGTCCGAGGTGCTTCGGGAAGAAGCGAATCTAAGTAATGAACAAATTATTGAGCAGGTTAAGCTCCATATCGAGTACTACATACGCGATTTCGAAATTGACTCGATCCGCATGCAAAATCACCCAGCCATGCAGCAATTCCTACGGATGATGAGTGAGCAAGAAGTGAAGGAATCCGGCATACGCGAACCCTTGCTGCAATTATTTCACGATACCGCGTACTCTCGATCGGATATTTCACGCATCCTGCTAGTTATGGAGGATAAAGCGGTTCTGGATACAAGCTTCAACAAGAACGTAACTCCAGCCATTGAATTAATTCAAGAACCGTGGTTTTCAAGTGTTCCTAACAATAGTGATATTCGACTTATTATTCGTCCGCCCTCACCACGCTATGAGCTCGAATATGTGCCTGTGCTCTCCATTGTGAAGAGGCTAGTGAGTCCGAATACATTGGAACCGGTTGCAACCTTGATCATGGAAGTGAATTTCAAACGTATTCAAGAAATTGCTGATCGCGTAACGATTGGACGCACGGGATATCTCTCGATCATCGACTCCGCGGGTCACTATATATTTTCCCCAGCCAATGAGGAGATTGGTCAGTTGTCTGAGCTTGAGCAATTACCGATGATTCTCACGCAAGATAGCGGCTCTTACCAAGCATCAACAGGCGATAAACCGTTCTATACGTGGAGTAAATCGTCCTATCTGAATTGGCGATTAGTCACAATGATTCCGGAATCCGAATTGACGCATGGTACGCAGTATATTAGGCAAACCATTTGGTGGACTGTTGTCTTTACGCTGCTTATCGCCTATTTAATCGGCATTGGTTTCGCGACAAGCATTGTTCGACCGATACGATCACTTCAGTTTTTTATGAAAAGAGTGAAAGCAGGGGATTTCCAGTCTCGTGTAGATATTGAGTCCAAAGATGAGATTGGTCAGTTAACCAATGATTTTAATAAAATGGTTGAGAAGCTGCAAGTGCTTTTAGATGAAATTTACTATTCAGAGCTGCGCGAGAAAGATCTTCAGCTTCGCCAGAAAGAGACGGAACTGAAAGTGCTGCAATCCCAAGTGAACCCGCACTTTTTGATGAATGCGTTAGAAACGGTCCGAGGTATGGCATTGGAAAAGGATATGACGGATATTTCTGTATTGGTTGCTTCATTGGCTCGATTACTTCGTTACAATTTGAATCATGCAGGCGCAACGATTTCCGTGCAACAAGAAGTTCATATCTGTGACATGTATTTGCGGATTCAGCAATATAGGTTCCAAGAGAGACTGACGTATTCGTTTCAGATTCCATCATGGGCAGAGACGCAGTTGATAGCCAAGTTTGCTCTTCAGCCACTTGTTGAGAATTGTGTCATTCATGGCTTAGAGACGAGTGCGATGCCCGTGCATATTGATATTTCTGCAAAACGTTATGACGAGAAGCATTTTGTAATAGAAATAAAAGATACTGGAACCGGAATACCTGTTGATAGATTGAGGTCCTTACAGCTCGATTTACGTCAAAAGGATATGGTGACTGCTGTCTCACAGATTGGCATAGTCAATGTACATCGGCGAATTTCGTACTTATTTGAGGAGGATTCTGGCCTTGAACTGGAAAGTAGCGTTGGTGCTGGAACCATAGTTAGGATTAAGCTGCCACTGAAGCTACAAGGAGAGGGAGGGGCTAGTTGTGTATAAAATCATACTAGTGGATGATGAGAAATGGGTCCGTGTTGTGTTGCGGAAAGCTGTTGAGCAGACCAAGCTGCCTGTAGCTATTATGCAGGAATGTGGAAATGGGTTAGAGGCACTCGACGCGCTTCAGCATCATCAAGCAGATCTCGTGATATCTGATATTAAGATGCCCGTTATGGATGGAATTGGATTAGCCGAGCAACTGGCACTTAAATCAGTGAATGTCATTTTAGTCAGTGGGTATGATGATTTTCAACTAGCACAGAAAGCCATTCGGCATGGCGTGAAGGATTTTTTGTTAAAGCCTGTTGAAACGGAAGCCATGGCGGATTGTTTGCGCAGATGGATTCAAGAACGTGAGTCGCGGGAAGAGGCCTTACGTACTGATATTTCAGTAATAAATTCAGATGAACTATCCGCTATTGCACGCGTTCAGCAATTCGTTATGGCGAATGTGCATAAAGAGATTTCTTTGACTGATGCGGCGACATTGGTACATCTCAATCCAAGTTATTTAAGCCAGCTTTTTAAGCAGCAAACCGGGGGTAAGTTCGTTGATTTCGTCATTGAAATGCGAATGGATGAGGCGAAGCGACTGCTTGTAAAAACATCCCTGCGTGTTTCGGAAATCGCGGAAAGACTTGGATATGCGGATATTTCTTACTTCAGTACTACGTTTAAGAAGATCACCACGTACTCCCCGCTAGAATATCGCAAAAGTGGCGGAATGCCAAAAGAAAAAGGACACATGTGAGGCGCCTTTCACCTCCATGTATCCTTTTTTCAATTCAGGCTTACTTTTTCGCTTTCTCAATCGCTTCCAGGGTTTCTTTATATTCACTGCGATATTTCTCGATTACAGGCTTCACAGCATCTTGCCAAGGCTTAAGGTCGGAAACATCTGTTATCGTGACGCCAGCTGCCTTTACTTTAGCTTCTGAATCCTTCTCGAATTTATCCCATTCGGCTTTTTGTGTTTTGACGGACTCCTGAGCTGCTTTCTTAATTAAATCCTTATCTTCGTTTGAAAGCTTATCCCAAGCTACTTTGGAAATCAGCAAAACTTCAGGTACACGTTGATGTTGGTCTAGAATGAGATTCTTGGCTTGTTGGAAATGATTAGAAGAGAAATAGCTTGGATAGTTGTTCTCTGCGGCATCAATGATTCCGGTCTGTAATGCATTGAAGACATCACCGTAGGGCATGGGGGTTGCATTTGCGCCAAGTGCAGCCATGAGATCGATATTGACTTTATTTTGAATAACACGTATTTTGAGTCCCTTAAGATCGGCTAAAGTTTTTATCGGTTTCTTTGAGTAGAAATGTCGTGCACCAGAGCTATAGTAGGCAAGCCCCTTCATGCGGGAGGTCTCCAGGCTATCCAGAAGCTTCGTCCCTTGCTCACTCTCTAGAAACTTCCATTGATGAGCGTCATTGTCGAAAATATAAGGCAAGCTGAACACTTCATATTGCTTGTTGAATCCGCCTAGAGCACCTGTGCTGACGCGGGTAAATTCGATGGCACCGAGCTGGACTTGCTCGATAACAGCCTTCTCTTCACCTAACTGGGATGCGGGGAATACATCAATTTTGATACGACCATCTGATGCTTGATTGACCAACTCAGCGAATTTCTTATCGCCAATTGTTGTCGGGTAATCAGCCGGGTGCGTTTCAGCTAAACGGAAATTTAATTTAGGTCCATCACTTTTTTTCGTTGCTGAAGCGGGTGTAGTTGTTCCGGGTGCTGAAGTTGAGCTGTTGGTAGGCGTGCTGCCGCAAGCTGAAAGTAACAAACTTGTACCAATGACTGTGCTTAGGATGGAGAAATATTTTTTATTTATATGCATGTCGATTATCACCCTTTGTCCGAAAGTTTGGTAGATCTTTTAACTATTTGAGAAGATTAGGCAGCCACATGACGAGGCCTGGAATATAGGTCAGGATCATAAGGACGATACACATGACATAGAAGAATGGCATCATCGCCTTCGTACCTTCAGAAATCGAAATATTGCCTATCGCGGATCCAACAAACAAGACGGTCCCGACAGGCGGGGTCAGTAGTCCAATGCCTAAGTTTAACATCATAATGATGCCGAAGTGAACAGGATCCATGCCAAGGGTCGTTACGACGGGCAATAAGATTGGCGTCATAATTAAGATTAGCGGTGCCATATCCATAGGTGCGCCTAGTACTAACAAAAGTACATTGATAATTAACAAAATAATAATGGGATTGTCGGTAACCCCTAACATCCAGTCCGTTAACATGCCAGGAACCTTGAGGAAGGCAAGCACATAGCTGAAGGTAGCCGAGGCTGCAATTAAGAATAGGACCATGGATACGGTTCGAAAGGTACGCTTCAGTATGATCCACATACGGCTGATTGGAATATCCCGATAGACGAGAAACGTAAGGATGAAAGCATATAAACAAGCGAGCGCGCCGCTTTCCGTTGCTGTAAACCATCCAGTGAATATGCCGCCCAAAATAATGACCGCAGTCAGAAGTGACAGAAGCCCGTCACGAACGATTTTTGGAATTTCACGTAACGGAACCGTTTCACTCTTGGTATAACCGCGTTTAATCGCAATGATATAGCTTGTAACCATGAGGGATACACAGAGAATTAGACCAGGGATTATGCCTGCGAGGAACAAAGAAGCAATGGAGATGCCGCCGCCTGCTGCAAGGGAATAAAGGACAAGGTTGTGACTCGGTGGAACAACAACGCCTTGAATGGCGGCAGAAACTGTGACGCCTACGGCGTAGTCCGTGTCATATCCTTTCTTTTTCATCATGGGAATCATGACAGAGCCAATAGAAGAAACATCGGCTATCGCGGAGCCTGAGATATTACCGAAAAACATACATGCCACACAGTTCACCATGGCAAGTCCACCGCGAATCCCACCAACAAGAACCTGAGCGAGATTGATAAGTCGAAGAGCCATTTGTCCTTCACTCATGATCTGGCCAGCAAGGATGAAGAAGGGGATCGTCAGCAAGGAGTAAGAATTCATGCCTTGAATCATGGTTTGGCCAACGGTTGCAAGTGGAACCTTCAAGTAAACAAGGGTAAGCAGTGATGAGCCTGCCAACGCTAAGGAGATCGGAAAACGCAGGACGATCAGACCAACGAAGGTGACACATAAGATGAGAATGGCAATGGTCGAGTCCATTAGTGGTTGCCTCCTTCCTTTATATTGACATGCCGTTTCGTTTCAATCCCAAATAGCTGCAAAAGTGCATAAGCACAAGTCATGACGCCAGTAATCGGCATAATGACATACAACGTACTGTTGGGAAGACCTGTTGCTGGCAGTTCAGATTCGTGCATCATGACAGTGAAATCCCAGCCGTATAGCACGAGATAGATACCAAATGCGAGAATCGTGATTTCAATGAGCTTATCAAGCGCTTTATTGAATGAAGCCGGAAGCTTGTGTGTGAAGGAATCAATGCCAAGATGAAGCTTCTCTCGAAAACCAATCGCGATTCCCATGAATGAAAACCAGACAAGCAGTAACATCGTGACTTCTTCGGACCAGAAAAAAACGAAATTGAATAACTTACGCGTCATGACCTGAGCGGTCACGATGATAATCATACTCAGTAAACCGATAAGAGATGCCGACTCAATAAAGGTATCGATACCAAGAGCTATTTTTCGGAACAATCGCATCGTGAAATGGACCTCCTTTCTCTATTTGTAAGTGCTTCCATTTGCGATGTCTTTAGTATAGCGGTCGGTTTATTGGGCAGGTACGCCATAGTTTTTAGTTTTTTTTGTAATATTTTTAGAATCGTTGAAAGTGAAGATCAGTATTGACTGGCGATTGACGGCAAAGTAAAGTTGAAATTATGAAATCTACCATATGTGAAAAAGGAAGGGTTGAGCCTTATGCAAAACAGCGGTAAATTTGCTTGGACATGGACGATTCGCGAAGAAGCTCTTGAGGAATATGTGGAAATGCACTTGGCTCCTTGGCCAGAGATTATGGAGGAACATAGTAAAGCAGGAATCCGAGATTACTCCATTTTTCAAAATGGTGCACAATTTTTCTATGTATTCTTGTGCGATGATATAGATGCTGCTTTCGCCTATCTGGCAGAGAGTGATGCCTGTAATCGGTGGAATGCCATAACGTCCAAAATGGTTGTAGGCTCCTTCGATTTCCGTGAAGCCGTTCCAATTACGCCGATGCGTGAGGTTTTCTATTTGAAATAAGTTATTTTGGAAGAAGGATGACTAGAGATTATTCTAGCATCCTTTTCTCATTTTCCGACTATTGACAGAGATGGCATACCGTGGTTTTAGGGGAATTGAAACCTACTTGAAGTACTACTAGGATTGGGATAGTATGAATAGCAAAGCAATTTTTGTTGAAAGGGACGTGAGAAATGAATAACCTCAACTTAAGTTTATTATTAAAAGCATCACGATTTCGGGTTATTCCAGTCATGGTTATTCCTGTCGTTTTAGGTGGATTAGGAGCAATCGTATGGAACGATACATTTCATCCAATCTTATTTGTGCTAACTTTCATTGGGTCAATTGCAGCGCACTTATTCTCGAATATGATTAATGACTTATGGGATTTTCGTAATGGCATTGATACGGCAGCCAGGGAAACAGCCTCAACCATTTCGACCAATTCAGGTTTTCTAGCCAATGGCACCATTGCAGAGCGAACGTTTAGTTTTCTGACATGGTCATTATTTGCTGTAGCCCTTATTTGTGGTCTTATCTTAAGCATAAGCAGCGGCTGGCTCGTACTCGTTTTCGGTGGTTTAGGTGCTTTGATTGCTTATTTCTATGTGGCACCGCCCATTAAATTTGGTTATCGCGGCAAAGGATATAGCGAGATTGCTATTTTGCTGTCATTCGGCATTCTACCTACGTTAGGCAGCTATTATGTGCAGACTATGCAAGTCGATTATCAACCGATTTTGCTATCTTTGCCGATCGGCCTGTTGACTACATTAATTCTATTTAATCATCATTTCCTTCACTGGCAATCAGATCAAAGTGCGGGTAAGCGAACGCTAGTTGTTGTCTGGGGCGAGAAGAGAGCGCTCGTATTCTCCAAATGTTTATTCGTACTCTCTTATTTGGCCTTGATTTTGTGCGTGATAGTAGGCGTTTTCCCATACTATTCCCTGCTTGCTTTAGTGACAGCCATACCATTTTATCGGGTATATGGTAATTTGAAGTCAGAGAATCCTTCTCCGGCCTATCTGCCATTAATGGGTGCTTCACTAAAAGCAACAACTAGAGGCGGCTTGATTATGATGCTGGCTTTGGTCGTCCAAGCTATTTTTCAATGAGAATATTACAACAAAGTGAGGTCATAAGCGATGAGCAAGCAATTTACAATAGGTGATTTCCACACCATTTTATCCGAAGGCGAAGTTTGGAAAATAGGTGGGTTCCCGATGCCAGATGGGTCCTTCTGGGAATTCAGAGAGCCGAATGCGACGATTATTGTTCGAAATGGCATTCTATATGCACGTGCGCCGCTGAGCCGCAAAAATGACTATGTACAATTTCTAGATAACGCAAAGCATATGTATTATTCAGCTCAAGATGTTGAGGTGCCCGAAGAAGGAGAAATTTCCTTCGAGCTTCAAATCCGTGCTCGCACGCAGAACACAGAGCCGAACGATTTATATGATGGCTTCGTCTCCTTGAATCTGCTTGATTTCACGACAGGCGCTGCGCTAGATTTCTTTGCTGGGAATGATAAGTATGCGAGTGTATATGCTGTACTTCCTTTCCCGGGTGTACAAGTTCCTGAGACGGACAAAACGCGCTTTTTCTGTATTTTCAAAGAGGAAACGAATTTCCAACCACGTGAATTCAATACGTACAAAATTACGTATCACCGCGGCAATGACGAAGTCATTTTCTATGTGAATGGTGTCGAAGTGCGACGTGAGAAAAATGTACCGATCAAATTCAATCGCTTCACAGTTGCCTTAGGTATGATGACGGAGAAGGATTTGACACCACAAGGCAGTGTCTCCTTGCATGGACAGACGATTATCGGCGAGTGGTCACCTGTAACAGTTACAATAACGGAATAAGAAGAAATACATGAAAGAGCTCGAACTTCGTTTCTGAAGTCGGGCTCTTTTTTGCACGCTCCTGCCTATGGGTGAATACACTGGAGTACTCAGCGATTAGGCTTCTTAGGAGGTACAGGTATGCGGAAATATACGGTCAAACAGGACCCTCGCGATTTTCGTGATTTCACATACAGGAGTGTCAATTATATTCGGGAATCTCAATTGCCGGGGCAAATCGATTTACGGGGCAAACTCACTCCGATTGTCAACCAAGGTTCTTTAGGATCATGCACATCAAATGCAATTGTAAGTGGATTGCGAGAGTATTGGCTGCAATCTGAAGAAGAGAATCCAACGCGGCTATCACGCCTTTATCATTACTGGCATGAACGCGAGTTAGAAAATACGGTAAATCGTGATGCAGGGGCGACAATCCGTGACGGCATGAAAGTGTTGCATAAAACAGGCGTTTGTCCCGAGGAAGTATGGCCGTATAAGATTGCAAACTTTAAAGAAACACCGAATTATCAAGCGGAGTCTCTTGCTAGATATTATCGTATTGAAGGCTATCATCGCATTCATGATTTAGCAGGGATGAAGGCTGCGCTCGCGGATGGCTCTCCGGTTGTATTTGGAATATGGCTGTATGACTCATTTGAGAATAAGAAAGCTTCCAGTACTGGGAAAATCCCATATCCCAATCGGAAAAAGGAAAAACTTCTTGGCGGTCATGCGCTGCTTGCGGTTGGCTATAAGGATGGAAAGGAAAAAGGAAAAGGAGTTATTATTGCACGAAACTCATGGGGAACCGCTTGGGGAGACGCAGGATACTGCTATATTCCTTATTCTTTTTTCAGAAATAAATCACTGACCTTTGATTACTGGACTGGAAAATAAATTTGTCTAATATAGAGGAGGCCTATTTCGATGATGAGTGTGGAAGATGCGAACAAGATCATAGCTTTCTTATCAGCAGCCTATTTCGCGACCTCAGATCCGGAAGCACAAAAGGAATTTAATCGGTTAGCCAATGAAGTGAGGAAAGCTTCGGGACAGCCACCGCAATGAGTATCGGAAGGAATTTCAATGAAACGAGGGACGGCACTCATGCCAAAGGACCAACTGAAATTGCTCATTCTCATTTTATTTGTATTGCTAATTCTACTTCTTAGTTTGTTCTTTTGAAAAAAGAACAAACAGCCGCTGCGTTTTCCGCGCAGCGGCTGTTTGGCGTTTAAAAGCCTTTATATTGCGGCTCTTCATTTTCTAACTGCTGGACGCGACTGGCAACTTGATCAACGATTTGCTGGGTCGATTGGGCCGCTGTCTCATATAATTGCTTGGCCTCTTGATTTTGTGTGCTTAGTGCGAAGGTTTCAAGACTGGCTTGGGCACTTTTTAAAGATGCCAAGGTGGTTTTAACGTCTGATGCTACTGTCATGTCGTATACACTCCTCAATTTTGATAATGGATGAGAACAAATCAATGCCATATGTGCTCTCTTGTTTGCGGTTGTTAATATGCCCCCAATGTAAGTGATACATGTTAACAAATAAATCCAATTTAGAGCAATAATAGTTAGGGGGCAAATGACACATAATGTAGATATTGAAAGTTGAAGAAGGGGGAGGAATGATGTGCCGGACTGGATACTTATTGCGATTCGAGCATTAAGTACCTTGATGTTTCTGTTTGTATTGACGCGGATTCTAGGTAAAAAACAAATTTCTCAGCTCACTTTCTTTGAATATGTGATAGGAATAACGCTCGGGGATCTAGCTGGGAACATTTCGACTGACGTTGAAGCAAATTATTTTCATGGTGTAATTGCGATTCTAATATGGGTGCTTGTGCCATTAGTGCTGGAATTATTAACGTTAAAGAGCAAGATCCTTCGACTTTGGTTTGAAGGCAATGGCAGAGTTCTCATTAAGGATGGCAAGATTCTAGAAGGTAATTTAAAAAAGGAACGTTATACAGGGGATGAATTACTCGAACAGCTGCGTACAAAAGGTGTATTTCGGGTCGCGGATGTGGAATTTGCGATGCTGGAGTCCAGCGGTGATTTGAGTATTCTACTAAAGAGTGAGAACCAACCACTAACGCCAAAGCATTTAGGGCTAAAGCTTCCTATAGAGAAACCAACTCAAGCCGTTATGATGGATGGTGTTATTCAAAATGAGCCCTTAGCTGCAGCGGGTAAAAGTAGAGGCTGGCTGCAAGATGAGCTTGCAAAAATGGGTGTGGCGAAAGAAAATGTATTTCTTGGACAAGTTGATACACATGGTGAATTAACCGTGGATCTTTTTGATGACAAAGTAGTCATACCGGCATCTACCGAACGCCCTGCAGTACTTGCGTGCCTGAAGAAATGTGAAGCAGATTTAGAGTTGTACGCATTGACGACGCAGAATTCTGAGGCTAAACAGTTGTATGAAACATGTTCCATGCAGTTAACTCAAATTATCCAGCAGGTACATACGATTCTCAGAGCTTAGGTTTTGAGGGAATAGGAGTAAGTCATGCCTAACAACAAGAAGAAAAACTTAACGATGACACAACAGGAGTACCAAAAATTAGCTAAGCAGCAAGAACCCAAAAGACCTGTTCTTAAAAATTGCGGAAGAGCCTTTCTGGTAGGTGGGACAATCTGCTTGATCGGTGAGTGCTTTATGCATTTGTTCATAAATTGCTTTGGTTTTACGGAGAAGACCGCCGGCAACCCCACCGTTGCTGTCATGATAATTATCTCGGTTATCTTAACAAGCTTGGGTATTTACGACAAAATCGCACAGTGGGCAGGTGGCGGAAGCTCTGTCCCAGTTACTGGCTTTGCGAACTCACTATGTTCCGCAGCAATTGAGCATCGTGCTGAGGGGCTTGTGCTCGGTGTTGGCGGCAATATGTTTAAATTAGCGGGTTCTGTCATCGTATTTGGAACAGTGGCGGCCTTTTTTGTAGGGATTGCACATCTGATCTTCACGGGGGGCTGACAAGATGCTGAAGGGACACCAAAGCTGGCTATTTGAAAATCGGCCTGTCATTCTTTCAACAGGCACTGTTGTTGGTCCTGATGAAGGGAAAGGACCGCTCAATGAAGATTTTGATATCGTCCACGGCGATTTGACTGTTGGTCAAAAAACGTGGGAAAAAGCTGAGAAAGCGTTGCTGGAGGAAGCTGCTCAGCTTGCACTGACGAAAGCCGGCCTTACCGACGGCCAAATCCAGTTCTATGTTGGGGGAGATCTGATGAATCAGATCATCTCCAACACGTTCGCTGCGCGGACACTGAATATCCCTTATCTAGGGATATTCGGTGCTTGCTCCACGTCGATGGAAGGGCTGGCGCTAGCTGCTCAATTAGTAGACTCTGGTGCAGCCAACTATGTCATGGCTGGCACGTGCAGCCATAATTGCACGGCGGAGAAGCAATTCCGTTATCCCACGGAATATGGGTCTCAGAAGCCGCCGACGGCGCAGTACACCGTCACTGGCGCTGGGGTCGCCGTGCTTGGGAAGACCGGTGACGGCCCTGTCGTCACCGCGGCCACGATCGGACGCGTCGTGGATATGGGGATCACGGATCCGTTTAATATGGGCGCTGCCATGGCGCCTGCCGCTGTCGACACGATCCAAACACATTGCCGCGAGTTGAATCGTGACCCTTCCTATTACGATCTCATCGTGACGGGGGACCTCGCATCGGTGGGGATCAGCATTGCACGTGAGCTCTTTCACAAGCATCAATTCCCGATCGAGCAGACAACCTATAGCGATTGTGGATTAATGATCTTTGATCGAGAAACGCAAACGGTTCAAGCTGGGGGGAGTGGTTGCGGTTGCTCTGCTACGGTGACCTATGGGCACTTATTAAAGCGTATGGCAAAAGGAGAATTGAAGCGAATCCTCGTTGTCGCAACAGGTGCCTTGCTTTCACCAATTTCATTCCAACAAGGTGAAAGTATTCCCTGTATCGCACATGCTGTTTCCATAGAGTCTGGAGGTTTATACGTATGAGTTTTTTCTGGGCATTTGTTGTTGGAGGAGCCATCTGTGTACTGGGGCAGCTGATGATGGACGTTGGGAAATTAACACCAGCACACACCATGAGCACGTTGGTTGTACTTGGTGCCATCGCCGATGGCTGCAATTTATATGAACCGTTGATTGCCTTTGCTGGCGCTGGTGCGACAGTGCCGATCACGAGTTTCGGGAATGCACTCGTTCATGGGGCTCTGGAAGAACTGCATAAGGAAGGCTATATAGGTATTATTACAGGTATTTTCAAGGTGACCAGTGCAGGGATTTCCGCCGCGATCATCTTCTCCTTTTTAGCTGCTTTGTTTGTGAAACCCAAGGGTTGAAGCAGGCTGATGCGGAAGGCTAAACATAATGTAAAAAAGGCGCCGCGAGGCGTCTTTTTTTGCATTTATGTATGTTTGCGGTGGTGGGCTTTTGGAATTGTTTTGGTAAGTCGTATAAGGCTCATTTACGTGGTTAATTTTAACAAATAACTTTAGAGGATTTACAAGTATACGGAAGAAAAACTTTCCTGTAAACTAGATTTACGTACATATTGTTTGTTTTCTGAGCTATACAGAAGATGAAGCAGGTTCGTACAAAAAAGCGATGTTTACGCATATAAGCTTTCGACGAAAACTCAGTAGTACTTACGAAGCAAGTTTTGCAAGCAAAACTCTAAGGAGGATCAACACATGGAAACTGCCACCCAGCATCATGTAGAAGTACTAGCTAGGCTGAAAGCAAATTTAGAATCATGTATTCTTGGCAAAAGTGCCGAAATTGAATTGTTGCTTACTGCGATGTTGGCAGGTGGTCATGTTCTGCTTGAGGATGTCCCAGGGACAGGAAAAACTGTACTTATTAAAGCGCTGGCGAAATCTATTAATGGGCAATTTCGCCGTATTCAATGTAACCCGGACTTATTGCCAACGGATATAACTGGCGTATCTATATATCACCCCAAAGAAGAGAAGTTTCTTTTCCGATCAGGGCCGATTATGACTAATATTTTACTCGTCGATGAGATTAACCGTGCGACGACCAAAACGCAATCAGCACTTCTTGAAGCGATGGAAGAACAACATATTACGGTAGATGGTGATTTGCATGAACTCCCATCCCCGTTCCTTATGCTAGCCACTCAGAATCCGATTGATTTTGAGGGAACGTATACATTGCCAGAAGCACAATTAGATCGATTTATGATCAAGTTGAGCTTAGGCTACCCGAGTGAAGCTGCCGAGAAAATGATGATAGCTTCCCAAAGCAAGGTACATCCGATGGAAGCGCTGCATGCCATTGTGGATACGAAGCAAGTTCTTGAAATTCAAGAGCAGGTTCGCCTGGTACATTTGGATGAAGCCGTGGCTGATTACTTAGTTACAATTTCGAGAAAAACAAGGGAACATCACGCGGTCTTCCTCGGTGCGAGTCCAAGGGCTACGCTATCGTTGGTATTAGCCTCCAAAGCCTATGCCTTCTTACATGGTCGCGATTATGTCATCCCAGATGATATTAAATATTTAGCTCCTTTTGTACTGGGTCACCGTATGATCCTTCAAATGGAAGCGCGTATGGATGGTGTCAGTATTGCCTCTGTGCTCGCGACGATTTTTGAGCAAGTACGGGTTCCGGTTAGATTGGAGAAGTGAGCCTATGAAACGACCCGTATTCAAACGATTCGGGGAACTCACCCGGCTTCCGGCACCTTTTTGGCTACTTGTAACTTGCTTGTTAGCTAGCTTGTTATTCATGCTATTTCAAGGTGGCAAGCTGGCTTCCATGCTGTTCATAACGATGACTTTTTTAACGATCTATTTACTCTCAGGGAACTGGAGCGGCATCAGACGTGTGCAAGGGACTCGGAAGCTTACAAATACAAGCGTAGAAGCCAAACTGGAGGCAGGACAATCTTTACAAATTCAGCTGGGCGTCCAATTACCAGGCTATTGGCCAGTTCCTTACGTGATGATTAAAGATCAGCTTATACGTCAGAATGGGGACGAATCTGTTTTTGAAGGATCTATCGTCCCAGACTGGAAACGTCGGGGTGAATTCACGTATAGCACGCCGCCTCTTCGGAGAGGGTATTATCGGTTTGGTGAAACGGAATGCTTGACCGAAGATATTTTCGGCTTTTTTCAGCATAAAGGTCGATTAGATCTGCAACAACCAATTACTGTGTATCCCCAAACCGTTACGATTCGCGAATGGGCGCAATTTCATCAAATGCTCAAAGGTATGCAGCATCACTCAACGGCGACGAGCGCACACCGGGAAACAACTCAAATCAATGGTGTTCGTGAATACATTTATGGTGATCGCCTTTCACGTATTCACTGGAATGCAACGGCGAAAACAGGGACTTGGAAGTCGAAGGAGTTCGAGCGAGAATCCTTGCCGAAAACCATCGTTTTATTGGACCGAACTGCTCGAGCATACCGAGATGCGGCCGAATTTGAGCTAGCAGTGTCTGTTGCAGCATCTCTATTCCGATACGGAACTGGACGCGAAATGGCACTTGGTTTACTGTCGATTGGCAAGGAATTTACTTACTTTGAACCGAAGCACAGTCAGCATCATTACAAGGAAATTGTTAAACATCTCGTTGGTGTTGATGCGGATGGTTTTCAAACGCTAGGCCAGATTATGAAGGAACGTTCACAGGATTGGCCTGCAGGTAGTTTAATTGTGCTCATTTCTCCTCAAAAAGGTAGTGCAATGCTGCAGATGTTTCAGCAAATGGCACTGCTTCAAATGAAGCCATGTCATATTTGGGTTCATGCCCAAGCAGATCAAGCTTTCAGCCCACAGGGTGTGGAGCATATTTCAGCACATGAGGATTATATTAAGGCCATTCGCTCACAAGGCTATATGGGGTATGAAGTGAGTCAATTGACGGACTTGCCTAACCTCTTGGGAGGGGCGAAACGGTATGCCTAACACATGGTGGAGCAGAATTCTTCTCAAGGATTGGGCATTGCGCGTATCTGCGATATTCGTGGGGATATTCCTTTACCAATTTCTGATTTGGATTATGAAAGAAGATGGTTTGTGGCTTCCAGAGACGGTTTCGTTCGTTACCTGGACCTTAGTTCTTACTACAGCGACCTACTGTATTCCCAAAATAAAAGACGGCTGGCGAGGGTTTCTCCAATTCGTTCTTATCATCTGGTTCCATGGTTTGGGCATGGGCTATCATTGGGTAGCCGTACATATTACAACATGGAAAGAGGCGCTTCGTTTCATTGGACTTAACGCGGGGCAGCTTGAACCGTATATTTGGTTTAGTTTGGGAGCATGGATCATTTATTTATTCGCCATGTGGTCCGTTCAATCAAGGTTCCGTATTGTTGTCCTTATCTTTGTTAGCATTTTGTTTTTTGCTGTTCGTGATTCCTTTAGTATGATTTTTCTTTGGCCGCAAGTGGCGATGATTATGCTTTGTGGATTTCTGCTTTTAATTGTGAGACATTTCTCCCAATTGAAGAAGAAAGCGCCAGACGTTTGGGAAACGATTTCCGATTATCCGTCTTCATTTACCGTTCCTATTCTTATTTTAATTGGTGTGATTACTTTAGCAGGCGTATTCGCTCCGACTGTAAATCCTATACTGACAGACCCTTACACAGCTTGGAAAGTGAGTCGTGGGGAAACGGTGCCGTTGCTTGGTAAAGGGGTTAGCATTGCCACATCGACTGCGGATGCCTCATCCGGCTATAGCCGAGATGACAGCCGCCTGGGTGGCGGATTTCGATTTGATTACACGCCGGTGATGACCGTTGAATCTACCAAACGAACCTACTTCCGTGGGGAAACCCGATCGATGTATAACGGTAAAGGATGGGAGCTTGGGCCGACGGAGAAGAGATTGCCTGCTTATCGGGTGAATTTGAACCCGTTACCGCTAGACCCACGTTTTGATGTATCTCAATTGAAAACACAAGAAGTTACTCAAAGTGTTGTGATGGATCGAGATGAGACGTTCCCGGTCTTATTCGGGGGCTATGCCATCCAGAAAATCGTGGAAATCAATCAAGGTGAGAATCCGTTCCAACGCATCATTTGGACACCGCGACAATCGGAACTTCGATTTACGGGACGGACTAATTATCCGAAAGACTACTCGATCGTTGTCCAAGAGCCGATACTAGAGGAAGATCTACTGCGTCAAACGCAGCAAGATTTTACCAACAAACCGGAGTGGGCAGAATACCTGCAAGTTCCTGTCGATTTACCTGAGCGAGTGAAACAGTTAGCGCTTGATATTACGAAATCCGCGACTAATCCTTATGATAAAGCGAAATTGATAGAGAAGTATTTATCCGAACATTATCCTTATACGAATACGCCTGATGAAACAAAAGGGAAGAGCAAGGATTTCGTGGATCGTTTCTTATTCGAAGTGAAACAGGGATATTGTGACTACTACTCGACTGCAATGGCTGTCCTCACACGATCACTTGGATTACCTACTCGTTGGGTGAAAGGATACTCCTCAGGCGCTTCTTCGATTGCTGACGACATTCGCGAGCAGGGTATCTTGAGCCAGTTAGGAGCAACGCTTGATTTAGACGGTGCTGGCACTTATACGGTTCGCAACTCAGATGCGCATTCTTGGGTAGAAGTTTACTTTGAAGGCTTTGGCTGGATCTCTTTCGAGCCAACCTCCGGCTTTGCGTTGCCTAATGTGTTCCCTGAAGCAGCACCTGTTGTAGAAGATTTACCCACAGACACTGAAACTAGCACATTGCCTGAAGAAACAACAGAAGCAGCAAGTTTCACATGGCTTTGGCTGACATTAAGTGGTGTAGTTGTCGCAGCACTTCTTGCTGTTGCTGTATTCTTCTTAGTAAGAAGCGAGGCGTGGCATAATTGGCGTGCTCGCAGGAAACAGCTGCAAGTCGTGAATTTTAATCAGAAAATCATCGTTGAATTTGAAAGAATGCTCCGTGCTTGTCGTCGTAAAGGATACACGCGATATGAGTATGAAACGGTGCGCGAAGCAACAACCAGATGGTCAACGCAGAGCAAATGGATGAAGAAAGAATTGGACGCATTAATTGAGCTGTTCGAACGTGCAAAATACAGTCAATTAGCTGTGTCTGAAGTTGAATATCGACAAGCGAACCAATTAATTATCCGTGTGAAAGAACAAATTAAATGATGAGCCGAAGCCACTCTCCCATCTAGGAGGGTGGCTTCCTATGAGAGGAGATTTATTCAGATGGCGTTTATCGATTGTCATTTTCATTCAGAATCCCTTGGTGTTGCAGCTTCCATGCATGTCATATTACCTCAAGTTGCCAAAAGTCAGATTGGACTAGCCTCACATGCTTTTGGTGGAAAGCACCCTACCCTCTTTTTGTTGCATGGATTGTCCGACGACCATACCATATGGATGCGTAGAACATCCATTGAGCGCTATGCTTCTCAGCATGGAATTGCTGTGATTATGCCAGCTGTAAACCGCAGCTTTTATGCAGATATGGCGTCAGGTCCAAAGTATTGGGAGTTCATTAGTGAAGAATTACCTGTGTTAGCAAGATCATTCTTTCCTTTAGCCGAAGAACGAGAGTTGAATTACGTGGCCGGACTGTCTATGGGGGGATATGGCGCGATGAAGTTGGCACTTTCGCATCCGAATCGGTATGCAGCGGGAGCGAGTTTGTCAGGAGCCGTAGATATTGTTGAGCGCGCTAATGCATTTCCGAATGATTTTCAATTAATTTATGGCGATGTGACGACGATAAAAAATACCCCAAATGATTTATTCTATCTCGCCAATCAGCTTGTTGCTAGTAAACAAGAGCAACCTAAGCTATTTCAATGTTGTGGTACTGAGGATTTTCTGTATGAAGATAACATTCGATTCAGGGATTATTGCCTAGCACAAGGGCTGGAAATTACCTATGAAGAAGAGTCCGCCACCCATGAATGGGGATATTGGGATCGCAAAATTCAACGCGTTTTAGCGTGGTTGCCGTTGCCAACAAAAGACTAGTGAGAAAAACTTCTATCGAAGTCGTTCGAGGATGATCTACCGCGTTTTAAATGTTGTTTTTATCGCCAATAAGAATTTGTTCTCCGTGTATCGGAAACTTATAAATTCTTATGTGGAAGGAAAATATGTTCTTTTCTTTTTGCAACAAACGAGGCACTATGATATAGTTTCACGTATATGTCAAGGAAGCAGTTGGAGGGAATTTGTTTGCTGAAAAAGCTTGTACCCAGACAGTCTGTTCATACAATTTATGATATTGATGCCAATCACCTGTGGGGATTCGGTATTCGCGGAATTATAACCGATCTTGATAATACACTTGTCGGTGCACGTGATCCACATGCGACACCTGAGTTAATAGAATGGCTGAATCATTTGCAGCAGATCGGCTTCAAAGTTGTTATTGTGTCGAATAACCACCATAACAGAGTTTCGACCTTTGCTAAGCCACTGGGCATTCCGTTTATTCACCGTGCCAAAAAACCGACGAATGCTTCCTTCCATAAAGCGATGAAGTTGCTTGGAACGAATGTGCGACAGACTACTGTTATCGGGGATCAAATGCTAACAGATGTGCTTGGCGGCAATCGAATGGGGTTATACACGATCCTGGTTCAACCTATCTCAAGAAAAGATGAAGGCTTCTTCACGAAAGTGAATCGCCAGATTGAGAAATGGGCTCTAGCAAGGATGAAGAAATAGGGAGGTTTCATGAGTACAGAAACAATACAACATTGTGCGGGTTGCGGCATTGGGCTGCAAACAGAAGACAAAAGTAAGCTGGGCTTTATTCCAGAGGCTGCTTTGCAGAAGGAACCTTTGATTTGCCAGCGCTGTTATCGGATAAAGCATTATAATGAGTCTTCGAGTATTACCCTTCAACAAGACGACTTCCTGAAATTATTAGGACATGTTGGTCAAACGAAGGCGTTAGTCGTGAAGATCGTGGATATTTTTGATTTTGAAGGCAGTATGATTAGCTCACTTGCCCGATTTATTGGGAATAATCCCGTTCTACTCGTAGTTAACAAAATTGATTTACTTCCGAAAGTGACGAATGCCAACAAAATCATTAACTGGGTGCAGCGCAGAGTCAAGGAAGAGAACCTTAAGGTTGTTGATATCGTGCTTTGCAGCGCGAAGAAAAACATCGGTTTCGATCGTGTTATTTCGGCTGTACAAGAATATCGCGGCAACATGGACGTGTACGTGGTTGGTGCTACGAACGTAGGGAAATCGACGCTCATTAATCGTCTGATCAGTGATTACAGTGATCTGGAAGCCGAATTAACGACGTCACAATATCCGGGAACTACACTTGATCTAGTCAAAATCCCTCTGGATGACGGGAAATTCATTATTGATACGCCTGGGATTGTGTACAAGCATCGTCTTACGGAGGTAGTGAAGAAGCGTGATTTAACGCCACTCATGCCAGACAAACCGCTGAAACCAATGGTATTTCAACTTAATGAGGGACAAACCTTATTCTTCGGTGCGTTAGTTCGTTTTGATTTTATCCAAGGTGAGCATCAATCCTTCACCATATATACGTCAAATGCCATTCAGATTCATCGTACGAAGCTAGAGCGAGCGGATCAGTTATATGAAGAACATAAGGGTGTTATGCTGACTCCTCCAGCGCAGGCGGATCTTGAAGAGCTTCCGAAGCTGGTCAAACATCCGTTGCACATTCCGAAGGGGAAACAGATGGATGTGCTGATCTCTGGTTTGGGATGGATTAAAGTGAACAGCCTTGCTGGTGCTCAGCTTGCTGTGCATGCACCGAAAGGTATTAAAGTCATTACACGGGAGTCGTTGATTTAGGAGAGAACATGGGGGAGATCATGGATAAACTTCGGACGATCGATAGTCATACAGTTTTATACGGGGTTTTCGGGGATCCAATTAGGCATTCTCGTTCACCGATTATGTTGAATCGTGCTTTTCAGGAAGCGGGCATCAATGGCGTATATGCAGCTTTTCACGTGAAGCCAGAAGCGCTTGGCGAGGCAGTTCGGGGAATTAGGGCACTTGGTTATCGCGGAGTGAATGTGACGATTCCGCATAAAGTTGATGTCATGAACTACCTCGATGAGATCGATGAAGGGGCTTTAATCGTTGGCGCAGTCAATACCATTGTGAATGAGAATGGTAAGCTCAAAGGCTTTAATACCGATGGGATCGGGTATGTTCGTTCTTTGAAGGAAGAGACGGGAATCGAGCTCAAAGGTAAACGAGTTCTTGTACTTGGTGCTGGCGGCGCGGCGAGAGGTGTTGCTTATGCACTTGCGAAAGAAGGTGCGAGCTGCATTTATATCGCGAATCGTACCAAGGAGCGTGCAATCGAATTGGCAGCCACAATTGGCGCTTTCACCGAAACCGTTGGTTTAGGCATGGGCGAATTGGAGAACGTTGTGGACAATGTGGAATTCGTACTGAATACGACTTCCGCTGGTATGCATCCTAATGTTGATGAGCTCCCTTTACCGCTTCACCTGCTACGACCGCATCACCTTGTTAGTGATCTTATTTATAACCCGCGAATCACAAGATTTCTTCGTGAAGCGGAAGCCGTTGGGGCGCGCATTCATGGCGGGCTCGGCATGTTTATTTATCAAGGCGCGTATGCCTTCGAGTATTGGACGGGTACACCTGCGCCGGTTGCGGCGATGAGACAGGTGGTAGAACAGTCGTTAACTGAATAAGAATGAATAGAGGGACATCAATGTTATCAGGCAAACAAAAAAGATATTTGCGCTCTTTGGCGCACCATGTAGATCCAATTTTTCAAGTAGGTAAAGGTGGCGTGAATGAGCATTTGATTCGTCACATCAATGAAGCAATTGAAGTTCGTGAATTGATCAAAATTACGGTTCTCAACAACAGTGGAGAAGACCGTCAAGAGGTCGGAGCTGAATTATCCGAGAAATCTGGCGCAGAGCTTGTTCAGGTTATTGGGAAAATCGTCGTGCTTTACAAAGAATCGCGTGACAATAAGAAGATTGAACTGCCGCGCTAATGAGGTGGACGTATGCTTGTCGGAATTATGGGAGGTACGTTCGATCCCATTCATACCGGTCATTTAATCGCAGCTGAACGTGCGAGGGTGGAAGGGGGCTTGGACGAGGTTTGGCTCATGCCAGCGAACGTCCCGCCGCATAAACCTAATGCCCCGAAAGGAACGAGCCAGCAGCGTTGGGAGATGGTTTGCCTTGCTGCAGAAGGCAATCCTTTTTTTCGTCCTATCGATATCGAAATTAACAAAGGCGGCGTATCTTATAGTATCGATACGATCGAGCTGTTGAAATCGCAATATCCGGACATCGCGTTCACTTACATTATTGGCGCGGATATGGTTCAGTATTTGCCGCAGTGGCATCGCATTGATGACATCGTGCGGCATATTCATTTTATTGGATTAGCCAGACCTGGGTATGAGCTGGACTTGAAGCAGCTTCCCGAACATATACGAAACCGAGTGAAGCTCGTTCCGATGCCCCTCGTTGAAATTTCATCGACAGCTATTCGGGCGTTGAGACTGAAGAGGGATCCTGTCAGGTATCTTGTGCCAGATAAGGTTGGGCAATTCATGGAGGTGAATGGCTTATATGAAACGTGAAGACCTCATGGCAGCTGTAAAGGAGCAAATGCCGGAGCGGCGTTGGCAGCATACGCTTGGTGTGATGGAAACGAGCGTTATGCTGGCTGAACGATTTGGCGGGGATGCGGTCAAAGCGGATGTTGCAGCGATTTTGCACGATTATTGCAAGTATTGGCCTACTGGGGAGCAAGCTAAGATTATTCGTGAGAACGATTTACCGCAAGATTTGTTAGTTTTCGATAAGGAGTTATGGCATTCACATGCAGGGGCTTTCATCGCGAAGACGCAATTCGGAATCGACGACGAGGAAATTTTAGATGCGATTCGGTATCACACGTCTGGTCGAGAACAGATGACGCTGCTCGACAAAATTGTTTGCTTGGCGGATTATATGGAGCCAGGTCGTGATTTTCCAGGAGTCGAAACTATTCGTGAACTGGCAAAGACGAGTCTTGAACGCGCGTTGATTGCTGGTTTCGACTCCACGATCAACTTCTTGATTTCCAAAGGAAAGCGCATTTATCCGTTAACAATTCTGACACGGAACGATTTATTGGAACAAATACAACTACACACCTAATGACATGGAGGATGATTGCATGAGTAAAAACCCAGAAGAAATATTAGCATTCGTTGTTGAGGCAGCGGAAGACAAGAAAGCGGCAGATATCGTTAGCCTGAATTTGAAAGGCGTATCCTTAATCGCTGATTATTTCGTGATTTGTCACGGGAATTCGGAAACACAAGTTCAAGCGATTGCGGGCGAGGCTCGTAAAAAAGCACACGAACATGGTGTTCATATTCGAGGGTTTGAAGGCGTTGATACCGCAAGATGGGTACTGCTTGATTTAGGGGATGTTGTTCTGCACGTTTTCCATCGTGATGACCGTGAATACTATAACATCGAAAGACTTTGGTCCGATGCTAAAGTTGTGGAGCGCGTATGAGAATGGAAGCAGGATCCCTTGTTACCTTAGAGGTAGCAAGGGAAGTTCCACCAAACGGCTTCTTCCTGAGCGATGGTTATCAGGATTTTCTGCTCCCTTACGCAGAAATCGTTGGTAATCGAATTAGTCCGGGAGATAAAGTGGAAGTGTTCTTATTCCACGATACGCAGGATCGAATCATGGCCACTATGAAACGTCCACTACTGACCATGGGTCAGGTGGGACTTTTAGAGGTTGTTGATATTCATCCGCGATTTGGCTATTTCTTAGAAATGGGTCTAGGGCGTCATCTGCTTTTGCCTTATCGGCACGTGCCTGAATTTGAGGATCTTCGTCCTCAAGTAGGTGACAAAGTATTTGCTACGCTTGCACATGACCGACAAGGCCGATTAATCGCTAAGTTGGCACTTGAAGAAGATTTGGCTCCACTTTGTGTACGAGCACCTTCAAGTTGGACGAACCAATGGGTGAAAGCACGCGTGTATCGCCCTCTGCAAATGGGGACTTTCGTCATCTGTGAAGCAGGTGTCCTTGGATATGGCGTCATTGGGCTTATCATCCCACAAGAGCGAACACGTTTACTTCGCGTAGGTGAGCAAGTGGATGTAAGAATTGCCTTCGTCCGTGAAGAAGATGGACGAGTTAATCTATCCATGAGGCTTCCTAAGGAAAAAGGACGCGATGAAGATGCAGATCGCATCCTTGAAGTGCTGCGTGAACGTCCAGGAAATGCGATGCCATTTTCGGATAAAACACAAGCTGATGTTATTAAAGATAAATTCGGACTAAGTAAGGCAGCCTTCAAACGTGCCTTAGGTAAACTTATGAAAGATGGGCTCATCTATCAGGAAGCAGATTGGACCTATCTGAAACAAGAGGAGACGCAAGGCTGAGATGAGTTACGAAAAATTCGCCTACACGTACGATCGCTTGATGAACAGCATGCCGTATGAAGACTGGCTTCGATTTGTGAAGGAAAGTTTCGTGCGATTTGGTGCAAAGCCTGCAACGCTCGTTGATTTAGGTTGCGGAACAGGTAATTTGTCGATTCCATTGGCTGCTGAAGGTATTCAGGTGACTGGCATAGATCTGTCCGAGGATATGTTGGCTGTCGCTGAGCAGAAGTATAGCGAACAACCCAGTCAGCTTCGCGGCGGTGGCATTCGTTGGATTCAGCAGGATATACGCGAATGGGAACTTGGCGAGGAAGTGGATATCGCGATCTCGTTTTGTGACAGCCTCAACTATTTACTAGAGGAAGAATACATTGTAGATGCTTTCCGTCAAACATGGGCGGGACTTAAGCCTGGTGGGTTATTCCTCTTTGATGTACATCCGCCACAGCAATTGTTCGCATATGCAGAATCGCAGCCCTTTTTTCTAAACGAAGACGATGTTGCTTACATATGGACAAGCGAATTAGATGAGGAACGTGTTCAGATTGAACATGATTTAACGATCTTCGTCAAGGACATCGGCCAACAGGAAACCTTCCGTCGCATTGATGAGACGCATGAACAAAGAGCATATCCCTTGCAGTGGCTGGAACAAATGCTGATCGAGGTAGGTTTTCGTGAGGTACATCAAGCAGCTGACTTTACATGGGAGCAACCAACTGAGAAGACAGAGCGCGCTTTCTTTATTGCGAAAAAATAATGCTGACGGGAATTTGCCATCGGCTTGACAGTGCGGCATTATTTTACATATAATCAAAGCTAATCAGTTGTATGGAAAGCTTAGATGAGGAATAGTACCTTGTACAGCATCTTTCAGAGAGTCGGAGTTAGGGTGTGAGCCGGCAGATGTTAGTCTTGAGAACTCGCCTCGGAGCTAGAAGGTGAACCGCCTGATCCTGGATCAGATGCGCTAGCTGGATCGTCTCACCCGCGTTAAGGGGCAGAGTGAACACAGGTGAAGAACGCCTTGTGTTAACTAGGGTGGTACCACGGGAATTATACCTCTCGTCCCTAGCGATATCCGCTAGCGATGTGAGGTTTTTTTGTGCGTATTTGCATACATGAGTAGTGAGCAACTTAAGGAGGCATGGAAGGTCATGACACAGGAATTGAAAGAAACGAAAGAACAACAGGGCTATAATCCACAAGCGATTGAACCCAAATGGCAGGCTTACTGGGATGCGAAGAAAACATTTAAGGTGTTGGAAAATTCGGATAAGCCGAAATTCTATGCCTTGGATATGTTCCCATACCCATCAGGAGCTGGCTTGCACGTAGGTCATCCAGAAGGCTACACAGCGACAGATATCGTTTCCCGTTTTAAACGGATGAGAGGCTTTAATGTCCTTCACCCAATGGGCTGGGATGCGTTCGGACTTCCTGCTGAGCAATATGCCTTAGACACAGGGAATGATCCTCGCGAATTTACGAAGAAAAACATTGATACGTTCCGCCGTCAAATTAAGTCACTTGGCTTCTCCTATGATTGGGATCGGGAGATCAGCACAACGGATCCGGAGTATTACAAATGGACACAATGGATTTTCATCCAACTATATAATAAAGGACTTGCTTATGTTGATGAAGTTCCTGTTAACTGGTGTCCGGCACTTGGAACGGTACTTGCGAATGAGGAAGTCATTGACGGTTTAAGTGAACGTGGTAACCATCCAGTAATTCGGAAACCGATGCGTCAGTGGATTTTGAGAATTACGGAGTATGCGGAGCGTTTGCTTGAAGATCTTGAGGAGCTTGATTGGTCTGAGAGTATTAAAGATATGCAGCGTAACTGGATTGGTAAATCGACTGGTGCTGAGGTTCAATTCGCGATTGAAGGTCATGCGGAGAAAAGTTTAACAGTTTTCACTACCCGTCCAGATACACTCTTCGGTGCAACTTATTGTGTATTAGCGCCGGAACATGAGCTTGTAGCGCAGATCACAACTGAAGCGCAATCAGCTGCGATCAAAGAATATCAAGAGAAAGCTTCACGTAAAAGCGACTTGGAGCGTACAGATTTGGCGAAAGACAAATCCGGTGTGTTCACAGGGGCTTATGCGATCAATCCGGTTAATGACACGAAAGTGCCGATCTGGATCGCTGATTATGTCCTTGGCGGTTACGGTACTGGGGCGATCATGGCAGTTCCAGGTCACGATCAACGTGACTGGGAATTTGCGAAGCAATTTGATTTGCCAATTATCGAAGTGGTTCAAGGCGGAGACGTGGAGAAGGAAGCCTATGCAGGCGACGGCAAGCATGTGAATTCCGGTCCAATCGATGGATTGAACATTGAGCAAGGCATTAGCCACATGATCGCTTGGTTGGAGCAAAATAGCAAAGGCCGCGGCAAAGTAACGTATCGTTTGAGAGATTGGCTGTTCAGCCGTCAACGCTACTGGGGTGAGCCGATTCCGATTCTTCACCTTGAAGATGGCACCATGAAACCTGTTCCTGTGGATCAACTGCCATTATTGCTTCCACAAGTGGATGAAATCAAACCGTCGGGTACTGGGGAGTCACCGCTTGCTAACGTTTCTGAATGGGTGAATACGATTGACCCAGAAACGGGTATGAAAGCTCGTCGTGAGACGAATACGATGCCGCAATGGGCGGGAAGCTGCTGGTATTACCTGCGTTTCATCGATCCAAAGAATGATCAAGCCTTCTGTTCAGATGAGCTGCAAAAGCAATGGTTGCCAGTTGATCTATACATTGGTGGAGCGGAGCACGCAGTTCTTCACTTGCTGTACGCACGTTTCTGGCATAAAGTGCTTTATGATCTTGGTTTTGTGCATACCAAAGAGCCATTCCATAAGCTTGTTAACCAAGGGATGATTCTTGGCGAGAACATGGAGAAAATGAGTAAATCACGCGGCAATGTTGTGAATCCAGATGATATCGTGAGCGATCAAGGTGCAGATACACTTCGTATTTATGAAATGTTCATGGGACCATTGGAAGCGACTAAACCGTGGAATACAACGGGTGTAGACGGAATCTACCGTTTCTTGAATCGCGTGTGGAGACTGTTCGTTGATGACAATGGTCAAGTTCACTCCAAAATTAGCGCAGATGAGACGCTAGGCAGCGATACATTTAAACGTACATGGCACCGTTCGATCAAAAAAATTACAGAAGATTTCGATGCGCTTCGCTTCAACACAGCGATTAGTCAAATGATGATTTTCGTAAATGAAGCTTATAAAACAGAGCGCCTGCCACTGGAAGCGATGAAAAACTTCGTGCAGATGCTTTCCCCGATCGCACCTCACTTAGCAGAAGAGCTTTGGGAGAAATTAGGCGGCGTAGAATCCATTACGTACGAAGCATGGCCAGCTTATGATGAAGCATGGACCGTGGATAATGAAGTTGAAATCGTTGTTCAGATCAATGGGAAAATTGTTGATCGCGTGATGATTTCCAAAGATACAGATGAAGCAGCGATGGAGAAAATGGCTTTTGAACTCGACAAAGTCAAAGAAGCGACCGCCGGAAAGGCCGTTCGCAAATTGATTGTTGTAAAGGGTAAATTAGTCAATATCGTTGTTGGTTAAGAAATGAAGATCTAATGCATTGGGAAGGCTACTGTTTTTGCTTTAAGGTGAAAAGCTGCTCAGCCTTCTCAATGTCTTCTTCATATTTCGCATGTGTAGCACTAATTACTTGAGAAAAAACTCCGCAAAGCTCCTTTTCCAAAATACGCAAGCCCTCTGCCGTAATGCCCCCAGGAACAGATACCCGCTTTTGTAAGCTAACAGGGTTGAAGCCTCCAGTTGTAAGTAACTTTCCTGTACCTAACGTCATTTCACTTGCCAGCAATGTAGCTTCTTCTGCAGAAATACCCGTTTCCTCTACAGCCGCATCAATGAATGCTTGAATAAAGCTAGCTAGAAAAGCAGGACCACAACTAGATAAATCTGATGAAATTCTCGTATAATTCTCAGATACACGTATGGGTGTAGAGATATGTGTGAAAATATTTTCAAGCCATTCTTTATCTTCGGGCTGCATGCGATTTCCATGAATACATAACGTTGCACCACTTAAAACGTAGTTCGTGATACTCGGTATGATTTTACTAATTTTAGCTGGTAAAAGACCTTCTAAATGCTTAATCAGAATAGGACTCGTGATGGATATTATAAATTGAGAGGAAAGCACGTCCTCTTTGATTTCATCAATAACCTTTATGAATTCAGATGGTTTCACACATAAGAAAATCAAATCACTTTCACGCACGACTTCTCGATTCGTTTCAGCCACGTGCAGGCCAGGATAGTTCTCCGCAAGTAGTTCAACTTTACGTGATGTGCGATTGCTAGCAATAATTTGCTCGGGATTGAATGCCCCGGAATGAATGAATGCTTCAATCAGTATACTTCCCATACTCCCAGTACCGATGAATCCAGCTTTCATCAAGTGATCCCTCCCGATAAAATCAGTCTTTATACGAATACCAACCTATAATCGCGGTCGCTCAGCCATGAAAGGCAAGGATAGAGGTCCAAGCATCGTCTCATCCGTATTGTGACTAGTCGTGTGGTCAATAGGACGCTTTTTCATGTATATGGTTGCCCAAACGCAAATATGCTAAGAAAGAAGGTAGTATGTGGATTTATTTGGAAATAAAATAAAGAAAATTGGGCTGATTCTTGGTGCTGTCTCGCTTTTTGTTTGGGTTGTGTGGCCATTTCTACGTGGAGGACAGGCAACCATTCAAACAGCGTTCATGCCGATCAATGCCCAGATGGAAGAATTGCTTGTGCAAGGGGAGAATGAGAAAAAAGCGACAACAGGGAAAGCTGTGCCCGTCGGTAATGAAAAAGCTAAAGTAACACCAAAGGCGAGTTCGAATGAATCAACGTCATCTTCAGAAGTGATATCCAAACCCTCAAGTTCAACGGGAGCAAGCACGCAAACTTCGCCTCCATCTTCAGAGACTCATCCAACCTCCGCTGCTAGTCCTGTACCTCCTCCAATACCTACACCTCCGTCGAATGAAGCTAAAAAGGGACTTTTAGATTTAAACACGGCTACGTTGGAGCAGTTAGATAAACTGCCTGGGATCGGTGAAAGTAAAGCCAGAACTATTCTCGAGTACCGGATGAAAAAGGGACGTTTCAAGCGAGTCGAAGAACTCAAGGACGTGAAAGGGATCGGAGATAAAATGTTTGATAAGCTGAAAGGGTTGATATATGTAGGGCCAGACTAGCTCTGTCTTTTCATTTCTAGCAAAATATGAGAAAATACTAGAAATCGTTTTAACTTCGAAAATAGTAATGGAAAATCTAGTCATCAGGAGGGAGTCAATCATCATGAGCATCCGAAAAGATTGGGATACGTATTTCCTCGATATTGCCTATATGGCCTCCACACGCTCACGGTGCAACCGCAGACACGTTGGAGCGGTACTCGTTCAAGGGAAAAAGCTGCTCGGAACAGCCTATAATGGCGCACCGATGGGCGTAGCAGATTGCACGGAAGCAGGTTGTATGCTTGTTGAAGAAATCGAGCTGAAGCTCGTTGCTGATGTAGAGGAAGTCGTAAGGAAGCACCGTTGTATTCGCACTATTCATGCTGAACAGAATTTGTTGTTGTTTACCGATCGGGAAGATCGTGAGGGTTCTACCGTTTATGTGACGGATCAACCTTGCTGGACCTGTGCGAATATGTTAGCTAACAGCGGGGTGACAGAGATCGTGTTTCATCGGGGGTATCCGAAGGATCATGAAAAAGTTAGCGAGTTAATGGGAGCTAGAGGCATCTCGTTCCGTCAGATGACCGCGTATGAGCCGCCTGCAGGTACGGTATCAGAGGTAGTGAATTAATTTAGCACGCTGCCAGCTTTGACGAAGCCTAGAAAGCACGCGTTCATGCAAATGTGCTTGTTTGATTCGTATTCGACAGCTAGGGAATTAGTCATTGTGTTGACAACTCCCATAGCTGCTATACGGCAGTGCCTATGCTTGAGCGACTTACATATAAAGGTTTTACAACAGTACGGCCTGTTCTTTGTGCTTTTTAAGTTGTCGTTGTATACGAATAGCGAATAAAGCGGCAATGAAGCAGGTAAGACCAGCAATAAAGAAAGCTTGCGAGTAGCTGCCAAGCCAGTCACGCATTATACCGGCACCATACGCGGCAAAGGAGGCACCGATCTGATGAGCCACCACAATCCAGCCGAAAATCATGCCAGATTTTTCTTTACCGAATGTTTCTCCTGCAAGTTTAGCAGTTGGCGGTACGGTTGCGATCCAATCGAGTCCATAAAATACCGAGAACACGACTAGCATGTATGGAGTAGTAGCCAATGCATACGGTAAAAATATGAGGGATAAACCGCGCAGACCGTAGTACCAGAAAAGTAGCCAGCGGCTGTCGAATCGGTCAGTTAACCAGCCAGATATCGTTGTTCCGAATAAATCAAAAGCGCCCATCATGGCTAGAAGTCCGGCAGCGGCGACTTCCATCATCCCGAAATCTCCGCAAGCGGCAATGAGGTGTGTGCCGATCAAACCATTTGTCGAGAATCCACAAATGAAGAAGGTGCCCGCGAGCAGCCAAAATGTTTTATTTTTACTTGCAATAACGAGGTTCTGGATGGGGGTAAGGAATACATTGCCCTTGAAAGGCTCTGGCTTTACTACCTCTGTGGTACCGTATGGCGCTGCACCAACATCTGAAGGATTATTCTTCATCCATATGACTACCAGAATAAAGACAACTACGATAGCGGCTACCGCTGCATACATCGCATACCGCCAGCCGTAATCGGAAGTCACCTTTGCAATTAATGGGAGAAACAGTAACTGACCCGTTGCTGCACTTGCTGTTAGTATGCCAACTACGAGGCCCTTACGTTTGACGAACCATAGATTGCTGACTGTGATACCAAGCACGTTGGCCATCATTCCACTTGCAAGTCCAGAAACGACTCCCCACAGCAAATCGAACTGCCACAAGGAATTAATCAGCGGCGTGACGGCAAGGCTGGCACCCAGAACAGACAGTGCGAGCAATACAACCTTACGGATACCGAAACGCAATAAAAGTGCTGCAGAAAACGGACCAACAAGTCCATATAGCAAAATTCCGATAGAGGCCACACTTGATATAGCCGCGCGGCTCCAACCGAATTCTTCTTGGAAAGGGATCATCAAGACGCTTGGCATGGAGCGAATGCCTGCTGACACAAGTAATGTGACGAACGTTAGCAACACAATAATCCAGCCGTAATGAAACTTGCTTTTTGTTTGATTCATGATCTGCACCTCATCTTATATTTCTAATTTCTCACTGGCTGATTCCAAGGATTGCGTCAATAGAGTCGCGATTTCATCTCCAAGAATAGCCTTATAAGAACGAAGAAGTTCCTTCGATGCTGCACGAAGTGCTGGTTCGAGTTCAATTGCTTTGTCCGTGGGGAAGACGAGTACAGTTTTTCCCTTTACTTGGCGCTCCACGAGTCGTTTGTTTTCTAGCTTATCGATAAATCTGGTGAGTGTAGATGGCGTAATATAGAGCTTTTCTGAAAGTTCTTTCTGTGGAATTCCAGGTTTTGCAACAACCAGTCTGAGTAAATAACCGTAAGCAGGTGCAAGCCCTGTTGTTGCAAATGCATCGTCGGCCATTCGGCTAATGGCCCGACTTAGCCGATTCGTAGTGAAGTATAAGCATTGATGCAAAAAAGCTTCATTGTTATCCGTTTCTGTTACTTGAGTTTTTTTGTTAGTCATATATTTCCCTCCTCTTATTTTGTATGTACAACGAATATAAACCAAGTGATTTCGCCTGTCAATTGTATTTATGAAACAAGATGGATGTAGAAATGTGAACGGCATGTAGTTAAGGGGAAGAACCTCTTTCTATTGCAGCCATAGTGGCTGCGTTAGAAAGAGGTTTTTTAGTTTGGGATCGTAAGAAAGTGAAAATGAAGGAGAGATCTCCCATGAAAAGACCAGTTGTTCAAGGATGCTATCTGTGGATAAGTGGCTATGTCCTCGCGATCTATACTGAGCTTCCGTGGCTGACATGGATGACAAGCGCGCTGCTGTTAGCCGCGCTTGTCATCCTCTACGCGCTGCGTCTGCCTGGTCGGCAGCCGCTGGGCGCCTTGCTGCTGGTCGTAATAGCCTACGGCTATTATCAAGGAACCGACCAGCGCAACATCACCGCGCTGCCGCTGGCGCAGCAGCAGCAGATCAGCCCTGACGGCAGCGAGGCCACGCTGCTCGGCCGGTTTGCCAGCCCTGTCACCATTGACGGTGACAGGGCCAGCTTCACCCTGGAAGCGGAGTCCGTCCGCTTCCAGGACAACACCGCTTTCCCGCTCGGCGGGGAAAGCGTGCAGGTTTCGCTGCGCCTGATGGAGCAGGCGCAGCAGACGATCGCGTCGGGCTGGCGCCGCGGCGACGCCATCACGTTAACGGGAACGCTGCGCAGCCCGTCCCCGGCCCGCAACTTCGGCGGCTTCGACTACCGCCGATATTTGCGCCTTCACCACACCCATTGGCTGCTTTCAGCCAAAGGGGTGGATCAGGCGCAGGTGCAGCCTACGGCAGCGCACCTCAGCGTCGTCCAGCTGCTGCGCTGGAACGACGAGCTGCGCGCTGCGCTCAGCAGGCGCATGGACGTGATCTTCCCCGCGTCGCAGGCGGGATTCATGAAAAGTATGTTGATCGGCCTTACGGACGATCTGGACCCAGACCGCTTCCAGCAATTTTCACAGCTAGGACTGACACATATTTTAGCAATCTCAGGCTTGAATATTGCCGTGTTTCTAGGTGTATGCATTTGGATCTTGCGCCGTTTTAAAGTCACCAAAGAAAACTATCTGCTCATCTGCATGGGCTTGCTCCCGTTCTACGTCCTCGTGACTGGGGCATCGCCGTCCATAATCAGGGCAGGGCTAATGTCGATGATCGCCCTGTACGCAGCTCGTCGTGGAGGTATGAAAGAGGTTTTGCACATACTAGCCGTAACAGCGTGGGCTATGCTGGTATGGGACCCTTACTTTTTGCTGGATGTAAGCTTCCAGCTTTCCTTCCTAGTCACACTTGGACTCATTCTCGGTGTGCAACGAGTAACGATATTGCTCACACCTTACTTAATTTCTCCTACACTCCGAAACACCCTCGCCATCACACTCGTTTCCCAATCCGTCTCTTTTCCGGTTTCCATTTACTATTTTAATCAATTTTCCTTATTATCTTGGTTGGCGAATGCCGTGTTAGTCCCTGTAATTAGCATGATCGTGTTTCCAGCAGGCTTGGTTGCCTTAGCGCTTGGTCTAGTTTACATTCCTCTAGGTCAAAGAATTGGTCAACTCATCACTTGGCTGAATCAAGCTATTTTCTGGATAACCGATCAACTTCAGCAGATACCTCATCTCACTATGATCTGGCCATCTCCTAGTATGCCTTGGATCTGTTTTTACTATGGATTCCTAGTTATGATCTATCTACTCTGGCAGCGTAGTTACCTACATTCGAAAGATGAGATACCTATTATATTGGAGGTTAGTACGAGGGAAAGCACACAGGGAATGCCAATTAAACTCAGTCTACTTCTTGCAATAAGCGGATTTCTCATCCTGTTATGGATGGGGTATTCACCGAATCGTTTTCAACGAACAGGGCTTGTGCAATTTGTCGATGTTGGACAAGGTGATGCCATTCTAATTCGAACGCCTTACGGTCGGCATTTATTAATCGATGGAGGAGGGACACTCACATTCCATAAGGCAGGTGATGACTGGAAAATCCGCAAGGATCCGTATGAAGTAGGGCGTAAACTGCTTGTTCCTCTCCTCAAGAAACGAGGGATACAAAGTCTAGATCTTCTCGTGCTTACACATGAGGATGCTGATCATAGCGGCGGTTTACAGGCTGTTATTGAACAAATTCCAGTGAAGCAATTCCTATTTAACGGAACATTTAAGGAAAGCAGCTCCATGACGACCTTTTTTTCTACATTGGTTCAAAAGGATGTTCCCTTATTACCTGCGCAAGTAGATGATTGGATCGACATCGATCCCGTCACAAAGTTGCAGGTGATTTATCCGCTTGAAACGAATCCGACAATGATTGAAGTTGTCAAAGAGCAGAATGCGAGATCTGTTGTCTTCTTGCTTGAAATGCAAGGAACACGTTGGCTGTTCACAGGGGATATGGAGAAAGAATCCGAAGCGGCAGTGCTGGATTATTTACGTGATCATCCTGCTTTAGTAGGTTCCTCCAACTCTGTCGCCCGAATCGGCAGCAATAACAAAATCGATGTTCTTAAAGTTGCCCACCATGGCAGTAAAACCTCAACGACTTCAGAGTGGTTGACCTACTGGAAACCAGCTGTGGCAGTAATCTCAGTGGGTGCCATGAATACCTACGGCCATCCATCTCCAGAAATTACAGATCGCTTGGTCAATGAGAACGTAGCCATTTATCGGACTGATCGAATGGGAGAAGTACAGATGGAGGTGCGGAATTCAGGGATTTTCACACGAATGAAATTATGGAAATAGAAAGAGGAAGGTTTAAACGATCACTCCCACCGCAAGTATAGTCCTAGAAGCAGCATTTCCTTTTGGAATGTTCTTCTAGGGCTTTTTCTGTTGTAAAAATCCACTATTGTGAAACTAATTTTCATTTTTTACGTCTAAAAGATGTTATGTGGCTCATTATTTGTTATTCTGATAGATGCAAGTTATTAATATATTTATTCTAAAAAAATTGCAACCTTATGAGATGCGAGCGCGTCTGTAAGAATGCAAGGGGGAGGGATCCCAGTGATAGCACCCGAACTGGTAAGATCAGCACAAGCCGGTGACCGTGATGCGCTCATTACCCTATTGCGAGAGATTGAGTCTCACGTTTATCGGACGGCTTTTTATATTTTGAATAATGAACAGGATGCGCTTGATGCTTCGCAGGAAGCTCTTCTTCGGATTTATACCAAAATTAATTCCTATGAAGAAAAAGCCTTGTTCAAAACGTGGGTGCAGCGGATTGTTACGAATATCTGCATCGATAAATTTCGCAGAGCGAAGCCAACGGTTTCAATGGATGAACATGAGATGACTTTTACAGCTGATAATGATGTAGAACAGGAAATATTGACAGGCTACCTAGCTCAGGATATTAGAGAGGCAATTGAAAAGCTTCCCGAACACCATCGCACTGTAGTTGTTCTACGTTATTTGCAGGACTTTTCGTATCATGAAATTGCAGAATCGCTTAATTTACCACTCAATACGGTGAAGTCTTACTTATTCCGAGCTAGACACACCTTACAGTCGTTACTCCAAGATTATCAGAAAGGAGGTGTTCGGGGATGAAATGTCAAGAGGTGATGATGTACATGCAAAGACAGCTAGATGGAGATTTAACTCCAAAAGAAGAAAATGAGCTGCATGCTCACCTTATGCATTGTTTGGACTGTGCACAGATGTTTGAGCGTCTGCAGGCATTGTCGAACGAATTGTCCCAGCTTCCTAAAGTTATGCCGCCTTTCAGTTTGGTTGATGCTATTATGCCACAGCTGCTTGAATTGGATAAACAAAATGCGATGGAAGTGGCGGATAATGTCGTTGTCTTCCCATCGAAGGTTGCTAGGATAGAATCAGTAGAAGACATGCCTAAGCGCTCAGGGGTGAGCCGATTTAAAGAACAATTCTCGTGGAAAATCGCAAGCGGCGTTGTTGCCGCGGGATTGATTATTGGATTTTTCGCATTTAATATGCAGAAGCCTATTATCGATAATGCGGACGGTTTTATGTCTCGTTCAAGCTCTGATTCCAAAGCTGCGGCGGAGAAGCGTGTAACGGCAACTTCAGAAACGAATCAACAAATAGGCAGCGATGACATCGCTAAAACCAAGGAAACCGCTGCTACAAACGAAGGATCGCCAGTTGCGCCTACTGCCGATTCATTTGCAAAAGGGACAGACACAGCAAACACTGCTACTGGCAACGGTGGGAATTTGCCGCAGGCTACTTCCAAGGCACAGCTAGAAAAACCAGGTGCATATATTTCGCCAACGAATGGCGGTGACATGCAGACGAACAAGGTATCACCATCTACATCTGCTCCAGAGCGGTTGAGAGATCCTGATGCATCTGTTCTAAAGTCGGATAAGATGGATTCCAATGCTGAGGCCGCTACGCCTGCCGCTGGCTTAAGCGTACCGCAATCATCGTTAGAGCCGAAGTCGACGGAGTCACCAGTCAGGAAAACAGCGCAACCGACACCAAACGTTGATCCTTCGAGTTCAGACCGAATAAGTGCGAGTCAAGGTATTCTCTCCTATACCGTTCCTCAAGGGGAGGCTAAGCTAAAGTCTACAACGGGTACTTATGAGGCGACGATTGAAAAACGACACGTTGTCATTCGAAACACCCTCACGCTTGAGCTTGTATTTGCTTCCGAGCATGTATGGCAAGCAGAAGATCAAATTAGGTTGTTGGAATGGTCGAAGGATGACAAGCTGTTCTATGAGGTTATTAGTAAAGGATTGCTTCAAACGATTCTTATCGATGTCAAAGAGAAAACAGAAGCCAATAAATAAAAAGAAATTTCGTTGCACCAATTTGGCTGAAATTGCGTAAACTATCTTAGGGAACATGGAACAGTTCATTCATCCACACGAGTTAAGGTTTCTAGGGCCTTGAATCGGTGTTTAAATAGACTGGCGAAGGGATTGCATCAAAGTCTTCGGGCTTTGACGTAATCCCTTTGTTGTTGTTAAAATAAACAGGAGGGGTGAATGCTAGTCATGGATGCCAAAAGAGCATTAAAAGATATACAAGCAGGCCGCCCAGCGCCCGTTTATTTATGCTACGGACCTGAGAAATATAAAATGCGCGAATTTATTCAGATTTTAACAGATTCATTAATGGGGCCAGAAGACCGGGAATTTGCAGTGAGTAAATTTGATTTGAGTGAAATGCCACTTTCATCTGCGCTAGATGATGCAGAAACGTTACCTTTTATGGTGCCGAAGAAACTGGTTATTGCTAAAAATGCGATGTTTTTCACTGGAGCGAAGGAAAATACGAAGCTAGAGCACAATATGGATCGCTTAACAGACTATTTGAAATCACCAGCGGAACATACGGTTGTGGTATTCACAGTGGATGCCGATAAATTGGACGAGCGTAAGAAGATTGTAAAGGCTTTAAAGGATATGGAGGCCGCTGTGCCGTTCCTTTCTTTGAGCGCAGAGGAATTGACGGATTGGGTTGCTAAACAAGCCAATACGCTTGGCTTTACATTCTCAGGTGGCGCGGCAGACCAGTTGATCTTGTATACTGGAGGCAATTTACAATCGTTATCGGCCGAACTTGAGAAGATTTCCTTATATGTCGGTGCCGAGGGAGTAGCTTCACCTGACGTTATAGATCAATTGGTCGCTCGGAGCACGGAGCAGAACGTATTCATACTTATTGAAGATATCGTGAATGTGCGGTTGGAGCGGGCATTTGTGATCTTAGAGGAGCTTCTGAAGCAGCGAGAGGAGCCGATCAAAATCGCGTCGCTTATCGCCAGACAATTCCGGATCATGTTGCAGGTGAAGGAGCTTGGCAAGCAGGGCTATTCACAGCAACAGATGGCTTCACAAATTGGCTTGCATCCTTTTGCGGTTAAAGTTGCCGAAGGGCAGGCACGAAAATACGATGGGCAGAAGCTGAGCCGAATTATGGGTGAGCTTGCTGATCTTGATTTGCAGATGAAAACGGGGAAAATTGATAAAGTGTTAGGGTTGGAATTATTTCTTCTTAGGCTGGCTGCCTAGGAAGAACAATGGAAAAAAGACTAATTCTCCTAGGAGAATTAGTCTTTTGCTTTTATGTCCGTGAATTACGCTTGAGCCGAAAGAGCGTTTAGCTTTTTAGCTAGACGGGACTTCTTGCGGTTAGCGGCATTTTTATGAATTAAACCTTTAGAAGCAGCTTTGTCTAATTTCTTAGAAGCAGAAACTAAAGCTTCAGGGGTCAAAGCTGTTTCGAAAGCTTTCACAGCAGTACGCAAAGCGGACTTGTGGGAAGCGTTGCGAAGACGACGCTTTTCGCTAACTTTTACTCGTTTAATAGCGGATTTAATGTTTGGCATGAAATTCACCTCCTACTTACAAAACACGTTCAACGTTACATTTGTATGTTTGCTGACAACTTTAAGTATTCTACCACGCAATATTTCAAATTGCAAGAGCTGTCAATAGGTTTTCAGTGGTCTTTATCTCTGCATAACGCCGCGGCATCTGTCACACAATAAGCAACACAGCGCAAGTATGAAAGGGGACCTCCAATGGACTTAGGCATATTTAACACACAGACCGATCTTGCACTCGATGCAAGGGATATGGCCCATGCAGCCAATCAGGGGCAACCGATTCCTGGTATTGAACAGGAGTTCACACGGGAAAACGGGATCCGCGTAACCAAAATAAACGTCCTGAACGAAGAAGGCTCCAAAGCGCTAGGTAAGCTTCTGGGTCATTATATAACGATTGAGGTACCCGCACTCCGGGAGAAAGACAGTCAGCTTCAAGATCGCGTGGCGACGAAGCTCGCTCAGGAGTTTGAGCAGTTTTTACGACAAGTCGGTATTCCGAAAAATGCGAAAGCCCTGATTATTGGACTGGGTAATGGAAATGTGACTCCCGATGCCTTGGGGCCACTCGTCGTTGAGAATATTATGGTGACGCGTCATTACTTTGAACTTGTACCTGAAGATGTGAGTCCGGGTTATCGAGCTGTAAGTGCTGTAGCCCCAGGGGTACTCGGCACAACGGGGATAGAAAGCAGCGACATCGTGCAAGGAATTGTGGATAAATCAAAGCCTGATTTCATCATCGCTATAGATGCGCTGGCATCTAGATCCTTGGATCGTGTCAATACGACCATTCAGATCGCAGACACCGGCATCCATCCAGGTTCAGGAATTGGCAATAAGCGCAAAGGCTTGACGAAGGAGCAACTGGGCATTCCAGTTATTGCAATTGGGGTACCTACCGTTGTGTATGCCTCAACGATTGTGAACAATGCTTTTGATCTCATGCAGAAGCATTTCAGCGGTCAAACGAGCAATACGGGGCAGATTTTCGGACTTCTGGACAATATCAACGAAGACGAGCGGCTGCAACTGGTCAAAGAGGTGCTAAACCCCGTAGGACACGACCTACTCGTTACTCCGAAGGAGATTGACCAATTTATTGAGGATATAGCCAATATTATTGCCAGCGGCTTAAACGCGGCTTTACATGACGCTGTAGATGTCGATAACGTAGCTGCGTACACGCATTAATGTAACGAGAGAACTGAGCCTACATACGTGGGGGCAGTTCTTTTTGGCGTTGGAGCTTCCTATCAAAATCAGGTAGAGAACCTTTCATCCTATCTATCAAAAAAATCTAGCGAAAACTAGTTCTATCGTTCGGGCTCGTTTCATAGATTGAATTAAGATAGTTTAGGAGGAATCAAACTATGAAATGGACATCAGCCACATGGAATTTCAGCCAAGTTCGCAAAACCTTTCAGAGCGCCAGTTCCGTCGGGAAAACGTTTATGGTTCTTAGCACCTCGACCTTAGCTCTATTCGTACTAATTGGTCTGGGTGGCGTCCTACAAAGCAGATTAATGTCTACATCGCCTGTTTCATCCATGAAAGGTCTCGCCGCCTCTGTCACGAATCAATTTTTTATCGATATGTTGGGTATGGAAGTCCCTCATTTAAATAAGGATCAGAAAAAATTCACTTTCTCCCAACACAACGTGTTTCACTTCGCTTTTCAGATGATGACGGATATTAATCCGAGTGATCCAAAGAGTTTAGTCGCAAGTGAAGTGCCTGGCATGGAGTTGAATAAGTCGACGGTATTAGTAAGAGGGAGCGAAACGAATCCAAGTGCCCCCTATGATCTAAATCCCATATCCAGTGATTTGGAAGCGGAAGCTAGATTTCCACAGCCAACGCCATCCGTTGAGCCAACACCGATTAGCTCTTCATCCCCTTCACCAAATGCAGTTGCACAGCCACCGAAAACAGCTGGTGATAATATCGCATTTATCTATCAAACACATAGTAATGAGTCCTTTCTACCAGAGCTGAAAGGTGTAACCGATCCAGATAAAGCCTACAGTGATAAAGTGAATATCATCTCCGTGGGGCAACGGTTAGCTCAGAATTTAGAGAGAGATGGCATTGGTGCTGTGCATTCTTCAACTGTTTATCCGAGTACTGTCAAAGGGTTTGAATATCCGTATTCCTACAAGTATTCAGCCAAAACGCTTCAGGAAGCGATGGCTTCGCATAAGGATTTACAGTACTTCTTCGATATTCATCGCGATTCAGCAGCGCGCAGCAAAACAACAGCAACGATCGAAGGCAAAGATGTCGCACAAGTCTATTTTATAATCGGCGGAAAAAACCCAAACTGGAAAAAGAACGAAGAATTTGCAAGAAAAATTCATCAAGTGCTGGAAGAGAAGCACCCAGGGGTCTCGAAGGGGATTCATGCGAAAGAAGCCAGTGAGGGCAACGGGTTATACAACCAGAACATATCGCCGAATAGTATTTTGATCGAGGTGGGAGGGCCTTACAATACCCTCGAGGAGTGCTATCGGACGACAGATTGGCTGGCTGAAGCGATATCTGAAGTAATTTTGAACGCGAAAAAAGTGGATGCACCCGTGACTACACCTAAAAACTCGTAAGCGAGTTAACATTGGAGGAGGGATAAAATGAGGCTGAGGCACTTTTATATCAAGGTTGGCTTGTTTGGACTCTTGCTGTTGTTTTGTATCTTGTTCGGCGTCAGTCTAGCTTCCAGCGGCATGGAACGCATAGAAGGTCCTCAGCCTTCCTCCAAAGCAGCCCAACAAGTTGCGCCAACGAAGGCACCGGGAAAAGTAGTAACGACGGTTGCCCAAGCATCGCCTACGCATACACCAGCTAGTAAAGACACGGTTGTAAAAGGGAAACAGACGACAGAGCCACAAGCTGAACCTGTTGCCATTCATGATAATTCATTGAATCGTGTAGGGAATAAATTAGGCGAACTTTTACAGATAACGGCGCACCATGGCATTAAATTGTTTATTTCTTTGTTTGATGCTGTTTTAGGCAAAGGCTAGGTGTGCATTGCTCCGACTTCCCACAACTGCTATAATGAAAATTATTTGCATGTAGTGGGGGTTAGTCTTTAGCATGACGGACATTCGAGAAAGACAACAAAGAATTCGCAACTTTTCAATTATCGCTCATATCGATCACGGTAAATCAACACTAGCTGATCGTATTCTGGAATATACAGGTGCATTGTCTTCACGAGAGATGCAAGAGCAAGTTCTCGACCAGATGGATCTGGAGCGTGAACGTGGAATTACGATTAAACTTCAAGCGGTGAGATTAGGTTACCGCGCTGACGATGGTGTCGATTACATCCTTAACTTGATTGATACACCAGGACACGTAGACTTTACTTATGAGGTTTCACGAAGCCTAGCGGCTTGTGAAGGCGCATTGCTGGTTGTTGATGCGGCTCAAGGGATTGAAGCTCAAACATTAGCAAACGTATATCTCGCATTGGAAAATAATTTAGAAATTTTACCAGTTATCAATAAAATTGATTTACCAAGTGCGGACCCTGATAAAGTAAAGCAAGAGATCGAAGACGTGATCGGGCTTGACGCAAGCGATGCTGTACATGCATCAGCTAAAGCGGGGATCGGTATTAAAGAAATCATTGAGCAAATTTGCTTAAAGGTACCGGCACCACAAGGTAATCCTGACGCACCACTGAAGGCATTGATTTTCGACTCCCACTATGACAGCTACAAAGGTGTTATCGTATACGTGCGTGTTGTAGACGGCGCGATCAAAGCAGGCTCCAAAATCAAAATGATGGCAACAGGCAAAGTATTTGAAGTTATTGAAGTAGGTGCGTTCAAACCTAGAATGTCATCGGTTCCTTCCCTAGAGGTCGGAGATGTTGGTTTTATCGTTGCCGGTATTAAAAATGTTGGAGACACCCGTGTCGGTGACACGGTAACGGAAGCAGATCGCCCTTCACCTGAAGCGCTGCCAGGTTACCGTCGCATTAACCCAATGGTTTTCTGTGGATTGTATCCAATCGAAACGACCGATTACAACGATTTGCGTGAAGCGCTGCAAAAACTTGAACTAAATGATGCTTCCTTGCGTTTCGAGCCTGAAACCTCAACAGCATTAGGCTTCGGTTTCCGTTGCGGATTCTTAGGACTCTTGCATATGGAAATCATTCAGGAGCGGATCGAACGTGAGTTCAACATCCCATTGATTACAACGGCACCGAGCGTTATTTACCGGATTACGTTAACGAATGGTGATGTCATGGAAATTGACAATCCATCGAACTATCCGGATCCACAACGAATTGATTTCGTTGAGGAGCCTTACGTGAAAGCTTCTGTCATCGTGCCTAATGATTATGTGGGTACCATTATGGAGCTTTGCCAAGGTAAACGCGGTGAATATATGAATATGGAATACTTAGATACGAATCGTGTTACATTGACTTACGAGATCCCGCTTTCTGAGATTGTCTACGATTTCTTCGATATGCTGAAGTCGCGGACGAAGGGCTATGCTTCTTTCGACTATGAAGTTAGTGGCTACAAGAAATCCAATCTCGTGAAAATGGACATCTTGCTTAATTCTGAGCAAGTGGATGCACTTTCCTTCATCGTTCACAGAGATACAGCTTATCATCGTGGCAAAATCATTTGTGACAAGCTCAAGGAGCTTATCCCGCGGCAAATGTTTGAGGTGCCGATTCAAGCGGCAATTGGACAGAAAATCGTGGCGCGTGAGACCGTTAAAGCGATGCGTAAGAACGTACTTGCGAAGTGTTACGGTGGTGACATTTCCCGTAAGCGTAAATTGTTAGATAAGCAAAAAGAAGGTAAAAAACGCATGAAGCAGGTCGGTAGTGTAGAAGTGCCGCAAGAAGCGTTCATGGCTGTTTTGAAAATCGACGAATAGATGCATGGAACTCAAAGCTGGGGTGGCAGCGTACGCTGTCCCTTGGCTTTTTGTCAATTGTGACCGTGGAAAGGAATACCCTTATGTTAGTTACTTATACAACGCCTACGGCGGTGTACATTCATATCCCTTTTTGCACAAATAAATGTCATTACTGCGACTTTAACTCGTACGTGCTCAAAGGCCAACCTGTGATGGAATATCTAGATGCGCTTGAGCGTGAAATGGAGCTCACGGTAAGGAACCATCCTCCTCAGAAGGTGGAGACGATCTTTGTCGGCGGTGGAACGCCAACTGTGTTGCTTCCAGATCAAATGGAACGTTTCTTACGTATTGTACGCACTTATTTCCCAGCGGACAGTACAGAAGTCGAATTTTCGATGGAGGCCAACCCGGGAACAACGGACGAAGATAAACTTGCAGTCATGAAAGCTGGCGGTGTAAATCGCATCAGCTTCGGTGTGCAATCTTTTAACAATGAAATTCTTGCGGCTATCGGCCGTATTCATAATACAGATGATGTGCATAGAAGCATTGCCAATGCGAAAAAGCTAGGCTTCGATAATTTATCGATCGACCTGATGTTCGGTCTTCCGAAGCAAACGGTGGAAATCATGCAGGCTACATTAGATGAGGCGCTATCGCTTGATTTGCAGCATTATTCAATATACAGCTTGAAAGTAGAAGAAAATACGTTATTCCACACCTTGTTCAACAAAAATCAACTGCCGCTCCCGAGTGAAGATGAGGAAGTCGATATGTACGAGTTGATTATGAAAAGGCTGGAGGGAGCGGGTTACAAGCAATATGAAATCAGTAACTTTGCCAAACTGGGTCGCGAAAGCAGACATAATACGATGTATTGGCGCAACCGTTCTTATTACGGATTAGGCGCAGGTGCACACGGGTATATGAATGGTAAGCGTCATGTGAATGTGAAGGGCATCCAACCGTACATTGATGCAACGAAGCTTGGATTACCGATCATGGAGCAATTCGATGTTACTCCACAAGAAGCGATGGAAGACTTTATGATGGTTGGCTTGCGGCTGCTAGAGGGTGTGCGAAGCAACGACTTCATGGATCAATTCGGAGAGACGATCGAATCCCATTTTGGAGCTACCCTGCAAAGCTGGATAAACAAAAAGCTGATTGAGCAAACGCCAGAAGGATATCGTCTGTCCAAACATGGCATTTTGTTAGGAAATGAAGTCTTTGCCTCGTTCTTAAGCTAAACTGAAGTAGCGCAAAAAACGCTTGTGCATTTATACGTATTGTTGTATATTTATACATGAATCCACAAGCGAAACAGCGGAAAGCCGCAGGGCGCTAGCGTGGCTTTTATGCATTTTTGTGTGAATGGTGGGTGGGGAAGCGTGAATACATCAACTACGGTGTCCGTAAGAAAAGCTTCAGTGGATGACATCGATAAACTTTTTGAAATTATACAGGGGTATGCCAAGCAAGGCATCATGCTGCCGCGGAGCAGGGAAATGCTCCAAGATCAAATTGATACGTTTGTTGTCGCTGAATTTGATGGCTTATTAATAGGCTGCGGTTCATTGACGAGACTAGGACCAGATCTTGTTGAGATTCGCTCACTTGGGATGACATCTGGCTACAAGGGTCAAGGGATCGGTGGCAAGCTGGTTGATTTCTTAGTTGAAGAGGCAAGAAGTCAAGGAATTATTAAAGTTATGGCACTTACTTATGAAGTGGCTTTCTTTCTGAAAAACGGCTTTACACTCGTTCCGAAGGAGATTTTTCCTGAGAAGGTTTGGAGAGACTGCATGCATTGCAAAAAACAGTATTGTTGCGACGAAATCGCCGTACTTAAACGTTTGGATTGACTTGACAACAGACCTTAGGGTCTGTTATTTTTGTATTAGGATTTAGCACTCACTAAATACGAGTGCTAACGAAGGTGGCAAATAGTGAGAAGTGAGGAGGAGGGGTACTCATGTTGACAGAGCGCCAACGCATGATTTTAAGTGCAATCATTGATGATTACGTTCGTTCAGCGGAGCCAATTGGTTCGCGAAGTATTTCGAAGCGTGGGAATGTTGGTTTTAGTCCAGCGACCATACGTAATGAAATGTCTGATCTCGAAGAAATGGGCTATCTTGAGCAGCCTCATACGTCCGCAGGTCGTATTCCTTCACACAAAGGTTATCGCTATTATGTCGATCATTTGTTGAAGCACGGCTCCTTGCAAAGTCATGATTTGGACTCCATGAAGGGGGCTTTCGCAGAACGTATTCAAGAGATGGAAGGTGTTATTCAGCACGTTGCTGGCATGCTCTCCAGTCTTACGAATTACACGTCTATTGTGCTCGGTCCTGAAGTATTTAGCACGACATTGAAGCATATCCAAATCATTCCGATCTCGGATACAACGGCTGTTGCGATCCTAGTGATGAATACGGGTCATGTTGAAAATAAGACTGTAACGATACCCGAAGGGATTCCGATGTCGGAAATCGAGAAGGTCGTTAATATTCTGAACACTAGGCTTAAGAATGTGCCATTGGTTCAGTTTAAATCGAAGCTCTACAATGAAATTTCTAACGAGTTAAGCAAATATGTCACCGGCTATCAAGAGCTTCTTGGTTTGGTGGAAAGCGTGCTTCAAAGTGATGAGAAGGACCGTGTATTCCTTAGCGGGATGACGAATATGCTTACACAGCCTGAGTTCAAGGATGTGGAGAAAGTAAAGAGCATTTTTGATTTGCTGGAAGAAGCACCAACCCTAATCAAGCTATTTACTCCGTCAAATGAAGGCATTGAGATTAAAATTGGTGCTGAGAATAGTATTGAAGCCATATCGAATTGCAGTTTAATTACAGCTTCCTATTCCATTGGCGGTACGCCGCTTGGAACGATTGGTATTTTGGGACCTACTCGCATGGAATACGGTAGAGTCATTGGTTTAATGGAACATCTATCGAAGCATATGGAATTGGTCCTAGGACGTTGGTATGGCAAATGACAGGAGTCAAACCCATGCACGGTGAAAGTGAAGAACGGTACTCTACGTTAGTGAATAATGCTGCGGCAGTCAGAGCGATTTGTTCTGCTGTCGAAGGAACCTTAGGTCCTAAAGGACTAGATACCATGTTAGTTGGCGGCCAAGGTGATGTCATCATTACTAACGATGGTGTAACCATATTGGAAAAGATGGATGTAACTCATCCTGCTGCTAGGCTAATGATTCAAGTCGCTCGCAGTCAACAACGCCAAATTGGCGATGGCACAACGACAGCCACAGTGCTTGCCGGAGCCATGGTGCAAGAAGGCGTCGCACAAGTTACTCGCGGCGTTCCTGTTGCCAAGGTTGTCACTGGCATGCTACAGGGCATTGAATTGGCCGTAGCGAGCTTGCAGGGCCGTAGTCGTCAGATTGTTGGCCTTGGAGATCGCGCGCTGCAGCGGATTGCTTACACGGCAGGTCGCGAGCAAACGGACATCGCTAAGCTTATCATTCAAGCAGCGGAAGCGGTTGGTGAGGCGAAACTGCGCGAAGAAGGCTATCGCTTCGCGGACAGCGTGCTCGCACATGAAGAAGCGAGCAGCGAGGTTTGGACCGGCATTCTGCTGAACCAGAAGCCGATGAACCTACATCTCGAGCATGAGCGGCGAGATGCACGCATCCTCGTGCTGCATGATGCCCTGGAGCCTGAGGCGGTCAGCGAGGAATCGCTGGTCACCGAGGCAGGCTTCCAGCGCTACATGCAGCTCCGGGAGCTCTTCCGCAGCAGCCTCGGCTCGCTGCTGGAGCTTGGCGTCGGGCTGATTGCATCAGACCGCGGGGTTGACCCTGAGGCGGAGCAGTTCTGCTCCGACCATGGCATCCTCGTGCTGCAGCGGCTGTCCCGCCGGGACTTGCAGCTGCTGAGCGAGCACACCGGCGCTAGGCCGGTGCGGCGCACGGCGCTGCGCAAGAGCGCGCCGGAGCTGAGCGCTGCGCTCGGTCACGCGGGCTATGCCGCGTATGACGAGCGGCTGGAGCGCGTGCGCGTGGCGCGCGGTCACGGCGAACAGCACGTGACCGTGATCGTTGGCGCCGCGACGCGCGAAGCGGCGCATGAGCGCTCGCGTATCGCGAAGGACGCTGCGTCAGCCGTCCAAGCCGCAGTACGCGGCGGGTACTTGCCTGGCGGCGGCGCTGCGGAGATGGCCGTCGCGCATGATCTGGAGCGTGTGCGCGAGACGATGAAGGGCATGGAGGGCTTTGGTGTGGCCGCTGTCGCGGGAGCACTGCGCAAGCCATTGTCTCAAATCGTCGTGAATGCAGGCTACAATCCGCTCGAGAAGGTTGAAGAGCTGAAAGCGGCCCAGCTTGCGCAGGATACGGACAGCCTAGGGATCGATTGTGATACGGGGTTGATCACGGATTTTGTGGAAGCGGGGATCATGGATCCGACAGATGTGAAAATTCACGCTCTGCAAGCGGCTGGGGAAGTAGCTGCCGCGGTACTGCGTATCCATACAGTGATTAAGATGAAGCAGCCTTTTGAAGAGAACTAAAGATGGGCAAACTAAACCCAAATCCATCGTGTATTATGTTTAGGAGGTGAAGGACAATTGAGTACTGGAGATAACAAAACAGTCGAACAAGACATTGACACTACATACGCAGCCGATAACGAAGCAATGACTGAAGAAGCTGGTGTAGAAGTTTCCGAGGAAGCTACAGTATCTAGCGAATTGGAACAGGCGCGTGTGCAAGCCGAAGAAAACTATCAGCGTTTATTACGCGTTCAAGCGGACTTCGACAACTTCCGTCGCCGTGCAAGAGCGGAGAAGGAAGATTTCGCGAAATACGCTTCGCTAAAATTGATTGAGCAGCTATTACCGATTGTGGATAACTTTGATCGCGCGCTGTCTTCAAGCAAAGAGACGAAGGATTTCGACGCATTGGTGAAGGGCTTGGATATGACATACCGCGGTATTGATCAACTATTAACTGCTGAAGGGCTTAAGCCTATCGAAGCTGTTGGTCAACCGTTCAACCCTGAGTTCCATCAAGCCGTGATGCAAGTGGAATCCGAGGAGCATGAAGAAGGTATCGTCGTTGAAGAATTGCAAAAAGGCTATATCTTGAAAGATAAGGTCATCCGACCAGCAATGGTTAAAGTTAGCGTATAAGTCTAATTTTGATCACGAAGTAGTCCAAGAAGCTTATTCGACATCGAATATTGAATTCAGCCGGAAATTCCGGTGTTCACGTAGTTTACACTACGCTCCGCTCCTCATTTCCTAGCTTCTTTCAATCTTCTCGGTGCTGAAAACCAGACTAAAGGATCTTATTTCATCCTAAAAAACTAATGACGTTCCTATGGGACATAAGGAGGCATCTTTACATGAGTAAAGTAATTGGTATTGACTTAGGTACTACAAATTCTTGCGTTGCCGTAATGGAAGGCGGAGAAGCTGTTGTTATTCCAAATCCAGAAGGTAACCGCACAACGCCATCCGTTGTAGGTTTCAAGAAAGATGGCGAGCGTGTAGTTGGTGAAACTGCTAAGCGTCAAGCGATCACAAACCCAGACAAAACAATCAGCTCCATCAAGCGTCACATTGGTACGAACCACAAAGAGCACATTGATGGCAAAGACTACACGCCACAAGAGATCTCTGCAATCATCCTGCAAAAGCTAAAAGCGGATGCAGAAGCTTACCTTGGTCAAACGGTTACGCAAGCGGTAATCACGGTTCCTGCTTACTTCAACGATAGCCAACGTCAAGCAACTAAAGATGCTGGTAAAATTGCTGGTCTTGAAGTTCTTCGTATCGTCAATGAGCCAACTGCAGCAGCACTTGCATACGGTTTGGAGAAAACAGAAGATCAAACAATTCTCGTTTATGACCTTGGTGGCGGTACATTCGACGTATCCATCCTTGAGCTAGGCGATGGTTTCTTCGAAGTTAAAGCAACAAGCGGCGACAACAAATTGGGCGGCGATGACTTTGACCAAGTGATCATCGATTACCTCGTTGCTGAATTCAAAAAAGAGCAAGGCATTGACCTTTCCAAAGATAAAGCAGCTGTACAACGTTTGAAAGATGCAGCTGAAAAAGCGAAAAAAGAACTTTCCGGTGTTTTGACTACGACGGTTTCCCTTCCGTTCATCACGGTAGCAGACGGCGTACCTCAGCATTTGGAGTTAAACTTGACGCGTGCGAAGTTCGAAGAGCTTTCCGCTGGTCTAGTTGAAAGAACATTAGGACCAACTCGTCAAGCGCTTCAAGATTCCGGTTTGTCAACAAGCCAAATCGATAAAGTTGTTCTTGTCGGTGGATCCACTCGTATTCCTGCGGTTGTAGAAGCGATCAAGAAATTAATCGGTAAAGAGCCACACAAAGGTGTTAACCCGGATGAAGTTGTTGCCCTTGGCGCAGCTGTTCAAGCTGGTGTCTTGACTGGTGAGGTGAAAGACGTTGTTCTTCTTGACGTAACACCACTTTCCCTTGGTATCGAAACAGCAGGCGGCGTATTCACGAAAATGATCGACCGCAACACAACGATTCCTACTACGAAATCACAAGTGTACTCCACTTATGCAGATAACCAAACTAGCGTAGAGATTCACGTACTTCAAGGTGAGCGCTCCATGGCTAGCGGTAACAAAACACTTGGCCGCTTCATGCTAGGTGACATTCCTCCAGCTCCACGCGGCGTTCCACAAATCGAAGTAAGCTTCGATATCGATGCGAACGGTATCGTTAACGTGTCTGCTTTGGATAAAGGAACAGGCAAAAGCCAAAAAATCACGATCACTTCTTCCAGCGGCTTGAGCGATGCAGAAGTTGAACAAATGGTGAAGGATGCGGAAGCGCATGCTGAAGAAGATCGCGCACGTAAAGAGCTTGTAGAAGCTCGTAACGAAGCTGATCAATTGGTGTATTCCGTTGACAAAACGATCAAAGATCTTGGCGACAAAGTAGATCAAGGCGAGATCGACAAAGCGAATGCAGCGAAAGAGAAAGTTACAGCTGCTCTTGCTGGCAACGATCTTGAAACGATCAAAAAAGCAACAGAAGAATTGACTGAAGTCATTCAACAACTTTCTGTTAAATTATATGAGCAAGCTTCCCAAGATCAAGGCCCAGGTCCTGATGCTGGCGCAGGCGAAGCACCTAAAGGCAGAGAAAATGTTGTAGACGCGGACTACGAAGTGGTTGACGAACCTAAAAAATAAACATATTCTAACTAAATAGAAGTTTAAAGAAGTTTTTTAAACACTGTTTGTTACGCATGGAACGTTAGAGTCAAAGCCCACTGGAGTTTCTCCACGGCTTTGACTTTCCGTTTGTAGTCTTGAACATGGGAGTGGAACAAGTGAGTAAACGTGATTATTACGAGGTGTTAGGTCTCGGGAAGAATGCTTCACAGGAAGAGATCAAGAAGGCTTACCGTAAAATGGCACGTCAATATCACCCTGACGTGAATAAAGCGGCAGATGCAGAAGATAAGTTCAAAGAAGCGAAAGACGCCTATGACGTTCTGAGTGATGATCAGAAGAAAGCGCAGTATGATCAGTTCGGTCACGTAGATCCGAATCAAGGATTTGGCGGCGGTCAAGACTTCAGCGGCGGCTTCGGGGATATTTTTGATATGTTCTTTGGCGGCGGTGGCGGTGGTAATCGTCGTAATCCGAATGCCCCACAACGCGGTAATGATTTGCAATACACGATGACAGTGGAATTCAAAGAAGCCATTTTCGGCAAAGAAATGGATATCAACATTCCGCGTACTGAAAATTGTGATACATGTCATGGTTCCGGTGCCAAAGCTGGAACAAAGCCAGAAACATGTGGCGGCTGTCATGGTAGCGGACAACAAGAAGTGGTTCAGAATACAGCATTTGGCCGTATTGTGAATCGCCGCGTGTGTACCTCATGTAATGGTTCCGGTAAAATCATCAAAGAAAAATGCGGAACATGTCATGGCGCTGGTAAAGTGAAAAAGACTCGCACCATTCACATCAAGATTCCAGCTGGGGTAGATGATGGTGCTCAACTTCGCGTTTCTGGTGAAGGTGAAGGCGGAACACGTGGAGGCCCGTCAGGTGATCTTTATGTTGTGATTCGTGTGAAAAACCATGAGTTCTTCCAACGTGAAGGTAATGATGTGTACTGTGAAGTGCCATTGACTTTCATGCAGGCGGCGCTTGGTGATGAAATCGAAATCCCTACGCTAACTGAGAAAGTGAAGCTCAAGATTCCAGCAGGTACGCAAACCGATACGTACTTCCGTCTGAAAGGCAAAGGCGTTCCGCATCTTCGTGGATTCGGTCAAGGGGATCAACACGTGAAAGTTATCGTGATGACACCGACGAACTTGTCAGAAGATCAGAAGGATTTACTGCGTCAGTTCGGCAAGCAAAGTGGCGAGCATACGCATGAGCAAAGCCAGTCTATTTTTGAACGTATGAAAAGAGCCTTCTTAGGCGACTAGATGACTATGGCACCTCAAGTGTGTGGATAACAGATTAATCTGTGCATTCACGCATTTGAGGTGCTTTTTGCTTTGAAGTGAATTTCTATCATTTCAGTGAATTTATATCCAATGCAAACTTCTTCGCGATTTCTCCCGAACCCGAACCCGAACCCGAACTCCGAACCCGAACTCCGAACCCGAACTCCGAACCCGAACTCCGAACCCCTCTTGACTAGAAACCCTTCAGAAGATACCCAGCACCAGCACCAGCACCCAGCACCCAGCACCCAGCACCCAGCACCCAGCACCCAGCACCCAGCACCCAGCACCCAGCACCCAGCACCCAGCACCCAGCACCCAGCACCCCCACCACCTAACGGAAATGGCAGACGCTATTTGCTTAAAATCAGGGGAATTGAAGCGCTAACGGACACAGAAGTCACTATTGGGGTGTAAATCAGCTTATTTGTGGAAATTTCACCGAAATAGCTGCAATAGTGTCCGTTAGTCATAGAAAAGGTGGTTTTTAAGTGAATTAGCGTACACTCTGTCCGTTAGGGGATGCAATCGACTATTGAGCAACGTGAAAACATAACCAGCCCCCACCAGTTACCTCGTACCGGCGCCCATCAACCATCATCCATCATCCATCATACAGCACCTAGCACCCAGCACCCAGCCTCCAGCCTCCTAACGGACATAGAAGACGTTATTTGTTTTGAATCATGAAGTGTGAAACGCTAGTAGCCCCAGACGTCACCTAACGAAAGCTCTCCTTCTCGCACCATTGATCATCTCTTAACAAATCCTATCAAATTTACAATACTTTCATATGATTTTGACGTTCTCCGAATCTACGAGCCTTATGCTAGGAAGGTGAAATACTATTTTTGGAGGGAAGACATTTGAAAAAAGGGTTAAAGCAATTAATGGGTTCAGGAATGGCAGTTTCTTTATTAACTCTAAGTTTAGCAGGCACAGTATCCGCTGCAGATTCAGCAACACCATCAACAGCTCCGTCATCAGTTCCTTCTAAAAATTTGATCGTACTCATCGGCGATGGGATGGGGCCAGCTGAAGTGACAGCTGCTCGTTACTACGCGAAGAAATTCCTGGGTAAAGACCGTCTGGAATTGGATGGCGGCTATTATGTGGGGAAAGCGACTACATATTCACAAGCAAGTCCTTACACAACAGAGTCAGGTGCGATTACGGATTCAGCTGCAGCGGCTACCGCTTTTTCAACAGGCAATAAAACATACAACAATGCGATCAGTGTATCCAATGGGGATGTAGCTAAGCCGTATGCTTCTGTTATTGAAGCAGCGATGAAGCAAGGCAAAGCAACTGGTTTAGTATCAACTGACAATATTACCGGGGCAACTCCTGCTGTATGGGCGTCACATGTTCGCCAACGCAGTAACCAGAATGCGATTGCTTCGCAATATTTGAACAGTGGTGTTGATGTTATCTTCGGCGGAGGGAAAGTTAACTTCACGACGAAAGAGGACAAAGGTAAGCGTACTGACAAAAATATCATTCCTGATTTTCAAGCAAAGGGCTACCAAACGGCTTTTGATAAAAAAGGCTTAGATGCTATCCCTGTAACCGCGGGCAAGGCGCTTGGACTTTTCGCGGATGCCGAAATTCCTTATGTACTTGACCGTACGGATACGGTGCCGTCGTTACCACAATTATCGCAAAAAGCACTCGATATTTTATCCCAAAATAAAAATGGCTTCGTCTTGTTAGTTGAGCAAGGTCGTATTGACCACTCGGGTCATGCGAACGATCTTCCTGCGAACATTCAAGAAATGCTAGAGTTGGATGCGACATTTAAAACGTTAGTGGATTTTGCTAAGAAAGATGGGAATACATCTGTTGTCGTATCAGCAGATCATGAAACAGGCGGTTTGTCTCTTGCAAGAGACAATGTGTATGAATTGAATGTGGATTTGTTTAACAAACAGAAGCACTCGTATGAGTATATCGATGGCATCTTGAAAAAAGCTCAAACCGCAGATGATATCCGCAAAATCGTAGCAGACAACATTGGCTTCACGGATCTTTCTGATGAGGAAGTACAATTGATTCTGAACGGTGATGGCTCATCCTACGGTCGTGGTGGCGGTTATAATGCAGTCGTGTCGAAGCGTCTTGCTGTAGGCTGGACAGGACATGGTCATACAGGGGTTGACGTTGGTGTTTGGGCTTATGGTCCGATAGCTGATCTTGTCAAAGGTGATATTGATAACACGGATATTGCTAAAAGCGGTGCGAAAGTGATTGGCGCTGATTTAGCAGCTGCAACGAAAGAGCTTCAAGATAAATATCTGTACCCGATGTTCAAAGTAACACGTGACTCCAAAACTTTGTTTACGGCAAGATCATTAGCAGAATCCCTCGGAATTCAAGTAGCATGGGATGAAGCGACGGGTACAGTTACTTTTACAAAGGATAGTCAAAAGGTTTCCGTTCTAGTCTCATCTGGTGCGATCACAGTAAATGGTACTGCAAGCGCATGGGTTGGTAATGTGGATAACGGCAAGTTGTATTTGCCACTAGAAGCTTTTAATCAACTGACTGGAAAAACGTACACATGGGATTCCTTTAACGAGCGTATTGTGAAAAATTAAACAGTGGAGCAGACGGACATGGGGAGCTCCTTCCCTGTGTCCTCTTTTCTTTTGGAGTCGAATGGAAGCGAGGGCCTACAGATGATTAGTCTACAAGGAATATCGAAATCTTTCGAACTGCATGGTCAAAGATTATCTATTTTACAGGTGACCCAGTGGCATATTCAAAAAGGTGAAAGAATTGCACTGATGGGAGCAAGTGGCTGTGGAAAAAGCACGCTTTTACATCTGCTTAGCGGGGTCATAACAGCTGATCAGGGAGAGGTTTGGGTGGCTGGACGCCCCGTTCATCTCCTCACCGAAAGTAAACGAGATCGCTTCCGCGCGGAGAATATCGGTTATATTTTTCAGGATTTTCATCTGATCGCTTCGTTAACTGTTAGGCAAAATATTGAACTCATCATGCCGCGCACTGGGACGAAGCAGGAGAGAAAGAAAAAGCTCGACGATTGGTTGGAGCGTGTGGGCTTGCAGGATCGTGGGCATCATCTACCTTCTCAATTATCTCGGGGTCAACAGCAAAGAGCCGCTATCGTTCGGGCGTTAATCACCAAGCCTCCCTTGCTATTAGCGGATGAACCTACGGGTAGTTTGGACTGGGACACAGCAAGTGAAATGATGACGTTGCTGCTTGATATTTGCAGAGATGAGGAATTGACTTTACTGACAGTCACACATGATCGGCATATTGCAGACATGTTCCCCAAACGTGTGTATATGCAAGAGCTGAACGAACTACTTAGGAGTGTTTCCGTATGAAAGTAATTTCCTTACTTTGGAGTCACATCTGGCATCGTAAAACCTTGTCACTCTTGACCATAAGCTCTGTGGCAATTACAGCAGCACTTGTTGTATTTCTACTGTTATGCAGCCAAGGTGTGGAGCAAGGTGCTGAAAAAGGCTATGGCCCCTTCGAAATCACGATTGGCGCGAAAGGCAGCGCTTCTCAGCTTGCACTTAATACCTACTACCATATTGGTGCGCCGACGGGCAATGTTCCGATTACGGTTTTAGAAGATGTTCGCAAAAATGAATTCGTCGACTCAGCCTATGCCATGACCACGGGGGATAATTATAATGGTTTTCCGATTGTCGGCATGGAACCCGGTTATTTCTTAACTCGTTATGGTGCTGAGAAACAAATGGCACAAGGTAAGCTCTACAGTAAGCTAGGTGAAACTATTGTTGGTTCCTATGTGGCAAGCTCTTTGGGTCTTCATGTAGGAGACACTTTCGCTGGTGCACATGGGCTGATACAAGGTTTGGAGGAAGATGGAGAGGAAGAAGAGCATCATCATGCATTCACCTATACGGTAGTGGGGATATTGCCACCATTCCATACATCGGATGATCGAGCTGTTTTCACTACATTGGACTATGCGTGGGCTGTTCACGAAAGTCAGCCAAACTCGGCTAAAGAGATTACTGCGATTGTCGTTAAACCGAAATCACTGCTAGGAGCCCAGTCAATCAAAACGGGTTTCGCACAATACAACAATGTGCAGGCTGTTTATACAAGCAAGGCGATTGCAGATGTTGTAAATGTTGTTGATCAAGGGACACAGGCAGTGAAGTTCGTGACGATGATATGTATTCTGCTTGCGGCGGGATCCATTCTATTGTCGCTGACTGCTGCGGTTCATGAACGCAAGAGAGACGTCGCACTGTTACGACTCATCGGGAAATCAAAATATTTCATCTGGCTTTCGCTTATTGGTGAAGGTGTTATTTTAACGTTAATTGGCCTAACGCTTGGGCTTGCTGCTGGACATATCGGAGGATATGTGAGCCGTGATGCAGTCTTTGCGAATACAGGATTACAAATACAGGCGGGAGCTTTCGTGCCAGGTGAATCCTTACTAGTTATCGTTACCTTGTTGATCGCGATTGTCGCGTCCATAGGTCCAGCAATTCAAGCATATCGTGTAGATCCATTGCAATTATTCCGTTCTTGAGGTGACATGAGGATGAAAAATAGACATAGAATCACTGGGCTGAGTTTGCTTGCCTTGTTCGTTATCCTTACTGGCTGTGGTCAAAAGGAGGCTAAGCTCTCAGGGCAATCCTTCGGAAGTATCGTGTCAAATGTGGAGTCTGTTGCATCTCCGATTCCGAACAGCAGTGTCTCCTCTAAGGAGACACCTACCGCTGGGCCTACAGAAATGCCTGCCGAAACACCTGCTGCAACTCCCATTGTAACCCCCATAGTGACTCCAAGCCCAAGCGCTGCTGTTCAAAGTGTGACTGCATCTGCATCGTCCAATGCTGCCCCTTCCATAGTTCCAACGCCTTCCCCACAGGCTCAGATAGAAAGTGGTAATTCGAGCACTGTAGTGGCAACAACTAAGCCCCCTGAGCCTATCACAGCGTTACCAGCGAAACAACAGCAATTGTCAAACGAACTGAAATGGGATGAGTTTTTCGATTCGGATAAACAAGATACACCTTCTAATAAGTTTTGGGATTTGAATGGAAAAACCGTACAGATCAAAGGCTTTATGGGAGAAGTGTTATCCTTTGATAAACATTGGTTTCTACTGATTCCTAAGCCTGGTGCCGAGTGTCCATTTGATAATGGCGATGAAACATACTGGAATAAGATCATGATTGTGTACGTGCCTGATTCAATGAAACTCAGGTATACCTCCGGCCCTTTGCAACTCACAGGGAGGCTTGACGTTGGCATTAAGCTTGATGAGTCGGGTTACAAAACGATGTTTCGCCTATATGATGCGTCTTTTGAGAAAATAAAAGAATAAACGTGGTCTGGCTTTTGCATAAAACGATGTCCGTTCGCAAATGATATATGGGGCTATCATGAAAGAAATTAGGAATATATTGGAGGCATGACAACATGAATCAGAAGAACAATAATCAAGGACAAAGCAATCTACCCGTTGCTAAGCAAGAGGATGTAGAATTTTCAGCGGAAGTAGCGGATAAAGACGATTTCGAAGCTGCTGAGCGCGCGCAAGCGGCGGATGACCGTCAGGAAGATCAGTAATGGCAGAAAGAGGGATTCTTGCCTATTTTCATTCCCCCGAACAAGCGGAAGGTGTTGCTTCTAAATTGAAGGCCTTGCGCGCTGTAGATGTGCAGGTTGACCGCTTCACAAATGATATCGGCAGTGGATTTGAGACGTCGATGGCAGACAGTATGATTAGTCAAGATCATGAGATCGATGCGGTAGGACTTGATATTGTATTGGCAGCAGTCATTGATGAGCAGTGTTATGAACAGGCAATCCGTGTGATTGAAACAGCGGGGGGCTCGGTTTAAACAAGAAGCACCTGTTCCATTGGACCTCGAGTTTCGGGGTCGACGGGACAGGTGCTTTTTAACTGTGGAGATAGTGGGAAATTATTCAACGCTCATCAATTTGACGAGCTTATCCGGATTATTCGTAATAATGCTAGTCACACCAAGTGCCAACATGCGTCGCATCATCCGTGTATCATTAACAGTCCAAACATAAACTTCTTTATGGCGATTCTCGGCGAGTCTCATGAAAGATTCATTCACAAGAGGGTAGGCCGCAGAAATGACTTCATAATCAGAACTTTTCATTAGTTCATCGAGATTTTCTGTATTTTGACCAACGATGAGGCCTGTCTTTATGGAGGCGTTAAGTGATTTTACTTTATGCAAAAGATCTGCATCGAAAGAGGTCACCGTACATTCTTTAACAAAATTATGCGATTGGATGATGTCCACTGTTTTTTGTGCAAGCTCCATTACATGGCCATTATTTTTCAACTCGATATTCAGCTTCATATGACCTTTGACGAGAGAAATAACTTCATCCAGCGTAGGGACATGCTCATCTTTGTAATCCTTATGATACCAATTTCCTGCACTTGCTTGTTTGAGTTCAGTTGAGGTGACTTCCCACATGTTTTTGTTGATACCGGTTGTCCTATACACACTATTGTCATGCATGAGCATGACGATACCATCAGCGGTTTCTTGCACATCTAACTCTGCGTATCCTGCGTGATCAGTAATGGCTTGTTGAAATGCAGCTAGTGTATTCTCAGGTGTATTCCCTGAACTTCCGCGATGAGCAGTAACTTGACTATAATTATCAGCCATCATGGTTTTGGTAGTCAGTGGTGCGATGAGTGCCATTGCAAGGAAAATAGGAAGAACCATGAGTGTTTTGCGCATAAGATGTCTCCGTTCTTACGATACATAATGATGATGACAAATTCAATGTAACACCTAAGTGTTAGAACTGTGTTAAGAAAATAAAAAAGCGCTTACATGAATGACTTCATTTTACCCCAGAAGCGAAGTGTAGTACAATACTCTTTGTGAAAATAGACCTATTAGGTTCATTTTACATAGGGAATAACCGACAGGAGGAGCAATACCGATGCTTTGGCAAGAATTAACTGTACATACGACAGAAGAAGCGATTGAAATGATAACCAACTTTGTTCATGAATTGGGAGCCGGAGGTGTTTCCATTGAAGAATCCGGTACCTTAAATAAAGAGAGAGATACGTCGTTTGGCCAATTATACGAAACGCCATTTAACGATATCCCGGAAGGTAGAGCTGTCATCAAAGGTTACTTCTACCACGGCACTGACATGGAGCCTGTTCTGGCTAATTTGAAGGCTTCTGTGGAACAATTGGCGGATTTTGATATTGATACGGGGAACCCGACGTTTGAGGTTGTTGAAGTCGATGATGAAGACTGGGCGCATGCATGGAAAACATATTTCAAACCAATTCGTGTATCCGATCGCTTGACGATTAAACCTACTTGGGAAGAATATACGGCTTCACCAGGCGAATTGATTTTGGAGCTCGATCCAGGTATGGCGTTCGGGACAGGCACGCATGCAACAACTTCACTTTGTTTGAAAACGTTGGAGAAAGTTCTTCAGCCTGGTGATGATGTGATTGATGTTGGAACGGGCTCAGGTATTCTTTCCATTGCAGCGGCTAAGCTTGGTGCGAAGCATGTACTTGCTGTGGATCTGGATCCCGTTGCGGTTACTAGTGCGTTGGATAATACGAAGCAAAACCAACTCGAAGATCAAATTACTGTGAAACTTAGTGATCTTCTTGGCGTACTTAAAGAAAGCGAGTCAGAAGGGGATGCGGGATTAGGTGTTTCCATTCCTGTTCAGCTCGTTGTTGCGAATATTTTGGCTGAGGTCATTGTCATGTTCGTTGATGATGTGTACGAGGTGTTGCAACAAGGCGGTTATTACATAACTTCAGGGATTATTACGAACAAAGAAGCGGATGTAGAAAAAGCACTGGTTGCAGCTAAATTCACGATCGTAGAGAAAAACTATGATTCGAATTGGGTTGTGATCGTAGCTAGAAAGCTGTAGGTGTTGGCTCATGGGAGGCTTATTATTTTACGATTGGAGCACGTTGCCGTTTGTTATTTTGGTACTCGTGCTGTCGTTTACGATTCATGAATGGGCGCATGCGTATAGCGCCTATAAATTAGGAGATGATACGGCTTATAAATTTGGTCGTGTCTCCTTGAACCCTATGGTCCATCTGGACCTCTTCGGGACGATTATGCTATTAATTGCTGGTTTTGGTTGGGCAAAACCGGTGCCTGTAAACCGTGGGAATTTCAAGCGTCCCCGCTTGTTTGGGATTATTGTGACTGCGGCTGGGCCGATTAGTAACTTGGTTTTGGCCTTTATTACTTTATTTATTTTTGCGCTATTCCAGAAATATGGGTGGCTAGATGGGATGTCCAAGGGAAGCTCAGATGCGATTGTTCTGTTCTTGCAGCTGATGTTGAAGATTAATATAACACTATTTATGTTCAATTTAATTCCAATTCCACCGCTTGACGGTTATCGAATTATTCAAGATTTGGTAAACCTCAGGTATACGGAGGCACTTCAAAAGTTTGAACAATGGGCTTCAGTCATTTTCCTTTTAGTAGTATTTATTGGCCCATTGCGTCGAGTTACATTAGATCCATACCTACGTTTAGGCGATGACATCATTAACCAATTTGCGATCGTGATTACTTCCATATTGGGCATGTAACCTAACCAGATAGTTCCATATGGATTTTAAGACTCAAACGAGGTATGATGGTGTGTGGAAGTTTCACTTGCAACAAGCTGTTCAAATGATGTTCACATGAACGAAGATAGAGAGGCTTTGACTATGCAACGTTATTTTCTCCCGCCTGAGCAGTTCCATGCTTCTACACAAACGGTCACCATTGAGGGTGACGATGCGCATCATCTTGGTCGTGTCATGCGAGCAGAAGTAGGAGATAAAGTGATCTGCAGCAATGGTGTGGATCGTGAGGTACTCGTTCGTATCACTCACCTGGATAAGGGAGCTGTTACCGCGGAGATCGTGGAAGAGCTTGCGATGGATGCGGAAGCGTCAGTTGACGTATGGATTGCACAGAGCTTACCCAAAGGCGATAAGATGGAGCTAATTATTCAAAAAGGGACCGAGATCGGGGCAGCCCGGTTTCTTCCTTTTTTATCGGAACGAACCATTGTACAGTACGATGCGAAGAAAGAAGCTAAGCGCACAGAGCGCTGGCAGAAAATTGCCAAGGAAGCGGCAGAGCAAGCCCATCGCAACCGTGTACCACAGATTGAATCCGTCTACTCGTGGAAGCAACTGCTGCAGCGGGCGAAGGAAGCGGATGTCGCTTGGATTTGTTATGAGAAAGAAGATGGTCAACAACTGAAACCTGCGATTCAGTCCGCGATTGCAGCAGGGCAAATCGAACCAGGTAAGCAAGTGTTGATTGCGGTAGGCCCCGAGGGTGGATTCACAGAGCAAGAAATTAAGCAAGCTGAAGAAGCTGGCTTTCGCTCGGTTTCGCTGGGGAATCGTATTTTACGGACGGAGACGGCCGCGATGGTCGGCCTTACGTGTCTGTTCTATGAAACCGGAGAAATGGGAGGATAAGCGAAAATGGCAACGGTAGCGTTTCATACACTAGGATGTAAAGTAAACTTTTATGATACAGAAGCAATTTGGCAGCTTTTCAAAAATGAGGGCTATGAGCAAGTTGATTTCGAAAATACAGCGGATGTCTATGTGATTAACACATGTACGGTTACGAATACAGGGGATAAGAAAAGTCGCCAAATGATCCGTCGTGCGATTCGTCGTAATCCAGAAGCAATCGTCGCAGTAACAGGTTGTTATGCGCAAACGTCACCAGCTGAAATTATGGCAATTCCAGGTGTGGATATGGTCATCGGGACACAGGATCGTGAGAAAATCATTCCGCTTGTGAAGCAATTTGAGTCGGATCGTCAACCGATTAACGCCGTTCGTAACATCATGAAAACCCGCACTTTCGAAGAGTTGGACGTGCCTGATTTTGCTGATCGTACAAGGGCTTTTCTGAAAATTCAAGAAGGCTGCAACAACTTCTGTACCTTCTGCATTATTCCGTGGTCACGTGGTCTTATGCGTAGCCGGGAACCGCAAAGCGTAATTGCACAAGCGGAGCAGCTGGTTGCAGCAGGCTATCAAGAAATTGTACTCACAGGTATTCATACTGGGGGCTATGGCGAAGATATTGAAGACTACAGCTTGGCGAAGCTTTTGAAGGATTTGGATAAAGTGGAAGGTTTGAAGCGTATTCGGATTTCTTCCATTGAAGCTAGCCAAATTACAGATGAAGTGATTGATGTTCTGAAATCTTCGGACAAAATGTGCCGTCATCTGCATATCCCGTTACAAGCGGGCGATGATCAGGTGCTTGCGCGGATGCGTCGGAAATATACGACTGCTGAGTTCGCTCGTAAAATTGAGCGTCTTCACGAAATTATGCCGGATGTTGCCATCACGACGGATGTTATTGTTGGTTTCCCAGGTGAAACAGAAGAGATGTTCCGTGACGGTTACAAGTTCATGGAGCAAATGAAGTTCTCTGAAATGCACGTTTTCCCTTATTCCAAGCGGACAGGTACGCCTGCTGCGCGGATGGAGGATCAAGTGGATGAAGAAATCAAAAATGCGCGTGTTCACGAACTCATTGATCTATCTGAGAAAATGCAATTGGCGTATGCGCAGAAATTTGTTGGGCAAGTCCTGGAAGTCATTCCGGAACGTACCTACAAAGGCGCTCCAGATAGCGGATTGTACAGTGGTTATTCTGACAACTATGTGCAGTTAGTTTTTGAAGGCTCGGAAGAGATGATCGGTCAAGTATGCCGTGTGAAGGTTACGGAAGCCGGTGTCAATGAAAGCAAGGGACAACTCGTACGCATTCTTGAAGGCGTAGTGAATTTGTAAGTGAAGTTGTAAGGCAATTACCCACCTCTACGCGTGGTCGTTCCTTTAGAATGACTGCGATAGAGGTTTTCTCGATTACACGGGAGCCCAGAGCTATGGATGAAATGACTAAATTAGATGAGGTGCTTCATAATGACATTGAACGCGAAAGAAATTGCTAGTTATATTGACCATACGTTATTGAAAGCAGATGCGAGCACAGCGGCGATTCACAAATTGTGTGAGGAAGCTGCGCAGCATCAATTTTTCAGTGTGTGTGTAAATTCGCAGTTTGTAGCAACTGCTGCCAAAGCTCTGGAAGGGACTGGCGTTAAGGTTGCAGCTGTAGTTGGTTTCCCACTTGGCGCTAGTTTGAGTGAAGTTAAAGCATTCGAAGCGGCAAAAGCTGTTGAAAACGGAGCTGCTGAAATCGATACCGTTTTGCCGATTGGATTGCTTTTGGAAGGACAACTGGATGCGGTTCGTTCGGATATTAAACAAGTCGTGGATGCTGTAAAAGGAAAAGCTATCGTTAAAGTGATCATGGAAACGGGTTTCCTGAATGATGATCAGAAAGCAACAGCTTGCCGTCTTTCGGAAGAAGCAGGTGCTCATTTTGTGAAAACATCGACTGGTTTTGGACCTGGTGGAGCTACGGTAGAAGATGTTCGCTTGATGCGTCAAAATGTATCAAGCACGATTGGTGTGAAAGCTTCTGGCGGTGTTCGCGACGTAGAGACGGCAATTGCGATGATTGAAGCGGGAGCAACGAGACTAGGGACTAGCTCTGGTGTAGCTATTGTGAACGGAACTCAAGGCGCTTCCACATACTAAGATAGCAGAGAGGCAACGCGATTAAGGAACCTACGATGTTGAAAATGGTTTGGGACCTTGCGATTTGCGATGCTGCATCATTAGCTAATAGAGCGGAAAGACTGACGAGCCAGTGGATGAACGGATAAAAAAGGATTGCACCTCCCACATTCAGCAGCACATGTGACCAAGCGACATAACGCCCGGCGCGCGAGCTGCTCATGCCTGCGATCACTGCAGTGACACAGGTACCAACGTTGGCACCAATGGTAATGGCAACCCCGAGCTCAACGGGGATTGCCCCTGTGGCGGCGAGGCTCATCGCCATCGCAATAACGGCTGCGCTGCTATGCACAAGCGCGGTCACCGCTGCGCCTGCGAGGATGCCCCATAGCAGGCTCGTTTGCGCCTGGTGCACGAACCAGGCGAACAGACCGCGGGACTGCAGCGCAGGCCCGATGGTTTGCATGATCTCGATGCCGAGCAGCACGAGAGAGAAGCCAGCCACCGCGAGCGAGCCGTAGCGGACGCTGCGCAGCCCTTGGCGACCGCCGTCATGCACGGCGGTCTGCGGTAGTGCCGCGCCTGCTTGCGCGGCGTTGGAGCGGGGCTCGCTTGCCTGAGGCAGCGGCCCGGCCAGCCAGCTCGCCAGCCAAACGCTGGCGCTGGCGATCAGGATCGGCACGCCGATGCCGCCCAAGCTGAGCCCGATCAGCTCAGTGGTGAGGCACGTGCCGATATTGGTTCCGAGAATCACGCCTAGTGTTCTCGGGAAGGACAGGACGCCAGCGCCGACGAGGCCGATGGCGATTACTGTGATGGCGGTGCTGCTCTGCAGCGCCGCGGTGAGCACGGTGCCGGTGATAAGACCGCGCACCGGTGTTCGGGTAAACCGCTCCAGCCACAGCTGGAGGCGGGGTCCTGCCCAGGTCTGAAGCGAGGTTTCCATTAGCTTCATCCCGAGCAGAAATAAGATAAAGCCTGTAGCAACAGGCAGTATAATAGCATGAATCATGAGAGGGATCTCCTTTTCGTGAGTGTACGACGTTTTCAACCAATATATGTGACCGTAAAGACAAGCATGACAAGCCAGATGGTATAGGTGAACGGTTTCACGCAAAGGACGGCTAAAATAATGGCAGCAGTATTTTTACATAAGAAACGCAAACCCCGCTTGGAGCAAGGACATCCGTGGGTGTATAAGAGTGAAATTGAGCGTACGGATGGGGACATTGTGCCTGGACAGCTTGTATCCGTTCAGAATCACCTAGGCAAATATCTAGCAACGGGCTATTATAACGAAGCTTCACAGCTTACGGTACGTATTGTATCGTATAACCCGATTGAGACGATGACGAAGGAGTTTTTCGTCGAAAGATTCACACGTTGTTTTCTACATCGACAGCGCTTTGTGAAAGGAGCGCAGTCTTATCGTCTGGTATATGGAGAAGCTGATTTCCTCCCAGGTCTTATTGTTGATAAATTCGAGAACACATTGGTTGTTCAGCTTTTGACTTTGGGGATGGATCTCTGCCGAGACAACATCGTCGACGCACTGGTACAAGTTATGAAGCCAGTTGGGATCTATGAGCGAAGTGACGTTTCCATACGTGAACTGGAAGGTCTGAAGCAGACGAAGGGACTTCTGTATGGAGATTGTGCGAAGCATGTTGATATTTTGGAAAATGGCCTTCGCATTCGCGTTGATATTGAGGAAGGGCAGAAGACAGGTTACTTCTTCGACCAACGTGAGAATCGCGCGGCGATCGCACCGTTGATGACTGGCTGGGGGCATCGCAGTGGCATCAATTTGACGGAAGTTGAAGAAAATGGTGTAACGCAAATGCTCCCTGTGAACGCGAATGGCAAAGTAGTGACGTTTCCACTGTGGGACGGCGCTTCTGTGCTGGAGTGCTTCTCACATACGGGAAGCTTCACGCTTAACGCGTGTCAATTCGGAGCCAAAAAAGTAACTTGCCTCGATATCTCCGAGCATGCGATTGAAAGTGCTCGTACGAACGTTGCGTTGAATGGCTTCGAGGATCGCGTCGAATTCGTCGTCGCTGATGCCTTCGAGTACTTGCGTACGCAGGTGAAGGGCTTGGATGAGCGCAAGCTTCGTGCTGTGGCTGGCGCAGCAGGTCAAGCTAAGATAGACACTTCGAAGCCTGTAGGCACTGGTGGGCGTACTTGGGACGTCGTCATTCTCGATCCACCTGCCTTCGCTAAGACCAAAAGTGCTGTGGAAGGAGCTTGCCGCGGCTATAAAGACATCAATTTGCATGGCATGAAGCTTGTGAATGAAGGGGGCTATCTCGTCACAGCAAGCTGTTCCTACCATATGCATCCTGAGCTATTCCTTGAAACGATTCATGCTGCAGCAACGGATGCAGGTAAGCTACTACGCTTAATTGAGTTCCGTGGCGCAGGGATGGACCACCCGCGTATTCTAGGCGTGGATGAAGGGCATTATTTGAAATTTGCGATTTTTGAAGTGCGCAGCAAATAAACTGATATAAGTGAGCGAAGCTAGTTAATCTGGCTTTGCTTTTTTTATTGAGTTTTATGGTGTTGGTGGGAGGGGGCTGCCACCCAATAGTCCGATATCGACGTCTAGATAATGTTCTGTAAAGTTGTGTAAGGCGTGTATCAGATAGTTTTCATAGCGTATCCCTTTTTGTTTTTTGCGTTCCATGCTATAATGATAGAATGTATGTTCGTATATGATTCCGCCAATTAAACCCCTTAGATCCCCCTCCATCATCTACCACGCCGACTCACAACCAAAAATATGCTAGAATAGAGAGATAGAATACGAGAATTGCTTACGAAGCAAGCTTTCCGACGGAAAGTGTTAGGAGGCCTTGAATGTCCATTCGATTCGTGATTGGTAGAGCCGGAAGCGGCAAGAGTGAACGTTGTCTGATTGAAATGAAACAGCAGCTGGCATCGGCGCCCGAAGGTGATCCGTTGATTTTGCTTGTTCCTGAACAAGCTACATTTCAAGCTGAGCATGCTCTGGTATCGGATCCAAGTATTCGTGGGATGATCCGCGCGCAAGTATTAAGCTTTCACCGTTTAGCTTGGCGTGTCATGCAAGAAGAAGGCGGGACAGCTCGTCTGCCTATTGATGATACAGGAAAGAAACTGCTGTTAACGAGCATTTTACATAAATATAAGGATAAACTCCGACTCTTTGGTCATTCCGCTGAGCAAATGGGCTTTATCGACCGATTGAATCAGCTCTTTACGGAAATGAAACGCTATTGTGTGACGGCTGAACAATTGGAAACGCATGAGAATAAGCGAGTCACTAACCTGGGTGAACACGGTTTGCTGCGGGACAAAATGCATGATATTCAACTGGTGTATCGTCAATTTGAGGCAGAGCTTGCGAGGCAGTATTTGGACGGAGAAGATTACTTGACGCTGCTCGCTGAGCAAGTTCAGAACTCGGTTTATTTGCGTTCAGCGACAGTCTGGATTGATGGATTTCATGGCTTTACACCGCAAGAGTTCAAGGTGCTTGGTGCACTGTTTGCTACTTGTAAGCAAGTAACGATTACATTATGTCTGGATCGCGAACTGCAGGCGGGTGATACCCCGGATGAATTGGATTTATTTCATCCGACAGCTACGACGATGGTACGTTTACAGGATATGATATGGCAGCTGGGTCTTGGTGCGGCTGAAGTTCTTCATCTCGGTCAAGAGCGTTCACCGCGATACGAGGATAGTCCTGCGCTTGCCTATTTGGAGCAGAATTTTGACCGTCGAATCGGTGGCGGAGCTCCGAAATATAAGCCTTCTCCAGGAGAAAAGATTGGCGACCAGCTCGTCATTAGGGAAGCCGTTCATCGTCGCGCAGAAGTTGAGGGTGCAGTACGTGATATGCTTCAGCTAGTTCGAGAACATGGTGTGCGTTGGCGTGAAATGGCTATCATGGTGCGTAACATGGAAGGGTATCAAGATTTGTTAAACATGGTGCTTACCGATTATGAGATCCCTCACTTTTTCGATCAGAAGCGTTCAGTGCTGCATCATCCACTTGTGGAATTCATTCGCTCTGCGCTCGAGGTTATACAGCATAATTGGCATTACGATGCTGTATTCCGTTGTATCAAAACAGATTTACTGCTACCTCCTGATGCGACAACGCAAAGGACTGAGCTTGATAAATTAGAGAATTATGTGCTTGCATTCGGGATACAAGGCTTTAGATGGACCGATGGCAAGCCATGGACGTATAAATTTCGTGCCAATTTGGAGCAAGCAGAAGATGGGATAAATGAACAAACCGCGGAGCTTCAAGCTTTAAATACGAGTAAATCGTGGGTCGTTGGTCCATTGTTGGCGTTATCCAATCGCCTTACACAAGCGCGTACGGTAAAGGCTCAGGTCGAAGCGGTTTATGAGTTATTGGTAACCGTTCAGGCGCCAGAGAAGTTAGAAGCGTGGACTCAGCAAGCAACACTTGATGGAAAGCCAGAAAAGGCTCGCGAGCACGGTCAAATGTGGAACAGTGTCATGGATATGCTTGATCAATTGGTAGAAACCATGGGCGATGATGAACTTTCCTTAGAGCTGTTTAATGGCCTGATTGAAACTGGGATGGAAAGCATGAAGCTGGGGTTAGTTCCGCCATCGATGGATCAATTGCTGATCGGAAGTATGGATCGAACTCGCTCAAGCGGGATTCGGTATGCGTATATATTAGGTGTGAATGACGGGGTTATTCCTGCGCAGATGGCTGAGAAAGGTGTGCTCACAGAAGCCGAACGTAGTGTTCTCATGGACTCTGGATTACCAATGGCGGATGGAAGCCGTCGTAAGCTGTTAGATGAGCAATTTATCGTTTATACATCGTTGACTGTGCCAGGCAAGAGGCTTTGGATGAGTTATCCATTAGCAGATGAAGAGGGAAAATCCTTATTGCCTTCGGAGCTGATCAGACAGATGCGACAGCTGTTCCCAGGAACGGAAGAACCTCTGCTTCTTGCCGAACCTTCAGCGGAAGCCCCAGAAAGTGAGCAAGCTGCCTATCTGTCGCATCCGACACAGGCGATCTCATATTTGGCTGTACGCATGAAGCATTGGATGCTAGGTGGCCGTATATCAGAACTATGGTGGGATGCGTACAATTGGTACGCGGAACAACCCGCTTGGCAGATGAAACTACAATCGCTGGTTCTGGCGTTGCAATATACAAACAAAGAGAAGGGGCTTTCCACTACTACTAGCAAACTGTTATATGGGCAGCACTTACGTGCCAGCGTTTCGCGAATGGAGAAGTATGTAGCCTGTCCCTTCTCGCACTTTATTTCTCATGGTTTAAGGTTGCAAGAACGTCGCGTGTACCGCTTAGATGCTCCGGATATCGGACAATTGTTCCACGCAGCATTGAATCAATTTGTTCAGAACCTGCAGCAGGACCAGCTAGACTGGGGTTCGCTTTCTGCAGAGCAGTGTATGGAGAGGTCTGCACAAGTTGTGGACGAGCTCGCACCTAGACTCCAAGGAGAAATTCTCCTTAGTTCAAGTCGTTACGCTTATATAGCTCGGAAACTTAAGCAAGTGGTTGGTAGGGCGGCAGTTATTCTCGGCGAACACGCCAAACATGGTCAATTTCAACCGCTAGGATTGGAGATTGATTTTGGACCAGGTAAGGATTTGCCGTCGTTAACGTTTGAATTGGAAAACGGTTGTACGATGGAGATTATCGGCCGAATCGACCGTGTGGATCGAGCGGATGGTGAGAATGGTGTGCTTTTACGAGTGATTGACTACAAATCCAGTCAAACAGCATTGCAGCTCTCAGAAGTATACTACGGATTATCCTTACAGATGCTGACTTACTTGGACGTTATTCTTACGCATGCGGAAACATGGCTTGGCGTCCACGCAAAGCCAGCAGGTGTGCTTTATTTCCATGTGCATAATCCGATGCTCCAACAAAAGAATGCTCTTGATCCTGCCTCTGTCGAAAAGGAGCTGCGTAAACGTTTCAAAATGAAGGGTTTGATTACGGCTGATGCTGAGATAGCTGGATTGATGGATGATGAGCTTATCCATAGCTCGGGGCATTCACAGCTCATACCTGTTGCTTTAAAGAAAGATGGGAGTTTTTACTCGACTTCATCGGTAGCGACGGACGAGCAGTGGGATACGCTGCGGACCTATGTACGCAAACAAGTAAAGCAAATTGGTACGAACATTACGGACGGACACGTTGATATTGCTCCTTATCGGTTAGGGAAAAAATCTGCTTGTCAGCATTGCTCGTATACGTCGATTTGTCAAATAGATCCCTTATTTGAAGGGAATGAAATACAAGTCTTTCGACCACGTGCGAAGGATCAAGTATGGACGGAGTTGGCTGCGCAAGTAGGCCATACGTGAAGTTGGAAAGGAGCTTACAGGTGACGCATCAGCAAGAACCTAAACCTATCGGTAGTACATGGACGGACGATCAATGGGACGCGATAACCCTCAAAGGTCAGAATATGTTAGTTGCCGCAGCTGCGGGATCTGGTAAGACAGCTGTGCTTGTTGAACGTATCATTCGACGGATCTCTAATGAGTGGGAGCCAATCGATGTAGACCGTTTACTCGTTGCTACCTTTACGAAGGCGGCAGCTTCTGAAATGAAGCATCGGATTCGAGAAGCGCTGGAGAAAGAACTCATGAAACAGCCCCATTCCCAACATTTGCGTAAGCAGCTAGCACTAATGGGGAAGGCATCCATTACCACGCTGCACTCATTTTGTTTAGAGGTTGTACAACGGTATTTTAGTCTAATTCAATTGGATCCTGGCTTTCGCATTGCGAATGAAACGGAAGCTGATTTACTTCGTCAAGATCTGCTTGGCGAGATGCTAGAAGAGTACTATGCAGCAAGTGATGAGAATAGCGCCTTTTGGCGATTAGTTGACTCCTTCAGTGGTGAACGTAACGATAACGCGATTATGCAGCTTATTCAGAAGCTTTACGATGTATCGCGCAGTCATCCTTGGCCGGAGCATTGGCTTAGAGGGACAGCTTCTATGTTCGGGCCGCGAGCAGATCAAGCTGACCAAGTGAGTGTGGGTGAGGCAAACGCAATAGTTGAAGAGGCCCTGCCTTTTGTTGCCGCGGCATCTGCACCAGTGGATTATTCACTTTGGGAGCAAAGTCTTATTCGTGATCTTTCCCTTGAACTAGAGGGGGCAGCGGACTTGCTAGGACAAGCCATGTATATTGCTGAATCCCCGGGAGGACCTGCTCCTTATATCGATAATCTTCGTGATGATTTATTACTCGTTCAGAATTTACTGGAAACAACGACATATCCCTGGTCCGTCTTGTATCTTGGTTTTCAAACGGTCGAGTTTGGCAAGCTCAAAGCCTGCAAAGGCGATGATTATGATAAAGGACTACAAGAAGAAGTTAAAGAACTACGGAACAAGGCGAAAGATCAAATTAACAAATTAAAAGAAGAATTGTTCGGACGGACACCAGAGCAATTTCATCAAGAAATTGCAGAAATGGCTCCTTTGTTGCATGTCCTTGTTGATCTTATCGTTGATTTTGGCAAAAGATACCAAGCAGCTAAAGCGGCGAAGGGTCTGATTGACTTTGCTGATTTGGAGCATTACTGCTTGCAAATTCTTAGTGCACCTGGGTCCATGCCTGGTGAATTATATCCTTCGGAAGCTGCACAGGCGTATCGGAAACAATTTGCTGAAGTGCTCCTGGATGAATACCAGGATACGAATCGTGTTCAAGAAGCCATTGTTGAGCTGATTTCAACAGTTAAGCCAGGGAATCGGTTTATGGTCGGCGATGTGAAGCAAAGTATTTATCGGTTTCGACTGGCAGAACCAGGGTTATTTTTAGAAAAATATAAAGCCTATCGATCAAATAAAGAATCAGCATCGGATGGAGAAATGAACGGTGGAAGAATTGACTTAGCGAGAAATTTTCGTAGTCGTCTTCAAGTCGTCGACGCGGTTAACTTTATTTTCAAACAAATGATGAATGAAACTGTCGGTGAGATTGCTTACGATGAGCGTGCTGAGCTGGTGTATGGGGCTGGGTATCCGCCTTCGGCTTCCGATTGTTCTGTGGAAATGCTGATCATAGACCGTGCGAAGGACGGAGCCGACAAAAGCGATACATTCGTGGAAGAATCGGATGAAAATGGGGACGAATCGAACGTCGATGGTGCTGAAAGCGGAACTGATCCTGCCTTGGAAGCAGAAGAGCTGGAAACTGCGCAGCTGGAAGCACGTACCATTGCTCGTCAAATCAGGGGTTTATTAGGTGCTGAGAATCAAGAATCATTTCAGGTGTTTGATAAAAGAACGGGCGGCAATCGGCCGGCAACCTACAGGGATATCGTGATTTTACTCCGAGCAACCCAAGCGTGGTCTCCCATTATAATCGACGAGCTGAAGAAGCAGGGAATACCTGCTTATGCTGAGCTTAGCACAGGGTACTTCTCGGCAACCGAAGTCGAGACGATGCTCTCCTTATTGAAGGTCATCGACAATCCTTATCAGGACGTACCCTTGGCTGCTGTTTTGCGATCACCGGTGGTGGGGCTAACTGCTGAAGATTTAGCACAAATTCGAGTTGCGGATAAATCCGTAGCTTTCTATGAGTCTGTACTGCGGACTGCCGGGCAAAATACCCATAATGAGAATGAACAGTTGTCGAAGAAATTGACTGTGTTTCTTGAACAATTAGAACAATGGCGAAATGACGCGAGGCAGGGCTCTCTTGCTGACTTAATCTGGAGTATCTTTAGACAAACCGGCTATTATGATTTCGCTGGTGGTTTGCCTGGCGGCATGCAAAGACAAGCCAATTTAAGGGCGCTATATGATAGAGCTAGACAATATGAGAGTACATCCTTGCGTGGATTATTCCGCTTTTTACGATTTATTGAGCGGATGAAAGAAAGCGGAGGCGATCTTGGAACCGCACGTGCGTTAGGTGAACAGGAAGACGTCGTACGAATTATGTCCATTCATAAGAGTAAGGGTTTGGAATTTCCTGTGGTTTTCGTGGCGGGAATGGCGAAAATGTTTAATCAACGCGATTTGAATGAAGCATTTTTATTGCATAAAGAGCTAGGCTTTGGACCGAGATTTGTAGATACGACGCTTCGTGTCAGTTACCCGACGTTACCTTCTCTTGCTATTAAAAAGAGGCTGAAACTAGAGCTTCTAGCTGAAGAAATGCGTGTTCTATATGTAGCTCTTACGAGAGCGCGCGAGAAGTTGTACCTCTTAGGCACTGTGAAATCTCTTGATAAACTTCTGCGCGGATGGGGAAGTCACTTATCAAGAGAGGCTTGGTACTTGCCTGATTTTGAGTTAGCGAAAGCGAAGAGCTATCTGGATTGGGTTGGGCCTGCGTTGCTTCGTCATCCTGATGCAGTCTTGTGGCGAGAAAGAATTGGCATTAGTGAGATGTCTTCAGATGTACGTTTGCTGCGTGATTCCTCGCAATGGAAACTATCTATCATTACGCCAGAAAGCTTGCAGCAATTGGATGTTTTAGAAGATGCGGCTTTCGAGCCAGATCAAGATCGATTTATGGCCATTCAGCAACGAGAGGTTGTCACTACATCGGGGAAATGGAAAGATGCTTTAGATGAGCGTTTATCCTGGCAATATGATTTTCCAGATGCACCTAAACATTTTGCCAAAACCACAGTTTCGGAGATGAAACGATTATCAGAAATCAACCGAATCGCAGATGAGTTGGAGTCACCGAACGCTGTGGATACCACATCTATACTGGGGCCTGCGTCAGTAACCAGTCAACCAGCTCCTTCGATTTGGCATAGACCGAGATTTATGGAAGAGAAGAAGCTGACTGCGGCAGAGAAAGGGACTGTCGTTCATGCTGTAATGCAAAATATGTCCCTATCGGAATTGCCCACAGTGGCAAGTATCCAATCGACACTTCAGGAGATGTTGGACAAACAAACCATGACGCAAGAGCAGCGTGATGTAGTAGATATTCCTGTCATATTGAAGTTTTTTGAGACGTCAGTTGGCAAAAGAATGATTCAGTCACATCATGTTCAGCGTGAGGTTCCATTTAGCTATGGACTTCCTGCAGATGAGGTTTATTCGGAGACGGATCCATCAACGCTTGGTGAGACAGTACTTATTCAAGGGGTCATAGACTGTCTATTTGAAGATGAACTGGGACTCGTTCTCGTAGATTATAAAACAGATGCTATTAGAGGAAGCACGGAATCAGAACTTCAACTACGCTATGAGAAGCAAATAGGCTTGTACGCACGAGCTGTGGAACATATCTGGAAACGTCCAATACACGGAAAATTCCTCTATTTCTTTGATGGAGCGAAATTGGTAGAAATGTAGTCATAGAAAACGAGAGCCAAACCAGGGGTAGGAAGGAGATGAGACATGCGAATTTTACACACAGCGGATTGGCATTTTGGACGAGCCTTGGAAGGTCGAAGTCGGATGGATGAACAAATCGCGTTTATGGATGAATTGGTGCGCATCGTAGAAGATCAAGCTATTGATATAGTGTTGATTGCAGGTGATATTTATGACAGTGTGAATCCTCCTGCTGCAGCGGAGCAGTTGTTTTATGAGGGCATTGCCAGATTGGCTAATGGCGGGAAAAGGCATGTGGCGATAATTTCAGGAAATCATGATCATCCGGATCGGCTTGCAGCTTCGGGTCCACTAGCAGCAACGCAAGGAATCACCTTGATAGGTTTGCCAATACAAGAAATTCAGTCGATTGGAATCACGCGTACTGGAGAGCTTGCACGACTAATCGCTTTGCCATATCCTTCGGAATCACGTTTGAAGGAGTTGTTGTCCGAGGTTGCAGAGGAAGAAGTGCTGCGCAGCAAATATTCGGAGCGAGTTGGGGCACTCATTCGCAAACAGGCAGCTTCCTTTGAAGCTAGTACAGTGAATTTGATTATGAGTCATCTGTATGTCCTTGGAGGGCATGAAACGGAGTCTGAACGACCTATTCAGGTTGGTGGCGCTTATACGGTTGATACAACGGCATTGACAGCGGGAGCGCAATACGTTGCGCTAGGCCATTTGCACCGTCCGCAAAATGTGAAGGCAGCATCACCCATTCGATATAGTGGATCGCCGTTAGCCTACAGCTTCTCGGAAGAGGGTCAAGCCAAGTCGGTTACGATACTTGATCTTGCCCCAGGTCAGGTAGCCGAACCCAAGGAGATTTTCTTGACCTCTGGCCGTCCACTAGTGAGCTGGAAGGCGAAGGAAGGCATTGGACAGGTTCATCAATGGTTAGATGAGCAACGGGATAGCACGGCATGGATTGATTTGGAGATTACGATGACATCGGCTATGTCCATTGAACAAATACAATCGTTACGTAAAGCGTATGAAGGATTCATTCACATTCGCCCTATATATCCGGAAATGGAAGTTGTTCGTTCGGCGATGCCAAGAGCAGCTTTTTCGATGGAAGAGCATTTCACGCGCTTCTATGCGCGCCAAACGGGAGGCGCACAGCCTGAGCCTGCATTAGTTCAATTATTTTTGGAGCTACTGCAAGAGAAAGATCTTGGGGATTCCACTGGCACCGAGTAATTGAGCGGGGATGGATGTAGTTTGGCGAGAAGTTGCTAGCAAATGTTTTCCCCAATTAATACTTGTGGATAACTTTGCGATGTGTATGAAAGGAGGAAATTAATTGCGTCCAATTCAGTTACAGATGTCAGGTTTGCAAAGCTATCGAGAGCTGCAAACGATTGATTTTAGCCAACTCGTTGATGCGGGTGTGTTTGGTATTTTTGGACCAACAGGCAGCGGGAAATCATCGATCTTAGATGCGATAACGCTATCCCTCTATGGCAAAGTAGAAAGGGCAAGCGGTGGCACACAAGCGATCATGAATCATGCGGAGCAAACGCTGTTCGTTTCTTTTACATTTGAGCTGACTAACGCATCGAGCACAGCGCGCTACCGAGTAGAGAGGCAATTCAAACGAGGAGCTGAAATGTCCATCAACGGAACGATTTCACGTCTCTTACATATACGCGATAACGAAACGATTGTGCTGGCGGATAAGGCAGGCGAAGTCAATCAACAGGTCCAGAATATACTCGGTCTGTCCATGCAGGATTTTACAAGAGCAGTCGTACTCCCGCAAGGGAAGTTCGCAGAGTTCCTGACTTTGACAGGCAAAGATCGCAGGCAAATGCTGCAGCGGCTTTTTCATCTTGAAACCTATGGTGACCAATTAAGCGCAAAGGTCAGCTCTAAAGTAAAGGAAACGGATAGTGCCGTTAAACAACTTGCTGCCGAACAGCAGGGCTTGGGCGATGCGACCACAGCTGCTTTGGAGGAAGCGAATAGAAGACTTCTTGAAACGGAACAAGAAGCGGTTCGAAGTCGACTTCATTTGGAGCAGCAGGAGAAGGCGCACGAAGAAAACAAACAAGTCTATCAATGGTTAAAGGAATCGGAAGGTCTTGAACAAGAGCAGCGAAAGCATCATGAACAAGAAGGGCTTATTGCGGAAAAAGAACAGATCCTAAAGCTGGCTGAACAAGCGGAGCGGGTTATTCCCTACTTGGATCAACATAAATTAGCTGCTAAAGATGTGTTATCAAGTCAAGCACTTCTTGAAACGGCAACGTCATCCCTTGCTAGCTCGGAAACTGATTTCCAGCAAGCATCGCTTGCTTTTGACAGAGCACAACAGGATCTAGTCGCACAAGAAGGGCCATTATTGCTTCGTTTGGATCAATTAGAACAAGCGCTTGTGATTGGGCAAGAGCTCGAACAAGTACAGTATCAAATTCAAATGGCTCAAACACAAGAAGCTGAGGTTAAATCAGTATTATTGAGTTTGCAAGCAGATATGTCTAAAGCGCATGAAACGAAACAAAAAGCAGTTGCCAAACAAACAGAACTGAAAGCTCAATTAAAACTAGTTGAGACGGATGCTGCGAAGAGGCAACAACTGCAATACGCTGTGCAGGAGAAAAAGGCTATACTTCTTCTTCAGGCTCAAGAGCAAGAAGCACAAAGAAACAAAGTTGACAAAGTGAATGCATGTAACACTGTAGAGCAATCGAGAGCTTTGATTTTGGACAAACAGAAAGTGCTGTTTTCTCAGCTAATAAGTTGGTTTGAAACTAGTGCTTCGTGTGAACGGCAATTGCAGAAACAACTAGGCTTATTTACAGCTTTCTCAACTGGCCTGCAAGGGTGGTTGGAGGAGCAAAGAAAGCAATTGAAGCATCAAGAGCGATATGCGTTGGCTGCTCTGTTGGCTGCAGAATTAGAAATAGGTGAATCATGCCCTGTGTGTGGCGCGCTAGAGCACCCTGCGCTTCATAAGAGCAGCGGGAAGGTAGTGGATCCGGATACGACAAGTGTCTCTGAAAGCCTACTGTATCAGATTGAGCCCTTCTTGCAGCAAGCGAAAGAAAGCCAGTATCAAGGGTTGCAACTCATTCGTAGAATGACGGATCAACATAAGAAGGCCGCCGGATTGAAGTTCCCTGATGAAACGATAAGTAAGCGAATAGATGAATTTGCTGTACACAATCTTGCACTTCAAGAAGCTGCCGCAGGTCAAGAATTTGGTGCTCAGCTAAGTTCATCTAGCTCGTTTATGCTCATGAGCTTGGAGGATTGGCATAAGGCATGGGATAGTGTGAACTCAGCTTCTCAATCAGTTGCTTCTCAAGTGGAAGCGTCTGAGAGGGTTTATGAGAATTTGCTCAAAGAACATGTACAATTGACACAACAAGATCTAGTCTTTGGAGCGCAAGCGCAAGCGGCTGCGAGCTTGGTTGTGGAAGCTGAAACTAGATTAAGTGGCCTGACGGCTGCCATCCAAGATCAAGTTCTCCAGTGGCAAGAGCGATTCGCAGAGCTGAGCTGGGAAATTGTTGAAGAACAACTCCAACAGATCCTTGATCATGAGCGGATAGCGGATGAGCTGCGTGGTCGGATTGAGAAAAGCATCCCTTTCCTCGAGGAGCTGCTCGTCAATATCGAGAAGCTACAGCTTGCTGCGCAGGAGCGTGAGCGTACGGCCCTGCAGCTCCATGAGCGGCTGCAAGGGCTCGAACTGCTCGCCGCCGACAAGTCGCGGCAGCTCGCTCTGCGCGCGCCTGGCGCGGCGGTGCCGCAGCTCATCGCGGAGGCGACCTCCGCGCTTGCACAGCTGCGGCAGCTCGCGCAGCAGACCAAGCTCGCGCACGCTGCTGCGCAGCGCGAGCAGTCCCTGGCGGCGCAGCGCTACAGCGCCGCCGCCGAAGCTGCTGCCGCCGCGGCGCGGCAGCTGGCGCAGACCGAGAGCGCGCTGGCCAGCGCGCTCGAGAAAGGCGGCTTCGCATCGCGCGAAGCCGCAGAGGCAGCGGCGCTGGCGCCTGAGCAGCGCCGCCAGTGGACGCTGCTCGCGGCGGAGCACCGCGAGCGCGAGCAGGCGCTGCGCGCCCAGCTGGCGCAGCTGGCAGCGAAGCTGCAGGGCCGCGTGCTGAGCGCGGCCGAATGGGCGCAGTCGCAGGAGCAGCTGAGCGACGCGAAGGCCGGCGCCGAGGCCGCGCTGGAGGCGCGGGCTAAGGCGGCGCAGGGCGCCAGCGAGCTCGCTGCGCGGCACTTGCGCTGGTGCGAGCTCGAAGCGCAGCGCGCCCAGCAGGCGACGCTGCTAGAACGGCTTGGCAAGCTGCAAGCCGTGCTCAAGGCGAATGCCTTCGTCGAGTACCTTGCCGAAGAGCAGTTAATGCAAGTAAGCCGCGCGGCATCTGAGCGACTGGGTGAGTTAACGCGTCGACGATATGGGATTGAGGTCGACTCTGGCGGTGGCTTCGTTATTCGTGACGATGCGAATGGTGGGGTGAAGCGGCCAGTTGGCACGCTTTCTGGTGGGGAAACCTTCCTTACCTCGTTAGCATTAGCGTTAGCCTTGTCCGCTCAGATTCAGCTTAAAGGCGAATATCCTTTAGAGTTTTTCTTCCTTGATGAAGGCTTCGGCACATTGGACCAAGAGTTGCTAGACATGGTCATAGGTGCGCTAGAGAAGCTGCATACAGATCGATTAGCTGTGGGTGTCATCTCTCACGTACCCGAACTCCGTGCACGACTCGTACGTAAATTAATTGTTCAACCCGCAGAACCATCAGGCCGCGGGAGTCGCATTTCTCTTGAAGAACTTTAATTGGATTGTTCAATAAGTCTATTATTGAACACGGAATAGTCGATGGAGCACAGCTTTCACTACGCTGCGCTCCTCATTTTCTATCACCTGAATGAAGGCTAATGACCCACTATCGGTCAATAGCCTTTTTTTGTTTCCTGCCTGCTCCTTAGGTAAAGGCATCATGCCGAATCGTACAAGTTGGCATACACTGCACCAACATGACGAAAAGGGGAATGTGAATGGCAACATTTCATGAAGCACTGAAACATAAGAATCGTCTCTCGCCTGTATTATTAAAAAGGGCAGAGGTTATGGGCGTCGGCGTCGGATACGCAGATCCCAAAAAACCAACCGCGGGTGCGAGTGTCATTGTGTACACCAATCAAAAAATCATGCCATCAGGATTAAATAATTTGAAAAGCGTTGCTTCTAAACTAGGTTCGTCTGTTCCTGTGCGTTTTCTCTCTGCGGATTCTTTCAAAGCACATGTGTTAAAGACTCCTAAACCCAAAGTGTACAGGGCAACTACTTTCCAAAGTAGAAATCGTCCAGTCCCTGGCGGGGTGAGCATTGGTAAGACGAATCCCTCCTCGACAGGGACTGCTGGCTTAATCGTAATCAAAAATAATCAACTTTACATCCTAAGTAACAACCATGTACTGATCAGAAATAATTCTTCTACATTCTCCGAAACGGTCCAACCTGGTCCGGCAGATGGCGGAACATCGGGGTCTGATCGTGTAGGGAGAGCGTATCAATTTGTGCCATTACGTCCTGGTGAAGTTAATTTTCAGGATTCGTCTATTGCCCTTCCAACCTCAAACAGTCTATTAAATCCAAGATATTTACGCAGTGCATCGGGTGACTTAATTACAGTTCCAGGCCATCTTCTAAGCTATCCTGTTGGACTTCAAGTGTTTAAATCGGGTCGTACTTCAGGTGCTGTAAGAGGAACTGTGGAGTCTAATAATGTGGATGTGCGTGTTACTTATGGAGGCAGCTTAGGTACGCTGTTGTTTCGCAATCAGACTGTCATTGTAGGAACTTCGGGTCCCGTATCACTTCCAGGTGATTCAGGCTCTGTATGGCTTCGTTCCAGCGATCGCTATGCGGTAGCGCTTAATTTCGCCGGTCCAGCGGATGGCTCTCGTTCAATTAGTAATCCGATCGGTGTTGTTATGGCATCTTATGGGGTGCGTACGGCTATTCCAGCTGCAGGTGGCACATATACGGCAGGTAAAATAAAAGGAGCTGCACCTCATGGCGATGCCTCTTATGTACAGCCTTTGACGGCGCAACAACGGAAGCGTACAAGAGCTATTTTGGTAAAATCTCATAAATGAAATAAATAGGAAGAAGTGGAATTCCGATGGGTTCTCATATTCTAGGTGAAAGCCAGCGGCAGTTCCATTTACATAGTTCCACGACTCAATCATTTACTGGCGATCCCGATTTCTGGTCGAATCGTCTGCCCCTCGAGTGCCACCCCATAAGAGATGGATTTCAAATAAGCCAATTGCTTTTCTTCGTACACGGAACCTTTGGGGACGATTTGATTTTTTTCAATGTAAAAAGGTTGAAACGACATCTCGATTTGCTCTTCATCGAGCTTCAAATGGAGCAGACCTGTGTCCGCTTTGGGACCAGTGACATAGTCAGGGAATAGGAAATTACCGATCGAATAGGCAATGGGCTTGCCTTTGTAATATTCAAAACCTTGTAATACATGCACATGACTCCCGATGATGGCATCTGCACCTGCATCTATCATTTGTTTAGCGAATTCGCGCTGCCATGCCTCAGGGCGATTATTCATCTCCACTCACCAATGCAAATAGACGAGAACGTAATCGGCACTCTCGCGTTCCCGAGCGATCGCATCAAGCACTGGCTTTCGATCATAGGCTTGAGCAATACCAGGCTTGTTCTTACCTGCAAACCAATCTCCGGTTGGGATGAACCGAGAGAAGGCGAGAAATTTCACTGTTTTTCCTTTCACATTAACGCTCTTTGCTCGGTACGCCTCTTGTGCATTCAGACCACCTCCCACATAAAGCAGGCCAGCGGTATCTAGATGGGTAAGTGTGTCGAGAAACCCCTTCTGCAAGAAATCCATGGAATGATTATTGGCAACGGATACCATATCAAAACCAGCATTTTTCAAACCACTAAGGGATTCGGGATTCGATTTAAAATTATAGATCTGATTGGTATCCTTTTCATTCTCTAGGGTTACTGCCGTTTCAAGATTGACGAAAGAGAAATCAGCTTGTTCGATCTCGGATTGAATATGTAAGAAGGGATAATCAGGGCCATATCGGTTAATCGCTTCTTTGACTGACCAATCGAACATCGCATCGCCGGCATAAAGAATATGCAAGGGTTCTGGTCTATCTTGTTTGATTGGTGTTGGTTGTACATATACGACACTTGGAGAACTGTCAGTTTCGATCGTACCGAGAATAGAGGGAGGTGTTTGGCTAATTTCTTCAATGGATCCTGTCGGTTTTGCCGTTGGTAAGGGTTCCAAAACGTGTTCGATGTTTACTTTCTGTGCAGATTCAGATGATCTTGATTCAATAGGGATGGACTTCATTCCAATGGACAAGGGGTTAGGTGTGGCTTCACAACCAACAAATAATGAACTTATACAAACTGCCAACAGGAGAACTGCCCCTTTATATTTCATACGATGCAAACCCTTTCGCACTAGCTTTTTCTATATTTTAACAATGGTAAATTGCAAAAGGGATCGAACCCTCGTGTTGAAATCATGAAATTCGAGCCAACTTTATCTGAAAGGTAGGGGATTTTGTAATTTTTTTGAGGAATATGCTACTTTTCCCCTCTGATAACGTATCAAGTACAAGTGAATATGTTAGAACACCTTGAAAGGGAGTATGTATCTCTTGAAAATGAATAAACGAATAGGAATTCTATCACTGGCTGTTAGTATTCTTGCAGCGGGTATCGCGGGATCTCCTGCACCAACACGTGCGGATGTTGTATGGGATCATTGGACACAAGCAGAGTCGTTGCAAGCGTCTGGAAACTCCAAAGCTGCGGTACCCCATTGGGTATATCTGGCTGACCATTATGCCAGCGCGGGGGACTGGGAGAACGCGGCCCTTTTCAGTGGCAAATTAGACAAGTATTTTGACGATATCGGTGATTATGATCAAGCGATTCGTTATTATGAGCAGGAAAATCAGTATTGGGTCAATGCAGGCAAGGATTGGGGCGCTGTCAAATTACAGCGTGCGGATCAAATTCGGACAACCGTTGAATTGTATCGGGAAGAAAATATCGAGAGCATCGTGCAGGAGCGTTCCGAATCCGTCAGCTCGCGCTTGGCTAAGTTTGAACCCGAATATGGAGCATATTTAGGTGTGTACTCCGAGCAAGATCCTAAAGTTGGTAATACATTTACCAAAATGCAATCCGTTTATGGCAAAAAGCATGCAATTTACTTAGCCTATGCTCATTGGGGTCAAGGTTTTCCAGCCTCTTATGCGAAACGTGCCAAAGATGCTGGCGGTGCCTTGCAAATCGCTTGGGAGCCAGACAATGGACTAGATCCTGTTACAGACGGAGCTTATTTACGGAGCTGGGCGAAAGAAGCGAAAGCCGCTGGAATTCCAATTTTTCTACGATTTGCAGGAGAAATGAACGGTGCATGGGTGAAATGGCATGGGAATCCTGCGCAGTATATCGCGAAGTTTAGAATGCTTCATGATGTTTTTGCGACGGACGCGCCTAACGTGGCTATGGTGTGGAGTCCGGGAGATGTACCGGCTAACGATATCGATCCTTACTATCCAGGAGACGCGTATGTGGACTGGGTTGGTGTCAGTTTGTACATCGAGCCTTACGAAAATGGAGATCCATCACTACCCTCAATGCTTGCGACAAGCAACGTTGAAAGACTTACAAGATTGTACAACACCTATGCGGAGCGTAAACCTTTGATGCTGAGTGAGACTGGTGTTCCACATTACTCACATTCGGCTGGTGAAGATTACACGGAATGGGCGAAGTTGAATCTACAGCGTTTGTATGAAATTATGCCTTACAAGTATCCAAGATTGAAAGCTATTACGTATTTTAATGTGGATCAGCAAATGAATAATGCGAAGAATGACTACTCGTTATCGACTTCCTCTGATATTCAATCCTATTACAGCCAGTTGATCGCGAATCCTTATCTGCTTTCTGAAGTGAAAGACGCAGCTAAACCAGCTGACCGTGTAGGTTATGTGCCGATCGATGCTGATCACCAAGCATTTACGAAGCAGACGAGAATCATTCCTTTTATCAAAGTACCTGAAGTGTACATTGGTAAAGTGGAGTATCTCCTGAATGGTCGGGTTATTGCTTCTCAAACGAGTTTACCTTACGGACTTGATCTTAAAGCTGGCGAGGTGCCAGAAGGCTCTGTTCTACAGCTACGTGTCTTGAATAAATCCGGTCAACAAGTGGCGTTCCGCACGTTTGGAATTTCATCACAAGTTTCAGTGAATATCAATGGTAATGTACAGCAGTTTGAACAAGCCCCTGCCATTGTAAATGGATCGACATTTACGCCACTTCGAGCCATTTTCGAAGCAATGGGAGCTAAAGTTGATTATGAAGCGGCTACCCGATCCGTCACGGCAACCAAAGGGAACACTACCGTAAAGCTGACACTTGACCAAAAAACGGTCTATGTGAATGGCAAGCCGATTGAATTGGAAGAACCAGCCAGACTAGTCAATGGCTACACACTTGCGCCTGCTAGATTCGTAGGTGAAACTTTTGGCGGGATCGTCAACTGGGATGGGGCAACTAGAACGGTGTCCATTACCAGCAAATAATTGGTAAATAAAAAGCTGCTTCAATTTCTGACGACAAGTCAGATCTTGAGCAGCTTTTTGTATATAGTTTCATTTATGCAAAATTATACGTTCTGCAAAGCCTGCTCCACTTCCTGTACGATGGATAAAGCCGCGCTGCGTGCACTCGAGAATGCGCGTTCAGCAAGCTCGCCTTTCCCTGTGCAGCCGTCTCCACAGAAGTAGAACGGAATATTTTCCACGCGAGTTGGCAAAAGTCGGTTGGTTGCAATATTTTTCACACTGGAAACCATCGCTTTCTTGGATACACGCTTAACCGCAGTGACATCGCGCCAGCCTGGGTAATGCATGTCGAATAGGGCTTCCATTTGCGAGGTTTTATTGTCCAAATAGGCCTTGCGTTCCTCGTCGTTATCGAATTTATCACTTAGGTAAGCGATACCTTGCAGCAATTGTCCACCCTCTGGGACTAGTGTATGGTCTGTTGCAGAAACATCGCTGATGAATAGTTTATTATCCATGTCGCTAATGTAACTAAATGGTCTAGCGACGACGCGGCTTAATCCAATGTCATAAACCATAACTTCGGTTGCTGTGTTGGATTCATAGGGTGCTAAGAATGGTTCCCATGCCGAACCTTTAAGTAGTTTTACTACTTGTTGTACCGGCATTGCGAAGATCACTTTATCAAACGCCATTTCACGTGTTTTCGTTTTTAATACAAATTTACGATCTTCATAACGAAGTCCGTCGACACCTTCCTGTAAGGCGATTTCCCACTTGCCAGAAGTGGTCAACTTTTGTTTGAGCTGATTTGTGATAACAGCCCAGCTGCCCAAGACATAATTAACAGGCTTACTAGACAAGAACAAGTTGTGATAATACTCGCTGATTACAGCGCCGGACACGTTGCGAGCATCCTCAGGCGTAATGAAGAAGTTGGAGCAAACCAAATGCTCCCATAGCTCTTTAACATCTTCATCTGCGTTAGATTCGGCAAGATAGTCGGCTAAGGTAGCGTAGTTCTTGATATTGTGGATATTAGCAATAATGGCCGCGATTTCCCCTACAAAGCGAACTTTTTGAATCGTGCTTAGCAAATCAGTTTTGAGTAAATTAATGGCATCCAGCGGCGCGGTTGTAAGTTGATTATGCTTCGCATAGACGACTTTCCGTTTATCTACTTGTTTAGAGGAGAAGGAAAGACCAAGTTCACGTTCCATCGTAGTCAGTGTATGACGATCAATGCCGTAGATGGCATGCGCACCGTAGTTGAGCGTGAAACCTGCTTTTTCATACGTAAATGCTCGCCCTCCCAGCTGTGGACTGCGTTCAAATAGAATACCTTCTACGTGTGGATTTTCTGATAAATACGCGGCTGCTGTTAAACCAGCTAAACCTCCGCCGATAATGGCTACTTTCATTCGCTTTTCCTCCTTGGGGACGGGTTCTACCTGCAACGATGCGTAAGGTTCTTCAGAACGAAGTCCTACCCAAAGCCAGGCTAAGTTGTTTTTCATCATGGAGAGCAGGTCGGCATCATCTTGATTGCACCAAGTGAGAATCGTTCCGGTATACATGCATACAAGCAGTTCAATCTTTTTAGGCTCCGGGAGCCAGTGCATTAAGCTTTGAGTCAGGACTTTCAATTGCTGAAGTTCTTCTGATTTTACCGTGTCATTTTGTAAAGAAAGTGCCTGCAAACTACGAATTAGTCGTGGTGACATTTGAATATTCGACGATAAGTCTAAAAATAGACGATTAATATGACCTTCTAGCGATTGTACCTTCGAGGGAGGCTGTTTCACCCAATCCTGAATCAGTTGCGTTTGTTTACTGTATAATGCTGAAATAATGGCATCTTTACTTTTGAAATAATGATAAAAGGTTCCTTTGGAGGTGCTCGTTGCTGCGATAATATCATCGACAGATACGTTCTCGTAGCCTTTCTCCATGAACATCGTTAGGGCAACTTCCATCATTACATCACGCTTTTTGCGGGTCGAGGCTCTCATGAATTGACTCATCCGCTCACTCCATTCAAACGATCCATTTACACTTATTATATGCAAAAATAGACTTGTAGTCTACAAGTGAATTGACCGGCGTCCAAAAGGATCCGCGGATTAAATAATCTAACTCATTCTTTCCCGTGTGAAGCTCTTCAGTTCGGTATATACTTCACCTTAGAACATCTTGAGAGGATGAAATAACCACTTGAATAAAGCAGATTTAGGATGGCATGTAAGTTTCGAAAAAGCATTTGAACCCTATCTTAATGAAGAAGGATTTGTCGCAGGCCGCGTCTCCTTAGAACATAAACATATGTATCGCGTTCAGACAGAAGTTGGCGAAGTGTTGGCTGAAGTTTCTGGCAAAATGCGTCACCAAGCTCTACGCCGCGAGGATTACCCAGCAGTAGGGGATTGGGTCGTGATATCAATCCGTGAAGGAGAGCAGCGTGCTGTGATCCATGCCGTGCTTCCTCGTCGAAGTAAGTTTTCCCGTAAAGTGGCTGGACAAGTCACAGAAGAGCAAATTGTTGCGACCAATGTAGATACCGTTTTTCTGGTAAACGCTTTGAACCAAGATTTTAATGTTCGTCGAATTGAGCGCTACTTAGTCCTCGCCTGGGAAAGCGGCGCTAATCCCGTCATCGTATTAAGCAAATCTGATCTGTGCGAGAAACCAGATGAGTTGGCAGCGGAAGTGGCGGCTATTGCCATTGGCGTACCCATTCATATCATTAGCTCTGCCGAAAATCGCGGCTTAGATGAACTTGCTGGCTATATGACTCGCGGACAGACGGTTGCGCTGCTAGGCTCATCAGGGGTAGGGAAATCAACCTTAGTGAATCGAATTTATGGCAGAGATATTTTGAACACGGGAGACATTCGATCTGGGGATGACAAAGGGAAGCATACGACAACGCATCGTGAGCTGATTTTACTGCCGGATGGCGGTATTTTGATCGATACACCAGGAATGAGAGAACTGCAGCTTTGGAGCGCTTCCGATGGGTTGAGTACATCCTTCCAGGATATTGAGGAATTCGCTGAGCAATGCTTCTTTCAAGATTGTAAGCATGAGAATGAACCGAAATGTGCGGTGAAATCCGCGTTAGACTCGGGAGCTTTGTCCGCGGAGCGTTTTCAGAATTATGTGAAATTACAGAAGGAACTGGCTTATTTGGCTCGCAAAGAGGACAAAGGACTTCAAGCAGCTGAGAAAGCAAAATGGAAGAAGATCCACCAATCCCTCAAAAGTCAACCTCATCGCTAATTTCGATAAGATTTGGATTGGATTTTTTGAGAGCTTTCCGATAAACTTATAAGTAAGTAGGATAACAATGTCGGGAGGACGAATGGATCAATGAGTGATTGTATCTTTTGTAAAATCATTGCGGGGGAGCTTCCCTCTAAGAAAGTCTATGAAGATGATCAGATTCTAGCTTTTCATGATATTCAGCCTGCAGCACCGATTCACGTCCTTATTATTCCGAAGAAACACTTTGCTTCACTATCGGCAGGACAGCCGGAAGATTGGGCAGTCGTGGGGCAAATGCAGCGTGTGGCTGCGCAAATTGCTAGAGAGCTAGAGGTAGAAGAATCCGGGTACCGTGTGATCACGAACATTGGAGCAAACGCTGGTCAAATCGTTCACCATTTGCATTATCATTTGATGGCCGGTGCTAGATTGGCACCGCTTGGGGTCCATAACTAATCTTTCTAGTAGGAAAGATCAGTTTTGCGATTGACACCCTAATTACTATCACCTATAATGAGATTTGATGAACCGTTTTGTCTTAGATGGTCTGTTCGGAGGGAGGGAAAACTGTTGTCAGAAACTCGAGTTCGTAAGAACGAAACTATAGATGCTGCACTTCGTCGCTTTAAGCGTTCCATCGCTAAGGATGGCGTTCTTGCAGAAGTTAAGAAACGTAAGCATTATGACAAGCCTAGCGTTAAGCGTAAGCTTAAATCTGAGGCTGCTCGTAAAAGAAAGTTCTAGGAGGCAACATGAGCTTAAGCGATCGATTGAACGAAGATATGAAACAAGCGATGAAGAGTCAGGACAAGTTTAAGCTCTCTGTAATTCGAATGGTACGTTCTACGATTAAGAATTCTGAGATTGATCTGAAAAGACCCTTAGACGACAATGAAGTGCTTGATGTTCTAACTCGTGAGATCAAACAGCGTAAGGATTCCCTCCAAGAATTTAGCAAGGCAGGTCGTGACGATCTAGCCGACAACCTGAAGGCGGAACTTGTTATTCTAGCTGAGTACATGCCGCAACAGCTTTCTGAGGAAGAAGTGAAAGCCATTGTACAGCAGACCATCCAGCAAATTGGTGCTTCTTCCAAAGCGGATATGGGCAAAGTGATGACGGCATTGATGCCTCAGGTTAAAGGACGCGCTGATGGTAAACTTATCAATCAGTTAGTTCAACAATTATTAGGTTAATACCAAATATGTTTCGTGAAGACCAAGTGGATTATTCCATTTGGTCTTTTTTCTACATAATCAGAAGCTTTTTCAAAATTTCTACTAATTTCCGAAACAGTTCATAAGTTAATACGTACATACCTATTGAGTAGGAAGTTTGAAGGGAAGGAGTGAACGACGATGTTTCTCGATAATCTATCCGCGTTTCTGACTCACCCTGTGACAGGTACTGTATTATTGATGGTTGGGATTATTGGAATAGCGCTGGAGCTGCTTTTTTTCAGTAGTGGATTGTTGGCTTTGGCGGGGGTTGCTGGCTTTGGTTTATATTTCTTAGGTTTTTACTTAGCTGGCTTTGCGAGTTTTGGAGACTTAGCCGTCTTGGGACTTGGTTTGGTTCTCTTGATTTTAGAATTGGTTGTGCCAAGTTTCGGTATTCTAAGTGTTCTAGGGGCGATTTGCCTATTCGGCGGTGTGCTGATGGCTTCTTCAGATCCTAAGGAAGCAGCGTTCATGTTAATTATTGCTTTACTAGTGGCTATTGTGGTTATCATTGCAGCAATTAGAACGTTTAAACATCGCGGCGTTTGGAACCGTTTCATTCTCAAGGAGCAGCTAACCACGAGCAAGGGTTTTACATCTAGCCCAGATCGATCTAATTTAGTTGGTTTGACGGGGGAAGCCATAACGCCATTGCGACCAGCAGGTACGGCGTTGATTCAAGGAGAACGAGTTGATGTTGTCACGCATGGTAGTTTTATTTCCGTAAATAAAGCAATTATCGTTGTGGAAGTTGAAGGGGTTCGTGTTGTGGTGAAAGCCGCGGATGACCAACCTAATCATTAGGAGGATACAAACAAATGACGATTGAACCAGGCTTATACTTAGTGCTGCTTGCGGCCATCATTATCATCGTGTTATCGATTTTACTAAGTGTTGTACCCGTTATGCTATGGATTTCTGCGCTGGCTTCCGGTGTAAGAATCAGCATTATTACCTTGATTGCGATGAGACTGCGCCGGGTTACCCCAAGTCGAATTGTGAACCCAATGATTAAAGCAACGAAAGCCGGGATTGATCTTAGTGTCAATCAATTGGAAAGTCACTACCTAGCTGGAGGTAATGTTGACCGAGTTGTGAACGCATTAATTGCTGCACATCGTGCCAAAATTCATTTGGAGTTTGAGCGCGCGGCGGCCATTGATTTGGCGGGTCGTGATGTGTTGTTAGCTGTTCAGATGAGTGTAAATCCGCGTGTTATTGAAACGCCGAATGTTTCAGCCGTCGCGAAGAACGGTATTGAAGTAAAGGTTATTGCGAGAGTTACGGTTCGTGCGAACATTGATCGACTCGTAGGTGGAGCCGGCGAAGAGACAATTATTGCCCGTGTCGGAGAGGGGATCGTGACAACCGTAGGTTCCAGTGAATCTCATAAGGATGTCCTAGAAAATCCAGACATGATCTCACGTACTGTTTTAGGTAAAGGTTTGGATGCGGGGACAGCTTTTGAAATTCTGTCTATTGATATTGCGGATGTGGATGTTGGTAAAAATATTGGTGCTCATTTGCAAACAGAGCAAGCGGAGGCAGACAAACGTATTGCTCAGGCGAAAGCAGAGGAACGCCGCGCAATGGCCGTTGCAGCAGAACAGGAAATGAAAGCACGAGTTGTTGAAATGCGTGCTAAGGTTGTTGAGTCAGAGTCACAAGTACCTCTTGCCATGGCTGAAGCTCTGCGAAATGGTCAATTAGGCGTTATGGATTACATGAATCTCAAAAATATTGAATCCGATACGCAAATGCGTTCCTCTTTAGGTAAAGTAAACGATGGGAAAAATGAAAAAGAATAAGGTTTGTGAGGTGATCAAATGGAACAGCTTATCGCATTTTTATTTAAGAACTGGTATTTGGTCATTATAGCGTTAACCTTCTTCTATCAAATACAAAGCAGACGCAAGCGAGCTGAGCAGAGTGCGCAAAGGAAGGGCATGCCGACCTTTGGTAACGGCCCAGGCGACGCTAGAAGGCCTGCAGAAGCGAAGAAAGTACAATCAGGTCATTTGGCTCAAGCTAGTCGTCCAGAGCGCACACGAGACGAATTTAATCAGTCTGGGCTTGGTAAATCAAGCGCAACTGCTCAGAAGCAGAAGCCCTCACCTTTCACGCCAGTTGTGAAAAGTGGAACAACAGTAACTTCACCTATTTATGCTGATGAGATCTCAACTGCAAGTCAATTTCCAGATCAACCGAATCGGGATCAAGTTCTTCAAGGCGTTGTTTGGGCAGAGATATTAGGCCCGCCACGTGCCAAAAAGCCATACCGTCGATGACGACCATTTCATGAACGTCCTCTTGCTAATGCGAGGAGACGTTTTTTTTATGCCTCTTTTTCATAAAAGCGGCTACTGTCGCATAATTTGGTAGAAAGTCTATGCGCCTTTTCTGCATTCTCGATCTTCTAGTTAGAGGGGGTACTGCCCAGCTATGCGTCGCTTGACCCGCAAATGGAACCAGTTCACGGCCAAGATCCTTGATCTTCCCCAAGATGTTGTACAGGATTTGCCGCGAATCACGATGATCGGCAACGTACAGCTTTATGTTGAGAACCACCGGGGCGTACTGCATTTTTCCAGTGAAATTCTGAAGCTGGAGTTAGCGAAAGGAACGCTGGAAGTATGCGGCCAACAATTGGTCATAAGAGCGATTCTTTCAGAAGAGGTATTCATTGAAGGCATCATCGATCATGTGAAATATATGCCTTAATGTAGTGGTAGTGCGAATGAGAACTGGAGGCTGAGTCATGAAACAATCCCTATTCATTGCCCGTTTGCGTGGCTATGTACGCATACAAATTAGAGGCAAGGACTGCGAAAGGTTGATTCGTCCCATGGTGGAGGGGGGCTTCTCCATTTGGGATATTCAAACTGGCAAAGATGGGAAGCTGGAGCTGTACATCCTTATCAAAGATTTCTTCCGACTTCGGCCGCTTTTGAAACGGACAGGCTGCAGAATGCATGTGGTAGAGCGGTTTGGGCTGCCATTTTTTATGGATAAAATTGGACGGAGAAAAGTATTATTTGGCGGCATTGCTGCTTTCATTATTAGTCTCTATGTGCTCACGTCTTTGGTGTGGCAAGTGAGTGTGGACGGCAATGACCGTATTGCATCGTCTGACATTTTGCAGGCCGCATCCAAGCAAGGCATACATAAGTTTCAGTGGAAATTTAAGTTGGACAAGACCGAGGATCTCTCACGGGCTATTCAGCAGCAATTGCCTAGTGCAGCGTGGGTTGGTGTCGAAATTCGAGGAACGCACATCACAATTAAGGTTGTTGAGGCGACCATCCCAGGAAAAGGTCCATTGAAAAATCCGCGAAACATTGTGGCTTCCAAAAGTGCGCTCGTAACGGAAATACAATCGGTAAAGGGAAAGCCGATGGTTAAACCGAATACCTATGTCCGCAAAGGGGCTGTTTTGATCTCGGGTACGATTGGCGACGAGCAAAATAGTCAAATCGTGGTCGCAGATGGTAAGATAAGAGGAGTGGTCTGGTATACCTCCCGAATTGAAGCTCCGCTTACGAAACAATATAAGGTCTTCACAGGGGAAACAGAACATCGAAGTTATCTTGTAGTAGGTTCAAGAGCGTTGCAGCTTACAGGCTATGGGAAGACGGCATTCGAACAATTTGAAACGATACCTGATCGCAAAACACTAGCTTGGCGCTCATTTTCAATCCCACTAGGTTGGCTACATGAGAAAATAATGGAGGTACATGTCGTTGAGGAGCCTGTGGAAGCGGCGAACGCGAAAAAGGTGGGTATCGAGCAAGCTAGAGCTAAATTATTGGCCGCTGCAGGCGAGGATGCGAGGATCGTTGGAGAAAAAATTTTGCATGAAAAAACAGAGAATGGTAAAATTTATATAGACGTTCATTTCGAGGTCGAAGAGAATATTGCTGAAGAACAACCAATTGTGACACAAGGAGAATGAGGCCCTGTTGATAGAAAATGCGCAATCTGTAAAAATTACATTGAAAAATCCAAACGAAGGACTAGCTTTGTTTGGTCCGCAGGATAAATTCTTACATGTCATCGAACGAGAAATTGAAGCTCAAATCTTTACGCGCGAAGCCGAAATAACAATACAGGGCAGAGCTGCGGAAGTGAACTCACTTCAGCAGCTTTTTGAAGTTCTGCTGCAGCTGATTCGCAATAATTACACGGTAACTGAGCGTGATGTTCTATATGCTGTTGAGTTAGCGAAGCAAATGAAAGCAGAGCAATTATTGGATCTGTTCAAAGGTGAAATTACATCCACACATAAAGGAAAGCCGATTCGTGTCAAAACGATTGGGCAGAAGAAGTATGTGGACACGATCAAGAAGAAGGATATTGTCTTTGGGATAGGTCCAGCAGGAACAGGTAAGACCTATTTAGCAGTAGTTCTTGCCGTGACGCGATTGAAAGAAGGGGCTGTCAAACGTATTGTTCTCACACGTCCAGCCGTCGAAGCAGGGGAAAGTTTAGGGTTTCTGCCAGGGGACTTACAGGAAAAAGTTGACCCTTATTTACGCCCATTGTATGATGCTCTTAATGACGTCCTTGGGCCTGAGCAAGTTGCGAAGTCACTAGAGCGTGGACTCATCGAAATCGCCCCTTTAGCTTATATGAGAGGGCGTACGTTGGATGATTCCTTCATCATTCTGGATGAAGCACAGAACACGACGCCAGAGCAAATGAAAATGTTCCTAACGAGACTTGGTTTCGGTTCCAAAATGGTCATTACAGGCGATGTGACACAGATTGACTTACCTAGAGGGAAATCCTCTGGTTTGGTTGAAGCGTCCCGTATTCTTAGTGGTATTGAAGAACTGGGGTTTATTTATTTTGATGAAGGTGATGTTGTACGACATTCACTTGTTCAGAAAATAATTGTTGCCTATAACGCTGAAATGAATAAGTAGTGATGTAGGTTGGATAGATAGAGAGGAATGACCTCCGTAATGAAAAATGAAGTGCAGATGAAGGGCAAATTTCATTACCGGCTGAGCGGATGGAAATACAATACTGGCTTAAGAGTACTCTTGTTTCTCATATTGGGATTGATATTCTATGCCACCCTCTATGCTAAGCTCGTTCCACAAGTATTCGATATTACCTTAGGTATGAAGAGTGAGAAGACGATTTACGCGCCAGAGCAGATTGAGAACGCTGTCGCTACGGAGCAAGCCAAAGAGGATGCTGCGAAGCGCGTTCAACCTGTTTATCGGATCGTTAATCTCAAGAATGAAGTCATTAGTGATGCTATTTTTGATAAATTATCTCAGATCAATGCCGATGAAGAAGTGAAGTTTGATGATAAGGTCAGCATTTACCGCCGTGTCATCCCACAGCTTATTAGTGATTTGACGAATGATAGCATCAAAACATTGCGAAATAGTGGGCAATATAATGATTTGTTATTAGAACAAATTCAACTTGGACTATCGGATCAGAAATATCCGCTTCCGGAGGAAGTTTATTTTAAACTGCCGCGGTTGACCAAGGAAGACCTTGCTGACATGCGTCCTGTAACCAGAGAGATTGTTATGAAATTGATGAATGACCAAATTCTTGATGCACAGACAGCACGGGCTAAGGTAGCAGAGGTTGTGAATACGTCCACGCTAGCAAAGAATACATCCCGTGAAATGGTAACGGAGATCGCTAGAGCGTTGATTACCCCGAATAAATTTTTTGATCAAAAGGGTACCGATGATGCGAAAGGACAAGCTAGGGGCAACATGAAGACCGTTTATATTAATAAGAATGATGTCCTGGTTAAAGCCGGAGATGTCATTACGGAAGAAATATACACGCGGTTGGAAAAGCTGAAGCTGCTAAAGGATAAAGCGAATCATTTGCCTCAGCTCGGTCTTGGCATCCTTTGTGCACTCTTGTCATTTGTGATCTTTATATTTGTTAGACAGAGTAACTTGCAGGTCAAATACAATAATTTGCAACTGGTTATGCTTGTTCTCATCTTCGTGATGAATATTGCTGGTATGAAAATCATTTCACTGCTCCAGAATTTTGATTATCCATTTATTGGGTATTTGGCTCCAACAGCACTCGGCAGCATATTGATCGCTATATTACTGGATGCACCGCTTGCTTTTATTTCATCTGTTTTGTTCTCAATCATTGCAAGTATTATTTTTAATACAGAGCATGATGCGTTATTCGATTTTCGGTTTGGCTTAGTTAGCCTAGTTATTTGTTTTAGCGGTGTCTTTACGATTCAACGTGCAAGTCAGCGTGCGACAATTTTGAAAGCGGGCTTAATGATCGCCTTTTTCTCCATGCTAACGATCACGGCGATGCTGTTGATGGAAGATCACTTTCAACAAAGAGAAGCACTAATGTCCTTGTCTTTCGCTACAGCTGGAGGACTTGTAACAGTCGTTTTCGTCATCGGATTGCTTCCGTTTTTTGAAGCTTCTTTCGGAATTCTGTCTCCGCTTAAGCTGGTAGAGCTTTCAAATCCTAATCATCCACTGCTACGCAAGCTGCTAACGGAAACACCAGGGACGTATCATCACAGCGTGATGGTTGGCAACCTGTCCGAAGCTGCTGCTGAATCCATTGGTGCAGATGGTCTTTTGTGCCGGGTAGGTTCGTACTATCATGATATTGGCAAAACCAAGCGGCCTAGCTACTTTATTGAAAATCAAACGAATATCGAGAATCCGCATGATCGAATAGATCCGAATCTTAGCAAGTCCATTATTATTGCGCATCCGCGCGATGGTGTTGATATGCTGAAGGATTATAAAATGCCTAAACCGATCCGCGATATCGCTGAACAGCATCATGGAACAACACTATTGCACTTTTTCTATCATAAAGCGAAGAAGCAAGCTGAAGAAGAGAATAGTGAGAAAGGGATACGTGAAGAAGATTTTCGTTATCCTGGGCCTAAAGCACAATCGAAGGAAGCGGCTATTGTCGGAATTGCAGATAGTGTGGAGGCAGCGGTACGTTCACTACGTAACCCAACCCTCGAACAAATCGATTCCATGGTAACCAAAATTATTAAATCACGCTTGGACGATGGTCAATTCAACGAATGTGACCTCACATTGAAGGAGCTTGATAAGATTGCTAAAACATTGAATGAAACTTTGTTAGGCATCTTCCATTCTCGCATTGAATATCCAAGTGAATTAACGGCTAAGAAGCCAGGAGCATAAGAAGGAGGGCTTATCCCTATGGCAAGTGTAGATTTGACATTAGCATGGAGCAGTGAACAAGAAGAGAAAGAAATCTCGCCTGCGTTCATTGAAAAGCTCGAGGAGCTTCTCAAGCTTGCAGGTGAGATTGAAGGCGTATCAGAAGGTGAGGTTGCCCTCACGTTCGTTGATGATGAGACGATCCAAGATTTGAACAAGCAATACCGCAATTTAGACAAGCCTACAGATGTCCTATCCTTTGCAATGAGTGAATTTGGGGATGACGAGATTCAAATTAACTATGAAGATGATGGTGACGATTCTGAGGGAGAGCTAGAAGAAGGTGAAACCGTATCAGAGGCGTTCATCGAGCCGCTTGGCGATATTATTATTTCCGTACCACGTGCGATTGCGCAAGCGGAAGAGTATGGTCATTCCGTTGAACGTGAGCTTGGATTCTTATTTGTCCATGGCTTCTTGCATCTGATTGGATATGATCACCAGAGTGAAGAAGAAGAGAAAGTGATGTTCGCTAAACAGGAGGACATTTTGCAGAAGGCAGGCTTGACACGCTAATGTCAGGCGGCTTCCGTAAATGGCGCAGAAGCTTTCGGTATGCCTATGAAGGAATCAAATATGCACTAGATACGCAGCGAAATATGAAATTTCATTTTTCCGTTGCGTTTCTTGTGTTATTAGCAGCTCTTTTCATTCATTTATCCAAAACCGATATTTTGTTTATTTTGTTGGCCGTCACACTTATGATTGTCACAGAATTAATTAATACGGCTGTCGAGAAAACGGTGGATCTAGCTATGCCAGACCGCCATCCGCTAGCCAAAATTGCGAAGGACGTCGCCGCGGCGTCCGTATTGGTGTCTGCTATGTTTGCAATCGTTGTCGGTTTAGTTGTCTTCTATGAGCCTGTCGATCGATTGTTAAGGCACGCCAGACTCGAAGAAACACCGATGTCAGCGGGTTCGATATGGATCTTGATAGCTTTAGTCATGCTAACAGTTATCGTAATTGAGACTAGGTTCTCGGACAAAGGGAAACTAGTTAGACCAAGTTTGTTAACAGCTATCGCCTTTGCGATTGCTACTGTCATATTGGTATTAGTCACCGAAACGATCGCCGCGTTACTTGGGTATACGCTGTCTATTATTATCCTTATTGTCTTGTATGATAAGAAAACAAGGCCCTTCCCAGCACTCTTTTTGGGAGCAATGATTGGTATTGTAGTGACGATCCTCGCTTTTTCCTGCTTAAACATGCTATAACTTAACTATTACTAAATAAAAGGGTGGATGGCTATGAATCCGCAAGAACTCATTGAATTCGCTAAAGAAGCGATGAAGCGAGCCTATACGCCTTATTCTAACTTTCAGGTCGGTGCCGCATTATTGGATGCGAATGGACACGTGCACTTAGGGTGTAATGTCGAAAATGCAGCCTATGGACCGACGAATTGTGCCGAGAGAACTGCGTTATTCCGTGCTATTGCAGATGGGCATCCGAGGGGATCCTTTCAAGCAATCGCGGTAACTGGAGATACGGAAGGGCCGATTTCGCCATGTGGCGTATGTCGACAAGTATTAATTGAATTGTGCGAACCGGAAATGCCTGTTTATTTGAGTAATCTCAAAGGAGCTTTCGTTCAAACGACGGTGGCTGCTTTATTGCCAGGCGCTTTTACAACGAAAGATTTGCACATAAATGGAGGATAAGTAGAAGTGGCCAAAAAAGAATTTAAATCAGGGTTTGTTGCGATTATCGGACGCCCAAATGTCGGGAAATCAACACTAATGAACCAAATTATCGGACAAAAGATTGCGATCATGTCAGATAAGCCTCAAACAACTAGGAATAAGATCCATGGTGTATATACATCGGATAATGGGCAAATTGTATTTCTAGACACACCAGGTATCCATAAACCTACGTCTAAGTTAGGTGATTACATGAGTAAAGTTGCTCATGGGACACTTGGTGAAGTAGATGCTGTATTATTTTTGGTAGACGTTGCAGATGGTATAGGTGGTGGAGACCGTTATATTATCGAGCAGTTAAAGCATATTGAAACGCCAGTAATTTTGGTCTTAAATAAAATCGACCTCGTTCAGCCTGAGGCTCTGCTTGCCATTATTACGAATTACAAAGACCTGTATAATTTTGCTGAAATCGTACCTGTGTCTGCGTTGAAAGGGAACAATGTAACGACGCTTCTAGAGCAAATTATTCGCTACTTGCCGGAAGGCCCTCAATACTATCCTGCGGACCAAATTACAGATCACCCGGAGCAATTCGTATGTGCGGAGCTTGTACGCGAGAAAATTTTGCATATGACACGGGAAGAAATTCCACACTCTATTGCCGTACAGATTGAAGATATGCGTGTCGAACCGAATGGGATCGTTCATATCTCCGCGGTCATTTTCGTGGAACGTGAGTCGCAAAAAGGAATCGTTATCGGTAAACAAGGTGCGTTGCTGAAGGAAATTGGGCGACAAGCCCGTCGAGATATTGAAACACTTCTAGGCTCCAAAACATTCTTAGAATTATGGGTGAAAGTCAAGAAAGACTGGAGAAATCAAGACAGAGTCCTTCGTGATCTTGGTTTCCGCCACGAGTAATTTTTTTTCCTAAGAGTACCAGTTTTTACATCGCATACTGAGGCGCCCAATGCACATCCTATGAACATCACGTTCGATGGGGAGGATGCTGAACATGAAAGATTTTTCGTGGACGTATTTTTCAAAGACCGGTGATGTGGACGCCTATCTGCTGTACAAACAAGTAACGGGAGAACCTGGCATGGATTCAGAAGTGCAAGAAGAGGATCAAAGTAACGAAGAGCCGCTTGATGGTCTGAATATGTGACAGTAAGAATTCATGTATTCAGAGAGCGGCATTCATGGGGGAAGCTATTTGCTGCATAGCGTTGAAGGAATTGTCATTCGTAGTATGGACTACGGAGAAGGCAACAAAATTATTCGTTTATTCACCCCCGAGCTGGGGAAAGTGGGAGTCATGGCTCGCGGTGCGAAGAAACTGAAAAGCAAACATGGCGCCGTTACGCAGCTGTTTACGTACGGCGATTTTGTTTTTTTCAAACAACGAGGTCAGATGGGATCTCTTAACGGGGCAGAAATTATTGAGGCACATCATGCGCTGAGAGAAGACTTACATAAATCAGCCTATGCTTCGTATTTAGCTGAGATGACGGATCGCATGCTGGGTGATGAAGAGGGAAATAACTACATATTTGAACAGCTCAAGGCTGGTTTAATGGCAATTGAAGAAAATAAGGATATGCAAATTGTCACCCATTTATATGAAATGAAAATGTTTGATTTAGCTGGCTATTTACCAATAACGGATGCCTGTGTCGCCTGTGGTGAAACTACAGGAATCACGACTTTCGGTCCTAATATGGGTGGTACATTATGTAGTCGGTGTCGGTTTAAAGATCCTTCTGCGATTGCAATTGGTGAAGGAGCGCAGAAACTGCTTAGACTTTTTCCAAGAATGGATATGCGCAGACTGGGTTCTGTGCAAGTGAAAGCTGAGACGAAAGAGCAGCTTAAGCAATGCATGCGTGCCTACATGGACGTTCATATTGGTGTACAGTGGAAATCAAGAGGTTTCATTGAACAAATGGAGAAATACAATATTTAAGTGACGATGGATTCAATTGACATGTGTTTCTCCCTTTGATATGATGTGGTGGAAAACACCTCGCCCTTGTGCTGTCCGCATATCGGTGAGGTTTTTCTCATGCTGTCGTTCTGTTCTAATGTTCTTTACATACAAATGCTAGTGTAGGGTCTGTCCCTGCTGAAAGGGGTTAGGAAGATGGAACATCCACAACCTACTCGTGTTTATGTTGTTTCTGATTCTGTGGGTGAAACAGGAGAATCTGTCGTTCGGGCAGCTGCTATGCAATTTCATCCAGTGCCTGTTGAAATCGTACGTGCTCCTTTTATTCACGATTTCGAGGGTATCGATAAAGTGATCAATGGGATTCGAACGCATGGAGGAATCGTTGTATTTACGTTAGTTATCCCCGAGCTGCGTGACGATTTGATAACGAAAGCGAAACAATATGATATTCCCTATATCGATTTGCTTGGACCCGTTGTGACGACGCTAGGGAAAGCATTACGGCAAGAACCACGTAGACAACCTGGAATGATCCATCCATTGGATGAAGATTATTTCAAGAAGGTTGAAGCCGTTGAATTTGCGGTTAAATATGATGATGGTCGTGATTTTAGCGGCATTCAGAAAGCCGATATCATTCTATTAGGTGTATCGCGTACGTCCAAAACACCATTATCTATGTATTTAGCGCACAAAAGATTGAAAGTGGCGAATGTGCCATTAGTACCGGAAATGCAGCCGCCTGCAGCCATTTATACCGTACCAAAGGATAAGATTATTGGGCTGCGTATTGATCCTGATAAGTTGAATGTGATCCGTCAAGAACGACTTCGTACACTTGGTCTTGCAGAAAATGCAACCTATGCGAATGTAGAACGTATTAAAATAGAACTGGATTTTGCTGATAAAATTATGAGTAAAATCGGGTGTGTTATCTTTGATGTATCAAATCGCGCTGTTGAAGAAACAGCCAGTTTAATTATGGATCACATTGAACATATCTAGTAAGCTTTTATGTTCTGGCTTGCAGGATTTTTTGCAAGTCCATCGTATATAATAGTACGGTGAGATTTCTTCTGAAGGCAGGGGCTGACACTTGAGTGCAAGAAGTATAATCGTTGATGCCGATGCTTGTCCTGTAAAGTCGGAAATCGAACAGGCAGGTAGGCAGTTTGGCGTACAAGTTGTTCTAGTTGCTTCATTCGATCATAAGATGAAGGAAAATCCAGGTGTGAAGGTAGTTCAAGTAGATCGTTCCGATCAATCTGTCGATTTATATATTGCCAATCAGATTCGGTCAGGTGATATTCTGGTAACACAAGACTTTGGACTCGCCGCGTTAGGTTTAGCGAAGGGTTCGATTTGTTTGACGAATCGGGGGCAGGAATATACCGATAGTTCGATTGATTATCTGTTGGAACGCCGCCATGCCTCCGCCAAAATGCGAAGAAATGGTAAGCATACGAAAGGGCCAAAACCCTTTACAGAGACAGATCGTAAAAATTTTCTACATGGTTTGACAAATCTTTTAAAAAATTTGCAGGAAATCGAAAACAAGTAGCGAATAGTAATTAGTCGGAAAAGCGACCTGAATTGTAGGTGGATTGAAATGAGGTACGGACGCATACCTGAAGAGGTTATTGAGGCTGTACTGAAGCGCCATGATATTGTAGATGTCATCGGCAGGCACGTACATTTAAGCAAACAAGGGCATTATATGAAGGGATTATGTCCTTTCCACTCGGAGAAAAGTCCTTCGTTTACGGTTACACCAGAGAAACAGATCTATCGTTGCTTTGGTTGCCAGGCAGGCGGGAACTTAATTCGTTTCATTATGGAAATCGAAGGCTTAAGCTTTGCAGAAGCGATCACGAAGCTTGCAGAAGACGCAGATATCCCAATAACTTGGGAGGAAGTATCTGACGAGCAGAATGAGCAGCAGCAAGAAAAAGCTACCCTTTTAAAGGCCTATGAATTTGCAGCCAAGTTCTATCATTATGTTGTGGGTAATACGGATCAAGGTAAAGCGGCGAAAGGCTATCTGACCTCTAGAGGAATCTCCGATAAGCTGATTGATACGTTTCAGATTGGTTACGCACCGTTAATGTGGGACACGCTTGTTCAACAATTGGACAAACGAGGATTTGATTTAGCTCTAATGGAAAAAGGCGGTTTGATTTCCGCCAAACATGAAGGTCATGGGTACGTGGACAAATTCCGTGAACGTATCATGTTCCCTATTTGCGACTCTACGGGCAAGGTCATCGCATTTGCTGGCAGAGCCATGGGGGATGCGCAACCCAAATATTTAAATAGTCCCGAATCCATCCTTTTTAATAAAAGCAGAACTTTGTATAATCTACACCTTTCTCGGCCGAATATGCGAAAGCTTCAGCAAGCCGTTATTTTCGAAGGATATGTGGATTTGATCAAAGCGTGGGAAGCGGGGATTACCAATGGTGTTGCGACGATGGGCACGGCATTAACCAAAGAACATGCTGCCTTACTGAACCGCAACGCGGATGAAATCGTCATTTGCTATGATGGTGATAATGCAGGACAATCTGCAGCTTTCAAGAGTATTCCTTTATTGGAAGACACCGGAAGCCGAGTCACGGTTGCGATGCTGCCAGATGGCAAAGATCCTGATGATTATGTTCGTCAATATGGGTTTGACCGATTCGCAAGGGAGATTATTGGAGCTTCCGTGCCATCGATGAAATATAAGCTATTATATATCCGCAAAAATTTTAAATTGCATGAGGACGGTGAACGATTACGTTATCTGCAATCCGCTGTGAAATTAATTAGCCAGTTGCATTCTCCAATGGAACGCGAACATTATCTCAAACAGTTAGCCTCAGAGTTTCCGGATTCTTCTTATGAAGCCATGAAGTTAGATCTCCATGAAATCTTATTACAATCGGAAAAAAACCGACCAGATGGGGATAATAAACCAATTCTGTGGAATAATGTTATGAATAATGGGAGACCAGCGGAACGAACAAAGAAAAAAACGCCCTCGCTACTACCCGCATATCATAATGCAGAGCGTTTGATTTTAGCTGTAATGATGCACGATCGTGACGTATGTGCTCATGTTGAAGCGCAATTGGGTGACCAGTTTAATGTTGAAGCTCACGCAGTCTTAGCTGCTTATTTATATGCTTACTACGCTCAGTATTTAGAGCCCGATGCAAGCCGATACATTGCCATGCTGCAAGACGAACAGCTGGAGAGCTTGGCTAGTTCCATCGTTATGATGGGAGCTGGTCATGGACTAAACGAACAAGTGATTGACGACTATATTCGCCAAATTCGCAAAGTTCCAATGCAAGAAGAAGTTGAACGAAAGAAAGAAGAACAAGCTCGCGCAGTACGCGAGGGAGACCATCTTAGAGCTGCACAAATTGCAATTGAAATTATTGCCCTAGAAAAACGGTTGAAGTCATCTTAGCTAAACTGATATGACTAGGGAGGAGGGAGTCCGTACCATGGCGAATGATCAGCGTACAGAATTAGAGACAGAATTGACCCTGGACCAGGTGAAAGACCAACTTATAGAGCAGGGGAAAAAACGGTCCTCACTAACTTACAAGGATATCATGGAGAAATTAGCTCCCTTCGATCAGGATCCTGAGCAAATCGATGAGTTCTTTGAACAACTTTCCGAGCAAGGTATTGATGTGGGGAATGAATCGGATGAAGATTCGATGAATCCAGAAGAAAATGAGCGCGATGAATTTAACTTCGATGATGATCTGGCTTTGCCGCCGGGGATTAAAATTAATGATCCAGTTCGGATGTATTTGAAAGAAATTGGTCGCGTACCGCTTCTTTCCGCGGAAGACGAAGTGGGGTTGGCAAAACGTATTGAAAATGGGGATGAGGAAGCGAAGCGTCGTTTAGCAGAAGCTAACCTTCGACTCGTTGTAAGTATTGCCAAACGTTATGTAGGTCGCGGTATGCTGTTCCTTGATTTGATTCAAGAAGGTAATATGGGTCTTATTAAGGCTGTGGAGAAGTTCGACCATACCAAAGGCTACAAATTCAGTACCTATGCGACCTGGTGGATTCGTCAAGCGATTACTCGTGCCATTGCGGATCAAGCGAGAACGATTCGGATTCCGGTACATATGGTTGAAACGATTAACAAATTGATTCGTGTTTCTCGTCAATTGCTACAAGAATTGGGGCGCGAACCTACGCCAGAAGAAATTGCTAAAGAGATGGATTTAAGCACAGATAAAGTTCGTGAAATCATGAAAATTGCACAAGAGCCTGTTTCTTTAGAAACACCGATCGGTGAAGAAGATGATTCACACTTAGGGGATTTTATCGAGGATCAAGAGGCGCTAGCGCCAGCGGATGCAGCGGCATACGAACTTCTGAAAGAACAGCTTGAAGACGTGCTGGATACGTTAACTGAAAGAGAAGAGAATGTGCTTCGCTTACGTTTCGGACTTGATGACGGACGTACAAGAACATTAGAAGAAGTCGGTAAAGTATTCGGTGTTACAAGGGAACGGATCCGTCAGATTGAAGCAAAAGCATTGCGGAAATTAAGACATCCAAGCCGTAGCAAACGTTTGAAGGATTTTTTGGAATAAAATCGCTTGGAGTGGGCCCTGCCAAATTCGGCGGGGTCTTTTTTTGCGGTTTTCAATAAAAAATTTACTAAAATCTGAGCATTGAATCACCGATAAAGTAGCTAGGAAGGTGAGCGAATAGATGGATGCTGAGAGAAGAAAAGTAATAGTAAGAGAAATCGATCATTGGCGCCGGAGCAAATTGCTTCCCGAGCATTATTGCGATTTTCTAATGAATTTGTATGTGGATGATATGACCCCTAAACCTGCTTCACTTTTAGGTGTTTCGGCTACGGCTGTAACAAACAGTAATTGGAAAATATGGTTGTTCGCATTAGCGGTAATTGCCGCTCTTGCCTTATCTGCTCTTAATTTTAACTCTTTTGGATTGCCAATGCAAATTGGTATTTCCACACTTTTTGTCATCATTTGTTATGCAGTCGCATACAGACAATTTAGTCGTACGCCTGTCATTGCCTATGTCTTGTGCGGCATAGCATCTATTGCTATGTTACTTTTGGGGCTATATATAATGGATTTGTCGGGTATTCACACGTCAACTACGTATATTGGTTATTTGGCATTTTGCAGTTGTATTTGGTTATTTAATGGTTTGATTGGTCGAATGGCTATTTTCCAAATTTGTGGATGGCTAGGGCTTATAGGGACTTATAGTTGGTTGTTGATGCAAAAATTAGAGCATCCTGCTTGGTTTTCATTAGAATTAAGCTGGGTTCCTGTGAGTGTTGTACTCATATGGATGGCTTGGCTTGCGCATCACACGAATAAACAAGCGGCAAGCGTGCTCATGCTAGTAGGAGGCTTGGTTTGGTTTATTCCTGAGGCGATGACCTTCCTTGTGGATATAGAAATGAGCTCGCGTCTCATTCAAATATCATTTACGGCCAAATTAGTTTCGGTAGGCGTAGCATTATTTTTGCTGCGAAAAAAATGGGTAGAGTGGGTAATGTAGCATATGGTTAAATTATCGAAAAGACTTCAAATGATTGCTGATCGCGTGCCAGTTGGTTCGAAAGTAGCCGACATTGGATCGGATCATGCTTTATTGCCAACCTATTTGGCGCAGCAGGGGATTATTGTAGCTGCGGTAGCAGGGGAAGTAAACCCTGGACCTTTCGAGGCAGCGCAAAGACAGGTGCTCGAAAGTGGTTTATCTAAGGTCATTCAAGTTAGATCGGGTGATGGTCTTGCCGTAATTGAGGCTGGCGAAGTAAATGTCATCACAATTGCTGGCATGGGCGGCAGCTTGATGGCGAGTATTCTAGAAGCAGGTAAATCAAAGCTTCCGGGTGTTCAGCATTTGATTTTACAGCCGAATGTGGGAGAAGATCATGTGCGCCGTTGGCTTCTGGGTAATGGTTGGAAGTTGGAATCAGAGACTATTCTTGAAGAAGACGGCAAAATCTATGAGATATTAACGGCGGTGACCGCTGATACAGAGGAGCGCGGAGCTTTAGAAGCACTTTATGAGGAGCGTCTTCTTCCAGGTGGAGTTACTGTTTCGAAGGAACGCTTGCAACAAATGGGGCCTTATTTGATTAATGAGGCGTCTGAGGTCTGGTTTATGAAGTGGGAAAGTGAACTAAAGAAATTTGCCATGATCGTAGATCAGTTAAAGCTGTCCACGGCAGAAGCCTCTATTGCAAAAGCAGAGCAAGTTAGCCAAGAAATGCATGAAATAAAGGAGGTACTCGCGTGCTTGCAAAAGGTCAAACCGTAATCCAGCTGTTTGAACAGCTGGCTCCTAAGCATTACGCGATGGCAGATGATAAGATCGGCCTACAGCTAGGCTCTCTTCAAAAAGAGATCACGAAAGTGCTTGTCGCACTTGATGTGACAGATGCCGTTGTTGATGAGGCTATTGAAGTTGGGGCCAACCTTATAATCGCGCATCATGCGATTATTTTTAGACCTTTGGCTCATCTGCAGACAGAAACACCAGCAGGTCGTTTATATGAAAAATTAATTAAGAATGATATCGCGGTTTATATAGCCCATACGAACCTTGATGTGGCAGAAGGCGGCGTTAATGACTTGCTTTCGGAACAACTTGGCCTAACCGAAATGACGCACTTGGAAGATGTGCATACAGAGAAGCTGCAGAAGCTTGTAGTCTTCGTACCTGAGACGCATCATCAAGTCGTGCTGGATGCTCTATTTAAGGCTGGAGCAGGCGGTATTGGCCAATACAGCTCTTGCAGCTTCAATATCCCCGGGACGGGGACGTTCCTGCCGCAGGAAGGGGCTACTCCATTTATCGGGGAAGTTGGGAAGCTGGAACGCGTACAAGAGGTACGCGTGGAGACGATCGTAACCGCTAGCGTGCAGCGCAAAGCGGTTACTGCTATGCTGAAGGCCCACCCCTACGAGGAGGTGGCCTATGACCTCTACCCGATGGACCTCAAGGGTAGAGTGTTCGGTTTGGGCCGCGTGGGCAAGCTGCCCGCGGCAATGACACTTCGCGAGCTCACGGAGCACGCGAAGGCTGTGTTCGACGTGCCGACGGTGCGCGTCGTCGGCGATCTATCACGGCCCATCCGCAAGGTGGCCGTGTTGGGTGGCTCTGGCGGCCGCTATATGCGGCACGCCATGTTTGCCGGCGCTGATGTGCTGGTCACCGGCGACATCGATTACCACACCGCGCACGATGCGCTCGCGGCAGGGTTAGCCCTCCTCGACGTTGGGCATAACGTCGAGAAGATTATGAAGCGCGGCGTCGCGGAATATCTCGCCGCGCAGCTTGCTAAGACGGATACGCAAGTGCTCGCATCCGCAATTAACACGGAGCCGTTTCAATTCGTCTAGGCAGCTTAAGGTTGCTTTTGGAAAGAAAGGAAACGACCATGTGTTGTAATTCGAAGGTATTCCTAGTATACTAGCCTATGCAATGGAAAGTTTGACAGACAATCGCTGGCTATGGGTAAGCCATAGCGAGAGGAAAGTCCGGGCTTCATAAGGCAGGGTGCTGGATAACGTCCAGTCAACGCGAGTTGAAGGATAGGGCCACAGAAATGGACCGCCGATGGCTTGAAATATAGCACAGGCAAGGGTGGAACCGTGGTGTAAGAGACCACGAGGTTCTATGGTGACATAGATCCTGGTAAACCCCACTTGGAGCAAGACCTAATGGAACGCTAGCTGCTTTCGAGGCAGCAGTCTTAGCCTGAGACGCGTTCGGGTTGGTCGCTTGAGCTGTGCAGCAATGTACAGCCTAGATAGATGATTGTCGCTTCAATAGTGGCAGGGGAGCAGACGCCCGTTACGACCACTGGAAGTACAGAACCCGGCTTACGGCAAACTTTCCACTCAGTCGGTTACCCGCAAGGCTTCGGCTTTGCGGGTATTTTAATTTTAAAATGAATAAAACCTTCAATCCCGCTAGGGTTTGAAGGTTTTTAATTGTGCATGGAAGGTGGTGAGTGTTCTATTTCTCAAGCCCTAAGCTGCCCGCATACTTCTTCGGTACAAGATGTAATTGGCGCGCTAATTCCTGTGGCCAGTAGGACAAAGGGGATGTATTCTGCTTCGCCATTTCAAGTGCTTTAACGACATCAATGACGCCATAACCAAAGTATTTGTCATGACCTTTGTCACCTAGATCCTGAGCGGACTGCCTCATAATTTCATAAACGTCCGTATTTTTTAGACTGGGATTAGCAGATCGAATTAAAGCTGCGAGTGCTGTTACATGGGGACTAGCCATGGATGTACCTGATAAGGCAGCATATTGATTGTTCGGATACGTACTGGCGATGGTGACACCAGGCGCAGTCACATCAATATAGTCGCCATAATTGGAGAAGGGTGCTTTCTCATTCCGTGAATCTATAGCGGCAACCGCAAATACCTCAGGATAAGCGGCTGGATATCCAGGCTGTTCGGTATTGTCATTTCCGCTAGCCGCGATGAGTGCAACATCCTTATCATAGGCATATTGAATAGCATCATGGAGAAATCCTGAATCTGCGTAATTGCCTAGACTGAGATTCATGACTTTTGCACCGTGATCCGTTGCCCAAATGATCCCTTGCGCTACCGAATATGTGCTTCCTGCACCTGTCTGATCCAGTACTTTAACGGGTAACACTTTGTTAAACCAAGTCATCCCCGCAACGCCTAACTGATTGTTGACAAGAGCTGAAATGACGCCTGTGACATGTGTACCATGTCCAACATCATCTTGTGGATTATCATTGCCACTAATAACATTGTAACCAGGCAGTAATTGTCCTTGGAGGTCTGGATGTGCCAGATCTACACCCGTATCAACAACAGCTACAATGACATTGTCAGCGCCGCGGTTTAGCTGCCAGCCTTGTAATGTTTCGATCAGCGGCAGATTCCATTGATATTTTTGATATAAATTATCATTGGGTATGAAGTTTGTAGAGACTGGTGTTTGATTGCTATTTGAATTGGTGCTGGATGGGTTTGAATCTTTACGCTCTTGATCATCATAATAATCATTGGTCATATAAAGAAAGTGTGGTTCAACATACACAACATTCCATTTACCGAAATAAGCGATCAATGATTTGGCGTCTCTATCATTCGTGCGGAAAACGTAGGTATAGCCTAATTTTTGCGCAGATGTTGCATGGATTTCCTTTTTGATTTGATTGAGCTCATCTTCTGTTGGATCTTTTTTGAAACGGACGACGACTTCATTCTGTTGATAATGGCTAGTCCCTTGATTATCTTCGGGATGATCGACAATCTTCTCATTTAGTGTATTCGTTTCAACGGCTTTTACTTTCCAACGGTTCTCGTTGGGATAAGGTTCAAGTCTTAAATTTTTCATCTGATGATCGGTGACTTGTGCGAGTACATCTTGATGTATGACCCCGATAAGTGAATCCTGACCATTGGTTGAAGGAGTACCTTGTACGAAGTAAACGTGATGTCCAGCACCGAATTTAGGTGATTGGTAAATCTCGCCCCTATCAACGGCAGCTTTCGCTTCTTTCAAATAGGTAGCGGCCTGGTCTGTATAAGTTGGAGGGAGTTCGCCAGATTTGATGCCTTGCTCCCAATTTTGGCCGCGCTTTGACCACACAAGCACATCCATTTTCTCATGGTGATTTCGCATGTTTTTTAACACATTGGTTACAGGTTCACCGCTTTCGATTTGACTGAGCATAGTCGTATAATCGATAGCGCATTGACTTCTGCAAAGTTCGTCTGTAAGTTTTACATCTTGTTCTAATAGCGCAAGCTTGGACGTTGTTTCATACTTCGCACTGTAAACCTCAGGACCAGGTTTAGTACGATGCCCAGGCTGGTGAGGGAAGAGGATAACTCCTAATCCCAGAACAACCGCAATGGTGGAGAGATAACGCCACATGATCATGCCCTCCTTTTTGTTTGTAGAAAAAGGTCAACTCGTTAATGAAAAACATATTATCTAAGAGTAGGGTTAGGCGAGCGGGTATCTTTTATGCATGGTAACTGGTGTTTTACATATACCACTTCGGGATAAATTATGGTAGGATAGAAGTAGCGCAATTATAGGAGGTCTTCTAACATGGCTGTTTTTAATGTGAAAAATGTTTGTGATTCCACGCGTACGAAACTCAAAGAAACGACGGCCAAAATGGAACTGTTTCTTAATCAACATTCGCTCTCATTGTTAAATGTGGAAAATGATCCAGCAATGGATGAATTTTACCGCGGGTATTTACAGGATACTCGTCATCTTCTAGTTTTTTGTGAAGTGGCATATGAGAAATTGGGCGTTAGCTTAAGACGTCCTACTTTTAATGTTGATTTTTCGGAAAAAGTGCTCTATGAGGTATACCATACATGTGTTAATACCTTTTTCTATCCTAAGAATGAGTGCTATTCCGAAGATGGTCGTTACGCTTATACAGGACAAGATGCGATTCGTTTCCGCAAGAAACCATCACGTGAAGTACGTGATTTAACGATCGAATTGTCCAAGGTGTTCGAAGAGCTTCGTGAAGATCTTGCTTACTATGAAACAGATTACATTACACAACGCCGTATGCAAGGCGAAAAAGTTTAATCAATCACAAAGATACCTACAAAGGGATGCGGCCACAACGCATCCCTTTTCATATAAAAGGGAGGAAATCGTATGAAGCTAGAACACTTAGTCAGCGTTAGCAAGGACATCATTAAGCTGAATCAACATCCTAGCGGAGGTTACGTGGCTTCTCCTCTTTTTTCAACGTATTCCTATAGTTGGCTTCGTGATGGTACTTTTATAGCAAATGCGATGGATCGTGTAGGAGAAACGAAAAGTGCAGAGCAATTCTATCGCTGGGTACATCGAGTTCTGAAAGATAAACGTCCGCGGCTAACGGGGCTATTGCGAAAACATGAGAATAAGGAATGGATTGATCGTTCCGAGTTTTTGGGGACAAGGTATCACTTGGATGGGCGGGATGATCATTCTGAATGGGGTCACTTCCAGTTGGATGGTTACGGCGCATGGATCTGGGGGCTTGTCGAACATATTCGCATGACTGGTCATACGACACTTCTGGAAGAGTTCAGGGAAAGTATTGAAATAACAGTTGACTATATAATGACATTCTGGCACTATCCGAATTTTGATTGCTGGGAGGAATATCCCGATTATGTCCATCCCGCAACTTTGGCTTGCTTATATGGAGGATTGAAGGCGTTAGGCGAGCTAGAAGGGCGTCAGGACTTGATCGAGAAAGCTGATCTCATACGACATTTCATACATACCCATGCTGTTCATGACGGACGATTCGTGAAGTCTATTCATTGTGTGAACGAAGTTTGGCAACCTGCTCTATTTGGTGTGGATGCAAGCCTAATGTGGCTCGCCTTACCATTTGGGGTATGTGAGCCTACTGACCCAATTATGCTTCGAACGGTGCAAGCGATTGAAGCTGATCTCAAACATAACGGGATTCAGCGCTACATCGAGGATCGATATTACGGTGGTGGTGAGTGGCTGCTACTGACCGCTTGGTATGGTTGGATCCAGCTTGAACTTGGAAATAAAGATGAAGCTCAGCGCTGTTTGGCATGGATAGCCAGTAAGGCTGATGAGCTCGGACGTTTACCAGAGCAAGTAGATGATCATCTTCGCGAAGCGGCAGTGTATAAGGAATGGATTGAGAAACATGGTGAGCCTGCGGTTCCGCTGTTGTGGTCACACGCTATGTTCTTGGTCTTATCTGACAGACTTAACTAAGCATAGTTCACTCCTGAGGCGGGCAAATTGTTAAGGGGGTGATAATGATGCCAGCAGTCAAATGCGCAGTAGCGAATTGTGAATACTGGACACAAGGAAACAACTGTCATGCGGACACGATTATGATTGAAATTGATCAACATGCTCATGCTAGCTACAATGAAGAATTTGCTTCAGAGGAATCGTTTGATACTACTCATCATGATACTGCAACTAAAGCAGCTAATACGTGTTGCCACACGTTTAAGCCTGCAACTAAACATTAGGTATGTGTAACGCGGAGGTAGCATGAATAAAGAGGACAGTTCTTTAGACAATGCCACCAAGGAGCGATTCCAGAAGAGTCAGCTTCATCTCGAAAGCGGACTCCATGCCCAAGAAGAATACGCAGCTGAGATTGCTGTACCTCAGGCCAGAATAAGCCGAGATTATAAGTCCAGTTCGACCTCGACAGTTTCTGATGAGGAAGTCGCTGAGCTCGTAGAAGCTGTAACACGCAATAAAGCAGTTGGGTATGTGGCACTCTTTGTTGCTCTGGCCTCTCTATTTGTATGGCCAGTACTGCTTGGGATTTCAGGTATTATTCTCGGTGTTATTGCTTTTGTAATGGGGAATAAGAGCTTGGGTTCTTGGTCTGTTGCTCTTGGTTTTATTGCCGTTGCCGCCTATTTTTTATTGGTTCCATATTATTCCTAGCAAGCAAAGCAAGCTGAGAAATCGGCTTGCTTTTTATTTTTTTTATGAAAAAAAAGTGAAAAAGAGCTTAAGAATGCCACTATTCCTGTGTAAAAGCGCAAGAAGGGCTCATTTTAATGTGTTTACGCCCATTTGCTCGTACTATTTGGCTTCAAGTGTCATATTCGCACCTTTGAATGATTACAGTATTATTATATAATGAGTAGTGATATTTAATAAAATTAAAATCGAAAATTAAGGGAGGTGTACCTACTCTCCTGGGTGCAGCTTTTGCACTTGTTAGGGGATAGGTAAGGTATTGGAAGATCCTTTGCCCGAAACGTTAATCAGTTTTCTGTTAATGTTTGGACTAGTGTTGTTAAACGGTTTTTTTGTCGCAGCAGAATTTGCAATGGTGAAAGTTCGTGGAAGTCGGATTGAATCGCTTGTCGGTGAAGGCCGGCGTAATGCGAAGTTTGCACAAGGTATTATGAATAATCTTGATGCTTACCTTGGTGCGTGTCAATTAGGAATTACACTTACTTCATTAGGACTTGGTTACGTAGGTGAACCGACGTTTGCCAAAATTTTAGAGCCTTTATTTGCTCCGCTGGGATTACCAGACTCAGTTTTTCACACGATTACATTTATTATCGCTTTTTCCTTAATGACAACTCTTCATATCACATTAGGTGAACAGTTCCCCAAAACGTATGCGATTCGTAAAGCGGAACAAATTACGTTGCTCTCTGCAGGACCCATGGTATTATTCTATAAAATGATGTACCCGTTCATTTGGACATTGAATGGCATTTCGAATTGGATGTTGCGCCGTGCTGGGATTGAGCCTACAACGGAACATGAATCTGCGCATACGGAGGACGAAATTCGAGTCCTGATGCAGGAAAGCCACAAAAACGGACTAATAGATAACACAGAGCTCACGCTTGTTGATAATATATTCGGATTTGCTGAGACGACAGCACGCGAGATTATGATTCCTCGTACTGAGATGGAATGCTTATATGCAGGACTTTCTTATGCGGAGAACCTTGCTATCGCGATCAAAGAAATGCGAACACGTTACCCTGTGTGTGATCCAGATAAGGATAACATCATCGGTTTTGTTCACATTAAGGATTTGCTAAAACCAGATGCCAACCTAAAAGGCATTAAGAAAATCATTAGACCGATTACCACAGTGCCGGATTCCATTCATATCAGTGATTTGCTGAAAATGATGCAGAAACGCAAGAGCCAAATGGCTTTGCTCATTGATGAATACGGCGGTACATCAGGTTTAGTGACGCTGGAAGACATTATGGAAGAGATTGTTGGTGAAATCCAAGATGAGTTTGACGAGGAGCGCCCAACGATTGAAATGAAAGATGAGAATACATTCTCAATAGATGGACTGTTGTTGATTGATGAAGTCAATGATTACTTCGGACTTGAAATCGAGTCGGATGACTATGATACGATCGGTGGTTGGATTTATTCTCAAACGGAAATTCCTCCTAGTCGTAATCAACAGGTAAGTTATAACGACGAGTTTATGTTTATCGTTGAAGAAACCGATCATTTGCGCATATCACGTGTCACAGTGAGAAGATCATTGAATGAGAATGAAATGCTGCAACAGAATATTTCTTGAAAGGCAAGAGGGGGCAGTCAATAGACTGTCCTTTTTTTGCGTTCGAATAAAAGTATAGTCGTCAGGGCACAAAACGTGTACAATGAATACATCGAAAATGAAAAAGTGAGGTCTGAGAATGAACAGCATCACGAATACGCAAGGAATTGACCCTAGAGTGTTGAAGGAGCTGCTTCAGCTTCAGACGATGAGTAAATTAAGTCTTTTCGCGGATAACCCCTCATCTTCAAGCTCAGACGAAACCAGTGATTTTAGTGAGCTTTTGAACACATTGATGGGTCAAGGTGTGGGTACGGGGACTGATCCGCTAGATGCATCTGATTTTAATCAATCGCTAAGCAACCTGCCAAGCGCGTTAGGCGCTTTGAATAAATCATATACACCTCTGCAGTCCCTCTCACAATCAACATCAGCTTCACAGTTTGAAGGGCTCATTGGGCAAGCTAGTTTAAAATATGACGTAGATACCTCTTTGGTTAAAGCCGTCATTCAGCAAGAATCTGCTTTCAATCATCAGGCGGTTTCCTCCGCAGGTGCCAAAGGATTAATGCAGCTTATGGACGGGACGAGCAGCGGTTATGGGGTCACGAATCCATTTGATCCTAAGCAGAACATAGATGCAGGTACACATTTCCTTAGTGGATTGCTAAAGAAATATAATGGGAACGAAGGCGTTGCGCTTGCTGCTTACAATGCTGGGCCTGGTCGTGTCGATCGCTTAGGGATAAAAACAGATGAGGATTTGGCCACTAAGCTTCAGTTCTTGCCAAAAGAGACACAAGCGTATGTGTCGAAAGTACTCGATCATCGTACTAATTTTGCTCAATAAATAGGGTTCCAATGGGCTGGTTTTCGCATGTGTTATGCGGAGATCGGCTTTTCGCATTGTTGCCTACTTACTTGAGTTCTCATCGGATATACGTTTTAATAGGAAAAGCATCCCATGAAACATGAAACAATTAGTTTAGGGGTATGAAGGGGAATCTGCAAACCATGCTTTATATGGATTACGCGGCAACGTCGCCGCTTTATGAAGAAGTCATAGAAACGATCGCTGAAGTAATGAAATCTCATTATGGAAATCCTTCCTCCATTCATCGGCTTGGTGTAGAAGCCGAAAAGCTTCTGCAGAGTGCGAAGGGAGTCATAGCTTCATCGCTTAAGGTATCGCCGAGTGAAATCATTTGTACTTCTGGCGGGACTGAGAGTAATAACTTAGCGATCAAAGGCGTAGCCTACAACTACCAGCAACGAGGCAAGCATCTGATTACTACGCAAATTGAGCATCCATCCGTTAAGGAAGTATTTGCTGGACTTGAGCAGGAGGGCTTTCGTGTTACCTATTTGCCTGTCTCAAAGTCTGGCAGAGTGCAGTTAGAGGATCTTCAAGCGGCGATTTGTGAGGATACGATCCTTGTTAGCATCATGTATGTGAATAATGAGATTGGTACGATTCAACCGATTCGAGAAATCGGTCAATACCTCGCGGGATTTCCGAAAATCATATTTCATGTGGACGCCGTGCAAGGTATTGCTAAGCTTCTTCTAGATTCGAAGTCATGGGGAATCGATCTCTGCAGCGCTTCTGCGCATAAATTTCGAGGGCCAAAGGGTACGGGGTTCTTGTATCGGAGAGCAGGCGTACAGCTCAAACCACTGCTTGCAGGAGGGGGACAAGAACTTGGTGTTCGTTCAGGTACGGAGAACGTCCCTTTGATCGTGGGCATGGCTAAAGCACTTCGAATCAGTATGGATAATCTTGCAGCGAAGATTTCACACAAGCAGGCGCTTAGGCAGCAATTGTTGGCCGGCATCGGTGAAATACCTGAGCTTTCGATTTCTGGCTCTGAGCTAGAGCAGGAGATGGCTCCCCATATTGTTCATTTTGCTTTTGCAGGAATGAAAGCAGAGGTCGTCGTGCATGCCCTTGAGCAGAAGGGGATCTACATCTCTACGAGATCAGCTTGTACTTCTGGGGAGTCGGAACCTAGTGAGGTCATGCTGGCATTGGGTTATCCGCGCGATGTGGCTGCTAGCGGCTTAAGAATAAGCTTTTCTGATGAACATCAAGAGCAAGATATAGCGCTATTCCTGCGCTCATTACAAGAGGTGGTCAAGGAGCTTGCTCCCATGAGAAATCCATCCGTCATCCATAGGGGGAAGCGAAATTGAAACCGGATTGTTTAATATTACGTTTTGGCGAAATGATGTTAAAAGGTAAAAATCGCAGACGATTTGAACAGAGCGTTATGATTCAAATACGTAAAGTTTTAAGTTCTTTTCCTGATGTTAGGTATATTCCTGAGTTTGGACGCGTATATGTGGAGCTAGGGGGTGCCGCTTATGAACAGGCTTCTGCTTCCTTACAGCGTGTTTTTGGACTTGCATCCTTCAGTCCAGCTTATCATGCGCCATTAGAACTAACGTCAATTCAGGAGACAGCGCTGCGGATGATGCAGGCATTACCTAAGCAACCGGCGACCTTTAAAGTGACAGTTCGCAGGGTCAATAAATCATTTCCACATGACTCTCAGCAGATGAATTACTTAGTTGGCGGCTATGTGCTTCAAGCGATTCCGGGGTTACATGTAGATGTTCGAAAGCCTGAGGTTGAATTGCGAGTAGAAATCCGAGAGGATAAGGTGCTTTTATACGTTGAAGTCATTGAAGGGGCTGGGGGATTCCCGTCAGGTACAAGTGGCAAAGCGCTTCTCATGCTGTCTGGAGGTATTGATAGTCCTGTTGCAGGGTGGTTAGCCATGCGCAAAGGATTGACGATGGAGGCTATTCATTTCCATAGTTACCCCTATACAAGCGAGCGGGCGAAGGATAAGGTCATTCAGCTTGCGAATCAGTTGGCAGGCTACACGGATTCCCTCAAGCTTCACATGGTGTCTTTTACGGAGGTTCAGACCTCCATTCATCGTGTGTATCAGGATAATCTGCTAGTCACGCTTATTAGAAGGGCTATGTACCGCATTGCCGAACGTATTGCTGAGCGTGAAGGGCTCGGAGCCATAGTTACTGGTGAGAGCTTGGGGCAAGTTGCCAGTCAAACTCTGCCAAGTTTAAATGCCATTGGTCGTGTGGTCACTTTACCGCTCCTACAACCGTTGATGATGATGGACAAGCAAGAGATTATTGGTCTTGCTGAATCGATTGGGACTTTTTCTATTTCGATTTTACCCTATGAAGATTGCTGCTCCTTATTTCTTCCGCCATCGCCTAGTACGAATCCTAATTTAACCTTGGTGGAGAAACTGGAAGCTAGCATGGGTTTTCTAAATGAGTTAATTGACAAAGCGGTTCTAGAAACAGAAACTATTGAAATCGTACATGGACAATTGAAACAGGAAACTAACGCCCATTTATTCTAACTCCTCGATGCTGCTGTGATCGCAACCTTTTCCATCACTTGCTCTCCATGTTCGCCAGGAGGTCGTGAAGCAATGATTGAAGCGCTATTATTATTTCTACAGATTATGTTGATCAATATCGTTCTGAGCGGCGATAATGCTGTTGTCATCGCATTAGCCAGCAAGAATCTCCCGCTCGAGCAGCGCAAGCTTGCGATTTGGTGGGGGGCGTTCGGCGCTATTGCTTTGCGCTTAATATTGACACTTGTTGCCGTAAGTCTGCTTTCCATTCCTTTTATTCAAGCGGGCGGTTCTATCTTGCTCTTATGGATCGCGATAAAGCTGCTTACTGACGAAGAGGGGCATTCGAATGTCAAGGAAGCTTCAACGCTTGGCAAAGCGATTTGGACCATTATTGTTGCAGATTTCGTCATGAGTTTGGACAATGTATTAGCGATTGCAGCCAAAGGAAATGGCAATAATACAGTCATAATTTTAGGTATTGGACTCAGTATTCCGATCATTATTTGGGGTAGTACACTAGTGATGAATTTATTGCAGAAATACCCGATTCTGGTATTTATCGGAGCAGGGATTCTTGGTTATACAGCAGGGGAAATGTTTGTGAAAGATGAGAAAATGATTGATTGGTTGCTCCATGATTATGAGTTTTTACATGTTTGGATCCCCATTATGGCGACCATAGTCGTTATTGCGGCGGGTGGAATCGCCAAAGGGGTACGAACACTTCAATTCAAGACACGGAATGAATGAGTACTAAGCACGCTGACCATGGGTCAGTGTGCTGTTTTTTTTTGCCAAGTGAAAGCCCAGAAGGACCAGCCATAGATCAAGAGGAAAAGGATAATTAATCCTGTGGAATACCGATACATCATGGCATAACTGCCACTCCAGTTAGCGAGGGCCCCTAGCGCCATGGCGCCTAATCCAATGCCTAGATCGTTGGCTGAGAAGAAGGTTCCATTAGCGGCACCTCGACGGTCAGGGGAAGAACGTTGGATTGTCCACGCCTGCAGAGCAGGTTGTATGGAGCCAAACCCAACGCCATAGCATAAGGCCGCAATAGCAAGGCTAGTATTGGAGTGTGCATACGAAAGCAATAATAGGCCAGTAATCGTGAATGCTGCGCCAGGAAGCAGAACCCACTCTGGTCCTTTACGATCAAAGAGAACCCCTGTTAGGGGGCGAACGAGTAGAACCATACTGGCATTGCATAAGAAGAATAAACCCACATTGGGGATACCTGCTTCTAAGCCGAACAAGGTAATGAAGGTCACGATGCCTCCATAACAGATTGCGCTGCAGAGTAGCAGGGCAGAGGGGAGGAGCGCGCTCTGTTCCCATAGGCGATCGACAAAGCGAGGTCGCTGACGTGGTTTCACGGGTAGAAGGGGCTTCGGATATGTAATGAAAAGCGAGCTAAACAAAGATAATAGCGCAAGAATGGTTGAGATTAAAAGCACATAAGAAAACCCAATGGACTGCATGACCCACAGGCCCGTTAACGGTCCGAGGGCCATGGCCAAAGTGTTGGATAACCCGTAATAACCCATCCCCTCACCGCGGCGTTCAGGAGGGATGATGTCCGCTATTACGGTTCCAAGTGATGTCGTCGACAACCCCCAGCCGATGCCATGAACAAAGCGTGCTGCTAGAATTAGTGTAACTGCTGCGATATACGAATAACCTGCAATCGTAAATGCGCAAATCGCTAAACCAACTAGAAGAACATGTTTTCTTCCTAAAAGATCTAATGCTCTGCCTGCGAATGGCCTTGTCAGGAGCGAGGAAATGGTGAAGATCCCAATGACAAGTCCAACCTGGATATTGTCTCCACCTAATTGTGAAAGATGGGTAGGTATCGTAGGGATCAGCATTTGAAAACTAAAAAAAAGCAATAAATTTGCGAGTGATGTGATTAGAAAGGCTTTGGTCCAAAGTGGTTTCCGTTGTGACTTGTTACTTCTAAGAGTTCGTTCCATGATACCTCCCCAGTGAACATCAGACGACCATTCGCCAGGGCAAATGGGTTCTTTGCGAGCTTTAGTATACCCAGTCAATTGGAATCAAACGCAAAGTTGTGTCCATTATAAACACCTAGCAATTTCATGCCATGTGAGCTAAAATATTTGTTGAAGGGTGTCGATTAATGAGCCGATTACCCTATTCAACCTATGCCCATTTGAGGAGGGATTCGTATCGCTAGAAATAGCTACTCCATTGGTATCGTATTTATTGGCTTGGCTGTCTTGTTGTTGCTAGGCAAATTGGGAGTCTTCCAGCTGTTGATATCCTTTTTTTGGCCGCTTGTATTACTCGTGCCTGGACTGCTCTTTCATTTGTTGTATTTCAACCGTCGATTACCAGCGGGCGTTCTCGTTCCTGGCGGCATTTTAACCGTATATGCCCTTATGTTTTTCTTTTGCAATTTATTTGGTTGGGGCTCTATGGCCTATATTTGGCCAGGTTTCATATTAGGTCCTGCAATTGGTTTATATGAACTCCACTTGTTTGATCGGGGGAGTGATCGCGGTATTTGGATCGCAGCTATGGTGTTAGGAATCATTTCGGCAGCGCTTTTTGCTTTGACTTTACTAGTCAAATTAGGGATTTATGTAATCGCTTTGATCCTTGTGGTTGCTGGACTTTCCATGATTTTCCGTAAGCGAAGAATGTGGTGAACGTGCTTCTTTCCAGTTAAAAGTTTTGTTAAGTGTGCCTTTTGTCTTGCATAATGTCGAGAAACTGCGTATACTAAGGGTAAATGTCAAGCGTCGGCGCTTATGTCCGACGCTTGTTTTATGAACAGAGACGAAAATTATAGGGTAGAGAGGGTTTGACATTCATGCATGCAAGAGACAAGATTCGCAACATTGCTATTATCGCACACGTTGACCACGGTAAAACAACACTCGTAGATAAATTGCTTCAACAATCCGGAACATTCCGCGATAACGAAGCTATTCAAGAAAGAGCGATGGACTCCAATGATCTAGAGAGAGAGCGCGGTATTACCATCCTTGCCAAAAATACGGCGATTAACTATAAAGATTACTTGATTAACATTGTAGATACACCAGGACATGCTGACTTCGGCGGCGAAGTTGAACGGATTATGAAGATGGTAGATGGTGTATTGCTAGTTGTTGATGCTTTCGAAGGTACAATGCCACAAACGAAATTCGTTCTACGTAAAGCACTTGAGAGTAACCTATCTCCAGTTGTTGTCGTAAACAAAATTGACCGTCCGAATGCTCGTCCACAAGAAGTTGTTGACGAAGTTCTTGACTTGTTCATCGAACTTGGTGCTACTGACGAGCAACTTGATTTCCACGTTGTATATGCATCCGCATTACAAGGTACATCAAGCCTTGATCCAGAGAAACAAGATGACAACATGGAAGCTATTTATGAAACAGTCGTTCAACACATTCCAGCTCCAACAGAAGATGTTGAGCAACCATTGCAATTCCTTGTTACATTGATGGATTACAATGAATACTTGGGTCGTATCGGTGTAGGCCGTGTGAACCGTGGTAAAATCCGTCAAGGTCAAACTGTTGCAGTTATGACGCGTGAAGGCGGACAAAAACAAGCTAGAATCGAGAAACTTTTCGGTTTCAGTGGTTTGAAGCGTATTGAAATTGAAGAAGCGGCTGCAGGGGACATCATTGCCATTGCAGGTATCAAAGATATTAACATTGGTGAAACGGTAGCAGACCCTACGAACCCAGAAGCTTTGCCAGTCTTGAAAATCGATGAGCCAACGCTTCAAATGACATTTATTGTGAACAACTCGCCATTCGCGGGTCGTGAAGGTAAATGGGTTACTTCCCGTAAAATCCGTGAGCGTCTATACAAAGAGCTTGAAACAGACGTTTCCCTTCGTGTTGAAGATACAGACAGCCCGGATGCTTTCATCGTATCTGGCCGCGGTGAGCTTCACTTAGGTATTTTGATCGAGAACATGCGCCGTGAAGGCTTTGAATTGCAAGTTTCCAAACCAGAAGTTATCATTCGTCAAATCGACGGACAAAAAATGGAACCGATTGAGCATTTGATCATCGACGTTCCAGAAGACAGTATGGGTTCCGTTATGGAGAGCTTAGGTTCACGTAAAGCCGAAATGGTCAACATGATCAACAACGGCAGCGGTAACGTTCGTCTAGAGTTCAAGATCCCAGCACGAGGATTGATCGGTTACAGAACGAACTTCTTGACATTGACTCGTGGTTACGGAATTATGAACCATGCGTTTGATAGCTACGGCCCTTACCAAGGAGCTGGCGTTGGCGGACGTCATGAAGGCGTACTTGTATCCAGCGAATCCGGTGTTTCCACACTTTACGGAATTCTTTCAGTAGAAGATCGCGGTATCTTGTTCGTACATCCGCAAACAGAAGTTTACGAAGGCATGGTTGTTGGTGAACATACACGCGACAACGATATCATCGTTAACATTTGTAAAGAAAAAGCAGTAAACAACATTCGTTCCGCGAACAAAGAAGAAACAGTAAAAATGAAAACACCTCGTTCGTACTCTTTGGAACAAGCGCTTGAGTATTTGAACGATGATGAGTATTGTGAAATCACTCCTAAATCGGTTCGTATCCGTAAAAAGATTTTGAACAAGAGCGAGCGCGAGCGTGCTGAGAAGCACCGCAAAACTGCGGAAGCTAACGTTTAATTCACAAAGTGTTCGAATAAAGGGAAATGTCGGCTATTCAGCCGCATTTCCCTTTATTTCTTTGTCGTTTTAAGGGATAATGAAAAATGACTAAGCGATGAGCTAACTTATTACGTATTAATGAAATGGAGTGTATATTCGTTGACTGCCCTGAATGAATGGTTTGCAAATCACCTCTTGATCACGTATCTATTAATCTTTGTTTTCATGTCCTATGTGTACAATAAAGTGTTTCGTACACGCAAACTGCCTGTACTCAAAACGGCTCTAATCTATGTGCTGCTAGCAATCGGTTCCGTGATGCTCCTCGTCTTCCAAATCGTAGGCTTGCCTATTGTACTTTGTTTGGCCGTAGCGATCTCTCTCATGTTCATGGTGAGAATTCGTTATTTCATTGAAAAAAGAACTGGCAAAAGGCCGACTTAACTTAACGAGTAAGGAGCTCATGCCTGATGACGCGATATTGGTTAACACCTATTCTCAGTTATTCACCGCTCGTGTTGGGGGCAGAGCGCATGAGTTGCATGCCAGACGCAGAATTCGAATCGTTCCGCCAGCTTGCAGGCCAACATCATCCTCGCTTGCTCCAGATGTTTAAAGCGAGCCTCCTGCTGAGTGATGATGAAGAGATATGTGGATCAGACCTCGTAGAATTAGATTTAACGAATGAAGGTGACCTTGTATTTGATGGTGAACCATTTCATCTTTCGCACTGCGCAGAAGCCTTTCTGGACCGTTTGTTGACTAGGCGGGAGTCGAAGGCACTGCTAATGGCAATGGATGAACATAGGGAAGCTAGCAATGGCATGCATGCCGTGTGGATCAAACAATGGTTGGATTGGTTAGACGCCGGTTATGATATTGTGTTACTAAGAGAGGATGGACGCTGAGATGAAGCTAGGGGATGCTTTTTTCAATTGGCTGCAGATGCATATTGTGTCCCAGGCTCGTCCTGAGGATGAAGCGGCGAAAGATACGTTGGATTTTTTTGCACTTATTTTAGTCGAAGATCACGGGGTTAGTAATCTTGAAGTGCTGCCTATTGAAGATCCAATGAAAATATGGATTGGCTATGACCATGAAGGGGAATATCATAAACATTGTTTCGACCGCGAGAGTGCGGAAAAGCTGTTGGATGATATCAAATCGAATCCCATCTACAATAATCAATAGCGGTTTAACGCTGTGAATTAAGGACATAACTTTAACAAATCAACGTACACTTAAATATATCTGGGCAATAAGGAGTGCCTGTTGATTTGAAAATAGATACATAAAGGTGGAACGCTTGGCACTCGCTATGCTATACTGTAAGTGTAAGGAGCGTTTTCAACCACCTAGTAGGAGGCGCAAACGATATGGCTGAACTTCTAACAGCTGCACCGATGCAATGGATAGATAGCGCCCACATGATGAATAAAGCTGAATATGCGAAAGCTTGTGAGAGCCGAGATGCCCTTTTTTCACTCGGCCAAGTTTTTGATGCGATAAAAAAAGCCTAGATCTGCGTATGCAGGCAGGCTTTTTGTCATCTTCAGCGATTTATCGGGCTGGAACCTGGGGGCTATTCCCACTAGGACCTGCGTTATCGATGTCTGGATCATTGCGGATATCTCGTGGCAGTTGTGGCATCACACGACCAACGATATCAGCCATTTGTTCTGCGAAGCCTTGTATAGGTCTTCCTGCTTGAATGTTATCCCGGATGTTGCGTAAGCGTTGATCTAAATCCATATCAGCCGTCACGATTGCGTTGACACCATAAGGATCCTTCTTGAGTGCCTCGGCCACCGAATATTTAATGGTTCCGACTTTGGCTCGATCAAGTTCCTTCTTAAGGTTAATACCGACGACAGCTGTATTGCCGAAGACGACGCAATGTGCGCTTTCAACCTGCGGGATACCCATTGCTAGGTTTTCCAAATGCGCTGCAACCGCCTTAGAATCTTTAATTTCTAGCTTTTGCGGAGCAATTTGTTGAACTTTTACTTGCTTTTGATTCGTATCTTGAGAGGGGGCACCACTTTTCGGCGCTTGACTGCAGCCTACCGCGAGGATCAGTATCAGTCCGCATACGTATATTAGTCTCACCAGAATCGTTCCCTTCTTTCCTTGAATCTCGCGTTTAGTTTGTCCTGTACGGTTAGGTTGTATGTATGAATATAACCAATGATCTAACGCCAAATCTGGGAGGGGACACACCAATGAAAAAAATTTACGTGTTAGATACCAATGTACTGCTTCAGGATCCCAATGCTTTATTCGCATTTGAAGATAATGAAGTGGTCATACCCGCCGTGGTGTTGGAAGAAATCGATTCTAAGAAACGAAATGCGGATGAAATCGGTCGCAATGCTAGACATGTCTCGAGATTACTAGACGGATTAAGAGCCAAAGGCAATTTATCCGACGGTATTACACTTGGACATGGTGGCAGCATTAAAGTGGAGCTTAACCATCGCAGCTTTGCGAAACTGCAAGATACGTTTGCAGAATTAACGAACGACAATCGCATTTTAGCAGTTGCCCTTAATTATCATTTGGAAGAACAAGAAAATGATGTAGCTAGACCTGTCGTTATTGTCAGTAAAGATACGTTGGTTCGAATTAAGGCGGATGTACTGGGTATTCCAGCACAGGATTACTTAACAGATCGGATTGTGGCTCAAACCGATATGTATACTGGTTATATCACGCTCTTTGTTCATCCTTCGATCATTGATGAGTTCTATTCGTATCGCTTCTTGACCGTGACATCACTTAATTTGAGCTATATGCTGCACCCGCACGAATTCGTAATCCTGCGCGATGAGTTGGGCTCTTCCAAGTCCGCACTGCTCAAAGTTACACCAGATGCCAAAAAGCTTGAGCCGCTTTACATGAGTAATGATCCCATCTGGGGAATTGCCGCGCGCAATGCGCAGCAGCGAATGGCTCTTGAGCTTCTGCTCAATGACGATATCCCGCTCGTCACCCTAACTGGGAAAGCGGGTACAGGTAAAACGCTGCTTACGTTAGCTGCGGGGCTCATGAAAATTGAGGATGATCGTAAATATAAAAAATTGTTAATTGCTCGTCCGGTCGTTCCGATGGGCAAGGATATCGGTTACCTGCCTGGTGAAAAAGATGAAAAGCTGCGCCCTTGGATGCAGCCGATCTATGATAATTTGGAATACTTATTCGATACCAAAAAACCAGGTGATATTGAAAAAATACTTGCCGGTTTAGGTAGTATTCAAGTAGAGGCGTTAACGTATATTCGCGGACGTTCCATACCAGGGCAATTTATTATTATCGATGAAGCACAGAACCTCTCGAAACACGAAGTGAAAACGATCGTATCGCGTGTTGGAGAGGGCAGTAAAATCGTTCTCCTCGGTGATCCAGATCAAATTGACCATCCATACCTAGATGCATCAAGCAATGGGCTTACGTATGTGGTAGAGCGCTTTAAACAGGAAGGCATAAGCGGACATATCACATTAGAACGCGGCGAACGCTCGCATCTGGCTCAATTGGCTGCAGATTTGCTCTAAATAGAGAAAAGCCCACATCAGCCGATGTGGGCTTTTTGCTGCATTTACCTAAGGATTTCGATGCTGCAGCGATAAGCTTTGGCAATTCCGTGCATGAGCTCTTCGAGCTGCCGATCAACGACGTACACGTCATGGTCGCCATCCTTGTACTGGGCGATGAGATGCTCTTCAACCTGAAGGGCTGCTTGATCAACCTCGGCAGCGGGACTATTGGCGGTGAAGCGGAAAGGGATCACGATTTTATCGTACAAATAGTTATGTTCTGCACGACTAGTGAACCCGTAGTCACTGAACAAATCAGTCAATTCTGCTTCTTCAACTAGCAAACGGAGCTCCATTATAGAGGTCTCGATATTAAAATGGGCCATGACTTCAAGCGCAGCACGTTGTTGCTCTTCGTTACTAACAATCAGCATTTCTTTATCGCGATCGAATAACTCGACTTTGTCAGCAAGCGCTTTGACGATTTGGGCATAGAAGCCAGGTATTTTTCCGTCGGGCAGATCCATCATTAGACCAATTTTGAATTCCATGGTTGTTGTCCTCACTTTGCGTTCATTATCCCTACTAGTTTACAGAGATAATTTGAGTTTCACAACTGCCACACCTTTTTTGGTTTCAACACTGATCACATCGAGATAGCTTACTACTTTTTTCGGTACAAAACCTAATGAAAATTCCTTCGTAAAGTCTGCGATGGTCGTGTCTGGCAGCTTGAAGCTGTTAAATTCAAGATTATAAACAACAAAGCGGACTTCATTCAAGTTCTCTGCGTTCGTAAGAAGGACGAAGTTCCCTTGTATGGATATCTGCAACTCACCTTTTTTGCCAGTCGCGACCATGGCTCCGTCTTTGAATTCAAAATTCAACGTCTTCAGAAGCTCGCTCTTCGAGTGAAGATACGTATTGAAATCTGTGTCCGTCAGATTGACAACTGGTGTTGTGGATGTGATGCTAATATATTTACTGTCTGACATTAGAAATTGTGGCAGTTCGCGGAAAGCCAAAGATAAATTGTCCAGATAATCTCTGGCCAAAGGCAAGCCTTCTTGCTTCCATTGATCATTTAAACTCTTGATCTGGGTAGCAATAACCTGAGCTTGTGCACTGACAGCCAGCTGTTTGTCCAGCTCTTCTTGAAGCTTGACAAGCCGCTCGCGCTGCTCAAGGAATTTAGTTTTGGTATTCTGTAGCTCAGTCCGAGAATTCGCTAATTCCGTTTGTAACTTAGTGAGCTTCTGAAAGGAATCCGTGAATTGCGCTAGTGAGCGATGGTCATTCGTGATGATCATCTGTAAGTATTCGAACATCCGCAAGACGTCAGTAAAGGAGTTTGCCGCGAAAAGAAGCATCCAGATCGAGTCTCGATCTCCTGTATAATATGCTCGTAGCACTTTGCCTGCATGCTTGCGAGTTGCATCCACATTACTGCTTTGCTTTACGATATCTTGTTCATTCTGTTTAATTTGCTCACCAATTTTAGCATCCTGCTCGTTGAGACGAGCGACCTCTTTATCGATTTCGAAAATAGTGAGCCCTTTCTGGAGCAGTTCCTTGGCTTCATCTTGAGATGATGTCGTTTCTTCGGCCAAAGCGCCTCCAGAAGGCAATGTGATTTGTATGAGCAAAACAATGGACAACAGCAAGGCTGTGAGTTTTTTTGAATTCATTGATGGTATTCTCCCCCTATGAATAGATTATCATATTTCTATTAAATGAAGCACAAAAAAATACTTACCTTTGGGGAAAGGTAAGTATTTAACCTTATTTCTATTTTTTGGCAGCTGGTGTTAAGAGTTTGAGAATATCATCAAAACTCTTCACTTTAGCAGGAATTTCCTTTGTCAGAGGTGTGCCTTGATTAATCGCATCAGTGGTTTGATGGAGTGTAATGTGATTGTCGAGGACTTTGCCATCTAGCGTTACTGAGAACGTGATATCAAGTGTCTGATCACGAATAAAGCCTTGATCATCTATCGCGATCTTCATGCTGCTTGGTGCTTTCAGCGCTATAGAAGCCATCCCATTTTTCTTGAGTGCTTCAGCTTTATCAGCTGTTAGTAAACCATTTGTTTGTAAGGTACCAATGAACTCTGGTAATTTGGCTTGGAATTGCGTATTTATTTCTTTTACATTTTTGGTAGTCAGATCAACTTGAATCGATTTAGCTGTGGACCCGTCAGTTAGTTTAATAGGATCTTTGGCTTGCTTAAACCACTTCGCATCCAATCCTTCGAAAATCAATTTCGTAAGCGCGGTGGAAACTTGAGGTGTATTTTTCAACGTGTCAGCCGTTAATGGACTAGCCGTTGTGCTGCTCGTTTTTTGTAAATCTATGGCATAGAACTCATCAGCTGTCTTATTTAAGGCTGGCATATTAAAATACAATTTGCTATCTTTAATGAGAATTGGTATATCGACGGGGGAAGTAGATCCCTTAGGTGTTATACGTAAGTCTGACTGATATTGGAGCGGGTCTACTTGGCTAATACCCTTCCACGTAATCGTGCTCTCTCTGATCAAAGATAACAACCCGTTGGTAAGAGGATTTGCTGATTTCATTAAACCATCACTGATTGCGAGAGTCGTGCTTCCATCGAACGTATAAGACTTCAATTCCGATTGTTTGTTTACAGATTGTTGAAATGCTTCTTTAACTTGCGTATTGTCTGTGCAAGCGGTCAACGAGACTAGGCCAATTGCCGTTATCGCTGTTAGGGTAATCCACTTTTTTGTCATGCTGGGCTGTCTCTCCTTCCATAATCCTTTATCATTATAAGGGTTTCCTACTCATTTGTCTGTATGTAAAGAACTGGAGGTTTTACAATCGTGAATCAACTAGAGCCTGCTAGCGTTGCCGCTGCACTGAAGGAACATATTTGCTCGACACTAGATCAAAGAATATCCTTTCGAGACTATATGGAGATATGCTTATACCACGATACAGTCGGTTATTACCGAAAGGATCAAATAAAAATAGGTAAACAAGGAGATTTCTATACCAGCTCTTCCATAGGAACCATAATGGGTGAAATGGTTGCTTCTTTCGTTTATAAACAACTACGAACGCAATCAAATCTGCCTCCTCATCTTGAAATTGTTGAATGGGGGGGAGGCAATGGGCGAATGGCACGCCAGTTGCTTGATGAAATGAGGCTTGCTGCACCCGATCTATATGAACGTTTAACGTATACGCTAATTGAATCGAGTGCCTATCACCGCCAATTGCAACAAGAAAGACTTGTTGAACATGTGGATCGAATTCGTTTCGTGGATGAAACAGCTTGGTTAAGTGAGCCTCCAAGCGATCATGTTTATGTATTGGCCAATGAGTTGCTGGATGCCTTCCCGATTCATCGTCTGCAATACAAAGAAGGGGCCTTCCGTGAATCGTTTGTGATTTGGCAGGAGCAAGAGCCTCATTTGCAAGAGATCTGGTTACCTCTTGGGTCCGGACGCATATTAGACTATCTAACTGCATTAGAAGTTCAATGGCAAGATGGTCAGATTAGTGAATTGAATCTCGAGGCAGTAGATTGGTATGTTCGACTTTCTGGACGGATGCTAAGCGGGTGCGTTATGGCAATTGATTATGGTGATGTGGAGGAGGAGCTGTACGCCTCACATCGGCATCAAGGGACATTAATGTGCTATCGTAAGCACGAAGCGCACGATAATCCTTTTATCGACCCAGGTGAACAGGACATCACGGCACATGTTAATTTTAGCTTATGTCAAAAGGCTGCGGTTGCCGCAGGGTTTGAGTCGTATGTGTTCCAGACACAGCGTCAGTTCTTAGTTGAGCAGGGTATTTTGGAAAAACTGCAAAATCATTTCGATCCCAATCCATTTAGTGATGTGTCCAAAAGAAATCGTTCGATCCGACAATTATTGTTAAGCGATGGAATGAGTGAATTGTTTAAAGTGTTTATTGCCATTAAAAAAGGTGAACCGGCATAATTGCCGATTCACCTTTTTGCTCGTTATCTGCGTTAGACGGACATTTTGAAAAATGACCAATACGTAAATCCGCTGAAGGAGATAATCATGTATCCCCAGAACAGCAATATGTAAGTACGTTCTGACAAGCGCATATAGCCTAGAATGACGAATACGGCAGTTTGAAAAAAGAAAATCAGAGACATAGGTATCATATCGCCAGCTAAGCTCATTAGTGCGATAACAAGTGTCCAAAAACCTAGAACCCGAAACATGCGATCCATTCTCGTTACATCCCCCTCTCGTACCACGTTGCACAATAACTACAACACATTATACCGTTTGATCCAAGTGGTGTAAACCGTCAAACGGTGACGAAATTGAAAACATTTCATCATATAGACGTAGTATGTCTTTTTATACGAATCCCATGTATGAGGGTCAAAAAATTTGGCAATACCATTTAGTATCAAATAGATTCTATGAACTCTAGTACGGGCATAGAAATAGTAATAATGGCAACGAATCAATTGATACCTGTCTGACTAATTGATTCTTCTTTATGATGTATCCGCAGGTAGGAGAGAATTTGATCAGGAATCGAAGCTCCCGAAAAGGAGAGACTTTGCTCTCCGACCAAAGATCCCTATAATTTGTTAGGAGGTTTGGCCTTATGTCGGCAATTAGACAAGATGCTTGGAGCGATGAAGACGACTTAATTTTAGCGGAGTTGACATTGCGTCATATCCGAGAAGGAAGTACACAATTATCTGCGTTTGAAGAAGTTGGGGAGCGCATTGGACGAACCGCGGCCGCGTGCGGATTTCGCTGGAACAGCTTTGTACGGAAGAAATATGAAGCAGCCATTCAAATTGCGAAAGCACAGCGTCAGAAACGGACACAGCTGAAGAAGCATGCACCTGTTTCAATTTCCGGATCTTCTTCCATTGGTTTACTGGATAGTCCTGATGTATCTACTGGCAAGAATGAAGTGTTTACTGAAGAAACGCTATCTATTGATGCAGTCATTCGTTTCTTACGGCAATGGCGCAGTACCTATCAGGATATGAATCGTCATATTAAAACGTTGGAAAAAGAACTGCAGGACAAAGAGGACGAACTCGATAGACTTGGCAGAGAAAATAATAAGCTGAATAAACAAGTGAATGAAGTTGAAACCGATTATCGCGTCGTGAATGATGATTATAAAGCGCTTATTCAAATCATGGACCGTGCCAGAAAAATGGCCTTCCTTGTAGAGGAAGAGGAAGAAGAGAAGCCACGCTTCAAAATGGATGCAAATGGTAATTTGGAAAGAGTCGAGTAATCTGTAAATGACTTAAAATGAAAAGCTGCAAATCAAGGGGAGCCTTGGTCTGTGGCTTTTTTGCTGTATAATAGTGGATACATGAATAAAGGTGGTTATTGCATGCATATCATGATCATCGGCGCTGGCTCACTTGGCCTTCTTTTTGCTGCTAAGCTTGCCCCGAATTGTTCGCAATTAACAATAGTAACAAGATCTGAAGGACAAGCTAGAGAATTGGCGGAGCACGGCATTCAACTCGTTGGGACAGAGTCACTAGAGACGAAGCTTGCGAAGTCGATTGTATTTCAAAGCTATTCTGAGGAGATTAGTGGAAATGTTGCGCGGGAAGTCGATTATATCTTCCTTATGGTGAAACAGACGGCAATATCACCAGAACTTATCACTTATATTCAAAACAAAATGACATGTCACACCTACTTGATATGCTTTCAGAATGGTGTTGGTCATGAAGTGAAATTAAGCCAAGCCATCGGGTGGGATAAGCTATTATTTGCTATTACAACAGAAGGGGCTAAGCGAATTGGGCCTACATCCGTTAAACATACAGGGCATGGAATCACATATTTGGGGGAGTTAGAACCTAAGAATCTTACTGTCACAAATCATCAACATATTTTCATTGTGCAGTTGCTGGAGTTAGCAGGATTTCGTGCGGAATTGTCGAAAAATATGGAAGTTAGAATCTGGACTAAATTAGTCATCAATGCGGTCATCAACCCACTCACAGCCATTCTACGTGTTCAAAATGGTGAGTTGCTGCGTTCGGTATGGACCCTTTCACTTATGCAAGATCTTTATCAAGAAGTGCTTCGATTGGCTGCTGCCAAAGGAATTGAACTTCCGGTTGACTTATGGGATACCGTTCAGGCTGTTTGCGAAGGGACAAAAACGAATCATTCCTCTATGTTGCAAGATATTGAGGCTTCGCGTCATACGGAAATTGACTATTTAAATGGCAGTTTAGTGAAGATGGGCAATGAAATGGGCCTCGATCTACCTGCAAATAGCTTGGTGTATAGAATGATTAAAGCGATAGAAAATTAAGAGGTGAAACTTTTTGCTAAATAGTTTCGTTAGTCTATTATCTACCTTATATGCCATGTTGGCTGTAGCGCCATTTATCACGTTTGTTTTAGTTTGGTTTCTCATCTTTCTATTTCTGAAGGATAAGAAGATGACCACGAGGTTTACTATGGATGTCACAACTTTGTTTCTGCTAGGATCCGTATCCTTGATGTGGAACAAACTTTTTCATACCCAATTTGGTTTTTGGTTAATTGTCCTAATCCTATTAATTGCATTTGGGGTTATTGGGGGTTATCAAAATCATTTGAAAGGGGAAACTAATTTAATCAAAGTAGGCAGGCTGGTATGGCGTCTTAGCTTTGTAGGCTTATCGGCATTATATATTCTGTTATTTTTCGTTCATATAGGTAAAAACTACCTTTTTTCAACTTAAATCTCTTTGTTGTTTCCTTATTTTGGATATTATGGACATTAATTAAACGGATCTTTGTAATATTTATTTGAGATTTGTAGAAAATAACAAACAAAATCGTCTAGATTTTATTAACCGTTGGTTGTATAATTAAAAACCGTGAGAGTAAATTTTTTTACCAGTTATTTAGACAGAGGTAAATTAATTGTGGACAAACTCATCGTTTATGTTATAATTCCTTGCGTAGACTCTAGTAAATTTTTTTACCAGAGGTTCGAGGAATATAATATAACATTAAAGAAGCGGTTTCATTGTTCTCCGGGTTAAAGGTGTAATGCTAATGTTAGAAAAGCTGACAAATCACCTAACCATAGATGTCTAGACATACATATTTTAAAGGAGGAGTTTATATGAAAGCGACAAAGTGGGTTACTACAGCAGTAGCATTAACGCTTATGGGTAGCGTAGCAGTTGGTTGTGGTAAAAGTGAGGAAACACCAGCGGTATCACCAACAGATGGTACAAAAGGTACAACAGCACCAGCTTCCAACAAACCTCAAGAAATTAAAATCAATTTCTCGGCAGAGCCTCCTGTTATGGATAGCTCCAAAGCTACAGCGAATGCTGCTTTTACATTTATTAGCGCATTTAACGAAGGTCTATACCGTACAGATAAAGACGGTAAAGCAACTCCAGGTCTTGCAAAAGATTTCCCTAAAATTTCTGCGGATGGTCTAACTTACACAATCGACATTCGTGACAATGCGAACTGGTCAGATGGTACACCGGTTAAAGCACAAGATTTTGCTTATTCCTTCAAACGTACATTGGATCCAGCTACAAAAGGGCAATATAGCTTTGTAGTAGCATGGATTAAAGGTGGAGAAGCTGTTACTAAAGCTAAAACTCCTGAAGAAGTGAAAAAAGCGCAAGACGCTCTAGGAGTTAAAGTTCTTGGCGACAAAAAACTAGAAATCACACTTGAAAAACCGGTTGCATTCTTTACACAAATGCTTGCATTCGGAACTTTCTTGCCACAACGCGAAGATTTCGTAACGAAAGCTGGCGACAAATATGGCGCAGAAGCTGACAAAGTAATCGGTGCAGGTCCATTTATTTTGAGTAAATGGGATCATGGCCAAACACTTGAGCTTGTTAAAAATGAAAAATATTGGGATGCTGCAAATGTGAAGTTAACAAAAGCAACAGTCAATATCGTTAAAGACACAAATACAGGCCTTAACCTATATGAAACAGATGCGGCTGATTTGACTGAAATCAATCGTGATCAACTTACTTTGTACAAAGGTAAACCGGACAACCTGCCTAAACCAGAGTTGACGAACTCCTACTTGATGTACCAAGTGAAGAAACAACCAGCTCTTGCGAACAAAAAAATTCGTCAAGCGCTTGGTATGGCAATCGATCGTCAAGCTTATGTAGATACAGTTCTTGCTAACGGTTCCGTTGCTTCCACTGGTCTAGTACCAGGTGGTACTTCTGACGGTGCTGGCGGAGAATTCCGTAAAACAGCTGGCGAAACTCAACCGAAGTTCGATGCTGCTAAAGCGAAAACTTTGCTAGCTGAAGGTTTGAAAGAGCTTGGTCTAACAGCACTTCCAAAAATGAAAGTGAACGCGGATGATACAGAAACTGCGAAAAAATCACTTGAGTTCATCCTTGCACAATGGAAACAAAACCTTGGTTACGTAGCTGAAGCGAACCCAGTTCCTCATGCATTGCGTATCGAGCTTTCCTCCAAAAAAGATTTCGATATCGTTCTTTCCCTATGGGGCGCTGATTACAACGATCCAATGACGTTCTTGGATATGTGGGTAACTGGCGGCGAGTTTGATGAAGGTGACTACAGCAACCCAGAGTACGATAAACTTGTGAAGTCCGCTCAAACAGAAACAGATACTACGAAACGTGCTAAAGCTTTGGTTGAAGCTGAGAAAATCCTTATGGATGATCAAGGTGTAGCTCCATTGTACTTCCGTACTCGTGCGTACCTGAAAAAAGCAACAATTAACGGTTTGATTCTTCCTTCGTTTGGACAAGAATGGGAATTGAAATGGGCTTCAGTTAAGTAATCTTTAAAAATAGTTTAGAGCAGAAGGGGCCGTTCGCACCTCGTGGGAGCGGCCTCTTCTAACTTTCTTGTCTTATATTTTAATAAAGGAGGAGCAATATGATTAAGTTCATTCTTCGCCGTTTCCTATATGCGCTTATTACATTATGGCTAATTGCAACATTTACTTTCGTACTGATGAAAAACTTGCCAGGTAATCCACTAGGAGAAGGCGCTGAGAAGATTCCGAAAGCTACGAGAGATATGTTGATGAAGCAATACGGTCTAGATAAGCCGCTATGGGAACAGTACTTGACATTCATGAACAATATCATCCATGGCGATCTAGGAGCTTCCTTTCAATTCCCTGCTCACAAAGTAACTGATATTATCAAACAAGCTTTCCCTTCATCCTTAGAACTTGGATTAATTTCAATTGTAATCGCAATTGTTGTTGGTTTAACTTTAGGGATTATTGCAGCCTTGAAACATAATAAAGCTGGCGATTACACAGCTATGTTCATTGCGATCCTAGGTGTTTCCATTCCATCCTTCGTACTTGGGCCAATGCTTTCTTATTACGTGGGGGTGAAGTGGGGAATTTTGCCAGCTGGTTTATGGAAAGGTCCTGAATACAAGGTTTTACCAGCTATTGCTTTGTCCTTCGGTACTATTGCGATTTTGGCGCGGTTAATGCGTACGTCCATGTTAGACGTTTTGAATCAAGATTATATTAAAACAGCGAAATCAAAAGGTTTGTCAACTATAACAGTTGTAGTTAAGCATACAATTCGTAATGCGATATTGCCGGTTATCACGATTATCGGTCCAATATTTGTAAACGTCATCACAGGTACGTTAGTTGTTGAACAAATTTTTAGTGTACCAGGTTTGGGTAAACATTTTGTGTCATCTGTATATTCGAATGATTATACGATGATTTCTGGATTAACTATATTTTACTCAGCAATTTTGATTGTCGTTATCTTTATTACTGACGTTGTATATGGCTTAGTAGACCCTAGAATTCGTCTTGGGAAAGGCGGGAAATAATTCATGCAAACTCCAAATGAATCAACAGAGACTAACTACAAGTTTGCTCCCGTTTCAAATAAATCTCTAACTGGTGAAGTAATTGTACGACCTTCACTTAATTATTGGCAGGACGCATGGAGACGACTTAAGAAAAATAGACTGGCTATGGCTGGCTTAATTATATTGGTAACTTTAATCGTACTTTCGATTATCGTACCATTTGTTTCAAGCTACGATTATCAGACGCAAAACTTAAAGCTTAAAAATGCGGTGCCAAGCAGTTCGCACTTCTTTGGAACAGATGATTTCGGTCGAGATGTGTGGACGCGTGTATGGTGGGGTACTCGAATTTCCCTATTTATTGGTATTACGGCGGCATTGATTGACTTAGTAGTTGGTGTTATTTACGGTGGGATTTCCGCGTATTACGGTGGGAAAGTTGATGAAGTGATGCAACGTTCCATTGAGATTGTCTACGCAATTCCTTTCTTGTTGATTGCCATTCTATTGATCATGGTTATTGGCTCAGGGGTTTCTTCCATTATTATCGCCTATAGTATTACAGGGTGGGTACCTATGGCGCGGCTTGTTCGTGGGCAGATGCTTACACTCAAAGAACAAGAGTTCGTATTGGCTTCGCGTACACTGGGAGCTTCTCCCATGAGAATAATTATGCGTAGTTTAATCCCGAATGCGCTTGGTATAATCATTGTACAGATCACATTCGTTGTGCCATCTGCGATCTTTACTGAAGCATTCTTGAGCTTTATCGGTCTTGGTGTAAAGCCGCCGCTGGCATCGCTAGGTAATTTGCTGTCAGACGGTGCTAACTATATTCGGTTATATCCGCATCGCCTTATTTTCCCGACAATTGTGTTCAGCTTAATCTTGTTGAGCTTCAATCTACTCGGCGATGGGCTTCGTGATGCGCTAGATCCAAAAATGCGCAAGTAAGAAGGGGTGAATAATGATGAGCACCAAAGACAATTTGCTAGAAGTGAAAGATTTGAGAGTTTCATTCCAGACTTATGCGGGTGAAGTTCAAGCTGTTCGTGGCGTATCTTTTTCTTTGAAAAAAGGTGAAGTGTTGGCGATTGTAGGTGAATCCGGTTGCGGTAAATCCGTAACGGCACAAACGCTCATGCGTTTAATTCCTACTCCGCCTAGTTATATAAAAAGCGGCTCTATCATGTTTGATGGGAAAGTGGATATTACCAAACTTTCCAATAAGCAAATGGAGAAAATTCGTGGCTCAGAAATGGGTATGATTTTCCAGGATCCAATGACTTCATTGAATCCGACAATGAAAATCGGTGATCAGATCACGGAAGGTTTGATCAAACACGAAGGTTTAAGTAAAAGCGCTGCAAGAGATAGAGCTATCGAAATTCTAAAGCTTGTTGGGATCAACTCGCCTGAGGGTCGTATCCATCAATATCCACACGAACTTTCCGGTGGTATGCGTCAACGCGTTATGATCGCGATTGCTCTTGCGTGTTCGCCTAAGCTTCTGATTGCAGATGAGCCGACAACAGCGCTAGACGTTACCATTCAGGCTCAAATTATTGATTTGATGAAGAAGATCTCTGTTGAAACGGACTCATCCATTATCTTAATTACGCATGATCTTGGTGTTGTTGCTGATATGGCAGGGCGCGTTGTGGTTATGTATGCAGGAAAAATTATTGAACAAGGTACCGTAGATGAAATATTCTATGAGCCGCAGCATCCATATACATGGGGCTTGCTTCGTTCAGTGCCGCGGTTGGATACGAACGCGAATGAAGAGCTTGTGCCGATTCCGGGTACACCGCCAGATTTGTTCGCTCCACCGAAAGGGTGTGCCTTCGCAGCTAGATGTCCATATGCGATGAATCACTGTCTGGAAGAAGATCCGGCACATTCCGTGCTGTCTGAAACACATTCAGCGGCTTGCTGGTTACTTCACCCGGATGCGCCGAAGGTTGAACGTCCTGTAGGAGTGGGAGGTAATAGGCATGTCTAAAACATTGGCTAAGTCTGAACAACCAATTTTGCAAATTCGCAATATGAAGAAACATTTCAATCTTGGAAACGGCAAGATCTTGAAAGCCGTAGACAACTTTTCTATAGAAATTAAACGTGGTGAAACGTTTGGTCTTGTTGGGGAGTCCGGTTGTGGTAAATCCACAGCAGGAAGAACCATCATTAAGCTTTATGATGCGACGGAAGGCGAAGTCATTTTCGATGGCGAAGATGTTCATAAGCTGACTGGGAAAAAGTTGAAGGAATTCAACCGGAATATGCAAATGGTATTCCAAGATCCTTACGCATCCCTGAACCCACGTATGACTGTCGGGAATATCATTGCTGAAGGTATTGATATCCATGGCTTATACAAAGGTGCAAAGCGTAAAGAACGTGTTATGGAATTACTTCGTGCAGTTGGTTTGAATGATGAGCATGCTAGCCGATTCCCGCATGAATTCTCCGGTGGTCAACGTCAACGTATCGGGATTGCCCGTGCGCTTGCGATTGAACCGAAATTCATTATCGCAGATGAGCCGATTTCTGCTTTGGACGTTTCCGTTCAGGCGCAAGTCGTTAACCTGTTCAAAAGATTACAAAAAGAAATGGGCTTAACTTACTTATTTATCGCGCATGATTTGGCGATGGTGAAGCACATCTCCGACCGTATCGGGGTTATGTATTTAGGGAATCTAGTAGAAGTTACAACTTCTGATGCCCTATATGCGAAGCCGTTACACCCATATACACAATCGCTGCTTTCCGCGATTCCAATTCCGGATCCAGAAGTTGAGCGTACACGCGAGCGTATTATCCTTCAAGGAGATGTACCGAGTCCGCTTAACCCGCCTAGTGGTTGCCCATTCCGTACACGTTGTCCACAAGCGATGGCGAAGTGTGCAGATTCCATGCCGCCTAGCAAAGAAGTGGAACCGAATCACTTTGTTGCTTGTCATCTATACTAATAAGTCTAGCCGTCCCGTGTGGGGCGGCTTTTCCTCGTTATCTTAACCCTTGCATAATTGTAATTAGAAAAAATACAGTTTTGACGATTTCAGGGCTACCGTGTACAATCAAGGATAGTTGTTTTATTTGTTATGAAGAGGAGACACTAGTCGCATATGCAAATGGAAACTTTTCAATGGAAGAAAAATCAGACATTGGCGGAAGATTATATAACGGGTAAAGGTAAGGCGAAGTCGTTGTTCCCTTATCATTTTGGAAATGCGGAAGATTGGCAAGCTCGTGTGAATTGGCTGGACGGAGCTAAGGATGCCCCGCATGTCGAGCGTGAGCGGCTTGTAGGGGTGCTAGAAGCTTACAACCGACGTGTAGGGAATACAGAAGTGGCTCTCGCGCATGTCGCAGCATTAGGCGATCAGCAAACGCTAGCGATTGTTGGCGGTCAACAAGCGGGATTGTTTGGCGGACAGTTAATGATCCTATATAAGGCCATCACGATTATTCAATTGGCGCGGGAGTGGCGTACTAAGCTGCAACGCACAGTCGTTCCGATTTTTTGGATCGCTGGTGAGGATCACGACTTCGATGAAGTCAATCACGTCCATGTTCTTTCGAATACGCAGCAGATTGAGAAGCTGAAGGTGGAGCATCCAACTGGTGTAAGGACGTCCGTGAGTCGCCTGCCACTGTCCACTGAAGCATGGGAAGAGGCATTGAATAAGTTAGATCAATCACTAATGGATACGGAATTCAAAGCGTCCTTGTTAGATAAAATGCGTTCAGCTGCAGGAGATGGCGCGACACTTTCAGATGCTTTTGCACGTTGGATGGCGATGTTGTTTGGCGAGTATGGACTTGTATTAATCGATGCGGATGAGCCTTCGGTTCGTGCACTAGAGTCATCTATGTTTGAGCAAATGGTAGAGCAAAATGAGTTATTTACCGCTTCCTTACTGCGCAGTCAAGCTGAAGTCAGTCAATCGGGTTATGGGATTCAAGCGGAAATTCATGAGGATGCTGCGAACCTCTTCGTTTTCGCCGAAGGTGCGAGGTTGCTGCTTCATCGTGAGGGAGAGCACTTTACGGATAAGAAAAATACGGTTAGTTACACGAAAGCTGAACTTCGCGATAAAGCAATTTCGACACCGGAACAGTTGAGCAATAATGTCATGTCTCGGCCGCTTATGCAGGAATATCTATTTCCAGTTCTGGCAACAGTCCTTGGCCCTGGGGAAATTGCTTACTGGGCGCTGACGAAGCAAGCTTTCGAGCATTTTCAGATGCGTATGCCGATTGTGGTGCCGCGCTTGGAGTTTACCTTGATTGAGGGTACGATAAAGAAACAGATGGACAAATACGAGCTTACTTTGACAGACGTTCTGGAACGCTTTGATGAGAAGAAACAAGCTTGGTTGGATGCGCAAGATACACTTCAGCTCAACGAACGGTTTGAAGCTGTTAAGGAGTCCTTCCTTAGCGCCTACGCTCCCCTTGTGGAGTCTCTTAGTAGTATTAATCCTGGTGTCAAAAAGCTTGGAGATACGAATCTGGCTAAAATCGTGGAACAAATTGAATATTTGCACCATAAGGCAAGCGAAGCGTCACATACGCAATTCGATGCAGCAATCCGGCAGTTGGACCGTGTTCGACTTACTATTTTTCCGTTAGCAAAGCCCCAAGAAAGAGTGTATAATGGGTGTGCTTATCTGAATCGTTATGGGAATGTTTGGCTTCATCATTTACTTGAGACGCCAATACCCGTAGACGGCATGCATCGTATCTATTATTTGTAGGAGGAACGAAGATGACAACTGCAACAAACAGTATTGTAACTGACATGGCGTTAGCGCCGGATGGTCATTTGAAAATTGATTGGGTTCAGGCGCATATGCCTGTTTTGAATCGAATTCGTGAGCAATTCGAGAAAGAACAGCCTTTCAAAGGTTTGAAAGTAACGATCTCCTTACATTTGGAAGCTAAAACAGCTTACTTAGCAAAGGTTGTTAAAGCTGGTGGTGCTGAAGTTACGATCACTGGTAGTAACCCGCTCTCCACGCAAGATGATGTATGTGCGGCGCTTGTTGAAGATGGAATCACGGTATTTGCGAAATATAACCCAAGTCCAGAAGAATACAAAGAGCTTCTTATTAAATCATTGGAATCCAAACCAGATCTCATTATCGATGACGGTGGCGACTTAGTTTCCCTTCTTCACTCCGAGCGTAAGGATTTGGCTGTAAATGTGCGCGGTGGTGCGGAAGAGACAACAACAGGTATTCTTCGCTTGAAAGCGATGGAAAAAGACGGGAAGCTCGGTTTCCCAATGGTTGCTGTTAATGATGCTTACTGTAAATACTTGTTTGATAACCGTTACGGTACAGGCCAATCCGTATGGGATGGCATCAACCGTACAACAAACTTGGTGGTAGCGGGTAAAACCGTCGTTGTAGTTGGTTATGGCTGGTGTGGTAAAGGTGTGGCTATGCGTGCCAAAGGCTTAGGCGCTAACGTCATAGTGACTGAAATCGATGCGATCAAAGGCGTTGAGGCTTACATGGATGGTTTCGCAGTGATGCCGATGATCGAAGCTGCAAAATTGGGTGATTTCTTCGTCACGGTTACAGGCAACCGTGATGTCATCCGTGGCGAACACTACAAAGTGATGAAAGATGGCGCGATTCTTTCGAACGCGGGTCACTTTGATGTTGAAGTAAACAAACCTGAGCTAGAAGCGTTGTCTTCCTCCAAGCGTACAGTTCGTCGTAACATTGAAGAGTATCAGTTAACTGATGGTCGCAAAGTATATATCTTAGCAGAAGGCCGCTTAGTTAACCTAGCTGCTGGGGATGGTCATCCTGCCGAGATCATGGATATGACATTTGCGCTTCAAGCGATGTCCTTGAAATATGTGAATGATTCTTACGAATCGTTAGGAAATACAGTTGTCAATGTTCCATATGTACTGGATGAGCAAGTTGCTCGATTCAAGCTTGAATCACTAGGTACGAGTGTAGATGCGCTCTCAGATGAGCAAAAAGCTTACCTAGATAGCTGGGATGAGCACTAGAATATACATGATGTGATGATGATGCCCTTTGGTCCACTGTTGTGGATTGGAGGGTGCTTTTTTTTGAAGTTAGTCCAAGTCCCGATACAATAGATGTATTTTGTACAGTTAATTTAGTGGGAATTGGCTAGTTTATAACATTAACTGGATTTTCTACAGGTGATTTCAGGGAATTTCGTTAAACTGAGCATTAAAGGGATAATTAACTACATAAAATACATCTAAATCAATATTTCAATGATATTCAGCTAAAATAACTGTACTTTTTCCAGCTAACTCCTAAAAGTCCCCAGCTCTTACACCCCACTAGCTCCAGCAAGCCCAGCAATGTCACGCCAATTAGTAAAACATTCAACTGTCTCGAAAATCTTAATCTCTTTTATTGCAATCCACGTTGTTTCCATGCAACTTTTGAGTTGAACATTCCGTTTGAAGGGTGTATAACCTATAAATGGAAATTGGGGGCGTGTTGCAATGAGGATAAAGATAAGAGCAAGCTTAGCCATTATGATTGTTATGAGTTTATTGGTGTTGGGGGTGCTGGCAGGATGCAGTTCTACCTCCAAGAGCGAACAAGACTCGTCCATGGCCGCTTCCAAAAGTGAAATGAATAGCGCGCAAACATCAGGTGCGATAGCCGATCAGTTTGCCGACGCTAAACAAGTGAATGCAAGTAATGCCGCTCCAGCGGCTAAGGCGAAGGAATCAGCACCGATAGCTCCTACAACGGATGGGAAGGCAGCTGCTCCAAATGTTGTGATGCCTGCTAGCGGGAACGACCAAGAGGCTGGTTTTAACCGCAAACTAATTTATCGGGCTAATCTCGTAATGCCAGTTGAAGACTATAGTAATGCTCAAACCCGGCTGCGGGATCTCGTTGCACTAAGCGGAGCTTACATTTTGCAGTTTTCCGAGAGTGCGAATACCGGTGAAAAGGGTGGTACGTATACGATTAAAGTCGCAGCGAATGGTTTTGTATCCATGCTGGACGGCCTAGAAAAGATAAGCCCGGCGCTCCAAAGGAATGTACAAGGGCAGGACGTGACGGAGGAGTACGTAGATCTTAGCTCTCGTTTGACGGCTAAACAGCTTGTTGAAACTAGATTGCTTAGCTTTATGGAGAAAGCAACGAAGACGGATGATTTACTAGCATTTTCTAATGAGCTTGCCAAGGTACAAGAGGCGACTGAGCAAATCAAAGGCAGAATGCGTTACTTGGATCAAAATGTTTCGTACTCCACCATCGAGCTGCGCATGTATCAACAAACCGGTAAAAAACCGTTGCTTTCTGACCCGAATGAACTAACTCTAGCAGAACGTGTTGAAAAAGCATGGGGCTCTAGCCTGAATGTTCTGGTCGCTGTGATGCAAGGTGTCCTCGTTTTCCTGGCTGCCGCGGTGCCCGTTTTGGTGATATTACTACTTTTTGCATTCCCAATCTGGGTATACAGACGCAAGCGGAACCAGCAATTGAAGGAATTGCGCTTAAAGCTGAAGGAGCAACAAGTAACTGAAAATACACTTGAAGATACGGAACAAGGAACAAAAGGCACAGAATAGACCTAAAAAACGAAATAAATTTAATTAATCCTGCTAACTAAGCAGGATTTCTTTTATTTTTAGCGAATATTGATTCAAATGTGGTGAAAAGTGGTACAAAGTGGAGGGAAAGGGGGACTTGATGCTATGTTTATGGGTGAATATCAACATAGCATTGACGAGAAAGGCCGAATGATTATTCCGGCTAAATTTCGTGAAGCCCTTGGCGAAGCTTTTGTCATCACACGTGGATTAGATCAGTGCTTATTTGTATACCCTCAATCCGAATGGTTAATTCTCGAACAGAAGCTGAAAGCATTGCCATTAATGAAATCAGATGCACGTGCTTTTACCCGGTTTTTCTTCTCTGGTGCAACAGAGTGTGAGATTGATAAGCAAGGGAGAGCTAACATTCCAAGCAATCTCGTCGACCATGCCAAGTTAGAAAAAGATTGTGTCGTTATCGGAGTTTCTAATCGTGTGGAGATTTGGAGTAAGCAAGTTTGGGAAAGCTATGCCAATGAGTCTGAACAGTCATTCAATGAAATAGCAGAGAAGCTGGTCGATTTTAATTTTGATTTATAGAAATTTTGAGTTTCGCTGAAGCAAAACGAAGATTATGCTTACGAAGTCAGTTTTGCCAAGGCAAAACTTTTAGGAGGACAACGAGTGTTTCATCATGTGACTGTACTTAAAGAAGAATCTGTAGAAGGTTTACATATAAAACCAGATGGCGTTTACGTGGATTGTACGATGGGAGGCGCGGGACATAGCTCGCTTATCGCTTCCAAACTAGGACCAGAAGGGTTACTCATTGCCCTTGATCAAGATGATGTTGCTCTAGCCAATGCGCAAACGGTGCTTGCACCCTATCTAGATCGCGTAGCCATTATCAAAAGCAATTTTCGAGAAATCGAGCATGTATTGCGCGGAGTACCCAAAGCTATGAAAGATGGCAGACCCCAGGTTGACGGCATTTTGTTCGATCTAGGTGTATCTTCTCCACAGTTGGATGATGGTGATCGTGGATTCAGCTACAACCATGATGCTGAGCTTGATATGAGAATGGATCGAGATACACTCCTCACGGCCAAAACGATCGTGAATGAATGGCCAGCTGACAAAATTGCTAAAGTTTTTTTCGAATATGGGGAAGAAAAGTTCTCAAGACGAATTGCTGGTGTCATTGTGGAGGCAAGAGAGAAGAAAGCGATTGAAACAACGGGGGAACTCGTTGAATTGATCAAAGAGGGGATCCCAGCAGCCGCAAGACGGACAGGTGGACATCCAGCGAAACGCAGTTTCCAAGCATTACGAATCGCAGTAAACGACGAACTAGGCGCGTTTGAAGAAGCGCTTCAACAATCACTTAACTGTTTGGCGCCTCAAGGGCGTATTGCAGTCATTACATTTCACTCCTTGGAGGATCGCATCTGTAAACAATTTTTTGTGAAAAATGTGGAGAAATGTACGTGCCCGCCAGCTTTTCCAATGTGTGTTTGTGAGAAGGCTGGGGATTTGAAGCTCGTTACGCGTAAACCAATTCTACCTAGTGAACATGAATTAGAAGTCAATCAAAGAGCCAGATCGGCAAAATTAAGAATAGCAGAAAAGCTTTGACCAAGGGAGGAATAAGCGATGTCATCATATATTCAAGGCAATTTGGCACTTGATCCGAAACGGAAACCGAACCAACAACAGCGTGTTAAGATAAAAGAAACAACTAAGGTTGTTTATCGCAATTCCTCATTGCCAGCGCAAGAGAAAATGCTCTACTTATTCACAGTTGTACTCTGTGTTATTGTTGCTGGCGTGATCATTTGGCGGTTTGCAGCGATTTATCAGATGAATGCGAATATTTTGAAAATGCAAGGTGAAATCCGTGAAATTCAAGCACAGAACAGTGCGCTTAAGCAAGAAGTTGAGAAACTGCAAAGTCCAGATCGTTTAAAAGAGGAAGCCGTACGCCTCGGGTTTAATTTACAAGATGTGAAGCAAGGTGAAATCGTAGCTCAATCTACGAAAGCGAAATCTAGTACGACGACAGCTACAACGAGTGGCAAAAGTACGAAAGCTGCTTCTAAACCGTAACAGGCAGGTACTCCTATGACAAAAAAAATTAAGCTACGTTCTTTGCTACTTGGAGGGTTTTTCACCCTTCTTTTTGTTGTCCTCATGGTCAAAGTCTATTGGATTCAAGTGGTAGAAGCATCCTGGTTGCTAGAGAAGGCTGAGAAAAGATGGGAAACGGATAAAGTGCTGGCTCCCGTACGCGGTTCGATTTTGGATCGTAATGATAAGGTGCTCGCCGTAGAAGCAACAGCTTATACAATTGCGCTAAATCCGAAAGTGATAGATGCTTTGCACATTGCTGAGGATGTGACTCAGGGGTTAGCGGATATTTTGAAAGAATCCGAAGCGTCTCGTGCAGAACTTGTAAATAAGATTCGCGAGAGGGCAACGAAAAAAAATCTCGATGGTACAGACTTCGCTGCCAATGTTGAAGTGCGTAATGAAGGTTGGAAGATTGAGAAAGAGAAAGCGGATCAAGTTCGTGTGCTCATTGCCAACCTACAAACGAAGCTCAAATTGAGCACCAGAGCGAGCGTAGGGATTTCAATTCTTGAAGATGAGAAGAGATACTATCCGGGTGAAACGTTGGCGTCCCATATTCTAGGGTATACCAACAAAGAAGGTGAAGCATCACTTGGCCTAGAGTTGAAATTAAACGACACGCTTAAGGGTATTCCAGGGATGCTAAGTTATGAAAAGGATGGTAAAGGTGTAGAACTTCCCGATGCCAAAGTCAACTTTAAACCTGCGGAAGACGGGAACAATGTAAGACTCACAATCGACAAAAACATACAGTTTTATCTAGAGAGCGCCTTGGCGAAAGTCAATGACAAGTGGCATCCCAAAAGCCTGACAGCTATCGCGGTTGATCCGAAAACGATGGAAATTCTAGGGATGGCAAACACGCCGAACTTTAATCCGAATACGTACTGGAACTATGATCCACAGAAAGATTTTAGAAATGGCGCCGTTTCTTCCAGATATGAACCTGGATCTACATTTAAGTTAGTTACCCTAGCAGGAGCGGTGGAAGAAGGATTGTTTAATCCAACAGAAACCTATCAATCGGGCTCGATTAAAGTATCAGACCGTATTCTCCATGACCATAATCTCGTCGGGTGGGGGAAAATCACCTTCTTAGAAGGTTTGAAGAGGTCTAGTAACGTTGCTTTTGTAAAGCTAGGAATTGAGAAGTTAACACAAAATAAACTACGCGATTATATTAATAAGTTTGGTTTCGATCAAAAAACGAACATCGATATGCCTGGAGAAGTATCAGGTCTAATTGACATGAAATATCCGTCTGAGTACGCAACAGCGACATATGGGCAAGGAAAAGTCGTAGTTACAGCCATCCAACAAACCGCAGCGTATGCAGCCATTGCGAATGGTGGTAAATTGATGTGGCCGCACATTGTGAAGGACATTCTTGATCCTAAAACAGGCAAAGTAATCACGGCGTATGAACCTCAAGTAATCAGACAAGTCGTGAGTCCGCAAACGGCAACGCAAGTGAGTGGCTACTTGGAACAAGTCGTCTCGGATCAAGAAATCGGAACAGGTAAACTTGCCTATATGGAGGATTATCGGATAGCAGCAAAAACAGGGACAGCGAATATCGTACTTCCTGGTGAAAAAACCTACTCTTCCGATACATGGGTAATCTCGTTTATTGGCTATGCGCCGGTAGAAGATCCACGGATTCTGATTACACTTATCGCAGATCAGCCTGATCTAGGAGGAAACTATCATTTGGGCGGTCAAGTCCTAGCGCCTGCTTTCAAAGAAATCGTGGGTGAGTCCTTGCAGTACATGGGCGTTGCCTCAAGTAAAAAGCCGAAAACGATCACCAAAGAAGCGAATCGTCTGAATGTACCGAATTTGTTAGATGTTACATCGACAAGCGCTAAAGAGACTGCCAAAGATATAGGTCTATCACTTGAAGTGTTTGGTAAAGGTGAGAAAGTAGTTGATCAGTTCCCGAAAGCTGGGACTCAAATTTTATCAACACAGCATATTTACGTTGCCATGCAACCCGTCGAGGAAATGCCGCTTCCGAATCTTGTTGGCAGATCCCTGAGAGACGCTGTTGAGACATGTTCTTTCTTCAAAATTGATTGTCAAACCTCAGGGGAAGGGTATGTATCTGAGCAATCCGCTGCAAGTGAAGGTCGTGGCGTAACGCTGCAACTTAAACCGTTAAGTGATAAATCGGATACGGCAAGCGGTTCAAACCCAGTTGCAACGCCTACAGGTTCACCGACGCCTTCACCAACGCCTAACGCCAAAACGGAGACACAACGAACGACAACGACAGCAAATAAACAGCGTTAGTGAACAGCTTGTTCTAACCCCTGTTTGTCCCGAATAGTCATGTTAGGAATGAACATGACAATAGTGGGAAGGGAGACTGAACGTTCATGCGGGCTTCTAACGTTACCGTTCGTCGCAGATTGTTTACGGCGTTAATCATTGGAACTGTCATCTTTACAGCACTTATTATCCGTCTAGCCTATGTTCAACTTTGGATCGGACAAGACCTCGCGAAGCTGGCCGAGAACAGTTGGCGAAGAGAAATTGGTTTTGCACCCAAACGAGGCGAAATTCAAGACCGTAATGGCTTGACACTTACGTATAGTATGAGTACTCCTACACTTGTGGCGATTCCTATACAAATTAAAGATGCTCATGCCACAGCCGCTAAGCTGGCAGAAGTGTTGGATGGAAATGAAGAGGACATATACAAACAAATTACCAAGAAAGAAATGCAAAACTATATAAAGCCTTCGGGCCGTAAAATTACGATAGAAAAGGCGCAGGAAGTGCGTGATTTGCAACTGCCTGGCATCATCGTAGCGGAAGATAATAAGCGCTACTATCCTTATGGTTCGCTTGCAGCGCATATCCTAGGCTTCGCAGGGATAGATAAAGGGTTAACGGGGATTGAGTCGAAATATAACTCACAACTGACAGGTATCGCAGGCAATATTGCCTATATGACAGATGCAGCTGGACGGAAATTGGCTGGTACAACAGATACCTACACAGCCCCTAAAGATGGGCTAAACGTGAAGTTGACCATCGACAGCCATCTGCAATCGGTGATGGAACGTTCGTTAGATCAAGCGATGGTGCAGTATCAAGCGCAGAATGTCATTGCCATCATGATGGATCCGAATACTGGTGAGATCCTGTCAATGGGCAGCCGACCGACATATGATCCAGGCAAATATATGGAGTCACCGGCTGAAACGTATAATCGGAATTTACCGATTTGGAAAACGTATGAGCCTGGTTCTACCTTCAAGATTATTACGCTGGCCGCAGCACTTGAAGAAAAGAAAGTGGATCTAAAGAATGAACAGTTTTATGATCCAGGCTCCATTGAAGTTGGAGGCGCTCGGTTACGGTGTTGGAAACGTGGCGGGCATGGCAGTGAAACAATGCTGCAAGTTGTTCAAAATTCCTGTAACCCAGGGTTTGTCGTGATGGGTCAGCGATTAGGCAAAGAGAAATTATTTGACTATATTTCCAGATTTGGTTTTGGAAAGAAGACAGGAATTGATCTTGGCGGTGAAGAGAATGGGATTATGTTCAAACCATCGCAAGTAGGTCCTGTGGAGTTGGCAACAACCGCTTTCGGTCAAGGGGTTTCTGTGACACCGATCCAGCAAATTACTGCGGTCTCAGCGGCGATCAATGGCGGCAAACTATTTAAGCCTTATGTTGCAAAATCCTTTTCCAATCCAGATACAGGTGAAGTTGTCGATGTTGTAGAGCCAGAGTTAGTCCGGAATGTTATCTCGGAGGATACGTCCAGACAAGTTCGTGAAGCGCTTGAGAGTGTCGTCGCGAAGGGGACAGGTCGCAATGCATTTATTGACGGCTACCGTGTTGGCGGAAAAACAGGAACAGCCCAGAAGGTTATCAATGGACGTTATTCACCTGATGAGCATATCGTGTCATTCATTGGCTTTGCGCCAGCGGATAATCCGAAGATTGTTGTCTATGCGGCTGTGGATGATCCGAAAGGCATTCAATTCGGAGGCTTGATTGCAGCGCCTTTAGTCAGAGATATTATGGCAGATGCCCTGCGTTACATGAAGGTTGAACCAGACAAAAATCAACTTGATAAAGAATATCGCTATGGTGAAATTCCAATTGTTGAAGTGCCGGACTTGGTTGGAGCGTCAGTTGATGATATATTAGAAGACCTGAACATGAATTTTAAGTTAGCCAAATCAGGGAATGGGAAGTATGTCATCTCTCAAGCACCTAAAGCAGGCTCACGTGTGGATCAGGGTTCTACGATTCGTATCTTCTTATCCAATGTGGATCCAGAGAAATAGAGATCTGGCACATCACTCAAAAAAGATTTACAAAGAAGACATGTTTAGCTTTTCTACTTGCATAAAATTGTCCATAATAGATAGATGAATCTAGGAAGAGAGGGTTGCTTATGAAACTGCAGGAGCTTGCTTCCGCACTGCTCATTACCCACATACATGGCGATAAAGACACGGAGATCACGGGAATTGAGGCAGACTCTCGTAAAATAAAACAGGGAGATTTGTTTCTTTGCATCCCTGGATTGACAGCTGATGGCCACGACTATGCCCCCAAAGCGATTATGCTTGGGGCTTCTGCGCTTGTTACGGAGAGAGTGCTGGACGTACCAGTCCCTCAACTCGTTGTAAAAGATGCCAGATATGCGATGGCGGCTCTTTCCGCCCATTTCTTCGGATATCCAAGCAAAGAGCTCAAGATTATCGGAATTACTGGGACGAACGGTAAAACAACTTCAACGTATATTTTGGAGAAAATTATCGCGGATCAAGGCTATGTAACAGGCTTAATGGGCAATATCCATATCAAAATTGGTGATGAATACATAGAAAATAAAGCAACGAATACACAGGAAGCTTTGGAACTACAACGTATTCTAAGGAAAATGGCGGATACGGGGACTGATTATTGTATCATGGAGGTCTCTTCTCATGGTCTTGATATGGGAAGAGTGAAGGGGATTCAATTCCGTTCAGGTATATTTACGAATTTGACACAGGATCATTTGGATTATCACAAAACGATGGATGGCTATGCGGCAGCGAAAGGATTGCTATTCTCTCGACTTGGTAATGGTTTCTCAGCGGATCCGAATGCTCGCCAATATGCCATCCTTAATGTTGATGATGAGGCTTCACAGACGTTTCATCGCTTGACAGCTGCACAAGTGATTACGTACGGCATTGAAAACGATTGTGATGTGCGGGCTTCTGATATTCGGATGACTTCACAGGGAACTGAGTTTCAGCTGCATTCCTTTGCAGGAGAAGCTTTCATTCGTATGCAATTGGTAGGAAAATTCAATGTGTACAATGTGCTTGGGGCGATCGCTGCTGCCTTAGCGGAAGGGATCCCTTTGGAGGCCATCCGTACTAGTTTAGAACGTATCTCAGTAGTAGAAGGTAGAATGGAAGTTGTCAACGAAGGCCAGGATTTTCTGGTGTTGGTCGACTATGCGCATACGCCGGATGGTTTAGAGAATGCCCTCTCCACAGTAAGTGAGTTTGCCGAAGGGAAAATCATTACCGTGTTTGGCTGTGGTGGGGATCGTGACAAAACGAAGCGTCCCATCATGGGGAAGGTGGCTGCGCACTATAGCGACTTTGTATTTGTGACATCTGATAATCCGCGCACGGAAGATCCAGATGCGATTTTGGAAGATATTGTACCGGGGCTCAAAGAAGTTAATTACCCAGAAAATCAGTATATCTTGCTGGCTGATCGTAAAAAAGCGATACAAAAGGCTATTGAAGAGGCAGGCCCTAAAGATGTAATATTGATAGCGGGAAAAGGCCACGAAACGTATCAGGATATCATGGGTGTCAAGCATGATTTCGACGATCGTTTGGTGGCTAAGGCTGCGATAAAGGGGAGAACACAGTGATTCAGCGTACTTTAGGTCAAATAGCAACGATGCTCCGCAGCGAGGTGTCCGGTGTTCATGGCGACATTTTGATTAAAGGAGTTTCTACGGATACACGTTCGATTCAGGCTGGCAGTCTGTTTATCCCGCTTATCGGAGAAAATTTTGATGGTCACCAATATGCGGAAGATGCTTATCAGAAAGGGGCTGCGGCCATTCTCTGGCAAGTTGACCATGGTCCTGCGCCAAGCAGTATCCCTTACATTCAAGTCGAAGATACACTTACAGCGCTTCAGGGTTTGGCCAAAGCTTACCGCCAAGAGCTCTCTGTACGAATCATCGGCATAACAGGAAGTAATGGGAAGACGACAACCAAAGATTTGGTTGCAGCTGTTCTTGGCAGTACTTATGAAGTTCATAAAACAAAGGGAAACCTGAATAACCATATCGGTTTACCACTTACACTCCTGCTTCTTGAAGAAACGACGCAATTTGCAGTCGTCGAAATGGGCATGAGCGGACGCGGCGAAATTGCTTTATTGTCTGAAATCGCAGAGCCTGAAGCCGCTATTATCACCATGATTGGTGAGTCACACATGCTTCAGCTAGGTTCTAGAGATGAAATCGCCCGTGCGAAAGCAGAGATTGTTACTGGCATGCCAATTGACAGTTTGATCATTTATAACGGGGATGAGCCGTTAATTGAACAAGCACTGGGCGAGCTGGATCTGCCAGAGGGCTTGCGGCGCATTCGTTTCGGCCAAGGCTACGATAACGATCGCTTCCCAACCGATATCCGGATGGATGCGGATGGCGCTTACTTCACCATCAATTCCCCTGGGTACGAGGAATTATTTATTCCTTTGCTTGGCACGCATAACGTCGTGAACACACTCGCGGCCATTGCCGTCGGCGAGGCCTTCGGCGTCACGCCAAGTGCGGTTGCAGCGGGGCTTCGCGCGCTGCAGATGACAAGCATGCGCATCGAGAAGCTCACGGCAGCCAGTGGGCTGACCGTGCTTAACGATGCGTACAACGCCAGCCCCGCCTCGATGCGGGCGGCAATTGCCCTGACCGAGCAGCTGAGCGGCTTCGGTCGGAAGTTCCTCGTGCTCGGAGACATGCTGGAGCTTGGCGAGAACGAAGAGCAGTTCCATCGCGGCATTGGCGCGATGTTGTCTCCGGAACGTGTAGACTACGTCTTCACGTTTGGGCGTCTCGGCCGCTTCATCGCGGAGGAAGCGGCGAAGCAGTTCCCACAGGCGCAGGTACGCGCCTACGACGATAAGGCGCAGCTCGCGGAGGAGCTCGCAGCACTCGCAAAGCGCGAGGATCTCGTGCTCGTGAAGGGTTCGCGCGGGATGCGGCTCGAGCAGGTTGTCCATAGCTTATTAGCCTAATTAGCGAAATCGATTGCATGTATGAAATAGAGTGACGGAAATGAGCAGGGGGAACCAACGTGGAAAACGCAGTATTATTAACAATGGGTGTGGCATTTGTGCTTGCGCTAATCATGGGGCCATTATGTATACCTATTTTAAGACGAATGAAATTTGGTCAGCAAATTCGTGAGGATGGCCCGCAGGGACATCTCAAAAAACAAGGTACACCAACGATGGGCGGCGTCATTATTTTACTCGCGCTCTCCTTGGCTACACTTCGTTTTGCTGATAAAAATACAGATTTACTCATTTTATTATTAGCTTCATTAGGTTATGGACTTGTTGGCTTCCTTGATGACTATATCAAAATTATTTTTAAGCGTTCATTGGGACTTACAGCAAAGCAAAAGCTTTTTGGTCAATTATTGATTTCAGCCATTGTCTGTTATTTACTCGTTATGCAAGGACACAGCACAGATATTTATGTGCCATTCGTTTCGTATCATATGAATGCGGGTTGGTTGTATTTCCCGTTAATGGCTATTTTGATGCTGGGCGCTTCGAATGCCGTTAACTTTACTGATGGCTTGGACGGCTTGTTAGCGGGGACAAGTGCAATTGCATTTGGGGCATACACGATTATTGCCATGAATAATACACAGCCTGAAGCAGCTATCTTCTCAGCAGCAATGGTTGGTGCCGTACTCGGTTTCCTAGTTTTCAATGCGCATCCTGCCAAAGTATTCATGGGTGACACTGGCTCTTTGGGTATCGGTGGTGGACTTGTGGCCGTTGCCATCTTAACGAAAGCAGAACTTCTTCTAGCTATTATTGGCGGAGTTTTCTTAATTGAAATTTTATCTGTTGTCATTCAAGTTGTTTCATTTAAAACTAGGAAGAAACGCGTATTCAAAATGAGTCCGATTCATCATCATTTTGAGTTGGTTGGATGGTCGGAGTGGCGAGTTGTAATTACTTTCTGGGTCGTAGGTTTAGTGCTTGCTGTGCTCGGATTATATATGAATGAGGTGTTGTAGAACATGAAGCATCCGCGGGATTATCGTGGACTTGAAGTGATCGTACTTGGCTTGGCTCGCAGCGGTGTCGCTGCAGCTAAGCTTTTTCATCAAAAAGGAGCTCTCGTCACTGTCAACGACAAAAAGGAACGAAGCGCGTGCCCTGAAGCCGACGAACTGGAGGCTCTGGGTATTTCTGTTGTATGTGGGTTTCATCCGGAGTCCCTCGTGCATCAAGGGGTTGCGCTAGTTGTCAAAAATCCAGGGATTCCGTATTCGGTAGACCCGATTCGAAAAGCAGAAGAACTCGGTATTGAGGTTGTGACTGAGGTTGAGGTAGCTTATCAATTTTGTGAAGCGCCAATTATTGGTATTACAGGCTCCAATGGAAAGACAACGACAACAACACTGATCGGCTTGATGCTGGAAACGGCGGGCTTAAAGCCAGTTGTTGCAGGGAACATTGGCCGTGCGTTAACAGAAGCCACACCTGAGGTGACGGCAGAGAATTGGATGGTAGTTGAATTAAGCTCTTTCCAACTCAAAGGCACAACAGCGTTCCGTCCAAACATTGGCTTATTGTTAAATGTATACGAAACACATCTGGATTATCATGGCTCCATGGACGATTATATCGCCTCTAAAGCCAAAATTTTTGAAAATCAAACAGAGTCTGACACCGCTATTTTGAATTGGGATAACGAAGTGTGTCGACGTCTCATGCCAAGTTTGAAGGCGAAACAATTTCATTTCTCACTGGAAGAAAAACTTGCATATGGTGTCTATTTAGACGCGGAGACGGACTGTCTTGTGTATGCGAACGGTCAGGGATCTGTTCAAACCATTATGCCGGCTTCTGACATGGGCATACCGGGCAACTTTAACGTTGGGAATGCGTTGGCAGCCGCTGCAGCGGCCATTACAGCTGGCGTAGCACTATCTGTGATTGCTGATGAGTTAAGAAAGTTCCAAGGCGTAGAACACCGCCTAGAGCTTGTGAGAGAACATGATGGCGTAAGCTTTTATAATAACTCTAAAGCAACGAATGCTGCCGCTACTATAGTGACCATTGAGGCTTTCAATCAACCTGTTGTCTTGATAGCTGGCGGCTTGGATCGCGGTTCGGATTATATGGAACTGCTGCCAACTTTTCGTAATTGCATCAAAGGAATTGTCACTTTAGGGCAAACCAAAGAGAAAATCAAGCATATTGCCGAATTGGCAGGGATTAGTAAGGTGCAAACCGTCGATACTGCTAAGGATGCAGCGGACGCGGTTTCACAAGCCGTTCAGCTTGCCTGGCAAATGAGTGAGCAAGGAGACATCGTGCTTCTATCACCAGCTTGTGCAAGTTGGGATATGTTTCCATCCTATGAGGACAGGGGACGCATGTTTAAGGAGTCCGTGCATAACCTTTAAGTAGGGCTTATCCACATTTTAAAGGGAGCCCACAACTGACAAAGAGGTGTCTGTAATGGGTAAAGCACGCTCCGCTCCTGACATTTGGATTATTATTCCGACCTTGCTGCTTTTGACAATCGGCGTTATTATGGTCTACAGCGCTAGTAGTGTACTTGCGTTTCGTGAGTTTGGCGATTCTTTTTATTATTTAAAAAGACAACTGATCTTCGCCGTACTAGGAATTGTAGCGATGTTCTTCACGATGAATGTGGATTATTTGGTGTGGAAACGATTTGCAAAGTTAGCCTTGTTTGTTTGCTTTGGTATGCTGGTCATTGTTTTAATTCCTGGTATCGGCGTTATTCGTGGCGGTGCCAGAAGTTGGCTTGGAATCGGAGCTTTCGGGATTCAACCTTCTGAATTTATGAAAATAGGGATGATTCTCTTTCTTTCTAAGATGCTATCCGAAAATCAGTCCAAGATTACACTGCTTACCAAAGGGTTGATGCCGCCTCTAGGTATTATGGGAATTGCATTCGGTTTGATCATGCTGCAGCCGGACTTAGGAACTGGAGTTGTATTAGTTGGTGCCTCGCTCTTAATCATTTACACGGCTGGCGCGAGATTGCTTCATCTTTCCTATCTAGGTATGATAGGAGTTGCGGGTTTTATTGGACTCGTTATTGCCGCTCCATATCGCCTTAAACGGATAACTGCCTTTCTCGACCCATGGCAAGATCCACTTGGTGCTGGTTATCAATCTATACAATCCTTATATGCGATTGGACCAGGCGGACTAGTAGGACTTGGACTCGGAATGAGCCGGCAAAAGTATAGTTACTTACCAGAGCCGCAAACTGATTTTATTTTTTCTATTATCGCTGAAGAACTTGGTTTTATTGGGGGTACGTTGGTTCTGCTGCTCTTCACCATCTTAGTATGGAGGGGGATGCGTGCGGCCATTACGGCACCAGATACATTTGCCAGCTTAATAGCAGTAGGCATTATCGGCATGATCGCCGTTCAAGTTATTATTAACATCGGCGTCGTTATTGGAATGTTTCCGGTAACTGGTATTACGCTGCCATTTATAAGTGCAGGGGGATCTTCACTGACACTCATGCTGACATCTGTCGGCATCCTGCTTAATATATCCCGCTATTCGAGGTGACAGGGGAATGAAGACAATTGTATTTACCGGAGGAGGCTCCGCAGGCCATGTGACCCCTAATTTAGCGCTGATGCATAAGCTGAAGCAGCAAGGTTGGGATGTCAAATACATAGGCTCGGCTACAGGTATTGAAAAAGAGATCATTGATCGAGAAGGGGTTCCCTTTTATCCGATTTCTTCAGGGAAATTGCGCCGATATTTTGATCTCAAAAATATAAAAGATCCATTCAAAGTGATGAAAGGTGTTTATGAATCGTATCGGTTGCTTAAACGTTTGAAACCCGCCATTGTCTTTTCGAAAGGCGGGTTCGTTTCCGTTCCTGTCGTTCTTGGGAGCCGTATGAACAATATTCCTGTTATTATCCATGAATCCGATATGACGCCAGGACTGGCGAATAAAATTTCGATCCCATTTGCAACGAAGGTATGTGTGACATTTCCTGAATCCCTTTCGCATATTAAGGGCGGAAAGTCTGTTCTTACGGGCTTGCCGATCCGTGAACATATTAGCAGTGGTAAAGCAACGCGCGCGTTTCAGCTATGTGATTTCCATTCTCAGAAGCCTGTGATATTAGTTATGGGTGGAAGCTTAGGTTCGCAGGTGCTGAATCAAGCTGTACGCTCTAACTTAGGTCGCTTACTCCAACAATTTCAAATTGTGCATCTGTGCGGCAAAGGAAATGTGTCTGTTGAGCATCTTCATACCCGTGGATATAAGCAATTTGAGTACTTGAACGAAGAGCTTCCTGATGTGCTGGCGATGACCGACCTGGTCATCTCTCGTGCAGGTGCAACGTCTATCTTTGAGTTTCTAGGTTTAGAGAAGCCCATGCTGTTAATCCCGCTATCCCGTCAAGCTAGTCGAGGGGATCAAATTTTGAATGCAGCATCTTTTCAGAAGGCAGGTTATGCCGATGTGATTCAGGAAGAAGATTTAACCACTGAGGGACTTGGTGATCATGTCGAAGCGCTTTACAAGAACCGTGAGACGTATAAAGCAGCAATGCAATCACGTAATGAAAGTGATGCCGTAGCTGCTATCGTGAAATTGATTGAATCGCATAGCAATTCGTTGTGAATTTGTTAAAGCGTATAGGCGATTGTCACACTCTAACCGATTTTACATAAACTACACTATAACCGTGACAGACACCTAAGGCTTCATAAGTGAACAAGGAACGAAGAACGGCCGACTTCGCTCAGCTCCTTATGATTGAAATGTCAGAACTTGTATGTCTTACATCTTACATTTCTACATTTCGCCCTACGTTCTGTGAAGGAGGTTTTCCCATGCAGAAGTTAATAGCCGACTTAAAGGCATCAAATATTGGCGAGATAAGAACGAATGAACGACTAGCTCCATACACCACTTGGAAAATCGGCGGTCCGGCTGATTGCTTGATTATTCCGCACTCTAAAGAGCAGGTAGCTGCATCCATCAAGTTTCTTCATGAACGTGGAGTACCGTGGACTGTAATCGGTAGGGGCTCCAACTTGCTTGTGGGAGACAAAGGGATTCGAGGCGTCGTGATTAAGCTGGGCCAGGCGCTTGAAACCCTTCGTTTTGAAGGCGCGATGGTGTATGTAGGAGGTTCCTATTCGTTCATTAAATTGTCCGTACTCGCAGCCAGAGAAGGTTTGACCGGACTGGAGTTTGCTTCAGGAATCCCCGGTACTGTGGGAGGCGCCGTCTACATGAATGCAGGGGCTCACGGGTCCGATGTGTCACGCATACTCAAGCAGGCTGAAGTCATCCTGGATACAGGGGAATTGGTCGTCATGCAGGCAGAAGATTTACAATATGCTTATCGACATTCTATTTTGCACACATTGCCTGGCATTGTAACAGAGGCTGTCTTTGAATTACAGGTTGGAGACCGCAACGAAATCGCAGGGGCTATGGCTGCTTACCGAGATCGGCGACTGCGTACCCAACCTTTGCAATTAGCTTGCGCAGGAAGTGTATTCCGCAACCCCGAAGGGGGCTTCGCAGCGAAGCTCATCGAAGAAGCAGGCCTGAAGGGCAAACGTGTCGGTGGAGCAGAGATCTCTATGCTTCACGCCAATTTCATTGTTAACACAGGAGAAGCTACAGCCGAGGACGTTCTTACTCTTATCAACGAAGTACAGCAGATCGTAGAGCAATCGTACGGTATTAAGCTAGTACCTGAGGTTTTGGTAATGGGTGAGAGGTAAATCGGAGGTGGAATTTTGGAGAAGCTCGTTATCGAAGGTGGAAGACCCCTTACGGGAGCCATCCAGATACACGGCGCTAAAAACGCCGCATTACCCATATTAGCTGCATGCTTACTTGCAAGTGGTACGCATACTCTACAGAATGTTCCTAATCTGCTCGATATCGACACCATGCTTCATATTCTTCGTTCACTTGGTTGTCGAGCCGAGCAGCAAGGAGATACAGTAACCATTACAACATCCACAGTTCATTCCTCCCACATCCCCGAAGAATTGATGGGTCAGATGCGTTCTTCCATCTTTCTCATGGGTCCGCTACTCGCTAGATTCGGCAGTGTCACCGTATATCAACCTGGTGGCTGTGCGATCGGTGAACGTAAAATTGATTTGCACCTCAAAGGTTTGCAGGCTCTTGGAGCCGAGATTGAAGAATTTTCCAATAAAATTGTCTGTACGGCCGAAACATTACAAGGTAATGAGATTTTCTTGGACTTTCCAAGCGTCGGGGCGACCGAGAATATCATGATGGCCGCCGTGAGAGCGGAAGGTACGACAACGATTTATAATGCTGCACGCGAGCCAGAGATACAGGATTTGCAAAATTTCTTGAATGCGATGGGCGCAGATATTATTGGAGCAGGAACGGATACAATCACGATTCGTGGCGTTACTACGTTGTCTCCTTGCACATATCGGATTATTCCAGATCGTATTGTTGCAGGTACCTTTCTAGTTGCTGCAGCGGCTACTAGAGGTAATATTACTTTGGAAAGAGTAAACCCTGCTCATTTAACCTCGGTTATCCATGTGCTTAAGCGTGCAGGTGTTCAAATCATCGCAGACGGTGATATAATACATGTAAGCTGCAAGGCAAGACCCAAAGCAGTTGAACGTATCGTGACGTCGCCTCATCCTTCTTTCCCAACGGATTTACAATCTCAAGTCATGGTACTTTTATCTCTAGCAGATGGACTAAGTGTGATGAAAGAAACGATATTTGAAGGTAGATTTAAGCACGTGGATGAATTGTCTCGGATGGGGGCAGATATTCGCGTAGATATGAGTTCAGCCTTTATCCGTGGTGTGCCAAGGTTGTATGGAGCCACTGTTGAAGCAACTGATTTGCGGGCTGGTGCTGCTCTTGTAATCGCCGGTCTAGCTGCGCATGGCACAACGATTGTTGAGCAAATTCATCACATCGATAGAGGTTATGATAGGATCGAACATATGCTAGTCAGACTTGGGGCTTCTGTGCGTCGACAAGCTCCGGTTCCCAGTGAGTAGTAGCTTGTGTGGCTATCGCGTATCCCTTCCTGCAAGCAGGAGGGGATTCACGATATTCACTTTCATTGTAATAAATATAATTAGGTGGTGCCCCTCTTGTCCGAAGATAACAAAGTACCAACGCTGCCTGTACCTAAGCCGCGTACACGTACGAATCGGAAGCTGCTCTCTTTTTTGATCATTTTTTTTCTAATTGTTCTAGTCATTTTGTTCTTTCAATCTTCACTAAGTCGGATCAGTCGGATTGATGTTGAGGGAAATGTGCTATTAGCCTCGGATTCAATTGGACAAGCTAGTCAAGTTGCAGTAGGAGATCGTTTTTTTGCAGTGAGCTCTAAGACGATTGGACAGCGGATCTCGAAGATGCCTATGATCAAGAGCGCTGCCGTGAAGAAGATGTTCCCGGGAGTTATTCACATTCAAGTCGAAGAATTCCCTAAAGTAGCATTCCAAATTGATCCTAACGGTAAAAAGCAAGCTGTGCTCGCAGATGGCAACGTTATTGAACTGCCAGCTAGTAGCGTTATCCCGCTCGACATGCCAATCTTAACGGGTTGGACCGATACGGATCCGAATAAAGCGGCGCTTTGTAAAATACTAGGGGAAATCCCTCAGAGTGCTTTGTCAGACGTGTCAGAGATTAAGCCGGATCCTTCGGAATCGTACCCTGACAAAATTAAGATTTATACACGCTCACAATTCGAAATCCATACAACCATTTCCTATCTGCCTGATAGAATAGATAATTTGCCTGGTTATATTGCCGGTTTAGCAGAGGATCACATTTCGAATGGCGTCATCACAATGCTCGAAGTCGAATATCACACACCATTTGCAACAAGCGGGGATTCCAAGACAGATAACAAAACGGAACCTAAGATCACCCCGAAACCTACGCCGAAAACAACACCAAAGCCATAACAACCGTAATAGTGCGGAGAAACTAACAAAAATTCGTAGCAGAGACTACTCAATCTCTGAAAAAAATGTTAAAATTAGTTTTATGGTTAAATAGGCTCTATCTGCATACTCTATTTTTTCTTGTATTTACTAGACGAAATTGTTTGCATTTTACAACATTGAAAAGAGAAGTTGAAGTTGATTTTCAAATGCAAAAAAAATGTAGAAAAAAGAGGGAATATGGCGGTTGTGTGGAATACGTATAAAAGTATTTGTGAAGATTTTGCAATTTTACCTAAGTTACAGGAGGTGCCAGGGGCTTGAGCAACAATGATATCATTGTTAGTTTAGACATCGGTACATCCAAAGTTCGAGCTATTATTGGGGAAGTTGTTAACGGAACCATTAATATAATAGGAGTGGGATCTGCCGAGTCAGAGGGTATTCGTAAAGGCGCAATCGTTGACATTGATCAAACTGTACATTCAATTCGAAGTGCCATTGATCATGCTGAACGAATGGTCGGTATACAAATTTCCGAGGTTTACGTTGGAATTTCAGGAAATCATATTTCTCTTCAATCAAGTCACGGCGTAGTTGCTGTTTCAAATGAGGACCGAGAAATCGGAGAAGAAGATATTGATCGCGTCATTCAAGCGGCAAGGGTCATCGCATTACCTCCCGAACGTGAAATAGTTGGAGTTGTACCTAAGCAATATTTGGTTGATGGGCAAGAAGGTATTAATGATCCACGCGGTATGATCGGTGTTCGTTTAGAAGTAGAAGCGACGATTATTACTGGAGCGAAAACGGGCATACATAATTTAATGCGTGTTGTGGAAAAATCCGAATTGAAGGTTGCAGGACTTATTTTAATGTCGCTCGCATCCGGTAATTTGGCACTTTCCAAAGATGAGAAGGCTGTAGGGACCGTATTAGTTGATATCGGAGCTGGCGCAACGACAATTGCTGTCTTCGACGAGGGTAATTTAGTTGCAACGTCAACGATTCAGATTGGCGGAGAATTTATCAGCAATGATATTTCGATTGGCTTACATACGCAGCTGGAAATTGCTGAGAAGATCAAATTGAAATATGGCTGTGCATCCGTAGAAGATTCCGCGCCTGATCAAGTGTTTAAAGTGACGAGAATGGGCAGCAATGTTGAAAAAGAGTTCTCTCAGGTTGATCTTGCAAATATCATTGAGCCTCGTGTCGAAGAGATTTTTCAATTAATTCGTGCCGAAGTTCATCGTTTGGGATTTGGAAATCTTGCAGGTGGTTATGTACTAACTGGTGGAACAGTTTGTATCCCAGGTATTCTGGCGATTGCACAATCCGAACTGGCTACATCTGTACGTATTGCAGTGCCTGATTTCATTGGGGTACGTGATCCTTCCTACACAAGTGGTGTTGGTATTATTCAATTCGTCTCCAAATACATGAAGAATCGTAATTCAGGCATCACCAAAAAACTGGCTGTTAAGACTACCAAAAAATCCTCCGATAGTCAAAAGCCAGGATGGGTTGATCGAGTTAAAAATTTCTTCAGTGAATTTATTTAGTGAACGTTAAGTTAGGGGGATATGGCTCATATGTTTGAATTTGATATGGATTTAGACCAATTGGCTCAAATTAAAGTCATTGGTGTTGGTGGCGGCGGTAGCAATGCAGTTAATCGCATGATTGAAAACGGTGTTAAAGGTGTAGAATTTATTACCGTAAATACGGATGCACAGGCGCTTCATTTGGCCAAGTCCGTTCATAAATTGCAAATTGGCGATAAATTGACCCGCGGTCTAGGTGCAGGTGCAAATCCTGAAGTCGGGAAGAAAGCAGCAGAAGAGTCAAGGGAGACGATTCTGAATACGCTTCGCGGCGCAGATATGGTGTTCGTAACGGCAGGTATGGGCGGCGGTACAGGTACAGGAGCTGCTCCAGTCATTGCGGAAATCGCAAAAGAAGTTGGTGCACTTACAGTTGGTGTAGTGACGCGACCGTTTACTTTCGAAGGACGTAAGCGTTCCTTACAAGCAGAGCAAGGGATTGCTGCATTGAAAGAGAAAGTAGATACACTTATTATTATCCCGAACGATCGTCTACTTGAGATTGTTGACAAAAAGACTCCGATGCTTGAAGCATTCCGCGAAGCGGATAATGTTCTTCGCCAAGGTGTTCAAGGGATCTCTGATTTGATCGCAGTACCTGGACTTATCAATTTGGACTTTGCAGATGTCAAAACGATTATGACTGAACGCGGTTCCGCCCTTATGGGGATCGGGGTAGCTACAGGTGAGAATCGTGCGGCAGAAGCGGCGAAAAAAGCGATCTCTAGTCCTTTGTTAGAAACATCCATCGAAGGCGCACGTGGTGTTTTGATGAATATCACAGGCGGTATGAACCTTAGCTTGTACGAAGTGAATGAAGCTGCTGATATCGTGGCATCCGCTTCTGACATTGAGGTAAATATGATTTTCGGTGCTGTTATCGATGAAAAGTTAAAAGATGAGATCTTAGTTACGGTTATTGCAACTGGTTTCGAGCATAAAGCGGCTCCGATTCATCAGTCTATCAAACGTCCGGTTTCACCAGGACAACCAGAGACGGCAGCACCTGACAACCGCTTAAATAATCTTAAACCATTTGGCGCACAGCCTTCTAATGATCAATTAGATATTCCGACTTTCTTACGAAATCGCGGACGCAATACTGACAAATAATTACATAATAATTGTCTAGAGACCGAAGCCCTACTTGATGTAGAAGCTTCGGTTTTTTGTTGTTCTGTAAGCTTTTCTCCTGTGGACGAGACCGCGTTAACTGACAAAAAAAGTAGCTTCCTACTAGCATGTTTAGACAGACTTTGAACTTGGAATCCAATATACTGATTTAGAACCTTAAAGTTTCGTCACGAAATTGCTAGATAGTGCCCTTCTTGGAGGTGAGGCATGGCATGGTCGTCTATGCGGATCTCATTTTCCTGTTGAACTTTCTGGTGGATGCAGCCTTACTATTGGTCACTGCAAAAACGCGGAAAATAGCGTTCAAATGGTGGAGAATTGCACTTTCTGCAGCATTAGGGGCTTCGTATGTCGTTATGATGTTTTTACCAGTTCCAACCTTGCTTTTTACATTTTCTGTGAAATGTATGTTTTGTACAGGTATGATTATGACCGCTTTTGGTTACGGTTCCTTACAAAATTTATTACGGAATATGGGAACTTTTTTGCTCATCAATTTTGCTGTTGCTGGTGGGATGTTCGGCATTCATTATGTGCTTGCCTCTTCCTCGGATGTTATGAAGGGTATCGTATTTACGCAATCTGGTGTCGCAGTATTCCAATTTCAAATCGGCAGTATCTTGTTTGTGGTCCTATTGCTGCTTCCTCTCCTCTGGTGGTTTAGAACCGTGTTTCAAAGTAGTAAGCAGCGTGAGGTTATGACGACCTATTTGGCAGAGGTCACGATTCACGTTGGGGATTTTAGTGCTACCTGCAAAGGTTTGATCGATACGGGTAACCAACTATATGATCCATTGACGCGAACACCAGTTATGGTAATGGAAGTATCGGAATGGGGAGATGTTCTGCCCGAGCTATGGCTACAAAGGATACGCTCATCCGATGTGGATCAAATCATCAGCGGCTTAGGGGTAGAGGAAGAGTTTATTTGGCAGGACCGTTTGCGACTCGTACCTTACCGTGGGGTCAACCGGAATACGCAATTCATGCTAGCGATTAAACCCGATAAGGTGGTGATTATTCATAATGAATCGCAATTGGAGGCAACGAAGGTGCTTATAGGGCTCGACGGAGGAAAGCTGTGCAGCGATGGTTCCTACCAAGCCATTATCCATCCTGCATTGATTCAGGCTGGTTAATCTTTCGAGAAGAGGGGCTAGTCCAGTTTCATGAGAGGTTCAACGGCAGTTCACGGTTCATTCTTACAAAGTCAGTTTTCCATTGGAAAACGCAGCTTAGCTTACGATGAAAGTTTTGCTATGGCAAAACTCTTAGGAGGAAACTAACATGTTCTTGAAGTGGAAACTGCTTGTTCAACTAACCTATTATCGCATTTTGATGCTGCTAGGACTTAAAGGTGAGGAAATCTATTACATAGGTGGTAGTGAAGCATTGCCACCGCCGCTAACTCGTGAAGAAGAAGAATACTTATTGGAAAAATTACCATCCGGGGATGCAGCTATTCGAGCTATGTTGATTGAACGCAACCTGAGATTGGTTGTCTATATAGCGAGAAAATTCGAAAATACGGGCATTAACATTGAGGATTTAGTTTCGATTGGAGCGATTGGTCTTATCAAAGCCGTAAATACATTTGACCCCGAGAAGAAAATTAAACTGGCAACCTACGCATCACGCTGTATCGAGAATGAAATTCTGATGTATTTGCGCAGAAATAGTAAAATTCGAACAGAAGTATCGTTTGATGAACCCTTGAATATTGATTGGGATGGTAATGAGCTTCTATTGTCCGATGTACTAGGCACAGAGAATGATACCATTTACCGTAATATCGAAGAACAAGTTGATCGGAAGCTTTTGCATAAGGCGCTTGATAAGCTTAGTGAACGTGAGCGTATTATCATGGAGCTGCGGTTCGGGTTGCAGGATGGGGAAGAAAAGACGCAGAAAGACGTTGCAGATCTGTTAGGCATTTCGCAATCTTATATCTCCAGATTGGAAAAACGGATTATTAAGCGGCTTCGCAAAGAGTTTAACAAGATGGTCTGAAATTTTTTTTTGGCAGTAAATGTCGAAATTGTTCAGGTGTCACGGGAGGGAGCGAGTCAGTACCCTTTTGTCAAGTGGCTGAGCAAGGGATATGGCAGGAATAAATCGACCGCTCACGGGGATAATTAACAGTAATGTTTCTCCTTGGGAGGTAATCACGGTGACCCGAAATAAAGTTGAGATATGTGGAGTTGACACCGCTAAACTGCCTGTGCTAACCAATGCAGAGATGCGTGAGTTGTTCACTGACCTGCAAACAAAACAAGAACGAACTGCAAGAGAGAAATTGGTCAATGGCAATTTAAGGTTGGTACTGAGTGTGATTCAACGGTTCAACAATCGTGGAGAGTATGTGGACGATCTCTTCCAAGTTGGCTGTATTGGTTTGATGAAAGCCATTGATAACTTTGATTTAAGTCAAAATGTCAAATTCTCGACCTATGCTGTACCGATGATTATAGGTGAGATACGCCGCTACTTACGAGATAATAACCCGATTCGCGTTTCTCGTTCCTTGAGAGATATTGCTTACAAAGCATTGCAAGTTAGAGACAGTCTAACGAATCAAAACTCACGCGAGCCATCTATTTATGAAATTTCTGAAGCCTTGAATGTACCCAAAGAAGATGTCGTGTTCGCGCTTGATGCTATTCAAGATCCAGTATCCTTATTTGAGCCCATTTATCATGATGGAGGCGATCCGATCTATGTGATGGATCAAATAAGCGATGAGCGCAATAAAGACATGTCATGGATCGAGGGTATCGCATTGCGCGAAGCGATGCATAAGTTGAATGCTAGAGAGAAGATGATCCTATCTATGCGCTTCTTTGAAGGGAAGACCCAGATGGAAGTGGCAGATGAGATTGGCATTTCTCAAGCACAAGTTTCAAGGTTAGAGAAATCGGCTATTTGTCAGATGCAGAAACATGTGAAATCCTAAGTGCAATTAACAAAGACTGGAACGGCCTTGGTAGACAAGCCGTGAAGGTCTTTTTTTGTTTGACAGGACATTTTGCCCATAAGACACATATACTAATAAAAAATCAGTACAAATTCTAATGAGATATGTGGTGATAGGCCTCATGAAAATATCTGATTTCCAGACGAAGGACGTAATTAATATTGTGGACGGCAAAAAGCTTGGTCAAATCAGTGATTTGGAGCTTGACCTGCGCCAAGGACGAATCGAATCCATTGTTGTTCCGAATCAGAGTCGTTTTTTTGGATTGTTTGGAACAGGAACCGATGTTATCATTCCTTGGAAGCATATCGTAAAAATTGGTGCTGACGTTGTGCTCGTGAAGCTAGAAGACGTACGGCCATATCGACAAACGGACGACACTGAAGTGGTATATGAGTTTAATCGTCAATTTAAAAATTGACGTTGGACACACGGGGACGCTGTATCAGCACTATAGCAGCTGATCAGACATCGTGTGTCTTTTTATTTTGTGCTAAAGTAGAGATAAACAAAAAGGGCTGGAGGGATTTACATTGGAACCATTTGTCATACAACCATCCTTACATTCAAAAGAGGATCATCCGGTCCTTTTACCTATAGCTTCGTGGATGTCATTATTCCCTGAGATTACTGCTGGCTTCAGCTCTCGTTTAGGTGGAGTGAGTCAGGCCCCCTTTTCAACATTAAATCTCGGCTTACACGTGAATGATAACCAGGACGATGTTGTTCGTAATCGAGAGCGCGTTGCAGACGCAGTAGGGCAGCCATTTACATCTTATACATACGCGGAGCAGGTACATGGGAAAGACATTGCTATCGTCAGTCTGAACGAGCAGGGCATGGGGCGTAATAGCAGAGAAACAGCTCTTCAAGCGAAGGATGGATTTATATCAAAGGAGAAAGGCATCGTACTCTGTGCGCAATTTGCGGATTGTGTACCGCTATTTTTCTATGATCCCGTTCAACGTGTAGTAGGTCTTGCTCATGCAGGTTGGAAAGGTACTGTGTTAAACATTTCCATGGCTACAATATCCTTAATGACACATACTTTTGGTAGTCAGCCATCTGATATCCGAGCAGCAATAGGACCCTCAATTGGTGCCTGTTGCTATGAGGTTGATCAGATGGTAGCATCGCGCGTTAGGTTGGTTTTTGAGGAAGTACAGATATTGCCTAAGGAACAAGAAGCTATTATCACCGATAAAGGCAACGGGAAGTACATGTTGAATTTGCAATTATTAAATCAAAAATTGATCGAGCAAGCAGGAATTTTGTCGTCCCATATCGAAGTAACTCAGTTATGTACGAGTTGTCGAACTGATCTCTTCTTTTCGCATCGAAAGGAAGGGGGTTCCACAGGGCGAATGATCGCTTGGATCGGTCTTCGTTGAAAGGAACGGGCAACGTGTTTGAATTGAGGTGTAGAGAGAATGAGCGTATTAGAACGCAAACTAGAGGTTGAAGCTCGGATAGCAACTGTATGTCGGGAGTCAGGTCGTCAAGAAAATGACATTAAGATCATCGCAGTAACCAAATATGTATCTTTAGAAACGACAGAACAAGTATTGAACATCGGTCTACAACATATTGGAGAAAATCGTTGGCAAGATGTAAAACCGAAGTGGGAAGCTCTGCATGAGCGTGGTACATGGCATTTTCTAGGGCATTTGCAGACGAATAAGGTGAAGGATGTCATTGGCAAATTTGCTTATATTCATTCACTTGATCGGATGTCGCTTGCGAAAGAGTTGGACAAGCAAGCAGCTGGTTTGGGAATAGAAGTCAATTGTTTCTTGCAAGTGAACATTTCAGGTGAAGAAACGAAATATGGCGTATCGCCTCATGAATTCTTCCAATTTGCTGAGGAAGTAAGCAAGCTTGCTCATATTCGCGTATGCGGATTGATGACGATGGCTCCTTATGAGTTAGAATCTGAAGAAACGAGACCTGTTTTTCGAGGATTACGTGAACTTCGGGATCAATTGAATGAACGCAGGTTGTTCCCTTATGAAGTGAAAGAGCTCTCTATGGGGATGTCAGGTGACTTCGACGTGGCCATTCAAGAAGGTGCAACTTGGGTTCGTTTGGGTACTGTATTAGTAGGCAAAGAGGGCTAAAGGGCATTAGGAATTTGATTCCGATTGGGATGATTTCGATAGGAGGGAAGCGCTATGGGTGTATATAACCGATTTATGAACTTTCTGGGACTTCAGGAAGAGGAAGAAATTGTAGAGCGTGAACGGATTGTAGAAGCAACAGAAGAACCTGAAACCAATCCATACGAATTACGTAATAAAAATAAGGCGAATGTCGTCAGTATTCATTCACAGAAGAATTCACGCGTTGTCCTTAGTGAACCCCGCACTTATGAGGAAACACAGGACATTGCAGATCATCTACGTGCTCGTAGAGCGGTTGTCGTTAATTTGCAACGAGTTCGCGGCGATCAAGCGATCCGAATTGTAGATTTCTTGAGTGGTACGGTTTACGCATTGAATGGGTCTATCTCTAAGCTAGGACCGAATATTTTTCTCTGTACACCAGACTCAGTAGATATTCATGGTCATATCTCTGAGATGATGGGCGAGGAATAGACGCATATCCCCAAACACATAGACAGAGGTGGGAAACAACGTGGATAACGTTTACTCTTTTTTAAGCGTTTTGACAGAAATTTATTATTTCATGATTATTGGTTACTTGATCTTATCTTGGTTTCCAAACGCTCGTGGTAGTTTTGTCGGTGGACTGCTCTCGAAGCTGGTTGAACCGTATCTGGCTCCATTCCGCAAAATCATACCAAGCATCGGTTTCATTGACCTCTCGCCAATCGTGGCGTTGATTGCATTGAAATTCGTCGTCATGGGTATCTTTGCTGTTCTTGATTTCATCGTGGGGATTTTCTAGTCTTGACGAAGGATATTTATGGGCATTTTCACCAAGACGAGCATCATTTTGTTGATAAAGCCTGGGATTGGGTTGAGCGAGCTGCCGAGCAGCATGCTGTGAAGTTAACCGATTTCCTCGATCCCAGACAGGCTTTCATTCTGAATTCACTCGTGAATCGACACCCGGATGTACATTGCCGACTTGATGGCGGCTATGAAACAGCAGAGCGTAAGCGTGCTATTATTGCTCCTGACTACCGCAGTTTGGATAGTGAAGACATGGCGATGGCTGTGTTAGCTGTCTCTTCAGGCGACGGTAAATTTCTTACGTTAGAACACGGAGATTACATGGGCGCCATTCTTGGACTCGGCATGAAGCGGGACAAGGTTGGGGATATTCATGTTATAGAGGGGGGCTGCCATTGCTTGGTAACGCAGGATGCAGCCGACTATTTGCATTTGAATCTATCACAAGTACATAGAGTGCATGTCCAAACGGAATTGCTCTCTTTAGATAAGCTGGAAGTAGCACGAGTGCAATTGGATGAGCTCCATCTATCCGTTGCCTCCATGCGAATGGACGGAATTGTAAGCGATGTATTCCGACTTAGCCGAGCCAAAGTTTTAATACCGATCCAAGCTGGTCGTTGTCGCGTGAACTGGAAGTTGGAAGAAGATCCAAGCAAGCCACTGAAAGAAGGCGATATGATCTCCTTGCAGGGTTTTGGTAGATTTAAAGTGCTTGAAGTGGAAGGCGTATCGAAAAAAGGTCGAATACGTGTGAAGATTGGCAAGTTTGCATGATCGTGGATAATTTATCCACGAACTTTGCAGGAATTGCTAATTTTCTGTCGAACTGAACTGTATAGACATGGGTGTAGGCTAGCTTTCAGACAAGCTCAGCTTATGCTTACGAAGTCAGTTTTGCTGCGCAAAACGCTAAGGAGGGGCACTGATGCCATTAACACCGCTAGATATACATAATAAGGAGTTTTCACGTTCGTTTCGTGGTTATGATGAGGATCAAGTGAATGAATTCCTAGATCAAGTCATCAAGGATTATGAAGCGCTTATTCGTGAGAATAAGGATTTGCAGAATCAATCGATGGCCTTGCAGGAGCGTTTGGATCATTTCACGCATATTGAAGAATCGTTGAGCAAAACGATCATTGTAGCGCAAGAGGCTGCGGATGAAGTCAGAAGCAATTCGAAGAAAGAAGCTCAGTTAATACTGAAAGAAGCGGAGAAAAATGCGGATCGGATTATTAATGAATCGTTGACGCGTTCACGCAAAGTAGCTCTTGAGATCGAAGAACTCAAGAAACAAGCTTCCATTTATCGTACGCGCTTTCGGACTTTACTTGAAGCACAGCTTGAATTATTAAACACAGAAGGCTGGCAAAGTATGCAGTTTGAAACTGCTGAAGAGAAGTAATAGGGCAAAGGGCAGTTCTCTCTTATTGACTATGCTTGCCAGATTGGGTATACTCCTGTTAAATGTATCGCAATAAAGCTATGACTGGAACGAGTAGGGCGTTTAAGAGCAGTGTCAGCGAATTAGGGTTTTGGTGTGAGCCTAATCTCTGCAGCGTACCGAATATCCCCCAGGAGCGTCTCTTGAAATGAGTAGGGAGAAACGGGTCATGCCGTTACACATGATCGAGTGAAGAAGCTCTGTTCGACTCGCCTTTAGGCGCGTGTTCATGATGCTTTTTAACGAGGGTGGTACCGCGAGTTGAGTTTCTCGTCCCTTTTGGGATGAGAGGCTTTTTTTGTTTTTTAGACTAGGATAGATTGAACCAGGAGTGGAGTGGTAAAAATGGATTATGGAAAAACATTAAACCTATTACAAACAGAATTCCCCATGAGAGGTAATTTGCCGCAGGCAGAGCCGAAAATGCAAGAGCATTGGGAAGCAGAAGACATTTATGCGAAGGTACAAGAAAGTCGTAAGGGGAGAACGAAGTTCATTTTACATGATGGGCCTCCCTACGCGAATGGCGATATTCATATCGGTCACGCACTAAACAAGGTGCTCAAGGATATTATCGTACGTTTCAAAACACTGCAAGGTTTCGACGCGCCTTATGTGCCAGGTTGGGATACACATGGCTTACCAATCGAGCAAGTGATTACAAATAGCGGGAAAGTCGATCGTAAGAAAATGACGGTTCCGGAGTTCCGTGAATATTGCAAAGAATACGCCTTGCAATCTGTTAAGAAGCAGAAGAGTCAATTCCAACGTCTAGGTATTCGTGGAGATTGGAAAAACCCGTATATCACACTGCAACCGGGCTACGAAGCACAACAAATTCGTGTGTTCGGTACGATGGTACAGAAGGGCTTTGTTTACAAAGGGTTGAAGCCTGTCTACTGGTCTCCATCCTCTGAGAGCGCCTTAGCTGAAGCAGAAATCGAGTACAAAGAGAAAACTTCAACATCCATCTATGTGGCGTTCCCAGTAAAGGATGGCAAAGGCAAGCTGCCTGAAGATGCAGCCATCGTCATCTGGACAACAACAGCATGGACATTACCTGCGAACTTAGGGATTTCAGTACACCCTGAATTCGAGTACGCAGTCGTTCAAGCGAATGGGAAGAAATATGTGCTGGCACAAGGACTTCTTGCAGCAGCGGCTAAGGAAATTGGCTGGAGCGAATACGAAGTATTATCGACGGTAAAAGGCAGTGAGTTAGAGTTTGTTACCTGCCAACATCCTTTTTACGATCGTGAATCCCTTGTTATGGTTGGCGAGCACGTTACGTTAGAAGCGGGTACAGGTTGTGTTCACACAGCGCCTGGACATGGGGAAGACGACTTTGCAATTGGTCAAAGGTATAACATCGGTGTACTTTGTCCAGTGGACGATCAAGGACATTTTACGGCTGAAGCACCAGGTTATGAAGGTTTGTTCTATGAAAAAGGCGGAAAGCTGATCATTGAGCAGCTGAAGGAGTCAGGTTTATTGCTAAAAGCTGCTGACATTCAGCATCAATACGCACATGACTGGCGTACGAAGAAACCTGTTATTTATCGTGCAACAGAGCAATGGTTTGCGTCGATCGATAAGTTCAGACAAGAGATGCTGGATGAAATCAAGCAAGTGCAATGGACGCCAGAGTGGGGCGAAGTACGCCTTCACAACATGATTGCTGATCGTGGGGACTGGTGTATTTCTAGACAGCGGGCATGGGGCGTTCCGATTCCAATTTTCTATTGCCGTAGCTGTAATGAGCCACTTGTCAACGAGCAAACGATTGAACATGTTGCTCAATTATTCGAGCAAGAAGGTTCGAATGCTTGGTTCATCAAGGATGAGAAGGATCTTCTTCCACACGGTACTAGCTGTACGAAATGTGGTCACGGTGAATTCCGCAAAGAAACGGACATTATGGATGTTTGGTTTGATTCCGGTTCCAGTCATGTTGCGGTTCTCGAGTCGCGTCCTGAACTTCAATGGCCTGCTGATCTGTATCTGGAAGGTTCAGACCAGTATCGCGGTTGGTTCAACTCTTCCCTGATCACTGGTGTGGCAACGAGAGAGAAGTCGCCTTATAAAGGCATTCTGAGTCATGGCTTTACCCTAGATGGCGAAGGGCGCAAAATGTCCAAATCCATCGGTAACACGATTGATCCGAATGTGGTTTGCGGCAAATTAGGCGCTGATATTCTTCGTCTATGGGTTTCCTCCGTCGATTATCAGTCCGATCACCGAATTTCGGACAATATTTTGAACCAAACAACTGAGGTTTATCGTAAAATCCGTAACACCATGCGCTTCCTACTTGGGAATTTGAGTCAGTTCAATCCAGCTACAGACCGTGTTGCTTATACAAATTTATCCGAACTTGATCGCTATGCGTTGATTCGTTTGAATCGAATGATCGAGAAAGTTATCAAAGCCTATGAAGCATATGAATTCCATGTTGTGTATCAAACGATTCACCACTTCTGTGCGGTCGAAATGAGTTCCTTCTATTTGGATATCATCAAGGATCGTCTGTATGCAAATGCGGCTGAGGATCCAGCACGTAAAGCATCACAAACTGTGTTATATGCTGCTTTGACTGCGATTACGAAACTTATTGCACCGATTCTTCCTCATACGGCTGATGAAGTTTGGAAGTACATTCCAGGTGTGGAATTAAGCTCCGTACAACTTGCTGAATTACCCGAAGTTGAAACGAGTGTATACAACGAACAATTGGAAAATAAATGGAATTCCTTCTTGGAAGTGCGTGATGACGTGCTGAAGGCGCTAGAAGAAGCGCGTAAGGAGAAAGTCATTGGCAATTCCTTAGGGGCAGCAGTGAATTTGTATCCAAATGAAGCGATGTTTGCTTTGTTGACACAATTCGAGCAATTGGATCAGTTGTTCATCGTGTCTGCTGTTAACCTGCACCCAGTTGGTACTTCTGTACCAGAAGGTGCACTTCAGTCCAAAGATGTTGCAATTGCCATCGCTGTTGCAGACGGTGAGAAATGTGAGCGTTGTTGGATAGTGACGCCAGAGGTTGGGCACAGTAAAGAGCATCCAACACTCTGCGTCAGATGTAATGATGTTGTGACTGCTCATTATCACGAGTAGAGGAACCAAACGAGCTTGCGCGAAATGCGAAGCTCGTTTGTCCTGTTTTTAATCAGGGTCATTTATTGTATTTATTCATCGTCTAAATCGGCAGTTCTTTCGGGTTCAAGAAAAGGGTCGCCTTCATCGCTGTGCATATACTCGTTGTAAGCTTTACTTCGTACAATGGTAACATGTTCACCGTAGAGATCAGTGGCTACAAAGCTTTCGAATGACTCTACATAGCCTTCCAACTCGTCGGCTTCAATGTACATGTCATTGTAGCTTTCGACTTGGTTGCTTTCAGCGAAAGCGGGGGTATTTGAAGTTCCCCAGCTTTCAACGATTTGCCAGGCATCCTCACCGTCAAATTCGGTTTCGTTGTTTTTCTCATCGAAGCTAGTACGCCCGAAAGGCGGGTAAAGAACCTGCTCTTCAACAGGGCGCCGGAACGATTGGTCGGGATCAGGGACATGTTCTATGCTGTATAGAGTTGTAGGAATGGCTTCTAGGCGTTCATACGGTATAGGTTGATGGCTAAAAACGCAAATGCCATATTCGCCACTTTCCATACGTGCTAAAGCTTCATTGACTTGTTGTAAATGCATCTCTGCGTGTTCATTAAGCGAAATATCTTTGGCTCGTTCAAAAACTTCGGACCCGATATCCCCGGGATGATTATCATACATGGAAAGCTCGCCTATGGAATCTGAGAATGAATTTGCGAGTCCAAATTGATCATTCGAAGCGAAGTGCTTTTCAAGTGCAACCTTTTCCTCCAACAGTTGTACATATAAGGATTGTAATTGCTCATCGGTTAAATGGCTCATAGGTCATACAGCTCCCTTCTAACAGCTCATTCATACCGTTTATGATGCCGATAGACCGCTTTTTTTAGTGAGGTAATTCCTTGAAAAAAAGGAATGTACAAGCTTTTCACAATGTAGGAGGTACTCTTAGATGAAATATTTGAAATATTACCTGTATGCACTTCTTGCATTCATTCTAGATCAAGTTACGAAATGGATCATTGTGAAGAAAGTTCCGCTCGGTGAAGAACGTCCAGTCATCGGGGATTTTTTCATGATTACATCCCATCGTAACCGTGGTGCGGCCTTCGGCATTTTACAAAATCAACGTTGGTTTTTCATCATTGTAACTATACTTGTGCTGTGCGGTATTGTTTGGTACATGCAACGGACCATTCGTGAAGGCAAGGTGTTGTTACCTTTCGCCTTGTGTTTACTTTTTGGAGGAGCATTCGGCAATTTCGTTGACCGGGCCTTATTTGCAGAAGTCGTGGATTTCTTCCAGTTTACATTCGATTTTAACTTTTTCGGCAAAGAAGTCGATTACATCTTCCCTATTTTCAATGTAGCGGATTCTTGCATCGTTGTCGGGGTTATCCTGATCTTTATTGAGTCCATTCTAGCTTCACGAAAAGAGAAAAAAGGAGCAACACATGAACACAAACCAGACCTCACCTGAGTCCGTGACGCAAGAGGCAATTGAATGGACAGTAGAAAATCAATATGCCAACGAACGGATTGATAAGTTTATTACAGAGGCGTTGGAGGAAGATATTTCTCGCACACTTGTCCAACAATGGGTCAAAGATGGTCATGTTAAGGTGAATGGGAAAGCAGTAAAGCCCAATTATAAATTGTCCTTACAAGATGTGATTGCGCTAGTGATTCCAGAGCCTCAAGGTGTGGAGTTGCTGGCTGAAAACATCCCTCTAAATGTTGTGTACGAAGACAGCGATGTGATCGTCATTAACAAACAGCGTGGACTCGTAGTTCATCCTGCGCCTGGACATTACTCGGGTACCTTAGTAAATGCGTTAATGTACCACTGCAAGGACTTATCCGGCATTAATGGTGAGCTTCGGCCAGGTATTGTGCATCGAATTGACAAGGATACCTCAGGCTTAATTATGTCAGCCAAAAATGATAAAGCTCACGCAAGCCTTGCTGAGCAATTGAAGGCACATACCGTTAACCGCAAGTACATCGCTTTGGTACACGGATATATTCAACATGATCAAGGGACGATCGATGCGCCGATTGGACGCGATTCTCATGATCGTAAGATGTACACCGTTACGGAGAAAAATAGTAAAACCGCGGTAACGCACTTCGTTGTTCTCGAACGATTTGGTGATTTTACTTTAGTAGAGTTAAAGCTGGAAACAGGTCGTACGCACCAAATCCGAGTACACATGAAATTCATTGGCCATCCGTTAGTTGGGGATCCGATGTATGGTAAGAGCAAAGGCATGTTAATGGACGGTCAAGCCTTACATGCGGCGATTCTGGGCTTTAAACACCCGCGAACAGGGGAATGGATGCAGTTTGAAGCGCCAATTCCACCTGATATGGAGAACCTAATATCAACGATACGGACAACATAGTTCTTGTTCAAGGGAGAGAGGAGAGCTAATAGTGTTGGAGCATTTGATTAACCCGCAAGTAAAAGATATTCAAATATCAGGTATTCGTAAAATTTCGAACCTAGTCAGTACGATTCCGGGAGCTTTGACCTTAACGATTGGGCAGCCTGATTTCCCTACGCCGCGGCATATCATCGAAGCGGGACAAAGAGCATTGGACCAAAACAAAACGGTCTATACGCAAAACCCTGGTTTAATCGAACTTAGAGAAGCTGTTTCTAACTTTGTGAAGGTCAAGTATAGTCAGAATTATCGAGCGGCTGATGAGATTATCGTCACAGCGGGTGCTAGTCAAGCGGTTGACATCACGTTGCGAACCATTTTGACACCAGGGGCTGAAGTTATCATTCCGGCACCGATTTATCCTGGTTATGAGCCTTTAATTCACTTAGCTGGTGGCGTTCCTGTCTATGTGGACACAAGAGAGAGTGGCTTAAAATTAACAGCTGAGCTATTGGAACCCTATCTAACAGAGAAAACCCGCTGTGTCATTCTTTGTTATCCGTCTAACCCGACAGGTCAGGTGCTAACGGAGAAGGAAATTGCTGATTTGGCCGAATTATTGGCTGATCGGGAGCTATTTATTTTATCCGACGAAATCTATAGCGAGTTGGTATATGGCGTGCAACATCGTTCCATTGCGACAGTCGGTAAGTTGCGTGAAAAGACAATCGTCATTAATGGCTTGTCCAAATCTCATGCCATGACAGGCTGGCGTGTAGGGTTTACATTGGCTCCTGCGTACCTCACAGCGCACATGGTGAAGGTTCACCAGTATAACGTGACCTGCGCTAGCTCAGTAAGCCAGTATGCCGCCTTGGAGGCGTTGACGGTAGGGATTGACGATGCACTTCCGATGCGTGAAGCTTATGTAGCCCGTCGGGATTATGTCTACGATCGTTTGAACGCAATGGGAATTGAGCTAGAAAAGCCAGATGGCGCGTTCTACTTGTTCCCGTCTATTGCAAAATTCGGCTTATCCTCGCAAGAGTTTGCGATGAGGCTGCTGCATGAAGAGCATGTTGCAGTCGTACCGGGAGATGCCTTCACTTCCTACGGGGAAGGTTATATTCGGATTTCATATGCCTATGCACAGGATGTGCTGGAGCAATCGTTGGATCGACTTGAACGATTTGTAAGCAAGTTGTAGAAAGGAGCCATCGCTGGTAGCAGCGGTGGTTTTTTTATTATTTGAGGGACCATTAGCTGCTGCCGCCTCCTAAGTGCAAACGGCACACACCCAGTGCCCCACCCCCAACCCACCCCCAACCCACCCCCTAAACTGCCAACAAAATACAACGGATATACCTCTAGCTATCCAACTACCATCAATAAATGGAAAATATACAGTTAAATTCCTCGATTTAGACCCGGAATAAAGAGTAGATGGAAAACCTGCAGTTAATTTCAATGGTTGGGCTAGTTTTAAATAAAATGAGCACAATTAGCTACATGAAATCCAGTTATTTGTGTTTTAGAAGGTGTTTTGCACAAATTAGCTGCATCAATTCCAGTTATTTACTCTAACTGCTACCAGTGGAGGAAAGTTGGAAGGTTGAGTTAGTTAGTATAATCATACATATACTATACAAAAAAGCCTCCCAATCAACCTAGTGGTTGATCGAGAGGCTTTTTCATATTAGCTAGACTTATATCGCAGGTATGCCGTAATCGTATCGATAGCTACATCGATGGCACGCTCATCCGGATCAAGTTTGGCATTATGCAGGCCATGCGGTGTATCCACACCTAACCAGAACATAAAGCCAGGGATTTTCTCCAAAAAGTAACCAAAGTCTTCGCCAGTCATGGCTTCTGTACACTCGAACAACGTAACGTTATCACGTCCACGAAGCCAGTCCATGAATTCCACAGTTATTGCTGGATCATTGTACACTTGCCGATAATTCGAGCCCCAGTCAATGGTGACTTGGCATTCGAAAGAAGCTTCAATGCCCGCGGCAACCGCTTCGATGCGCCCCTTGATCTTGTTCATGGAAGCAGCAGACAATGTGCGAATCGTACCCTCTAAGCGAGCCTTCTCCGCGATAATATTCTGCTTCGTTCCAGCTTCCATTTTGCCAATCGTTATCACGGCGGAATCCAGCGGATTCACGTTTCGGGATACGATGGTTTGAAGCTGCCCAACCATCTGCGTTGCCGCGATGATCATATCATTCGCTTGATGCGGGTAAGCCGCATGGCCACCTTTTCCAAGCAAATCAATGAATAGCTCTGATGTATTGGCGAACAAGATTTCAGGTCTGACAGCAATTGTACCGACAGGATACTCTGGCGCAATATGGAGCGCAACCATCTGGTCTGGCATCCAATCTTGCAATTCCTCTGCAGCTAGCATCGGTAATGCACCGCCAGGACCTTCTTCAGCCGGCTGAAACAACACAACAAGATCATCCTGCATAGGATTCTCTGTGAAGTATGTCACAACTCCCATCCCAATGGACATGTGAAAATCATGCCCACATGCATGCATATAGCCTGGATGCTGAGAGGGGAAGGGTAGAGTGGTCTCTTCCGTAATAGGAAGCCCGTCCATATCGGCGCGGTAGCCAAAGCGTTTGCTAGGGTTTAAGCCTTTGATATAAACTAGAATGCCCGTACGCCATGTACGGATCGTCAGACGATCCTGCGGCAGCTTGGCCAATTGCTCAAGAAGAAGTTGCTGCGTTTTGAACTCTTGAAATCCTGGCTCCGGGATTTGATGAAGCTGACGTCGCAGCTCTACAAAAGGGCTAAGCATAACGATTTCCTCCAGATCTAGTTCACCTTATAGGGTACGTAGGTCTGCTAGAATTTCGGTTTTGGATTTAGTTTTGTCGTCTACTTTCTTGATAACGCGAGCAGGTGCACCTGCAACCACTGTGTACTCTTCAACATCTTGCGTTACGATAGCGCCTGCTGCTACAACAGAACCTTTACCGATGCGTACGCCTTCTAGGATAACCGCGTTAGCGCCAACAAGAACGTCATCTTCGATCACACAAGGTTGAGCAGAAGGTGGCTCGATAACACCAGCTACAACAGCGCCAGCGCCAATGTGACACATTTTACCTACTTGTGCACGTCCGCCAAGAACAGCGTTCATGTCGATCATCGTGCCATCACCAACGGAAGCACCGATGTTGATGAGCGCGCCCATCATAATAATCGCGTTATCGCCGATATGTACTTTATCGCGAATAACAGCGCCTGGCTCGATGCGAGCATTGATGTGTTTCAAATCTAGCATAGGAATAGCAGAGTTACGACGATCGTTTTCAACTACGAAATCAACAACTTTATCTTTGTTAGCTTCTAGAATAGGTTGAAGTACGCTCCACTCGCCGAAAACGACTCCGCTCCCGCCAGTAATAAAGGATTGGCTGCCTTCGCCAAATTCAAGACCATCAAGGTTTCCTTTTACATATACTTTCACCGGAGTTTTCTTTTTGCTTTCTTTAATAAACTGGATAATTTCTAGGGTATTCATTTCGGTCATGGTGACATCTCCTTCTAATTTATGATTGACTCTCCTATATTAGCAGAAAGGAGGCGTTTGAGCCAATCTGTTTCAGACAGCTTTTTGTGCAAATTGACTCTGATAGAGTTCAGCATAGAAGCCTTGCTGTTCGAGCAACTCGCCATGAGTACCTTGTTCAATGACAGTTCCTTGATTCATCACAAGAATAAGATCAGCTTCTCGGATCGTAGATAACCGATGAGCAATGACGAAACTAGTGCGATTTGCCATCAAATTGTTCATAGCTCGTTGAATAGACACTTCCGTCCGTGTATCAACACTGCTCGTTGCTTCATCAAGTATCAATATCGGAGGATCAGCGAGAACCGCACGAGCAATGGTGAGTAATTGCTTTTGACCATGGGATAGATTGGACGCTTCCTCATTCAAAATCGTATCATACCCATCCGGCAGTGTTCGTATGAAATGATCTGCATAAGCCGCGCGTGCAGCCTCTATAATCTCCTCCTCGGTAGCGCCATGACGACCATAAGCAATATTGTCGCGGATGGTACCGTTAAAGAGCCAAGTATCCTGCAGTACCATACCGAATAGTCCACGAAGATGACTGCGAGTCATATTCCGTGAGTCCACACCATCGATGGAAATTCGGCCACTCTCTAATTCATAGAAACGCATGAGCAGGTTGACTATCGTTGTTTTGCCTGCGCCAGTGGGTCCAACGATCGCAACGGTTTGCCCTGGCTTCACATCGATGTTCATGTTGGCGATAAGCGGTGTATCTGTTTTGTAGGCGAAGGAAACATCTTCGAACTGGACATGCCCCTTCACGTGAGTAACGGAATCCGTCACTTTGTTCTCTAAAACTTCTTCTGTCTCATCTAATAATTCGAAAATACGCTCTGCAGCTGCGATCGTAGACTGAATCACGTTCGCGATATTTGCGACTTGTGTGATCGGCATGCCAAATTGACCCGAATATTGAATGAAGGCGAGAACGTCGCCTATTTTAATGGCGTTATGAGTAACCATGATGCCACCGATGACACTAACGAGTACATAACCAATATTCCCGATAAAGGACATCAAAGGAAAGATAAGACCTGAAATAAATTGTGCTTTCCATCCAGAATGATACAGCCGATCATTAATTTCATTGAATTTATCAACGGATTGCTTTTCTCTTCCAAAAGCTTTAACGATCGTATGTCCTGTATACATTTCTTCGACATGCCCATTGAGCTCGCCAATCGTTCGTTGCTGCCCTTTGAAATATTTCTGAGAGCGGGTAGCAATCATTTTGGTTCCTAATATGCTGAGCGGCAGGGTAACAATAGTAGCTAATGTGAGCAGAGGACTTATTGTCAGCATCATGATAATGATCCCTATTAACGTGACAACGGACGTAATCAACTGCGTCAAGCTTTGCTGCATCGTGGAACTGATCGTGTCCACATCATTCGTAGCGCGGCTCATGGTGTCGCCATGGCTTCTTGCATCAAAGAAGGAGAGTGGAACACGCGTTAGCTTCTCACTAATATCTCGGCGTAGATTGAAGACAATGCGCTGCGTAACTTTTACCATGATTTGTTGTTGGATATACAATAATATGGAGCTAAAAATATAGAGGGCAGCAAGGATGAGTACGATTTGTAGGATCGCATCAAAATCTATTTTGGCACCTGCGATGCCTTTCATCTTGCCGATAGCACCTTCAGATAACTTCGTAACTGCGTTACCCATTAATTTTGGGCTAATAATACTAAATAATGTGCTTAATATGGCTGCAAGGAGTACAAAGGATATGGACACACGAAAAGGCTGCATATAAGTCATGAGTCTCTTCAGAGTACCTTTAAAATTCTTCGCCTTCTGGACAGGCATCCCCATGCCAGCCATTCCGCCACGACCAATAAAACCTGGATTCATGCCAGCTGCGGGTCGCTGTGGTTCTTTGGGTTTCTCACTCATGCACTTTCCTCCTCTGATAGCTGAGAAGCAACAATTTCTTGATAAACCTCACAGGTTCTCATAAGCTCACTATGCGTACCTATACCTGCGATTCTTCCTTCATCTAAAACGATAATTTGATTCGCATCCATAATAGTGCTCACACGTTGAGCGACAATAATCATAGTAGCTCGTGCAGTTTCTGATTTAAGCGCAGCACGAAGCTTAGCATCAGTTTTGAAATCAAGGGCAGAGAAGCTGTCATCGAAAATATAAATGTTCGGTTTACGTGCAAGTGCTCGTCCAATGGCAAGGCGTTGCTTCTGACCACCTGATAGATTAGTACCACCTTGTGCGAGCGTAGCTTGGAAGTTATCTTTCATACCTTGAATGAAGTCAGCAGCTTGTGCTGTAGAAGCTGCAGCGGAGAGCTCTTCATCTGTGGCGTCATCATTGCCGAATCGGAGGTTATCCGCAATTGTACCTGAGAATAGGACAGCCTTCTGTGGCACATAGCCGATTTGATTCCGAACACTCTCCAAGGAAAGGGAAGGTAACGGTTGGCCATTCAACGTTATTGCACCGGACTCCACATCATAGAATCGCAGTAATAAATTGATGAGCGTCGTTTTGCCGGAACCGGTTCCTCCAATTATTGCTGTTACCTCTCCAGGTTTAGCACGGAATGAAATATCATGAATAGCGGGCTGCTCGGCACCAGGATAACTGAAAGTCACCTGATTGAATTCAACCACGGTTTGGTCCTCATGGAGTGTTTGTGCGTTGTCTGCATTATGTATGTTGGACTGAATGGCAAGGACTTCATTAATACGTACAGCGGAAGCGGAAGCTCGTGGAATCATCATGAATATCATGGTCATCATAAACATGCTGAACATAATTTGCATCGCATATTGGATGAAAGCCATCAAATCTCCAATTTGCATCTGATTGTTATCAATACGAATGCCGCCATACCAAAGGATGACAACAATGCCGAGATTAAAAACAAGCATCATGATCGGCATCATCGTAGCCATGATCGTGTTGACTTTGATGGCAGTCTGCGTGAAGTCTTGATTGGCTCGTTCGAATTTCGTTTTCTCATGACTCGAGCGGTTAAAAGCACGGATGACACGTATACCCGTTAAATGTTCGCGCAGAACAAGATTGATGCCATCGATTTTAATTTGCAAGGTTTTAAATAAAGGTAAACTCTTACGCATGATAACTGCAATAACAAGGACAAGGATGGGGATTACAGCGTAAAGGACAATTGCGAGATTCGTATCTTTGTACGATGCCATAATGACACCACCAATGAGCATGGTAGGTACACCAATGAACATTCGCATCATGACAACTAATTGTTGTACCTGTGCGATATCATTTGTTGTTCTAGTAATCAAGGAAGAGGTTCCAAGCTTATCGAATTCATGCAAGGAGAAGCTCTCGACATGAGAGAAGAGCTTACGGCGTAGATCTCTTCCAAAGCCGGTTGCCGTCTTAGCTAGCAAATAGCTGGCCACCATGACACAGACCATGCCTCCCATGGCGACTAGCAGCATATAAGCGCCAAATCGTAGAATGTAGCTTACATCACCTTTCACTACACCGACATCTACAATGTCTGCAAGTAAAGTTGGTAAGTACAGTTGAGCAAGCGATTGCAATAACATTAATGTAATGATTGCAACCACGGAAACCCGGTAAGGCTTCAAATACCTAAACAATTTGAACATAGTTTCCTCCTTATTTTTGTAACCTCGATGAATTGGGATTTCCTAGGTGAAAAAGCGAGTTTATATGTAAATTATAACACATGGCCTTGATTTTGCTCAAAAAAAGAAGATCAAAAAACATTGACTTATCCTGTCGAAAGTGGCATAATTCTTTTAATTACATATGTGCCTTTAAAAACAGTCCAGAGAGGCTGGCAAGGTAAAACGATAAGAAAAGTCGGGTAATGCTGAATCGAGAATTCAGCAAGCTTACGGATGTGCGCATCCTATAGCCCCGCTCTATCTCTTTATGCACTCGTAAACTCCTTGCCAAGAATTGGGCAAGGAGTTTTTTGGTTTTACCACCAGAAAACGTATGTGAATGCTGACGAAGATAGTTTAGCCAGGAGGCGAAAACGATGAATGAGACCACCGAACACACCATTATTGATGAAATGGGAATTCGCAGAGCACTTACGCGGATTGCACACGAGATACTGGAAAAGAATAAAGGTGTAGAGAATTGTACCTTGATTGGTATTCGGACCCGAGGCATTTACTTAGCGAAGCGAGTAGCAGAACGGATTCTAGAAATTGAAGGCGTACCGATTCCAGTGGGAGAGATTGACATCACGTCTTATCGCGATGATCGCGTGAAAGTCAGATCGGTGGAGAACGTGCAAGAAGGCGGCAAAATGCAAATCCAAGATCGCAAAATCATCCTTTTCGATGATGTGCTGTATACCGGCAGAACGGTAAGAGCCGCGATGGATGCGCTAATTGACTTAGGCAGACCGCAAATGATTCAACTGGCTGTCCTTGTAGACAGAGGGCATCGGGAACTTCCAATCCGGCCTGATTATGTGGGCAAGAATGTACCGACGTCCAAGAGTGAGAGCATTGAAGTGATGTTAACGGAAATTGATGATAAAGATGAAGTTATTATCCAAAGGGGGAAACAGGAGTGAGTAGCGTGAGCACATATACAACTAGACATTTCTTGGGACTGAAAGGCGTTAGTGCAGAGGAGATCACAAGCATTCTGGATCGTGCAGCCTATTGGGAACAAAGCCCTAACAAAGTGAATAACCAATTCCAAGGCAAATTCGTATCCAACTTATTTTTTGAAAATAGTACAAGAACTCGCTTCTCCTTTGAACTTGCAGAAAAGCGCCTTGGTGCAGATGTCCTGAATTTCTCCGCGGCAGAATCCAGTGTTCAAAAAGGCGAGTCCATCTACGACACAGTTCGCACGCTTGAATCCATGGGGATTGATGCTGGTGTGATTCGACTAAAGCCTAATGGTGTGCTGCAAGAGCTAGCTGAGACAATCAAAATCCCGCTCATCAACGCAGGGGACGGCAATAACGAGCATCCAACGCAAGCGTTGCTTGATTTCTATACAATGCGCAAGCAATTCGGCGCTATCAAAGGTTTGACGGTCTCCATCATCGGAGACATTCTACACAGCCGCGTTGCTCGCTCGAACCTCTGGGGCTTAATCGCGTTGGGAGCGAAAGTTCAATTCTGTGCTCCAGCAAGTATGCAGGCTCCAGAGTTGGCACAGTTCGCACCGTATGTGTCCTTCGAAGAGGCTTTGAAAGCTGATGTCGTTATGATGCTTCGAGTGCAATTAGAACGTCATGACACAGGGTTGCTGAACTCAGCTGAGGAATATCGCGCACAATATGGCTTAACAGTAGAACGTGCAAGCCGCATGGCTCCTCATGCGATCATCATGCATCCTGCTCCAGTTAATCGCAATGTGGAACTAGATGATGAACTCGTGGAACATGAGAAGTCCAAGATCTTTACACAAATTGCTCATGGTGTGCCGATTCGTATGGCTGTCATTGAACGAGCTTTATCATAACTTTGAGGAGGATTTCACAAGATGGGAATTTGGATTCTAAACGGACTAACCGTTGATGCGAATAATGTACAAACTAAGAAACATGTTTTAGTCGAAAATGATAAAATTGCACAGGTTGTTGATGCTTCTAATGGCGAAATTCCGCAAACAGCGGGTCATGAAGTCATTGACGCTGCTGGCAAGCTTGTATCACCTGGTTTCATTGATATGCACGTGCATTTGAGAGAACCTGGCTTCGAACATAAAGAGAACATTGCAACTGGAACACGTTCTGCGGCAAGAGGCGGTTTTACTACGATTGCTTGCATGCCAAATACAAGACCGGTTATTGATACCGTAGATACGGTAAATTACATATTAGATAAAGCAGCAACAGAAGGCGTTGTACGCGTCATTCCTTACGGTACGATCACGAAGAACGAGCTTGGCCGTGAACTGACTGACTTCGCAGCATTGAAAGAAGCTGGCGTTATCGGGTACACGGACGATGGCGTAGGGGTTCAAAGCGCGCAAATGATGAAGGATGCCATGGCACTTGCCGCATCACTCGGTATGCCAATCATCGCACACTGCGAAGATGACACATTGGTTGTAGGAGCGCCAGTAAACGAAGGTACTTTCGCGACAAAGCATGGCTTGAAAGGTATCCCGAATGAATCCGAAGCGATTCATGTTGGCCGCGACGTATTGCTAGCGGAAGCAACTGGGGTACACTACCATGTATGTCACGTCAGCACAGAGCAGTCGGTTCGTTTGATCCGTCATGCCAAACAGTTCGGCATCAAGGTAACTGCTGAGGTTTGCCCGCATCATCTGCTTCTTTCAGAAGAAGACATCCCAGGGATGGACGCGAACTGGAAGATGAACCCGCCGCTTCGCACACCTCGTGATGTACAGGCTGTTATCGAAGCGTTGGAAGATGGCACGATCGACATTATCGTGACAGACCATGCGCCGCATACAGAAGAAGAGAAAGCCAAAGGCATGTTGCTAGCACCATTCGGAATCCTTGGATTCGAAACAGCTTTCTCCTTGCTGTATACAAAATTTGTACTTACAGGCAAATGGACTCTTGGATTCCTAGTGGATCGCATGACCAAAAAGCCTGCTGACGTATTCGGTCTTCCATACGGAACTTTAGAAGTGGGCAGCGCGGCTGACATTACAATCGTTGATCTGGATACAACGAAAGCCGTTCTGAAAGAAGAAATCGTATCACGCAGCAAGAACACCCCGTTCATCGGTTGGGAACTGCAAGGTTGGCCGGTTGTCACGATCGCTTCGGGTAAAGTTGTGTACTCCTAAGTTCAAAAAATAGCCTTAATTTTAAAGCCCAAATCACGAGAAGCATCTATACGATTGCGTTAAAATCGTGTATATTTATACAGAAAGATTAATCTTTATGCAAGTCCTTGAATCATTACATGGTAAGCATGACATCTGCGGTTCGTGAGAACCGCCTGACAATAGCGAAGGAGTTGAAAGAACATGCAGGCAAGATTGTTGCTGGAAGACGGCACTCTTTTTACAGGAAAATCGTTCGGTAGTGAAGGTGAATCCGTCGGCGAGGTTGTATTCAATACAGGAATGACAGGTTATCAAGAGGTGCTTTCGGACCCTTCATATTGTGGACAAATCGTAACAATGACATATCCATTGGTAGGGAACTACGGTGTGATTCGTGATGATTTTGAGTCCGTACGTCCCTTTATCCATGGTTTCGTTGTGCGTGAGCATGAAGAAATTCCAAGTAACTGGAGAGCACAATACACGCTAGGCAGCCTGTTGAAAGAATACGGCATCGTAGGGATCAGCGGCATCGATACACGTATGTTGACTCGCAAACTTCGTCATTATGGCGTTATGAAAAGTATCATCACAACGTCGAATAAATCTGTAGAAGAATTGATGGCAACTCTTAAAAACACACCGCTTATGACGGATCAAGTTTCCCGTGTGTCCACGAAAAGTGTATTCGGTGCTCCTGGGCACAAAGAACGTATAGTTCTTGTGGATTTCGGCGCAAAAAGCGGCATCATCCGCGATCTTAGCAAACGCGATTGCGATGTTGTTGTTGTGCCTCAAAACGCAACAGCTGAACAAATTCGCCGCTTAGCACCAGATGGCGTATTGCTTTCCAATGGCCCTGGGGATCCGAAGGATGTTCCACACGCAGTTGAAATGATTAAAGGTTTGCTTGGCGACATTCCATTATTCGGAATTTGCTTGGGTCACCAATTGTTCGCACTTGCGTGCGGCGCCGATACAGATAAATTGAAATTCGGTCATCGCGGCGGTAACCACCCGGTTAAAGATTTGATCTCCGGACGTTGCTACATTACATCGCAAAACCATGGCTACACGGTTAAGGAAGATTCCGTCCAAGGAACGAACCTTGAAGTGACGCACATTAATAATAACGATCGCACGATCGAAGGCTTACGTCACAAGCAATACCCAGCATTCTCAGTTCAATATCACCCAGAGGCAGCACCTGGACCATTCGACTCCAGCTACCTGTTCGATGATTTCATCTCGCTGATTCGTCAGCACAAACTAGATAACCCACAGCAGCCGCGCCAAGCGCAAATGCTTGCTCAGTGGAATGCTTCCACGGCATCGACATCTGTGAAGGAGGAACTGCAATATGCCAAAAAATAATACACTCAAAAAGATTCTCGTTATCGGTTCCGGACCGATCGTTATTGGTCAAGCGGCGGAGTTCGACTACGCTGGTACGCAAGCTTGCCAAGCATTGAAAGAAGAAGGCATGGAAGTTATCCTGATCAACAGCAACCCAGCTACGATCATGACGGATACGAACATGGCTGACAAAGTATACATCGAGCCAATTACACTTGAGTTCGTGACACAAATCATTCGTCAAGAACGTCCAGACGGTTTGCTGCCAACACTTGGCGGACAAACGGGTCTGAACATGGCGGTTGAACTTGCTCGTGCAGGCGTTCTAGAGAGCGAGAACGTTAAGCTTCTAGGAACACAACTTACGGCGATTGAAAAAGCAGAAGATCGTGACCTTTTCAGAGACTTGATGAGAGAACTAGAACAGCCAGTACCAGATAGCGTTATCGTAACGACAGTCGCGCAAGCAGTTGATTTTGCCAATGAAATCGGCTTTCCAATCATCATTCGTCCTGCTTATACACTAGGTGGAACAGGCGGCGGTATTTGTAACACGATGGAAGAACTAGTGGAAATCGTTGCTTCCGGTATTCGTTACAGCCCAATTGGTCAGTGTCTCGTAGAGCGCAGTATCGCGGGTATGAAAGAAGTCGAGTATGAAGTTATGCGTGATGCGAACGACAACTGTATCGTTGTGTGTAACATGGAGAACTTTGATCCAGTTGGTGTACATACAGGCGACAGTATCGTAGTAGCACCAAGCCAAACATTGTCGGACCGTGAGTACCAAATGCTTCGTTCTGCTTCCTTGAAAATCATTCGTGCTCTGAACATTGAAGGCGGATGTAACGTTCAATATGCACTAGATCCACATAGCTTCCAATATTATGTTATCGAAGTTAACCCGCGTGTAAGTCGCTCTTCGGCGCTTGCTTCCAAAGCAACTGGCTATCCAATTGCGAAAATGGCAGCGAAAATTGCGATTGGATACACACTTGATGAACTCGTTAACCCAGTTACAGGACAAACATATGCTTGCTTCGAGCCAGCACTTGATTACATCGTATCCAAGATTCCACGTTGGCCGTTCGATAAATTTACAGCTGCTAACCGTAAGCTAGGAACACAAATGAAAGCGACTGGCGAAGTTATGGCGATTGGCCGTACGTTCGAAGAGTCCATTCAAAAGGCGATTCGTTCCCTAGAAATCGGTGTTCACCGCTTGTTCTTGAAAGAAACGGATTTACTAGATAAAGAAACATTAGAGCTGCGTTTGGTAAAACCAGACGACGAGCGTATCTTCTTACTAGCAGAAGCGTTCCGCAGAGGGTATACCGTGGAAACACTGCAAAATTTGACGAAAATTGACTGGTGGTTCTTGAACAAATTAAGTGCACTTATCGCGTATGAAAAGGAAATTGCAGCGAAGGATTTGACAGCTGAGCTTATTTTCGAAATTAAGCGTAAAGGCTTTACAGACCGTGCTGTAGCGGAAATTCGTACATTGGCAGGTTGCTCGACTTTCACGAAAGAAGCGGACGTAAGAACTTTCCGTTTGCAAAATAATATTAAGCCCGTATACAAAATGGTAGATACATGTGCGGCTGAGTTTGAAGCTTCAACGCCATACTACTACTCCACCTATGAGCAAGAAGATGAAGTAACAGAAACGACCAAAGAAAAAGTTGTTGTTCTAGGATCGGGTCCAATTCGTATCGGTCAAGGGATTGAGTTCGATTACTCCACCGTTCATGCGGTATGGGCAATTCAAGCGGCTGGTTACGAAGCGGTTATTATCAACAACAACCCAGAAACAGTTTCAACAGATTTTAACACATCGGATCGTTTGTACTTCGAACCATTGTTCTTCGAAGATGTTATGAACGTAATTGAGCGTGAGCAACCAATCGGTGTTATCGTTCAATTCGGTGGACAAACTGCCATCAACCTGGCTGCACCATTACACAAAGCTGGTGTACGTATCCTAGGTTCTGACCTAGAAAGTATCGATACAGCAGAAGATCGTAAGAAATTCGAAGCTTTGCTTAGCAAAATTTCAGTAGCTCAACCTCCAGGCGGCACAGTAACATCAGTCGATCAAGCGGTTGGTACAGCTGCGAAATTCGGATATCCGGTTATCGTTCGTCCTTCCTACGTACTTGGTGGACGCGCAATGGAAATCGTCTACTCCGATGAAGAGCTTCTGAGCTACATGGAATATGCGGTGAAAATCAACCCTGAGCATCCGGTTCTAATCGATCGATACATGCTTGGTAAAGAGGTAGAGGTTGACGCAATCTGCGATAGAGAAACAGTTCTGATCCCAGGGATCATGGAACACGTGGAACGCGCAGGGGTTCATTCTGGTGACTCCATTGCGGTCTATCCGCCACAATCCATCTCCGATGAGATCAAGCAGCAAATCATCGAGATTACGACGAAAATCGGTTTAGAGCTTAACGTTGTTGGTCTAGTGAACATCCAGTTCGTTATTCATAACGATCAAGTGTATGTGATCGAGGTTAACCCGCGTTCTTCCAGAACTGTGCCTTTCTTAAGCAAAGTGACGAACATTCCGATGGCGAACGTGGCAACACGCGTAATCATGGGTCAATCACTAGCAGATATGGGTTATCAAAGTGGTCTATGGCCAGAAGATAAATACGTATCTGTCAAAGTACCAGTATTCTCCTTCGCGAAGCTTCGCCGTGTAGATACAACACTCGGACCTGAAATGAAGTCCACAGGTGAGGTTATGGGTCGTGATGTGAATTTTGCAAAAGCCCTGTACAAAGGACTCATCGGTGCTGGTATGAAGATCCCTGCTGCAGGTTCCGTCGTGGTAACCGTAGCTGATAAAGATAAAGAAGAAGCGATTGAAATCTTGAAAGGCTTCTATCGCCTAGGTTACAAAATTATTGCAACAGGTGGAACTGCCGAAGCGATTGCTCAAGCAGGACTTCCGGTTACAACCGTCAACAAGCTTAGTGAAGGTTCACCAAACATTCTTGACCTCATCCGCAGCGGTGATGCTCAGTTCGTCGTGAACACATTGACTAAGGGCAAAACGCCTGAGCGTGACGGCTTCCGCATTCGTCGTGAAGCAGTAGAGAACGGTGTAGTATGTATGACATCGCTTGATACTGTAAGAGCGCTAGTGAATATGCTTGAAGCTATCAACTTCTCCTCACGTGCAATGCCAATACATGTCTAAAGGATGGTGCCAAACATGAGTACGTTAACTCGCAACGATGTTACCGGACGCATCATGGTCGCCTTGGACTACGCGAATGCGGAAAGTGCTGAAGGGCTGCTTAAGCAGCTCGAAGGCATACCGTGTTATGTAAAGGTAGGAATGCAGCTGTTTTATGCTGCAGGTCCTACCTTTGTCGCGAGTCTGAAGGATCGCGGCTATAAGGTGTTCCTCGACGTGAAGATGCATGACATTCCGAACACGGTCAAGGGCGGCGCGGAGAGCGTGACGCGCCTTGGGGTTGATGTGTTCAATGTACATGCAGCCGGAGGCAAGTACATGATGGAAGCCGCCTTGGAGGGTGTCGACAAGGGGCTAGCTTTAGGGGCAGCACGTCCGATCGTGATCGGCGTGACGCAATTGACTAGCACCTCGCAGCAGGTGCTGAATGACGAGATCGGCCTTGCCGGTACAACCGAGCAGGCCGTCATTCGGTATGCCCGCTTGGCGCATGCCGCGGGGCTTAACGGGGTCGTCGCGTCACCGCTTGAGGTGACGGCGATTAAGGCGGCGTGCGGTGTCGGCTTCGTCACCGTGACACCAGGCATCCGCCCGGCGGGGGCCGACATCGGAGACCAGTCGCGCATTATGACGCCGGCTGAGGCGTTCGCGCAGGGGACGGACTATGTCGTGATCGGGCGTCCGATCACAGGCGCAGCGGACCCAAGAGCAGCGATTGAATCGATTATCGATTCAATCGTCTAGGCACTTTATTTTAACTTTGAAAGGAACGGTGAGCGTATGAGTAATCTCGAAACAATCGCACAGCATATTGCAGCGTCGTTATTAGATATTGAAGCCGTGGCTCTTCGTCCACAACAACCTTTTACATGGACATCGGGACTGAAATCCCCGATTTATTGTGATAATCGTTTGACCATGTCTCACCCTGCGATCCGTGATGCGATTGCCGATGGCTTCGTTGCTTTGATCAAGGAAAAATTCCCTGAAGCTGAGGTTGTGGCAGGAACAGCAACAGCTGGAATCCCACATGCGGCTTGGGTAGCTCAGAAGCTAGGTCTTCCGATGATCTACATTCGCGATAAAGCGAAAGGTCATGGTAAAGAGAACTTGATTGAAGGTTCCGTGAAACCAGGACAAAAAGTCATCGTTATCGAAGACCTGATTTCCACAGGAGGCAGCTCGCTGAAAGCAGCGGTTGCGGTAAAAGATGCAGGCGCTGAAGCACTTGGCGTTCTTGCGATTTTCTCTTATCAGCTGGATAAAGCAACGGATGCATTCGCGGCGGCAGAAATGCCTCTTCACACACTTTCTAACTACTCAACCTTGCTTGAGGTAGCTTTGGAAAAAGGGAAGATCCAGCCAGATGATATGGAGCTCCTACGTTCTTGGAGAGTTAATCCATCCGCTTACGGCGTATAACTGCTTGTTTCAGTGACGGAAATTGACGAACTGTGTTGCTTCCTCTATACTAGAGTGGTCTTGCAACAGACTATCAAGATTTTGCGAATACCAAGCAGGTTACCGTACGTTCGGCGCCTCACTTGTGCGCAAATCTTGAATTGACTTACAATTAGAAGAAGCTCTACCTTTTCGCAAAGGTGAGCTTCTTTTTTTCATTCAACGGGTTGTTTAGTCAACAATTGAATGAACGCTTGCAAGGGTTGGGACATCCATTTTTTGGGATGAAGCACTAGCTGTAAGTCCATGGAAAGTTGGTTATGCGTAAAAGGAAGCTGTGCAAGCTTGCCGATGGCCAGCTCATTCGCTACGGTGATACGAGGTAACAAGGCGATGCCTAATCCGCTCATCACACATTGTTTGATGGCTTCAACGTTGCCTAACTCGAAACCGATTTGTAAGGCGACGGCATTATCTTTAAGTAATCTTTCAAACTTCCCTCGATAAATGCAGCCTTCCTCGGTGACGATGAATTCCGTGTTCCCCAGGTCCGTAAGCTGAATATCAGATTGTTGCGTCAAAGAGTGATCTAAAGGTGCAACGAAGACGAGTTGTTCTTCTCGGACACTTGTACAAGCGAGCGTGGGATCTGCCGGATATTGATCTAACAGAAGGCCAATATCATAATCTCCTTCTTTGACCTTGGTGAGGATAGAAGCTTCACTATCAGGAAATAGTTGAATATTTAAACCTGGATACAGCTGTTTAAGCTTATGCAAAAATGGGGGCAGATAATAGGCTGCTAATGAGTTAATGGTCCCGATGGTCAACGTTCCACTAACTTGATGGGCTATCATTTCCTTAGATTGGTCATAAAGTTCCAACAATTGTTGCGCTATTACTAGTAAGCTTTCTCCAGGTGGAGTTAGGCGTAACTGTCGGCCATACCTTTCGAATAAGGGGACACCATATTCACGTTCTAACTTTTGAATTTGCATGGTAATGCTCGATTGGGCATACCCTAATTCTTCAGCAGCACGCGTGAAGCTTTTCCTACGGGCAACCTCCCGCAAGGTGCGGAAATACGTCAGATCCATGAATAGCCTCGCTTCATTATCAATATTTTTGATGAGTTCTATCATTTATTATAGCTAACTGTGATGAAGAGTTCCATGCTAAAGTAAATGTACAAACAAACGAAGCAGGGAGATGGTTATTTTGCTAAAAGAACAAGACCTACAGGGGTTATATGTACCCATTGTCACACCTTTTGATGAAGAGTTTGAAGTGGATGCTGCATCTTTTTATAATCAGGCTTATAACTTATTTCAAGATGAAATAGATGGATTGGTTGTCAATGGGACAACGGGAGAATCACCAACGATCACGAAAGACGAGCTTGGCGTGTTGTTTGCTACAGCTCAAGCCGCTCGCGACGCTGCTCACGTTGATGTGCATTTAATCGTTGGAACAGGTACGAACGATACGCGTTCAACCGTTCGCAAAACAGCAGAAGCAGGCAAACTTGGTGCAGAAGCTGCATTAGTTGTAGTTCCGTATTACAACAGGCCGAGTCAGCAGGGGATTATTGAACATTTTCGTCAGGTGGCGGGGGTTGGTGTACCGGTGATCTTGTATGATGTGCCGCATCGTACAGGTGTAACGCTTGAGCTGGATACGGTTCGGACCATTCTAGATATCGATGGGGTCATCGGGATGAAGGACAGTACACCGAATATTGCCCTGGTCACGGAATTGACTAGAGTAGGCTCTAAACCTGTACTGTGTGGCGAGGACACTTTGCTGTATGCGGCACTGCAGTCTGGCGCCAAAGGGGTTATGAGTGCTTCTGCGAATGTGGAGACGGAGAGGTTTGTTTCTTTTATCCGCAGCTTCGTTAACGGGGCACATGAGGAGAGTCGAAGAGAGTTCGAAGAGCTCCTTCCGCTTATTCGTCTGCTATTTCAAGAGCCGAATCCAGCTCCTATTAAATGGCTGCTTCACCAACAAGGTGTCATTGGTTCAGGCGCGTTACGATTGCCACTATTGCCGGTGACAGAGGGATTACAAGCGAGACTAGCGGTTTATTTGTAAAATGTAAGGAGCGATTGCGTAATGAATCGAACGAGAGTGTATACAGGCTCACCATGGGAGCCAGTGGTCGGCTATTGCAGAGCCATTCGTGTAGGTGATCGAATCGAGGTAGCCGGGACGACAGCCATGAAAGACGGCGAGGTTGTTGGTGTAGGTAATGCGTACGAGCAAGCCCGGTTCATCCTTCAAACGATTGAGCAGGCGCTCCAAGAGCTCGGCGCACAGCTTTCTGATGTGGTGCGAACGCGGATGTTCGTGACTGATATAACGTTATGGGAAGAGTTCGGTAAAGCGCATGGCGAGTATTTCCGTGATGTGCAGCCCGTTGCGACGATGGTCGAAGTGAAAGCGCTGATTGACCCCCGATTGCTGATTGAAATAGAGGTAGAAGCGATTGTGGCGAAGGGCGAGTAGAGAATGGTGTGACGTAGAGTAAAATGAAGTGAAATTGACTGAATTATCTGTAGTTTTTCCATCTATATGGAAGAAGAACCACAATTGGTTCAGGTTTACCCAAACGATCAACAAAAAAGCGCCACATCTCACTAACATCGCGAATATGATTTCGCGGGTAGGGGAGGAGTAGCGCTTTTTATTTTACGAGTGTCGACTAACCAACACGTTTGCCCAAAATGATCAGATCGCGCTCAACGCCATCTAACTCAGCGACGCCAGGCAAATGCGCCCAATTCGTGAATCCGAATTTGCGGAAAAGCTGTAGACTCGGCTCATTGTGTCCAAATATAAAACCTAACAAAGACTTGATCCCTAGCTTTGGACTAGCTTCAAGTGCTTGTTCCATCAAATATCGACCGATCCCTTGGCCACGATACGTTTCATCTACGTAAATACTGACTTCCGCTGTTGCGTTATAGGCGGGACGTCCGTAGAAGGACTGAAAACTCAGCCAACCACAAATGCCGTTCTCATTTTCAAGCACCCAAAGTGGACGGAAATCCGCAGAGTGTTCGTGAAACCAGCGTTCCCGTGAAGATGTTGTGACGGGGTCTGTGTCGGCAGTAACCATGCGTCCAGCAATCGTGGAATTGTAGATACGTACGATTTCTGCTAAATCTTCCAATTGTGCATCACGCATGTGTAATTGATTCCCCATAGAAGTTACTCCTTTTACTCTACCTTAGTTAGATTCTGTTGTAGTTACGGCCAATGCAGCTAGCTTCAACCAGTAACGGCTAATCGTCTCAGTCCCATTGTCCCAATTCATCAAATGGAAATGTTCATTCGGAGCATGAAGATTCTCCCCTGGCAGACCAAAGCCCATAAGTACCACAGGTGCGTCTAAGACGCGACCTAACACTTCGACAATCGGAATTGATCCTCCGCTGCGCGTATAGACCGGCCATTCACTGAATGTTTCTTCATATGCTTCTGCTGCCGCTACCATAACGGGTTCATCAATAGGTGTAATGAAGGGATTCCCTCGCAATTGGCGATCTAACGTAACTGACACGCCTGGAAGAGACTGTGCATGTATATGGGCTTCGACCAGATCCATGATTTCCTCAGGAACCTGCGCAGCGACGAGGCGACATGCAATTTTGGCAGTAGCCCGATTCGGAATGATTGGTTTAATTCCCTCACCTTGAAAGCCGCCGCTAACTGACGTGATTTCAAGTGTAGGGCGGGATGTCGTTTGTTCGTAAAAGGAGAATCCTTTCTCCCCATAAAGCTCTGTGACATTCAAATTCGTGCGAACTTTGTTTTCATCCGGCTCCACTTTCTTGAAGGCTTCACGCTCTTTGTCCGAAAGTTCGATAACACGGTCGTAGAACCCTTGTACAGCTACTCGGCCATTCTCGTCATGAAAAGAGCTTAACAGCTTAGTCATAGCGTGAATTGGGTTCTGTACAGCACCGCCGAATAGACCAGAATGCAGATCACTATTCGCGCCATCGATTGTGATTTCGAATCCCGCTAAGCCGCGAAGTCCATACATGAGTGCCGGTTTACCAGGACCGTGCATTTGCGTGTCGGAAAGTACGATGGAATCAGCTTGCAATTTAGCAGCATGTTCTTCAACAAAGGCAGGGAGATTCTTACTAGCAATTTCCTCTTCACCCTCGATGCAGAATTTCACGTTAACTGGAAGTGAACCCTGCGTTTGTAGAAAAGCTTCAACAACCTTCACATAAAGCAACAGTTGCCCTTTGTCATCGGTACTTCCGCGACCGAACAGCTTATTATCACGGATTACGGGTTCAAAAGGGGGCGTTTCCCACAACTCTAATGGCTCAGCGGGTTGCACATCATAATGACCATAAATCAAGACCGTCGGTTTGCCGGCGGCATGTAACCAATCGGCATAAACGACAGGGTAACCTTTCGTAGGCATAATTTCAATGTTTTCAAGTCCAGCCTTTTGTAAAGATTGAGCCGTCCACTCCGCGCATTTCTGCATATCCGGTTGATGCTGGGCAACTGCACTTATACTTGGGATCCGCAAAAAAGCCATGAGTTCCTCTATGTGTTTTTCCCTATGCGTTTGTAAGTAACTTTTGATTGACTCGATCATGGATTTTTTCTCCTTTTTTCTCACTGCCAAATTGTCTACATCACTTAACTTCCCCAAAAACAGGGAAAATCCTGCTATGCTTGTAAACCGTCACATTTTATTTGTCATATGGTCAAATAGAACGACTTTTCCCATATTTCAGATCGTCTTTGGACAATACTGCTAATAAGAGATCCTTTATATGGATAAGCTAAATGTAACGATCTGACTACAATGGAGGGATACGCATGAACTGGATATATTGGGCGAAATTATACGATTCGAAGTTTCAAGCAGGTGTTTTAGCGAAACGTATGGAAGAAGATTGGTGGATCTATGGGTATGAGTGCCCGCAGGAAGTTGAGGTTTATAAGTCGAAGAAAGGACGCTTTGGCGTCAGATACAATACATAAACGAATTAATTATGCATAAAATTAACGCTTGACTAAGCCATCTCCGTTGGTGTATATTTATTTTTGTCGCTGTTGAGCGGCATACATGACGCGGGGTGGAGCAGCTCGGTAGCTCGTCGGGCTCATAACCCGAAGGCCGCAGGTTCAAATCCTGCCCCCGCAACCAAATTTCATTAGGGCCTATAGCTCAGTTGGTTAGAGCGGTCGGCTCATAACCGATTGGTCGGGGGTTCGAGTCCCTCTGGGCCCATTGTACGGAAACCCTTGGTATATAAGGGTTTTTATTTATTTTAGAGACAGAACAAGCCGCTCGTTCTCATCAATGCTGATGGGAATGAGCGGCTTGTTCTTTGTTTGTGCACGTTTGTGCACAATGCTTTGATTAGGATTGTTTCAGCTGTTTCAGTATGGTCACCCAGATTCTCAAACCAGTCACCCAGAGCGTCACAGCTGACCCAAATCCGATAAACGTAGACATCGGAATGAGAGATACATCGCCGAACGTGGCGTTGATAGGTAGAAATAGTGAAATGATGCCTAGCATACACATTACAATACCCGTACCATAATAAAATTTTTCTCGAAATAATGTAGCTAAAGGAAAGAAATGAATACCAACAATCATCGCCATGACAGGGAAAAAGACTTCAAAATGATCGAGTGCATTGCAAATGACACTTGCAAGAAAGATCGCAACACCTTCCAAGCCAAAAATCAAACCGAATTTTTGGTTTAATCGCTTCGTTTCTTCCTTTTCTTTCGGAGTAACAGATTGATTCCTACTGCGAGATTTAACAAAGAGTGAAATGGCTCCGCTCAGTAAAATCAATGTTATTAGTACTGAAAGAACAAGTGGCCATGGAGCTCCAAGTCGATTTGAACCTACAATGCCAATGGATGACCAGAGCGCACCAAAGAAAGTCATGAACATGACGCCATTGGCAGCTCCTAAGACAGTGGATTTAGACAATTTTACAAATTCACTCATCATTCATCATACTCCTAGCATTTAAAATTTAATTTCTACGCAGTTACGATAAGAGTTAATACTTTGTTAATAATCCATTTAGATGGATTCAATAAGCGTATACTAAAATAACTAGTAAGGAAACGTTTCCCGCAAATTGTTTTAAAAAAGGAGAAGAGAAATGAAACTTAGCAAAAAATCAATAACAGTACTTTCTTTTACGGTTGGAGCTTGTCTGTTTGTATCTACGGCATTCGCTGATGCGCTGCTTGGATCCGGATATGACCGGTTGAAGGATTCAGTGAAAAATACGGCGTCTGTGATGGAAAAGGGTCTTAACAACTATACGGTTGAGACGATGTATACACTGAAAGATAATGATAAAATTTTGATTCAATCGTCTAATTTCATGAAAATGGATACGGTAAATCAAGTGAAAGAGAATAACGAGGTAACGAAAAACGCCAAAGGTGAAACGACCTCCAGATATACGTATGCTGACAAGAAGCAAACGATTGACAAAAACGAATTGGACAATACATATTATGTATTTGATCATTCGGCGGAAGTGAACCAAAACCGTAAAGGTCCAGCCGATTTCGATAACCCTTTTAAAGAAAAGGGAGCAACGGAGGTTGAGAAAATCGTTGACGCTGTTGTTGGCTCTTTGAAAGATTATGTACAAGTTGAAGAAAGCGCAAATGGAGGTAAAGTGTTCTCGGGCAGTTTGTCAGAGGCACAAGTGCCGGCCATCGTGAATGCAGTTTCCTCCTTCGGTATCAAACAAATGCTGGATAGTGAGAGAGATTTACCAGCTATAGAGAGCGATATTTTCGTGAAAAAGGTTGTAGGTACGGCAAATGAGAGTAAAGATGGTTATCTAGAAAATCTGACGGGTGAGATCACGCTGTCAGGAAAAGATAAAAATGGGGTTCAGCATGACTTAAACCTCAATGTGATGTTAAAGCTGTCTGAGATTGGCAGTACAAAGATTACTATGCCTGATCTAACTACAGCCAAGGTTGAGAAGGTTAGTCGTTCTGGTGGATTCAGCTCTAAATATGTGGGAACCTATCAAAATGATATTATTTTGGACAAAGACGGTAAATTCGTGAAGATCGGTGAGCGAACAGTTAAAATCACAAGTGTAGATGGCGACAAAGTAACAGGTACGTATTCCGAAACCGTAAATCCTGGATTTGAGAAAGAGTATCCAAACAAGGATGTATTTAATTTCGAATACAATTTGTCGACGTCTCCAGCATTTACTTACACAGACTCGAAGGGTGAACAGAAGCAAGGGATGATTCATCCAAGCATGGCAGGTAAGATTTATTTTGAAATGAATCTAGAAATGGATAAAAATGGTTACAAACAAAGTAACATGAAGCCTTTCTATGATGGAGAATTTAATCGCGTATTTGAATAGAAATGATTCTCAGGAGGCTGCGGATAGCGGCTTCCTGAGATTTTTTAGGGAGATGATGAATTGACTGTCAAGGCGATTGAAATAACGGGCTTAACCAAGTCATTTACGAATGGCCGAGGAATCAGCGATTTGAATTTAGAGGTAGATCAAGGTGATATATTCGGTTTCCTTGGACCTAATGGTGCGGGCAAAACGACAGCTATGAAGATGATTACAGGACTCATGAAGCCAGATCGAGGCGATGTGAAGATTTTCGGAGCGAGCGTGGCAGAAGACTATGTCAACGCAATGAAATATGTAGGCTGTATTATTGAAACAGCGGAATCGTATCCTTATTTGACGGCAAATGAGAATTTGAGACTGTTTGCAAGATTTTATCCTGAAATCGATCAGCGTAGAATTGATGAATGTCTTGAAATTACAGGGATGCTGAAATATAAAAATGAGAAATCACAAAAATTTTCGCTCGGGATGAAACAAAGACTGGGGATAGCGGCGGCGATTCTATCGAAGCCGAAACTGTTAATTTTGGACGAACCTTTAAATGGACTGGATGTGGAAGGGATGCTGGAGATGAGGAAGTTGATCAAACAGCTTTCCCAGGAAGGCACGACCTTCTTTATATCGAGCCACTTGATTCACGATGTGGAATTAACGTGTTCGAGAATCGGGATTATTTACGGAGGCAAGCTGGTTAATGTAGAATATACCCAACATATTCTGTCATTTTATTCGTCGCTTGAGAATTATTTTGTTAGTGAGGTGGACAGGAATGGTAGGGTTTAAAGCTGCATTTATGAATGAATCCGTGAAGCTGCTTAAAAAGAAAAAAATCATGGCAGCCGCGATATTATCCATTCTTGCCGTCATGATCGGTCAAATTGCTGTAACGACGATTAAACATGGTCTTGGATTAAGAGTTGTAGGGAGCGTTGAATTTCCCATAGCCGTACTGTCGTTTGTAACGTATACGCTGTTACCTTTATTTGCAGTATTTGTAGCCATTGATATGTTTAATGGTGAGTCCTCATCGAATACAATGAAAATCACTCTTTTAAGACCAGTATCTAGATTCGGCGTGTTTACAGCTAAGGTTTTGAATTTAGCACTATTTATTGCTGGTAATCTTTTATTTATTATGGTTCTATCGCTGTTAGCCGGGTTTATATTTAATCCTTCGTCCGCCAGTTTCATTGGTATCGTAAAGGTGCTGGTGTCATATGGCTTAACTTTTTTTCCTGTATTTGTGTTTGCGCTTATCGTTGTGCTGCTAGCCAATCTCATTCAGGGAGGACTAGCCGTATTTTTCCTGTCCATTCTTGTATTTATTGGATTTAATTTTCTGGGCATTGTCTTTTCATCCTATTCCAGTTTTTTTATCACGTCGATGTTTGACTGGTATACCCTTTGGATATCTGAATCCATCAATGTCTTCAAAATAAGCCGCCAGATTCTAATTATTTTCGGTTGTGGTATCATGTTATTTACGATGGGGTATTACTTGTTTGACAGAAAGGATATATAGAAAGGAATCTACATGCACTTAACGAAACGTTTTTTCACGATGAATACGCTGGCTGTGCTGCTTTCCATTGGTTTAACGATCTTGGCTGTCATTATTTTTATTGCTACGTATACGAAAGTTTTGGGCCGCGAAGCCGGTATAGAGCAGTTTCAACGAGCGTTTGAAGTTCGTGCAGCCATCAGTGAGATTAAAAGAGAAGCGCTGATCCTGGGGTTCGAGGGACTCCTGGATACGAAGTATCAACAAGAGCTCGCTGATCGCGTGAACGTTTTGAATGCCAGTGCGATCCTTATCGTGGGCAGAGAGGTAATGTTCGCAACGCAACATTTTAATAAGATAGATATCGAGAAAAGCATAATGCTCTCCAGTGACTCTGATCGAAGTGAGATCGAGCTTGATGGCAAAACTTATATGTTTAACAGAGCAGATTTCAAACTCTTGTCAGGCGATTCGGGTATTCTACTGCTGCTTGCCCCAATCAAGGTGAATACAAAGGTATATTGGATGCTTGGCATCTTTACGATTAGTTTTTTCACAGTTGTTTTTTTGCTGATGAATATATGGATTTCCTATAAGTTCTCACGTCGTATTATAATTCCAATCGCCAGATTAAAGGATGCCGCGGTCAAAATTAGGGAAGGCGATCTTACTGGAGAGATTTCCGAGGATGGCGAGGGCGAAATTCGGGAATTAGGGATAACCTTGGAGTTAATGAGGATCAAATTGAAGGAATCTGTTTATTTACAGCAAAAATATGATGATAATCGAAAGTTTCTAGTTTCAAGTATTTCTCATGACTTAAAGACCCCTGTGACTTCCATTAAAGGCTATATCGAAGGCATTATTGATGGAGTTGCGAAGACGCCTGAGAAGATGGAGGAGTATCTGGAAACAGCGCGCTCCAAAGCTATTTTGGTCAATGCGATGATTGATGATCTACTTTTATATTCAAAACTCGATTTAAATCAGCTTCCTTACCATTTTGAGAAGAGCGATTTGGCTAGTTATTTTGAGGATTGTGTGGCAGATCATAAATATGAATGTGAAAAGGCGCATGTAGCCATCGCATTAATCAATGAGTTAAAAGAGCCTGTCAAAGTATTAATAGATGGCGAAAGATTAAAGAGGGTCGTGCAAAACATCATTGATAATGCCATGACGTATGCCGGAAAAGCTAATGGCAAGATTGACATTATACTCAGGGAAACTAGAACATCTGCGATTATTGAAATTAAAGACAATGGAAATGGCATACCCGAGGACAAGCTTCCTTTTATATTTGAACGATTTTATCAAGTAGATCCTTCAAGAAAGAATGGAAGTGGACTGGGTCTAGCTATAGCTAAGCAAATTATTGAAGGGCACGATGGGAAAATATGGGCCAAGAGCTCTTTAGGTGAGGGAACCGGGATCATGATATCTCTTAAAAAGTTCTAACATGTTTGGAGGTTATGATGAAAAGAATTTTGATTGTTGAAGATGACCAGAGCATTGCCAATTTGCAAAGAGATTATCTGGAGTTAAGCGGTTATTCAGTTAAGATGGTAAATAACGGCACGGATGGTCTGAGAGCGCTCAAAGAGGAAGCGTTTGAGCTTGTTATCTTAGATATCATGCTGCCCGATATAGATGGGTTTGAAGTGTTGAGAACGATACGTGAGAATGATGATATTCCTGTACTTTTGGTATCGGCGAGAGCAGAGGAAATTTATAAAGTGAATGGTTTAGGCCTCGGTGCGGACGATTATATTACAAAGCCGTTCAGCTCAGGGGAGCTCGTGGCTCGGGTAGGTGCCCATCTGAAAAAGTTCGAGCGGATGAAAGAGCGATTTGGTAAAGGGAATGAGGGGAGCTCGATCCAGATTAGGGGTCTTGAGCTTCAGAAGGATGCCAGACGCGTGTTTGTGAACGGAAATGAAGTTGTCCTGGCTCAAAAGGAATTTGACCTGCTTCTGTTTCTTGTCCAATATCCTAATCGGGTATTTGGCAAGGAAGAATTATTTGAGCGGATCTGGGGAATGGATGCGATGAGTGACGCCTCTACAGTAACGGTTCATATTGCCAGGATTAGAGAGAAAATCGAGGAAACCCCTTCTAAACCTCAGTACATAGGAACCGTTTGGGGATCTGGATATAGATTTATGGTATAGACCTATTGAAGGTCAGCGCCTAGGTGTACGCGATCTTGAAAAAACAATGGGCATCTATTATATTGAGAACAGAGTATGTAAATGGTAAATGGGATGCCTAGCCTGGAGGAGTACGATATGTGCCGAAATATTAAACCACTTTTCAACTATGAACCGGTCGTGACAGAAGATGAAGTTCGGGCAGCGTCCCTGCAATTTGTGCGCAAGATCTCAGGTTTTACAGAGCCTTCTAAAGTGAATGAAGCAGCTTTCCAGTTGGCTGTACAAGAGGTAGCGTTGGCAGCACAGAAGCTAATGGACTCTTTGGTTACGCATGCGGAGCCTCGGAATCGAGAAGTAGAAGCGCAGCGAGCCAAAGAGCGAAATGCAATCCGCTTTGGTACGAAAGAAGTTTAATGGATTAAAGCAATGGGCTTTTCTCTAGAGAGAAAAGCCTTTTTTCATGCCCGAGAACGGGACTTTAGATGCCTGGTGGTGTCGGGTCTCGTTCTTTTGGCATATGCTGTAAATACCAATTGGAAAGTAGGTGATGGCAAGTGGCGAAAGGGTTTGATTGTTCAACACCGCTTACGGCACAAAAAGCGGCTGCTTTCGTCGGACAGGGATATACATTTGTCGCCAGATATTTGGTACCAAGCGGTGCAAAGGCATTAACGAAATCAGAGTCTGACGCAATTAGTGCAGCTGGTTTAGAGTTGGTTTCTGTTTATGAAACAACGGCGAGTCGTGCTCTTGGTGGAAGAAGTGCTGGTTTGGCGGACGGTGCAACAGCTTTGCAGGTTGCCGCGCAAGTGGGTCAACCGGAGGGCAGCTGTATCTATTTTGCTGTTGATTTTGACGTATCGTCTGCTCAAATGCCAACGGTTATCGCATATATTAAAGCGGCGAGTGAAGCTACGCCTGCTTACACGACGGGTGTGTATGGTTCATACGCCGTCATGGAGGCAGTATATGCCGCAGGGGCTTGCTCTCGGTTCTGGCAAACCTATGCTTGGAGCGGAGGTAAGAAATCGACGTTTATTCAGATTTATCAATACCTCAATGATGTCATGGCGAATGGTATAGCTGTTGATTATGATGAATCGTATGGGAATGAAGGCTGGTGGAATAAACGGATTACGCCAGAACCACCTAGCTATCCACTTACTGTGAATGATGCCAATGCGATCATTCCCTTCCTATCAGCAGGTTATGGAGCAACTTCATCCGTACCTGCACAGAATGAGTTTCATCGACTCGCCAATGAATTACGTAAGGTTTCGGGTCAATCCGTGCAATAGAAACGGTGAAAAAATAAATAAGTAAAGCCCGACTGCTTTGGGACTTCCAAAGTGGCCGGGCTTTACTCATTGGATCACCGCGCTGCGTATGTACCACCGATCTTGTACCGAGGCGCGTTCAAGATGGAAGAGCACGCGGCGACTCGAAACCGCGGAAGCTCTAGCCCCTGTCATCGTCACGTCGACAGCTGTGTCGAACTGCAGGAGCTGGGATGTATCCAGCTCCTTGAACTTGGACAGGCGGCGCATGCTTCGCACATGCATCGCCTGTTCTTGCCCTGTGGTGACCTGCAACAGCTGCAGGTCACCTTGGTGTGCAGCGCTGATCCAAACGTCGATCAGCGCCCAGGGGGAGAGCTTGCTGACGTAGTCCAGCAGCAAGCCTGCAGCTCGGTGCACCATGACCTGGTGCGCCGGGTCAGCGGAGCGGGAGCCATGGGTCACGCTCCCTAGGAAGTGAATACAGAAATGACCATTGAAGTCATTTCCCGGTATACCATCACCGCCATGCGGCATGCCATGCATGGAGGCGGCGAGCGTGCGGCCATTCAGCTTCACTAGGACCGCGCGGCGGTCCCAGCTCCATTGGCCGCCATAAATGCTTTTGAGCGTCGCGGAGTCGGTTTTCGTTAGCGGCTGTACATCCGCATGGTGGGAGCCTGCGCGACGCTGCCCTTCAAAGCTAAGTCCGCTCATCACATCAATGACGGTAAATGAACTGTATTTTGGGAGAACAAGACTTGCTTCTTCCCAAGGCAGCATCTCGCCATAATGCTTAGTGCGAAGGGATTGCACTTGCGCTTGCAGCGTTTCCTGAGCTGATTTGGGGAGATTGATCTGTTGCTTCAAAGTCCAATCAACGACGTCTCCGCTTGGGGTGACCCCAAGATAAAGTGGTTGCCCCTTTTTGTAATACATGAGTGTGGTGTCTGGGGGAATCGGTTCTAAAGATGCATCGCCTGCCGTACCTTCTTCCAATGCGCGTTGTAATGTTTTATTGACGAAGGAAAGTTCTGTTTGATAAAGAGCACCGGGTGATGCTTTGACTTGAAGTTGAATGGTTCCCGCCTCGGCGGCCGTCTCTTTGTGTAACGGTTCCATATGTTGTGCTTGTGAGCGGCTGTTAATTCCTTGACTCAAAAGTTGAGTTAGAAGGAAGGTGAGAAATAGTAGTCGCAGTTTACTGCGTTTTCGGCTTGATAACAGGGAAGCTTCCTCCTTATCGTAGGGCATTTTTGTCAAAGATGCGAGTTGGTTGTTTTACAAGAAATTTACAGGCTCGGTTGGCTAAAGTTGTCTTGTCTGAGTTAGATTGTGATAAAATGACAAAAGTATACGATTGATTATTGATTTGGTAACGAAAGGCAGGAGAAACAGATGGAGGACTATAAAGGAATACCTTTTGAACTACATATGTCAGAGCAGCGTATCGTACGAGGCGATATTTATAAAGCAAAGCAAGAACCGAGTAAGGGCACCTTATTACTATTACATGGTTATAAAGGCTTCAAAAACTGGGGGATGTTCCCCCATGTCGCAAGCGAATTAGCAGATGATGTTGATGTCGTTGCCTTGAATTTTTCCCATAATGGAGTGGGTGAAGATTTGATGGATTTTACAGAACTAGAGAAATTTGCAGGTGATACCTATTCTAAAGATCTAGAGGACGTACAAGTTATTATTGCGGATATTCATAAACACGTAGGTACGGATAAGCCAATCCTCTTACTGGGTCATAGCAGAGGCGCTGGTGTAAGTTTGATCTATGCGTTGGATCATCCTGAGGAAATTGCAGGCGTCATCAGCTGGAATGGGATTGCTCATGTCGATTTGCTCACACCTGAGAATAAAGCGGAGATGAGGGCCACGGGCCGCTCCTATACCTTGAATGGACGAACAAAGCAGATGATGCCGCTCGATCTTGAAATCCTAGAAGATATGGAACGCAACGAAGAGAGATTTGATATTGTTGAAAGAATTCGTGAAGCGACCTTCCCCATTGCACTTATTCAAGGCACGGAAGACGGAGAACGGTTGCTCAAAGGTTCTGAAAAGCTAGTCGCGAACAACGCAGCGATTCAATGGATGAAGATTCCAGGGGGCAACCATACCTTTGGGAGTGTACACCCGTATCAAGGAGAGACGCAGCCTCTGAGAATGGCGATCGAGGAGACAAAAGGTACAATACGTAGCATGCTGAATCTGTAAAAAAGGTGTTAAAGGGCTTTCTGGGAGTAGATCATTTCTACTTCCGGGGAGCTTTTTTTAGTGCTATCGACCTACAAAATCGCAAGATTCCGTCGAATGATAGGTCTTTTAGCAGGAATATGTTGGTAAATGACGAAGTGGAATATTTAGAATTATTGAAATTACAAAAAAAGGGAGAACAAGATGGCTATCAAATCAATCAAGTACAAAATCATTTGGCCCTTAATGGTCGTATTGTTTGCAGTGTCCGTAGGGACAGCAACACTAACGTATCAGCAAACGGCTGAAAGTCTTCATGAAAAAGGTTTCACGACACTAGAAACAGCTCGAATAGGCATTGAAAACGCAATAATTGCGAGAAAGACAACGGAAAGTGTGATGGAGAAGGAGATGGTCGGACAAGCAGCCCTTCTGTCGTATATGTATGATAAAATTCCGATGAACTATAAGCAAGCTGTGGAAATAGCCGAGCGCTCCGGTATAGATGAGTTTTGGATCACCAATGCACAGGGTCAGTTGGTACTGACAAATGCGGGAGAAAAGATAGATTTTAATTTCGGTGCTGATCCTAAGAATCAAGCTTATGAGTTTATGGATTTAATTTCTGGTAAGCAAAAAGTTGTCACACAACCGGCTCAACAACGAAGTGTCGATCCTAAAGTGTATAAATATGTGGGAGTGTCCGGTTGGTCATCGCCACGCATTGTACAAACAGGAAGAGATGGAGCCACACTAACAGAACTCGATAGTAAAATAGGAGCGAAGCCGGTACTGACGCAATTAAAGTCAGAGCTGGGCGGAGATGTGCTATTTGCAGGAGTTGTTGATGCCACTGGCAAACTCGTTGCTTCATCCGATGATGCGGTTACGCAGTTAGACGCGAAGCTGCTAGACTCCCTTAGTGTAAGTTTAACTGGGGAGCATAAAGCGTATGAGACGATGTCGTACAATGGAACCAAAGCCAAGTATTATTTTAGAGCGTTATCGACGGGTCAAGTGCTTGTATTGACGTTGTCGGAGCAAGTCTTGAGAAACTTCTTCTACACGACATGTATTGCCACATTGGCAGGCTTACTAATCGCGGGGGCGGTATTATTTTATATTGTTAGCCGTCAGTTCAAAAGGCTAGAGAGACTGCAATCCGCCATGGTTGCGATCGCTCAGGGGGATGGAGATTTGACGAGAAGGCTTCCCGATACCTCGATGGACGAAATCGGCAGACTGTCGACGGCGACCAATCAATTTATTGAGAAAATTCATGTGATTGTCAAGGATGTTAAGCAATCTGCACATCTGAGTAAAGGCAATGCCGATCATATTCAAGATTCGATGGAGCAAACCAAAACGATCTCATATGAAATTAATACGACCATTCATGAATTGGCAACGGCTGCTGGAACTCAAGCGGAGGTAGTAGAGGATGGATTGAAGGGTGTTCACGAATTGGCAGAATTGATTGACGACACGAAGGGACATGTTCAACTTTTACAGAATAATAGCGCGATTATTCGTGAAAAGGAAGAACGTGGCGCTGAAGCGATGCGCGCGATGATCGAGTTGATCCGCAATAACGTTACCGTGACCAAAGAAGTAGCGGCCAGCGTAAGCAAACTTATGCAGGATATTGACGCGATTAAAGAGATGGTCTCCACGATTCACGGCATCTCGAGACAAACGAATTTACTTGCGCTTAACGCTTCGATTGAGGCAGCACGAGCTGGCGAAAACGGCCGCGGATTCGCCGTAGTTGCTGCTGAGGTGAGAACACTTTCCGTTCAAGCAGGCGAGGCATCTGAGCATATTCAGACGTTGATTGAGAATGTTATGCATTCTGCACAGCTAACATCCGCAGCGATGGAGCAGTCGCTTCACATCGTGGGCTCGCAAGAAGAGAATGCAGGACAGACATCAGATACATTTGATTTCATTCATTCCTCTTTGCAACAAATCCATGAATCCATTGAAAGTATCTCGGCTGATATGGCGCATGTTGATAACCGTAAAAACATCATTGTTGGCTTTATCGAGCTTTCCTCCGCGAGTTCCGAGGAAACAGCAGCCAGCTCCGAGGAAGTTTTGGCCAATGTGGAGACGCTGGGACAAATGTTCGAGCGTGTACATAAAGAGTCGATCGAGCTGCATGATCAGATGACAGGTTTGCAAGAAGTGGTTGATAGATTTAAGGTGTAGAAGTCTTATGCTGAAGAACCCTGGGAGGGGTTCTTTTTGCGTAGCGGGAGATGTGAAGGGAAGAGGTTGCGCTAGTAAGTTGGACCATCGTGATTGAAACAGAAACCCGCGAAGCACTAGGCCTCGCGGGTTTCTGTTGTGTATGACCTGTAGTGGGCTCGAACCACTGACCCCTACCCTGTCAAGATAGTGCTCTCCCAGCTGAGCTAACAAGTCGTTTATTTATACAGTTAGTAATATACCAAATACCCGAGAGATTGTCAATTGTTGGGGTGTGTTACTTCTGCCCCAAAAGATCAACTTATGTAGGATAGAATATGGTTTTCGTCTCTTTTTGGATCGCGGAATATTGGAGATGGTCAATATAGTGAAGTAATGTTTCCTATTTGAACGATGTTTCTTCATATAGCTTTCATCTTGCGTGAATTTATGGTAACTTGAGAACATTAGAGTTTGGGAGGATTAGCTATGACGAAACAACAACATCGTTGGAATTTACGTTTGAAGAGTAGTAATATGTATTTAGGTACGGTGTACCTAGGCGATCCGCTACCTGAAGTGGAAGATGTGATCATGATCGGTGAGAAGAAATATGCGATTCTTGAGCTCGGCAGCACACGTGACGCAAGTGACGTTTTTGTAGAAGAAGTGAAGAAGAAGTAATGAAATAACCGAAGGAGCAGATCCAAGTGATCTACTCCTTCTTTTTTTATGCAATGTGGTATAAGGACGCAAGGCAATCAACGAACATTTTATTATACTCTTCACGTGTGAGGTCTTTACTGCAAGCGATGTCTCTTCCTAAAAATTGAAACCAAGTGATTTCTGTAAGGTTTTTCTTGTACACAAACTTGTCATGCTGAATAAGAAAGGTATCATTTTCGAAAAAAGGTACTTTGTCAAATTGCAGTGCTGGTTCGTTTTGTTTTTCGCTCACTAATGTGGCCAGTAAAATTAACATGCGGAAAGGATCGCGGAAAATTTCGTATTGCGTGGTCATGGTTTCAACACTCCTTTTTCGGGTATCCGAGCAAGGTAATCATACTAAAGCTAGAGGATTAATTATAGGTGTTTGTGGAAACTGGTGAGAAAATTCAAGGGAAATCGGAGGAATTTCAAGGAAATAGAAAAAAGACTGAAGGTCACTCTAAGGAGGATCGAGTGATTCAGTCTTTTTTGAGCTTGCTCCTACATCAAAGGATTAGCGTTTGTAGCCGCCTAAAGATTGTTCAGCCATTTGCACTAATCTTTTTGTGATGTTGCCACCGATTGAGCCAGCATCACGTGTTGCCAAATTACCATTGTAACCAGATGGGGAGAGAGGGACACCAATTTCCTGAGCGACTTCATACTTCATTTGATCAAGTGCTGCCTTTGCTTCTTGTACGACTAAAGTGTTTGATCTGTTAGCCATTCAAAATCATCTCCTTTTTATTGGTACACCAGTATTATTTGAATGTTCAGAATATTTATTCGCTGAATTCAAAAAAAAAATAATTTTATTAGTATATAAAATCAATAAACCCCCAACTGTGAAGTTGAGGGGGATATTTGATCATGTATGATAACGGTTACATTATTCTTCGGATTGTTCTGCTTCTTCCTCTGCAGCAGCTGCTTCTTCAATCGCTTCAGCGATTTCTTCTTCAGCCTCTTGACTCACCACTTCTTCAGTGGATTCAGCAGAGATTTCTTCTTGCTCATTTTGTTGTACTACTTCTTCTTCTTCTTGGCTCATGTTTGTCACCTCCTCTGATACGTATAGTAACATTGTAGCACTTCTAATAGGTTATACAAGTAGGTTGGGAGCGAATCTATCAGATTTAATGTAGACTTAATAGTTTTGTCATTCTATAGCGGAATTGTCTTGCAAAATAAGTCGAACACGAGGATAAAAGCCGCTATTTTCGCGGATTTCAGCTTGTGTGCATGTTTTGTTTTACTATGAATATAAATGAGGCTAAGCAACAATATTTGATGTTTTACTATGCTGAGTTTCTATGAAAACTCATAGGAGGAATCCGAATGAATCGGTCGGATGTTATTTTAGAGCTACAACTTGTACCAGAATTATTGAAACAAGCGGAAGCCATTTATGTCGATGCCGTATCTGAATTGAATTGGGCAAAGCATATGCTTCTTACGAAGGAGTATGAAGTGATTGGTGAAGGGCTCGTAACAGGAAAGAATGAGCTGCAGCGGCAGGCGGAATTATGGCCATACACGAAAGAGTTGCAAAAACAGGTTCTACAGATGGAAGACGCGGTTGAGCATACGAAGGTGGAATTTCACTTTTACAAACGGAAATTAGAAAACCTACAAATCATCGCTAAGCTCATGACTATTTTATAATCTCGGCTACAATGAACACGGAAGAGGAAGCCTGTAATCGAAAGATTGCAGGTTTTTTTGTTTTTTCAAAGGATGATTTTGAAAATTTGTTAGTTGTTATGTGGTTATCGTGAAGGGCAGTTGTGCATCCTAAGGGTAGAATATACCAATGTGTGGTTTTACAGGAGGATTGTACAATATGAAAACAGTTCAAATGATGATGACGGCCAGCTTGGGTCTCCTGATATTGACAGGGTGCCAATCAGTTAGAAGTACCTCAGTATCAGAGGCCACCACATCGCCAGAAACGATTCGTGTAACGCTCATAGGTTCTAATAACCAATCAGTAGGTTCTGCACAATTAACCGCTGTTAGAGACGGTGTACAGATGGATGTACAAGTAAGCGGTCTTCCTCCTGGCGTTCATGGTCTGCACATTCATGAGAAGGCTATATGTGAAGCGCCAACGTTTGATTCGGCAGGTGGGCATTTCAATCCACATATGAAGGAGCATGGCTTCCTTAATCCGAAGGGAGCACATGCTGGTGATTTGCCAAATCTCATTGTAGATGCACAAGGTAATGGGCGATTTAGTAGTGTTACGAAAGCAGTCGTCTTAGAAAAGGATAAGCCCAACTCGTTGTTCAAACCGGAAGGAACTAGTTTAGTTATCCATGAGAAAGCAGATGATTTGAAAACAGATCCATCTGGCAATTCGGGTAAGCGGATTGCTTGCGGTGCTGTGAAATAAGGGAAGGAAGGGTTTCGACAACATGATCAAAACACAGGATCTCAAGCTGCAAATGGATGAATTAACCAAACAAAATGATATGGTACTCATTGAATTAGAGCAAGTTAAAAAAATGTTGATCTCAAGTGCGCAAGGCTCACAAGACAGCCAGGGGCAGCAGCAAGCTTCCTCTAGAAATGATTCCGCCGCGTCAAACGACTCGACTCAAGATACGTCCCAAAGTCAAGGCCAAGATCAAGGTCAATCACAAGCACAGGGCCAATCGCAAGGTCAGAATCAGAACCAAGGTCAGAATCAGAACCAAGGACAAAATCAAGGTCAAAATATGAAATCAAACCAAGGTAATTCGAATAATCAGCAAGTAACTGATTTGGCGAATGAACTTTTGAAAATTAAAGATTTAGTCGTGAAACTGGAACAAAAGACATCCCAGTACGTTAGCAGTCAATCGAATGGCTCGTTAACGGAAAAGGATGCGGTGAATCTCATTTTGACATTAATGAATGGTATGGTTGACTGGGCGAGCGAGTTTGTTTCGTCTAAAGCTTCCTCCAATGGTCAAGTACAGTAACAATATCCAATGTAAAAAAGCAAAGTAAAAAGGCTGAGTTTTCTCAGCCTTTTTACTTTGCCTATAAATTAATAATTAAAATAATTAGGACTGTACAGCGTTGGCTTGTAAATTCATTTGTTTGGCGCAATACTCAATAATTTCGCTACGTCTGACAATCCCGATGAATTTGTCCGAATCATCGACGACAGGTACGAAGTTTTGTGCTTTTGCCAAATCAATCAGGTCAACCATCTCAGCATGAATATGAACGGGTTTATTTTTAACTCGTAGAGGAACCTCTTCAAGTACATGGCGATGAGCATTCTCAAAGCCGATATGCGCTGAATTTTTGAGAAACCAAAGTAAATCTCCTTCCGTAACGGTTCCTACATAATGGCCATCATCGGAAAGGATAGGAACTGCGGTATATCGATGATACTCCATGCGCTCCAACGTTTGACGAAGGGTTGCCTGTGGAGTCGCGGTAATGACTTCGGATTTAGGTAACAGGAAAAAAGCGATATTCATCAGTCACACTCCTTACAAAAGAATCAATGTGTCTAGTATAGCAAACTTTGCGAATAGAATCTAAACCTGTGATGGATGCTAGTAGTGAGGTGAATGGGAATGAATCGAGCATTGACTACAGCTGTTATCGGTATTGGTGCCGCACAAGCCATCAAATTACCTTTAACGTATATGTTCAGCAAAAAATGGGATTGGTCACAATTGGTTCAAACAGGTGGTATGCCGAGTTCGCATTCTTCAGGCGTTACGGCACTCGCTACCTACATAGGGATGAAAAGAGGCTTCTCAGCTGTTGATTTCGCGGTGAGCTCCGTATTCGGCGCTGTCGTCATGTATGATGCGATGGGCATTCGTAGATCCGCTGGCGAGATCGCGGTAAAAGTGAACGATTTAGACGAACAGGTGGAGCGGATAGCTCAGCAGCACCCGGGGATCTATCACGCCAGAAGACGGAAAGCTCTAAAGGAGAGATTAGGTCATTTGCCACGGGAAGTTGCAGTTGGTGCCCTATTAGGATTTGCAATTGGGGCTTGCAGCTACTTATTGGAAAGAAAGTAAATGCTCAGAACATGGTACATGTGGACAACATTTCCGGAATGGGATAAGATCAAGAAACGATCTTAGAGAGGAAGAAGCCCACATGGAAACTATTCGAGTTACAACAATGGATCAACTGAAAGCTTGTTTTGCTGTGCGATTTAACGTATTTGTTGATGAACAGCAAGTCCCCGCACATCTGGAGATGGATGAAAAGGACGAGTCTCCTGAAGCCTGCCATCATTTGCTCATCATGGATGGTGAGACTCCGATTGCGACTTCCAGATGGTATGAATACCAAGAAGCAACAGCCAAATTACAACGTGTCGCTGTCTTGAAAGATTATAGAGGAAGATCGCTTGGGAAACAACTCATACATGCTATGGAGCAACAGGCTCTTGAGCTTGGTTGCAAATATGCGATTCTAGATGCGCAATGTCAAGCAGAAGGTTTCTACAGTCAGTTAGGCTACACAGTGATCTCGGATGAGCCTTTCTATGATGCCGGAATTCTTCATGTCAGAATGAAGAAAACTCTTTAACTTACAGCTGAATTGTCATTCCCTGAAGTCATGTTCACGGCAAGTGGGAACGTCAGAATAAATCGTGTCCCTATACCGAGCTCACTCTCTACTTCTAATGTACCATGATGATCCTGTACGATTTTATAGCAAATCGATAATCCTAAACCTGTACCCGTTTCTTTGGTCGTAAAGAAGGGATGGAAAATCTTCTCGAGTTGATCACTCGGTATACCGGGACCATTATCCGCAATGACTAAAGTCACGTTCTTCTGATCGCGGCTTAATTTCATGTGGATGGAACCGTTTGCTTCCATGGCTTCACAAGCATTTTTCATCATGTTTAACAAGAGTTGTATCATTTTATCTTGATCCATAAGCATATGAACAGCATAGGTTGACTCATGAAAATGTATCTCATGTCCTGAGCTGGTCGCTTCGGATTCAATAAGCGAAATAACTTTGAGTACGCATTCATTCAGCGAGTGGGTTTGAAAGACAGTTTGGTGTGGCTTGGAGAATTGAAGGAACTCACCAGTCAAATCACTCATCCGATCAATCTCATCCATGATGAGTCCGTACCAATTTTCAATATTGTAATCGCTTGCTTTTGATAATTGCAGAAAACCTTTAACCGTTGTTAAGGGATTTCGAATCTCATGAGCCATGCCAGAAGCTAGTTCACCGACGACCCGCAGCTTCTCTGAGCGTTGCATTTGTTCTTCGCGTTTTAACCAAGATTCACGTTTCTTCATAAATAGATTATGCTCTGCGTGCAAAATAAGATCATCTTTTGTCAATGCGTCTTGAGGAAAGATGGCAATCCCATATGTATTTTGAATCCCAGTAAGCTTAGGGAGTTCAGAATCAAGCTTCTGCTGATAGGAGGCTGTTGTCAGAAAATCCTTGTTGAGCGGCATGACGACTGCGAATTCATCGCCGCCATATCGCGAGATAAATAGTGCTTCTTTGAATAGGATCTGAAGGAGATCAGCCATTTGCTTTAGCACGAAATTACCTGCTTGAAATCCGCCAGAGGTATTCATTGCTTTCAGATCCGTACAGTCGATAAGAAATAGTACAAGGGGTTGATGAAGTTTAATTTGCTGCTCAAGTCTTCGATGACATTCTTCATAATTATAGAGACCAGTAAGGGAATCTTTTTGCGTTAATAAATGACGCTCATTGCGAATACGTTCCAATTTGCCACTACGGAGATGGATGGTTCGTGTTAGCCAAGTGGTGGCAGCAAAGTCGAGGATACTCATGAATCCAAACATGGATTCTCTAGATGCGGAATGCGTTATGAAATTAACCGTAGATAAATAAATGATCATCGCGCTTACGGATAGTCCCCATGCTCTCCACTTATTTACTTCCTTGTAGGAATAATGTGAAAGCGTTAATAAAAATAAAGGATAGCATAAGGCAGATTGTCCCAGTACGTGAAGAGAACCAATAAGGAGTAGTTGAAGCCAAGGTATAGCCGGATGTGACGAGTGGAAGCGAACAGATAAGACAAATAGACAAACAGCTAGAAGAAACAATGGGATATTCAAGACCGCGTGCAGATAAATCGTATATAGGCCATACAAGATCACATACACATAATAAACCACATTGATAATCACCATATCAGCTCCCGATTGGAAATTTCCGCAGTTCTCATACTCTTGTGACATGTTCTATACTTGTCATAAAATCCCTGCTGTTCTTCAAAAAAAAATGAAAAACGATGGGGGAATTTATCGAAAGAAGCCTTGAGAAAATTAATTCTCAAGGCTTCGGCGTGCAGCAAGATCACTCGGAGATCTCAATGATTTCATGTTTGTGGATAAAGGTCATGGGACCTGTTTGACCAATGAATTCTGACATGTGATCGTCATAATGCATCAAGTATATGAGTTTCTGTATATCCTCTGGAAGGGTAAGTAGTTCATCCAATGTTGTGTGTACATAACCCGGTCCGTTTAATTGACAATCGTGAAAAATGGTGTGACAATTTCTTAAATGGATAACTTCGTTGAGGAGAAAGTCTTTATTAAATTGCAAATCAGCACTATAGAATGTCCGGTGATTAATAAAGATCGAATAGTTAAGTTTTTGGGCAATGTGCAAGGTAGGGACGATTTCAACGGTTAGCTCTGGTGATATTGGATAAGGTACTCTTTCCTGTAGAAAAACCAGTTCGAAATAGTCTTGAAGCTGATGGAAACCATCCTCTGGATTATAGAGTCCGCCTTTCAAACTATTCTCCCAAAGAACTTCAGCTAATGCCTCTGTTACATAAAGCTGCACGCGTTTTCGGTTATATTGATAGAATAATCGAAAAGCCATTTCTTCAAGGCCGCCTATATGGTCAGCATGAATATGTGAAATGAGAATACCATCAATTTGATCGAGCTCTAACGCAATCTCGCTAAGTGATTTAGGGACTGTGGGTCCACAATCAATAAGAATAGTGGCATCGGAAGATCGAATTAATGCACTTGTATTGTAATACAATTTGGAAAAGGCACTGCCGGTTCCCAACATTTGAATTTGCAAACTCATTCAGTGTCCTCCAATTTTCGACAAAATCCATCTTTTTCTAATGTAACATGGGAGGTTGCCGACTTTCAACCACTATATATAGAAATAAAGATGCAGTAAAGTTAAAGTAAACAAATAGAAGGTGTTGATTTCATAATGATTGGGTTACTTGTAAGTTGCATTCTTTTGTTGATTTTGCTTGGTGTAGTTGGACTTTCAACCTATGTGGGGTGGCAGTTAACACATCCTAAACGGAAGATCGTGGATGATACCCCGGAGAATTATAATTTGCACCGAAAGGATGTCACATTCCCAAGTCGAACAGATGGGGTGTTGTTAGATGGCTGGTACTTGGAGTCGCCTAATGCGGCTTCTTTAGCTAAGACTACGACAGTCATCATGTCACACGGTTATGCCGGTACACGACTAGAAAAAGGTCTTCCAGCCTTGTCATTAGCTCAAGCACTTGTGAACGCAGGTTATCATGTTCTCATGTTTGATTTTCGGAATTCAGGAAGATCCGAAGGGAATACAACGACAATTGGCTTCCTGGAGAAAGAAGACATCCTTGGTGCTATCGAGTGGGTACAGACCTATACTAGCAAACCAACGGAAATTATATTACTTGGATTTTCAATGGGAGGCACGTCGTCCATCTTAGCAGCTGCGGAGGCGAAAGATGTGGCAGGGGTCATTACGGACAGCGCATTTAGCCAATTACTTCCCTATCTCAAGGAAAACTTGCCGGTGTGGTCTAAGCTACCACGCTACCCATTTACCCCGCTGATTTTATTTATTTTGCCAAAATTGATAGGTGTGAACCCGCATGCTGTTGATGCATTAGCTGCCGTTGACCAGATTGTGCCAAGGCCGATTTTGTTCATTCATAGTAAAGATGATCAAGCAATTCCCTATACCAATAGTGCCCAGATGTACAAGCGTCATCCAGCGGCTTTTGAGCTATGGATTACAGAAAAAGCAGGGCATGTCGGTTCCTTTCAGCTTGAATCAGAAGCGTATATTAAGCGTGTACTGAATTTTATTGCAAAATGTTAAATTCATCGCAACTCTTCCTAAACATCGGCGTATAAAGATGCAGACAGATGACTAACGAGGTTGGAGGTAAAAGAGAGATGAAAGTTCAGCGAATTTTTACGTTGATGGTTGTGTTCTTTGTTTTAAGTACGGCTGCGGTGGTAGCCTCATCGATATGGGGGGATTATAAAGGATATAGTATCGCTAGATTAGTCGTAAACAATCAAACGAAGGAATTCGCAGATTCCGATGTCCCGCCGCTTATTGTGGATGGCAAGACGGTGCTTCCATTACGTGCAATGAGTGATGCTTTACAGTCCCTGCTCAAATGGGATGATGCGAGTAAAACAGCTTATTTGTTCAAGCCAAATGTACATATGTTCTTTACAACGGAAGTTCGTAAAGATTCGGCGATCGTCCCTTTCGGCGTTGTTGAACGAGGCAAACAAGCGGATTTTATCGTGTTCGCACAGGTAGACAACTTGAAAACGGGCATTAATTCCGTTCGCGTTTCCATTGTTTCTCCAAGTGGAAAAAGTGTGATTACACCTGTCGAGAAATCAATTTCCGATTCCAAAGAATCGTTCTGGTTGAAGGTTCCTGTATATGGTGTTTCATTCGATGAAGCGGGTACGTATGTTGTTAAATTTGCTATGCAGCAAAGTGGAAGCAGTGAGTATTCTGTCGTTTCGGAAAAGCAAATTCAATCCGAGTAACGCAAGCAGGGATTATCTGGTTTGACCTCTTAATATGAAAATGTTAGGATATTTAAGTAACTTATTACTTAATGAAATGAGGTTCTGCCTGTGAGCGATGAGAAGCATGATCATGTGCACGGCCCGGACTGTGACCACGATCACGACGAGCAAGGGGAAGATGTTTTTATCGTAACGGACGAGAACGGTGTAGAACATGAAATGGTCATGGTATATACCTTCCAATCTCAGGAGCAAGCGTATGCTGTTTTACTCGATCGTAATGATCCTGAAGCAGATGGCGTGATTTTCCGTGTTGAAGAAGAGGACGAAGATGCATTCCTCGTTAACATTGAAGATGAAGAAGAGTGGGAACGTGTAGTAACGATTTACAATGAAATCGTGGCTCAAGAAGGCGAAGAATAAGAGCTATACATAAGAACCCCCTAGCAGAGTGATCTGTTAGGGGGTTTCTGTTTGTGTTCATTCATTTTCTAGGATTGAAATACATGATTCTACCGTTAAATAGATGAAGTTCAGCTTTCAGAAGTTTGCCCAAATATTTGCAGAATTCATTGCCTTTGCTCTTGTCACCATGTGTGGCATTGTCAGGTAATACGAATTGCACGAACTGGCGCTCTTGCTCCTGGTTTTGTTCAGAACCGACCCCAACCACGATCGTATGATATAAAGCGTTGGTGCCTTTCAAATAAAACCATTTGCCCTCGCCTTCCGGCTTCGTTTCAATCGTATAAGGGAATCCGGCTTCGTCATACTCCCAACCAAGTTGTTTGGCTGTCAGGCTAAGTTGATCTCGATAATGCAGCAGCTTGTCCTTGATTTCATCCAAGGTAAGTGCCGCGACAGCGGATCCTGAAACGAATTTAATATAAGCGCTTTGAGCCATTCCTTGATCACCTCATTCGCAAAACATCACCCATATCATAGCATCATGTAAACGGTTTTACAATATATCCCTCAGGGTAGAGAGCTTAGAAGATAGCTTGTGTTTCTACAATCACTTTCACCTGTTGGACACTACGATCTTCAGGTCCTTTGACAGGTAATCCGACCTCTACGTGCTCAACAATATAATCAATCAGCTCTTGTGTAATAACTTCACCCGGGAGTAGAATCGGAATGCCTGGCGGGTAAACATAGATGAATTCAGCAATGATTCGATCCGCAGAGTCTTTAAATGGCAGAACTTCCGTTTCACCGTAGAAAGCATCACGTGGCGTCAAAGTCAGTTGTGGAATCGCAGGAACCTTGATGACAACTTCTTTGACTTCGACAACATCATCATTGATGTGGGATAATTCACGCAAAGCCGTTAATAGAATGTCAACATTCTCTGGTGTATCTCCTGGTGTGAAGAGACAGAGGATGTTGTACATGTCACTCATCTCGACTTCGATATTGTAGTGATCGCGCAGCCAATTCTCTACTTCAAAGCCCGTGACACCTAGCTTACGAACATGTACGCAAATTTTGGTAGGATCATAAGCGAAAGTGGCTTCATCCCCGAGAATTTCTTCCCCGAAGCAGTAGAGGTTTGGAATCTCGTTGATTTGCTTACGCGCATAGTGAGCCAGCTGAATGGTGCGTTCTGCCATTTCACGTCCGTTCAGAGCGAGGTGACGGCGAGATGTGTCTAACGAACCTAGTAAAATATACGAAGTCGACGTCGTAGTCAGCATCGAAATGATCGTTTGTATACGTTTCGGGTTCACGCGATTTCCTTTGACATTGAGGACAGAGCTTTGCGTCATGGAACCACCAAGCTTATGTACACTTGTAGCCGCCATATCAGCACCAGCTTCCATAGCAGACATCGGCAGGTTCTCGTGGAAATGAATTAGCACACCATGCGCTTCATCAACAAGAACGGGCATATTGTAGCTGTGAACGAGATCTACGATCTCTTTAAGGTTCGTACATACACCATAATAGGTAGGATTAATGACAAGCACGGCTTTCGCATCCGGATGCTTTTCAAGCGCACGGCGAACAGAACGAGTCGGAATACCATGATCAATTCCAAGATTTTTATCGCGAGCAGGTTGAATGAAAACAGGCTTAGCTCCAACGAAAATAATTGCGGCTAGTACAGATTTATGGACATTCCGCGGCACGATAATTTTATCGCCTTCGGAACAAACCGTCATAATCATTGTCATAATCGCTCCGCTCGTACCTTGCACAGAGAAGAATGTGTGATCCGCGCCAAACGCATGCGCAGCCAGCTTCTGAGCTTCTTCAATAACGCCCATTGGCTGATGAAGATCATCTAGCGGTGCTATATTGATGAGGTCGATGGAAAGGGCATTATCGCCTATGAAAGCACGAAACTCCGGGTCCATGCCGACTCCTTTTTTATGGCCAGGAATGTGAAACTGAATTGGATTTCTTTCCGCATGCGCAAGCAATGCAGAGAACAGGGGTGTACGGGTATGATCCACCTGATTATCGCTTCCCTTCTATCGTGGATTGCTTGTCCAAAAGTTGCAACAAACAAAATGAGTATATCAAACTAGAGATTTGATGCAAGTTAATTTTTTCAAAATAGTTTGCACAAAATGGGGTCAAACTAACACGAGAATGTATAAATAGGCAATAAAAAGGAGAAATCGGATGATTTGGATGCGAAAATGGCGGGATAATCGACTTTTCTCACCATTTGTGATGGAATTGTTAATTATTATGTTTGTCGTAGAATTTGTAAAGGGAGCCTTGCTTTTAACCGTTTTGCCCGTTTACATGACAACATCGCTCGGTGCTTCTGCATTTGTTATCGGATGGACGTTAGCGGCCCAATATATTGGCGATAATGTATTACGTACACCTGTGGGCTGGATTATTGATCGGCTTGGCTACCGTGTGACTATGTTAACAGGCGTGTTGTTGACATTCCTTTCCGTTATCATCATGGCCATCTCAACCGAATACGTGTGGATGATTGTAGGTTGTGCGCTGCTCGGATTTGGGACGGCCCCATTATGGCCTTGTGTCATCACGGGAACAACTGAAGTGGCGGGGGATGAAGGCAAAGCGACGATCATGAGTGTGGTATATATGGCTTGGTTGTCTGGCGTAGGGCTAGGTCCTGTGGTGATTAACTTCTTCGTCGGTGAAAATAACTATGCCTTTGCATTCAAGCTGCTTATTGGCTGTATGACGGTAGTCGTGCTAGTCGCGCTCATGCTTCCACGAAAACAGAAGGTGAATATGTCTAGCCATGATTTCGTGGAGCAACAGGTTGCCATCAAGTCTCAGCAAATACAAAAGCCATCTTGGTTACAACGTGTATCTACCTATTTAAGCGAGGTTCGGAGATCGATGTCAATTAGTCCATTGATGTTTCCCGCTATGTTTGCACAGACCTTTGCTCTAGGGATATTAACGCCGATTCTAACGCTTTATGCCAAAGAAGTATTGATGTTATCTTCCTTTCAATACAGCCTATTTCTGGTCGCTGGGGGAGCGGTTACGGTTATTTTTCTAGTTCCAATGGGCAAAATGGTAGACCGCTTAGGGATTCGCCCGTTTTTACTGATCGGGTTTACACTTAGTGCGGCAGCCTTACTGCTCTTCACATACGTGAAAGCAATGAGTATGCTGTACATTTTAGTAGCGCTGCTTGGAGTGGGTTATGCGTTCATTATTCCATCTTGGAATGCGCTGATTGCTTCTGCCATTCCGCCTGAGAAAAGAGGGGCAGTCTGGGGGTTTTTCCTCACGATTGAAGGATTAGGGATGATTGTAGGCCCTATCGTGTCAGGAAAGCTTTGGGACGTATATGGGTATCATGCGCCATTCTTAACGAGTGGATTTGTACTTATCTTGTTACTTGTTCTTCAAATGTTCATTTCCATCCCCAAAAAAGGTATGGTACGATAAGGAAAAAGAATTGGTTTGGAGGCTTAATGCATCATGAATAAACAGATTGGAATCATCATGTTGTTGCTGATGACGATCTTTATTGGTTTCGGAATTATCATTCCAGTGTTGCCAGAAGTCGTGACTGGAGCGGGAGCGAAGTTTCATAACGCCGTACTCTTGTCGGTGTACTCAGCAGCCTCTTTCTTGATGTCTCCCATTTGGGGAGGCTTATCGGATCGGATTGGTCGTAGACCGATTATTCTAATCGGACTTTTAGGCTTTAGTGTGAGTTTCTTGATTTTCGGATTCGCTAATGATCAGTTATGGATCATGTATGTATCCCGTATTCTAGGCGGCTTATTTTCAGGCGCGGCGACAGCTTGTGCTGTAGCTTATGTAGCAGATATTACGACGGCAGAGAATCGAACCAAAGGCATGGGTATGGTTGGGATGTCGATTGGGCTAGGCTTTATCTTCGGACCAGCACTTGGCGGGATTGTTAGCAAATGGGGAACTTACACACCCTTCTTTGTAGCTGCTGCGCTTTCATTTGCTTCGTTCCTCTTTGCGGCTGCGATACTTAAAGAATCCTTGACATCGGACAAGCGCAGATCTTCCAAAGAAAAAGCGCCTTCGCGCTGGACAGCTTTCGATGGGGCTTCTAAGTATTTGTACGTATTGTCCTTCTTCGTGTCGTTCACGTTGGCAGGGCTTGAAGCAACGCTTCAGTATTATCAAATGGACAAAATCGGCGCCACGCCGTTTGACATCGGCATGATGTTCCTCGCGAGCGGCATCGTCGGTGCCTTGATCCAGGGCGGCGTCGTACGCCGCCTCGTGAAGCAAGGTGCCGAACAGTTCGTCATCGGCATCGGGTTATTGCTCTCAGCAGCTGGTTTCTTCCTGCTGCTGTACTCCAGCAGCGTCGTAACCGCTGCGATTTACTTATCGGTCTTCGGCGCAGGGAACGCGCTGATCAGACCGTGTGTGACGTCGCTGATTACGCAGCGTACGAAGGTTGGACAAGGCGTCGCGACAGGTCTCAGCTCCTCCATGGACAGCCTGGGCCGCATTGCAGGCCCGCTCCTTGGCGGAGCGGTGTTCGCGATCGCACATTCGCTGCCGTTCATCATCGGCGGCGTGCTTTGCCTAGCTGCGATCTTGCTGCTGCAGCGCTTCATTATGGTTGATCGCCAAGCTACCGCGCAACGTGCGGTTTAGCCGAACGTAGAAAAGCTGCACATCCACTTCTCCAGAAGGAGAGGGATGTGCAGCTTTTTGTTTATTTCCCATTTTATCGTGGAGATAGTCCGTACAAAATAAACTTAATCGTATAGTCGATTTCTTTCTCTTCATCCCACTCAGAATCTGGAACTAGAAGGAATCGTGTAATGAGAAACCCCATTATCGTGGAAACGATCAGCCGCATCGCAGTAGGTTCAGGGAGTTCTATGAGCTGTCCCTGCTTTTGGAAATGCCGTATCGCTTTATAAGCTTTCTCCAGAACCAGAACAGCCACCGTCTCTTTAAATTGTTCGCGAAGCTCATTATGGAATGGGATTTCATGCATGAAAATTTTGATAATAGGAAAGTGCTTGCGAGCAAACTCTAAGCGATTTATGGTAATCGCGCGTAGGAATTGCTCAACATCGGGATAATCAGCTTCCAAAACTTTCGTAAAATCTTTAACCGCAAATGGCGCAATGAGCTTAGACATCATCGGTGCTACGATCGAGAGGAGCAGCTCTTTTTTCGTTTTGTAATGACGAAAGATCGTACCTTCTGCGACGCCTGCTTTCTGGGCAATCTCGCTTGTCGAGGAGCCTGCAAAACCTTTCTCAGAGAAAATCTCCACAGCCGCTTGAACAATCTTAATCTGTTTATCGGTCATTTTCTCTTCTTCGTCGTTCAGACGCAGCAGTTCAGTTAACCATGGCTCGATCTCGGACATTGCATTCACCTCTTCCTCAGTTCTAAACATCCATCCATTATATCTTACGATGCTTCTTTAATGCCACAATATTCAAGATCATAAAAACGAGAGTAAAGGATGCAAGCACAAGCACATCAAGCCAGATGCGATCCCAGCCCGCGCCGCGAATCATAATATTCCGCAGAGCGTCAGCGCCATAATAGAGCGGCATCAAATGACCGATCCAGCGTAGGTATACAGACATCGTGTCTAAGCTGAACAAGCCGGAGAAGAAGACCTGAGGCACAATGATGAGCGGAATGAACTGAATCATTTGGAACTCATTGTTCGCGAAGGCAGAAATCAACGTTCCCAAGGAGAGCGCAGTCAGAGCCAACAACAGGGTAATCAGCAGCACATACCAGAAGGATCCTACCATCATCAGGCCGAGGACGCTCGTAGCAAACCACGCAATAAGTGTCGCTTGCAGGGTGGTAAAGATTCCAAAACCGAGGATGTAGCCCACAACGATCTCCCAACGACGTAATGGTGTAGCGAGCAATCGTTCCAAGGTTCCGCCTGTACGTTCTCTCAAGAAGGACACACCTGATAATAGGAAGACGAAAAAGAAAACGAAAAATCCAATAAGAACCGGTCCGAAATTGTCAAAAGCGGCCATGTCAGCAGCACCATGTAAATATATAATCGTTGGCGCAAGTACTGCTGCGGTGCCAGTCGGGGCAGAGCTCTGCAACGCCTTTTGTAGCAGGAAGAGAACAGCTTTGTTCTTGCTTGGATCACTGCCTTCCAGGGTTAGTTGAGGTGTAGTTCCATTCATGACGAGCACAGCGTCTAAGTGAACATTGTCCAGTTCCGTTTGTGCTTCTTCTGCCGAGTAGACGGTGACCTCCGCGTTCAAATCCTGCAGCTTCTGAATAAGGAGGGCAGGGACATTCACGGCGCCAAGCTTTGGCACGTAGGTGTTGCCATTGAAAACTAAGGACATCATGAACAAAATGAGCATAGGAGCTACCAGCATCATCATAAGTGTTCGTTTATCGTGGAAAAATTGGCGAAGGATGCGAATCACAATGGCCCGAATTCTCATGCTTTTGCACCTCCATAAACTAAGAATGCTTCTTCAATCGTGGAGGAAGAGGTAGCGTGTTTTAACTCCTCTGGCGTACCTATGGCTGTTAGACTCCCGTCTCGAATCATGCCGAGTTGATGACATTTGTCTGCTTCATCCATTACATGTGTGGTCAAAAGAATGGTAGTACCGTTCAGACTCAGATTCGTCAGCTCCTGCCAGATCGATTTGCGTAAGACAGGGTCAATTCCTACGGTCGGTTCATCAAGAATAAGAATGCTTGGCTCATGGAGCAAGGAAATGGCAAGCGATAACCGTCGCTTCATACCCCCTGAGTAGTTGCTGACTTGCTTCTTCAAATGATCGCTCAAATCCACGAGCTCCATGACAGCTTGAATGCGTTGCTTACATTTGGCTCCTTTGAGGCCATACAAGGCTGCGAAAAAAGCCAGGTTCTCCTGCGCCGTCAACTCGGTATATAAGGCATCTGATTGCGCCATATAGCCGATTTGGGAGAGCATAGCTAGCTGTGGCATCTTCTGACCAAGTACGGTCACCTGACCGTTTGTGGGGGCATCAATGCCTGCAATCATGCGGACAAGTGTTGTTTTTCCCGAACCGGAAGGGCCAAGGAGTCCGAAAATCTGTGAACGGGGAACCGCAAGCGTAATGTCCTTCAGAACCGTTTTCTCACCGAATTGCTTGCTGACTCCTTGCACTTGAATCGCTGTGGCGGACGTCATGTTCTGCACCTCTTTCCATTCATAATAAAGTGAGTAATCACTCACTTTTAACGCTAAACTCATCATACGATAAATTTATGCACTTGAGAAGTGAGTAATCACTCATTTTATAAATAGAATATGGCTAATATGAAAAAGAGGCATTCCATAGAATGCCCCTCCTGTTAACGCCAATCGCTACTTTTTCGCTTTTGGTTCCATTTTGTGATCAACCCACTTCTCAATGGAAGGTGTTAATTGATCCTTAATCGATACAACTAGTTTGTCTTTGGAAATGCCTTTCGCTTGCGCAATTTCAGCCAAAGACTTACCTGCGTGCAGTTGTGCACGGAGTTCGTCTTTACTCATGCCAAGCGATTTTGCAAGCTTTTCAGTGTCAGGTTTTAAGCCGAACTTATGCTTGCCATGCCCAGGATGGTGAGCTAGCAGGTTCTTCTCATTGAGAATGAACTTTAAATGCTCGCCGAGCTTTTGCTTCATGTGATCGCCTTGATCGGCAGTCAGCTTGCCATCTTTCACAGCGGTTTCAATCTTCGTCGTCCGAAGTTGTTGCAGTTTCGCAGTGAGATCGGCTTCCGAGATGCCTTTTTCGGCGGCGACTTCCACAATGCTTTTTCCGCTCTTCAGCGATTTGAAGAGAACCTCTTTGTCGACACCGATAACGGTGGCGGATTCTTCAATGATCGGCCATTTCCGCTTATGGTGTCCGCTATGTCCAGTCTCATCTGCCTGTTCCCATGTAACGGTTGGCTGATCTTCAGAATCAGGGTTTTGTGCCACAGCAGTGAGGCTACCACCCAAGATACAGGTGAGTGCGATGGAGCTGATGAGCAGCTTCCTTATGTTTGTTGTTTCCAATGGGTTCGAGGCCTCCTTTCCTGGTTATTGGGAATTACAGGATTTAGTCTGCGCAGGAAAGCCTCGTTTTAGTTGAAAGTAACCTTAATTTAACATAAATTTTTAATGAAATTAGAGCGATGGTGTGTCGACAGCAAGTTTGTACAAAGGAATAAGCTTCTCAAAGGTTTGTTCGATTAACTGCTCCAATTCAGCAGGGTTTGTTAATATAGGGTCATCGAAACGTAGGTTTCGACCGATGAGCAGCTCTGCTTTTTTGACATCACGAAAGCGAATTAAGGCTTCGTTCCAGCCTGTAGTGTCGAGTTGAGACACGGGAATTGTATCTTTTTTCATATGATCAAAGGAAAGTAGGAAATCTGTTGGAATTTCGGCTTGAATCTGCTTTAAATTGTTCATGTAAGTCGTAGCGATATTGCCTTTGTTCGGCAGCTCATAAATGAGTGCAAGCCAGATGAAAACTCGATCATCGAAAAGTCCAACCTGGAAGTGAGGTACTTGCTTGTAGCCGCGTTTGTTAGGACAGATAGCCATCCAGGTGTCGACAGGCGGATTGATCTTACGACGCAAATGTTTTGCAATATGGAGGAACATTTCGGTTCCTGATTGTACAGATAATTCGGTTGCCAATACATCGCCAAGGGCTTTAAATTTAGGTTGAATTCGCTCGCGAATGGCGGCCATACGTCCGTCTAAACCCTCAATAGCGAAGGTATCGAAATCGTGTTGTGTAAATCCTGTAAAACTCATTATGGTAGGTCCTCATTTCACATGCATGTTTTTCAACTATTCTAAAGCAATTTCGCGCAACTCGCAATGAATCAGGCGCATTGTTTAGTTAGCTTATATAGGTCAATAGACGGATATTGTCGAAACAAGGAGGTAAATTAAGGTAGTTGTCGAATGAGTTAAGTTAACAAGCGAGGAAAGGTACAGGGGGAATTGGAATGAAGAAGATGCCAAAATGGTCGAAAGTTGCGATCGTCGGAACACTGATGGGAACATGCTTTGGGGCAGGTGTATATGCACAAGATGTACTTCAACGTGTCGATGCGTATCTCAGAAGTGATTATAAGGTTGTCGTAAATGGTCAAGCTGTTCAATTAGCGAATCCGCCATTAATTTATAATAATTCAAGTTATTTGCCGGTTAAGGAGCTAGCTGGTTATTTAGGCGCAGTCGTGAATTGGCAGGAAAACACGAAAACGATTTATGTAGTCCCACGTGTGAATTCGAATCAGCCGACTGAAGGGAATGAGTCGAATTATACAGAGATTATTCTGCAATATCCCTATGCACAATATGTGGATTACCAGGGAGCAACCTACCCAGTCCTATTAAACAACACCGATCAAACGTATTATCGGCTAAGTGATATTGAACGAATGGGGATCCGTACGGATGCTTTACGTAAGGCTAAAGAAAAATTTACGGGTCAAGTGTATGTAAGTGAATCGGAATTAAAAAATGTGTGGGGGAACCAGCCCCCGCAAATGTCTTATTCCAGATTTGAGTCATTAGTCGTGTCAGGTGAGACTGATCCAATTAAATTGAAAGCCTTGAAGGCCTATGTTGAATCATACCGTTATTTTGTTGTAGATAAAGTTAGTTACTCCTGGAATCCAATCATTATTGATAAGCTGCCAGAAGAAAACACGTATTATTATTTATTGAATAATAACGGACATTTCTTCAAAACCACGATCAAATTAACACCTTTTACCAATTATAGCAATGAAATTTCTGATTACTTAGTTGCCAGTACTTCGGTGGAAGATATCGAGGCGGGTAAAGTTGTGAATTAGTTTCTCAGCCTTGTTGCCGTTTCAGATAGAAGATGGCAATTTGTGTACGGTCTCGAAGATTCAATTTACTTAAAATTTCAGTTACATAGTTCTTCACCGTACCTTCGCTCAGGAATAGTTCCTGGGCGATTTCTTTATTTGAAAGGCCATCGGAGATTTTAGCAATGATAACCTGCTCATTGGCTGTCAAGCCATATCCATCAAATGGATGGGTCGGTGCATCAGTTTTTGAGGGACTAACTTGAATGAAACTGGTTAGTTTCTTAGCAATATCAGGATGAATAAGCAAATTCCCTTGCTTCACTGTCTTAACGCCTTGAATAATATGATCTGGGGAAATATTTTTTAATAAATAACCGCTAGCGCCGTTTCGTAGTGCTTGAATGATGTACGCATCATCATCGAAGGTAGTCAGAATCAGTATCGCGATTTCCGGGTACGCTGCCTTGATTTGTTTAGTTCCTTGAACACCATCACAGAGAGGCATACGGATATCCATGAGGACTACATCTACTTGTGTCCCATTTTGAATAAAAGCGAGAGCTTCGTTCCCGTTCGTACAAGTTCCAACAACAGAGATTTCAGGATCAAGTCCAATAATTAGTTGTAAGCTTTCACGAATAAATGGATCGTCGTCGGTTATGAGTACATGAATCATCAACAATCCCCCTTTTAATTAGCTTCATTGTGTCGAAAAGCTGGCAGTATGGTAGTTACGGTAAAATGTTGCTCATTCGAAATAAGAAGTTGCCCGCCAATTACTTTAATTCGTTCTTCCATACCGGATAAACCAAGACCTTTAACCGTAGGCTCCATCTGACGTGTGCCATTATTAGAGACTTGCATGGTCACTTGATTGGCTGCGTATTGCAGCGTGATCTGAACGTATGTAGCAGCGCCATGCCGAATCGCATTAGAGATCGCTTCTTGCGCATTTCGGTAAAGAATATATTCAAGGCTAGGATACAATTCATAAGGCATTCCCTGAATATCGAGTTCAATGTCGATAGCGTTCTCTCGAGTTAGCTCATCAATTAACTTAGCCAAGGAATAACTTTGCAGCGAATACTTGTTCGGCTTCAATCGACGTACAGTCGAACGAAGGAGTTCCATACTCTCACCGAGTTGATCGCGAACAGAACGTAACATCTCGGTACCTTTACTTGGTTGTGAGGGAAGGATGGTAAGTGAGGCCTCCATCATCATTTTGATTCGGATAAGCTTATGTCCTAAATCGTCATGCAAATCATGTGAGATGCGGTTACGTTCTTCCGTTTGGGCAATGTTCTCGACTTTTCGGGCATAATCCATTAATTGAAGACGAGCCTCGTCCAATGCATAATGCTGCTTTCGGAGTTGATCATAGAGCAGCTCAACATCATCTTTATTTTTTTTCATTCGCTGAAGCTGGAAAGAGAGGATGGCGATTGTGCAAAACATGACATTCGCAAAGATGAAATACATAGATGGTTGATTTTGCAAGGAAAAATTAAGAACAAGAAGCTGTAACAAGATTGCACCAACTTGCTGCTGCCGATTCAGCTTGGGTACGTAAGTCAGAAGGGTTGAGAAGAACGAAAGAAACCAAACTCCTTCGAAGTGATAACTCATCCAGCCTGTACAGCTGATTTCAAGGAGGAGCATCCAGTTCGTGTTCGGGAAGCGTGTTCGCCTGATTTCGGTCAGTCCAATAAATAAGAGTACGAATAGGGCATAGGTTTCATTGGATATGTAGGTTTCCAAATACATGGAAGCGATCGCAGGTACAAGTAGGAGAAGATAGCGTGTGAGTAAGAGTTGGTTTATCAATCCAGATTCGCATCCTTTATCTTAGTAAAGAAAGTATAGCATACGACTTTTCGTTGGATAACACTTTTCTTTACAAAAATAAAGTGACTTTTGTCACTTTGTAAAATGACTTCTTCTACCTGTCGACTTGCTCACAAAAGCGTACAATTACGGTAATAAGTGCAGTGAAGAAAGGAAGAGATCTATGAGCTTTGTTCAATTGAAGGATGTAGTTAAGAAATATGACAATCGTATTTCTGTCGATCATCTGAATCTGACGATTCGAGAAGGTGAAGTGTTTGGCTTGTTAGGCCCTAATGGAGCGGGCAAAAGTACAACGATTAAAATGCTAAGCGGATTACTGAAAATCGATCAAGGTGACATTCTGGTAGGTGGCAAATCTGTTGCTAAATACCCAATGGAAGTCAAACGTAATTTGGGGCTCGTGCCCCAAGATTTAGCGATATATGAAAACTTAACAGCTCGGGAGAACGTCACTTTTTTCGCTAAATTATATGGGTTGAGAGGAAAGCTGCTTAAGGAGCGAGTGGAGGAATCTTTAGCCTTTGTGGGACTCCTGGATCGTGCGAGTGATAAACCTAGTTCATTTTCAGGTGGCATGAAGCGAAGACTAAATATTGCATGTGCCATCATGCATCAACCGAAGCTCATTATTATGGATGAACCAACGGTTGGGATCGACCCTCAATCACGTAATCATATTCTAGATTCTGTAAGAGAATTGAATCGAATGGGATCGACTATTCTATACACATCCCACTATATGGAAGAAGTGTCGGCCATTTCGACGAGAGTCGGGATCATGGATCATGGTCATCTTATCGCTTGCGGAACACAGGAAGAGCTGCGTAATCAAGTTTCCCAAGACAATAAAATTGTGCTTCAAATTACGAACCTCACGGATCAAGCGGTTAAAGAGTTGAGGGAGTATCCGTTGATAAAACAGTTAAATGCTAATGAACAAACACTGGAACTGATCGTAAGTGCGTCGCAAAGTTATTTGCAAGATATCCTCTTCATTTTGTCTAAACATCAGGTTAAAATACAATCGCTCACGCAGGTGGAGCCTGATCTAGAAGCCTTGTTCCTGTCTTTGACCGGAAGAACCTTGAGAGATTAGGGGGAGATTCACATGCCAATTTGGACGATTGCTAAATATGAGATCATAAGGAAACTGCGGACCCGCTATGTGCTGTTGATTCAATTTCTGATGCCCCTACTGCTCATTTTTATTTTGGGATCAGCTCTTTCAGGCGTGTTTAAGGTCGAGGATAAAGTATTAAATTCAGTGAAGGTTGATATACTTCAATCGGATTCAGGAGCTTTGCGGGAAGGTTTTCAAAGTTTCTTGGCGTCTCAAGAGACCCTGAAGCACCTGCAAACACATGTGATATCAACACGCGAGGAAGCGATACAACGGTTGAAGGATGGAAAATCTGAATTTGCAGTCATCATCCCGATCAATTTCAGCGCTCAAGTACAGGCGCGAAAAGCAGCCCAGTGGGAGATGATAGTGGGACATGATTATTTGAAAAATCTCACAGCTCAAATGGTGTTTCGTACCTATTTCGATAAAGTTAATCAGATTCAAGCTTTCCAGATTACATCTCGTACGTCGTCTTTGGAGCCTCTAAAGCAGATCGAAGACGTTTCTTCACAACATGCTGCTGCAAGCCCTTCGTTGGTACATGTAGGCCAATTAGCGGCTTCAAATAGCAACTACACGGCCATGCAATATTATGCGGCGTCGATTCTCGTTATGTTTTTATTATATTCGGGCATGATCACTGCTTTTAGCTTACAGAATGAAAAGGTGAATCACACGTTATCTCGTTTGAATGGCATGCCTATTCATGAGTATCAAATTTTACTCGGCAAAATTATTGGGAATATGTTCCTTTCTATTGGTCAGGTTGCAGTTATCATCGGTGCTACCAAGCTATTCTATGGTGTGGATTGGGGTTCTCAGTATCTAACACTCTTTCTTATTTGTTTATGTATGATTCTAGCTTCTATGAGTTTGGCCATCGTCGTCATGCTCATTTTTCAATCAGATAGTACGATCGCGGTGACTTTTCAAACGGGCATTATGATCATGACATTCTTAAGTGGGGGCTTTACACCGCTTCCTGATGGATTCCTTAAGCAAGTAGGTTCATACACGTTAAACTATTGGGGGATGCAAAGTATGTTTCAACTCATGCTGGGGAGCGAAACGACAATCGTAGCGCATCACTTATTGATTTTAGGTTGCATGGCCATTGGCTTGTCACTAATCGCATTTCTTGTTTACCGTAAAGGGGGATATCATGAATAGTCTGGTGATCGCTCTAAATATGCTGCGCCGTTCCCTTTTTCAACGAAAAGGACTTCTCATGTATTTGGTTATTCCGGCTGCCGCGGTTTCACTCATTATTACTGTTCTTGGTAAACAAAGTGAGAATCGAGCAGACATCGCTTATCTTAATTTGGATCAAGGTGCATTAGGCACACAGGTCATACAAGAGTTAAGTGCATTACCTGAATATCGATTGACATTGGCTGCATCTGAAGCCGAATTAAAAAACGATGTAATTAAACAGAAGGTCACAGGTGCCTTCATCCTTCCTGCAGACTTAAGTGAAAAGTTATTAGCAGGAGAAACTGTGCCGCAGCTTGACATGTATCAACTCACTTCTAATGAATCAACGATTACGCTCAAAATAAGTCTGGAAGGAATCTTATCTAGGTATCAAGATACGATTGCTTTATACAGGAAACAAGGTCTAACAGAGACTGATTTGCGAGAGATCACCATGCAAACCATTTCTCAGATTCAAAAGTACCAAGTTAGTCCTGAAATAACGGATTTGGATTTGTATACGAATCCTAACATGCATATCGTGATTGGACTCATGCTGATCTTTATGATGGGCTTAATGAACAATACAGTGTCTCTCGTTATGGAAGATCGAAGACTTCGTACATTAGCAAGAACGTACACGGCGCCAGTCCGAGCTTTTGAAATTGTAGCAGGAAACTTCTTGGGCAGTTTTGTTGTGGGTACACTTCAAGTGTTGGTTATCCTCTTCATTACTAGATACGTGGCTGGATATGAGTACGGTCTCCCATACGCATCTCATTTTGTCATCTTAGAATTTTTCTTGTTAGCGAGTATGGGAATTGCCAGTGCTGTAGCGAGTATGGTGAAAAATGCGACCAATATGAACGTGATAAACGCTCTTGTTGTTACGCCAACCTGCATGTTGGGCGGGTGTTTCTGGCCGATTAGTCTCATGCCGGAATGGATGCAAAAGTTCGCAAACTTTGTCCCGCAAAAGTGGGCGCTCGATGCGATCGAGCGAATGTCTGCAGGTGAACCATTGTCTCAGCTTTGGATGAATCTGGGGGTATTGGCTTTATTCGGTCTTATCCTAATGAGTATTGGCTCAGCAATCCTCAATCCAGCGGAGACTGAAGCTGGTTAAATAAACTCAAAGGGCAGCACCTGAATTACGGGGCTGCCCTTTTATCAATTGTGAAGTATTAGATTACAAAAGCGCTAGTGATAATAACCAACAAGATGAAAAGAACCAAAATTGCTGCAGATGATCCATAACCACCGCCACAGCCAACTCCACCAACACCTGCTACACCATAACTCATTTCATTCACCCTCTCTGTGTTAAGTCTTGTTCATTGACTTTCGACATAGCATATGGAGCAATGGGGGAGATGGAATGGGCTATGCCAGACTTCTGTAATGATTGTGCTGGTGTCCCTAGTCAGATGCGGATTTTGCATGAATTTATGGTATAATGATCGAATGGACAAGGAATGGAGAGTGATTGGAGAATGACAGCGAATGAAATTGCAGAGTGGATGCTGAATGAACTGAAATCGGCAGGGATTTTGTATCAAAAGGATGCCGTTGACTATATTGTTAAGAATTTTGGGGAATCCTATATTTATGTGAATGACAATGGGAATCAAGCTATTTCCAAAGAGGTTAAGAAAATTTTCAAGAAATTGCATGGCGGAAGAGCTGCATGGGAACGCGATGGATTTTTCTGGGGCTGGCATTAATCATAGGTTGGCGTGAACATGGGCTGTAGCTGATGGCAAACAGGCATCGGCTTTTTTGTGCGCTTTCTTTTAAAAAAATATCCATAATCCAAGTTGCTAAAACATAGAATTCATAATAAGATAACTGTAAGAACACAAGTTGTCTGAATATTTAAATAAATGGTTTGCGCCAATTATGGAGGGGATTGCCGTGAGTAAGAGTCATGAAGTGGAGTATTGCAACCTAGAGTTACGATTTGATCGCCGGCTAATCCGGAACTTCATTAAAGCCCTCATCCAAGAAGGATATTCGCTCTACTGGAACGAAAGTGAACTTCAGTTTATCATTTCTATTCGCACTGGACGAAAGCTGATTAAGCTGAAATTCGAACGAATTGGCGAGAAGTATAAGATTGTTGGCAATTATTCATTCAAAGATGAGAAGCTTGCTGAAATGATGGAGAAGCTGATCGGAGACACTCGCGGTCATGCCGTTGTAAAAAGATTTAAGGATCGGCAAATTCTCATTGAGAATATTATGTTCGGGGAAATTATCCGCATGGTGGAGATTAGCGGAATTGAACATAAGGTGCTGTATCAGAAGGAGCCTGCTGTGACCGTAGAAGAAGTCATGCAAGCACTAAGATCGAAGAGGACAGACGAACGCATCCCTATTTTGCGCATGGAGCTTGATTATGAATTAGCTACGCTGCAAGATGCACTCTCATCCGGGGATACCAAAGCTGCGATGGAAAGTAAAGTTAAATTGATCGAATTGAGACAAGAAATGCTTCTATTGGAGATGTGAGAATGAATAGTGTGCTGGGATGAAAGAGAGCCTGTATGAACGTATACGGGACTCTCTTTTGTGTGTTTATAGGGAGAGAAGAATGAAACATATACAGGGATGAAGCTTTCGATTATAATTGTTTCAATAAAATTAAAGCGCTTATACTTTTTAGGGTGAATTACAGGAGTTGAAGCCATGAAGGTCAGTATTTTTGATGTTGCGAAGAAAAGTGGACTTTCTGTGGTCACCGTCTCCCGTGTAATCAACCAAGCAGGTACGGTGCGGGAGGGGAATCGGCAAAAGGTGCTGCAAGCCATGAAGGAGCTGGACTATCAGCCGAACGCCGCTGCTCGCAGTTTAGCTAGAGGTAAGACAGGCATCATTGGTGTTGCGATTTCGACCCTCAATGATTCATTCTTCGATGCCGTTGTGAAAGAAATGAATGATCGTTTAGCAGAACGGGGCTATTTTCTTGCTTTATCAGTCTCGACCGACGTGTTCAAATCCTTTGAGAATTCTTTATTTCAAGAAGATCGCGTAGATGGGTTAATCGTCGTGTCTCCCACGAATGAATTTGCCTATGTAACGGAGTTGGAAAAGAAGAAAATCCCTTTTGTGCTGATTGATAATCAGTATTGTCATGAATCGGTTTCGTCCGTCATTGTAGATAATTTCATCGGTGGCTATGAAGCTACCAAGCATCTCATTGATCTCGGGCATCAAACAATTGCTCATATTCGTGGGCCAGAGCCCTTCTTGAGCAGTGCGGAACGTGAGCGTGGATATATTCATGCGATGCTGGAAGCAGGTTTGACTGAACTGTGGATTGAACAAGGCGAATTTAGCATATCTTCTGGCTACGATATTGCAGACGGTTGGATACGCAACGTGAAGGTACCCACTGCTGTATTTGCAGCAGATGATTTTATTGCAATCGGCTTGATGGATGCATTTAAAACCGTAGGATACCAGATTCCCAAAGATATTTCGATCGTCGGATTCGACGATCAAGTATTCGCTTCTGAATTTCGTCCGCAATTAACAACTGTGTGTCAGCCTGCAGGCGAGCTAGGGCGTTGCGCTGTCGATGAATTAATGCGAAAGATTGATGGTGTGGTAGACGCAAACACGTATCACACGATAAAGTTGCTGCCTGAGCTAGTGGTGAGACAATCGACTGCAAAGCGAAATCATAAATAAATGGTTTTGGACTCCCTGAGAAGGGAGTTTTTTTGTATCGCGAAAAGACTATTGTTAACGTGTGCATAGATGTGATATGCTTCTGTTAGAGGTGAATGTATGAGCGCAACTATTAAGGATATTGCGAAGCTCGCGGGTGTTTCCCACACGACAGTTTCCAGAGCGTTGAACAACAGTCCGCTCATCCAAGAGGAGACGAAGGAGCGCATTCGCATCATCGCTGAACAGCTGGATTACACGCCGAATTATAATGCGAAAAGTTTAGTGCTGGATCGTTCGTATAACTTGGGGCTATTCTTTACCACACTAAGCAATGGAACTTCCGCTGGTTTCTTCTACGAAGCCATACGAGGGGTTAACTCCGTGATTCGAGATCGCTACCAATTGATTGTCAAGGGTATTGATGATTACACTAGCTTTCATTCCATCACCAAGAAGAGCTTTGATGGCATTATTATTGTTAGCCAAAGTGACGATGATGGGCCGATCATTGAGCATATTGCGAACAAAGGGATACCGCTCGTCGTATTGAATCGGCCAGTGGACACCGCCGGTGTTCTGAATGTCCTCTCTGATGAGGAGCAAGGTGCTTTTCACGCAGGAGCTTACCTTGTGAATCAGGGTCATAAGAAAATCGCCTTAATCGAGGGGCGCAAGGGTTTTAAATCTGCTCAGAATCGCAAGGCTGGCTTCGAACGAGCAATGGAGCATTATGGGATTTCCATTCCTGCTGCGTTCCGCATGCCGGGACTGTACGATTTGGAAAGCGGTCATCAAGCGATGCAGCAATTTTTGAGCCTCGAAGAGAGACCGACAGCGGTTTTTTGTTGCAATGATGAGATGGCACTGGGAGCCATTAAAGCTGTGTTTGAAGCAGGTTTACATGTTCCTAAAGATATCTCCGTGGTTGGTTTTGATGATACAGTATTCGCGGCATATGTGACACCTGCTTTAACGACCGTGCGCAGGCCGATCGAACAAATTAGCAAAGAAGGCGCACTGCGTCTCTTAGGTAATATAGAGAATAAATTGCATACAACAGAGCAAGTTCTATTGCGAACTGAATTAATTGTTCGTGAATCTGTGCAATTATTACAAGCATAAGAAAGTGGGGAAAGTCGATGAGTATTCTAAGAGAATTGTTAAATGACATTCCGATTCCGCAAATGGTCAAAATTCGTCAGAAGTTTGATCGTTCGATTCTGGAAAATCCTTTGCAGGAACTTGCCGATAAGCTCGAAAGCAGTGGCGTAATGCCGAGTATCCTTCCTGGACAGCAAGTTGCAGTGGCTGTAGGAAGCAGAGGGATTGCCAATATTGCGGGCTTCACGAAAACAACCTTGGATGCCATCAAGGCACGAGGTGCACATCCGTTTATTGTACCGTGTATGGGAAGCCATGGCGGCGCGACTGCGGATGGTCAGACTGAGGTGCTCCAGCACTTTGGCATTACAGAAGAAACGATGGGAGCACCGATTCGTTCTTCCATGGACGTGGTCAAAATCGATCAACTGCCGAATGGTTTGCCGGTCTATGTAGATCGTATTGCCTCAGAAGCAGATGCCATTGTCGTTATTAACCGTGTAAAGCCGCACACTGCTTTCCGCGGACGCATTGAGAGCGGCATCATGAAGATGATTGCGATTGGTCTAGGTAAGCAAAAAGGGGCTGAAGCGTGTCATCAGCTTGGCTTTAAATATATGGCAGAGAATGTTCCTGCTATGGCGAATTTGATGATTGAGAAGCTGCCAATCGTCTTTGGCGTAGCCCTCGTAGAGAATGCATACGATGAGACTTGTCAGGTTGAGGTTCTTCCAGCCGCTGAGATTGAAGCGCGTGAGGAAGTCCTATTGGTAGAAGCGAAGTCACGTTTACCTAAAATTTTATTCGATGAAATCGACGTCCTTGTGATTGATTACATCGGTAAAAATATTAGCGGTGACGGCATGGATCCTAACGTTACAGGACGTTATCCTACCCCGTATGCACATGGTGGACCTGAAGTATCGAAGATGGTTGTCCTTGATTTGACACATGAAACCAAAGGGAATGCGAATGGCGTGGGCACTGCGGATTTCACTACCCAACGTCTAGTTGATAAGACAAATCTAGAATTCACGTATGCCAATGGGTTAACTTCTACGGTTTGTGCACCTACGAAAATCGCGACAACCTTAGAAAATGATTTCTATGCGATCAAAGCAGCCGTGAAAACTTGTAATATTTTAGATTACACGACCTGTAAGCTTGTTCGTATCCAAGATACACTTCACTTAGGTGAAATTGAAATTTCGGTAAACCTCCTTGATGCTGCTCGTCAGCATCCAGACATTGAAATTTTATCGGAGCCATTTGAACTAACATTCGATGCAGAGGGGAATATTTGCAAATGACGCAAAGTCAGAAGCCCTATATCATAGCTGCTGATATTGGAACAACAAGTACCAAAACGCTAGTCATTGATCGGGATGGACAGGTACTTGCCTCCCATTCCATCGAATACCCGCTATTCACACCTGCAGCAGATCGTGCCGAGCAGGATCCGGATCAAATCTTTGATGCTGTGGTGCAGGGGATTGGCGCCGTTGTTCGCAAGCAAGGCATCTCGCCTGAACAAGTGCTTTGCGTGTCCTTCAGTTCTGCGATGCACAGCTTAATCGCCGTAGATGAGCACAATAAGCCATTAACCCAATGTATTACATGGGCAGACAATCGTGCCGCAAAATATGCGGAGGATCTGAAGCAGAGTGGGCTTGGCCAACAGATTTATGCGAGAACAGGCACACCGATTCATCCCATGTCACCACTTTTGAAATTAAAGTGGTTCGGGGAGCATGAACCAGCGCTTGTTCGAAATACCCATAAATTTATAGGGATTAAAGAGTATGTGTTCGCCAAACTGTTTAATCAGTATCTGATCGATCATTCCTTGGCGAGTGCGACAGGATTATTCAATCTTGAGCAATTGGATTGGGATGCAGGTGCGCTTGATTATGCAGGGGTAACACCTCAACAGCTTTCCGCACTTGTGCCTACGACACATCGTGTAGAGGGTATGAGCTCTGCTTATGCCGCTGCCATGGGCTTGTCCATGGACACGCCGTTTATTGTCGGCGCCTCTGATGGTGTACTTGCCAACCTAGGCGTAGGAGCCTTCGAGCCCGGTGTTGTCGCGGTTACGATTGGTACAAGCGGCGCAGTTCGCAGCGTCGTGAACAAACCGCAAACTGACCCCGAGGGCAAGTTATTCTGTTACGCGTTAACCGAGAATTTCTGGGTCGTTGGCGGCCCGATTAACAACGGCGGTATCGTCTTCCGTTGGGTGAGAGACCAGATCGCGACAGCAGAATCAGAGGAAGCACGCCGCTTGGGTATGGATCCTTATGATTACTTGACGGCTCTTGCTGCTGAAGTGGGAGCAGGTTCCGAAGGATTGCTCTTCTTACCATTGCTATCTGGCGAACGTGCACCTTATTGGAATGCTAATGCACGTGGCGTTTATTTCGGTCTATCGCTTAGTCATCAGAAAAAGCATATGATCCGCGCCGCTTTGGAAGGTGTTATGTTCTCCATTCAAGCCGTTGCCACATCGTTGGAACGGATGATGGGACCTGCAACCGTCATCCGTGCATCAGGCGGCTTCGCTCGCTCAGAGTTCTGGCGTCAGATGATGACTGATATGCTCGGTACGGCCGTTACCGTTCCAGACTCCATTGAGAGTTCAGGAATTGGCGCAGCTTTGCTTGGTTTACTCGCAATGGGTGAGATTGAAGACTTGTCGCATGCACATAAATGGATCGGGGTAGGAAAGGCTCACGAGGTGAATGAAAACGATTATCGCGTATATCAACAATTGACATCTATTTATACGAGCGTATATCATCAGTTAAAAGATCAATTCGACGCGATCACCGCTTTTCAAAGTCAGCACCTACGGAGTCCTCAATCATAATTTATTTTAGACAAAGCACTATTATTCGAGAGGATGACGACAATGAACTTATTCGATCTTTCTGGGAAAACAGCAGTAATTATTGGCGGTAATAGCACACTTGGTGGCTCAATGGCTTTAGCCCTTGCTGGACACGGTGCAAAAGTAGCTATCGTTGGGCGGAATCAAGAGAAAAGCGAGCAGGTTCGAGAGGGTATTGCGGCAATTGGCGGCGAAGCTAAGACTTTCCAAGCGGATGCAACGAAACGTGAAGATTTAGAACAAGTACTTCAAGATGTTATCGCTTGGTCCGGCAGTGCGGATATCCTAATGAATTGTCCAGGTAAAAATAGTGCGACACCTTTCTTTGACATTTCCATGGAAGAATGGGATTCTATTATGGAGGTAAATTTGAAAAGCGTCGTGCTAGCTTGCCAAGTGTTCGGGAAATACATGGTTGAACGAGGCGAAGGCGGAAGTATTATTAATATTTCATCCGTCTCCTCGGATCCACCACTTTCTCGTGTGTTCACTTACTCCGCTTCTAAAGCAGCTGTGAATAATATCACACAAAACTTAGCTCGTGAGTTCGCTCCGAGCCGCGTACGTGTGAACGCGATTATTCCAGGTTTTTTCCCAGCAGAGCAGAATCGTAAGATTTTGTCCCCTGAGCGGATCGAATCCATTATGCGTCATACGCCAATGAATCGATTTGGCGAAGCTGCAGAGCTTCAAGGTGCTGCGGTGTACCTGGCTTCAGAGAAAGCTTCAAGCTTTGTAACAGGAACAGTTTTGAGAGTAGACGGCGGTTTTGGCGCGATGACGATTTAACTATTTATATATCGGAAGGGTGTATGAGAGACATGTCTAAGCAACAAATAGGTGTTGTAGGTTTAGCAGTAATGGGGAAAAACTTAGCATTGAACATTGAAAGCAGAGGCTTTACGGTGTCCGTATTCAACCGTTCTGCTGAGAAAACGAAGGAGCTTCTTAATGAAGCACCAGGCAAGCAACTTGTAGGTACATATTCGGTTGAAGAATTCGTTCAATCCCTTGAAGTGCCGCGCAAAATTTTGATCATGGTCAAAGCAGGCGGACCTACTGATGACACAATTAACCAATTGCTTCCGCATTTGGATAAAGGCGATATTTTGATCGACGGTGGTAATGCATTCTTCCCAGACACACAACGTCGTAACAAAGAGCTTGAAGCTCATGGTATTCGTTTCGTTGGAACAGGTGTTTCCGGCGGTGAAGAAGGCGCGCTTAAAGGACCTTCGATCATGCCAGGAGGCCAAGAAGACGCGTATAAATTGGTAGAGCCTATCCTAACAGCAATCTCCGCAAAAGTTGGCGAAGATGCTTGTTGTACGTATATCGGGCCAGACGGCGCGGGTCACTATGTAAAAATGGTTCACAACGGTATTGAGTACGGAGATATGCAATTGATTTGTGAAGCATACCAGTTGCTGAAAGATGTACTTAACGTTAGCACAGAAGAGCTTCATGAGATCTTCACGGAGTGGAACAACGGGGAGCTGGACAGCTACTTGATCGAAATCACGCGTGATATTTTCACGAAATATGACGCTGAAACAGGCAAACCAATGGTTGACGTGATTCTGGATTCCGCAGGGCAAAAGGGAACAGGAAAATGGACCAGTCAAAGTGCTCTGGACCTTGGCGTGCCGCTTTCTATCATCACAGAATCCGTATTCTCCCGTTTCATCTCTGCCATGAAGGAAGAACGCGTAGCAGCAAGCAAAGTACTCAAAGGACCTGATGCTCCAGCATTCACAGGGGATCGCAAAGCGTTTATTGAGGCTGTTCGTCAAGCTCTTTATGCAAGTAAAATTTGTTCTTATGCGCAAGGTTTTGCTCAAATGAGAGCAGCTTCCGAAGAATACAAATGGGATTTGAAATACGGCAGCATCGCGATGATCTTCCGTGGCGGTTGTATTATCCGCGCTCGTTTCCTTCAAAATATCAAGGATGCGTATGATCGCAATCCTGAATTGAAAAACCTGTTGCTTGATTCTTACTTCACAGATGTAGTTCATAACTACCAAGGTTCATGGAGACAAGTGGTTGCAGAAGCGGTTGCTCGTGGTATCGCAGTTCCTTCTTTCGCATCCGCACTTGCTTACTATGACAGCTACCGTACAGAAAGATTGCCTGCTAACTTGTTACAAGCACAACGTGATTACTTCGGCGCTCATACGTTCCAACGTGTAGACAAAGAAGGATCCTTCCACTTCAACTGGATGGGTAACGAGTAGTTACGAGTAGTTATTTCTCATCTTGTAAGCCGTACGCCGCTTCTTGCAGCCACATCTTCAGTCGATCAGCTTCTTGATCGAAACCGTTGCGTTTGTGGATGAGCATGAGAGATATCTCAGCAAAATAACGGAAATTTCTTAATAATCGTGGTTGAGTTAGACCTTGCATCATCGGGTCTTCTTCAGCCACTTTTTTCTTAATAAACTCTAAAATCCAGACGACATCCTCTTTGCATAGTGTATAGCTTGGGTGCAAAATTTGCTCCAGTTTGCGTTGTGTGCGGTTCGTCAAGGCGGTAGTTTGGTTTTGCTGCAGCACAGTTGGGTTCAAAGCTCCATCTCTCCTTATCGGCGTGGTCTCTCTAAAATCTTAACTGTTTGTGCTAGAATTTATTCACACTACTATATGATTTTTTAATGGATTGTATTCATGCTGTAAGGGCTATGGTATGATGTTGGGAAAGTTTGTATGACTAGCATATGGGAAAAGGGGATTTGTGTGACAGTCAGAAATATTGTACTTGTTGGATTTATGGGAACAGGGAAATCAACCGTAGGCAAGAAGCTTGCCGAGCGTTTAGGATGGAGTTTTTGTGATTCTGACGCCGTGTTAGAAGAAGTTCAACAGACAAGCATTCCTGAATTATTTCGGGATCATGGAGAAGCACACTTTCGCGCTCTGGAAACCGAGACGCTGGCACGTATATTAGATAGCGAGGGACAAGTTGTTGCGACGGGTGGCGGTGCGGTACTTGCAGAATCTAATCGAATTTGCATGTTGCAGCATGGCTTTGTTGTTGCGTTGAACGCAACGGCGGAAACGATTATCCAAAGAGTGAGTGCGGATACGAATCGGCCTTTGCTGCAAGGTAATTTGGAAGAACGTGTTCATACGTTAATGGAACAAAGAAAGCATGCCTATGATTTCGCTCATACGTCTATTGATACGACGGACTTAAGCGAGGATGAAATTGCAGATCGCATCATTCAGCAAGCGGTACGCCATTAAGGAGAAGATAAGCTCTTCAGCTTAATCTTCCCACTCCAGCATGCCACCGGTCATGTTCTTAAGACCTTTATAACCGTTGGCTTCTAGATAGCCTAGTGCGCGTCCGCTTCGATTTCCACTACGACATACTAAAATGACTTCGTCGACTTGTGGGATCTCGCTAAGCCGCTCTGGCAATTGGCCTAATGGAATATGTATTGCGCCTTGAATCATACCTTCTGCTACTTCCTCATCTTCGCGAACGTCGATAAGTGTTAGCTGCTCTCCTTGCGCGAGTCTTGCTTTGATCTCAGATGGTAGAATCGTGTCCATGATACGCCTCCATGTTTGTATTTTCAGAAGATAGCTTCTTACTTAGTATGATAGAAATATAACGACGTGATGTCAAACGAAGTGTTTCTTTATCTAGCTTTTCCTTGATACATCTGCTAGGGGAGAAGGTTCCCAAGTTAGATTCCGTATGGTACACTGTCAATAAATCTTAGGATCTCTATCATCCTGCTGATGATTGGTTTTTGTCAGTCATTCTGCTGGATATACATATAAACTACTTGCGAAGGAGTTAACAAACGACATGAAAGCCATCGTTAAACCAACCTCCCATCTTGAAGGGGAAATTAATGCTTTATCCTCCAAAAACTACACGACACGCTACTTGCTAATCGGTGCACTAGCTAATGGGACAAGCACAATCTATTACCCAGCTCATAGTGAAGATAGTGATGCTATGAGACGATGTGTACGTGATCTTGGCGCTATTATAGAAGAAGATGATGAGAAAATTATAATCACAGGCTTCGGCAAGAACCCTAAGCATGTGTCTGAATTGAATGTTGGGAATGCTGGTGCTGTTCTACGCTTTTTGATGTCTACGGCTGCTTTCTGTCCGGAAGTGACATTTGTTAATACGTATCCGGAATCATTGGGTAAACGTCCTCACGATGATTTAATCGATACTTTGCAACAAATGGGTGTAGAAGTACAACATAATAACGGTCGTCTGCCGATAACAATTAAAGGGGGAAAACCTCGCGGCGGCAAAATCACCGTTTCGGGTAATGTCAGTTCCCAGTTCTTGAGTTCTTTATTGTTTATGACGCCATTGTTGGAAGAAGACAGTGAAATTGAAGTTCTGCATGATTTGAAGTCCAAAATTATTGTAGGGCAAACGCTTGAAGTATTAGCGCAGGCTGGCATCGTCGTTCATGCAAGTGAAGATTTGATGCACTACCGTATTCCAGGTGGACAATCCTATGAAGCCAAAGAATATGTCATCCAAGGCGACTATCCGGGTTCAGCAGCTATTCTAGCTGCCGCTGCGGTTACGAATTCCGATGTGCGTGTACTTCGTCTGGAAGAGAACAGCAAGCAAGGTGAGAAGGCTTGTGTGGATGTTCTGAAGGCAATGGGCGTAGATCTTACGCACGACAATGGTGTTGTACATGTTCGTGGGAATCAGCGTCTAGTTGCTGGAGAATTCGATGGTGATCATTTCACGGATGCTGTTCTTGCTATGGTTGCTGCAGCCGTATTTGCAGAAGGTACTTCGCGTTTCTACAATGTTGAGAACCTACGGTATAAAGAGTGTGATCGTATCACAGATTATTTGAATGAGCTTCGCAAGGCTGGAGCTGATGTAGAAGAGCGTCAGAGTGAAATTATTGTTCATGGTAAACCACAAGGGGTTGAAGGTGGCGTAGAAATCAACGCGCATTTCGATCATCGGGTCATCATGGCATTAACTGTAGTTGGTCTACGCTCTGAGAAGGGTTTAACGATTCGGGATGCCCACCACGTGGCGAAGTCGTATCCACAATATTTCGACCACTTGCGCTCCATTGGCGCACAGGTTGAGCTAGTGAGCGAGTCCTAGAATCTCAATTACATTGAATGGGTGAGTCAGCATGAGGATTATTTGGCAAGGATTGAAAGTGACGTTTGGATTGTTTCTCGTAGCAGGTCTTACATTTGCGAGCAGCGTATTTGCTGTATTGCTTTATGCGAAGGCCACAGGGAAAGAACCAGCTTTATTCGCTTCTGGTCCAGTAGTCTTAGCAGTTGATAAACCCGGCGCTACGTTGAAGGCCACCGTGAAGCCGACACCGTCGCCAGCGCCTGCACAAGTCAAATCAGCGATGTTGGATGTCCCCATCGTACAACAACTGCCTGAGCTGCCGGCTGGCTGTGAGATCACAAGCCTCACGATGCTGCTGAAATACTATGGTGTAAACAAAACAAAGATGGAATTAGTCGCTGAAATGCCTACAGACATGACACCAGCAACCTTGGATGCGGGCGGCAACATCGCTTACTGGGGAAATCCGAACTCCGGCTTCGTTGGGGACGTAACACGTAAGAAAAGAGGCTTTGGCATCTATTCCGCAGGATTGTTTCCGCTTATGAAAGACTATATCCCTCAAGCGATTAATATAACAGGGGAAGCTTTTGAATTGTATGAGCAGCAAGTGGCGCATGGGATCCCAGTTATCGTCTGGACGACAATTGACTATAATCTACCGTACAAATGGGTAACGTGGGATACGCCAATCGGTCCTCTAAAGACAACGTATTCGGAACATGCTGTTGTCCTTGTAGGATTTGACGAAACGAATGTTTACTTAAATGACCCATTGAGTGGCAAAAAGCAAGTGAAAGTGAGTAAAGCACAGTTTGTTGAAACTTGGGAAGCAATGGGGAAACAAGGTCTAACCTACTTGAATAAATAGGAGAGAGATCCAAATGACATTTGAGAATCCGTCTAGGGAACATATCAAAGAATTGCTTGCCAATGCAGGAAATATCGCTGTAGTAGGTTTATCCGATAAACCAGATCGCACATCTTATATGGTATCAGCCGCTATGCAAAGCAGAGGATACCGGATTATTCCTGTTAATCCGAATGCGGATCAAATTCTAGGTGAGAAATGCTATCCATCGTTATCGGACATTCCTGAGCCTGTTGATATCGTGAATGTATTTCGTCGTGCTGATCAGGTTGTTCCAGTGGCTGAAGAGTCAGTTAAGATTGGGGCGAAAGTATTCTGGTTGCAGTTAGATATCGTGAATGAAGAAGCGGGACGTATTGCTAGTGAAGCTGGCTTAGAAGTTATCATGGATCGCTGCATTAAAGTGGAAGATGCGATACTGAACCCGCGTAACAATTAATACATGTTGCGTAAGAAGTAAGTGTCAAACTAAAAAACCGCTAGTCGATCTCCTTTACAGGGGAGCGCTTAGCGGTTTTCTCATACGTAGGAACTAGGCTTTCAACACATCGTGATCAACATAACGAGCGCCGTTAAGTTCACTAATCACATTGATAGCGACTTTGGCTCCATCACCAGCAGTGATAATCGTATGCATGCTGACACCAGCCGTCGTACCTGCTGCCCATACACCTTTGAGACTTGTATTTCCTTGTGCATCACAGTCAACAATAGATTTAATTCTCGGCTCAGTACCTTCTTTTGTCGCGATACCAGCAGCTTCTGCAAGTTCAACGGATAAACCAGTAGCTAGAATAACGTGCTTACCAGTATATGTACCATTTTCTGTGGTGATCTCAAAACTATCTTCATTCTTAACAAGCTGAGTCGCTTTGCCATGAACGAATTCAGTTCCGAATTTAGCGGCTTGTTTCTTGCCGATTTCAACTAAATCGGGCCCGCCAATCGCTTCAACACCATAGTGATTCTCGATCCATGCACGCTTCGTAACACTTTGCTCATTGTCGATGACGAGCGTTTTCTTGCCTGCTTTTGAAGTGAAAAGCGCAGCGCTCGCGCCGGTAGGACCTGCACCAATAATAATAACATCATAAGACATAAGCATATTTCCTCCTTGAATCATGAATTTGGGGTACAAGTAAAGTATGACAGCTTTTAGGGGACTTAGTCAACTTTTGCGTTTACTATGTAGAATAACCTTGATGGTACACGCGATCTGCTTATTTTTTTTGACAAAAGCACGAACAAGCTTTACGATTTGATAAGAGAATCTTATGATTATGGAAGATACTCTTCGAAATTGCTAAGGTAAGATGCTTACGAAGTCAGTTTTCTGACGAAAACTTTTAGGAGGTTAGCATTCGTTTGAACTGGATGGGGAACTTACAACAGCTTGGCCGCTCCTTAATGCTGCCTACCATTGCGCTTCCTATTGCTGCTGTGCTGCTTTGTCTAGGGGATTTACCTTGGGATGCCATACATGCTTCAAGCTTTGGGGAAATGCTGTCGTTGGCTGGAAATACAATCTTTGATTATATTCCCATTATCTTCGCTGTTGGTGTGGCATTGGGATTAACAGAAAGTGCCGGAATAGCTGGTTTATCGGCCATGCTAGGGTATTTCATGTTTACCCGACTCATCGAGCATGGGCTGGGCACACAATTTCAATTAGGCGTTTCTGGCGGGATCTTGATTGGGCTGCTGGCCGCAATCATCTATCACCGCTGCAAGGAGATTAAGCTTCCGGAGTACATACAATTTTTCGGTGGACCTCGGATGGTGCCGCTCGTCATGGGCCTCGCAACACTCATTGTCTCTTATATTATGATCGGGATTGGTCCTTTTCTAGAGACGCTTATGGGCAAAATATCTAGCGGATTACTTGGATTAGGCGGATTCGGTGCATTCATATATGGGATTGCTCATCGCTTGCTCGTACCTTCGGGTTTACATCATATTTTGAATAATTTTTTCTGGTTTCAAGTGGGGGCGTACGAGACGCCATCTGGACAATACGCCTATGGTGATTTGCCGCGATTTTTCGCTGGCGATCCATCTGCAGGGATGTATATGGCTGGGTTGTACCCGATCATGATGTTTGCATTACCTGCTATTGCTTTTGCGATTATCGGTGAAGCGAGGGAAGATTTAAAGCCGAAGATCAAAGCTACATTCTTAACGGCTGCATTGGCTTCCTTTTTAACTGGTGTGACAGAGCCGATTGAATTTGCTTTCCTTTTTGTAGCACCTTATTTGTTCGTAATTCATGCTATCCTTTCGGGTGTAGCTATGTGGATCGCTTATGAGTTAAATATCCACCATGGATTCTCATATTCAGCTGGGGCTATTGACTACATCATTAATCTGCACTTATCACACAATGGCTTATTATTGATTCCGATTGGTCTGGTCTATGGTTTGCTGTATTATTTCTTATTCCGATGGGCGATTCAGAAGTTCCGAATTCCTACACCGGGTAGGGAAGAAGGCTCATCGCTAGAAGAGTGGGCCGGGGACATACCGTATCGTTCTCCATTAATTTTGCAGGCACTTGGTGGGAAAGACAATATTAAGAAGATTGAAGCCTGTATTACCCGATTGCGACTTACGCTTGTCAATGATCGTCTGATGGACATCACGGCATTACGACACTTAGGAGCAGCAGGCGTCATACGTCTTGGAGGAGGCAATGTTCAAGTCGTGTTTGGAACATTTTCAGAGCTTATACGTGAAGAAATTATGAAGGTATTACGGAAAGATATTCATGTCGTCTTATTTACATCTCCGATGCAGGGACGTATGATCCCCATTGAAGAAGTGCCTGATCGTATCTTTGCCTCCCGACTCGTCGGGAATGGTGTTGCTTTTATTCCTGAAAAAGGTGAGTTGGTTTCCCCTGTAGCAGGTACCATTATGCACATTTACCCGACGATGCATGCGCTTGGGATTCTAACGGATGAAGGGCTTGAAGTTCTGCTGCATATCGGAATTGACACGTCCAGCTTACCAGGTAAGTGCTTTAATGCGGTGGTGAAGGAAGGCGATCGTGTGGAAGCAGGGCAGCTACTAGTGAAGTTCAACTATAACAAAGTTAAGAAATTCGCTTCTTCCTTAGCAACACCTATGATAATTACGAATCCAGATATTGTGAAATCATGGAGCTTTGCTCCGTTTAAGCCAGTTAAGAAAGGCCAAGGCTCTGTTATGTCCGTTGTCCTTAAGCCGACTAAATCCGAGGGGGGGGCGAACGGATGATTAGAGGTGTAGGCGCGTCATCGGGAATTGCAATGGGTCAAGCGTTTGTTATTCCCACTTGGGAATGGGATTTTCCAGAGAAAATGATAGATGTGACGGATTTAGCGTATGAATTCGAGCGATTGTATGATGGCATTCGGCATTCCAAGGATGAGCTAGAGCTAATCAAACAAGAGATCAAAGAAGTTGTTGGGCAAGAACAAGCCTATATTTTTGATGCACATTTGGCTATTTTGGAAGACCCTATTTTCATGAATGAGATTCAAGGTATTATTGAACTGCAATATAAAGCCGCAGAAGTCGCGGTGAAAGAAGTCATTGACAAATTTGTAGGAATGTTCAATTTAATCGATGATGAATACATGAAAGAACGTGCCTTAGATATTAAAGATGTCGGTAATCGACTCTTGAAGCATTTATTGGGAGATACAAGCACGACAGTTCCACCGATTGATCATCCTTATATTTTAGTTGCGAAGGAGCTGACCCCTTCACAGCTTGCTCATTTGGATCCAACGAATGTGCTAGGACTGTTGACTATTCTAGGAGGCACACACTCGCACGTGTCGATTATGGCCAGAGCGATGTCTGTTCCTTATGTTCTTGGATTAGAAGGAAAGCTGCTGCGTCCTATTCAAAATGGTGATTTCTTGATTATTGATGGTCAAGAAGGCACCTTGTATATTAACCCGGACAAGATCACAATAGAACGTTATCAAGCGCGTAAGAAAAATTGGCTGGAGTTCAAGGAAAGCTTGCAAGAAATTGCCGATGTGGCTCCGCTGACATTAGATAGAAGCTTGGTCAATCTACATGCGAATATTAATTCGGTTATGGAAATTGACCAAGTATTGCGCAATGGCGCATCAGGTGTAGGGCTGTTTCGTACAGAATATTTGTATATGGATCGCGATTCATTGCCTAGTGAAGAGGAGCAATTTGAGGTCTATCGCCACGCGGCCATGCAGCTCAAAGGACGTCCAATCGTGATCCGAACCCTTGATATTGGCGGCGATAAGAAACTTGACTATATGCCGCTAGCCAAAGAAGATAATCCCTTCCTAGGCTACCGGGCCATTCGCATCTCTCTGGATCGAACGGATCTCTTTATGACGCAGCTAAGAGCGATCTTAAGAGCTAGTCATTATGGGAATGTGAAGATCATGTATCCTATGGTGACCTCCATAGAAGAGGTGCGTCAAGCGAAAGCGCACTTGGAAAGAGCGAAGCTGGAGCTAAGTAGTCTTGGTGTGCCTTTTAATGCTAATATTGAGGTAGGACTTACCATTGAAGTACCAGCTGCTGCCATCATTGCCGATGTGCTTGCCAGCGAAGTGAATTTCATGAGTATCGGTACGAATGACCTAGTACAATATGTTCTAGCTGTTGATCGAATGAACGAGAATATCGCGCACTTATATAATCCTTATCATCCGGCCGTTATTCGATTACTCAAACTCGTGATCGACGCAGGCAAGCGTGTTGGCATTCCTGTAGGCGTATGCGGGGAAATGGCTGGAGATATTCGGGCTCTGCCGATTTGGCTTGGACTGGGCATTGAGGAGCTGAGCATATCGGTTCAGACGCTCTTGCAAGTCAAGCACAGACTGCTTAGCAGTGATGCCACGACATGCAAGGCATTAGTAGATCGTATTCTAATTTGCAAAACAAGTGATGAAATCTTGGAGCTTCTTGCTCAAACGGAACAAACGGAATCCATTGTAGGAGGTAATTAGTATGGAATTAGCAGGTCTGAAGGTGCTAGCCTTTGTTGATGAAGAATTTGAAGATTTGGAAATGTGGTATCCTGTCTACCGGTTGCGCGAAGCAGGAGCAATTGTAGATATTGTTGGACCTAAAGCGAAGACCGTATATCATGGCAAATATGGCGTACCCATCACGACGGATTATGCGTTCGATGAAGTGAAATCCTCGGATTATGTTGGTCTTTATGTACCTGGTGGTTGGGCACCTGACAAGCTTCGTCGTTATGCCGATGTGCTTAGACTAACGCAGGAGTTTCATGCGGATGTGAAGCCTATCGCGCAGATTTGTCATGCTGGCTGGGTTTTGATTTCTGCCAAAATTGTTCAAGGCTATACGATGACGTCCACGCCAGGCATTCGCGATGATATCGAAAATGCTGGGGCAATTTGGCTTGATGAAGAAGTGGTTGTGGATCGCAATATCATTTCAGGGCGTAGACCACCGGATCTTCCGGCATTTTCCAAACGCTTTGTAGATGAAGTTATCTCGTTTAGCAAGCAACAGGCAAAGTAACAACTCGCTTCCAAAGGTGGCAAAAACTACTATGTATCGATCAGAAGGAAATCTGATGACATCGTAGAATAACTTAGTACAAGCAACTAATGTACATGCCGCCTGTCAGTGAAGGAGTGTTAGAATGCAAAAGTATTGTAAGTGCGGACGCACGATGAACCTTCGTCTGCGCACGGTTATTTATCAAAGTAAAGTAGATATCGAGAATGTTCCTATCTATTCCTGTGAGGCCTGTGGACGAAGTGAGGTCGTACCTCATGTAAAGCCTGAACTTACCGGTCTGATCGGTAGGCTGGGTAGTAAACCAGAGAAGCAGCAATTCTTCTTCCATGAAGTTTCGGAGGTTGCCTTTCTGCTGTTAAAAGTAACAGAAAAAGAGCGTATGAATGACTCTATGGAGAAAATTGTGGAGGAACGAATCAATGAGCTGTTGGACATCTTATTGCTAGCGCAATCGCTAGGCGATGAGCCATGGGCGGAGGAAATTCGTAAACGGTTATCTCAAATCACTCAAAGCGCAATTTCAACCTAAAAATGGGCTGCCAATCTCGACAAGAGGTTGGCTTTTATTCTATTTGTGACTCTTTTGAAAATAAAATGAAAATTATTTTCAAAGCATTTTCATTTTGCATTGCAAGATGGATTAATTTGTCGTATCATAACGATAATATACTAGGTTCGCAGAATACTTGTGAAAATGGAGAGAGTAACCGTGACCGTAACCATTTATGATGTAGCGAGAGAAGCAGGCGTTTCCATGGCAACCGTATCTCGGGTCGTTAATAATAACCCGAACGTGAAGCCGCAAACACGTAAGAAAGTTTTTGAAGCGATTGAACGATTGGGTTACCGTCCAAATGCGGTAGCTAGAGGATTAGCAAGTAAAAAGACGACAACGGTTGGCGTTGTTATTCCCGATATATCCAATTCTATTTTTGCTGAAGTAGCGCGTGGAATTGAGGATATTGCGAATATGTACCATTACAATATTATTTTGTGTAATGCGGACAAGAAGAAAGAGAAAGAAATTCGTGTCATCAACACGTTGCTTGAGAAACAAGTTGACGGGTTGCTTTTCATGGGTGGTGTTGTTACGGAAGAACATATTCAAGCTTTCCGTACGTCATCCGTTCCCGTTGTCCTATGTGGCACGAAGGATGAGAACCAAGCGATGGCATCCGTTGATATTGATCATGAGGCAGCTGCATTTGATGCAGTGAACGTACTTATTGAAGCAGGGCATCGCGATATTGCCATGATTTCTGGAACTCTACAGGATCCAGCGAATGGCTTCGCTAGATATCAAGGTTACAAACGCGCACTTGAAACAGCTGGTATTCCAGTACGTGATGAGTATGTACGGATTGGTAATTACCGTTATGAGTCAAGCGTGGATGCAGTCAACTATTTCTTGGAGCTTTCTCCTAGACCGTCCGCCATTTTCTCGGCAACGGATGAAATGGCAATAGGCGCTATTCATACGATTCAAGACAATGGGCTTCGCGTTCCTGAAGATATCGCTGTAATCAGTGTGGACAATATCCGCATGGCATCCATGGTAAGACCTACATTAACGACGGTAGCTCAACCCATGTATGATATCGGAGCTGTGTCGATGCGACTACTGACGAAGCTGATGAATAAAGAATCAACAGAAAATATGCAAGTTATTTTACCGCATGAAATCATTAATCGTCACTCGGTAAAAGCTCGAGCTTAAGTGAAAAATAAACCTCTAATCGTGTCCTTCCATTCTGGAAGAGGTGCGATAGAGGTTTTCTCATGTAGGAATAGAGAGAGGGAAATTAATATGACTTGGAACAAAATCGCATTAATCGGAGCAATGAATGAAGAAATTGAGCTGCTCGTTGCTCATATGACAGATATAAGCGAAACGGTAAAAGCAGGCATTACATTTCGAGAAGGTACTTATTTCGGTAAAGATGTCGTTGTCTGTCGCACAGGCGTTGGGAAAGTGAATGCAGCAGTTACCACGCAAATTCTAATTGATCAGTTCGGTGTAGAAGCTGTTATCTTCACAGGTGTAGCTGGGGCATTAGATCCTGAATTACAAATTGGCGATCTAGTTATTTCCACAGAATGTGTACAGCATGATATGGACGTGACAGCATTAGGATTTCCACGCGGCGTTATTCCGTACGCTGAGAACTCGGTGTACGCAGCTGATCGCAAACTCGTAGAGCTAGCTGTTGCTTCGGGAGAGAAATTGTTTGCAGGTAAAGTGAAGCAGGGTAGAGTACTTTCAGGGGATCAATTCATTGCAAGCCGAGAAGTAGTAGCTAGTCTGTATCAAGAGCTGAATGGTGTCTGTGTGGAGATGGAAGGATCATCTGTTGCGCAAGTATGTGCGATGAATGGCATACCTTATGTTGTTTTGCGCTCCATGTCCGACAAAGCAGATGGTTCTGCGCATGTGAATTTCGCGGAGTTTACGGTGATTGCATCGGAGAACTCGTATAAAATGGTTGAAGATATGGTGAAGCAGCTGTAAAACAGCTACCCATGAATAAAGCTCAGAACATCGCTTAGTTGGCGGTGATCTGAGCTTTTTTCAATTTCGGAACGATTTATTTCAAATACATCATCGCCAGTTCCTTGGTCTGTCGATTCTTCTCGGTGATCACCTGGCGCCTTGGAATCGGCGCCCAAGCTTCAACCGGGTCGAGCCACGTCTCCACGAGTGGGACGGGGCTCTTGCCCTGCCAGGCGTCTAGCCACGCCTGGGGCAGCCTCAGCTGGGGCTCCGCCTCCAGCTGGCTCACAATCGCCTGCTCGCTCATCACGAGCCAGAGCAGGCTCCAAGCCCGCGGTACGACACGCCAGATGTCGTACCCGCCGCCCCCGAGCGCGACCCACCGACCTTCGCACCATTGGTGCGCAAGTCGATGGATAAGCTCGGGCATGGCCTTGTACACGCGCATGGAGCAATGCACATGCGCGAGCGGGTCGAAAGCATGGGCATCGCATCCATGCTGCGAGATAATGACGTCCGGCTGGAAGCGGGCGATCAGCTCGGTTAGCACCTCGCTGAAACATTCCAGCCAAGAATCATCCTCGGTGTAGGGCTCCACCGGGATGTTTACACTTGTTCCGAACGCGTCGCCTTCTCCGCGTTCGTTCACAGCCCCCGTGCCGGGGAATAAATATTTCCCCGTCTCGTGAATGGAGAGCGTGCCGACCTGTGGGTCGGCGTAGAAACTCCACTGCACGCCATCGCCGTGGTGTACATCTGTATCGATGTACAGCACCTTAGCGCCATACTTCTCTTTGGCATAAGCGATCGCCGCAGATGCGTCATTATAGACGCAGAATCCCGCACCTTTGCTCTGCAGGGCATGGTGGAGGCCACCGCCTAAATGTAAGGCATGAGGCGCTTGGCCGGTCATAACGAGGTCTACGGCAAGGATAGAGCCGCCTACGACCTTCGCAGTGATGTCATGCATCCCTGGGAAGTAGGGCGTGTCGTCTGTATCGAGCCCGAAACGGGCTGCTTCACGCACCCAGCGTTCCTCAGGAGCAGGAACACTTAGCGCTTTTACTGCCTCGATATAACTAGCTGAATGCACCCGCAAGAGTTCTGCATCAGTCGCTGAGCGAGACGTTAGTACCGCCTTGTCTGGAAGTGCGCCAGATTTACGTAGCAAATCAACGGTCATAATGAGACGATCCTGATTAAAAGGATGTGTATCATTAAATTTATATTGAATCTCTTGATCATCATAGATAAACACAGGTTCCGTAAACTTCATGTCCATTTCCAAATTCCCCCGAATTGGCTAACAATTTCGTTTGAAGATCTGCTGCTAACTGCATCTCATGGAGCTAATACATAAAGCGCTGCTGAAAACGCACGCGATCAAACTGCTCGACTGACGAGATGGGTACCTGCTTCCCGATTCTCACCATCAGACAGTTGGCAGGATGTGAGCAAATTTCTGGATCATCGGTTGCAAACCAGATCATATCGACGCTTTTCATGAGCTTTTCCATCATTTGACGATATTCCCAAACGGTTAATTTACTCGTTTCCAAATCCCAATGCCAATAATACTCGGTTGTGAAGCAAATGACATTTTCCATTTGATCATCTTCAAATGCAAGCTGTATCATTTTTTTGCCTAAACCAATCGATCTGTAATCATCAGCGACTTCAATCGCACCGAGTTCAATTAAATCCTTCATATTGCCTTGTGACCATCGCTCAATTTCATCTGCGTAATGGAAGGTAACGTAACCGACAATGGTGGATCCATCTCTCGCAAGTATGATTCGTCCTTCAGGTAACCCGGCTATCTCGATGAGTGCTTCGAGTTGTTCTTTCGGTCTCCGGAAGGCGTCAAGCTTCGCGTGCATGGTAAGTTCCTGCAATTTTTCTGGTGAAACGGGACCCTCAATTATAATTTCAGGTTGATCGGGAGCAGTGCGCAAGCTTTGTGAGTGGTAGATCTTGATATGCTGCATAACTTTTGCTCTCCTTCTAAAAAACAGCATGATGGGCGTTTCCTTTACTAAAAATATAAGAATTTATATGTTTCACATAATTAGTCGGTTATATTTCTACATAAACATTGTGAGAAGTCCATGAAGGACGGCGTAGTCGTTTATTTTGGATTCATAGTAATTTTATACCAAACTTTTGTTTGAAATCATAGCAAAACTTAAACATAGGCGAAATATTCTGAGTATGTTATAATAGAACATGTCAAAAATCGATCACATTTTGCTCGAATTCATCAGTAAAGTGAAAGCGGTTTATTTCGTGAGGAGGGTTTTACGTTTATGGATCAAATTAAAGATGAACTCATTAAATCAGTATCCCTTAATCCAAACATGGCTAATTACGAACAAACACATGCGACATTTGATTGGGCAGACATCGAGAAAAACTTCTCCTGGTACGAAACAGGTAAAGTGAATATGGCCTATGAAGCCATTGACCGTCATGCGGAAGGCGGGAAGAAGGACAAAATTGCTTTATATTACAGCGACAGCACACGTGATGAAGCGATTACTTTTGGACAAATGAAGGAAAGATCCAATCAATTTGGTAATGTGCTTAGAAATCTAGGCATTGGCAAAGGTGAGAGAGTTTTCATTTTCATGCCGCGGACACCTGAACTGTATTATTCTTTACTGGGATCACTCAAAGTAGGCGCGGTTGTTGGACCACTTTTTGAAGCATTCATGGAAACAGCAGTTCGAGATCGATTGGAAGATAGTGAAGCGGTTGCGATTATCACGACGCCTAGCCAATTATCACGTGTGCCTTATAGTGAACTTCCGCACCTTAAGCATGTGATCCTTGTAGGGGAGAACATCGAGCTTGGTGAAGGACAAGTTGATTATCATAAAGAAATGGCAAACGCTTCTACAGAGCTTGAGATTGAATGGTTGGACCGTGAAGATGGATTAATTATTCATTATACATCCGGGTCAACTGGGAAACCGAAAGGTGTATTCCACGTTCAAAATGCGATGTTGCAGCACTACTATACGGGACAAATTGTTCTTGATTTAAAAGAAGATGACATCTACTGGTGTACGGCAGACCCAGGTTGGGTAACAGGGACTTCCTACGGGATTTTCGCTCCATGGTTGAATGGTGCGACGAATGTAATTCGCGGAGGACGTTTCAGTCCGCAGGATTGGTACAATACACTTCAGAAATATAAAGTAACCGTTTGGTACAGTGCGCCAACAGCTTTCCGTATGTTGATGGGGGCGGGCGATGATGTTTCTGCAAGCTATGATTTGTCGGCACTTCGTCATGTATTGAGTGTTGGTGAACCATTGAATCCGGAAGTCGTCAGATGGGGTATGAAGGTCTATAATCAACGTATTCACGATACGTGGTGGATGACAGAGACAGGCGGACAGTTGATTTGTAACTATCCTTCCATGACGATTAAACCAGGCTCTATGGGTCGTCCAATTCCAGGTGTTGATGCTGCCATTATCGATGATGCGGGTAATGTTCTGCCTCCGAATCGGATGGGGAACCTCGCGATCAAAACACCTTGGCCATCGATGATGCGTAAAATTTGGAATAACCCGTCCAAGTATGAAGAGTACTTCCGTTTGACAGGCTGGTACGTTTCCGGAGATTCCGCTTATCAAGATGAGGATGGTTATTTCTGGTTCCAAGGTCGAGTGGATGATGTGATTAACACGGCAGGTGAGCGCGTGGGTCCATTTGAAGTTGAAAGCAAACTTGTTGAGCATCCAGCTGTTGCTGAAGCTGGGGTTATTGGGAAACCAGACCCTATGCGTGGAGAAATCATCAAAGCGTTTATCGCGTTACGTGAAGGCTTTGTTGCTTCTGATGAACTGAAAGCTGAAATTTCTAAGTTCGTTAAGGAAGGTCTATCTGCGCATGCGGCACCGCGTGAGATTGAATTCAAGGACAAGCTACCAAAAACACGCAGCGGGAAGATCATGCGTCGTGTGCTTAAAGCATGGGAGCTTAACCTGCCGACAGGTGACTTATCGACAATTGAAGATTAATTAAGGTTCATCTCTAGCTTTCTCTGTACCCTTAGTGGTGCGGAGAAAGTTTTTTTGTGCATCAAAAAAAGAAGAACCTGACAGCAGCCAGGTTCTTCTTCAATTACGCTTATTTATTATAAGCGATGGTGGCAGAGAATTTAGACTCTCCAGCTTCATTAATGGCTGTTATTTTATAATAGCCATTGAATGCTGCCGCGTAGTAATGGAATTCAGTTCCATTCTCAACGGTGCCTAGCTTCGTGTAAGTGCCCTTTTCTTTATCACTAAAGTACACGATATACTGTTTGACTTTGTCTTTGGCATCATTCGCTTTCCATGTTAGGACAAGTGAAGCTTCTTCAGCCTTTGCCTTGATGCCCGTAGGTGCAGAAGGAGCATCCTTGGATACCGGCTTGCCCGTAGGAGTGCCAGCTCCCGTTCCACCATTTGTTGTTCCTGGTGATGGGATAGTAAGATCTGTCAAAGGATTGCCATTGCTATCGACACCAGGGATGATTAATGAATCTAGAGAGCTACCATCCGTATAAGAAGACCGGCTTGGTATGGATTCTTTACCTGCTACATCAACAGCAGTGACATAGTAGCCTGTTATAGCTGCCGTTTGAAGTTGATCAACAATCTTCGCTTCTGCACCTGCCAGCACGACTTTACCTCCCATGAGCTGGAACTTGCCTTGATTATCCGAACGATAAATGCGATAGCCTACGATATCTGCATCCGTGTTCGGTTGGAAAGTAATTGTCGCCGTATCACCTGATTTGACTGTCACGACGTTCAGAGGTGCTGGAGGTGCTTTACCATCGTCAACCCTTGGATCAACTTCGGAAGGAGCATCTACGTCATAGTCAGTTGGCTTATAGAAATCGATAGGCTTTCTGCTTTTCTCAGGAAGCTTTTGCATCGCTTCATCGATTTCTTTTAATAATTGGGTGATTGATTTTTGTCGTTTAATCACGACTTTCTCTGATACGAAATCAGCAGGTGTCGTTTCTTGAGCTACATAATTGAGCCCATTTAGCGAACTGATTTTCATTTTAACCATGACATTATCGGTTGCTGTAGGCAAATACTTTTTGTTGAAAATATCGGTCACCAAATGTTCGGAGCTTGTCGTCAGTTCACTTGGAAGCATGCCGGATAAGCTGGAGACTGTTGATGAAACGATACCATCTGGCTTCGCGAATGTTTTGTTCGGGAACAGATTTGGTTTTTGCTCAATTGTTTTGTTCAAGATGAGCGCCCAAATATCTTTTGCATGATTGGTTTGGCCCGTTTTGGAAGACAGCTTATTAATCGGCTGATCATAACCGATCCACACACCGACAGTTACATCAGGGGTGAAGCCCATGAACCAAGCATCAGCATCATCCTGTGTGGAGCCTGTTTTTCCAGAGATCTCGATTTTACCGTATGATTTGAATTTTTTCATGAGATCCGTAGCAGTCCCTTGGCTAGCATTGCTAATAACGGTTTTCATCATATCCGTTATTAGGTAAGCCGTTTGCGGTGAGTACACGGTTTGGGGCTTCTGCTCATGAGCATAAATGGTCTTGCCATTCGAGTCTTTAATTTCACGAATTAAGTACGGTGCATTAAACACGCCTTTATTCGGAATAGATGCATATGCACCTGCTAGTTCCTTGACCGAGGTTCCACGACTTAAACCACCTATAACACCGGTTTGTGCGACATTATCCTCTTTGGTAAGAGACGTAATACCTAGTTTCTTAGCGAAATCCCATGCTTGCGTAATGCCTACTTTATTGAGGAATATATCGATAGCTGGGATATTATAGGATTGATTTAAAGCTCTTCGCGCCGTCATCAGACCATGGAATTTATGGTCCCAGTTCTCTGGTAGATGGAAGCCTTTAACGCCATCCTTGAGAATGATTGGGATATCATCTACGATGGTGGCAGGCTGAATGACTCCTTTTTCAAGTGCAGGGATATAAGCAGCAATTGGCTTCATTGTAGACCCAGGCTGCCTGTAGGCTTGTGTAGCATGATTCAGCTGCTCATCGAAGAAGTCACGACCTTCAATCATTCCTGTGATGGCACCCGTTTTGGAATCAATCATGATGGCACCAACTTGCTCTATGCCGCCTTTTTTCTCATCCGTAGGTGCGAAATTCTTCTCATTGCTTGATATCTCATGCATCGAATCATAAATTGTTTTATCAATCGTGGTGTAGATTTGATAACCGCCGCGTAATAGCTGTGTATGTATGCTTTTGAGTGCTTCATTATAAGCGGTTTGGTTCGTTTTCGGATCAAGCTCAGGATGTTGAAGCTTCAATAAAATCTCGGATGCTTCCTGCTCGGTCTCAATCATTAGATACGGGTAGGTCGTATACGCTTTTTGAGCTGCTGCCGGCATGGAAGCTTTAAGATCGAATTTCAAGGCATCTTGATATTGATCATTGGTGATTTTGTTTTCTTCCATCATCCGCTTTAATACTAATTGCTGACGCGTTACCGCTTTTTTGAAGCCATCCTCATCGAAAGCAGGCTTACTTGTAAAAGCCGAATATTGCGATGGAGATTGAGGTAATCCGGCTAAATAAGCGGCTTGTGCAATATTCAATTTGGCTAAATCATCGATATTGAACAGACCTTTGGCAGCGGCTTTAATGCCGTAAAGATTATAACCCGTTGCTCCATTGCCGTATGGGATTTTATTTAGGTAAGCAAGTAAAATTTCATCCTTCGACATGATGCGTTCCATCCGAAGTGCAAGCAGCAACTCTCTTGCTTTACGGCCGTCATCGCGATCAAGTGTGAGGAAAACACGTCTAGCTAGCTGTTGCGTAATTGTACTTCCACCGGTTTGCACTTCTTCATTCAGAAGCTTCTGTGTGACTGCACGGTAGAGACCACGGAAATCGATGCCGCGATGATTGTAGAAATCTTTATCCTCAATGGCGAGGACGGCGTCTAACAAGTTCTGCGGGATGTCTTCGAGTTGGGCAAGACGTCGATCTTCTTCGGTTCGTAATTGTCCAATCACAGCATCATCATTGAAGTAGGCGAACCCTGTGATGGCATTCTCTTGCATTTGTTGTCGAATCGCATCTTCGCTGCGGATAGGATCTTTTTTAACTAGTGCACTTACATATCCGAAAGCGGCGGATCCACCTAGCAGGCCAGCCAAAAACACACAAATAATGGCCCATTTTAATGAAATTCCAATTACTTTAAATGTCGTTCTAACCCAGGGACGATTCCATTTCGCGAAAAAATTACGCATAAGTTCCAATATCCTCCTTACATGACCCCTAATAGTATACCATAATTGCACCTTTTGCGGTAATGCTGATGGGAGAAAGGTTCAGTTCTAGGTTTGACAACCATCAGATTCCTGTGTTATAACAAGTACAAATGCGTTGATGGATCAGCAGTAGGTAGCTTGTGGATGCTTTCAGAGAGCCGGTGGAGGGTGCGAACCGGTACCTGCAGGTTAGTGAATTACGGTCTTGAGCAGTAAATGGGAACCTGCAGGAATGTGCCTGCACAAGTAGTATTTACCGATTAAACCTCGTTATCGGTTCTTGAGTGAAAATAGCACGCCGTGCCTACGACTTCCGTTATAGATGTACGTAACTGCTGTTTTAATTAGGGTGGTACCGCGAGTCAAGTCTTCTCGTCCCTTTGGGATAAGAAGGCTTTTTTGTTTTTTCATTTCATAATAAAGGATGGTTGTACATGAGTATTCTGAAGGATTTAGAGTTTCGCGGTTTGCTGCATCAAATTACGGATAGAGAAGGTTTAGACAAGAAGCTGAGTGAAGAGCGCGTTGTCCTGTACTGCGGCTTTGATCCGACAGCTGATAGCTTGCATATTGGCAGTTTGCTTCCCATTTTAACATTGCGAAGATTCCAGCTTGCTGGACATGTTCCTTTAGCTTTGGTAGGCGGTGGGACGGGGCTTATTGGTGATCCGAGTGGTAAGGCGAATGAACGTACATTGAACGGACCTGAAGTCGTTGAGGCATGGTCTCAAAGTATTAAAAATCAGCTCTCACGTTTCCTTGATTTCTCAACTGAAATTGAAAACAGTGCTGAGTTAGTGAACAATTACGATTGGTTAGGCTCCCTGAACGTCATTGAATTCCTACGCGATGTAGGCAAAAACTTTACAGTGAACTACATGTTGGCTAAGGATTCAGTGGATTCTCGTATTACGAAAGGGATTTCGTTTACAGAGTTTAGTTACATGATTCTTCAATCCTATGATTTCCTGAAGTTAAATGAAACGAAGAACTGTTCCGTTCAAATTGGTGGAAGTGACCAATGGGGGAATATTACGGCTGGACTTGAGCTTATTGGCAAATCAACAGATCGCCGCGCTTTCGGTGTGACATTGCCACTTGTTACGAAGAGCGATGGGCAGAAGTTTGGTAAAACGGAAGGCGGAGCTATTTGGCTGGATGCAAGCAAAACTTCACCGTATCAGTTCTACCAATTCTGGTTAGGAACTGCGGACAATGATGTTATCCGATTCCTAAAATATTTCACATTTGAATCCCAGGAAGAAATTGAAAGACTTGAAGCTGAAGTAGTTGCACAACCAGGGAAGAGAGAAGCTCAGAAAGTGCTAGCTCGCGAAGTTACGAAGCTCGTACATGGGGGAGAGGCGCTAGAGAGTGCGCTTAATATCACATCTGCCTTATTCAGTGGGGATATTCAGTCACTATCACGTGTTGAAATTGAAGAAGCGTTCAAGGATGTACCTTCAACAACATTAGAGCAAGACGATGTCGCGTTGATTGATCTTCTTATTTCTGTGGGAGCAGCACCATCCAAACGCCAGTCGCGTCAAGACATTGAAAGCGGAGCCGTAACAGTGAACGGCGTGAAGGTGACGGACCTGGAAGCGACGACGAAACAATTGGGTCGACTAGGTGATTCCTATCTCATTATTCGCCGCGGTAAAAAGAATTACTTCCTCGTCAAATTTGAATAAAACTTAGGCAACAAAATAACCCCCTTAGGGAAATCCCTAAGGGGGTTGCTTTTATTAACGGCTGTAGAACTCGACGATTTGTTTTTCGTCAATTTCTTGTGGAAGCTCGGAACGTTCTGGTAAACGGATGTATTTACCTTCTACGCTTGCGTCGTTAAACTCAAGGTAAGTTGGAAGGTAGTTACGGTTAGCAAGAGCTTCTTTCACAGTGGAAAGGCCTTTGCTTCTTTCACGAAGTGAAATCACATCACCAGTGGATACGATGTAAGAAGCGATGTCAACTTTTTTGCCGTTCACAGTTACGTGACCATGAGCAACTAGTTGACGAGCACCTGCACGGGAGTTGGAAAGACCAAGACGGTAAACCAAGTTGTCTAGGCGGCTTTCAAGCAATACCATGAAGTTTTCACCGGCAATACCTTTAAGCTTGGATGCTTTGTCGAACAAGTTGCGGAATTGTTTTTCGTTCAAACCGTACATGTGACGAAGTTTTTGCTTCTCGTTCAATTGTACACCGTAACCGCTCATTTTTTTGCGTTGTCCTGGGCCATGCTGACCTGGAGGGAATGGGCGTTTCAAGTCTTTACCGTTACCGCTCAAGGAAATACCAACACGACGGCTTAATTTGAATTTAGGTCCTGTATAACGTGACATATAGGGAAAACTCCTTCTCATGACAATTAGTTTGTAAATAGCATCTAGATGTCAGGGTGAAGACAAGTGCCCGATTTTGCTTACGAATCATAAAGTGATTCCCTGTCAAGAGTAGTTCAGCCGCTGTCTTGTCAGGAGCAAAAGCAGTGAGGGTGATCACAAATGGCATTCACCGAAATCATGGTGTTACTCGACTTCTAATTTTATTAAAAACAAGAGCAAGTGTCAAGTCTCTCATCGCCAGAATGAGAGGAAAATATCGTGCAATAGATGTGAAAAAATAGTATGATAAGAATAAGTAGTTTTTAAATTGGTACTTCAGGACTATTGTTAGTGAGTGAAGGAGAGCCTATGAGTGAACTTCGCAGTATACAAAAGCATAGTCGCACAGAACACTTTGACGTGTTTCTTCGGCAAGGCTTTATACTTTCTGGCAACTTTTCTTACGAGGGTTTGCAGGCAAACCCAAACTTACACCAAGTATTTGAAAACTGGAATCAGCAATTCGGTCCGAACATGCTGCCTTCGCAAACTGCGCTGTTGTGCGCAAACGAGCATCTATGTGTGATCAACGCTTGTTCGAACGATACGCCTTCGATAGGCAAGTACCTGCAACCAGGCAGTTCTTGGAAAGTTGCAGATCAAGGAGATAATCCGCTTGCCCGCTGTGAAAGTGCAGGTTATTTGCAATTAATGAATGGTGATGACTGGCACGCGCAAGAACTGACAGCGTATTTGATTGCTGTTACGCCAGTTATGGATAATCATGGTAAAATTCAGTTTTATTTAGGTCTTTTTACCCAATCTCGCATAAATATGGAAAATCTAGCACAATTGCTATATAGTCTTGCACTTTCCTTTCAAAGTTCCATCCAAAATGTTGAAGAACGTAGAAAGTACGATCGTTTAAATAACCTTCACCATATGAAGGAAATGGAATCCAAAAAGCACGTCATTCTTTTTGAAGCATCCAAGAAACTACTTGCGAAGATTGATGTGCATTCTGTTTTGACAGAAGTTATTGATTGTCTGGGGCGTGTTTACCCCAACACGCGTGTTGATTTACTTCTTTCACAAGATAATGATTCAACGAATTTGTCCGTTAAGCCTTTGAACTTCCAACGGACAGAGTCCGATATTCGAACGCGAGCTTTTATGGAAGGTCAAGTCATTTTTGAGCCAACCCTAAGAGGGAGCGCTTCAAGCTCGGGCAATATCGCGGCACCTTTATCAGGGAAACAAGGCGTGTATGGTGTTCTGTACATGGAGTTTACGGATGAACTAATTGATGCATCGGATTTACAATTCATTTCGCTCTTAGCGGACTCTGCAGGTACAGCATTTGAAAATGCGAAACTGTACGAGCAATCGAATCTAATGATTAACGAATTGCGACTCATTAATGAAATTACCAAACAGCTTAATCAAAGTTTACGTCTAAATGAAATTTTTAATTCAGCATCTAGTGAAATTTTAAGTATTTTTGGTGCTGATTATAGCTGTATCCTTCAAAACTCCAAAGATAGTGATCAACTTATTGTTCAAGCTACGAACTTACCTGCCATGTTTCATGAAACATTTACGCTTGATCAAGGGTTCTCAGGTCTGATTTACTCATCTAAAGAACCGATCATTATTTCCGACTATTGGAGTAATGATAAAGTGACTTCAAGCTTGATGCAACGAACGAATTCTCGCTCACTTATTGGTTCGCCTATCCTTGTAAACGGTAACGTAGAAGGGGTAATCCTCATCGTGCATCGTTTGCCCAACTTCTTCTCTTATGATAATTATAAGCTCTTGCAAGTGCTCTCAAGCCATATTGGACTCGCCATGACGAACGCCTCCTTGCATGCTGAAGTGAAACGAATGGTGATTACGGATAATTTAACTGGGCTCTATGCTCGGCATTATTTGGATGAACAAGCGAATTTGATGCAGAAGAAAGACTTCTGTGGGTCACTAATTGTCGTTGATATTGATAATTTCAAGAAAGTGAATGACACCTATGGTCACCAAATTGGTGATAAGATTCTTATTCATGTCAGCCAGATCATCAAGTCCAGTATTAGAGAGATGGATATCGCGGCTAGATGGGGTGGAGAAGAGCTTGCTGTCTATCTGCCTCAAGTGTCTAAGGATCAGGCGGTTCGGATTGCAGAGCGCATTCGGAGGCGTGTAATGGAAGAGACGCAGCCTCAAGTTACGGTGTCCTGCGGTGTATCTGACTGGAACTGGGAAGAGGATAAGATAAGTGTAGAATCGCTCTTCTACCGAGCAGATATGGCTCTTTATCAGGCCAAAAATAATGGCCGTAATCAAATTCAAATCGGTTGACGCATAGTGGTGCTTGTCTTCGGACAGGCACTTTTTCCTTTATTAAGCAGGTATGTGAAGTCGAGATACAATCGTATGTATCCAGTTGAACGTATTTCACTAAGTCCAGTGAGCATGGAGTCAGGATGACGATCACCTGTTTGCTCTTCCTGAACCTGTTGTAACATGTTACAATGAGTTGGTCTAAGGGAGGATGGTCGAATTTTGTCGGCATTTAAAAGTAAACGTACAGGACTGCTTATTTGTATTTTTATTGTGCTCGTTGGCTTGCTATATTTCTTCTTCTTTAATCCTGTAGGCATTAAACTTGCACACAGTAATATGCGGCAATTGTCCGGACATTTAAGGGACATCGGCTGGCCTGGTAAAATAATTGGAATGAGTTTGATTTTCTTCCAAACCTTCTTCCCGTTTATTCCTTTTGTTCTCGTAGCGGGTACTAATGTTGCGATATTTGGAATAAAAATGGGGTTTCTTGTGAACTATGTGATGTCGTGCTTAGGAGCCGTTGCTTCCTTTTATTTTGCACGTTATTATGGACATGCTTGGGTAGAAAAGAAACTGGAACGTTTTCCGATCGTTACGCAATTTAGCAAGCGGATGGAAAGGCACGGCTTTTTCTATGTACTAATCGGACGATTGATTCCGATATTGCCATCATCTGCTGTTAATTTCTCCGCAGGTCTAACTCGAATGAAATTTCGGCATTTCTTATGGGGTACACTACTGGGGAAACTCCCAATCGTATTCCTGGAGTCGATGATCGCGCATGATCTATTTCATTTTCAGCGGTATAAGGGGAGATTGCTCTTATTGCTTGGGATACTGGTCTTGTTAGTATTCCTAGGAAATAGTGTGAAGAGGGCTCTAGCTCAAAAGGCAAAATAAAGGGCTTACATGGAGAATGCAGGAAATTTTGTAGTTGCTTTCCCTTCCTATTCCAAGTTATCATAGAGGAAGTAAGACGACCAACTCATTACGCGACTATAATGGAGGAATGAAATATGCCAAGTGCCAATAATGCAGCAATTGTAGAGATTTCCCAAACAGCTAATAAATTCAGATCATCTATCGTTCTTCAATACGACAATAAGTATATCGATGTAAAAAGTATCCTTGGCTTGTTTACGACTCTACTTAGCTCCAGTAACTATGATTTACATGTTCATGGACCGGATGCTGAAGAAGCGAAAACAGCTATGGCAGAAGTATTTGCGAAGCATAATCTAGGCGTAAACGTCGTTCAAGAGTAGTTTTGAATAGAGAGAAGGTATTCTCAGAATCTCTGAGGGTACCTTCTCTTGTATATTACGGCAATTTCGCTTAATATAGATCATATAAGGACGGATGACTTTGCGTATAGGGGGAAGTTGGGAATGTCTTCATCTGATTTATTGCTGGATATGAATCAAAAGGCGCTTAATCTTCTTCAAGAAGATGCAGATAAAATCGAAAAGCTGATCGAAGTTCAGATGGAAAACTTGACGACGCGTCAATGTCCACTTTACGAAGAGGTATTAGATACGCAAATGTACGGACTATCGAGAGAAATTGATTTTGCCATTCGAGCGGGACTGATCTCCGAATTACCAGGCAAACAAATTCTCAATAAGCTTGAACGTAATCTTGCGCAGCTGTATGAAGCGTTGAACAATAAAAAGTAACCCCGGGGGGTTACTTTTTTTGTTTGCATCTAGGTATTTAGACTAAGAAGAATACGACACCAAGGATGATATAGACGAACAAGAGAAGAAGTCCTTCATACCAATTCGTAGATCCATCTTGTGTAATGGATTTGGTAATGAAGACGGCGACGCCGATCGCTGCAATCTCATAGGTGGTAAAGACAATGTTCATTGGCGTACCACTGATGAAGAAGCTGAGAAGGATTAGGACTGGCGCAACGAATAGAGCAATTTGTAAGGAGCTTCCGACCGCAATTTCCACGGCTGCGCCCATTTTATTCTTCATAGCCATCATGACCGCGGCACTATGCTCTGCTGCATTCCCGATAATAGCAATTAGGAATGCACCGACAAATAGGTCGGACAGACCGAATTTATCTTTAACTTCATCAATGGTTCCTACTAACCATTCACTCGTAAAGGCAACCATAGCAGTCGCAACGATGAGGAATAGAATCGAGGTGCCTTTTGACCATGGAGCCTCACCATGTTCAATGGCTTCATCCGACAGCACACTTTTGTGGGTTACCATGGAGAAGTACAGCCAGAGCAGATAAGCTACGATTAGGATAATAGCTACAATCATACTCATGGAGGATGTTTCATCAGTGGTCAAACCGCGGGCAAATAATGCGGGAATGAAGAGTGCGACAACACCTAGAATCATCAGTGAAGAGTTGTGAGCAGCCAATTTAACGTTAAAGGATTGTTCTTTGAACTTTAAGCCGCCTGCGAATATGCTGAGTCCAAGTACGAGCAACAAGTTCCCGATGATGGCACCAGTTAGACTGGCTTTGACGACTTCGAACAACCCATCTCTGACTAAGAAGAAAGCAATAATGAGCTCAGCTGCATTTCCGAAGGTTGCATTGAGGAACCCACCCATGCGGTCTCCTGCATAATGTGCAACGCTTTCTGTTGCTTTTCCTAAGAATCCAGCCACAAAAACGATGGCGATACATGCGATTACGAATTGCAGTGTTGTATTCTGGTGCGTATAATGTGCGATTCCGGCTGCTATGAACGAAACTAACAAGCCTATGTAGAACAATTTTCCTTTCAATGGGAACCCTCCGACTCTAATGTATTGGAAATTTTTACACTTCTTTTAATATACCTACTTTGCGTACCAATGTAAATTAAAATGGATACAAGCAGGGAGTTCTTGCTTTAAGCTTTTGTTCTTATTACAATAGATTTATACCAAGTTTAGGGAGTGATCCGTATGTCCGAAGACAATCAAACCGGCTTAATTCGAATTTCTGATGACGTAGTATCGACAATTGCAGGGCTTGCCGCCTTGGAAACAGCAGGCATCGCGGGCATGTCAGGTGGTATTTCAGAAGGCTTAGCTAAGCGTTTAAGTGGTAAAAATGTGCAGCGTGGCGTTTCTGTTGAGGTAGGACAAGTTGAAGCAGCGATTGATTTACGAGTGATCGTTAAATATGGTTCCCGAATCCAAGATGTTTGCAGAGATCTCCAAGAGAACGTTCGGGAAGCCGTTGAAAATATGACGGGGTTAAATGTTGTGGAAGTCAATGTGAAAGTAGAAGGTGTCGCATTTACTGAAGAAGAAATTGAAGATCAACTTCGAGTTAAATAAGACCCATAAAAAAAGACCCTATCGACGTTATATTATGTCGATAAGGGTCTCTTTTTATGGGTTTTTTGCGTTTTTTGTGAAGCTGGTAATTCTTTGTAGGATTGTTCACGAGAAATCCCGAGAATAACCCCCATGCTGATGAGAGAGACCATCATAGAGGAGCCGCCTGCTGAGATAAAGGGGAGCGTTACACCTGTAAGTGGAATGGTATTGGTGACGCCGCCGATATTAATAAAGGCTTGTATAGCGAACATGACCATGATTCCTACACCGGATAACATACCGAACATATCTGGACAACGCACTGCAATGAGGATTCCTCGCCAAATGAAGATTAAATAGATGAGAAGGAAGAGAGAGCTGCCAATAAATCCGAGCTCCTCGCCTATAATAGCAAAGATGAAATCGTTATGTGCTTCCGGTAAGTAGTGAAGCTTCTGAATACCTTGTCCGAATCCGGCGCCAGTTAATCCGCCATGACCGAATGCGTACAAGGATTGCACAACTTGTAAGCCTGAGCCTTGCGGGTCAGCGAATGGATCCATAAAGGAAGTTATCCGATTGAGCCTAAAGTTAGAGTCAGTATCGCCTAATAATAAGTATAAAAGAATTGCAATACCTAGAAAAATCGTAAGAATAGTTCCAAGATAAAAAATATGCTTGAGGTTAGACCCACCGACCATAATGACAATAGCTGAGCACGCCAAGAGAATCATACAGGAACCGAAATCGGGCTGTAAGAGGATCAAACTGCACACGAAGCCTACGATCAAGATGGCAGGGAGTAATCCCTTACGAAAACTTCTGAATTTCTCTTCTTTATTACTGATCAGCGATGCTAAGTAAAGAACGACAATTAATTTGGCAAACTCGGTCGGTTGTATCCCGTATCTGCCAAGTGAGTACCAGCTGCTCGCCCCATTCGCTTTACTTGTAAAGACGACGAAGATTAAGCCAAGTACAATGAAGAAAAAAGCTGGGATAACAAGCTTCTTTAACTTCGTGTAATGGATATTCATGCAAAATAACATGCCAATGGTTCCGACCCCGACAGCAAAAATTTGCTTTCTCGTAAAGAACCAAGGGTCGTCCCATCGATAGGCACTTGTCATTGAGCTTGCACTGAACACCATAACTAAACCAAAACAAACCAATACAAAGGTTAATAAGAGCAGCAGAAAATCCGGCGTTCCTCTTCGAGGGGGATTCATGCTGATTCCTCGCCTAGTCTGCTAATAATTGTTGCAGTTGGTCTAATTTTTGTTTGGAAATCTTAAGTACATTCTCTGGGATTGGAGAATTGTAGTCCAAGCCATGTGGGAACGTTTCTTTGCCTATGTAAGCTTCCTCTAGATACAGTACCGCATAAGGAGATTCTAGCTTACCTGTTTCTACTCGTGCATTTACACGTAAGAAGTAAACAGCTTTACTTGCTTTATCTTCCATTTTAAAATCGTAAGTAGCACGGGTGTATTCCCATTGCCAGCGCACGAAACCAAGTTTAGTTGTTACTTCGTCCAAGTGAGCCAAATCGCTTTTTAGGCCTTTTAAGCCAGTTGCTTCAATAATCAATTTTAACGCCTCCATATTGTACGTATGCATTCTTTTCTCATGATAGTATGTTTCTAATGGTTCTGCAAGTCGATTGCCATCTGTAAATTCTAATATTTGATGGCACTTTAGAGATGAAACCGTGATTGATATTTGATAGAATAGGTTTCAAGAGATCATTTTAGATATATAGTTAGGTGATCACGCCTTAGGAGGTGGATGAACTTATGAATCATTTTCATGAAGATCTCCAAGCCATTTACGAAGAAATGGTGGGCTGGAGACGTTATTTACATCAGCATCCTGAGCTTTCCTACCACGAATATCAGACCGCAGAATTTGTAGCGAAGCATTTGCTAAGCTGGGATATTGAAGTGCGTACTGGCGTAGGCGGGAATGGTGTTGTTGGCTTACTTCGCGGCAACGGCGAAGGACCGACGGTAGCTCTGCGTGCAGACATGGATGCTCTACCTATTCAGGATGAGAAGAACTGTGACTATACATCAACAAAGAACGGGATTATGCATGCCTGTGGACATGATGCACACACGTCAACTTTGCTTGGGATTGCTAAGGTTGCAAGCATGCATCGGACGGAGCTCAAAGGGAATTTGGTGTTTCTATTCCAGCATGCTGAAGAAATTTCACCAGGTGGAGCGGACTCGATGATTAAAGACGGCGCCCTAGATGGTGTAGATGCTGTATTCGGTGTACATTTATGGACACCGTTCCCCGTAGGTCATGTTTACACGCGATCTGGGGCTTTTATGGCCGCGCCAGATGAATTCACGATTCGCGTCCAAGGGAAAGGCGGACATGGCGGCTTGCCTCACCAAACGATTGACAGCGTGTACGTGGCCTCACAATTAGTCGTTAATTTGCAATCGATTGTGAGCCGCCAAGTTGACCCAGTTGAGCCCTGTGTAGTCAGTGTAGGCTCTTTCCATGGCGGTACAAGCTTTAATGTCATTGCTGAGACGAGTGTACTTAATGGAACTGTACGTACCTTCAATCCAGAACTAAGACAAGAAGTGAGAACACGCATGGAGAGAATCCTAAAGGCTACTTGCGATATGTCTCAAGCAACGTATGAGCTGGAATATAAGCTTGGCTACCCAACCGTAATTAATGATGCCAATGAAGCTGCTCGTTTCTTTCAAGTGGGCGCGGCACTGTTTGGTGAGGAAGCTGTACATGAATCCCCACTTATTATGGCCGGAGAAGACTTTTCCTATTATTTGCAAGAAAAGCCAGGATGCTTTATGTTCGTCGGTGCTGGTAATGTGGAAGCGGGCATCGTATACCCCCATCATCACCCGAAGTTTGATATAGATGAAAGATCTATGCTGAACGCAGCGAATTTACTCCTATCCATGGCCTTGGATTATATGGCATGAATGCTCTCCGTGCTTTGGTGAATGCTAATGTAGCAATTATCTGTTGCTTAACAGGACACCAAGGAGGATGATGAGATTGTCAGATAAATTAGTGAAGGACATCATGAGTAAAGACTGTGTGACGGTTACCTTGCTGGATAATGTATTCGAGATTGCTTTGAAAATGAAACAACACGACATTGGATTTGTTGGGGTTCTGGACGGGGATACCTTCATAGGAGGTGTGACGGATCGGGACCTTGTTATTCGTGGCTATGCGGAAAAACATTCCGGGTCAACGGCTGTAGAAACCGTTATGACCAAAGAGATGACCACCGTGAGTCCTAGTACGACTGTTGATGAAGCTGCTAAGATCATGGCACAGCACCAGATTAGGCGCTTACCGGTCATTGATAATGGGAAACTTGTCGGTATTGTAGCGATAGGCGATTTGGCTGTTAGAGGGAAATTTGAAGATGAGGCTGGTGAAGCCTTAAGTCAAATTTCGAAAGAACGATCGCTGGTTGGAAGTCATTAACGAAGTCAATTTTCATGTGAAAGCAGCTTTCCCGAAATTGAGGGAGGGTTGCTTTTTTTTGCATATTCTCTTTACGAGGTGCATACAAGTGAGCGATAATAATAACGAAATGGTGAGGGGGTCCGTATAGAATAGATGAGCACGTTTGAAGAAAGCGCTTCCATGGGATTTATCATTCTAGATTCAAACTGGCATTTTATATACGCAAATGACTATGGTGCAAGTATTTTAAACCGATCTCCTGAAGAGCTTCTTGGCAAAATGGCGTGGGCTGAGTTCCCTGCTGCTATTCGGCATGCTTGTTACAGTTATTTTCATCAAGCCCGCAAAAGTGGTAAAGAAACTTCATTCAATGAATATGTAAAGCCATCCAATCAATGGATACATGTTAGTGCCTTTCCCGTTGGTGAGAATTTACATATTGTTATTCGTAAAACAGAGATGCTTGCCAATCATTTTGCTATGGAAAACGATCTCTATCAAAAGTACACAAACTATATTCAAGATCTTATTACATTGACTTCAGAAGATGGCATTCTGCTGTATGTTTCGCCCTCGGTAAAAAACCTTCTTGGATTTGAGCTGGAGGATATGTACGGTGCAAGCGTATTAGCTTTTTGTCACCCGGAAGATATCGATGGGCTGAAGAGCATTTTTATCAATGAAAAAGAGTGTGCTGCGAATGATCAAGGAATTGTAACCTGTCGTTTCCTTCACAAAAAGGGTTGGTATGTTTGGTTGGAGAATAGTTTCAAGTGGCTATTGGACAAGCAAGGTAAACGTACTCAGAATTTAGGGATTTGGCGTGATATATCAGAACGTAAGATTGTTGAAGATCGGTTCATACAGGCACAACGTTTAGGTCAATTCGGCAGTTTTGAACGAGATTTGGATGAAGATTCGATTACGTGGTCGGTCGAAATGTTTCGAATACATGGGCTAGAACCTGCTTTAAGAATTGATTTATGTAAAGCAATTGAGCCTATTGTCGTAGATGACCGTGAGAAAGTAGCGCTCGCGATTAAGCAAGCAATACTGGTCGGAATGTCAGATATAGAATACAAAATTATTCGACAAGATGGCGATATTCGCCATTTGCGTTCCCAAATCGAGCGAGTGGTTCTAGATGGGGGGCGAATGGCCGTACGTGGATTGGTTCATGATATTACCATTCACAAACGAATTGAGCAGGAGTTGACTCAAAGCAAAGCTAAGTTGGAAATTGCTCAAGAAATAGCAGGCTTGGGCCATTATGAGTGGGATACAATTAATAACATGGTTTATGTATCAGATGAATTGAACGCATTATTTGGTTGCAAAGATGCGGTCCAAACGTTGCCTATTGAGGTACTTCATGAAAGTATCCACCCTGAGGATAGTCTGAAGATGAAGTTGGCAACAAAAAAAGCTTTAAATGAAGGCGCCTTGGATATCATTTTTAGAGTCGTGGTTAGAGGTGATGTGCGAATTTTGCATACTTTAGCTAAGACTACGTATGATGAATGGGGTAGAGCGCTGTGTTTATTTGGCACAGTTCAGGATATTACTGTTCAGAAACAGACGGAGGAACTGCTTCGTAAAACGGAGAAATTACATGTAGCCGGCCAATTGGCAGCTGGTATTGCTCATGAGATTCGCAACCCGTTGACGGCGCTTAAGGGCTTCGTGAAGCTGATGTGCCACGCCAATGAAGAAAGTAAAATGCGCTATTATCAAATCATGCAAGAAGAGTTTAATCGGATTGAGTTGATTCTTGGAGAGCTGCTCATTCTTGCCAAGCCGCAAGCGGTTGCTTACATGCCGCATGATCCTGTAACAATACTTGAAGAAGTGATACAGCTTTTAAATACAGAAGCCATTATGAATAATGTTGAAATTATGTTGATTGCCAATACGATTCTTTCATCTGTCAATTGTGAGCGGAATCAAATCAAGCAAGTTTTTGTCAACGTGATCAAAAATGCGATTGAAGCGATGCCATCTGGCGGTATATTGACCATCACGGCACACAATCAAGCTAACGGGGTCAACCTGCAGTTTGTGGATCAAGGCCAAGGCATTTCAGAGGACAGACTGCCTCGGATAGGTGAACCCTTTTATACGACAAAGGAAAAAGGGACAGGGCTTGGTATGATGGTGAGTTTTACAATCATTGAAGAGCACCACGGTGTGATCCGATATCAAAGTAAGCTAGGTGTTGGAACGACGGTCAGTATTCAATTACCGGCATCTGTACAGTAAACTTGGTCCCAATCGTGTGTAACTGTCAAAGTTCGCAATAAGGTAGTCAATCTGCGACAAGATGCCTCCTCTTAAATATGCTAAAGTGAAAACGTGCTTAATAATTGTGAATCTGACAAGAAAAAGGTGACGTACAGTGGAGAAAGTAAGGATTGGTATCGTTGGTCTAGGTAACATGGGAACTGGACATGCCAAATATTTAGTGAAAAATGAAGTCAAGGGCGGCGTTCTTACCGCTATTTGTGAACCGCGAGCAGATCGTCTAGAGTGGGCAAAGGAAAATCTTGGTGAAGGTGTCAAGCTATTTGACAATCTTGATGATTTTCTGGCTTCTGGCTTAATTGATGGGGTTTTGATCGCAACGCCTCACTATGATCACCCTGAAACAGCTGTACGCGCTTTCCAAGCAGGCCTGCATGTTATTTGTGAAAAGCCGGCTGGCGTGTATACCAAACAAGTGCGTCAAATGAATGAAGCAGCAGAAGCTTCAGGTAAAGTATTCAGCATGATGTACAATCAACGTACAAATCCTCTATATAAAAAATTAAAGGATCTGGTTTCTTCTGGTGAACTAGGTGAGATTCGCAGAACGAACTGGATTATTACCAATTGGTATAGATCACAAAGCTATTACGATTCAGGCGGCTGGCGTGCAACTTGGGCTGGAGAAGGCGGCGGTGTACTTATTAACCAAGATCCGCATCAACTGGACCTATGGCAGTGGACGATTGATATGATGCCGAAGCGTGTTCGTGCATTCTGTTATTTCGGGAAGCACCGCAATATCGAAGTTGAAGATGATGTAACGGCATTCGTTGAGTATGAAAATGGCGCAACAGGATTGTTCGTGACGACAACTGGTGAAGCACCAGGGACGAATCGTTTCGAGTTGTCCGGCGACCGCGGTAAAATTGTCGTTGAAGATGGCAAATTGACGTTCTGGCGTTTGCGCGTTTCCGAAAGAGAATTTAATGAAACGTACAAGGGTGGCTTTGGTCAACCGGAATGTTGGAAATGTGAAATCCCAGTTGAAGGTACAGAAACAGGCCACATGGGGATCACACAGAACTTTGTTGATGCCATTCTTCATGGCACACCATTGATTGCTCCAGGAGCAGAAGGCATTAAAGGCTTAATGATTTCCAATGCGATCATGCTCTCAACATTCACAGACAACTGGGTTGATTTGCCGATCGATGAAGATCTTTTTGAACAGCATTTGCAAGAGAAAATCAAAAATTCCAAATCAAGTAAAGAAGCAGGCTCCTTTAAAACACTTGATGTCTAAGATCATGGGGGAAATTCAATATGCAAAAAAATGATGGCATGAATTATGCGCCAAAAGGGAAACCGAACCTTGTTGTTCAAAAAGGGGAGTTTACCTTTGCAGTAATTGCGTTGGATCATGGTCATATTTATGGCATGAGTAACGGACTTCTTGAAGCTGGGGCTGAGCTTAAATGGGTGTACGATCAAGACCCGGCGAAAGTAGCGGCATTTGTCGCGAAGTTTCCACAGGCTCAGGTTGCTGGTTCTGAAGAGGAGATTCTTCATGATCCAGAAGTGAAGCTTGTCGCTTCCGCAGCTGTACCTTCAGAGCGTGGTCCTTTAGGGATTCGTGTGATGGAGCATGGCAAGGACTACTTTACTGATAAAACACCATTTACTTCCCTGGACCAGCTTGCTGCTGCGAAGGCTGTAGTTGAAGCTACAGGACGTAAGTATGCTGTTTACTATAGTGAGCGGCTTCATGTGGAAAGTGCGGTTTTCGCAGGTCAGTTGATTGAAGAAGGCGCGATTGGTCGCGTGGTTCAAGTTATTGGCTTAGGACCTCACCGTTTAAATGCCTCAAGCCGTCCGGATTGGTTTTTCGAGAAGGATAAATATGGCGGTATTCTATGTGATATCGGCAGCCATCAAATCGAGCAGTTCCTCTTCTATTCGGGCTGTAAAGATGCGACAGTCGTAAGTAGTAAAGTTGCGAATTATCATGCGAAGGATTATCCAGAGCTTGAGGATTTCGGCGATGCGACACTGATTGGAGATAATGGGGCAACGAATTATTTCCGTGTAGACTGGCTGACACCTAATGGCTTAGGAACATGGGGAGACGGGCGCACATTGATTCTTGGAACTGAGGGTTATATCGAGCTGCGTAAATATATTGATATTGCTCGCGATCCGCAAGGGGATCAATTGTATCTAGTCAACCAACAAGGAGAAAAGCACTACAGTCTGCATGGACAAGTAGGCTTTCCTTTCTTCGGTCAGTTGATTCTGGATTGCATTCATCGTACAGAAAATGCGATGACACAAGCACATACGTTCAAAGCGGCTGAATTGTGCTTGATTGCCCAAGAGAAAGCCGTTCGTGTGGAGTAGTTTCACACATGAGCTGGATGAAGTTTGTCAAGGGTACAGATAATTGTCTTTTGGCATGATAGCATAATTGCACATTCAATTTAAAATTCGGGTAGTTCAGCGGTAATATCGCTAACTGCCCGTTTTGTGTTTCCGTCGTTACGGTCGTTTTTGGCAGTAAGCAAAGACCGAGCCCGTGCATGGCGCATTTCTTGATCGTTTCATAGTTGTTGATCTCATAGGTGAGTGTATACTGCACATTATGCTTACGCAGCATCGTTTCAAATAATTTCCGGCAGCGTCCTCCTGAGATGGACATCAGAATTTCAGCGCCATTGAGATCCTCTGGTACAATAGCCGATTTCGCGGCTAAGGGGTGATCAGGTGCTGCCACAATGACAAATTCCTCTTCCTGTATCGTCTTATAGATTAAATCAGGATCGCTGAGTTCCTTGTCGACGATGAATCCTAAATCGCATTCGCCTGCCTTCAGCGCACGGGACGTATCATTTTCCAATAGTTCATTGATGGTGATTGTAATGTTTGGAAAGCACTTTTTGAAAGCGCCAAGGAACGGCGGCAGCATGTAGGAGAAGAGCGTTGTTTCGTGTGTGCCAATCATAAAGCTTCCTGTCGTCTGACCAGCTACATTGATTTTGGATTCCTCATATAACTTCAAAATTTTCGCTGCATATCGCAGTAAAATGTCCCCCGCAGGCGTCGGTCTCATCTTTTTATCGATGCGTTCGAAGATTTCAACCCCGTATTCGATCTCTAGCTTTTGAATTTGGGAGGTCACACTAGACTGAGCGTATCCCAATTTTTCGGAAGCCTTCGTAAAGTTTTGCCATTTCGCTACTTCGAGCAGTGTTTTATATAAGGTAAGATCCATCTGTATGCACTCCTCAACCATCACTATTTTCGATCGAAACGATCATTTATTATAGATAACTCTGGTACTTCTTGCCATGTTAAAATCAATTCCAACCAAAGGATGGGGGGAATTATCATGTGGAACTTATACGATATAGAGAAAAAATTTGAGGCTCATGTGAAAGATGTTGAAGACCGCGCGAGGAAAGCACATTGGTACACGAAAGAGGAAAAAGTTGGTGTGCGCTCTGGCATAGTTGCAAGTTGGGTATCTGTATTCGCCATCATGATTGTCGGGATTATTGCCATATATGAACTCTTTTGAGATACGTTAGCATGGAGTCCATGTTTAAATCAAGTACTTTCCCTTCATACTAAAGGAAAAAGGAGGGAATATGCGATTGACTATGGATCCTTCAAAGCCTCTGATTGTTCAGAGCGATTTATCTATCCTCCTCGAAACGAATCATCCTGAATTTGACAAGCTTCAAGGTAAGCTGGCTCGCTTTGCAGATCTAGTGAAAAGTCCAGAACATCTTCACACCTATCGGGTTACTCCGCTGTCTTTATGGAATGCAGCTGCAGCAGGCATGGGGTTGGAGGAGATGACAGCTTGCTTGCAGCAGCATGCCAAATTCGGTGTCCCTTCTGCTGTTCTTAGCATGATTCGCAAATATACGAAGCGCTATGGGATTTTACGCATGCTGCATGTGGGGAAGGAACTTTTCTTAGTAAGCGAGGATACCGTCGTATTCAAAGAAATTTGTGCCTATGAATCCTTGCAAAAATATCTCAAGGATGCCCGTGGTGAACGGGCTATTGCCATATCACCTAGCTATCGGGGGATTTTGAAGCAAGAATTAATGAAGCTCGGTTATCCAGTGGAGGATCTAGCTTCCTACCGCAGCGGCGAATTTCTGGAAATTCCTTGGCGTGAGGAAGATCAGATGGATGAGCCGTTCCAACTGCGTGATTATCAAAAGCAAGCCGTAGACGCTTTTCAGCAGGTTGGCCATGGTGGAAGCGGTGTTCTGGTGCTTCCTTGCGGAGCAGGTAAGACGGTAGTGGGGATCGCCGCAATGGCGAAAGCAAGCTGTGCAACACTGATCCTTACCTCGAATGTAACGTCGGTGAAGCAATGGAAGCGCGAAATATTAAGTAAGACAGGTCTAACGAGTGATCAAGTAGGTGAGTACAATGGCACCACGAAGGAGATTAGGCCCATCACCATTGCCACTTATCAAATTCTAACGCACCGCGGGAGCAAAGAGGCTGAATTCTCGCACTTACGGTTATTTAGCGAGAGGGAGTGGGGCCTCATCATTTATGATGAGGTTCACCTTCTGCCTGCCCCCGTTTTTCGTGCGACTGCGGAGATACAAGCCACGCGTAGGCTCGGTTTAACGGCAACGCTAATTAGAGAAGATGGCTTAGAGGGTGACGTTTTCTCATTGGTCGGGCCCAAGAAATATGACATGGCGTGGAAGCAGCTTGAAACGATGGGGTGGCTGGCCAAGGTGACCTGCCAAGAAGTGCGCGTACCTCTATCAATTATGGACCGTGATCGTTACCATGCCTCAGAATCTCGGCACCAGTTCCGGATTGCTGGGGAGAATACAGCGAAGCTTGCGGTCATTGATTATTTGTTGAAGCTCCATCCGGATGAACCGACGTTAATTATCGGTCAATATATTGATCAGCTCGAAGAAATTGCCGTTCATACAGGTGCTCCCATGATATGCGGCAGTATTCCTCACGAACGTCGAGAAGAGCTATATGAGCAATTCAAAAAGGGACAGCTCCCACTGCTCATCGTTTCCAAAGTGGCGAATTTCGCTGTCGACCTCCCAGATGCAGCAATCGCCATTCAGGTTTCGGGAAGTTATGGCTCGAGGCAAGAAGAAGCACAACGACTGGGTCGTATTCTTCGGCCGAAGCGAAATGGTGAGAACACAGCCGTCTTCTATTCACTCGTTAGCGCAGACACGAAAGAACAGGATTTCGCAATGAAGAGGCAGCTTTTTCTTGTAGAGCAAGGCTATCAATATGAGATTACAAGCTGGAATGAAGCGATAAGATGAGGAGGTAGGCTTGGAAAATGAAGTATGAGCATGTGGAAAGGAAAATGCCGGTTTCGTTAAAGGAGTCTATTTTAAGACAACCGTGGTGCTCTGCACTCCGTACGTCAGGGGACTCTTTAGGAGAGATTCTTACGCAGCCTACTCACCTAGCTGAACTCTATCGTCAGCTTTCATCTGATGAGCAGCGTACGCTGCACCTAGTGATGTCGACGTTCGGCTGTCTGCCTTTTACTAGCGAGAGGTTGGAAAAAGAAGCGGTGCTCCAAATGGCTGGTGCTCAAGTCAGTTTGGGGCTATGGGGGCTTCGTCGTTATGGTGTCATTGTTGCTTTCCGTAAATCATGGGGAGAACAGTTGTATACGTTGCCTGAGGATGCATTCTCAGGGTGGCAGAGCCTAGTATTTCCTACCGTATGGCCTACCGGGCAAAATGAGTTAGACGAGTTAAGTGATCTCGATCTCAGCGACCGTATGGCAGATATGGATGAAGGTGTCACTTCGAATCCACGGGGACTCGCGCAGCAATTGTTTCATTGTATGGTCAGCTGTTCGCGACAGTCCGAACTTTCCCTTACGAATAAAGGAACTTTACATAAGAAGCAGTTGCAGAAGATTACAGAACATGTGAGTTTGCCCGCAAGAATCCTCACGCAGTCAGGACTTACTTACGCATTCACGGACGTGTATGATGAGCCTGCTGCGTTGATGCTTGAATTGGGCATACGGATGGGCTTTCTCTATAAAAATGAAGTGGGCAACCGGTTTCTATTCCATCATCGTAATTTCGAGCGTTGGCTTCAAAACCCCTATGAACACCAACAAACTCAATTGTATCGTATTTGGCGGCAGGCATTAATTCCAGCGCCCGTTTGGCTCGAGCATGGAATCTCATTCATGGATAAGGCAACTGACTTACACTGGTACAGTTTTTCGGAGTTGATGAAAGCCATACTCTCTTGCTGCTCGATTGGACATAAACCGATGGACGAGGTGGCTCTTCGTCAGGAGTTGATGGCAGTTTGGATCAGGCCATTGTTTACATTTCGTTTTGTCGAATTGGCAGAAGATCAAGAGGGGGAACTTTGGTTCAGATGGCTGATCAAACCGCGGTTGATTACAGGTGAGGGTTCAGACTTCCACATCGAACGGTGTCTCCGAACCGAGCCCTCGCTCTATGTTCAGCCCGATTTCGAAGTGCTTTTACCGCCCAATGCTTCTCTGCGCTTAGAGTGGGAAGTAGCCGCATTTGCTGACCTGCAGAACGCTGATCTCGTACGTACCTATCGTTTGACCAAAGATAGCTTTGGGCGAGCGTTAGATCACGGTCTGAGGGCCTCAAACGTGATTCAAATTCTGCGAGATCATGCTTATTATCAGGTTCCAGAACAAGTAATCATCACCTTACAGCAGTGGGAGGAACAGAAGGACAAGCTCTACCTAACAGATGTGACACTGCTTCGCTGTCAAACGAATGAGGTAGCTGAAGCTTTGCTTCGGAATGAGAAGTGCCGCAAGCTGCTCGGAGAGCGCATGGGAGAAACTAATTTTATTATTTCACACGCGCATATTAAACATTTGACGAAATGCTTGGAAGCGATGGGGTTCCACCCCAATCAAAGTACAATTCCGAATGTATCGAGTGATGAAGGGCAGGAGATTCCATCATTGTATGAGCCTCAATTAGGTCTCTGTTACTCTAAAGATACGATACAATTATATGAAATTGATCCGTATTTGCCACAGCGGGAGGACTTATATCCAGATATGCAGCAAATTCCCATGAGTTGGATTAAAGAGTTACGCGACTATCATGCCTCTACTCGAAAGGATATGATTCGTAAAGCCATCGAATGGAAAAGTGTACTGCAGTTGAGAAAAGAAGGACGCGACTGCTTCATTATCCCTCGCATGCTGCGCGAAGATCGAACAGGTTGGATTCTGGAGGGGTGGGAAGAATATGAGGAGATTGCTTGGACCAGCGAGGATTGGAAAGAGATGAAGCTCATATTACCAGGAATCAACGATGGATCTGTGAGAGAAAAGGAAGAAACTCTTGGCGAACTGTGATATGATAGAAGTGTTATAGACTTTTTCGCGAGGAAGGATGAGGTTGTCGTAATGTTACAAACAATGGAAACAGAAACACTGGATATGTCGGCTATCCTTATGCAAGCCTACGATATGGGTGATATGATCAATTCTTCTGCGGAAGTTGCAGATTATTTATATTGGAAGACCGAGGTCGCGAACAGCAAAGAAGTGAAAGATTTGCAAGCTGTGTTTGCTAGGAAGAAAGATGCTTTTGAGGAGTGCGAGCGTTTTGGGCATTATCACCCGAGCTATCACGATGCCTTAGCAGCTGTGAATGATGTGCAAGAGAAGCTCCTAGCTGTTGAGGCTGTTCGTAAGTACAAAGAAGCTGAGGATCGCTTGGATGACTTGTTGTTCACCGTTTCAACGACGATTGCTCACGCGGTATCAGATTCGATTAAAGTGCCAAGCAATAACCCCTTGCCAACCGGCAAAGGCTGCAGCTCCGGTGGAAGCTGCAGTGGGAATTGCGGTTAATGTAAGGATTACTTCGTGATCAAAAGGTCCGGTTTTCACCACCAAGAAGATTGAAAGAAGCTAGGAAATGAGGAGCGTAGCGTAGTGTAAGCTACGTGAGCACCGGAATTTCCGGCTGAATGCAATCTTCGATGTCGAATATGCTTCATGGACTACTTCGTGATCAAAAGCGGCGGCCTCACAGGCAGAAATCGGGGCGGATGCGTCCGACCTCGGTTCCTTGCCAGTTGTGAACGGCAGGTGTATGGAACTCCTTGAGCTCACTGACCTCGGTTTCCGAGAGATACCCTAGCTGCTTTAACGCTTCAGTGACTGCGGGATACAAGGCACGAATGTTACCATCTTCTACCTTTAAGACGAAGCCGATGGCTTGCTCAGGTATGGAGAGGGCGAAGATTCCTTCAGCGCCCATTTTGCCTATGACTCGACCATTTGTAACCTCGATTAATCGCGTATCGAAGCGGTCGCTTCCTGCGAGGAATTGAGGATATTTTCGCACAGCATTGACAATTCTCTGGCAAGCGTTTGCACGCTCTGCAGATAGTCCTTGGGGGCTGCCCAATCGGGCAAAAGCGAGCGCGAGATGGTTGATCGGCATCCCAAACACGGGGACGCCACAGCCGTCAATTCCGAGCTCCATTTGCTCTTTAGGCACATCTGACATGGCGCTCACAGCATCTAACATTAACACCTGAACAGGATGATCCGGGCTCATATAGGTGTCTGGTGAAGCGCCAAGATGGCTGCTTAAGGATAGCATACCCGAATGTTTGCCCGAGCAATTGTTGTGCAAAGTTGACGGGGACTCTCCCCGTTCACGCATCGCTTGTGCAGTTGGCGCATGGTACGGCTCATGCGCACCGCATTGCAGATGCTTGGCATGATACCCTAGCTTGCCTAGGATGCCGCGGGCCGTGCTTACATGCTCAGCTTCCCCATTGTGGGAAGCGCAGCATAAGGCAATTTCGGCCTCTGTCAGGCCGAAATGATCAGCCGCGCCGGATTCAATGACCGGCAAGGCTTGAATCAGCTTCGCTGTCGAACGGGCGAAGGTGAGCAGGTGTGGATCGCCTGCACCGTGCAGGAGCGTTCCTTGGTTATCGACAACAGCAAGGTGGATGCGATGTATGCTTTCTGTTATATGTCCGCGAGACACGCGGACAATAGTGTCTGATGGCTTCATGTTGTGAGATCACTCCATACTAGGATTATTGAAAAGAGGTTGCAATCATGATGATTGAGCGAAGCGGATTAATCATTTGGGTAAACGATATTAAAGCCGCCAGGAATTTGGAGCGGTTCGGTTCCCTTCATTACATATCCAAGAAAATGAATTATGCAGTTCTTTATATACATGCCAGCAAATTGGAAGAGACCACACGCAGCCTACTCAAGTTACCTTACGTCAAGAAGGTAGAGAAATCATATCGTAATGAAATTAAAACAGAGTATAGTAGTGACGTTCCTGACAAAACTAGATTTTACACGCTTTGAGGCTACAGTGCAAAATGAAAGCTTCGTGAGAAGCTTTTTTCTTTTTTTTCTCATTATATGGACCTTGGTCAGTCTTGTTTGAATGACTTTGTTAGAAGTTTTCTCAATTTTCCGAAAATTAGGCATAGTTTGTTGTCTTCATAAATACTTATTAATAATTTTATATATTCTTCCATGGGAAAAAAAGTTATAATACAGTAAAATATAACTTACAGAACTTCAGGGAGTAGGTATTGAGTCCCATTTAAATAGGAAAGGGGATGTGATCATGAAAGATAAGGTTATGGGGAGATGGAGTACTTACGAACCATTCTTCGTACAGCTAGGTGATAAGAAAGTGGCGGATATCGTGATCACGAATCATGCTAAGCTGAGATGGAGCGATCGTATTTCTAGCGATAACAATTCACTTGAGGAAATCTGCGCGTTTCTTTGGGAGAAGCTTAAAAATGATAGCATGGTCCCTTATTATCGGAACGAAGAAGACGTCTATCTGATTGATGATGATTTGGTGGTTGTGGCCGAATTCTCACATTTGGAGCATGAGACGGATCTTGTAGGCAATCCTCTGCACAAAATGATCATCGTTACCTTTCTTGGCAAAATGTCAGAGACCATGGAGCTGCGCGATTTGAAATCGTACTATTCCTGGTTGAGACACTCTCGTCGTATGACCTTAATCAAGAATAGTCGCAAGCGGCGCTAATCATGTCATTGAGCAGAGTATGTCTGGGGCAGACATACTCTTTTTTGTCGTCTTGATGGACTGTACGGGTTCGATTTCATATAATGAAGCAAAGAGAGGCGGTATATCATGGCACTTAATTTTCATCAATTACACATTTTCTATACCGTAGCGGAAAAAGGCAGTTTCTCACATGCAGCCGGTGCGTTACATATGACACAGCCTGCCGTGACGATGCAGGTACAGTCACTTGAAGATTACTTTGGCGTGAAACTCTTTCATCGCAGCACCAAGAAGATCGAACTGTCCGAGGCGGGACGAGCTTTGCTGCCATTTGCCAAAAATAGCATTGAACTTATTCGAGACACCGATGTTGCAATGTCGAAATTTACAATGATGATTGAAGGGCGGCTTCAGTTAGGTGCCAGCTTAACGATGGGGGAGTACATTTTACCGCGGCTTCTTGGCCCCTTCAGCAAGGATTACCCGAACATCTCTGTTTCAATGAAAGTAATGAATACGGCACAAATCTTGGATGAAGTGCTTAGTCATCAACTCAATTTCGGCCTTGTTGAGGCACCTATTCATCACCCGGATGTTCATACCGAACCAATTCTTAGCGATGAGCTGAAACTAATTGTCCCTTCGGATCATCCGCTAGCAGATGCCCCGGTTGTTACGTTGGAAGAATTATTGAAGTATCCGTTTGTTCTGCGTGAACAGGGCTCAGGTACTCGAAGAGTTATGGAGGAGGAATTCGCTCGCTGCAACATGGATTGCTCCTCGATGAAGATTGTAATGGAGCTTGGAAGCACAGGTGCCATCAAATCGGCTGTTGAAGCGGGATTAGGGATTTCTATCCTTTCGCAATCGTCCGTGAAGCATGAGGTAACGCTAGGTCTATTTAAAGTGAAGAAAATCGAAAATATCGTGTTTGAGCGCAGCTTTTATGCGATTTATTTAAACTCGACCTTGCTGCCCATTTCGGCCGTAAGCTTCATGACTTTCTTGAGACAAGAAGATTTAAGTCGTTTTCTATAAGAAGGACGGGGGATTCAATGGAAGCAGATTTACATTCACATACAACAGCTTCAGACGGGACGCAGTCGCCGAGAGCCAATGTCGTTATGGCGCTAGAAGCAGGATTAGGTGCCATTGCGATTACCGATCATGATACCATTTCGGGAGTAGCGGAGGCTCTTGCGGCAGGCTTGGAATTGGGCATTGTCGTTGTTCCTGGGGTAGAAATCTCAACGGTTGCTGGTGGTCAGGACATTCATATTCTGGGTTATTACATGAACATTGCCGATGAACAATTTCTACAACGCTTGTCGTCTTTGCGTGAAACAAGGGATACACGCAATGAGATGATCGTTGCACGACTGCAGGAGCTTGGTATCGACATTACGATGGAGGAAGTTCTCAAAGAAGTTGCGAATGTGAAGCGCAAAGGTGATACGGTAGGGCGACCGCATATTGCTGCTGTGCTCGTGAATAAAGGCTATGTAAGTACAATCACGGAAGCTTTCGATCGTTATTTGGCTACTGGAGCGGCGGCTTACGCCAATCCACCTCGCATTGAGCCGGCTACGGCGATAACGTGGATTCATGAGGCTGGGGGCAAAGCGGTGCTTGCACACCCCGGTATTTATCACGATGATGCTCTAGTAGAGGTCATTACTTCACAAGGAATAGATGGCATTGAAGTGTATCATGCCGATCATTCGCCAGAAGATGAGGAAAGATATAGACTTCTTGCAGAGCGTAATGGGTTGCTGATTACGGCAGGCTCTGATTTCCATGGCGTACGTGGTGATACGGCTTTCCACGGGGCCATCGGTTCGAAACGCATCGGCATGGATGTCGTGGAACTTTTAAAGTCAAGCGCATGCTTCCGAAGCGAGTTTTGAGGTTGCCATTTTACACTTCGCTTGCACGGGTTACTCAAAACTTTTAGGAGGATCTTTCATGAAAAAAATTCGGAAAGCCATTATTCCCGCGGCAGGACTAGGTACACGTTTCTTGCCCGCAACCAAAGCGCAGCCCAAGGAAATGCTGCCCATCGTTGACAAACCAGCGATTCAGTACATTGTAGAAGAAGCGATTGAGTCCGGCATTGAGGATATAATCATCGTTACTGGGCGTAACAAACGCGCGATCGAGGATCATTTTGATAAATCCGTAGAACTTGAGATGATGCTTGAAGAAAAAGGGAGCACTCAGCTGCTGGAGATTGTGAAATCGGTGTCTAATCTAGCGGATGTTCATTACATTCGTCAGAAGCAGCCGCTTGGCTTGGGTCACGCTATTCTCTGCGCGCGCAAATTTATTGGAGATGAGCCATTCGCTGTATTACTTGGGGATGATATTCTTCAATCTTCTCCGCCAGGGCTTAAACAGATGATGGATATTTATGAGCAGACGGAAACCTCCGTCATCGCGGTTCAAGAGGTGCCTTGGGCTGATGTTAGCAAATATGGGATCGTTTCTCCTGCGACGAGTTACGAGAACTATCGCTTGATCGAGGATCTGGTAGAGAAGCCTGATCGTGATCAAGCGCCTTCGAATTTAGCAGTAATTGGCCGTTATATCATTATGCCGGAAATTTTCCGCATTTTGGAGCGTCAAGAGCCTGGCCGCGGCGGCGAAATTCAATTAACGGATGCACTGCGTGTGCTGAACAAGGAACAGCAGATGGCGGCTTACCTGATGCAAGCGAAGCGCTACGACGTTGGGGACAAGCTGGGGTATATTGAAGCAACCATTGAACTCGCCTTACAGCGTCCGGATTTGCAAGAACAAGTAAAGGCTTATTTACTATCATTAATTAAGCAATGGGACTTGTAGCAGTGGTGATTTACCTAGAAAATAGAAAAACCTATCGAGAAAATTATTCTCTTGATAGGTTTTTTTGTATGTCTATTTAATGGTCACTTTCAATCGCTTGATTTCTTCTTCTTCCGGGGTCACATAAAGTGTCTTCTGATTCACATAAATGACAAAGCCAGGCTTCGAGCCGTTTGGTTTATGGACATGTTTGATAGTTGTATAATCCACAGGAACTTGACTGGAGTTTTTGGCTTGACTGAAGTAAGCAGCTAGCTGCGCGGCTTCAAGTAAGGTGGTGTCGCTGAACTCACCGCGAATGACGACGTGGGAGCCAGGAATATCCTTGGTGTGCAACCATGTATCCATAGAAGAAGCAAGACGATTCGTCAGATATTCGTTTTGCGTATTATTCTTCCCAACATAGATAGGAACACCTTCGCTGGATTCGTAGCAGGCTAGAGCTGGTTTGTCTTTTTTCTTTTTCTTACGCTGCTTTTTGTTGCGGTCGCGCACGTAGCCTTGCTCCATAAGCTCATCACGAATTTCTTCAATATCCGGCAAGGAGGCAACACTCAACTGCTGCAGTAGCGTCGAGAGATAGGTGATCTCTTGATGCGTTTGGGCAATTTGCTCCTCGACGATTACCGTACTATTTTTCAATTTACTATATTTCTTAAAATAGCGCTGAGCGTTTTCCGCCGGGCCAAGAAGCGGGTCCAATGTGATGGTGATCATTGCCTGATCTTCATCGTAGTAATTTATGGCTTGGACTTCTTTGTCGCCTTTCTTGATCGTATGAAGCGAGGCGGTTAACAGCTCTCCGAGAATGCGATATCTATCCGCGTCCTTGGAGTCTTCGATCGTATCCTGGAGCTTTTCCAGTTTTTTTACATTTTTATTGACTTCATTTTGTAAAAATTTCAATAAATCAGATACACGTTGTTTAACCGTATCTCTTTCCGCTTTGTCGCCATAGAATTGCTCCAAACACAAGCTTGGCGTAGCGTATGATTTCGACGTGCCTTTGATATGCGTAAGTGGTGTCATCGCGAAGAACAGCTTGCCTGTCGGTTCTTGCTCTACAATGACAGGTTCATAGCGATCCTCGCGCATCGCGGTCATGACTTCACTGAACGCCTGCCAAAGCGATGTGGTTTCGACTTCCGTTTTTCCTTGCATACTCCGATATACGATTTCCTTGGCGATCAGTGGACTGAGTCCGCTGAATGCAGCAACCAGCTGCTGCTCAGGTTTAATTGGCGATGGAGATACGGAAACCTCATCTGACGACGCTGTCCGCTCTAAGGCTTGGAAGAATGCTGTGCTATCAACCTCAAGTGGATTTTGTTTATCCTGTTCAGGCGGTGTTACATATGTACTCCCCGGCATGACTACCCGATAAGAACTGATAGCTGGCGTCACATGATGGATCCCATCTAGAATCGTTCCTGTAGCTGGATCAAGCAAAATGATATTGCTGTGACGTCCCATGATTTCCACAATAATATGCTTGAGGGATATATCTCCTAATTCGTCACGATGACGAATCTGCAAACGAATGACACGTTCCATACCGATTTGTTCCACGACCTCAATGACGCCACCTTCACAATATTTGCGAAGCAGCATACAGAACATCGGAGCATCCATCGGATTCATGGTAACTTGCTCTGTCGTTTGGACGCGTGGATACGTAGGGTTGGCGGAAAGGAGCAGCTTCACGTTCTGCCTTTGGGTGCGAATTTGAAGTACGACGTCATTTTCGCTCGGTTGGTGAATTTTATTAATGCGGCCTCCTACATACATTTGAAGTTCGTGAACAATTGCATGAAGGACGAGTCCGTCTAAAGCCATGATGCATACAACTCCATTCTTTGAGGCTAGTTGTCATTTGTCATTGCCGTTACCTCTTCATACCGTGGCTGACAACTTTGCTAATCTCTATGATGCCATACTTTTCACAAAAACTTAAGGGGCTCTGGACAGGAAAGATGATTTCAGGGATATTTTCCTGCTTGTCTGAATACAAATACGTATAAGTGTGAGACAAGATCAAGTGGATGTGGGAGGGAGAAGGGCGGATGAGTCAGAATAAGTGGTACCAGTTGAACTCGGAGGATGTCTTGCAATTGCAGCAGGTGGATATACAGCAAGGATTGCCCTGGGAAGAGGCTTGGAAACGGCAGGCTGAGGTAGGGCGAAACGAGCTCTCAGAGGGGCAGCGTGTATCACCAATCACACTGCTCTTAAATCAATTTAAAGATTTCATGGTGCTGGTGCTATTGGGGGCGACTCTGATATCCGGCTTGCTAGGTGAATATTTAGATGCGATTACCATCGTCATCATTATTGTGATGAATGGGATTTTGGGTTTTACACAAGAGTTTCGAGCGGAACGCTCACTACGTGCACTGAAAGAGTTGTCTGCGCCGAATGCCAATGTGTGGAGAGAAGGAGCTATTCATCAAATTCCGGCGCGTGATCTGGTGCCAGGGGATATTGTGTTCTTGGAGAGCGGAGATAGAGTCCCGGCGGATGTTCGATTTCTGGAGACGAATGGTGTCTATATCGAAGAGTCCGCCTTAACCGGGGAGTCCATTGCCGTCAGTAAAACGATTGCGCCTATTCCTCATGACGAAGTACCGCTTGGTGATCAGCGAAATCTGGGCTTCATGGGGACGATGGTTTCTCGTGGCACGGCGAAAGCAGTTGTCGTTCGAATTGGGATGGGCACGGAAATGGGCAAAATCGCTGACCTGATTCAAAATACTGAATCCATGGAAACACCGCTACAGCACCGTTTAGAGCAGCTAGGTAAAATCTTAATTATCGTCGCAATCGCGTTGACGATTCTTGTTGTTGTAGCTGGTATCATGCATGGACAACCACCGTATGCGATGTTCTTAGCAGGCGTCAGCTTAGCTGTTGCTGCTATCCCAGAAGGGCTTCCAGCGATTGTAACTATCGCACTAGCGCTCGGCGTTCAGCGAATGATTAAGCGGAAAGCGATCGTCCGGAAACTGCCTTCGGTGGAGACGTTAGGTTGTGCTTCCGTTATTTGTTCAGATAAAACGGGGACGCTCACGCAGAACAAGATGACTGTGACCCATTTATGGGTCGGTGGTGATGTACTTGAGGTTACAGGAGACGGATATGCGCCCGTTGGTAACATTCTTCTGAGCGGTCAACATACGGACGCACACAAGCACCCAACACTTTCGAAGCTACTCCACGTGTCAGCCCTTTGCAATAACGCAACCTTAATCGAAGAAAAACAAGAAACAAAGAGAAAGAAAGGGAAAGAGGGCAGCGAGGGAGCAACTTCGATTTGGAACATTAAAGGGGATCCAACAGAAGGAGCCTTAGTTGTTCTGAGTGCCAAGAGCGGGATTACACAAGTTTCGTTGAGTGAAAAATATAAACGGATCGCCGAGTTCCCATTCGATTCGGAACGCAAACGGATGTCCGTACTCGTGTCCTCCGAGAATGGCCGCATGGCTTGTACCAAAGGGGCTCCGGATGTGTTGCTGCAGCATTGCAGTTACATTTTGTGGGATGGCAAGGTCATTCCTTTCACGTCAACACTGAAACAAAAGGTCATCTCAGCGAATGAAGGTATGGCCAAATCAGCCCTGCGGGTATTGGGTATTGCTTATAAGGAACTTAAAGCGAGTGATCGATATGATGATCACGAGGATATTGAGAATGGCTTAGTCTTCGTAGGGTTAACGGGTATGATTGATCCTCCGCGCAAAGAAGTGCGTGAAGCGATCTCCAAATGCCGTAAAGCGGGCATCAAGACCGTTATGATCACCGGGGATCACCAAACGACAGCAGAAGCCATTGCGAAGCAGCTAGGGATGATTCCGACCAATGGTGTCAGTATGAGCGGTCAGCAAATTGGACAGCTTTCGGATGATGAGCTCGACGCCAAAGTCAATGATACCTACGTTTATGCGAGGGTATCCCCTGAGCATAAGCTGCGTATTGTGAAATCGTTGCAGCGCAATGGACACGTTGTTGCCATGACGGGTGATGGCGTTAACGATGCACCAGCCATTAAAGCGGCTGATATCGGAATTGCCATGGGGATTACGGGAACCGATGTATCCAAAGAGGCTTCCTCCTTAATTCTTAGCGATGATAATTTCTCGACGATCGTTGCAGCGATTGAAGAAGGGCGCAGCATCTATGAAAATATCCGCAAGTTCATTCGTTATTTACTTGCCTCTAACGTTGGCGAGATTATGACGATGTTCATCGCCATGATGGCGGGGCTTCCGCTTCCGCTTGTGCCAATTCAAATTCTTTGGGTGAATTTAGTGACTGATGGTCTACCCGCGATGGCGCTAGGTGTGGATCAGGCGGAGAAAGACCTCATGCAGCATAAGCCGCGTTCAGCGAAGGAAAGTATTTTTGCAAGACGCTTAGGATGGAAAATTATTTCCCGTGGTATCCTCATTGGAGTATGCACACTGGGGGCTTTCTGGCTCATCTTACGCGTGAATCCAACGGATGCAGAGACCTTGTTGAAAGCGCAAAGTGTTGCGTTTGCGACTTTGGTTATGGCGCAGCTCATCCACGTGTTTGATTGTCGCAGTTCACGTTCCATTTTCCACCGGAATCCTTTGCAAAATAAGTACCTAGTTCTGGCAGTACTATCATCGCTCATACTCATGCTCGGCGTTATGTACATCGAAGCACTCCAACCGATCTTCAAAACAGTTCCTCTAGGCTGGAAAGATTGGATTCTTGTTTTAATTGCAGCTGGTATTCCGACCTTCTTTATGGGTCTAGGCAGTGTGTTCTCGCCAAAACGCAACAAAGGTTCAAGAGGATCGAGAGGTTCAAGCGCCTCTGTGTATAATAAATCGTCTAAACCGAGCTTCCGATAAGGGACATGGAGAGATGGAAAGATGGAAAGCTGCCGTGAGGCAGCTTTTTCCTGTTTAGGGCCCCATCTTTACCTCGACACTGCCCTGCCAGACTCCCGTTCCGCCTACGAGTAGATGTATTTTATACAGTTAATATACTGGAATTTCCCTTGAATTTCCGAATAAATGGATTTTCTCCAGTTATTTTCGGGGTTTTCTTTGGATTTGAATAGAATGGAAGGGATTAACTACATGTTTACCATTTAAACTCAATTTTAGATCATATTCGCTCGAAATAGGTGTAGGTTTTCCAGTAATTTATTCAGCACATCCAATTCACACTATTCACCTACCGTAACTCATTCCACCAACACACGCTACTCACTTACCATATCTCATCTCATCCCCCTAGCAAACTCCCACCAACTGCACCAAATCCAAAAGTCACTGTTAGATTTACAACTATGGCGATTTAGCGACTATGACGTGCTGCGAGGGCGCAGGGCTATGCATACTGACGATTTTACGCTATGATAATGGCTAAACCGCACATAGGGGTGCTTGACATGAATTTTACGAAAATGCACGGTCTTGGCAATGATTTTATTGTCGTAGCCGGAGAGAAAGAGCTGCCTGCCGGGGCGGACCAGTTGGCCATTCAGTTGTGTAATCGATTTTTTAGCATCGGTGCTGACGGTGTTGTCTTTATTCTTCCTTCAGAGAAAGCTGATTTTCAAATGCGCATTATCAACTCGGATGGATCTGAGGCCGAGCAATGCGGCAACGCGATCCGCTGTGTTTCCAAATATGTTTATGACCATAAGTTGATTGATGCTACTGAAATTACTATCGAAACCATTGGTGCTGGTGTACAGAAGGTTCAAGTACATGTGCAAGATGGTCGAGTTGTGACTGCACGTGTGGACATGGGAGAGCCTATTCTACAGGGACTTCAGGTACCAACGACTGTTGATGCTGACGAGGTGATCGATTATCCAATCGAGGTAGATGGCACATCATTTCGTTTTACAGCGGTGTCCATGGGGAATCCGCATTGTGTCATTTATGTAGAGGATGCTGTGAATTTTGACTTGGCAACATGGGGGCCTAAGCTTGAGGCACATCCTATGTTTCCGCGTAAAATAAATGTCGAATTCGCAACCGTTCGAGATCGCGCTTATACAGATATGCGTGTTTGGGAGCGTGGCGCTGGGCCTACGCTTGCTTGCGGAACGGGCGCGTGTGCTACGCTGGTCTCTTCCGTGCTGAATGGTCTATCTGATCGTGAAGCGACCGTTTCACTCAAAGGTGGAGACCTGTTCATCGAGTGGCTGGAAGAGGACAATCACGTCTATATGACGGGGCCTGCAGAAGAAGTGTTTACAGGCAAACTATAGATAGGGGAAATGATGCATGAAATTGGATCTTCGTGCAGCGCTGCAACAGGAGATTTTGACCGGTGACGGCGCTATGGGGACATACTTATATCAGATGGGATTTCCCGTCGGCATTTCATATGAAGAATTGAATTTGCTTAGACCAGAAACGGTCGCTGACGTGCACCGCCGTTATTTCGAGGCAGGTGCTCGTCTTATTGAAACGAATACGTTTTCGGCGAATCGGGAGAAGCTTTCGAAGTACGGGCTGGAAGGCGACGTTGAAGCCATTAACCGCGCGGGTGTTGAGCTCGCTAGGAACGCTGTTGGCGACGATGCTTATGTCGTTGGAGCTATCGGTTCCATTCGCGCAGGCAAGCGAAAGAATGTAAGAACCTCTGAAGTCGAGCAATCCTTACGGGAACAGATAGGTATTCTGCTTGACTCACCTGTGGACGGGCTATTATTAGAGACCTTCTACGATTTGGAAGAGCTGCAGCTTGCTTTGCGAATTATTCGCAGCATGAGTGGGCTTCCTGTGATCTGCCAGTTTGCCAATGAGGGCACGGGCAGCACGCAGGACGGTGTTCCGTTGCAAGAAGCTTTCCTGCGGTTACGTGATGAAGGCGCTGATGTGATCGGCTTCAACTGCCGGGTCGGCCCGAACGGGATTCTGCGTTCGATGGAGAAGATCGCGCCGATTCCTGGTATTCCATTCTCGGCGTTTCCGAACGCAGGTTTGCCCGACTACGTAGACGGGCACTATACGTATGCGGCGACGCCGAAGTACTTCGCTGAAAGCGCGCTGCGCTTCGCTGATCTTGGTGCGCGTATCATCGGCGGCTGCTGCGGCACGACGCCGGAGCACATCGCCGCTGTGGCGAAGGCGCTGCAGGGCTACGTGCCGGCTGCACCAGGCGCAGCTCCTGCGGGAGCCGCTGCGATCGTGATCGAGCCGGCACCGGCGAAGCCTGCGCCGCCGGCGGGCATACCTTCACTGCTGGACATCGTGAAGCAGCGCAAAACCGTCATTGTCGAGCTGGATCCTCCGAAGGATCTCGACATCGAGAAGTTCATGCAGGGTTCGAAGGCCCTGCAGGACGCTCATGTCGACGCCATTACGATGGCCGACAATTCCCTTGCTGTGACGCGCATGAGTAACCTAGCACTCGGCTACCTCGTGCAGGAGCGTTTGGGCGCGCGTCCGCTCATTCACATAGCGTGTCGTGACCGCAACATGATTGGGACGCAGTCCCATCTCATGGGCTTGCACGCGCTGGGGATAGACCACGTGCTGGCCGTGACCGGCGATCCCGCCAAGTTTGGCGATCTCCCCGGGTCCAGCTCTGTGTATGACCTTACCTCATTCGAAATTATTCGGATGATCAAACAGCTCAACGAAGGCATCGCCTTCTCCGGTAAACCTTTGAAGCAGAAGGCTAATTTCGTTGTTGGTGCGGCATTCAATCCGAATGTGAAGCATTTAGATAAAGCCGTTCAGCGCTTGGAGCGCAAGATTGAGGCAGGCGCAGATTATATCATGACGCAGCCTGTGTACGATGCGAAGCTCATTGAAGACATCTATGAAGCGACCAAGCATTTGCAAATTCCTATTTTCATCGGAATCGCCCCGCTGGCTAGTGGTGGCAATGCCGAATACCTGCACAATGAGGTCCCAGGTATTCGTCTATCGGATGAAGTTAGAGCACGGATGGATGGCTTGAAAGGCCCAGAAGGTCGCGCAATGGGTGTGGAAATTGCCAAAGAATTGCTGGATACGGCGATGCAATACTTTAATGGTATTTATCTGATGACGCCATTTCTGGCGTATGAAATGTGCGTAGATCTGACGAACTATGTGTGGGAAAAGTCGAAAAGGCATGATTTCCACTTGTACCCACTTTCAAAATGAATTAAAATAGGGTAATGGATGTGATTAGAATGATTTGCAGTATGACCGGGTTCGGACAAGCGAATCGTTCTTTTGCGGGATACAACGTGTTTATCGATGTGAAATCGGTCAATCATAGGTATAGTGAAGTGTCGATTCGGTTGCCGAAGGAATGGGCGGCTTTTGAAGACGCTTTGAAGAAAACGGTATTGCATGCTGTGAAGCGAGGACGAGTTGATGTCTTCATCACGGCGGAACGTGAAGCAGCTTCCCCGAAGAACCTAACGGTTAATTATGCTTTGGCAGATGCTTATCTGGAGGCAGCTGAGCAGTTGAAGCAGCGGTATGGGATCACGGGTCAGGTAGATCTCAACGATTTATTGAAACTTCCTGAGCTGATTCAAATGAAAGACGTACGTCAAGAGCCTGATGACGAGATTGAACAGGAGCTATGCGCCTGCTTACAGGAGGCTGTCGCTCAACTATCCGCAATGAGACACCGCGAAGGTGAATGCTTAGAGCAGGATATCCGCGAACGGCTAGCCGAGATGAAGCGAATTCATATCGAGTTAGAAGCACTTGCTCCTCAAGTCGTTCAGGAGTATGCGACGAAGATGACGATTCGCATTCAGTCCCTCGTTCTCGATGGGATACCTGTGGATGAGCAACGCCTAGCGACTGAGATTGCTCTCTTCGCAGATCGTTCGAATGTGGATGAGGAATTAACGCGTCTGAAGAGTCATTTTGGGCAATGTGATGCATTGCTTTTAGACAAAGAGCCTGTTGGCCGAAAGTTGGACTTCTTGATTCAAGAAATGAATCGGGAAGTGAACACGATCGGATCGAAGTCGAATCATTCGGAGCCTACGGCTAGAGTGATTGCGATGAAAGCAGAGCTTGAGAAAATGCGGGAACAAATACAGAATATCGAGTGAAGCTTGCATGTGCTTCGCGAGGAGGAAGTCCTAGATGGCTATCAAATTAATCAATATCGGGTTCGGCAACATCGTATCGGCGAACCGCATTATCTCGATCGTGAGTCCAGAATCCGCTCCGATCAAGAGAATCATTCAAGAAGCGCGTGATCGTCACATGCTGATTGACGCTACATATGGTAGAAGAACCCGTGCCGTTATTATCACGGACAGCGATCATGTGATTTTGTCGGCAGTACAACCAGAGACGGTAGCGCATAGACTTTCGAATAAGGACGATGATCATGACGAGTAATACGAACACTCTTGAGCGTGAGAGAGGTATTCTGATTGTTTTATCCGGACCGTCTGGTGTTGGCAAAGGAACGGTTTGTGCGGCGCTGCGCAAGGTTGCTCCTGATATTGTCTACTCGGTATCAGCGACAACACGTTCTCCTAGACAAGGTGAAGTAGACGGTGTTAATTATTTTTTCAAAACCCGCGAGCAGTTTCAGCAGTTGATTGAAACCGATGAAGTGCTGGAATGGGCTGAATATGTGGGCAACTTCTATGGAACACCAAGACGTTTCGTAGAGGAGACGCTGCGTTCAGGCCACGATGTGATCTTGGAAATCGAGGTTCAAGGTGCACTTCAGGTCAAGCAGAAGTTTGACGAGGGTGTATTTATTTTCTTGTTGCCGCCATCTCTAGATGAGCTTGAGAATCGTATTGTTACACGTGGTACGGAAACGGATGAGGTCATCCGCAGTCGCATGTCAGTGGCCATCGATGAAATTCGTCTGATGGAACACTATGATTATGCGATCGTAAATGATCATGTAGATACCGCATGCGCGAAAATACAAGCGATACTAGCTGCTGAGCATTGCAAAAAAGATCGTATGTTTCCAAAAATCGTACAATGGATGGATGAGGTGAATTGAATGTTATACCCTTCAATTGATAAACTGCTCGATATCGTAGACAGCAAGTACTCCCTGGTTGTTGCAGCTTCCAAAAGAGCTAGATCCCTTCGTGATGGTGCGAAATCGGATTTGAAAGGCCAGAAAGCTCATAAACATGTTGGTGTTGCGTTAGAAGAACTTTACGGTAATTACATCGGTTACGAGAAAATTAACACAAACGAGAGCGAGAAATACGCGAAGAAATAAACCGCCTTACCCAACAACCCTAGTGGTTGTTATTTTTTTCTCATTTGGCATTTCGAAAGGGGATTCACATGGGTGTATTGCAAGGCAAAACGATCGTGCTCGGTGTCTGTGGAGGCATTGCGGCTTATAAGGCTGCGGCGTTAACGAGTAAATTAACACAAGCTGGGGCTGTTGTGCGGGTCATTATGACACGCTCCGCGGTGCAATTCGTTGCGCCGTTAACGTTTCAAACTTTGTCGCGGCATCATGTTTTTGTCGATACCTTCGATGAGAAGGATCCCGCAGTTGTGTCTCATATTAATTTGGCGGACAGCGCGGATCTCGTGCTGATCGCCCCAGCTACGGCGAATACGATCGGCAAACTAGCTTTAGGGCTTGGTGATGATATGCTGAGTACCACGTTGCTTGCAACCATGGCACCGATCTGGGTGGCACCTGCGATGAATGTGCACATGTACGCGAATCCTGCGGTACAAACCAACATGGAGGCGTTGCTTCGTCGCGGCGTCCGTTTTATTGAACCAGGTGAAGGGCAACTGGCCTGTGGCTATGTGGGCAAGGGGCGTCTTGCTGAGCCGGAGGAGATTTTTGCCGCGGTTGAGCGGCATTTTCAAGGGGAGCCTGGACGCTTAGCAGGTAAACGTGTGTTAGTGACGGCCGGAGGCACGGTAGAACGTCTAGATCCTGTTCGTTATTTGACCAATGACTCTTCAGGCAAAATGGGTTATGCCATTGCAGAAGAAGCTGTGCGGATGGGGGCGAAGGTAACGTTGGTTTCAGGACCATCGGCTCTAGCCGTACCTGAAGGTGTTCAGCTTGTTCCTGTGCAGTCTGCGCTGGATATGCGCGAAGCGGTGTTAAGCAGGCTCGGAGAAAGCCAGCTCATCATTAAAGCGGCTGCTGTGGCCGACTATCGTCCTGCTGTGGTTGCTGAGCAAAAAATCAAGAAGAAAGCGGACTCGCTGACGCTTGAGCTCATTAAGAATCCCGATATTTTGCAGGAGATCGGAACGCTGAAGACGAAGAAACAGTTCGTCATCGGGTTTGCAGCGGAAACGGAAGCGTTGGATGAACATGCGATGGACAAGCTAAAGCGCAAAAACTGTGATCTCATCGTAGGGAACGATGTGTCACAAGAGGGTGCTGGCTTTGGCGGGGATACGAATGTGGTTCGCTTCTATGATCAGAACGGGCTTGTACAAGCACTGCCTATACAAAGTAAATGGGATGTTGCGCGCAAACTGCTCGAACTCGCTGCAGAGCGAATGGCTGTCGCGGCGGGGGAATCCTGATGTACGCCAAAGTCATTGTCGATGTCCCAGCCAAGCAAACCAATCGGGCGTTCGACTATGAAGTGCCTTCATCTCTGAGTAAGTGGGTCGAAGTCGGCAGCCGAGTGGGTGTACCGTTTGGACCACGTGTTCTGCAAGGCTTTGTGGTTGAACTGCAAGAGGAAACGCAAGTCGATGCGAAGCGCATCAAGCCGATTCAAAATGTGTTGGATCTGGTCCCACCCTTGACGAGTGAGCTTGTCAGTCTTGGACGCTGGATCAGTCGTATGTATATGTGTCATGAAGTAACGGCTCTGCAGGCGATGCTTCCTGCGGCTTTGAAAGCGAAATATGAGCGTGTAATTATCGTAGGGGATGAATCTGAGGATCAATCCTTTCTCGATATGCCAGATATTGAAGCTATTATTAGCTTTGTGAAGAGTAAGGAATCGGTTTCCATGGACGTGCTGTTGGAGCGTTTTTCGAAGGAAGGCGCTCTGATCAAAGAGCTGCTGTCATCGGGTAGGCTGACGGAAGTACAGCTAGTGAAGGACCGGATGAATACCAAAAAGGCGCTAACCGTGTTTCCTCCAGCAGATGGTCGTGGCTTGGAAGAGGGTCTTGCTGAACTTCCGGCCAGAGCGAATAAGCAGAAGGATGTACTGCGATATTTGATCGAGCATCCGCATGCCATTCGATTGACGGAGCTGATGGAAACGATTGAGGTCGGAGCAAGCACGGTCAAAAGCTTGGCGGATCGCGGCTGGATTGAGCTGCGCGAGGTGGAAGTGATGCGCGACCCGTATATGGGGCGTGCTTTTGAACGGACGAAGCCGCTTACTCTGACGGAGGAACAGAGCGGCGTGTTTACCCCTATTCGCGAAGCGGTGGCCGAAGATCGACATGAGGTGTTTCTGCTGCATGGCGTGACGGGAAGCGGAAAGACGGAGGTATACCTACAATCCATCCAGCAATGCTTGGATATGGATAAGGAAGCCATTGTTCTTGTTCCGGAAATTTCATTGACGCCGCAGATGGTGGAGCGCTTTAAAGGGAGATTCGGCGACCTTGTTGCTGTTCTGCATAGCCGACTGTCCAATGGCGAGCGATATGACGAGTGGCGTAAAATTACACGCAAGCAGGTAAAGGTCGTAATCGGTGCACGTTCGGCGATTTTTGCCCCTTTTACGAACATTGGCTTGATCATTATAGATGAAGAGCATGAATCCTCGTATAAACAAGAAGAGAGTCCGAAATATCATACCCGTGATGTGGCTGTTCAAAGGGCAAAGCAGCAAGATGCTGTTGTGGTACTCGGCTCCGCTACGCCATCTCTGGAAAGTATGGAGAAAACGAGACGCAGGCGGGATCGACCTAAACCTCCTTTTACATTGCTGACCATGAAGGAGCGCGTTGCTAGCAGACCTATGCCGCCCGTGACGATTGTGGATATGCGTGAGGAGCTGAAAACCGGCAATCGGTCGATGTTTAGCAGATCTTTGTATAAAGCGATCGAAGAACGGTTACACAAGAAAGAACAGACCGTATTGCTGCTGAATCGACGCGGTTACGCGACTTTCGTGATGTGCCGGACGTGCGGTTTCGTTTCACAGTGTCCGCATTGTGACATTTCATTAACGTATCACCAAAGCTCACATGCGCTGCGTTGTCATTATTGCGGTTATGCAGAGCGTGAAGTGAAGGAGTGTCCGAGCTGTCAGTCCGAGCATATTCGCCATTTTGGGACCGGGACGCAGCGTGTTGAGGAAGAGCTCAGTAAGATATTTCCTGGCATTAGGGTCATCCGTATGGATGTGGATACAACGACTGAAAAGGGCTCTCATGAGAAATGGTTGACGATGTTTCGCGAGAAGCAGGCGGATGTTCTTCTGGGGACGCAGATGGTGGCAAAAGGGTTGGATTTCCCTGATGTTACCTTAGTTGGGGTCATCGCGGCGGATACCGTGCTAAATATACCTGATTTTCGCTCCGCTGAGAGAACGTTCCAGCTCTTAACGCAAGTTGCAGGTCGAGCGGGACGGCATGAGAAGCAAGGAGAAGTGTTTGTACAAACGTATACCCCTGAGCATTACAGTGTGCAATATGCGAGTCATCATGATTATATTGCGTTTGCCAACCATGAGATGGATATTCGTGCTAATTTAGGTTATCCGCCTTATCAAAGATTGATTTTAATTACGTTCTCACACGAGCAAGTACCGCTCTTGGTGCGCATGGCGGAAGCCTTTGTTACACGGTTGAAAGAGATCGCTCTCCCTTATACGAGACAGCAGGTAGATTTGTTTTCGGAAGCCGTATCGATGGATTCATCCTTTCATTTTGATGTGTTAGGACCTGTTGCGTCGCCTATTTCCCGAATCAAAGATAGATATCGATTCCAATGCGTGGTAAAATATCGTGGGGAAGATTTAGCTGCAGAGATCGTTGGGAAGACAGTAGCTTGGTTTGAGGAACGCTCAGCCAAAGAAAAGCTGCTAATAAGCGTGGATGTTGACCCGCAATATTTGATGTAATACCCCCTAATCGAGAAGACTTAAAGGTAGGTGCACATTCATGGCTATTCGTATTATTGTTAAAGATCCAGATCCTGTGCTGCGTGAGAAAGCGATCACAGTTACGAAATTTAATTCCAATCTGCATAAATTGCTTGATGATATGGCAGATACGATGTATGAGGCGGAAGGCGTAGGTCTTGCTGCTCCACAAATCGGTATTCTGAAGCGTGTAATCGTGATGGATTGCGGCGAGGAGCATGGCGGGTTAATCGAAATGGTGAATCCTGAGATTGTTGTTTCCAGCGGGGAACAAATGGGACCTGAAGGCTGCTTGAGTATTCCTGGGCTTCGTGGTGATGTACTTCGTGCGTTGAACGTAACGGCGAAAGGGCAAGATCGCGATGGGAATCCGATTGAAGTGACAGGAACTGAACTGCTAGCTCGTTGTATTTTCCATGAGATTGATCACTTAAATGGCGTATTGTTTACGGATCTTGCGGTCAAAACGTATACGGCCGATGAAGAAGAGGAAGAAGAAGCGTGAATATCATTTTCATGGGTACACCAGAATTCGCAGTACCCTCCTTGCAAGCACTCTTGGAGGAAGGCTATAACGTGACAACGGTTGTCACGCAGCCGGATCGGCCGAAGGGACGCAAACGCGTCCTTACGCCGACCCCAGTGAAGGTAGAGGCGGAGAAGCATGGGATTCCGGTGCTTCAACCCGTGAAGCTGCGTGAAGCAGATTCCGTTGAGCTGATTCGCCAGCTTGCACCAGATTTAATCGTAACAGCGGCTTATGGCCAAATTTTACCGAAATCGGTGTTAGATTTGCCTAAGTATGGCTGCATTAATATTCACGCATCTCTGCTTCCAAAATATCGGGGGGGAGCGCCGATTCATCATGCTGTCATGCGAGGTGAGGCTGAAACCGGCGTAACCATTATGTATATGGCGGTTGGATTGGATACCGGAGACATGATCTCGCGTGTTGCACTTCCGATTGAGGATACGGATACGACAGGGATGTTGTTTGAGAAGCTGAGTATAGCTGGGGCTGATTTGCTGAAGCGGACGCTGCCAGATTTATTGGCTGGTCGGATTGAGGCTGTTCCTCAGAATGACGCTGATGCGATCTATTCCCCTAATATTCGCAGGGAAGATGAGCTTTTGGATTGGTCACGCTCTGCAACGGAGCTGTGGAATCACATTCGAGGATTAAACGCATATCCTGGCGCTTACACGTTCTGGAATGGAGATGTGCTGAAGGTATGGGCGAGCTTGAAGCCGAAGCAATCAGGTCAAGATCGAACTGGCATAGTGCCAGGAACTGTGCTTAGCTGCAGCGAGCAAGGGATTGAAGTCATGACGGGAGCAGGTGCCTTGTGGCTAACGGAGATTCAACCTGCTGGCAAAAAGGCAATGCCGGTATCTGAATTCATCCGCGGAGCGCAAATTCCTGCGGGTACGGTACTGGGGAACGCGTAAAGGTAAAATCGAAATATTGCGCACGCTGGGGCCGATTGGGCTCATGTAAGAATAATTTTTGAGATTGATGAAAATCAATTTACAATGCCACGAAAAAAATGAGGTATTTGATTTTGTCTACGACTAAACCAACTGGTCCGCAACATGGACATACGAATTCGCAGAGATCGGGTAAGCCCTCTGCGCCAAAATCATCCTCGGGCGCTGCGAAGAGCAGCGCTGTTAAGCGTTCTGCCCGTGATGCGGCACTGGATGTACTTATTCGGGTTGAAGAGAATCAGTCCTACAGCAATCTTCTGTTGAATCAAGTGTTACAGAAGCATGCCCTTGAGCGTGCAGATGCTGGACTGGCAACGGAGCTTGTGTACGGTACGATTGGGCGCCAGAATACGATTGACTTCTTCTTGGAGCGTTTCGTCAGCAAGGGTCTTGCGAAGCTGGAGCCTTGGGTGAGGTGCTTGCTGAGGCTGAGCTTCTATCAGCTGCATTATTTGGACCGCATCCCTGACCATGCGGTCGTGAGCGAAGCGGTCAATATTGCGAAGCGCCGAGGCCACCAAGGCATCTCGGGCATGGTCAACGGTGTGCTGCGCGCGATCATCCGCAGCAAGGACGAGCTCACGCTGCCGGCTGCGCTCGGCGACGTGAAGCGCATCGCACTGAGCCATTCCCATCCGGAATGGCTCGTGCGCCGGTGGATCCGTCAGCTCGGCCCTGAGCTGACGGAACAGATCTGTGCGGCGAACAACGAGCCGCCGCACGTGAGCATTCGCGCGAACGCGAGGCGGCGCAGCCGCTTGGAGCTGCTGGAGCAGCTCCAAGCTAGCGGCCTCAGCGCGGAAGCGTCAGAGCTGGCCCCGGCCGGCATCCTTGTGCAGGGGGCCGGGAACATGGCGTTAGTCCCCGGCTTCCAGCAAGGGGACTTCTCGATTCAAGACGAGAGCTCGATGCTCGTCGCCGAGGCTCTTGACCCGCGTCCAGGCATGAAGGTGCTGGACTGCTGCGCCGCCCCTGGCGGCAAGACCGCCCACATCGCGGAGAAGATGGACGATGTGGGTCAGATTTGGGCTTGTGATCTGCATGAACACAAGCAGAAATTAATCGCAGATCAAGCGGAGCGTCTGGGACTATCGTCGATTCAGACGCTCGTGATGGATGCTGCGAAGCTGGATGAGCATTTTGCGGCGGAGTCGTTCGACCGCATCCTGCTTGATGCACCTTGCTCTGGCTTTGGGGTTATTCGCCGCAAGCCGGATCTCAAGTGGGCGAAACAGGAGGCGGAGATCGAAGCGATCAGTGAAACGCAGTATGCGATTCTGAGTCGTGTGCACCGTCTGCTCAAGCCAGGCGGCGTGCTGGTGTATAGCACGTGCACGATTGAACAGGCTGAGAATGAGGGCATGATCGAGCGCTTTCTTGCTGAACACAGCGAGTTCGAGCTAGCTCCGCTGCCAGCGGATGTTTTCACGGAGATTGACCCGAAGGCGGCTACGTCTGGTATGGTGCAAATTTTGCCGCAGCAGTTCCATTCGGACGGTTTTTTTATCGCTCGCCTGCGTAAGCGTGACGTGTAACAGACAGGGACGTGTGTTCGTTCCTGCTTTGTGTTAAAATATTTTAAAATAGACGAAATAACAACAGGTTGTGATAAATGTGGGTATTAAGCCGTATGAGAAAGAGAAACCGTTTGTATATGATTTGAATTGGGATGAGTGGCAAAGCTGGGTCAAAGAAAATGGGGAGTCTGCGTTTCGTGCCGGTCAAATTTTTGATTGGTTATACATTAAGCGCGTTTTCAACTTCGACGAAATGTCGAATTTGCCGAAAACACTTCGCGACAAGTTGAAGGATCAGTTTGAGTTCGTTACCCTGTCCGAGATTACGAAATATCAATCCCAGGATGGCACGGTCAAGTTCTTGTTTGAACTTGAAGATAAGAACGCTATTGAAACCGTCGTGATGAAGCATAATTACGGCAACAGTATTTGCGTGACGACCCAAGTCGGCTGTCGAGTCGGCTGTACGTTCTGTGCGTCCACTTTGGGCGGGTTGAAGCGGGATCTACGACCAGGTGAGATTGTCGCTCAGGTTGTGAAAGCGCAGAAATTGCTTGATGAGACGGGAGAGCGTATCTCTTCCATCGTGATCATGGGGATTGGTGAGCCTTTCGAAAATTATGAAGCGACCATGAATTTCCTGCGTGTCATGATTCACCCGAAAGGGTTGAATATCGGACAGCGTCACATCACGGTATCCACGAGTGGAATCGTACCGAACATTTATAAGTTCGCGGATGAGAATTTGCAAGTAAATTTGGCGATTTCGATCCATGCGCCGAATGATGCACTGCGATCGAAGCTAATGCCGGTTAATCGCAGGTTCCCTTTCGTAGATCTCATCGAAGCTTGTAAGTACTACATTGCTAAAACGGGCAGACGGATTACGTTTGAATATGCCCTCATGGGCGAAGTGAATGACCAGCCTGAACATGCGGAAGAGTTGGCGCTTGTCTTGAAAGATATGCCGCTCAGCCATGTGAATCTGATTCCTGTCAATTTTGTGGCTGAACGTGATTTCAAGCGTACACCCCGAGATGATATTTTTACCTTCCAACGTATTCTGGAGAAGGGCAAAATTAATGCCACCATACGCCGTGAACAAGGTAGTGATATTGCTGCTGCCTGCGGACAATTGCGAGCTAAGCATATGGAGAGCAGTAAATGAGGTGAGAGCCGGATGAAGATGGTAAGTCGTACCGATATAGGGAAGGTCCGTCAAGTCAATGAGGACCGTGCCGCTATCTACCATCAACTCAATGGTCTATCTTTGGCTATTGTTGCGGATGGAATGGGGGGGCATCAAGCTGGTGATATTGCCAGTCAAATGGCCATTGACACGATTGGAGCGCAATTGCAATCCATCCATTGGGGAATGTCGGTGGAGTCCTGTAAGCAAATACTGAGGGAAGCGATTGAGAAGGCGAATGAGGAGATTTATGCTTTTGCGTCGGATCAAGAAAAGTACCATGGCATGGGAACGACTGTCGTTGCCATTATTGCTTCACAGGAGCTTCTCATTATTGGACATATCGGGGATAGCCGTGCGTATAAACTGACTGGGGAATCTATCCAACAACTGACGGAGGATCATTCCTTAGTTTACGAGCTTGTTAAGAATGGGCAGCTGACGATGGAAGAGGCTGACCATCATCCAAGACGTAATTGGATTACACGTGCACTAGGCACTGAGCCTAGTGTGGAAGTGGATCTGTATGAGTACACGTGGCGTCCAGACGATGTTATTCTCATTTGTTCGGATGGTTTGAGCGGATTGGTCGATGATGCGGATATTTTGCGAATTGTTCGGGAAACCGAGCAGTTGGAAGATGCGGCAGATGCGTTAATTCAGAGCGCGCTTCGCGAAGGCGGAGATGATAATGTAACGGTCCTTTTATTTGCACATGATCAGGATTCGGACGGAAAAAGGGGTGATGGGAATTGATCGGTAGAAAGCTTGGAGGCCGCTATGAGATCTTAGAACGTATTGGCGGAGGCGGCATGGCTTTAGTCTACAAAGGGCATGATTTGCTTTTGAATCGTAAAGTAGCTGTCAAAGTGCTGCGTTCACAGTATGTGCACGATGAAGAATTCATTCGTCGTTTCCGCAGAGAAGCACAAGCAGCCGCTTCCCTATCTCATCCTAATGTTGTCAGTATTTATGACGTTGGGCAAGAAGAGGATGTCCATTACATCGTGATGGAATATATCGAAGGCAAGACGCTTAATGATTTGATTAAGGAAAAGGCACCATTACAGGTGGAAGACGCGGTTCATTATGCAAGTCAAATTGCAGATGCACTTGATCACGCCCATCATAATGAAATTATTCACCGTGATATCAAGCCGCACAATATTCTAATTGGCAAGAACGGCCGTGTGAAGGTGACGGATTTCGGTATTGCTAGAGCTGCGACATCATCTACGATTACACAAACGGGGTCTGTCGTCGGTTCTGTTCACTATTTCTCGCCTGAGCACGCGAAAGGCACGAATACGGGGGAGAAATCCGATCTGTATTCGCTTGGCATTGTGATGTATCAAATGCTGACCGGTCGACTTCCTTTTCTAGGGGAAAGTCCGATTTCCGTCGCCTTGAAGCATTTGCAGGAAGATGTGGAAGAGCCGCGTAAGGTGAATCCGCTGATTCCACAAAGTGTAGAGAACATTATACTCAAGGCGATGCGCAAAAAGCCGGAAGAACGGTATCAATCTGCGAAGCTGATGATGGCCGATCTCGATACGTGCTTGGCTCCAGATCGTCGGAATGAAGCGAAGGTCGCTTTCTGGGATGCTTATGGCATGGATGAAGAGCGCACGCTGGTTATGCCAGCCATTCGCGCTGATCAGCTAGCTCAATTCGATGACGACGACGATGATGAACCAGACAAGCCAGCTTGGCGAGAAGAGCCAGCTCCTTCAAAGGGGAAAGGCTGGATTAAGCCGCTCATCTGGATTGCTGTTTTGTTAATTGTGCTGGGCGCCATGTGGTACATGGTTGGTTATGTGAAAGGGATGTTCGCCATTGAGACCGTTGAGGTCCCGAATGTCGAGAACAAGATACTGACACAAGCGCAAGCTGAACTAACGGTTGCCAAATTAGGCTGGACGGTCGAATACGACGCGGATAGCAAATTGCCCAAGGATACGGTCATTCGTCAAGATCCAAGCGGGTTAAGGCTGAATGTTGGTACTAAGGTCATTCTTTACGTGAGTAAAGGCATACCCAAAGTTAAAATGGACAACTATGCGGGGCAAACCCTAAACGATGTTAAATTAAAGCTGCAGGGACTCGGTATTAAGGATGACCAAATTACGATCAAACCTGAAACCTCCGACAATGCGCCGGATCTGATTCTCAGGCAGTCACCCCCTCCTGGTGAGGAGTTTGAACTGGAAAAAGCCGCAATTACCTTAACGGTGAGCAAAGCGAAGGAAACGGTTAAAATGCCAGACTTAGTTGGCTTGGCGGAAGCAGAGGCGAAGGCACAAATTACGAAGCTGGGTCTGAAGCTCCCCGTCAATGGCATTACACGTGAGAAGAGCTACAAAGTAGCTAAAGGGAAAGTAATCGCCCAGTTTCCTTATAAAAAAGATGAGGAAGCCTCCATTGGCGGGGAGATTTCACTCGTCATTAGTGATGGTTTGCCAGAGGAAGCTGGTCAACTCACGGTTAGCGTACCTGTGAAGCCGACAACAGAAGGCAAGGACTCTGTGTTCAAAATTATTGTAAGCGACGCCCAATATGAGAACTTCGAATACTTGACGGAAAAAGTCTCGAAGCCGCAAAACTTGGATGTCAAAGTCATTGTTTCACCGGACAAAAAAGCCGTAATCTTGATCAAAGAAGGAGATAGCTTGGTTAATTCAATCACACGCACCTATCAAGATTATTTGGATCAAAAAAATGGGAAAAACGTATCGCCTAGTCCATCCCCGACTCCGAAGACGCAAAATACAGGACCTGCTATTCCTGTGGGCGGCACTGGAAATGGGCAAGGACAAACCGGTGGAACAGCTTCCAAACCACCTGCTGGAGGGGCCAATTAATGCCGCAAGGACTCATTGTCAAAGCGCTTAGCGGTTATTATTATGTATTGCCTGAAGGAGCTGCTCTTCTAGAGGGGAATACGGTTACTTGTCGTGGAAGAGGCGTGTTCAAAAATAGAAATATAACGCCGCTTGTTGGAGATCGTGTCGTGTACGAAGCCACAGAGAACGGGGAGGGAACCGTTACGGAAATCCTTCCTCGCTCTTCGGAGCTTATTCGTCCGCCGATCGCGAATGTGAACGTGGTTGTGCTTGTTTTTTCGGTGACAGAGCCTGTTCTGAATACACAGCTATTGGACAAGTTTCTGGTGCATATCGAGAATACGGGGATTGATGTGCTGTTATGCTTCACCAAAAGCGATTTGCTGACGGAGACGGATGACAATGCCTCTCATGCCAAAGAAATGACTTCGACGGAATTTAAGCGGATTACGACCCTCTATGAGGGAATAGGTTATCCCTTCGTTACGACGAGTTCTAGACTTGAAGAGGGCGTAGAAGCGATTCTACAGCATTTGGATGGCAAAGTGAGTGTGTTTGCTGGACAATCCGGCGTTGGCAAGTCCTCTTTATTGAATAAAATGATTAGCGGTCTTGATCTAGAGACGAATGCGATCTCTCAACGATTAGGGAGAGGAAAGCATACAACTCGTCATGTGGAGTTGTTGCCTCTTGCTAATGGGGGCCTTGTTGCCGATACACCGGGCTTCAGCCAGTTGGACTTCATGGAGGTCGAGGCGGAAGGGCTTAGCAGCTGCTTCAGAGAGTTCGCGGCTGTTGCTGAGGGATGTCGATTCAGAGGTTGCTTGCATTTGCATGAACCGGACTGTAAAGTGCGGGACGGCGTTGCCAGTGGGACGATCGCAGCTTCTCGTTATGATCATTACTTGTTATTTTTAACTGAAATCAAGGATCGGAAAAGGAGGTATTAGGCGTAATGGTATATGTAGCACCTTCTATTTTATCTGCCGATTTTGCCAAGCTTGGCGATGAAATTAAGGCAGTGGAGCAGGGCGGAGCGGACTGGATTCATGTCGACGTGATGGATGGGCATTTTGTGCCCAATATTACAATTGGTCCCTTAGTCGTTGACGCGATTCGTCCAGTCACCAAGCTGCCTCTGGATGTTCATTTGATGATCGAAAAGCCGGACCGCTATATTCCTGATTTTGTAAAGGCTGGTGCGGATCTGATTTCTGTGCATGTAGAAGCCTGTACGCATCTGCACCGGACGCTCGATCTAATTAAACAAAGCGGTATTAAAGCTGGCGTTGTGTTGAATCCTGCTACACCAATTTCGCTGATTGAGTATGTGCTTGATGAGCACTTGGATCTCGTGCTTATTATGACGGTGAATCCAGGCTTTGGTGGGCAGGCGTTCATCCCTGGGATGCTGACAAAAATTCGCGCGCTGCGTGAGCAGGCGAATGCGAAGGGGCTCACGGGGCTTCACATTGAAGTAGACGGCGGTATCAACGAGATAACAGCTCGTCAGGTCATAGAGGCGGGGGCTGACGTCTTAGTAGCCGGCAATGCCGTATTCGGGCAACAGGACCGTGCTGAGGCCATTAGACGAATACGCGGCTAAAAGGGGACGAAGGACAATGAGATTTCTCTGGTTACTGATGTACAGTCTGCTTTGCGCGGTATTATTGACTTGTTTTTCAACCATAGACGATTTTGTGAAGTACATTTTCTCGCTTGGCGCTCTCTACGTAGGGATGCGGTTCTTCCGTCGATTTGAACAAATCAGCTTCCGCGTATGGTTTATCGTCATCTCGGTATTCTTCTATTTCATATTTAGTTTAATTGTTGCATTGTACAATGAGGTGGGCATAACGGCTCCATAGCCGCATACATATAGTTACAAGAGTGATGCGCTCTTGTAGCTTTTTTTGCTTTCTGGAAGCAACTGAATTGTGGGAGGAAGTAAAAATAGAAGGCACTTTTTCTACGCTCTGGGCATACACTGTTGTAATGATGTTTTAGGAGCAGTCATGCACGTTGTGAAACGTTTGCTCAAGAAGGTCAGTGAACTGGCGCTAGAACAAGCAGAAGCTTGTGAATAAGGCGGCTGACGGGCCGCGAAGTGAATGCTTGAACGAGGTCAGTGAGCTGACGACAATTCTAAGCTGATGCTTTCGAAGCCAGTTTTCTGACGAAAACTCTAAGGAGGGGTAGAGAATGAAATTCTACACAATCAAACTGCCGAGATTTTTGGGAGGATTCGTGAAAGCTGTACTTAATACGTTTAGTAAAAACTAGGGTTTGCCCATACTTACGTCATTCTCCCCAGGAATGCAAAAAAAGCACCGATTAAGGTGCTTTTTGTCATTCACATAAGTAAGTTAAGTATCCGTAGCTACGAATTAAACGCGGGCCACTTTTCCGGATTTCAACGCACGAGTACTTACGTAAACCCGTTTCGGTTTACCATCAACGAGGATGCGAACCTTTTGAACGTTAACTCCCCAAGTACGCTTGTTTTTATTGTTAGCGTGGGACACGTGATTTCCTGAACTAGGACTTTTACCTGTAATGAAACATTTGCGGGACATGTTTGACACCTCCTTCGGCAGTATACAAAGAAGCCTGGGTGGCAAGCCTAAGCTTGACATGACAGTATTCCTCAAATTTTTACTTGTGATACGTGAACGTAACCAGCAAAAACACACTTAAACATAATAGCATAGCAAAAGGAGCCTAGTCAACGAATTAAGCGCATTTTTGCCGTTTATTTATGAAGTATGTTATAGTACAATGAAGATTAGTCTTGGTAAAGCGAAACTTGAAGGAGTTGTTACATAATGCCGATTGAACTCACAACCGAGTATGGAAAAGTGTATATTACCAATGAAGTGATTTCAACTCTGGCCGGATCTGCTGCATTAGATTGCTATGGACTTGTAGGCATGGCAACGCGAAAGCAATTGAAGGATGGTATAGCTGAGCTGCTAGGTCGAGACAATTTGAGCCGTGGTGTCGAAGTTCGTAAAGAGAACGGCCGACTTGAAATTGATCTTTATATTATTGTCAGCTATGGAACCAAAATATCCGTAGTGGCAGGTAATGTCCAAACGAAAGTCAAATATATTTTAAATGAAGTTGTAGGGCTGCAAGTAGACGACGTGAACATCTTTGTTCAAGGCGTGCGAGTGGCCAAATAAAAGCCCGATAACCAGGAAGGGGAATCACTTTGAGTAAGCGCTTTATTTCAATAAATGGAAATGACTTCACTGCCATGGTCTTGGCGGGTGCGGATAACCTTCGCAGGAATGTAGATAAGGTTAATGGATTGAACGTATTCCCTGTACCCGATGGAGATACTGGCACCAACATGAATTTAACACTCACAGCAGGCTGTGAGGAACTGAAAAAGAAGCCATCTTCTCATATTGGGAAAGCAGCTGATGCATTGTCCAAAGGGTTACTGATGGGTGCAAGAGGCAATTCCGGTGTGATTTTGTCACAATTGTTCCGCGGTTTCGCGAAATATGTGCATGAATTAGAAAGTGTGAATGGCCAACAATTCGCAGCTGCCTTGCAGCAAGGCGTAGAAACAGCGTATAAGGCTGTTGTGAAACCGGTTGAGGGCACAATTTTAACGGTATCCAAAGAAGCTGCTAAACATGCCGTGCAATTCCGCCGCAGCAGTGATGTATTGGATTTGATGAACGAGGTTTTGGGCAGAGCCAAGGAAGCACTGGCCAAAACACCAGATCAACTTGCGATTCTTAAACAGGTCGGCGTTGTTGATGCGGGAGGCCAAGGTCTTGTCTGTGTCTACGAAGGTTTCGTTACGTCGTTAAGCGGCGGTTTGGTACAAGTCGACGAGGACTTTGCAACGATGGATACGAATCTAGGTGAGGTATCGCTTCTTCCTGGCATGAACTTGGCCAAAGAAGTACATGCTCACATGCCAGCACAGGCCCATTTAGCAACGGAAGATATCGAATTCGGCTATTGCACGGAATTTATGCTGACGATTGCTCCAGGCAAGGTCAAGGGTTTTACATTCGATGAAGGTACGTTCCGTGATCAGCTTAGCAAGCTAGGAGATTCGCTCCTTGTTGTTGCTGATGAAGAGCTCGTGAAAGTGCATATTCATGCGGAATACCCAGGCGAGGTTATGAATCAAGCGATGAATTACGGCGCACTCAGCCGGATCAAAATCGAAAATATGCGTGATCAGCATTCACATATAGTAGAAGACGTGACGCATGGGTACGAGGCTCCTGTCGTGAGTCCTGCTAATGTTGCAGTAATCACAGTGCCAAATAAGCCGTATGGCTTCGTTGCAGTTGCACTGGGTGACGGGATTACGGACATTTTATCCAGTGTGGGTGTGGATGTCGTGCTGTCTGGCGGACAAACGATGAACCCAAGTACAGAGGATATCGTGAACGCAGTGAACAGTATTGATGCGGATACGATTTATGTGCTTCCGAACAACTCGAATATTATTTTGGCCGCGCAGCAAGCGGTTGATCTAGTCGATAACAAAACACTGATCGTCATCCCATCGAAATCCATTCCGCAAGGACTAGCAGCTATTCTGGCTTTCCAGGAGAAGGCGGATGCACAGACGAATACGGACGCGATGAATGAATCACTGCGACGTGTGAAATCCGGTCAAGTGACGTATGCGGTGCGTGATACGAACATGGATGGGATAGATATTAAACAGGGTCATTTCATCGGTATTCAAGATGGGCGAATTGTCTCTTCCCAGCCAAGTCTGATGGACGCTTGCAAGAAGCTGCTGGAGGAAATGATCGATGAAGGCAGCGAAATCGTAACGATCCTGACGGGCGAAGATGCGACGGAGGAAGGAACGGGCGAGCTGGAAGCTTTTATCCAGACGATGTATCCGGATATGGAAATTGAGCTTCATCCAGGTGGACAACCCTTGTATGCTTACCTTTTCTCCGTTGAATAGGATCGTACAAGCAGGTAGTGTAAATTCGTGATTGGAGTGAGCCCTGTGACAAATATTCGTATTGTAACGGATAGCACGGCCGATATTCCATTGGCTGTCAGAGAAGCGTTGAACATCGAAATGGTGCCGCTCAAAATTAATTTTGGCGAAGAACAGTATTTGGACGCGGTGACGCTGCAATCTGAGGATTTCTATACGAAGCTGACGTCATCCTCACACTTCCCAACAACGTCAACGCCTTCACCTGGTGAGTTTCTGAACTTCTATCAAAGCTTGTTGGAGGAACCTGATGCCGAGGTGATCTCGATTCATTTGGCTTCCGTGTTGAGTGGAACGTACAGGACGGCTGAATTGGCTGCTTCAATGCTTGAGGGAGATCAAGTCGGCAGGGTTCACGTCATTGATTCTTGTTCGGCCTCGTATGGGATAGGTGCGCTTGTTGTAGCTGCTGCCGAAGCGGCTCGAGCTGGGAAAAGTGTGGACGAGATCCTAAAGCTTATTGAGACAATGAGAGCGCAATATTATATTTATTTCCTTGTAGACACGCTTGAGTTTCTTCAGAAAGGCGGTAGAATTGGCAAGGCTTCGGCCTTGTTCGGTTCCTTATTAAACATTAAGCCGATTCTTTCTTTAGATCATGCAGGTGAAGTGACGGTTATTGATAAAGTTCGTGGTAACAAAAAAGCGATTGCACGCATTCTTGAGTTGTTAGCTGCGGATTTGTCCGACAAGACGATCCGCACGCTGCATATTGCTCATGCTAATAATTTGGAAGGTGCGGAGCAGCTGCGAGGGGCCATCGTGCAGCGGTTCGCTGTGGAGCACGTGGAATATATCACTTTAGGTCCTGTTATTGGCGCACACGCTGGACCAGGTACCATTGCAGCCTTCGTAGGTACGGTGTAAGAGATGGATTTAAATCAAGTTGAAGTACGTGAAGTCCATGGAGTTGGCGCTCAAAAAGCACTTGAGCTAAACGCCATGGGCGTTTTTACAGTTATGGATTTACTCGAATATGTGCCATTTCGTTACGAGGATTACACAGTTCGCGATTTAGCTAGTGTTAAGGATGGCGATCGTGTCACTGTGAAAGGCTATATCATCGGCGAGCCGGTCCTGCAGCGCTACAGCGGCAAATCTCGCCTATCCTGCAAGGTGATGGTCGATGATTTCTTGCTGACGGCGGTGTGGTTTAACCGCCATTTTCTGAAGGATCGCTTGCGGCCGCAACAGGAGATACTCCTGACTGGCAAGTGGGACGCCAAACGGCGGCAAATGAGTGTGTCCGATTCGGAGTTCCCCGGACAAGGGGATTCGAATAGCGGCACGATCCAGCCGGTGTATTCGGTTGCGGGCTCGATTACGCAGAAATGGATGCGTAAAGTGATTGGGCAGGCGCTGACGCAGTACAGCGCTTTGATCAGTGAAGTGCTGCCGGCGGTCATTACCGGCAGGTATGGGTTTATGCCGCGCAGCAAGGCGCTGGCTGTCATCCACACGCCGAGCGGCGTGGAGGAGGGCAAGCAGGCGCGCAGGCGCATGGTGTATGAGGAGCTGTTCCTCTTCCAGCTCAAGCTCCAGGCTTACCGGGCCGTGACGCGCAGCCGCACGGATGGGTTGAAGCAGCAGGTCGATCTGCCTGCTGTACGCGCCTTCGTGCGCGCGCTCCCCTTCCAGCTGACGGAGTCGCAGAAGAAGGTCGTTGGTGAGCTCCTGCACGACATGCAGGAGCCCTACGCGATGAACCGACTGCTGCAGGGCGATGTCGGTGCGGGGAAGACGATCGTCGCGGCTATCGGGCTGTACGCGACGGTGAAGGCCGGCTACCAAGGCGCGTTGATGGTGCCGACGGAGATTCTCGCTGAGCAGCATAATCGCTCGCTCAGCACGTTGTTCGAGCCTTATGGGCTGCAGGTCGCTTTGCTGACCGGAAGCTCAACAGACCGCCAGCGACGGGATCTGCTGGCCTCTTTACAGATGGGCTTGATCCATGTGTTGGTCGGGACGCATGCGCTGATTCAAGAGGATGTGTATTTCCGCCAGCTAGGTCTAGTTGTGACGGACGAGCAGCATCGCTTTGGGGTGAACCAGCGCAGCATCCTGCGGCGCAAAGGGATGAATCCAGACGTGTTGACGATGACGGCGACGCCGATCCCGCGCACGCTCGCCATTACGGCGTTCGGAGACATGGACGTCTCAACGCTGCGCGAGCTGCCGAAGGGACGTAAGCCGATCAAGACGTACGCGGTTCAGCATGCGATGCTGGAGCGTGTGCTCGGCTTTATTCAGCGAGAGGTGGCCGCAGGCCGGCAAGCTTATGTGATTTGTCCGCTCATCGAGGAGTCGGACAAGCTGGACGTGCAGAATGCAATCGACGTCCATATTCAGTTGCAGCAGCATTTTCCGCAGATGCGGATCGGCTTGCTGCATGGGCGTATGAGCGCGCAGGAGAAGGAAGCGATCATGCGCGCCTTTAAGGAAGGTAACGTGGAGGCGCTCGTGTCGACCACGGTGATCGAGGTAGGCGTGGACGTGCCGAACGCCACGCTCATGGTGATCTACGACGCTGACCGCTTCGGGCTGTCGCAGCTGCACCAGCTGCGCGGCCGGGTCGGGCGGGGCGAGCACCAGTCTTTCTGTGTGCTCATCGCCGACCCGAAGACGGAGGTCGGCAAGGAGCGCATGAAGGCGATGACGGAGACTACCGACGGCTTCGAGATTGCCCGGCGCGATCTCGAGCTGCGCGGGCCGGGGGATTTCTTCGGCACGAAGCAGAGCGGGCTGCCGGAGTTCCGCATCGCCGATATGATGGCGGATTTCGAAATCATGGAGCAGGCGCGAGATGATGCAGCCGAGTTGGTCGGCGACTCGTCCTTCTGGACGGGGGCTTCGTTCATGCCGCTGAGGGCGTATTTGGAGCGGGCTCATATTTTTGACAGCGAAGTGCTAGATTAGTAGATTATGGACTGCGACACAAGTTGACCCCTAGCGAGTTCCCTTTTAAGATAGGAGTAGTTGCACTATTTTAGGGGAATGAAGGTGTACAGCCGTGACTTATTTTCTTATTTATTTATTATTGATGAATATCATTACGTTTATTGAGATGGGACATGACAAAGGACAAGCCAAAAAAGGCGGACGCCGTGTACCGGAAAAACGCCTGTTCCTACTCGCTGCTCTCGGCGGTGGGATAGGCGGTTGGCTCGGCATGCGCATGTGGCGTCACAAAACGAAGCATACTTCGTTTGTTGTGGGCTTTCCGCTGCTCATTGCGTTAAATTGCATTTGCGTTATTTTCATCGCCATGTATATGTAAGTGAAGGGGACAGCTGCCGGGAACGGTGGCTGTTTTTTTTGATGTTTGGTGGGAGAGTTAACCCAGAACCGAGAGCCCAGATCCGCTAATCCCCGAACCTCCGGGAGTCTCAAGCCCCGCCTGGCCTGCCGTGCACCTCCACCTGAACAATTTAACGGGAAAAACTCCAGCTATTTTCTCGAGAATCTTTCATAATTGAAGATTAGATGGATATTATGTAGGTAAAATCAATGATTTTAGAAGTTCTTCGTATATTTGAGCAGAATACATGTATGAAATCCAGTTAATTGTTATTTTTTGATAAATAGCTCGAAATTAACTGTACCTTTTCCATTTTATATGACCACCGCCACCATGTTTAGGTGCCTCACCGCGGCCCCGGATTCGCGCGCTGCGTGTACAGCAGGAAAAGCACCCGAGTAGCGATCATTTTGCTGTAAATATCTTGTACCGTTTAAAACTAACCTCATAGGTTTTTCTTATATGCATCCGCCTCAGTCAAGTTTGCCTACATTCACTCATAAGATAGGAGCATGACGGGTATCGGAGGTGCGGGTATGAGTTATCAGCAATATGGCATCGATCCTGCGCTCGTGGAGCGTGTAAAGTTCAAGATGAAAAACCCTGAGGTAAAGGAACGCATCAAAATGCTCCTGCAAGGCGTCACGAAGGCAGATTTACAAAACACGGCGAAGGTTACGCGCCTAATCGGTCTCGCTGCGGGCATTTTTGGAGAGAAGCTAAGTGGGAACCAAACGCATCAGATTTTAACGTTTATCCTCGCGCAAAAGATTGATCCGAACAACACGTTTCACTTGATTCGATTATGGTCTATATTTCGATAGCTGGATGATGAAAACGCCACATATGGAGCGTGAGATGCTCTGTTTGTGGCGTTTTTCCTATGCTGATGTGGGCGTAGCGGGGAGTGGCATAAAGCTGTGATATTTGGTGTAATGGCTACGCTCACCACAATCTAACCGAATAGCTGCGAAAGGGCTTTTGGGTAAACTCCGTAAGGTCCTTTTTCATATGGGTACATTTTATCCAGGGGGGAGACACGAGTACAAGCATATTAAGCTGAAATTCATTTACACTGAACGCTTGGACATCTGCCTGAAGATTTCAATAAATAGGTAAAAATTAGGTAGAGTAATTGAAATTAACTGTAGTTCATCCTTTTATTGGTGAAAAAATATCCAAAAAACCACTTGCATAACGAATACGTGTTCGGTATATAATATGGAAAAACGAATATATGTTCGCATATGGTGGTGAGAACATGAGTGGTTCATCAAGAGTAGAGACAGAAGAGGATGTTCAAATGATTAAGGAATACACACTGTTGCCGATTTTGCTTGATATGCTAGCAAGAGATATGGAGGAGCTTAAGGTTTATAAAGATAAAATTGTTTATAATCATATTCTTTTCTATCTCAGAGAGGTTGAGATGGGGATTTATCCAGAATTACAGCAGTTGAAAAGTAAGATGAAGCAGCGAGAGATTAAGGTGATTCACACGGAAATGAATGCTTTAGGGATTCAAGTCGAATACAAAGTTCGTGGTTACATTCATCATTTCACGATGCTGCGTAGTTTGGTCAAGGCTGAGCTTATGACTATGCTGATGAATATGCGGGGGGAATTGCGATGAGTAAGGGGAACAAGGGTGGGGAACGAACGATCTTCCTGGCTGATTGTCAGAGCTTCTACGCAAGTGTAGAGAAGGCCGATCATCCAGGTCTAGATAATAAGCCGGTTGCCGTAGCAGGAGACCCTGCGTTAAGATCAGGTATTATTTTAGCTGCCTGCCCTGTTGCCAAAGGATATGGTGTATCGACGGCGGAACGGTTGGGTGAAGCGCTCAAGAAGTGCCCTGAGTTAATTGTTATGCGGCCGAGGATGCAGCATTACATTGATGTATCGCTGATGATTACGAGCATTTATCAGGAATTTACGGATCTCGTTGAAATTTTCAGCATCGATGAGCAGTTCTTAGATGTCACAGGGAGCCTGCCGCTCTTTGGAGACGCGGAGAAGGTTGCGATGAGTCTGCAGTATAAGGTGCTCAAACAAACGGGGGTTAAGCTCCGTGTGGGAATTAGCTCGAATAAAATCCTAGCGAAAATCGCGACAGATATTTGGGCCAAAAAGAATGCAACCGGCATTTTCACACTGCTGCCATCCGCTATCGAGGAGCACTTGTGGAAGGAACCTGTCAGTAAAATGTTCGGTGTGGGTTCGCGGATGACGGCCCATTTTGCCAAGTTGGGCATGTATACGATCGGCGACGTGGCACGAACGCCACTGCCGCAGCTGAAGCAGAAGTTTCGCGCGCGTTTCGGCAAGCAGTCCGACATTCACGCCGAGGTGATGTGGCGAACGGCAAACGGACTGGATGACAGTCCAGTCACGCCGGGCACGTTCGATACGCCTCCGAAGTCGATCGGTCATATGATGACGCTGCCGAGGGACTATGCAGAATCGTCAGAGGTGAATACGATACTCATGGAGCTGACGGAGGAGGTGTGCCGGGATTGCCGGCGCAAAGGCTATATGGCCTCTATCGTGACGGTCAGCTGTATGTGCAGTCCCTTTGATGCGCCGACAGGTTTCTCGCGCCAGATGAAGATGCCAGACCCGACGAATCATACTGGCACTGTTTTCCAAGCTGTGAAGCAGCTTTTCTATAAATTCTGGGACACGATGCCAGTTCGTCGTGCAGGTGTTATGTTAAGCCAGTTTGTGGACGATAAAACGTATCAGCTCACCCTTTTTGAAGATCAGGTGAAGGCACGTGAATTGGAGAAGGTAACGGATAGCATTAAGGATCGGTTCGGCAATGCGGCGATTGTTCGCGCGTCCTCCTTGACGACAGCTGGCCAAGCGAAGGTTCGCTCGCTCAAAATCGGAGGTCATTATAAATGAGCAAAAAATTGCAGAATAACGGTTTATGGGAGTCAAGCCGCATGATGCTGCCCCAGCACCGGGAAGCAGCTCAAAGCCAGCGTCATGACAAACCGGTTCCTACGAAGCGCCCGACAGCGGATGACATTAATATTATACGAGAATCTGTGCTTCTGCCGCTCATGCATACGATTATTGTACGAAGGGCGCGTGAAGTGGAGCGTTCCTCCGAGATGCTAAGGACACTCTATTCAAAGGTAGCCCAGGTGCTGGCCAAGAATATGCACGCCGATTTAGCCAAAGTGAAGCGTCATATGCTCGAGAATGACATGCATGTCGCGGAAGAGGAGAAAGACGATCAGATGATCCGTTACCGGTATCGGTGCCGTGAGCATGAAGATCGATTTACGATGACGAGGGACTATATGCGTGCGGAAATTGGTGCGCGAATCGGTCGATATGCCGACAGTCTGGTTACAACCATTTATGGAACGGATCCGCGTGTGAGTGTGTTAGAGAAGGAAACGAAGAAGAAATCGTGAATCTGCCTGAATATATCGCTAGCGCCCCTTCGTACAGCATGAAGAAGAACAGTTCTTCGGGCTGTACGAATTGACGTAAGCCTATCTTTTTTCCATAATGGAGAAAGGGGAATGGGATAACGGTGTGAAGGAGAAGGATGTTAACCTATGTGCGGACGCTACACGATCACTGTAACGTTAGAGGAATTGATGCTGCGTTACGATATGTACGATACTTTTATGCCGAGATATAGCCCTAAATATAATGTTGCGCCCGGACAGCAGGTGATGGCGATCGTCCATGACGGGCAGCGAAATAAGCTAGGTGAACTGCGCTGGGGGCTGATTCCAGAATGGGCCAAAGATGAGAAAATTGGCTATCAGATGCTTAATGCGCGCTCCGAAACCTTGGCGGACAAGCCTGCCTTCCGCAAGCCATTTGAACGTAAACGCTGCCTGATCCCAGCAGATTCTTTCTATGACTGGAAAGGAAGCGGCAAGCATAAGCAGCCCATGCGCATCATGTTGCGCAGCAAGGAACTGTTCAGTATGGCAGGGCTTTACGATACATGGACATCGCCCGAAGGTGTGCGTATCTCAACTTGTACGGTCATTACAACGGAATCGAACGAGATGATGAAGGATATTCATGAGCGTATGCCAGTCATTTTGCCCCGGGAGAAGGAAGCTGTTTGGTTAGATCGCAGTAGGAAGAATGTGGATCAACTTCGTCCACTTCTGCAGCCATATCCTTCGGAGCTTATGATGGCGTACCCGGTGTCTAGCCGCGTGGGGAATGTGCGGAATGATGATGAGCTATGTATAGAGCCGATCAGTCTTTTGCTTTAAACGGTAGAGGGTAGTAGAGAATAGGAGCGTCAAGAAACATGAGAAATGGTATGTTGCTTAGGGTCACGATTATACTTGCTATTGTAGCGGCGATCAACGGCTATATAGGCTGGCACTTGAAGGTTTTTTTATCGTATCTATTAGGTGCTTCATTTCATCCCTGGTTGTATTGGCCTGTGTTTTGGATCGTTGCGTTCTCCTATGTCATCGGACGGTTTGGAACGAAGGTGCTGCCTCCAACGTTAACACGACTGCTTAACATCATGGGTTCCTACTGGTTGGCTCTCATCCAATTCGGTGTTCTTATTTTGCCGGTCACGGATGTGGCGATTGGTGTGCTTAATGGTGCGTCTGTTTCGTCAGCTAGTTATGTGCCTATCCTGGGGTGGATCGTTATAGCCATTGTACTTATTCTCCTCCTAGCAGGCTCTTATCTGGCGCGAACACCGGTTATCCGCAAATATGAGATTACGATTCCTAAGCAAGCGGGGGACTGGAAACAGCTTCGGATCGCAGTCGCTTCAGATATTCATTTAGGTGCCGTCGTCGGCAACCGCCATTTGCGCAAGCTTGTCAAGCATGTGAATGGGATGAAACCTGATCTGATTCTGCTGCCGGGTGATGTCATTGATGATGATATTAAACCTTTTATTCGTTATCAAATGGGGCAGACCATGCGAGAGTTGCAGGCACCGTTAGGCGTGTATGCTGTGCTTGGCAACCATGAATACTATGGCGGACATATTCCAGCCTTCGTGGAACAAATGGAACAAATCGGCATTCGTGTGCTGATGGATGAAGTCATCCATGTCCAAGAACGCTTATTTATAGTGGGGCGTAAAGATAAATCAGCGGAACATGCCGCTGGGGGACGTAAATCGTTAGTCTCCTTGATGGAGGGACTAGACCTTACGCAGCCGATTATCGTTATGGACCATCAACCGTACCAGTTAGATGTAGCGGCCGCCGCGGGCGTTGATGTGAATTTGTCAGGTCATACACACCGTGGTCAAATAGCGCCGAACCATTTGTTCACTAGACGGATCTTTGAACTAGATTGGGGCTATTTACGCAAAGGGAATTTACATGCGCTGGTGTCCTCGGGCTTCGGTACATGGGGACCGCCGATACGATTGGGCAGCCAAGCGGAAATTATTGAGCTGACGCTCCAGTTTACAAGTAATGATAGAGAAGAGGGGTAACACCTATGCAAGAGTTAGAGAAGAAACAAATTACACCTGTGGAGCTGGCGGCAGCGATGATGCAGTTTACGATGAAAAGTATAGAAAATAGCTGGGACACGTTGAAGCCTGCTATCATTGCCTATCTACCACAACCTGTCTTAACGATGGCCAAAGAAGATGAACTGTTAAGAGACATTTACATAGCGGCTTTGGCGCTGGAGATTTACTGTATCCCGCACGCTTTTGAGGAAGAAACAGCACGCCTAGTCAGCTTGGGTATGGGCGAAGTGATGGCTTCAGACAACTTAGCGGAGCATCGACTATCGGAAGCGATTGTAGAGCATTATCTCCCTAGATTAGAGGCAATAGCCAGGGCGGCTCCAGCAGATTTGGCGCTTGAGCTTGTCCAAGAAGCAGCGAAAATCCTGTACGAACGCATAGAGCTTCCGTTGAAACCAGCAGATCCAAGTACAAGTTTATTGTGGGCGAAATTATTTCCTTTTTTAGCTGGTATCGTTGGGAAATGGCCTATCTTGGCTACGAAATTTGAAGTGAAGACAGAGTAGTGGGCGTATAAGCCTCACGACAAAGGGGGAGCAGTACGAATGGTCAGCAAACGTGTTCATGTCTATGTGTTATCTGGATTTCTGGGGAGCGGTAAAACGACTTTACTTACCAAAGCTATCGATTATTTCACCGAAGCGGGCCGAAAGCCGGCTGTGATCATGAATGAAATAGGCGAAGTGAATTTGGATGGACAGTTAATCGCCAATGAAGTCCCCATGTCGGAACTGCTTGGCGGATGCATTTGCTGTTCGAGTCGCGGTGATCTTGCCACAGCATTGAACGAATTAGTGACAGGGGAGCAGCCAGATATAATTTTCGTTGAATCGACGGGGATTGCGAACCCTATGGAAATTATTGATGAGATAACGGACGCTTCGCTCATACTTCCAATAGAGCTTTCAGCCATTATCACGGTTGTGGATGCCCCACAGCTGCTTGAATTAAATCGAACAAGTCGCGGCAAAACCTACCGGCTTATGCGGGATCAAATTCGTTGTGCGAACTTGCTCCTGCTTAATAAGACGGACTTGCTGCAGGAGTCGGCGCTTCAAGAAGTGCATGATCTCGTACGGGAATGGAATCCTTATGCGGATTTGCATTATACTGTGTTCAGTCAGATCGATATTAAGCTAATTGAAGACATGCATACAGAGGGTTCTGACGGGTCGTCTATGCCGGTAGAATCGAACGAAGAGGCAGCTCCGCATAGCCACGAGCATCATCATTCGCATAACCATGTAATGGCATATACCCATTTTTTTGAACGGGCCGTGGATAGTAACGCATTTGAACAATTCGTGAGCCAACTTCCTCAGGAAGTGTATCGTGCCAAAGGAATTCTTAGCTTCTCGGATACATCGAGTCGGTTCTTATTCCAATACGCCTATAGAGAAATGGATTTTGTGAAAATAACGCCAAAAGGCGATGTGCCTGACGTAGCAGTCTTCATTGGGGAGAACTTTGCCAAGGATGTCATTCGCACAGAATTGCTGAAATTAGAAGCGATGTCGGATGCATAGAAGATAAACAGCTTAATGGCAAGTTCTTGGCTAAATCCAGTGCATACAATTTCCGTCATCGTTCTACACTTGACGCAAGTGGCCTATTTGCTGCACTATAATAGGAGAACATTTCAACACAGAGGGGTAATGCAAGTGAGTACGCATACGGATACGATCGATGAGATGCTAAGAGCGATGTCGCAGAAGGGCTGGCGTATTACAGAACAACGCAGAAGCTTAGCGACCTTATTCGCAGAATCGGGCAGTTACTTATCGCCGAAGGATGTTTATGAGCATATGAAAATGAAATATCCAGGCGTAAGCTTCGATACGGTGTATCGTAATCTCCGATTGTTGAGCGAGATGGGTGTTCTGGAGCAATTTCATTTGGCGGATGGCTTGAAGTTCAAAGCGAGCTGTTTGTCCCATCATCATCATCACATGATTTGTGTCAGTTGTGAGAAGACTGTGACGTTTGAGTTCTGTCCGATGAAGCTTGTAAAGGATTTGCCGGAGAGCTTTGAGATTCAAAGCCATCGGTTTGAAATATTTGGCTATTGTGCCGATTGTAAATCAGCTATGCCTACCGCTCAGGTGGGCGAGTAATTGACGTTATATGCGCATAAGAAAAAAGCAGTCTGCTGTGAACTGCACCTCCAATTGTTAGATGGTGTCTAACAATTGGGGTGCAGTTCAGGTAAGGCTGCTTTTTGCATTATTTGCTTTTGGTTACGTGCAGCAGCTCAGGAACTGTGACGAACGTGTAGCCGGCTGCTTTAAGCTTAGCAATTAACGGTCCAATTGCTTGCACAGTGCCTGACAGGTCTTGGCTGTCCGCGCCTCCAGAATGTTGAAGAATAATGGACCCCGGCTTCGTTTGCTGCATGATATTGTGAAGGACTTGATCGGAATTCAGTGATTTCCAGTCGAGGGAATCGACATTCCAGTTCACAATTAAATAGTGATGATTCGCAATCCATTTGACCTGTTCTTCATTAATTGCGCCATAAGGAGGACGGATTAACCTAGGGGCGTAGCCAATGAGGTTCTGCAAAATAGTTTCTGTACTCTCAATCTGGTTTTGAAATTTATCCACAGAGAGCTTCGGTAGATTCTCATGGCTGTATGAGTGGTTGCCGATGACATGCCCTTCATTCGCGATTCGCTTGATGACGTCGGGATGTGTGTTAGCCATAGCACCAAGTACGAAAAATGTTGCTTTCACTTGATTTGCTTTTAAGGCATCAAGGACTTTTGGCGTAAACCGTGTATCGGGTCCATCATCAAAGGTTAAGGCCACTTTCTTCTCCTGGCTGGAGCCGCGGAGCTTGAACGTGTCGGGGTATTTAACAACGAGCTGTGAGAGTGTAAGTTTTTTCTGAGAAATTCTTACTTGGCCTTGATTTTTTTGAACGGGCAAAGAAGGTCGCTTAGAGGCCTCAGATTGTGATACTGACCTTTTCGGGCTGATCTTAGGCTTCAAGCTGGGCGTCGACGTAGGACTTGGCGCAAATGTAGGGCTTGGAGCTCGTGTAGGTGCTGTTGGCCAAGCAGAAGCAGAGGGCGTGCTCGCGGGTGGCAACATGCTCAATCGCTTGGAATCAGAAGCGTCTGTAACGAACGGGGACTCCGCGAAGTCCCTACTAGCCTCCAGGGATGTCTGAGTAACATGTGGAGTGGAATGTTGGGTTGAGCTCTGATCTTGAAAAGGCTTCGTTAAAGGCGCACCGCAGCTAGTTACAAGCAGACAAACGATGCTTAAGGACCAAAGCCGTTTGGTCATGGCAATCCCCTCCGAGCAATATGACTATGCTCTAGGTTTTGTAAGGGGATGCGAAATTATCCCGTGCAAATAACGGAAATAGATTGTTCTAGAGATAAGTCGTATAACAGGTGGGGCGGACTAAGAAATAATTTTTTGAAACGTAACAATATCTAAAAATTGACCCCATTTGAAGCCAACCTCACGGTAGTGTGCGCATTGTTTGTAGCCATTTCGGGTGAACATATGGATGCTAGCTGAATTATCTGCACAAACAGTTGCAATTAAGGAATGAAAGCCGCGCTCCTTCGCGATCTCTTCTACATATTGAATAGAGGCAGATCCGATCCCTTTGCCGACGCATGTTGGATGAAGATAGATGGTCACTTCGCCAGTTGTATCATAGGCTTGTTTTTTCTTATGGGGCATAACTTGAACATAACCTTGCAGCTTCTCATTTTGCAGAATGACATACGTTTGATAACGGGGATTAGTGTGAACGACACTTTCTGTGAACTCGGGTAATGCAACAGGCTCTGTATGGAAAGAATAAGTAGAATGAATAACAAAATGATTGTAAATATCCATCAGAAAAGGAATGTCGGACGTCTCTAATGGCTTGAATGTTAAAGTAGACATGAAATGGGCACCTCGCTGAGTTTAGTAGACGGTTGTTCAACTGGAGAAGCTAATCTCGTTCTTTGAAATGACATTTTCAAATAGACATTCCGTCCTAATCCATGTATCTTAGATATAATATCTACTAGAATTAGGGGGAGTCACATGTCAGGCAATTCAAGTTATATTCTCGTGATCGTTATTGGTGTTATCGTACTCGCTGGCCTGACTTACATGAATCTTCGCAAAATAAGCAAATCCACAGCCGATTTGACACAACTTAAGAAAAGAACACTTCTCTGGAGCGAAATCTCCCTTGCGTTGTTCGTTGTGCAATTGTTTTTCCGTGATCGTAACGGCGGTTTCTTATTGTTCTTCGGTATACTCACCTTGTTCACAGGGGCTCATTACTTAGGAGTCTTATATTATTCACGCAAAAGAAACCGATAAAAGTGAAGAGGCTCTCCACGTAGCTAGCTACGGAGGAGAGTCTCTATTTTATTGTCCCAATCTATACGCTGGCAGGGGCGTTCTAGTTGTTCCAATTCGTTGGCTTCGTCTTTGTCGGCGTTTTCCATTTCTGATACCATTTCTTCTTCTGCTTCTGTCCCATTAATGTTCGTAACTGCAACATCACAAGCTTGGCGCGGTCTTCATCGGCATACTTGTCACGTAGATTCTCAAATACAGGTTGATCTTTCATGGCTGCCCTTCTTTTCTGACTGTAGGATGAATGTGAAATATAGAGAATGTATGTTCTTGTTTTTGATTATAGCATAAAATGGAAGGGAGAATCAATCCTAGCAGAAGGAGAGCATGTTGTAAATGTGGAATGTAAGTAGCAGTCAAACAAATTCCTAACGAGGTGCACAATGAAAAGGTTTATACTATCTTTACTAGTACTATCTCTCCCAGTTGGCGTAGCGGGAGCTGCCACTTTAAATGGAGATTTCGAAGGAAATCCTATCGTACAAGTAACATCCGCTGGACAAAGTTTAAAAGTCGATGAACTACCCGCAATGATATATAAAGATCACACCGTTATACCCTTGTCCATGTTACGACAACTTGGGGTTCTCGTGACGTGGAATCCTACTACGTACAGTGTGAACGTGACAATGCCTCAATTAGCCTCAGCCAACCCAATAAATCCTGCCAAACAAGAGTTAGAAAACTTGATAAATGTCTATCAATGGCTAAAGGATACGGATACCGCCTTACTAACTTTCTCACAACAACTTCAGCAGTATGCCAATTTAACGAATAGTAATGAATTTGTGAATCAATTAAATATGGATTTTGAAGAATTAATGAAACAATATAATGAATCCATCCAAATGGCACTAAAGCTTTTAGAAACAGTGAGTCATTCAGATGATCTTAAATCCATCATTAAGAGTGAGAGCGATGCATATAACAATGTTCAACAAACGAAGAGTTTGCTCGTGTTTAAACTTACTGGAAACAGCGTGCCCGAATTTGAGAAACAATTTGGGATTAGCCTGCTAAACGCTACGCGTTCGGCACAAAAAAACTTGAACAACACGAATGCCATCATCCATGAACTGCAACGTAAGAATAACGAACTCTTACAAGTTAAATCTTCTAATACAAGTACCTAGACTATAGGGGGAAGAAATGTGTTGTATCGGGTCTGTGTGATATTCGTGTTATTTGCGGCTATACTGCTTAATAGTTATACCCTAACGAGTTATGCCAATGATGGGAAAAGCTCGGTCGGAGTAAAGATTCAATTGACCATAAACGATGTTACGGCTGCAGTAAATGGGCAGAAAACGACTCTTTCAACACCGCCTGTGTTGTTAAATAATACGACAATGGTTCCTCTTCGTTTTATTGCAGATGCCTTGAAAGCAGATTTGACATGGAATACGGAAGACCTGTCAATCACTCTCAAGTATGCGGGTCATTCGATAAAACTGTCCATTGATAACAGAATTGTTCGTATAGATAATCAAAGTAAGACGTTGGAGCAGCCAGCAGTCATAATGAATAATACGACGCTAGTGCCATTGCGTTTTATTGCAGAAAACTTGAATCAGACAGTTGCTTTCAACGATTCAACGAAATCCATTATGATTACAACGCCTCATCCGAGCGCGGCGGAGATTCGTATCGACAACTTACTTACGGCTTCGAGTATGGGTTTTACGAATAATTTTTTTGTCGAACGGCCTAATGTGAATGTGATCAGTATGGCTTCCGATCATCACGATCTGATCTACATTTTAGAGCGAAATGCAGCTTCGGAGATGAGTTTTATCCTTCGTGTTTATAATGAAGTAACAGGTGAAATGAAAGTGATGTACAGCGGTTTCGATCAGAGCTTTAATTTTGACTATATGGATCCGAAGTTTGGAGAGCAGCATATTAACGCCAGTATTCTCTCGCCGCGCAAACTTGTATATGATTCTAAATTGGAAAAGCTTTATTTAATGGCTACCAGTAGTTTTGCTTCTGATACCAGTGTATCTACCGTCATATATGAGATTGCACCCAATGTTCGAATGATGACATATACAATCGGGAAAACGACTTATCATCCAGGTAACTTTATTGTGACTCCCGATGGTCAGCATTTTTACTTCAGCGATATTCTTCATGCTCACATATATGCAGGCGAATCGGGTCAGCAAGCAAACGTATTCATGTCTTTTACTCCTGATAAGGACAATGTGAAACTGGCAGCCGTTGAGAATGATGGCAAAATGTATGTTCTAGATGCAACTAAACAATCGATTTTTGAACTGCAAGAATCCGGAAATCTGAGGTTCGTAGCTCCCATAGACATAAAGGAAGAGATACTGAGGGTATACGAGGATAACGGAACTTTCTATATCGAAGGGCAACGACAGATTTGGGAAGTAAAGACAACTGGTGAAACCCAGCCTTATGTTGGTTTGAAAGATATTGCTGCGTATAACACCGGTCTCTAACTCCCCAAAACAAATACGTACGACGCCAGTGCTTTTGCCAATATGGGGTTTTCGTTTGGAGGGATGCTATCATTTAACGTTTTTGCAGTTAATCAACACGGGAATGTAGTGATGTATGACGGGTCATACCACCTGCTGAGAAGGATTAATGTTTATAGGCAATAGGGTGAATGGTGTGGGTATGGGGATTGAAGAAATCATTCAACAGGAGATTAGTGATTGGAAGAGAGAGCCGCTCAGGAATCTGATGCTAATTGGAGAGCAGTACTATGGATTAGACCATGATGTCTTAAAACATAAGCGCATGACGATTGGAGAAGGCGGCATCCCAATTGAAGCGATTCATTTGGACGGAAGTGTCTTCTTAGTTTCCGAAGCACAGGCTGGGCTAAATTGCGCGCTGTTTCATGCTAGAAGTCGCACAGTCGATATCCCGCACTTTGAGGACAACGTAAAAGAGAGGGCAGCCCGCAATTCTCAAGGAAAGACATATGATCTCCCTGGTGACATGACTTATAAAGACTGGGAGAGCAAGCATGTTGAGCCTACGGTAAGTCTGCCGAAAATGCCGTAGGTAGGAGAGGTGGAGGAATCTCCTGGGACTCCTAATCGCCGATTTAACCCAAATGCGAGCTTTCAAATTGATCTTAAGAAGGTTCCGGAGGATACGTTGGAAAGTTAGGTCGCGCAACAGGGACAATCAAGCTAAATTCAGTCGGGAAATGGATCTTGTGCTGCGTGAAGCGCCAGCTGACTCCATTATTTTGACCCACAACCATCCTCAGGGGACGAGAATCAATATTAAGGATGCGCGCAACCTAGCACTTTACTCATCCCTGTCCCATACTGTTGCTGTAGGACACGATGGTGGTATTAGTAGTATTTCTACGTTGGGTAAAACGGTTGATAGACTCGTATTTAATGAAGTCATGGCAACAATGGCAGTAAAGATAAACGGACAGTTAAAATCTTCATCTAAGTATGCTACAATGTCGATATCAGAGCAAAAGGCTTACTTTTCGCATGCCGTTATTTTGGCCGTTATTGAGGAATTGGGGTGGTTATATGGCGAAGACTTCGAAACATCAAGAGCAAGAGATTGGGGGATTTGACGAGACCTATATGGATAACCTCAACCCCGAAGATCCGGACTTTGCTGAAAAGTTCATTGAATCTGTAAAACGGCCGATTGAGATTGTAAAAGACGAGAAATAGAGTCACTCACATTGAAGAGCTTATTTATTTGTCGCTCTTTAATCCAATGTAACCCAAACATATTTGAAATATTTATTAATGAGGTTCAGATATAAAAGTTTGAAAAAATTTTTGTTAACGTTGAGGGGTTAATTGGTGATATGAGTGGCGGATAAAGTTCTATTAAAAGAAGCTTGGACAAAACAACCATTCGGAATTATTGGCTATGAAATATTGAATGAAGATCAGATGTTTGTTAAATATGCTAATAAGTATGGATTCAGGGTGGCAGTTCGTGATTTAAAGATTGATCGGTCGGAATGGGATAGATTAATCAAGCTTATGAGAAGTAAATGAAGCAAATGAGCAAAAGTGTCGGTTCAATCTTTGATGAGATTGACTGGGATTCCGTAAGTTTCTCATAAGATCCAAATTTGAATTTTATGTTTGAATCCTCAAGCGGGTGGGTTCATAATCGCTTTATCATGAGTCAGTTTTTCTTTTGGGTGAAATCAACATTATTGACTATCAGAACCATTTTTTAGGATTCCTGAATTTTCGGGAGTCCTTTTTTGTTGACCTACCAAAAGGCCTTAAACTGGGTATTTCATTCACTAAAATAAAACCAGAGAAAAGTGAGGGTGAGATAAGTGGATTGATTGAAAGAGTTATTGAAAGCTTAAGGGCTTCAAGAAGAGTTAGAAGAGAATAATCATCGAATGATGATGTTGAAGAATTAGCTGATATATATTGAAGAAATTTATGCGATCGGAGAAATCAAAGGGATGAACTTAGAGGATTTTGAACAGATTCGATTAAAGAAATTTGTTGAAGAGGCGGATTTAAGGAGATGTATTTTCTCATCCATACTAACTGAACAAAGAGGTCCTGTTTATTTGTAGGATCTTTTTAGTACAGTTTAATAACCGATTATAGTAGGCAATGTTAGGAATACATTTGTTGCATTATTTTATACTTTGAAAATTTTCGTCCCCAAAGCGTCCCCAAGATAAAATTGTACCACTGTACTATATGTAATTTCGCTACTGTTATAGTCGAAGAAACCCTTATAAAATAAGGGTTTCTGAAAACTGTCCTATAAAATAATAACGACGGCCTTTTTCAAGGCCGTCTCATGGGAGAGGAGAAACCGGATGAAGAGCTTATGGGGAAACGTAAGCCTTCTCCGCGGTTGTCTACGACATTCTCTGATGTCGATAGTTCAAGGATGACCGCTTTACGGTAAATTTATACATCGCAAGGATAAATTTTTTGTGTCAGATTAGTGCTTGTGGTACGATAGCAAAAGAATGAACCAGCATGGAAGGGAAACGCACAGATGAGAGTGATTTCAGGCACGGCCAAAGGCAGGTCGTTAAAGGCTGTACCAGGTACTAGTACACGACCAACAACTGATAAAGTGAAAGAAGCGATTTTCAGTATGATCGGACCTTATTTCGATGGAGGGCAGGTGCTCGATCTGTTCGCCGGCACGGGCGGGCTAGGGATTGAGGCACTGAGCCGTGGGATGGATAAGGCGGTTTTTATTGATATCGAGAAGAAAAGCATCGACACCATTGGGCACAATGTTGAAGTCGCCAAAGTGAAGGATCAGGTGGAGATTTACCGTACGGATGCGGTGAGAGCGTTGAAGGTGCTGGCGAAGCGGGCGGAGAAGTTCCAACTTGTATTTCTCGATCCACCTTACCGGATGAAAGGGATCGCCGAGCTGATGACGACGATGGAGGAACAAGCCATTGTGGAATCGGACGCCACGATCGTAGTCGAGCACGATGCTAAGGATGTACTGCTAGAGACGATAGGTGGCTTCAAGCAGCTACGTAGAGCAGACTATGGAGATACGGCGGTTACCATATTTAAACGCGACAACGCGTCCATAGGACTCAGTAATTGAAGGAGATGAACAGCATGATGAGGCAAGAACACGGCATTACAGTAGCGGTATATCCAGGTAGCTTTGACCCAGTTACCTACGGTCATCTTGATATCATACATAGAGCAGCAAAAGTATTTGATAAACTAATTGTGGCGGTGCTGAACAATACATCCAAAAATGCGTTATTCACGCTGGAAGAGCGCATGGAACTGCTTCGCAAAGTAACCGCGGATCTTCCCAATGTGGAGATCGATGGTTTTCGGGATTTGATGGTTAATTATATGAAAGCTCGTAATGTCAGACTTATCGTTCGTGGACTCCGGGCCGTATCTGATTTTGAATATGAATTGCAAATGGCATCGACCAATCACAAGCTGAACCCAGATGTGGAAACGTTCTTTATGACGTCAAAACCACAGTTTTCGTACTTGAGTTCAAGCATCGTGAAAGAGATCGCCAAATTCCATGGACCTGTCGAGGATTTGGTACCAGCAGAAGTGGAAGAGGAACTACGCAAAAAATTCCCTCAGACCTAGAAGTTAGATCAAAAGGAATTTTAAGTTGCGATTTGGTTAATTCACCACTTTCCGCTGGAACAAGCGTAGACCAATCGAAAAGAGCAGCATAAGGGTGAAAATGAAAAGGAATTGCATCAGCATTGGTCCCCATAGGCCCCATGCCGTTTCGCCGTTCAAGGGGAACGCTACCGCGGCGTCTGAATTGCTCGCTAAGTCTAATCGAAGAAAGCTGGGCTCTGAGTCTAAGAAGAGCAATTGCAATGGTTTCCAGAGCAGGATTGTAGTGAATAGGGCGAGTACAGCATGCAACGCACGGGACTGTAAGAAAAACGCATATCTAGCGTCAGTTTTCTGATGGAAGCCAGCAACCTGTGCGTGGGCGGACAAACCTCCCCAACCGAGGAATGCACTGAGCAGCGCCATTTGCGGCAGAAGTGAGAGTTCCTTTGATTGGCTAAAAGCATAGGCACCAAGATGAATCTCCATTAATCCTTTGATCCATTGCGGTGTTGTGTCCGTGAAAATACCCATGAAGCTAAGAAGGAATTGCGTGATGGGGCGAAGAGCATCGGCAAAATGAGTGATAGAGATGACGTTGATGAGCACGGAAAATATCATCATGTATCCACCAATCAACATTAGCGTTTGTACAGCGGAGGTTACTGCATCTCCGAGAAGCTTACCGAAAGTACGCCCATCTTCCCAATAAGCTTGACGCATGGCTATAAGGGCAGATCTCCCGATAGAAATTGTTTCTTTCGGTTTCGTTACTAATGTTTTGGCTTCAAGTGGGGCGATGGCTTGCTTGCTATGCCGCATCAAGAATCCGGTTGCAAAAGCAGAAATATAATGAATAATGGCAAGTAGGATCCCTAGCTTGGCGTTATGAAGGAATCCAATCCCGATAACCATGATTAGGAATAATGGACTGCACAAATGCGAGAGGGCCGTTAACCGCTCTGTTTCCGTACGTGTGAGAAGTTTTTTTTCGCGCAGCGATGCAGTAATTCTAGCTCCCGCAGGAAATCCTACAACAAAGCCTGATGCCAAAGCCCAGCCACTAACGCCGGGAAGGCGGAAAAAGACGCGCATTAGCGGTTCTAGGAGCACGCCTGTACCTTGAATGACACCGAAACCAATCAACAGCTCGGTCATAATAAGGAAAGGCATCAAGGCGGGAAAGACGAGCTTCCACCAAATAGTCAGTCCTTCGAGAGAAGACTGAAAAGCTTTGTCGGGAAATAGAATGACAGATATAACGACCAGTCCAGCCAGGGCTCCCAACACCAAAGTGGTGATTTTGGCATGGAATCTTACATTAGGCATAGCATCACCTCGTCCATCGAACATGCTTCATTGTACGCAAGTAGATAGGCGATTAGACCAAGCTTTCATCGAGAATAGGTAGGCCAAACAACAAGTGAAAGCAACAGGAAAGGGGAACCTGTATGGATAAGGAAGAAGAAAGCACGATTCGTACGTGGTCGAATGATTCATATCGATATCCGAGAAGCTCGGCGACGAGACGTTACCTAGTTTCTGCGCTCGTAGGGATTATCATTGTATATTTGTTATTTTTTGTGCGGTTGCCTTTTTTTGTTTTTATGCCGGGAACTGCAGAAGACATTAAGCCGATGGTGTCGATATCCAAGAGCACTGGTCCAGAAAAAGGGAAGCTCATGCTAACGACCGTGCGCGTAGCTGATGCTAATGTAGTGAACTATTTGGTAGGACTCGTTCATCCGTATGAAGAAATCCAGCCCAAAACGGCTGTACTCAAGCAAGGAGAGTCCGAGCAAGAGTATTCACAGCGTCAGGAATACGTCATGTTAACCTCACAAGCCAGTGCGATTCAAGCAGCATATACGGAGGCTAAGATCCCTTTTCATATTGAACATGAGGGTGTTATGGTTCTTCAAACAGTCCCAGGTTTATCGGGTGAGAAGGTACTGAAACCAGGTGATGTGCTTTTGAAGGCTGGGGACAAAGAGGTGAAAGTAGCGCAGGATCTACTAGACTCTCTCGCAGGCAAAAAAGCAGGCGACACCATCTCCATTACGTATGCTAGGAAGAAAACAGAAATGCAGACGACGCTGACATTGGGGGCGCTGCCGCTTCAAGAGGGAGAAACGGCACAGCGGGCAGGGATTGGTGTCGTTCCAGCGGGGATGCAATCGGTAAAAGCCGATCTGGAAGATCAGCAGGTGACGATTAAGGCAGGTGATATTGGAGGACCGTCAGCCGGCCTTATGTTTTCATTAGAGATATTCAATCAGCTTGTACCTGAAGATATTACGAAGGGGTATCGTATTGCAGGAACGGGAACAATTGAAGCAGATGGCACCGTAGGACCGATTGGTGGAATTCAACATAAAATTATTGCTGCGGATCGGGAAAAGGCGGAAATTTTCTTTGCACCCAAAAATATGACCTATAAAGACGGGACCAAGATCGAGAATTATGCCGATGCGGTCAAAAGAGCAAAGCAAATCAATACGAAGATGAAAATCGTCGAGATTGGCACGATGGAAGATGCCTTGAAATATCTAGCAGCTTTGCCTCCAAAATAAGTCATAACTAGCTTAAATAATATTATTTAAATTGACAAAAGGTATGCATAATGGATATAATAATCTTTGTTTGTTTGGGGTGATATCATGCAAATTCGTTTTAGAGAGCTATCTCTGCAAGGGCAATCGGTACCTATGAGCGAAGTTATGAATTTGACGGAGCCTTTCGAAGGTCGTCAAGACATACTTAACCATGGACCTGTTCATGCGAATCTTCATGCAAAGTATGAAGATGGAGTAGTTAAAGTTAACGGTTCGTTAACGCTAGACTTGGAGTTAAGCTGTTCTCGATGCTTAACGCACACTAACCAAACTATTAAGCTTCCATTCAAGGAAGTTTTCATGCAAAAGCCGGAAGAAGAAGATCCAGAGCTAGACGAGGATATTCATCTGGTGGTTGGGGATAAAGTAGATTTGGAGCCTTACGTTGTAGAGAATGTAGTGGTCGGTTTACCGTACATACCACTTTGTGACGAAGCGTGCAAAGGTCTGTGTCCCGTGTGCGGAGAAAATCGCAATGAACGTGATTGCGGCTGTAAGCAGGACAAGATTGATCCTAGACTTGCAGGTCTCGCGGACTTTTTTAACAAAGAATAAGGCAACGCCGAAATTCGTAGAAGGAGGTGTTTTGAAGATGGCAGTACCTCAAAGAAGAACGTCCAAAACTCGTCGCGACAAGCGCCGTACTCACTTTAAATTGGAAGTTCCAGGCATGGTGAAATGTGAACAATGTGCAGAACTGAAGCTAGCACACCACGTGTGTAAGTCTTGCGGAACGTACAAAAGCAGAGAGATCGTAAAAGCATAAGATTGGACATAGTACTTCATCCTAGGTGAGGTGCTATTTTTTTTGCTTTCTTTTTGGTTGTAAATTTAATATACTACAGTTTAGTATCTGGTAATAAGATGAGATCTCACGAGATAAGGTGGTGCTTACCATCGAACGCCTTCCTAAACGACAAAGGCAGCAGCAACTGTTGCAGGCCATTGAAGCGAACCCATTTATGACGGATGAGGAATTGATGCGAACGTTTGGGGTTAGTATCCAAACTGTCCGCTTGGATCGATTAGAGCTCGGTATTCCTGAATTACGGGAACGTATGAAACATATGGCAGTCAAGACGTATGATCCTGTACGTTCACTTCCAATTGATGAAGTTATTGGAGAAGTCATTGACTTACAGTTGGATCAGAGCGGTATTTCGATTTTTGAAATTAAAGAAGACCATATTTTTTCCAGAACCAAAATTGCCAGAGGACATCACATTTTCTCACAAGCCAACTCATTGGCTGTTGCTGTCATCGACGATCCGATCGCATTAACAGCTTCGGCTGATATTCGATTTGTTCGGTCAGTAAAGCTGGGAGAGAAGTGTGTCGCCAAAGCCTATGTGCGATCTGTTTCCAAAGGGAAAGCACGTGTGGAGGTGTTCACTTATGTGGGCGAAGAAACGGTGTTTCGAGGCAACTTTGTCATCTTTCATTCGAAGAAAGAGCAACATCTAGATAGGGAGGACAAGCTCCATGCGGATCGCGATTGATGCAATGGGCGGAGATCATGCGCCTAAGATCGTAGTTGAGGGTGCTCTCGCAGCGGCGAAAGAGTGGAAGGACGTACATATCATTCTAGTCGGTAACAGCGCAGCGATAGAAGCTCACCTCACAGAGAGGCCGGATAACCTAACGATTCGTCACGCGGAAGAAGTTATTGAAGCCGAAGATGAGCCGGTTAAAGCGGTTCGTCGGAAGAAAGACGCTTCCATGGTTGTGGCAGGAAGACTAGTTCGAGAGAAAGAAGCAGAAGCTATGATTTCTGCAGGCAATACTGGCGCATTAATGACAACTGGATTGCTTGTTGTCGGAAGAATTCCTGGTATTGAACGACCAGCATTAGCACCAATGATCCCGACGATGGACGGTCATGGCGTGCTTGCCTTGGATTTAGGAGCGAATATGGATGCAACCCCAGAACAATTGATCCAATATGCGATTATGGGCAGCATTTATCGTTCCAAAGTACATGGAGTTGACAAACCACGTGTAGGATTGTTGAATGTAGGGACGGAATCGACCAAAGGGAATGAATTAACCAAAGCAGCATATCCTTTATTGGAACAAGCTCCGATTTATTTTGTAGGTAATGTCGAGTCTTCGCAGGTACTGCGCGCGCAATGTGACGTCATTGTTTGCGATGGATTTGCTGGAAATATTATGTTGAAAACATTGGAGGGCGCTGCGTCCACCATTTTCTCAGCTTTAAAGCAGGAATTTACGAAATCCATATTCACCAAGCTTGCAGCAGCCGTGCTAAAGCCAGGGTTGTCGCAATTCCGTAAGAAGCTGGATTATAATGAGCATGGAGCTGCACCTTTTCTAGGTATTGATGGACTAGTCCTCAAAAGTCATGGTTCATCCGATGCAAATGCCATTAAGAATGCCGTACGTCAAGCAAGAATCGCATTACAAAATGATTTGGTTGGCACCATATCTGCCGAAATTAGCCGCGGGAAGCGAGATATAACAACATGAACTTAATACCAGTTGGGGTACTCGGAACGGGTAAATATGTACCAGAACGCATTTTAACAAATCAAGAGCTAGAGACCATGGTGGAAACGAATGATGAGTGGATCGTATCCCGGACAGGCATCCGTGAAAGAAGAATCGCAGCAGAAGGACAAGCTACGTCTGATCTCTGCTTTGAAGCTTCCCAAGTAGCGCTGTCTAATGCAGGAATAACTGCAGATCAACTCGATTTGATCATTGTAGCAACGATTACACCAGATATGTCTTTCCCATCAACAGCATGTATTCTTCAAGAGAAACTGGGAGCGAAGAAAGCAGCGGCGTTCGACTTATCGGCAGCTTGTTCAGGTTTCGTCTATGGACTAGCGAATGCTGCTAATTTCATCGCTACAGGTACATATAAATACGCGCTTGTTATTGGCGCAGATTGTTTGTCCAAAATTACCGATTACACGGACCGCAATACTTGTATTTTATTTGGAGATGGAGCGGGCGCAGTTGTCATAGGCGAAGTGCCGGAAGAAAGAGGCTTCAAATCCTTCGAATTAGGCGCTGACGGTACCGGAGGTCCTCTTCTGAAAATTGAGGGCGGCGGTTCCCGGAATCCGGCTTCACAGAACTCTCTTGACCAACGTTTGCATTACATCTACATGGCGGGCGCTGAGGTATTCAAGTTTGCTGTTCGCATTATGGGGAATGCTGCGGATGAAGCTCTTCGCAAAGCGGGTTGGGAGAAAACCGATATTGATCTGCTTGTACCTCACCAAGCTAATATGAGAATTATTCAATCCTCACTGAATCGCTTGGAATTGTCCGAAGACAAATGTATGATTAACTTGGACAAGTACGGTAATATGTCAGCTGCTTCCATTCCAGTTGCATTGGCAGAAGCTTCCGAACAAGGCAGATTAAACGAAGGTGATCGACTTATCTTAGTTGGATTTGGCGGCGGACTTACTTGGGGTGCGACAGCTTTAGTATGGTAAGTAGCTAGATGAACTTATTTTAATGTGAAAAAATGACTGAATATATCGTGGAAGGGGATCCTTTTCTCGTATGGGTAAAATAGCATTTGTATTTCCTGGCCAAGGCTCACAATCCGTTGGTATGGGAGCTGACCTATATGGCGCGTTGCCAGCAGCCAAGGACTATTTCGACCGCGCGAATGAAGCGCTAGGTTTTTCTTTGTCTGATCTGATCTTCCAAGGTCCAGAGGACCAGCTGAAGATCACGTACCACACGCAGCCCGCGCTGCTCACGACAAGCATCGCTTGTCTGGAAGCGTTCAAGGCTGCTGGCATCACCCCGGACTATGTCGCAGGACATAGTCTGGGTGAGTACAGCGCGCTCGTCGCAGCCGGCGTGCTCGCGTTCGAAGACGCGGTCCGCACCGTGCGGGCCCGCGGCGAGTTCATGGAGCAGGCCGTCCCTGGCGGCCTGGGTGCCATGGCAGCCGTGCTGGGAGCCGAGCGCGGAGCGCTGTCGGAGCTTTGCACGGCAATTACAAGCGGCGGCTCCGTCGTGGAGCTCGCCAATGTGAACTGCCCGGGACAGATTGTCGTCTCGGGCAGTAAGGAAGGCGTTGCAGCGGTTGTTGAGCGCTGCAAGGAAGCTGGCGCGAAGCGTGCCATCCCGCTTGAAGTGAGCGGGCCGTTTCACTCATCCCTCATGAAGCCAGCCTCAGAGCGCCTCGCAGAGGTGCTCGCGTCCATCGAGATGAAGGATGCAGCCGTGCCCGTTGTGGCCAACGTAACGGCTCGTCCTGTGACCCAGCCGAGCGATATTCGCGGCTTGCTGGTGGAGCAGGTGTATTCCCCTGTACTTTGGGAAGACACGATCACGTACTTGATTAGCCAAGGTGTAGATACGTTCATCGAGCTAGGCTCGGGAACAGTGCTTGCCGGCTTAATCAAGAAAGTCGACAAAACGGTGAAAACCGTGTCAATCGGCAGCCTGGAAGCGCTGGACAAGTACAAGCAGGAGGTGCTCAATCATGTTAACGGGTAAAGTGGCGCTAGTCACAGGAGCTTCACGTGGCATTGGGCGGGCAATAGCTTTGCATTTGGCCGAGCATGGGGCTGATGTCGTGGTCAACTACGCAGGTAGTGAAGCCGCTGCTGGTGAGGTTGTAGCTGCGATTGAAGCGATGGGTCGCAAAGCAATTAAATTGCGCGCAGACGTGAGCAGCTATCAAGAATCTGACGATCTTGTGAAGCAAACGTTAGAAGTTTTTGGTAAAATTGATATTCTCGTGAATAATGCGGGTATAACAAGAGACAATTTAATCATGCGAATGAAAGAAGAAGAATTCGATCAAGTGATCGCTACTAATCTCAAAGGCGTGTTCAACTGTGTCAAAGCTGTTACACGTCCGATGATGAAGCAGCGTTTCGGTCGAATTATCAATATATCTTCTGTAGTTGGTGTGCTCGGTAACCCCGGTCAAGCCAACTATGTAGCAGCAAAAGCAGGTGTAATCGGACTCACGAAAGCTACAGCGAGAGAGCTATCCTCGCGTGGCATTACCGTGAACGCCGTTGCGCCAGGCTTTATTGAAACCGATATGACAGACAAATTGTCTACTGAGATGCGTGAACACATGCTGAAGCAAATTCCGTTGGAACGCCTAGGGCAGCCTGAGGAAATTGCGAAGGTAGTTCGCTTCTTAGCTTCTGACGATGCCTCTTACATGACAGGGCAAACGCTCCATGTAGATGGCGGAATGTACATGTAAGTTTCTGTAAAATGAGAATCTCAAAATTGTCTACTGGCAATCTGTCAAAGATTCTCGTATAATACCAAATGAGGAGGTGAACCGGATGTCCGACGTATTGGATCGTGTTAAACGAATTGTAGTCGATCGTCTAGGGGTTGATGAAGCTGAAGTCACCCTCGAAGCATCTTTCAAAGAAGACCTAGGTGCTGATTCTCTCGATGTAGTTGAATTAGTAATGGAATTAGAAGATGAGTTCGATTTAGAAATTTCAGATGAAGATGCTGAGAAGATTACGACAGTAGGAGAAGTTACGAATTACATAAAATCTCATACGTAATAGTCTACAGAGTCCCGTTTCTAATAAAGACGGGACTTCTCTCCATTCTCACTAAAAAAAATATGAATGACTACATAGAAGGTGGTACAAATGAACAGAGTTGTAATTACAGGTATGGGCGTAGTTACTGCCCTTGGTCAAGATCTAGAAACATTCTGGGGAAACCTCTCATCAGGTAAATCTGGAGTAGGTTTGATTGAAAATTTTGATGTAAGCGAATACCCAACACAGATAGCCGCTGAGATCAAAGATTTCAATATTGAGAACTATGTGGATCGCAAGGAATCTCGCCGGATGGACCGTTTCGTTCAATTCGCAGTTGCAGGTGCTTTAAATGCACTCAAGGATGCGAATTTGAATGTGAAGGAAGATACGGATCCGGAGCGCGTAGGTGTTTCAGTTGGATCAGGCATTGGCGGTTTGAATACATGGGAAGAGCAGCATCGGATTTTGTTAGAAAAGGGTCCTAAACGTGTTTCTCCATTCTTTATCCCGATGATGATTGCGAACATGGCATCTGGTCATGTATCGATGGTCACGGGTGCGAAAGGGCCGAACTCCACAGCTGTAACGGCTTGTGCAACCGGCACGCACTCCATTGGTGACTCTTTCAAAATGATACAACGTGGCGATGCAGACGTGATGATTTGTGGTGGTGCTGAAGCGACGATTACGCCGATTGGTGTAGCAGGTTTCTGCGCACTGCGTGCAATGTCAACGCGCAATGAAGAGCCGCATTTGGCAAGTCGTCCTTTTGATACAGGTCGCGATGGCTTTGTTATGGGTGAAGGCGCTGGTGTACTCATTCTGGAGTCACTCGAGCATGCTCAGAAGCGTGGCGCACGCATCTATGCAGAAGTTATCGGCTACGGCATGAGCGGCGACGCTTATCATATGACAGATCCAGATCCAGATGGCGCTGCACGTTGTATGGTGAAAGCAATTAAGGACGCAGGGATTACACCTGATGCGATTTCTTACATCAACGCACACGGTACATCAACACCTGTAGGAGATAAGTCAGAGACGATTGCCATCAAGAAAGCACTAGGCGAGCATGCCTACAAGGTTGCAGTTAGCTCGACGAAGTCCATGACAGGTCATTTACTTGGCGCTGCTGGTGGTGTGGAAGCTGTTATTTGTGGATTAACAATTGCGAATAGCCTTATTGCTCCAACAATCAACTTAGACAATCAAGATCCAGAATGTGATCTGGATTATGTGCCTAATAAAGCGCGTGAAGCGGACGTAGCTATTGCGATGTCGAACTCCTTCGGTTTCGGTGGTCATAATGCAACGATCATCATGAAAAAATTTCAAGCATAATTACCATGCCTGCGACGAAAGATAACGGAATATCATTCTCTCCGGGTGGTGAAGTACGACGTGAACCGTGAAATTAAAGATTTACAGAAGCAGTTAGGTGTTTCTTTTCGCAAAATGGAGTTGTTGAAACAAGCTTTCACACACTCTTCCTATGTGAATGAGCACCGGATTGCTGGACATAAAGATAACGAACGGCTTGAGTTTCTTGGAGATGCCGTACTAGAATTAACAGTTTCGGAATTTTTATATGAATCTTATCCTGGGCGTTCAGAAGGTGAATTAACGAAGCTGAGGGCATCCATAGTCTGCGAGCCATCGCTCGTGACATTTGCCGAAGATTTGGATTTTGGATCTTTTGTCTTACTAGGCAAAGGGGAAGAGTTGACGGGAGGACGCTCTCGGCCTGCCTTGTTGGCTGATGTGTTTGAATCCTTTGTTGGCGCTTTATATCTAGACCAAGGATTGGATACGGTTAAGGTGTTTCTACAGAAGCATGTTTTCGCCAAAATCTCAAGTGAGGGCAAGCTGCTTGTGATTGACTACAAGACGCAATTGCAAGAGCATACCCAACATCATAATATGGGTTCCTTGGAATACCGGATTGTGAATGAACGTGGGCCTGCACATGAGCGAGAGTTCGTTGCAGAAGTGCACATGGATGGCGAGCTTCTGGGAACCGGTGCAGGTCGTTCTAAGAAAGAGGCGGAACAGCAGGCTGCTGCTGGTGCACTGTCCAAATTAAACGTAACCGTACTACGATAGTGGAATATCCAGAAGAGGCGGCAGCTGCTGCCTTTTTTGTTTTTTTCTCTTATTTTGATAGGCGATATGTTACAATACTTTTTGAGGTGAGACCATGTTTTTGAAACGGATCGAATTATCCGGATTTAAATCATTCGCGGATCGGACGGAACTCGAATTTGTACGAGGCATAACCGCGGTTGTAGGTCCTAACGGGAGTGGGAAGAGTAATATCTCGGACGGGATCCGTTGGGTGTTAGGAGAACAGAGCGCGAAATCTTTGCGTGGCGGTAAAATGGAAGATGTCATTTTCGCTGGCAGTGATGCACGTCGTGCAGTGAATTATGGGGAAGTCTCGCTCACACTGGATAATTCTTCGCAATCGCTTCCGCTGGACTTTAACGAAGTGACGGTGACGCGTAGAGTACATCGTAATGGCGATAGTGAATATTTGATCAATAAACAACCTTGTCGCTTGAAGGATATCACGGAGTTGTTCATGGACACCGGTATCGGGAAAGAAGCGTATTCCATTATTGGACAAGGGCGAATTGAAGAAATTTTGAGTACGAAATCTGAAGATCGTCGAGGCATCTTTGAAGAAGCTTCGGGGATTGTTAAATATAAATCACGCAAGCGAGAAGCGGAGAAGAAATTAAACGATACCGAGCAGAATTTGCTGCGGATTCATGATTTAGTTTCAGAGCTCGAGGATCAAGTTGAGCCACTTCGTGATCAGGCTGAGAAAGCGATTCGTTTTAAAGAATTGAAGGAAACGCTCAAGAGCAGTGAGATCTCGATGTATGTCCATCAGATCGATCAGATCTATGTAGCTTGGAATGATGCTACGCAGCTGCTGGAGAAGTTAACGAAAGAGCAAACAGAGCTGTCTACAATTGTGAACCAACATGATGCGCATTTGGAAAAGCATCGTTGGGAAACGCGCAGACTGGAAGAGGAATTAGAAACACTACAAGAGAGTCTGTTAGGATTGAGTGAAGAATTCGAGAAGTGTGAGGGTCACGGTGAGGTTCTCAAAGAACGGAAGAAGAACTATGTGACGAATCATCAGCAACTCAGCACAACAATCGCTATGCAAGAGCAACGTAAATTAGATAAAGAAGCAGATTTGAGCGAACAACGTGATAAAATCATCCAAATCGGTGCGCAACTTTTCGAATTCCAAGCCAAACTAACCGCGGAAGAGCAGCGCTTACAAGGGGTAAGCGGAGGCATCAGTTCATCGCCTGAAGATCAGTTGAAGGGTGAATTGTTGGAAACGCTCAACCGTATGGCACAGTCACGCAATGAAATTCGCTACGCCGAGCAGCAAATTGAAAGCATCGGGCGCCGGTTGGAAAGACTTGATGAAGAACGTCAGAAGTGGGCAGATCAGCGTGAGAGTATATCGCGTCGAAAGCAGGAGCTTTCAACTAAACTGCAAGAAACAGTAGGGGACATAGAAAAAGCTAGGCAAGATTATGTCCAATTTACCCAAGCCTTGAAGAGTAAGCAAGGGTTGCTGGATGAAGCCCAGACAATGGTGCGGAAATGGGAGCAAAAACTGGATGCGTTAATTTCCCGCCGCGACACCATGAAAGAAATGGCCAATGATTATGATGGCTTCCAACAAGGTGTTAAGGAAGTACTTAAAGCAAAAACACGCAAAGATCTGCGCGGTATTCGAGGTGCGGTGGCTGAACTTGTCAAAGTGCCTGCTAATGTGGAAGTTGCCATTGAAACAGCACTAGGTGGTGCGCTGCAAAATATTATCGTAGAGACAGAAGCAGATGGTCGTGAGGCAATTGCCTTCTTGAAGCGTCGTCAAATGGGACGAGCTACTTTCTTGCCGATGAATGTCATTCGTGGACGCTCGATATCTGATCATGAGAGTCAGACGTTGAAAGCGTCGAAGGGTTTTGTCGGGATTGCGGTTGACCTCGTTTCTTTCGATTCGACGTATACGAATATATTCTCCAGTTTATTAGGGAATGTCGTTGTAGCTGAGAGTCTAGAAGATGCCAATCATATCGCTGCCAAAGCGCAATATCGCTACCGTGTCGTGACGCTCGAAGGAGACGTTGTTAATCCAGGTGGTTCCATGACGGGCGGAAGCTTGCAAAAGAAATCGACGAATTTGTTGGGGCGTCAACGTCAAATCGAAGAACTGGATGCTGAGATCGCAACATCGGAGGGGCAGCTTAGTGGTCTTCGAAGTCAATCCAGCTCATTGAAGCGAGAAATTACCGATGAAATGCTGAAGGTCGAACAGCTTCGACAATTGGGTGAACAGCAGCGCATAACAGAGCAGCAAATTCGCGCGGAATTGAATCCGTTGGAATCTGAAAGCCGCACAGTTGAAGAGCAGCTGACGCTGGATAGCCAAGACAGAAACGCGCTAATGGGTGAACGAACTGATTTCGGCCGTAAAAAAGTCGAAAGTGAAGCTACCCTCGCACAGCTTCAAGAAGAGGAAGCTTCTCTTCAACAAGCGATTCGTGATGCCGAAAGCTCACGTAAAGCAAGTGAATCAGAAAAAGAAGAGCTGCAAAGCCAATTGACAGATTTGAAAGTGAAAGTGGCATCAACTTCACAAGAGAAGCAATCCCTTCAAGATCAACAAAGGCGCTTGCAACAGGATCTAAGTGATGTGGAACGTGAGATTGAAGTCAATCGCGGTCTATTAACTCAGTTAGAAAGCGATATGGCAACACTTGAACAAGAAACTGTTCTACAAATTGAGCTCTTAAATGATTTGAAGCTTAAGAAGCAGCAATGTTCTGAAAGTATCGAGTTCAAGCGTGCAGAGCGTATGGACTGGTTACAGAAGCTTGAGCATGGGGAAAATGAGACGCGTACACAGCGTGTCCAGTTGAAGCAAGTGGAAGAAAATCTCCATCAAACCGAAGTTCGTGTAACGCGTCTTGATGTGGAGCTTGAGAACTTGCTCAAAAAGCTTGCTGAAGAATACGAACTTAGCTACGAGCTGGCGAAAATGCGTTACCCCGTACCTGAGGATATTCAGGGTACACAGAGTAAAGTGCGTGAGTTGAAACGGGAAATAGCTTCACTAGGTGATGTGAACCTCGGTGCGATTGAAGAATACGCGCGTGTATCTGAACGCTTCGAGTTCTTGAGTTCGCAGAAAGATGATTTGATCGAAGCAAAAACAACCTTGTATCAAGTCATTCGTGAAATGGATCTAGAGATGTCTAAACGCTTTAAAACGACATTCGATGCGATTCGATCCCATTTTGGAGTCGTATTTGCGAAGCTATTCGGCGGTGGTCGCGCAGATTTGATTCTGTCGGAGCCTGAGAACATGCTCGACACGGGCATTGAGATTGTGGCTCAGCCGCCAGGCAAAAAGCTGCAAAACCTACAATTGCTATCAGGTGGCGAGCGTGCATTGACTGCTATTGCGCTCTTGTTCTCCATTATTCGTGTAAAACCAGTGCCATTCTGTGTACTGGATGAGGTAGAAGCCGCGTTAGACGAGGCGAACGTATCTCGTTTTGCCGAGTATTTACGAGAGTTTTCGGAAATGACGCAATTTATCGTTGTTACACACCGTAAAGGAACGATGGAAGAAGCAGATGTGTTATATGGCGTCACCATGCAAGAAGGCGGCGTCTCTAAGCTTGTATCGGTTCGACTAGAAGACGAGGAAGCTACGATGACGGCGTCATAAGAATAGAAATAGGGGATATATTTAGGAGGAACTATGAGTTTTTTTAAACGATTGAAGGAAAGTATTTCGGGTAAGGCTGAGGCGGTAACCAATAAATTTAAGGAAGGTTTAACGAAAACGCGTGATGCGTTCGTGAACCGTGTCGATGATTTATTTAGTCGACGTAAGAAGATTGATGAAGATTTCTATGAAGAACTGGAAGAAATTCTAATTGGCGCGGACGTTGGTGTGAATACGGTTCTGAAGTTGATTGATGAGCTTCGTGCTGAAGTTAAAAAACGTAAAATTGAAGATCCAGCGGAACTTCAACCGATCCTTTCGGAAAAACTGATTGAATTGCTAAAAGGGGACGCGGATGCGGGGCTGAACATTAATCCCAATGGCTTAACAGTAATCCTGTTCGTTGGCGTTAATGGTGTAGGTAAGACGACGACGATTGGCAAAATGGCTCACATGTTCAAATCGCAAGGGAAGAAAGTGTTAATGGCCGCTGGTGATACGTTCCGTGCAGGCGCCATTGAGCAGCTTGAAACCTGGGGTGAGCGCGTAGGTGTTGATGTGATTAAGCAACAATCTGGTGCAGATCCTGCCGCGGTTATGTACGATGCTGTACAAGCAGCCAAAACACGCGGTGTAGACATTCTTTTATGCGATACGGCGGGGCGTTTGCAAAACAAAGTGAATTTGATGGAGGAGCTTAACAAAATTTATCGTGTGATCCAACGCGAAGTGCCTGATGCTCCCCATGAAGTTATTCTTGTTCTGGATGCAACGACTGGTCAAAATGCACTTAGCCAAGCTAAGCTATTCGGTGATAAAACAGGTCTGACAGGTTTGGTTTTGTCCAAATTAGATGGAACGGCGAAGGGGGGAATCGTCGTGGCGATCCGTCAAGAACTCTCACTGCCGGTTAAATTTGTAGGGCTTGGTGAGAAAATGGATGATCTTCAAGCGTTCGATTCCGAGCAGTTCGTGCATGCGCTTTTTGGTAAATGGATAGGCGAAAATACTGACAAGGTATAATGCTTGACAATCATCTTGGAATTCAGTATGATAGGTTCTGTTGTGCTGCTGTCAAGTGTGCAACCTTTACGGAGGTAGATTATGACTGTCGATCCTATGTTGGAGAAAACGAATCGCATTAACCTGCTGTTTGATTTCTATGAGCCATTGTTGACCGATAAGCAGCGAACATTTCTTGAACTGTACTTCCATGATGATTACTCCCTCGGGGAGATTGCTGAGAACTTTACGATCAGCCGCCAAGCGGTCTATGAGCATATCAAACGTGCGGAATTGACACTGCAGGAATATGAGAGTAAGTTAAAGTTGTTACATAAGCACGAACAACGCATGAAGCTGCGTCAAGATTTAGTTACTGGATTGAGTGAGTGTGATCCGGCGCTAAAGAGGAAAGTGACAGAGCTTTTTGATACAATAGTAGGCATGGATTGAAACCTTAGTTAGAAGCAGGAGGTGAAGCGCATGGCATTTGAAGGATTAGCAAACCGATTGCAGAATGTGTTCGGCAAGCTGAGAAGCAAAGGTAAGCTGACGGAAGAAGATGTGGGCGAAGCGCTTCGCGAGGTACGATTGGCACTGCTTGAAGCGGACGTTAACTTTAAAGTTGTGAAAGACTTTATTGCGAAGGTGAAAGAGCAAGCGATCGGACAAGAAGTTCTGAAATCTTTCACGCCGGGCATGGTGGTTATCGATATCGTAAACAAAGAGCTTACAGCCCTTATGGGTGGTACACAAAGTAAGCTAGCGCGTTCGAATCGACCGCCGACGGTTATTATGATGGCTGGTTTGCAAGGGGCTGGTAAAACAACGACCTCAGGTAAATTGGCTAAAATGTTGATGAAACAGAATCACAGACCGCTTCTTGTTGCGTGTGACATTTATCGTCCCGCGGCGATTAAGCAGTTGGAAGTACTGGGTGAACAACTGAAGGTTCCGGTTTTCTCACTAGGTGATAAAGTGAGCCCTGTCGAGATTGCCAAAGCGGGTCTTCAACACGCGAGGGATAACGGTAATGACTACGTGATTATCGATACAGCAGGTCGCTTGCACATTGATGAAAACCTCATGGACGAGCTTAAAAATGTACGTGAAGCTACGAGTCCAGATGAGATTTTGCTGGTTGTCGATGCGATGACAGGGCAAGATGCGGTCAATGTTGCAGAAAGCTTCCATCAACAGCTTGAATTATCCGGTGTGGTGTTAACCAAACTAGATGGAGATACGCGAGGTGGTGCTGCGTTATCCGTCAAGGCAGTAACTGGTTGTCCGATTAAGTTCGTTGCGAGCGGCGAGAAAATGGATGCATTAGAACCATTTTATCCTGACCGAATGGCATCAAGAATTCTCGGTATGGGCGATATGCTTTCCTTAATTGAGAAGGCGCAAGCTGGTATCGATATGGATAAGGCGAAAGAGATGGAGCGCAAAATGCGCAACGCCGAATTTACCTTCGAGGACTTCATTGAGCAGATGGAGCAAGTGAAGAAGATGGGGCCACTTGACCAAATTCTTGATATGCTGCCTGGAGCGAACAAGATTAAAGGCATGAAAGATATGAAGGTTGACGAGAAGCAAATGGCTCGCGTTGAAGCTATTGTGAAGTCGATGACAACCGAAGAGAAGCGTAAGCCTGAGCTGCTGAATGCAAATCGTCGTAAGCGGATTGCAGCAGGGAGTGGGAATACGGTGCAGGAAGTCAATCGTTTCATCAAGCAGTTCGATGATATGCGTAAGATGATGAAGCAATTCTCAGGTATGATGGGACCGAAAGGTGCCAAAGGCATGAAGAAGTTAGGCAAGGGATTCAAATTTCCCTTTTAAATAATGGTGTTTATTCTAAGTAGGAGGTGATTTTTCAATGGCAGTACGTATTCGTCTTAAACGTGTAGGCGCTCATAAAGCTCCTTTCTACCGTGTCGTGGTTTCGGATTCCCGTTCCCCGCGTGATGGTCGTTTTATCGAAGAAATCGGTACTTATAATCCAATTGCTGAACCAGCAGCTGTGGTTCTTGATGAGGAAAAAGCGCTTAAATGGCTTCAAACTGGCGCTCAACCGTCCGATACAGTTCGCAGCCTGTTCTCAAAAGCAGGTTTGATGACTAAGTTTCACGAGCTGAAATTACAGAAGTAATCTGTTATCTTTCGGAGGGTGGGTTCATGAAGGATCTTATCACCGTTATTGCTAAGGCTCTTGTCGATCATCCGGAAGAGGTACGTGTCGCTGTGGTGGAGAAAGAGGACAAGATCGAGTACAGGCTTTCTGTTCATCCCGACGATGTCGGTAAAGTGATTGGCAAGCAAGGCAAGATTGCGAAATCGCTCCGTACAGTCGTCACGTCGGCAGCTGTGAAAGAAACGAAGCGGGTAGCCGTAGAAATCGTTTCATAAGAAATGAGGTTAGGATTCAATTCCTAGCCTTTTTTCGCATATGAAAAGAAGGTAATTTAATGTGGAGGTTGGGCAAGCACATATGACGGAGAAATTAGTGACGGTTGGTAAAGTCGTGAATAGCCACGGGATACGTGGAGAGTTAAAAATCGTGCCTGAAACAGATTTTCCAGAACGGTTCGATGTGGGAAATTCATTAATCATTGTAGACTCTCAAAATAAGCAAACGCCGGTGACAGTGAAAACGTCCCGCTTACATAAAAACGTATTCATTGTCTTGTTCAGTCAATTCTCGAATATTAATGAAGTTGAGAAATTTAAAGGCTCCCTGCTTAAGATTGAGGCTAAGGATCAAAAGCCGCTGGAAGAGGGAGAGTATTATTATCACGAAATCATCGGCTGTAAAGTCGTTACAGAAGATGAGCAAGAGCTGGGACTGATCTCTGAAATACTAACACCAGGTGCAAATGATGTCTGGGTTGTTTCTTTACCTAAAGGCAAGCAGCTGTTACTTCCCGTTATAGATGATGTCATTCTAAAAGTTGATATTCCGAACAAAATAATTCGGATCCATCTGATGGAAGGGTTATTGGAATGAGAGTTGATGTCTTAACTTTATTCCCAGAAATGTTTGAAGGCGTGTTCGCTTCCAGTATTTTAGGGAAAGCGCGTGATAAAGGAATCGTTTCGCTCAGCACGGTTAATTTTCGGGATTATTCCACGAACAAGCATAATACAGTTGACGATTACCCTTATGGCGGTGGTGGGGGCATGGTGCTGAAGCCAGAACCGATTTTTGGTGCTGTCGAAGATTTGCCAACGCATCAAACAGCTGAAGGAGTAGCTATAAAGCCGCGGGTCATCCTGCTATGTCCGCAAGGGGAGACTTTCACCCAAAAGAAAGCGGAAGAGCTAGCTGGTGAAGAGCATCTTGTGTTTATTTGTGGTCACTACGAGGGATATGATGAAAGGATTAGGCAGTACCTGGTGACGGACGAGCTGTCTGTTGGTGATTATGTACTAACCGGTGGTGAAATACCCGCTATGGTCATTATAGACAGCGTAGTGAGGCTTCTACCTGGGGTGCTAGGGAATGAGATGTCTGCTGTGACGGATTCTTTCTCGACAGGACTTCTGGAGTATCCTCATTATACACGCCCTGCCAAATTCAGAGATTGGGAAGTTCCTGAGATGCTTTTATCTGGGCATCATGCCAATGTGAAAAAATGGCGGAACAAAGAGTCACTCATCCGGACTTTAGAACGCCGGCCTGATTTACTTGAGGGCAGAGTATTGACCAAAGAGGAAAAACTATGGGTGGCGGAATGGAAGAAGCAAAAGCAATAACAATAACAATAACAAAATATATAGTCCTCGGAATCTTCTCTATTGAATTAATCTTGGGACTATGATATTATATATTCTGTTGTGATTTTTTCAACAGTTCGAGTCTGGTGGTCCTCTACGCATAACAACTTAGATTTTACTAACTATTAGCGGAATGAACACCTGTGTGGAAGGAGGGAGTCAACTATGAATCTTATTCAAGAGATTACGAAAGAGCAACTCCGTACGGATATTCCTAATTTCCGTCCAGGAGACACACTTAAAGTACACGTAAAAGTTATCGAGGGTACACGTGAGCGTATTCAGCTGTTCGAAGGTGTTGTTATTAAACGCCACGGCGGTGGAATCAGCGAAACGTTTACAGTTCGTAAAATTTCTTACGGTGTGGGTGTGGAAAGAACTTTCCCATTCCATTCTCCGAAGATTGACAAGATTGAAGTGGCTCGCCGTGGTAAAGTTCGTCGTGCGAAACTTTATTATCTGCGTGGTCTTCGTGGTAAAGCAGCAAGAATTAAAGAAATTCGATAGTAAAATGGGGGGCTTGTTCAGTCAAGTCTCCTTTTCATTTTTTCTGTACATAATAGGACATAATAGAGATCATACCAAAACTGGAAGAGAGGCCGTCAGTGATGGAACATAACGATCAAATGCAACCCAATCAGCCGATCAGTGCTACTCCAGCAAAGACCGTGCAAACAAAAAGTGAAACGTGGGAATGGATTAAAGCGTTAGTAATCGCAGGTGTGCTTGTTATTATTATTCGTTGGTTCCTCTTCTCCCCATTTATTGTTGATGGAGATTCAATGCATCCGAATTTCTTCACGGGAGAGCGATTGATCGTCAATAAAATTGTGTACGATATTCGTGATCCAAAGCGAGGCGAAGTCATCGTTTTCCACGCACCTGAAGGCAAAGATTATATTAAGCGTGTCATCGCCCTACCTGGAGAAACCGTGAAGGTAGTTGGGGATAAGGTGTACATTAACGGTGAAGAACTGGCCCAACCTTTTATTCAAGCTGCCATTGATCAAGCGGTTAAAGAAGGCCATCCTTACAATACATTACTGGATTTCCCGGAAACGAAAGTGCCGGAAGGCGAGATTTTTGCCATGGGTGATAATCGTCCGAATTCCAAAGATAGTCGTACGAAAAGTGTTGGCTTTGTGCCTTACAATAAAATCGTAGGCCGTGCAGAAGTGATTTTCTGGCCGGTGAAGAAAATTAGTTTCATACATTTTTGAGGTGAAGAGAAATGACCATTCAATGGTTTCCCGGTCACATGACCAAAGCTCGCAGACAGATCGAGGAAAAGCTTAAACTAATTGACGTCGTGATTGAGCTCTTGGATGCCCGAATCCCGCTTTCCAGCCGGAACCCAATGGTTGATGAGATTTTAAAAGGCAAGCCACGTCTCGTATTGCTCAACAAGAACGATCTGGCTGACCCACAAGTAACGGCAGAATGGGTGAAATATTTTGCAGAGCAAGGGTTACCCGCCTTGCCAATTGACGCTGCGAACGGAACGCATGTCAAGGAGATTCTGCCTCGCGTCAAACAGCTATGGGCTCATAAAATAGAAACGATGCTGCGTAAAGGGATTAATCCCCGTGCGATTAGAGCGCTCATTGTTGGGATTCCGAATGTCGGTAAGTCCACACTTATTAATCAGTTGGCAGGTAAGAAGATTGCTGCGACCGGCGATAAGCCAGGTGTGACCAAAGGTCAGCAATGGATCAAGGTTGGCACCGAGATGGATCTGCTGGATACACCGGGGATTTTGTGGCCTAAATTTGAAGACCAGATGGTTGGCATGCGTTTGGCTGCAACTGGGGCCATCAAGGAAGAGCTTCTGCATTTAGATGACGTAGCTTTGTTTACCATTAAATATATGGTTCAGCATTATGGTGCTGGTATCCAGGAACGCTTTGGTGTTCAGGAACTACCGGAAGATATGGATAACATTCAAGAAATGGTGAAGGTCATGGAAGCGATTGGGCGTAAGCGCGGCGCTATTGTGAGCGGGGGGAAAGTCGATTTGGACAAAGCTTCCCTCATTATTATTCGTGATCTGAGGGCTGGGAAAATGGGCCGTATTTCATTGGAACGACCATTTTAATGATGATGAATCAGGAAGAACCTGGGGCTGAGCCTTGGGTTTTTCTTTTTTTGTGGAGATAAAGTTGAAAAAAATGGGTGTGGCTTGACGAAGTGACGATCCTATATAATGAAGGCATAGGAAAGGGGCATACCACGTGCTAGAACATGAAAAAGACATATGGAAGCAAGGTTTCACGGCGATAGCAGGTATTGATGAGGTTGGTCGCGGGTGCTTATTTGGGGATGTTGTGGCTGCTGCGGTTATTCTTCCGAGGGGACATGTGCTTGAAGGCGTTAATGATTCTAAGAAGCTGTCAGAAAAGAAGCGCGAACTGCTTTTTGATCAGATAATGAATGAGGCTATATCGGTTGGTGTTGGCATTGTTAGCGTGGATGACATAGAAGTATTAAATATCAAACAAGCATCAAGACTAGCGATGAAACAAGCGGTAGAGAAACTAGATCAGGTACCAGATTATCTACTCGTTGATGCTGAAAATGTGGACATGGATCTTCCTCAATCAGCCATCATTCATGGGGATGCGTTAAGTCAGTCTATTGCTGCTGCTTCCATCATCGCTAAAGTGACGAGAGATCGTATGTGTGCGGAATGGGACGAGCTCTATCCAGAATACGGAATTGCGGTACATAAAGGATATGCAACAAAGCACCATCGAGAGATGCTATTGAGATACGGACCTACGTTGCTACATAGGAAATTATTTATTCGTAAAATTATGGCTCAGCTCGAAGCGCAAGAAAATGATTCGCAAACGGAACAGCTCTTATTCGACCTCATTTAATATGAAGATGTAACGAAAATGGCATCAGACGCCGATATTATACATACGTGTAATCAGATTTGAGGTGAGCTGTATAAATATTAGTGGATTAATTCGTAACTTAGTCGGGGATTTAACGGCAGCTGATCCGAAAACGCTCGAATTAAAGGTAGGGCAAATTGTCAAAGGTGTAGTGCTTCAACTCCTGAGTGATCAAGAAGCGCTAGTGAATATAGGTGGCACGCAAGTACGTGCAAAGCTGGAAACCCCTCTTAAGCAAGGGGATGTTACCATGCTGCAGGTTCAACCGGAATCTAAGGGCGGTCAAATTATTTTGAAGCCGCTTGTTGCTTCCGACGTGCTGATCGCGGATGATTCACTTGGTGAACTTTTGAAGGCTTTTGAAATAAAAGATACGGCAAGCAATCGTCAAATGGTTCAGCAGATCCAGCAAGAAGGCATTCCCGTGTCCAAGGAAAATGTAAAGGCATTTGAGTCTGTGATACGTGAGATGCCACAGGGGGTGGGTAAGGAAGAGTGGCTGCAAGCGGCTGTATTAGCCTCGAAAAGGGGGCTGCCGCTAACACCTGCGACAGTAGATGCCTTAAAGCAAGTGACAACCGGCCCTCCGGCAGGCCAGGTGTTAGAGAAGCTCGAGCAGCAGGCGAACGCGCTGCTTGAGCAAGACCCGACACACCCTGCGGCGGATACCGCCAAGCAGGTTGTGTCGCTGCTCAAGGAGCTGCGTGCTACCGCTGCAGCTGTAAGGCCTGCGGAGCCGGCTGCGCCAGCCTCCGCTGCGGACGCGCCTGCGGCTGCGCCTCCGCAGGCGAATGCACCAGCTGCTGCGCAGGCTGGTGGCACTACCGCGGCTGCGCCGCGTGGCAGCGAGCCTACGGCCACTGCCCTTGCAGCCCCGCCCGCCGCGGCAGAAGCGGGCGAAGCCCCTTCCGCGCCGCGAGCTGCTGGCGCGGGGATATTGGCCGCCTCGGCGAAGCCGGCGGCCGACGTGCACGTGGCTCAGGCGCGCAGCGCTGAGCCTGTACGGCAAGGCGAACCGCTGCAAGCGAGTTCGCCAGCGCCCGTGCAAGCCCCGCCTGCGAAGCAGGAGGGAGGGCTTGCCCCTAGAGAGGCGCAAGTTAGTGCGCCTCAAGAGACGCCGAAGGCTGATCCAGAGACCAACTGGATCAGCAAGATGCTCAAAGCCGTTGGCGTTGAGCATGAATCACATGTGGCCGCCAAGCTGGACGAGCGCGGCAATCCTGTGCCAGTGCGCCAACAAGCGACGGATAACTCCTTTTCGCCAATTCACACCAACACTTTTGATGATCAACAAGTTGATAGCGCGAAGCCAGCCACCGAAACGTTAAAAAGCCTTTTACTTCAACTCACAGCATCTGACGATACACCAGCGCCGCTGAAAGAAGCGGCACAGCAAGCGGTCAGTCAAATAACGGGGCAGCAGCTTATGCTGACGAATGACAAGAATGCCATGTTCACACAAATGACCATGTTTGTCCCCTTTCTAGACAACACAGGTCAGCAAACAGCAGCTATTCATATTCAATCCCGCAAAGGAAGTCGTGGGGAGGTAGATGCAAGCAACTGTCGTCTTTTGTTTGATCTTCAGATGAAGGTGATGGGAAATACGTTACTCGATGTTCAAGTAGTGAACAAAATTGTTTCATTGAATATTCACAATGATCATCCGGCTCTAGCTGGTTTGATGGAGTCATCCAAAGATGAGATAGCCACTGCCATGAATAGTGTGGGTTATCAGTTTATTTCGTTAAAATGTTCGCCATACCCAAAGCCTCCTGAAATGCAAGAAGGTAAGGAAGAGGTAACTAAAATAGGATCTTTGGACGGTCGCGTAGATTTAAGTGAACTTTATCGCCCTATGACCTATAAAGGGGTTGATGTACGCGCATGAGTCCCCCAAAAAAAACGCTCGAAGAATCACAGCTTACCCCGATCAAAAAGGCAGTAGCGCTGCGCTATTCACCAGAGGCACAGAAAGCCCCAACCCTCATTGCTAAAGGGAAAGGGCATGTGGCTGAAGCTATTTTGCAAAAGGCGAAAGAAAGCGGTATTCCGATTCAAGAGGATAAATCGTTAGTTGAAGTGCTATCCAAACTTGATTTAGATCAAGAAATACCGCCAGAACTGTATCAATTAGTAGCTGAAGTACTAAGTTTTATTTATCGATCCGATCAGCGTATGAAACCTTCGCGAGGTCTAGATTGATGAACAAACTTTATAAAGATGATCGCAAAATGTTGGGAAAAAAAGGTGAGGAACTTGCGTTCAATTATCTCCTAGAGCAGGAGTATCAGATTGTTGAGAGGAATTGGCGCTGTCGTTCTGGTGAGATCGATATCATTGCAGAAAAGTCGAATAAGCTCATTTTTATTGAGGTGCGAACTAGACGTCCGTCTAACCGATTCGGTACTGCCAAAGAATCGGTAGACTATCGCAAGCAGGCGAAGGTTCGTGAAATTGCACAAGTTTATATGCATCGCTTTCATAAATATGAGCAATCAATTCAATTCGATGTCATCGCAGTTGAAATGTCAGAAAGTAACTCGGAACCGCAAATCATACATATACAAGAAGCCTTTTGACAGTCAGTTAGCCTTATGACAAGTCAAAGGGCTTTTCTCAGTGAATGCGACTATTCATTTAAATTAGCTTAGATCACAATTTCATCAATGCGTTGGTTTTTATCTAAATTCCGATATTGAATAGCTTCTGCAAGATGAGCGGGGAGAATGCGATCACAACCGTCAAGATCCGATATCGTGAGAGCAAGCCGTAAAATTCGATCATGCGCGCGTGCACTTAAGCCCAATGCGTCAAATGAAGTACGCAGTAGCTGATCGCATTCAGGTGTTAATTGACAAATTTCCCGCATTAGTCTTCCACTCAATTCATTATTATGCTGAATCTCTGTTCCGGCATAACGTTGCTGCTGTCGTATATGGGCCTGCATGACTGTAGCTCGCATTTCACCAGACGACAAATTAGAAACGTTGTCTTTCAGTTGGGCATAGCTGGGTTTTGGAACTTCAACATGGAGATCAATGCGATCGAGAAGCGGACCAGAAATTTTGGAGCGATAGTGAACGATTTTAGCGGGACTGCAAATGCAAGCATTAGCTTCTGTTTCAGCACCATAATAGCCACACGGGCAAGGGTTCATTGCTGCGGCTAATATAAAATGGGAAGGAAAGCTGTAGACGGCTCTTGCTCTAGCAATCATGACGTAGCGATCTTCAAGGGGCTGCCTGAGTACCTCGAGTGCATTTCGTGTAAATTCCGGAAGCTCGTCTAAGAAGAGAATACCACGGTGAGATAAACTTACTTCGCCGGGTTTGGGGATCGTTCCACCACCGACGAGTCCTGCAGCTGAGATGGAGTGGTGTGGGGCGCGGAACGATCTTGCACGCATCAGTGTGGAACGGTCTGTCAATTTGCCAGAAGCACTGTAAATCTTCGTAACTTCGAGTGCTTCCTTGTCTGTTAAAGGCGGAAGTATGGAAGGCAAACGTTTGATAAGCATCGTTTTTCCCGTACCTGGAGGACCAAGGAGAAGTAAATTGTGCATGCCAGCGGCAGCGATCATCATGGCGCGCTTTACCTGGTGTTGTCCATTAACGTCAGCGTAATCTTCAACATATCCAGGAGGACTAATAGCTGATTTAGAAAACTCGTTAGATTCATGCTCAGGGGCTTGATAAATAAATTCGATGTGAGAACATTTGTTCCAATTTTTGAAATCCGATAGATTCGTAATGACACAAACCTCAACACCCTCGATTAAAGCAGCTTCTTGCGCATTCGCAGTTGATAGACAAACTCGCTTAATCCCCGTTTTCTTGGCTGCATGGACCATAGATAGGACACCGGGAATAGGACGAAGAGAGCCATCTAGCGCTAGTTCTCCTAGAAATAAGGTGGAAGCGAAGCCTTCAACATGCACTTGGCCTGTCGTAATGAGAATACCAACAGCAATCGCAAGATCGAAAGACGAGCCTTCTTTGCGCAAGTCTGCTGGAGCGAGGTTTACCGTAATTCGGTCCATAGGGAAGGTAAAACCACAATTTTTGATCGATGAACGTACGCGTTCCACGGACTCACGAATCGCTGAATCAGGAAGTCCAACTAGGTTGATCTGCGGTAAGCCGCTCGAAATATCGACTTCTACTTCGATCGTTCTACCTTCAATTCCTTGTAAACAAGCACTCATCACTTTGCCATACATAAAAAACACCTTCTTCTCCACGGAATTCACAGTCACAAGAACTGAGTTTCGAATTGGATAAAAGGTGCTTCCTCATTGATCCGATTAATTTCTTTTATTATAATCGCAATTGGTAAAATTACGCAAATATTGTCGATGAACTTTCACGTTTTAAAAATGTGCGACATGCACATACTGGAAGATGAGGTGATGATATGCAGGAAAAACCATATTTTTGTCCCAATTGCCGTTCAAATCGCATTAAATTTAATGTAATCACGAGCTATTCGCAGTCTTTTCTAAAGGATGCACTTTCCGGGAATATTACTGAATTCCATGATCCTGGCGTCATTCCAGAGCCTGAGCCAACGATTCAGTGCTTAATCTGTAACTTTTCAGCGAATGAGATGCGTTTTATCAAGCAAGCAGAGCGTGAACCTCGGGTAAATTCAACACCAACATCGTTCTATTAATCAAGTTGAAGCATGACGTATTTTTCAGTACATGAGAAATACGTTTTTTTATTTGTAATTATTTGTGACGTGATAGTTAAATTTTTTCAGTGTGAAAGGAAAATTTGAAGGGATTCACGAAAAAAATAAAGAAACTGTCGAAAATAATGTGATACAATGGTTAGGGCTTGCGAAGAAGTGTGATACTAATTCCGGTAGCAAGATAGTTTCTCGTGCACAACGTCAATTGGAAATTACACTTTTCCCTGTATAGCACGTATAGAAAGTCCATACTGATAGGAGGATTTAGGAAATGAATATCCATGAGTATCAAGGCAAAGAAGTCCTGAGACAGTACGGAGTCAGCGTTCCTAACGGAAAGGTTGCATTTACTGTTGATGAGGCAGTTGAAGCAGCAAAAGAACTTGGAACGTCCGTTGTCGTTGTAAAGGCACAAATTCATGCCGGTGGTCGCGGTAAAGCAGGCGGCGTAAAGGTAGCCAAAAGCCTCGATGAAGTTCGTACATATGCTAGCGAAATTCTAGGTAAAGTACTTGTCACTCACCAAACAGGTCCAGAAGGTAAAGAAGTTAAACGCCTTTTGATTGAAGAGGGCTGTGACATTAAGAAAGAATATTACGTAGGTGTTGTTGTTGACCGTGCAACGGGCAGCGTCGTTTTGATGGCTTCCGAAGAAGGCGGTACAGAAATTGAAGAAGTAGCTGAGCACTCTCCTGAGAAAATTTTCAAAGAAGTGGTTGACCCAGCAATCGGTCTTCAATCTTTCCAAGCACGCAGACTTGCTTATGCAATCAACATCCCGAATGAGCTTGTAAACAAAGCAGTTAAGTTCATGCTTGCTCTTTACAAAGCATTCGTTGAGAAAGACGCTTCCATTGCTGAAATCAACCCATTGGTTGTAACTGGCTCTGGCGACGTTATGGCACTTGATGCGAAATTAAACTTTGATTCTAACGCTCTTTTCCGTCACAAAGACATCGTTGAGCTTCGTGACCTTGAAGAAGAAGATGCGAAAGAAATCCAAGCTTCCAAATATGACCTAAGCTACATCGCTCTTGATGGAAACATCGGTTGTATGGTTAACGGTGCAGGACTTGCTATGGCCACTATGGACATTATCAAGCACTACGGCGGAGACCCTGCTAACTTCCTAGACGTAGGGGGCGGTGCTACGAAAGAGAAAGTTACTGAAGCTTTCAAAATCATTCTTTCCGATGAGCAAGTTAAAGGGATTTTCGTTAACATTTTCGGTGGTATCATGCGTTGTGACGTTATCGCTGAAGGTGTTGTAGCTGCTGCAAGAGAGCTAGGACTTTCGCGTCCACTCGTAGTTCGTCTTGAAGGAACTAACGTGGAGCTTGGCAAAAAGCTTCTTAACGAATCCGGCTTGAACATTGTTGCTGCTGATTCCATGGCGGATGGCGCGCAAAAAATCGTTGCACTTGTTAAATAAATCAAACCTGAGCGGTTTGGAAAATATATAAGGGATGTGAACAATCGATCATGAGTATTTTGGTCAATAAAGATACTAAAGTCATTACTCAAGGGATTACCGGCGCTACGGGTTTGTTTCATACCAAAGGCGGTCTGGACTACGGCACGCAAATGGTGGGTGGCGTAACTCCTGGTAAAGGCGGCACAACAGTAGATATTACTTTGGAAAATGGTGAGCTTGTAAAGCTGCCAGTTTTCAACTCCGTTGTAGAAGCAAAAAACGCAACAGGTGCAACAGCATCCGTTATTTATGTACCACCAGCATTCGCAGCAGAATCCATCATCGAAGCGATTGAAGCTGAGCTTGAATTGGTTATCTGTATCACAGAAGGTATTCCTGTACTTGACATGGTACGCGTTAAGCGTTACCTAGAAGGTAAAAATACCGTTCTTATCGGACCAAACTGCCCAGGTGTTATTACACCAGGCGAGTGCAAAATCGGTATTATGCCAGGATACATTCATACACCAGGTCACGTAGGTGTTGTTTCGCGTTCCGGAACATTGACTTACGAGGCTGTTCACCAATTGACAACTCGTGGAATTGGACAATCCTCCGCAGTTGGTATCGGTGGAGATCCAGTTAAAGGATCCGAGTTTATCGACATTCTTAAACGTTTTAACGAAGATCCAGATACGTACGCTGTTATCATGATCGGTGAAATCGGTGGAACGGCTGAAGAAGAAGCAGCGGAGTGGGTTGCGGCAAACATGACAAAACCTGTCGTTGGTTTCATCGGCGGTAAAACAGCTCCTCCAGGAAAACGTATGGGCCATGCTGGTGCCATCATTTCTGGTGGTAAAGGTACGGCGGCAGAGAAAGTTGCAACTATGGAAAGATGCGGTATTCGCGTAGCGGCTACACCATCTGAAATGGGTTCAACACTTGTTAGCGTACTTGAAGAAAAAGGAATGCTTGATAAAGTTATCACAAAAAAATAAGCTTCGTTTCACGAAGGTAAGCAACCTTCCATTTCCCTTATTTGGGAATTGGGAGGTTTTTTTATTTTCAGTAAGATGCATAGATTTGTCATTCATGGAAGGAGTGTATATACTAATGGATAATCGCAACTGTTTAATTGGCTTGCACGAGCTTGAGGGGATTGGGTGGAAATCGATTCACCAACTCTTAAGCCGTTTCCCTGAACTAAGTGTTTTAACCGGGCTGACAGCAGGTGAGATCGCCTCATGTGGAATCCGGAGGACGATAGCAGAAACCATTGCGACACGATTGACCCCTGCGTTTGTTGAACAAAAGATACACCAATATAAAAGTCAAGCCATTCGAATCATGACACGTTTCGATGAGGATTATCCGTCAATCCTGCAAGAAATTGCACAACCACCATGGATCTTATATGTGAAAGGCGATCCCTCGATCTTACATGGTCGCTTGCTTGGTATTGTAGGTACCCGAACCCCTACACTGTATGGGAAGAAAATTGCTGAAGAGTGGGCAGCTTCACTTTCGAGAGCAGGATTTGGGATTGTAAGCGGGTTAGCAAGAGGAATAGACAGTAAGGCGCATATTGGTGCGCTGCAAGGGAAAGCGAAGACGGTGGCCGTGCTTGGATGTGCGATCAACGCGATCTATCCACGAGAGAATGCTCTGTTATTCCGTAACATAGAGCAGGAAGGCGTGATTATATCGGAATACCCAATAGGTACGGGGATGAGGCCAGGCATGTTTCCGCAGAGAAATCGAATTATTGCTGGATTATCTTTGGGGGTTACGGTTGTAGAGGCAGCAGAAGACAGTGGATCATTGATCACAGTTGAATGTGCATTAGATGCTTCACGGGATGTTTTCGCGGTCCCGGGTCCAATTAACTCACGACAAAGCAGCGGAGTTCACAAGCTTTTGAAGGATGGCGCGAAATTAGTCACCTGCGTGGAAGAGATTGTCGAAGAGTATAAACACATTATAAATGTAGATGAAATAAATGTTGCTTTACAGCAAAAAACGACTTTCATTTTGACTGAAGATGAGGTCGAAATTGTACGAAAGCTGTCAGATGATCCAGTCTCAATTGACACTCTATTAGAAGAGACGCAATTTACGTTTGGACATTTGCATGGAGTTCTGTTATCTTTGGTATTGAAAAAGGCGATTAAACAGCTTCCGGGTTCAACATACATTCGAGCATAGGCTAATCACGAAGTTTTGCTTCTCGCCAAGTAAACTTACCTTGAAACCAAGAGGGGAGGAAGGACGAACCATGGCAGATTCGTTAGTCATTGTAGAGTCACCAGCAAAAGCCAAAACCATCGGCAAATATTTAGGCAGTAAGTTCATCGTGAAAGCATCGATGGGTCATATTCGCGACCTTCCGAAAAGCCAAATTGGCGTAGAAGTCGATCGTAACTTTGAGCCTAAATACATAACGATTCGTGGAAAGGGTTCAATCCTTAAAGAACTCAAAGACGCAAGCAAAAAAGTGAAAAAAATATATCTAGCGGCGGATCCGGATCGCGAAGGTGAAGCGATTGCTTGGCATTTAGCTCATTATCTCGACGTGGGTCCAGATGAACTTTGTCGTGTTGTGTTTAATGAGATTACGAAGGAAGCCGTTAAGGACGCGTTTAAAACGCCTCGCAAGATTAATCAAGATTTGGTGAATGCTCAGCAAGCACGTCGGATTTTAGATCGACTTGTTGGTTACAAAATCAGTCCTTTGCTTTGGAAAAAAGTGAAGAAAGGGCTGTCGGCTGGCCGGGTGCAATCCGTAGCGGTTAAGTTAATTCAAGACCGTGAGAATGAAATTAAAGCATTTGAGCCTGAAGAGTACTGGTCGATTACGGCAGTTCTTGATGCGGGCAAAACGGTATTTGAGGCTAAGTATCATAGTCATAAGGGTGAGAAAAAAGAACTGCACTCACAAGAAGATGTCGATTTGATTCTTGCTGCTATGGGTAATGAAGCGTTTATTGTGAAAGAAGTGAAAGAGAAAGAACGTCAACGTAACCCTTCTCCGCCTTTTATTACAAGCTCTATGCAACAAGAAGCGGCGCGTAAATTGAATTTCCGTGCTTCCAAGACGATGTCTGTGGCGCAGCAATTATATGAAGGTATCGATTTAGGCAAAGAAGGTACCGTCGGTTTAATTACCTATATGCGTACGGATTCTACGCGGATTTCTCCGATTGCCCAAGAAGAAGCCAAAGACTTTATTATGACGAAATATGGCCCAACTTTTTACCCTGAAACGCCTCGTCAGTATTTGAAGAAAAATGCGAATGCACAAGATGCGCATGAAGGGATTCGACCAACTTCCGTACTTCGTGAACCTGAGCATATGAAAGCGTTCTTGAGTAAAGATCAGTACCGTTTGTACAAGCTCGTGTGGGATCGCTTTGTTGCAAGCCAAATGGCGTCCGCAATCTTGGATACAATGACGATTGATTTAAACGCAGGAGAGACCGTATTTAGAGCGAACGGATCCAAAATGAAATTCGCTGGGTTCATGAAAGTATACGTAGAAAGCAATGATGACGGAACGACAGAAGAAGATAAATTGCTGCCTCCTCTGTCAAAAGGCGATTCCTTGCCGAAGCAAAGTGTAGAACCGAAGCAGCACTTTACACAACCACCTCCAAGGTATACAGAGGCACGTTTAGTTCGTGCTCTTGAGGAAATGGGGATCGGGCGACCAAGTACTTACGCACCTACACTAGAAACGATACAGAAACGTGGCTACGTAGCGATCGAAGAGAAGAAATTCGTACCGACGGAGCTAGGCGAGCTTGTGATCCAATTAATGCAAGAGTTTTTCCCGGAAATTCTAGATATTGAGTTCACTGCTCATATGGAAGAAGAGTTGGACTTTGTCGAGGAAGGGAAAGAGGATTGGGTTCGAGTACTTGATACTTTCTATAGTTCCTTTGAAAAGCGTTTAGAGTTTGCAGAAGAAGAAATGAAAGAAATTGAGATTCAAGATGAAGTTTCGGATGAAATATGTGAGAAATGCGGAAAGCATCTTGTTTATAAAATGGGACGCTTCGGTAAATTCCTAGCATGTTCAGGTTTCCCTGACTGCCGGAATACGAAGCCGATCATTAAGGATATCGGCGTTACTTGCCCAACTTGCCACACAGGTAAAATAGTTGAGCGCAGAAGCAAGAAAGGTCGCGTATTCTACGGCTGTGATCAATATCCAACCTGTGATTTCGTTTCCTGGGATAAACCAGTTAATCGTCCATGCCCAGCGTGCAGCTCAATGATGATTGAGAAGCGAAGCAAGAACGGGGTTATGATTCAATGTACACAATGTGATCATAAGGAAGAAGCAGTTGACGAATCCGATCACACAGATGATATGAAAGATTAGAGGTGTCTGATTTTGCCAGAAAATCAAAGAGTAACAGTCATCGGCGCAGGATTGGCAGGCAGTGAAGCCGCATGGCAAATTGCCCGTCAAGGCGTGCCTGTTACTTTATATGAAATGCGTAATGTAAGGAAAACTCCTGCTCATATAACGGATCAGTTCGCTGAACTTGTATGCAGCAACTCTCTACGCTCCAATGGTCTAACGAATGCAGTAGGTGTTCTAAAAGAAGAGATGAGACGAATGGACTCTCTCATTCTTGCTTGTGCTGACGAGCATGCAGTACCTGCTGGAGGCGCTTTAGCGGTTGACCGCGATGGATTCTCTCAAGCAGTAACTAACACATTACGTAATCACCCGTTGATTGAGGTTCGTAATGAAGAACTTCAAACACTCCCTGAGGGAATCACAGTAGTTGCCACGGGGCCACTGACATCTCCAGATTTAGCTGCAGAACTCAAAGCATTAATGGGTGAAGAGTATTTATACTTTTATGATGCTGCAGCACCTATTGTTGAGAAAGATTCAATCGATATGAATAAGGTGTACTTGGCTTCTCGTTACGATAAAGGGGAAGCGGCATACTTGAACTGTCCGATGACGGAAGAAGAGTTCAATGTGTTCTACGAGGCTCTAATTACAGCTGAAGTAGCAGAATTAAAGGAATTTGAGAAAGAAATTTATTTTGAAGGCTGTATGCCTTTAGAAGTAATGGCGAAACGCGGTAAACAAACTGTGTTGTTCGGACCTATGAAGCCTGTTGGGCTAATCAATCCGCACACGGGTAAAATGCCACATGCAGTTGTGCAGCTTCGTCAAGATAATGCAGCGGGTACCTTATACAACCTGGTAGGTTTCCAAACGCATTTGAAATGGGGGGAGCAGAAACGTGTCCTTCAGCTTATCCCTGGTCTAGAGCAAGCAGAGTTCGTCCGTTATGGTGTTATGCATCGCAATACGTTCATTAACTCACCGAAGCTGCTAGAACCTACTTATCAATACAAACGTCGTGAGAATCTATTCTTTGCAGGTCAAATGACAGGTGTTGAGGGGTATGTGGAATCGGCTGCTTCTGGCTTGATTGCTGGACTGAATGCAGGTCGAATGGCGAAAGGACAAGACTGTGTTGTCTTGCCAGCTGAAACGACATTAGGGAGCATGGCACAGTATATTACAACTGCAGACTTCAAACATTTCCAGCCGATGAATGCTAATTTTGGTTTACTTCCTGCACTGCCAGAACGTATTCGGAACAAAAAAGAAAAATACGAAAAGCTGGCAAACCGCGCATTAGAGAGTATTCAGAATTTTGAGAAAACAATCGCTGAATAAGTTGTCATGTGATGATCCACTGTGTTACTATAAATTAATGTTTTATTGCATTTTTCATTCGTTTGATCATACATTTACCTCTAGATGCGGTCTACTCAACCTTTAGACCTCGCTAGAGGTTTCTCTCATTTTTGCGACCCATAGACAATGGAGAGGTCTCTTAACGGAATTGATTTTTATAGAGGGGTGAATCGAAATGGAACCCAATCAAGCAACGTTTCATGCGACAACGATATTTGCAATTCGTCATCAAGGTAAGGGAGCTATAGCCGGTGACGGGCAAGTGACATTTGGCAATAGTATGATCATGAAGAGCACGGCCAAAAAAGTACGGCGTTTACATAGAGGGAAAGTCATTGCTGGTTTCGCCGGTTCCGTTGCTGATGCGATAACGCTTTTTGAGAAGTTTGAAGGCAAGCTGGAAGAACACCATGGTAATCTTCAACGTGCTGCAGTTGAGCTAACGAAGGATTGGCGTCAAGATCGTGTGCTGCGGAGACTGGAAGCTATGATGATCGTCATGGATGCTTCAGGACTTTTACTGCTGTCCGGTAATGGAGAAGTAATTGAACCCGATGATGGCATTTTGGCTATTGGTTCTGGCGGGAGCTTTGCACTCGCGGCAGGTAGAGCGCTGCACCGACATGCACCTCAGCTTAGTGCGAAAGAAATTGCCCACGCGTCGTTGACGACAGCAGCTGAAATTTGTGTGTTTACCAACCATAATATTATTGTTGAAGAGATTGAATAGACTAGAACGTATGTTTCTTAAGCGGAATTAGCACACGCTCTCAATTGATCAATTAACTTTAGCCTACATTTAAGGAGGGTATCACATATGGCAAACAGCTCTCTTACCCCTAAACAAATTGTCCAAGAACTGGATCGATACATTGTGGGGCAGAAAAAAGCGAAGAAATCCGTTGCGATCGCACTGCGAAATCGATATCGGAGAAATTTGGTTGACGAAAGCATGAGAGATGAAATTGTACCGAAAAACATCCTCATGATTGGACCTACTGGTGTTGGGAAAACAGAAATTGCACGGAGACTTGCGAAGCTGGTTGGCGCACCTTTTATTAAAGTTGAAGCGACGAAATTCACTGAAGTGGGCTACGTGGGCCGTGATGTAGAATCGATGGTACGTGACTTGGTTGAGACATCAGTACGTATGGTCAAAGCTGAACGTATGGAAAAGGTCAAGGATCGTGCTGAGAAGCTCGCTAATGAGCGATTAGTTACTTTACTTGCTCCGAGTCCTACCCGTGCCAAAACACAACGTAACCCGCTTGAGATGTTGTTTGGCGGGCAAAATAAAGATGAGCAAGATGAGACGCCGCCTGATTCAAATCTGGCTTCTAAAAGAGCTCAAGTTGCCGAACAATTATCCAATGGTAAATTAGAAAACGATCATGTAGAAATTGAAGTGGAAGACGCAACGCCTTCCATGCTTGATATGCTTGGTGGTCAAGGTAATGAACAAGCAGGGATGAATATGCAAGAAATGTTCGGGAGTCTGCTGCCCAAAAAGATGAAAAAACGGAAACTGCTTGTGAAAGAAGCTAGAAAAGTTCTAACACAAGAAGAAGCACAGAAATTAATTGATATGGACGATGTGATCCAGGAATCGATCAACCGTGCGGAGCAAAGTGGAATTATTTTTATAGATGAAATTGATAAAATAGCAAGCAGCAGCCGCGGTGGAAGTGGACCGGATATTTCGCGTGAGGGTGTTCAAAGAGATATCTTACCTATTGTAGAGGGTTCTACGGTTGTAACTAAGTACGGTTCTGTTAAAACAGATTATGTGTTATTTATTGGGGCAGGAGCTTTTCATATTGCCAAGCCATCTGATCTCATTCCAGAACTGCAGGGCAGATTCCCAATTCGAGTCGAACTAAGCGATTTAACATTAGAAGACTTCGTTTCGATTTTAACGGAGCCTAAGAATGCTTTGACTAAACAATATACAGCTTTGTTGCAAACGGAAGGTATAACGATTGAATTTGCAGAGGAAGCTATTCATGAAATTGCTCGTATTGCCGTTGAAGTAAATCAACAAACAGAAAATATTGGAGCTCGTCGTTTACATACAATTTTAGAAAAATTGTTGGAAGATTTATCTTTTGAAGCACCCGAAATTACATTAGAGTCACTAGTGATCAATCCAGCTTATGTACGTGAGAAACTAAGCAGTATTGTTCAAAATAGAGATTTAAGTCAGTATATCTTATAAGAAATAAGCAGGTTGCAGTTAGTAGGAGGCAGTTACATGAGTTTATTAAATAAAACAAGAAGGCTGAATCGTTTGCTCCAAAAAGAAGCGGGCAATGCGGTTAGCTTTATGGATATGGCAGAAGTACTTAGAGATGTCGTCATCGCAAATATTTATGTGGTTAGCCGTAAAGGTAAAATTTTAGGCTATGCGGTTACGAATGATCCTGTGTCTCCTGAAATGAATCAAACGATTCTAATCGAACGCAGGTTCCCGATTGAATCTAACAATTTATTGCTAAAAATCGAAGAGACTTCATCTACATCGGAGCCAGACAGTCCGTATTTTTATTATACAGACCAGATGAAGGATATGTTTCCAGCGACGCATACAACTTTAGTGCCAATTATTGGTGGTGGCGATCGTTTGGGCACCTTGATTCTAAGTCGAAGCGAAGGTCACTTTATTGATGATGATCTGGTTCTCGCAGAATATGGTTCAACGGTTATTGCAATGGAAATATTGCGAGAGCGCGCGGAAGAGATTGAAGAAGAAGCCCGCAGCAAAGCAGTTGTTCAAGTTGCAATTGGCTCATTGTCTTTCAGTGAAATGGAAGCTGTTGAACATATTTTTGAGGAACTGGATGGCAAGGAAGGATTGTTGGTGGCGAGTAAAATTGCAGACCGAGTGGGTATAACTCGTTCTGTTATTGTAAATGCGCTGCGTAAACTGGAAAGTGCTGGCGTGATTGAAACGCGATCACTAGGAATGAAAGGCACTTATATCCGTATATTAAATGAACAACTGATGCAAAGCATTGAACAGATGAAGTCAAAATTATAATAATAAATGGTAAAGCCCTATCTGGTAAAAAGATAGGGCTTTTTTCTTATTGTAACTTATCGTAATATCTTAGATGATAAAGAGTATAAGTCAAAGGTTTACAAAATTCTACATATAGAACTATTTTGTATCAAGAATTGAGAATAATGTCGAAATAAGAAGGAATCAATTCTGCCAATGTTGAAATAGTAACTGAATATTATTTAGAGTGAAGGGGAATCGTTTATGTCTTTATTAGACAAGCCTAGTTGGAATATGATGGAGCGTTCGCTGGATGCATCGACGCTAAGGCAAAAAGTGGCGGCGAATAACATTGCCAATGTGGATACTCCTAACTTTAAACGTTCCGATGTTGCATTTGAAGAGCTCTTACAAGGACAAATGAATGCGAATACACCTTCAATAGATGGCTTTCGTACAGATCCAAGGCATTTTGTAATTGGGAAAACGACAACATTACCAAATACCGAAATTAAATCAGATAATTCGACAGCAATAAACAACAACTTAAACAATGTGGACATGGATTACGAAATGTCATTGATGGCCAAAAATCAACTTAAATACAATACGATGATTCAACAGATGAATAGCGATTTCAAAAAACTTCGTACGGTCATTGGGGGCAGGTAATAAACGATGAGACTTACAAACGGATTTGACATTAGTGCATCTGCTTTGACTGCGCAGCGCCTGCGTATGGATGTTGTTTCGTCCAATATTGCCAACGCGGATACGACAAGAGCAAGGTTTGTTGATGGAAAATGGATGCCTTACACGAGAAAGTTAGTTTCATTCGAGACGAAATCTCAGCCTAGTTTCGCCCAGTCACTGAATTCAGCGATGGCGGATGGAACGGGTGAGGGAGTTCGAGTGAATAAGATATTTGAAGACAAATCACCATTAAAACAAGTGTACAATCCTTCGCATCCTGATGCAGATACCAATGGATTCGTCTACATGCCGAACGTGGATATTACCAAAGAAATGGTGGATATGATTTCAGCAACGAGATCTTATGAAGCCAATGTAACAGCATTAAATGCAAGTAAAGCGATGATTACTAAAGCTTTGGAAATTGGTAGATAGGAGGATACGTGATGATTGACAAAATTAGTTACAGTCCGATAAATATAATGAGTTCTATTAGTCCGAAGGATAACGCGGGTGAGGGAGCAGATGATTTAGGTAAGAAATTCGGCTCATTTCTGAACGAGGCGATGACCAATTTGAGTGCACAGCAAAAGCAAGTCGATCAGTTGAACGAAAGCTTCATTAAAGGGGAACTTTCAGATGTACATCAATTGACAATTGCCTCGGAGAAAGCTTCATTAGGACTCGAACTTACTGTTCAGGTCAGAAATAAAGTGCTCGAGGCGTACCAAGAAATCATGAGAATGCAGCTGTAACTATAGAGATGCTGCTAAATTTGGGTCAATGAGGTGACAGAGTGAACGAGAACCTGCTCCAGTACTGGGAAAAGGTGAAGCAATACTGGAATCGTTATAACCGGACGACGAAAATTATTTTTATAGCTACTGTGTTCTTATTGATTCTAACAGCTGCCATTATAAGTGTTAATTTGTCGAAAACAGATTATTCGTTGGCATATACAGAATTGCAGCCCAGTGATGCAGCCAATATCAAATCTTATCTAGATACAGCGAAAATACCTTATCATCTGAGTGCTGATGGAAAAAGCATAGAAGTGCCGACAAGTGAAGTAGCCAATGTCAAACTTGCAGTAGAATCTCAAGGGTTGAATAAGAACGGTTCCCTAGGCTTTGAAGTTTTTAGTGGAAGTAGTTCATTCGGTATCACGGATAATGAATTCAAAGTGAAGTACTTGAGCGCGATACAAGGTGAACTTCAACAACTTATTAATGCGAATCAAGCCATTTCAAGCTCTAAGGTAAACATTTCTCTTCCAGAGGAAGGTCCATTCCTACAGCAGCAGGCGGAGAAAGCAACAGCATCTGTTGTTTTACAAATCAAGCAGGGTTATTCCTTAGATCAACCCAAAGTAGATACGATTTACAATTTAGTATCTCATAGTATTAAGAATCTACCGATTGAGAACATTTCCATTTCTGATCAAAATTTACTCTCGTATAAGTTCAGTGGCGAAGCTAATAGCACACCGAGAGATACAGATATTAATACCCAGTTCCGAAATGATTTACAGAAGAACATCAACTCGATGTTGGGTACGATGTTTGGACGCGATAAAGTGAGTGTCAGTGTATTTACAACGATGAATTTTGATCAGAAGAAAACCAAAGAACAACTTGTAAGGGCACCGAACCAAGTTGATCAAAAAGGAATTGAAATCTCCCTCCAAGAAGCGAATGAGTCGTATCAAAATAAAGGCACGGAAACAGGCGGTGTTCCTGGTACCGGCGCAACGGATGTACCTGGTTATCCAGGGACTGCAAACAATGGGAACTCAACATCAGAGAAAAACAGTAAGACAGTTAACTATGAAGTGGATCGCATTACAAATGACATTATCTCTACACCGTATGTAGTGAAGGATGTAAGTATTAATGTCGGCATCGAGCCTCCAGTAAGAGATGATCCGAACTCTTTAACTGCTGAAACGAAAACAGCCATTCAGAATGCGCTAGTGAATATTGTGAGAACTGCACTAGCTGATAATAAGACTACTTATACAGACGATGAATTGCAGAAAAAAGTTACGGTTTTTGCTCACTCATTTGTAAGATCTTCCGATGCAAGTGCAACGAAGACATCTACTTACTTGACTTATGGTGCATTAGCGTTAGCGGCACTAGCCATTGGAGCATTTATTGGGTTTGCAATTAGAAGACGCAAGAAAGCAGCACAACAACTTCTGATTGATCAAGAAATGGATGTTGCTTCTCAAAAGGCAGAGCTTCCAACGATTGATATTGAAAATGTAACGAATGACAATCAAGTGCGTAAGCAGCTCGAAACGCTTGCAAGAAAGCGGCCGGAAGAATTTGTTAACTTGCTGCGTACTTGGTTAGTAGACGAATAGAGGTGCACTTGTATGGCCAGAGCCGCTTTACAAGGGTTGACCGGACGACAAAAGGCAGCTATTCTTTTGATCAGTTTAGGCCCTGAGGTTTCAGCACAAATTTTCAAACATTTACGTGAAGAAGAAATTGAACAATTAACACTTGAAATAGCGAATGTACGTAAAGTAGATACTTTAGAAAAGGATTCAATTCTTGCCGAGTTTCACCAAATTTGTTTGGCACAAGAATTTATCTCTCAAGGTGGAATCGCTTATGCCAAGGATATTTTGGAGAAGGCACTAGGTTCTCAAAAAGCGCTTGATATCATCAATCGCCTGACAGCTACACTTCAAGTAAGACCTTTTGACTTTGCACGGAAAGCAGACCCAGCGCAAATTCTCAACTTCATTCAGAATGAGAATTCGCAAACAATTGCACTCGTTTTATCTTATCTGCAAGCTGAACAAGCATCGATCATTTTGTCGTCACTCCCACAGGAGAAACAAGCTGATGTTGCTAAACGGATTGCACTCATGGACAGTACATCACCAGAAGTTATTTCACAGGTGGAACGCGTGTTAGAACAGAAGCTGTCCTCGACTGTTACACAGGATTACACAAATGCTGGTGGTATCGCATCTATCGTTCAAATCTTGAATGGTGTTGATCGCGGAACGGAACGTACGATTCTCGACTCATTAGAAATTCAAGATCCAGAACTTGCTGAAGAAATCAAGAAACGGATGTTCGTATTCGAAGATATCGTCAATATCGACAATCGTTCGATTCAACGTATTATCCGTGACATTGAAAATGCTGATTTGCAACTTGCTCTTAAAGTTGCGAGTGAAGAGGTTCGTGATGTGTTATTCAAAAACATGTCCAAGCGTATGGCGGAGACTTTCAAAGAAGAAATGGAATTTATGGGGCCAGTTCGATTGCGTGATGTGGAAGAAGCACAAACACGTATCGTGGCTACGATTCGTCGTTTAGAAGAGTCGGGTGAAATCATCATCGCACGTGGTGGAGGAGATGATATTATTGTCTAATGTCATTAAATCATTCGCATATTATCCGATGGAAAGTAAAAAGATTTTTGAATCGCTTGCCACTCAAACAGAGGCTGTTCCAGAAACTCCCGCTGTTGAAAGTAGCATGTCACCGGAAATGCAAATTGAGATTAACGATGCAACCTCATTAAAAAAGCAAATCTTGGATGATGCTGAAGCTTTTGCCAGTGACCAAATTGAACAGGCAAAGCGAGAATGTGCGTTAATCCGCCAAGAAACAGAATCCGACATTGCGAGTTGGTGGGAAAGTAAGCGAGCTGAAGATGTAGAACTAGCGAATGCTTCGAAGCAAGTAGGATTTGATGAAGGTTATCGTCAAGGTGCTGCTCAAGCGGAGAGTGCTCTTCGAAAAGAATACGATGAAATGTTGGCTGAAGCGAGATCCATACTTGAATTATCTTATAAGCTGAAGCAACAAATTATCCAAGAGTCAGAACCTTTTCTAATAGAATTAAGCACATCCATTGCAGAAAAAATTATTGTTCGTCAACTTTCGCTCGAGCCTGGTTGGGTAATTGAGTTCATTCAGAAAATACTCGCTCGCCGACGCGAAAAGGGAATTATTACTTTATGTGTAGCGCCTTCACAGTTCGCGTATATCCAGGATGCTAGAGAAGAATTGATCACATCGATTGATTCACAAGCCGAACTCGAAATTATACCGGATTCTTCTGTACAAGATCAAGGTTGCGTAATTCGCTCATCGTACGGAAGCATAGACGCGAGAATTGATACTCAGCTGAAAGAGATTAAGTCAACGCTCCAGCAACTGGCCTTACAAAGTGAGGAATCATAATGACACAGACATCGATCCCGAAGGTGGATAAATACAAAGAAGTTTTACAAACGATTGATCCAATTAGGGTAAACGGTAAAGTGACGCAAGTTATTGGACTTACAGTTGAATCTGAAGGTCCTGATGTCAGTATTGGTGATCTATGTTATATCTATCCGCATAAATCGAATAAACCATTAAAAGCGGAAGTGGTCGGTTTTCGAAGCAACAAAGTTATTCTAATGCCGCTTGGTGATCTCGATTCTATTGGACCTGGTTGTGATGTTGTTGGCACAGGTAAACCATTAACAGTTCAGGTTGGACATGAGCTTTTGGGAAAAGTTTTAGACGGTTTAGGTCAACCGTTAGATGGCTCCTATCTGCCTTCAAGGATGGCGCAGTATTCGACAAATAATTTACCGAGTAATCCGTTAACGCGCCCACGTGTACTCAATCCAATTTCTGTTGGTGTCCGTTGTATAGATGGATTATTGACAATTGGTAAAGGTCAACGTGTTGGTATTTTTGCAGGCTCAGGTGTTGGGAAAAGTACTTTAATGGGAATGATAGCCCGCAATACGTCTGCCGATGTCAATGTTATTGCTCTCATTGGAGAGCGTGGCAGAGAAGTGTTGGATTTCATTGAGCGTGATCTGGGTCCAGAAGGTTTGGCGAGATCCGTTGTCATCGTTGCGACATCCGACCAACCCGCATTAATTCGGATTAAAGGCGCAATGATTGCGACAAGTATTGCTGAGTATTTTAGAGATCGCGGCTTAAATGTCATGATGATGATGGATTCCGTAACACGATTTGCTATGGCGCAACGTGAGGTGGGACTAGCCGTTGGTGAACCTCCAGCTACTCGGGGATACACACCATCCGTGTTCGCTATGCTACCTAGGCTTCTAGAAAGGTCAGGTACAGGTGCGAAGGGTTCCATTACTGCATTTTACACGGTGCTTGTTGATGGTGATGATATGAATGAACCTATCGCAGATGCGGTCCGAGGAATCTTGGATGGTCATATCGTCCTGAACCGAAGTATTGCAAACAAGGGCCACTATCCTGCGATCGATGTCTTATCAAGTGTAAGTCGAGTTATGAAAGAAATTGTACCGTCAGAACACATGGAAGCTGCCGATCAACTTAAGCGTCTTCTCTCTATATATAAAGATTCGGAAGATCTAATCAATATCGGGGCGTACCAAAAAGGTTCTAATCCAAATATTGATATAGCGATGGATAACATTGAAGCCATTTGGAATTTCACGAAACAACGAACAAGTGAAAAGTTAACATACGAAGAAGCTCAAGAACGTTTAATCCAAGAATTTTATAAGGGATGAGGATCCTAGATGAGTTTTCGCTACTCTTTCCAGCAAATTGTCGATTTGAAGAATAATGAACGAACGCAAGCAGAATGGATTTTATCTGAGGCAATGGGGCAGTTAAGGAATGAAGAAACGAACTTAAACGGATTGTTCGAGCAGAAGGAAAACTTGCACAATGAAATGATTCAAGCAACTAGCCATTCTGTGTCGATATCGAACATGCTGCTCATGCAGAGCTATATGAATCATGTGGACAAACAAATTGCTCGCAAGCATCAGGATGTTAAACAAGCTAAACATATCGTAACTGAGAAGCAAGAACATTTGTCTGTGAAAATGATTGATGAAAAAGTATGGACTAAAGCAAGAGAAAAAGCACATAACCAATTCCAATTCATGGTCGCTAAAAAAGAACAGGATGCTCTTGATGAAATGGCTACAAATCGCTTTAGGCGGTTATCGTATTAAGCTAGATAAGGAGGGACGAAGAGATGGCCGATACAAGCGTAGAGGGTGCATCTTATAGTGCACTGGAACGATTTTTGATATGGTTTGTCATCCCCTTTGTGTTTACGGCGGTTTTACTCTTCGTGCTGCTTTCAATTTTTGATTATGATATCAAAAGTAGTATTCAAAAAGCATTGCACAACACACCTGTCGTTGGATTAATAGTCCCAGCGCCAAAAGAAACTGCACCAGTGACAACTGACGGTAAAACAGTATCCTCTGAGCAAAATGTAAAACTGAAAGAGGATGAAATTGCGAAGCTGAATGCCCGAGTAAATGAATTGACAGCAGCATTACAAAAAGCGGATTCCACGACTGAGAATAAAGATGCATCTCTAAAAGCAGCAGTAGCGAAGGTTACCGAACTTGAGGAGAAGTTAAAAGATAAAACGCAATCGGAAGAAGAGTACACGAATCAAATTACACAGCTTGCCAATATGTACGCAAAGATGACGCCTAGTAAAGTTGCTCCGATCATTGAGGCATTAACTCCAAATGAAATGGTATTGGTGTTCTCTATGATGAAAGCAGATAACCGAGGAGCGATCCTTGAGAAAATGGATGCTGCTAAAGCAGCCGCTGCTTCGATTGGTTTAAAAGATATCGTGCCAGTTCGTGATAAAGAAATAGCTGCCTTACAAGAAAGATTAGCCACGAATAACACGAAGGATGCCAAGGCAGCGACAAGCACGGTAAGTACTTCGGATCTTGGTCAAACATTTGCCAATATGACACCAAAAAGCGCTTCAAACGTTCTACTGGAGATGAACAAATCCAACCCGGCCAAAGTTTTATCCATTTTAAGTGGGATGGATAATTCATCACGTTCTAAAGTAATGTCGGCACTGTCAGATGCGAATAAAGAAATTGCAGCATCGATTGCTGCCAAGCTTGTTCCATAGCATGCAGGTGAATGAGGGAAGGGAGGTGAAAAGAATGGACGTACAGATGACTTCAGTACCAGTCGCGCAACCCGGAGCAACTTCTGCAGGTAAAGGGACTTCGAAAGGGATTGGAACGACGGATAGCTTTTCAGCACTTCTTTCTGACCAAACCGCCCAAGAGACAGTACCAATGGGTGAAGGACAACCATCAGAATCTGAGCTTTCCATGAGTATGATGTTACAAATGCTTCAAAGCTTGGTAATGCCGATACAAACGGATGTGGCACAAGATTCAAAAGTGACTTCGTCGGATGGTACTTTGCCTGAATTGCTTATAGAAGCAATGAATGGTAATTCTGAACTTGCTGACAAATTACTGCAAGATCCTAAAGTGAAAAAGTGGTTTGATGATGCAGAGGATTTGTTAGCTGCACTAAGTAACACGACAAACCCACTCGCGGTTGGAAATCTAGCAATGTGGCAGCAACCAACGAATAATTCGCTGAGTTTGAAAGCACAGAATACATTGTTGACACTGTCAGCTTTATCCAAGCAGCAGCCAGACAATCCGATTCTCAATTTCTTGAATTCAGAACTTGCAAGTACAATTCAACCGTTAATTCCAGAGATTTTGGCAGAAGTAGGAAAAGGTCAGAAGCTAACTGTCGGTGACATGGCAACTAGTTCAATTGAGTCAATTGGGCCTGTCGCTGGAACTAAGGAACACACGCCATCCAATGGCAGAATTGGTTCCAATAAGTACATAAACAATCGTGAAAGTGACTCGTCGCTAGACAATAGTCTTTCCGTAAATCTGCAATCACTTCAGCCAAAACAAGATAAATTTGCAATTAAGCACATTCCATTAGTAGTAAGTGAGCAGTCAAATGACACATCGGAACCGACAATTGGACCACTGGTTGATCTGCCAATTGAGACAACTACGGGAACAAATACGATCGTTACGATTGGTGATCTACAGAAATCTCAACATGTGACGAGTGCAGCAGATAAAACGCCAGTACCGGTGTTAACAGCTGCTAACTTCACGGATGAGATGACGGCACATGTTTTGAAAAACATGAAAATTACGATGTCTGAAGGATTCTCTGAAGCTAAATTATCTTTGTTTCCTAAGAATTTAGGACATGTAGATGTGAAAATTTCTATGCATGATGGACAACTATTTGCCCAGTTTGCAGCAGATACCTTGGCAGGGAAACAAATGCTAGAAAGCCAGTTGCCTCAATTACGTCAAGCGCTACTTACACAAGGCTTACAGGTTGAGAAATTAGAAGTTACGCAAAGCCAAAATATGTCTTCAAACATGTTCCAAGAACAACGACAACCGCAAACCTTCAATCAATCGCAACGTCAGCCTAAGAATCGCTCGGGTGAAATTGAAGTGGATGCTATTGAGTTTAAAGAAGATATGGAACAAATCGCGCAGCTTCGCAATCATGCAAACGGTAATTCCTTCGATGTCATTGCCTAACTGAAGTAGAATGAATTGTTGGAGGTGAACGTATGGCTACAAATCCAATCGTAGGTAATGTTGCTGATCTGATTAATAAAGGGACTAGCGCGAAAACCAAAGAGAAAGACAGTACAACCCTGGGTAAGGATGATTTCCTGAAAATATTAATAACACAGCTTCAGAATCAGGATCCTACACAGCCTTTACAAGACAAAGAGTTTATCGCTCAAATGGCTCAATTTACTTCGGTAGAGCAATTGACGAATATGGCTAGTGAGATGAAACTGATGAGACAATCATTAGGCTTCGTGTCCGGATTAATTGGTAAGTCAATTTCATGGACTGGAACAGATGCATCAGGTGTTACAACTGAGATGTCTGGCGTAGTAGATTCGATAACTTTTAAAGATGGGAATCAATTTGCCACTGTGAATGGTGTGGAAGTTTCCCTTGATAAGTTAAAGAAAATTGAAAACGCTGGAGAAACAGAATGACAGAGCGAATATCTATAGGTCAACTTTATCCTAATGCGGTTTCTCCCAGTTCAACGAGAAGAACTCCAATGCAGCAGGTACCGCTTGCTGGAAATCCTACTTTTCAGAAACTATTCCAAGATCAATTTGTAAAGTTTAGTCATCATGCTGAGGTCAGGTTAAAAGAACGCGGCATTCAGCTAAAACCAGAGCAAATTGAGAAAATGAACAATGCGATTGATAAAGCTGCATCCAAAGGTGCCAAAGACGCACTACTGATCTTAGCAGGGAATGGTTATATCGTAAATGTACCCAATAGAACTGTAGTGACTGCGCTAGATGGCCAAGCTATGAATGATCATGTGTTTACACAGATCGATAGCGCAATGATAATATCGTAAAATTACAGGGCTCGACCGTTTAGGAAGCCTGGAGTTGTGGATCGAAAGAAGCAACTCAAATTCATATACTTACATCCGATTTAGGAGGCCTATTCATGTTAAGATCTTTGTACTCAGGCGTTTCAGGTATGCGTGGTTTTCAAACGAAGTTAGACGTTATTGGAAATAATATCGCTAACGTAAATACCATCGGATTTAAAGGCAGTCGTGTTATGTTTAAAGACATTCTTAGTCAGACGGTTTCAGGCGTAAGTGCGCCAGACGAGAACAGAGGTGGCGTGAATGCACAGCAAGTTGGTTTAGGTGTTAGTATAGCTGCTATAGATACTGTACATACAGCTGGTAGCGCAATGACGACAAATGTTGTAACAGATTTGCGTGTGAATGGTGATGGCTTCTTCGCAGTTGGAACTGTCGATCAAGTAGATGTTCCTTTTTTAACAAGAGCTGGTAACTTCACAGTGGATCCGAACAGGAACCTTGTGAATTCTGAGGGGCTACATGTTATGGGCGCCGAAAATGCAGGTCCCATTGTCATTCCAGATGATATCGTATCATTCTCGATTGCTCAAAATGGTGACATTATTGGCGTAAATGCTGATGGTGAAACGATCAATACAGGGCAAAGAGTTGGGGTTGTGAAAGTAATCAATCCAGCTGGTCTTGAGAAAATCGGTGGTAACCTATATAAAATGACTGCAAATGCAAATCCAGAGCCTGAGGTTGTAGTTGGTTTTCCTGGTGATCCAGAAACGGGAACGGGTACACTCGTCTCTGGGCAACTTGAAATGTCTAATGTTGACTTAACTGGTGAATTTACAGAAATGATTATTGCTCAGCGTGGTTTCCAAGCGAACTCCAGAATTATTACAACTTCAGATCAAATTCTGCAAGAGGTTGTAAATCTTAAGCAATAGTGAGTAATTGAATGAATAGAAGGGGGAGTTAAGCTCCCCTTACCCTGATTCAGGAGGAGAACGATGATTTCTCTCACTCGTTTAAATGGCAGGCCGCTTATCTTGAATGCAATTCTAATTGAGCTTATCGAAGAAACTCCGGATACGATGATTACGTTGACGACAGGCAAGAAAATCACAGTTCTCGAAAAGGCAGAGGTTGTGGTAAGCTTAGTGCGGACCTACATGCAAGAAATTGGTTCCATCCGAGCGACAATACAGTCCAGGGATACGGAGGGTTCATAAGTGTTTAAGAACAAAATATTTATTCTCATTGTTTCCATCCTTATTGCTATCACACTAATTCTTACTGCAGCGTTCGTGTTGTGGAACTTTATGGAGAAGAATAATGAGTCCACAGATCCTGCTGTGAAGGCTCAGGATGCTGTTGCGAGTGTAAAACCAACGAAAGCACCATCAGCGGAGACCGTTAAGGCGAATACTTCAATCATTAAGGATATTTTAACGAACTTATCAGGCAGTCAGAATTTCATTAAAATAAGCTTTGCGTTTGAAATGGAAAATTCAAAAGCTAAAGCTGAATTCGATAGTTTACTCGACTCTGCCGTTAAGGGAACGATTGTCCAGATTCTTGGCGATATGACGAAAGAGCAAATTGAAGGAAGCAAAGGTTCAGATAGTTTAACTTCTACAATAATGAACAAACTAAACCCATTATTGCATGAAGGTAAAATCAAACAAATTTGGATAACTGATAAAGTGCTGCAGTAACTCATAAATGATTTTGCTTAAAGGAGGTGACTCGAATGGTTGATGTTTTATCGCAAAATGAGATCGATGCCTTGCTGGCTGCGTTGTCCTCTGGGGAAATGGATGCCGATGAACTTAAGAAGGAGGATACTCAGAAGAAGGTAAGGGCTTATGATTTTAAGAGAGCAGTACGTTTCTCTAAAGACCATATTCGTAGCTTAACTCGGATTCATGAAAATTTCGCGCGTTTTTTAACGACATATTTTTCAGCGCAGCTGCGTACTTTCGTGCAAATCAGTGTAGTTCAGGTTGAACAATTGCCCTATGATGAATTTATTCGTTCGATCCCGAAAATGACCATTTTGAACATCTTTGAAGCAGAGCCTTTAGAGGGTCGAATGGTACTTGAGGTACATCCCAATGTTGCCTTTGCTATGTTGGATCGATTACTAGGCGGAGCAGGTACGACGCCAACCAAAATTAATGCTTTAACCGAGATTGAAACGATCGTTATGGAGCGCATTTTCAGTCGAGCATTTGATAGCTTGCAAGAAGCATGGAAGACCGTTATTGATATTCAACCTCGCTTAGAGGCACTAGAAACGAATCCGCAGTTTATGCAAATTGTTTCTCCTAATGAAACGATTGCATTAATATCGCTGAGCACCAAAATTGGGGACACAACAGGTATGATCAACTTATGTATTCCTCATGTTGTTATTGAACCTATTATGCCTCGGCTTTCTGTACATCACTGGTTTGTTTCCCAGAAGAAAACGAGAGCACCTGAAGAAGTGGAAGCACTTCAATCACGCTTGGAGAAAACCAAGCTACCTCTCATTGCAGAATTGGGATCGTCTGAAATTTCTATCCAAGATTTCTTAGGTTTAACAATAGGCGATGTAATCCCTCTGCATAAATCCGTCGAAGATTCGCTTCAAGTCAAAGTGGGCGAGAAGCTGAAATATCTCGGAAGCCCTGGTACCGTAAAAGGGAAGATGGCTGTACAAATTACAGAAATCGTGAATGAAGGAGAAGAAGAATATGATGAATAACAGAGATTATTTGTCGCAGGAAGAGATCGACGCTTTATTGAGACAATCATCTGAAGAAAGTTCTGTCTCTTCATTTCATGGGCCTCCGCAAGTAGAAGATTTTTTATCCCCGCTCGAGCAAGATGCGCTTGGGGAAATTGGTAACATTACGTTCGGCAGCGCGGCGACAGCGTTATCGACGTTACTGGGCAAAAAAGTAGATATTACGACACCTAAGGTGTCTGTTATCGGTAAAGAAGAATTGGAAGAACAGTTTCCAAGACCTCATGTAGCCGTACATGTGAACTATGTTGATGGTTTCGATGGAATTAACTTACTTGTTATTCAAACCAAAGATGCACAAGTTATCGCCGATCTTATGATGGGTGGAGACGGCACAGGCGGTGATGAAAACCTAAGTGAAATTCATATCAGTGCAGTGCAAGAAGCCATGAATCAGATGATGGGTTCATCAGCTACATCCATGTCTACGATCTTTAATCGATTTGTCAATATCTCTCCACCAGGAATCGACATATTAAATTTGTCGAAAGGAGAAGGAAAACTGCCTGACGAGGACGTATTTATAAAGATATCGTTCCGACTTGCCATTGGCGATCTTATTGATTCCAATATTATGCAGTTATTGCCTGTTCCTTTTGCCAAAGAAATGGTATCGATCTTAATGGGTGGTGGTGATACTGAATCAGCAATGGAAGCTGCACCGGCGGCACAAGCACCACCAGTAGTAGCTCCACCTGTACAAGAAGCTCCTAAATCGCAACCAGCACCAGTGTATGAGCAACCTGTTTACCAACAACCGATGTATGAGCAGCCGATGTATCAGCAGCCTCCTATGGGTCAGCCGATGTATCCACCACAACAACCGATGTATCCACCGCAGCAGCCAATGTATCAACAACAGCCTCCAGCTGCGTTTGGTGGTATGCCTAATCGTAATGTGAATGTTCAGCCTGTCCAGTTTGGTAATTTGCAATCAGGCTCTTACACGCAAGCGGATGATACAAACCTGAATTTACTTCTCGATATACCACTTAAGGTAACCGTAGAGTTGGGCAGAACGAATAAGGTGATTAAAGACATCTTAGAACTGTCTCAAGGGTCTATCATTGAATTGGACAAGCTTGCTGGTGAACCGGTAGACATTTTGGTGAATAATAAGTTGATTGCCAAAGGTGAAGTTGTAGTTATCGATGAGAATTTTGGGGTTCGTGTAACTGACATTGTTAATCAATGGGAACGAATTCAAAAATTACAATAATTTAATTTTAGGGGGATATTTTCAATGGCTAACCGTATTCTAATTGTGGATGATGCAGCTTTTATGAGAATGATGATTCGTGATATTTTATCTAAAAATGGGTATGAAGTATGTGGCGAAGCGAATGATGGTGCACAAGCTATCGAAAAATATAAAGAATTGAAACCAGATCTAATTACAATGGATATCACAATGCCTGAAATGGATGGTATTCAAGCTTTGAAAGAAATCAAGAAAATTGAACCAAACGCGAAAGTAATTATGTGTTCTGCGATGGGTCAACAAGCCATGGTTATTGATGCCATTCAAGCCGGCGCGAAAGATTTCATTGTTAAACCATTCCAAGCTGACCGTGTAATCGAAGCTATCAAAAAGACTCTAGGTTAAACCGTCCGGATTCGGTTGAGTCTTACATAAACCGAAAGGGTTGTTCTTATGAAAAGACTTCAATCGAATAAAGCATACTTAACGATTCTCAGTTTTATGGCCATGCTCTACACAAGTAAAGTCGTACATGCTGAAACTGAACCAAATAAAGTTGATCCAATAACTGACTATCCAGGTTCATTGGGCTCTGGGGACTCACTTTTGATGGTTGTTAAGGTGATTTTAGTTCTTGCATTTATTATTATTCTTTTTTATGTACTGATGCGATATGTGGCAAAGAAAAATAAAGGTACAATGTTTGGGAACTCGATTCGCTCTTTAGGTGGAGTTCCCCTAGGCCAAAACAAATCCATACAAATTGTGGAGATCGGGCATTCCCTCTTCGTTGTTGGCGTCGGTGAGAACATTCAATTATTGGATAAAATCATGGACGCCGATGAAGTGGCTTATATCTCAGAGCTCTTACAATCCTCACAGGATGATCGAATGGGTTTTAGTACAATAAGCAAGTGGATCAACAAGATACCGCGAAAGAAGAACGATATAGAAGAGGAAGTAGAGATTACTTCTTCGTTTCAACAAGTATTTCAAGATAAATTAAAGCGTGTAACAGATCGCAATAAGCATGTAGAAGAATGGTTGTCTGATCAAAAACAAACAGATCGGTTGAATGAAGAATGAAAAGAAATAAATTAATTGGCTTATTACTGCTCACTGTGATATCCATGTTCCTACTGTCATTAACTGCTTCTGCTGCCGAAACTGATCTTACGAATCCTATTCCGGGTTTAAACGTTAATATCGGGACGAGCACGGCAACGGGGGGCTCTTCGAATACGGTTACACTCCTTTTGTTGCTAACGGTATTAAGTCTAGCTCCTTCAATTCTTATTTTAATGACGAGTTTCACACGCATTGTTATTGTATTGGGTTTTGTTCGAACGTCATTAGGAACTCAACAAATGCCACCTAATCAGGTTTTAATCGGACTCGCTCTGTTTTTAACCTTTTTTATTATGTCTCCAACTTTAGGGGAAGTTAACCAAACAGCACTTCAACCGTACTTAAAAGGTGAAATCAATCAAACGCAGGCTTTTCAGACGGCATCATTGCCCATGAAGAAGTTTATGTTTAAGCATACGCGTCAGAAAGATTTGAAGCTGTTTCTCGACTATTCCAAAGCTAAAGCGCCGACTGGTGTTGAAGACATACCTCTCACTTCACTAGTACCTGCCTATGCCATCAGTGAATTAAAATCTGCATTCCAAATGGGATTCATGATATTTATTCCATTTTTGGTTATAGATATGGTTGTATCTAGTACATTAATGGCGATGGGGATGATGATGCTCCCGCCCGTGATGATTTCACTTCCATTCAAAATCCTTCTTTTTATTCTTGTAGATGGTTGGTATCTTGTGGTGAGATCGTTACTCTTAAGCTACGGTTAAAATACCAAGATATCGGAGGTAATCTAGATGGGTTCGGAATTTGTAATACGAATTGCTGGCGAGGCTGTATATACCGTTCTTAAGGCTAGTGCGCCAATGCTGCTTATTGGATTAATCGTTGGTTTGGCTATTAGTATTTTTCAAGCAACGACACAGATTCAAGAGCAAACACTTGCCTTTGTTCCGAAAATTGTTGCTGTATTGCTTTCCATCCTTATTTTTGGATCATGGATTATGAATACATTAGTTGATTTTACATTTAATCTACTCAACAATCTTTACAAATTCGTTGGTTAGGTTGTGAGTGAAATGCCAACAATTATTCAAGCTATCCCTATTTTTCTGCTTATTTTTTGTCGAATTACATCATTTTTTGTCGTGGTACCAATTCTTTCTTCCAGAAATATTCCAATGATGTTCAAAGTGGGACTCTCCGTATTTATATCATTGATTATTTTCGCGACATTAGGGATGGAGAAGTCCATACCGATTGATGGTGTATATGTACTGTTGATTATTCGTGAGATGCTAATAGGTATCATTTTAGGTTTTCTTGCGTATCTGTTTTTCACCGTTGTCCAAACGGCAGGATCATTTATGGATATGCAAATTGGATTCAGTATGGCGAGCGTTATTGATCCTTTATCAGGTGCTTCAACACCGATGCTCGGTAACTTGAAATATATGATTGCTGTCCTATTGTTTTTGTCGTTTGACGGTCATCATTACTTGATCAGAGCGATCATTGACAGTTACAAATGGGTGCCAATTGATAACGCATTATTTAGCCGCATATACGACGGACAAATCTCTGACTTTTTATTTAAATCGCTCTCCAAGATGTTTTACCTGTCATTCCAACTCGCTGCTCCCATAGTAGCAGCACTATTTCTAACAGATTTAGGCTTAGGACTCCTGACAAGGGTTGCACCGCAATTCAATATTTTTGTAATCGGCGCACCTCTTAAAATGATTCTTGGGTTTTTCCTGCTAGTTATTGTATTCCCAGAGTTAATTTCACAATTTCAACAATTGTTTGGAACTATGTTTGACTATATGGAGCAAATGCTACATATTATGGGCGGTTCGCCGCAGACAACACCTAAGTAGGAGGAGAACCGTGTCCCAACAACTTCGTTTACAGCTTGATTTACAATGGTTTGCTGGGGAAAAAACGGAGCCTGCTACTGCCAAGAAAAGACAGGATGCCAGAAAAAAGGGTCAAGTTGCTAAAAGTATGGACTTGCCCGCGGCTTCCATTTTACTGTTTTCATTCGTGGCTTTTCTAATGTTTGGTTCTTTTATGAAAGGTAGGATTATTCATATCTTTCGAGATGTATATGAGAATCAATTAGGTATGGATTTAACCGTAGGAAACGTACAAGTGTTATTCACGGATTTAACGGTACAAGGCTTGGTCATTGTAGCTCCAATCTTTCTACTGGTAGTTCTGATCGCTTTTATAGCGAACTACGCGCAAATTGGTTTTATGTTTATCGGTGAGCCCTTGATGATGAAGTTTGACAAGATTAATCCGATCAGTGGTTTTAAACGGATTTTTTCGATGCGAACAGTGGTGGACTTTCTAAAATCGACTTTGAAAATGTTGATCATCGGTTATGCGGTTTATACCACGTTGATGGGGCAAAAAGCAAAGTTGTTGGGGCTAGGCCACACACCATTGGAGAGTACATTTTCATTTATTGCTTCGGTTACGCTAAGTTTGGGAATAAAAATCGGTGCTATTCTGATTGTACTAGCTATTTTTGATTTTATTTATCAAAAATACGAACATGAGAAAAGTCTCAAAATGTCTAAACAGGATATTAAGGATGAGTATAAGAAAAGTGAAGGCGATCCTCTCATCAAAGGGAAGATCCGTGCCAAACAACGTCAAATGGCCATGCAACGCATGATGCAGGAAGTTCCTAAGGCCGATGTTATTATTACCAACCCAACTCACTTCGCAGTTGCCCTGAAATATGATGCTAAAAATATGCAAGCTCCTACAGTAATTGCAAAAGGGGCAGATTATGTTGCATTAAAAATTAAGGAAGTCGCCAAACAGAATGGCGTCATGACGATGGAAAATAAGCCGCTTGCTCGAGCGATTTTTGCACAGGTGGAAATCGGTGATGCCATTCCAGCAGATCTATTCCAAGCTGTGGCAGAAGTACTAGCGTATGTATATAAGATGAAGGGTAAGACGAATTAACGTAGAGGGAGGTGCAATCTGATGAAAATCAAGGATTTATTAGTTTTAGTCGGTATTATTGGCATCGTGTTGATGATGATTGTACCTGTTCCTATCCCTTTGCTGGACTTTTTACTTATTATTAACATTTCCATAGCACTAATGATCATCTTGGTTGCTATGAATACACAAGAAGCACTACAGTTCTCGATTTTCCCTTCTTTGTTATTGATTACGACACTCTTTCGATTGGCATTAAACGTGTCAACAACTCGTAATATTTTGGCGCATGCTGAAGCAGGCGACGTGGTCAGAACTTTTGGTTCATTTGTTGCACAGGGCAATATCGTCGTGGGATTCGTTGTGTTTCTCATCCTTGTCTTAGTGCAATTCATTGTTATTACCAAAGGTTCTGAGCGCGTTGCCGAAGTAGCGGCAAGGTTTACCTTAGACGCAATGCCCGGCAAGCAAATGAGTATTGATGCCGATTTAAATGCTGGTCTAATCAATGAGGTTCAAGCAAGAGAAAGACGACAAAAGATTGAGCGTGAGGCAGATTTCTATGGAGCTATGGATGGTGCCAGTAAATTTGTCAAAGGTGATGCAATTGCCGGGATTATTATCCTTGTTATCAATCTAATTGGTGGATTTATCATTGGGATGACCATGAAGGGGATGGATTTTCAAGAGGCACTGCAAACTTTCTCGATCTTAACAATTGGTGACGGTTTGGTCAGCCAAATCCCTGCATTATTAATTTCAACTGCAGCAGGTATCATTGTTACTCGCGCATCATCTGAGGGTAATTTAGGTCATGATATTACAAAACAATTAACGGCTCAACCTAAATTGTTGTATATCGTTGCCGGTACATTAGTTGTATTAGGTACTTTTACTCCGATCCATTGGTTTACAACATATCCGATAGCTGGCTTATTGGTGTATGCCGCATTTAAAATGCAAAAGAATTTGGAACGTGAAGCAATTAAAGAAGAACAATTGGTTGAAGAGCAGCAGATTGAGGAAGTACGAAGTCCAGAAAGTGTTATTTCGTTACTACAAGTTGATCCGATCGAGTTTGAGTTTGGCTATGGACTAATCCCACTTGCAGATACGCAGCAGGGCGGTGATTTATTAGATCGAATTATTCTCATACGTCGTCAATGTGCATTGGAGCTAGGAGTCGTAGTTCCTGTCATTCGAATTCGCGATAATATCCAATTAAGACCCAATGAGTATATCATCAAAATTAAAGGCAATACGGTTGCACGCGGCGAACTACTTTTAAATCACTATCTGGCCATGAGTCCAGGTTTTGATGATGATTCGATATCAGGTATTGAAACTACGGAACCAGCATTCGGTTTACCAGCAATTTGGATAGATGAAGTAAACAAAGAGCGAGCAGAGCTATCCGGTTATACAGTCGTAGATCCGCCTTCTGTTGTAGCGACGCATCTAACTGAAATTATTAAGAAACATATTCATGAGCTACTGGGTCGTCAGGAAACGAAGGCGCTTATCGAAAATGTAAGAGAATCGTATCCTGCGCTTGTTGATGATTTAATTCCTTCCGTACTTGCTGTTGGAGATATTCAGAAAGTTCTATCCAAACTATTACGTGAGAAAATATCTGTTCGTGACTTGGTTACAATCTTAGAAACACTTGCGGATTATGGTACGTACACGAAAGATCCTGAGATTTTAACTGAATATGTGAGGCAGTCACTATCACGACAAATCACACAGCAGTTTACTTCACATGGAGATTCACTCAAAGTAATTACGGTAGGCCCTTCGGTGGAGAAGAAAATCGCAGATTCTGTGCAACAATCAGATCAAGGCAGCTATTTGGCGTTAGATCCTTCATCATCACAAATTATTTATCATCGTGTAACGGAGCAAGTTACGAAATTAATCCAATCAGGACAGCAACCTGTCATTTTAACTTCACCAACGATTCGGATGTATGTAAGACAGCTTTTAGAACGAACACTGCAAGATATACCGGTACTTTCTTATAGCGAATTAGAGCCTAGCGTTGAAATCCAAAGCATGGGGGTAGTCAATTTATGAGAGTAAAAAGATATGTTGTTGATTCCATGCCAGATGCTTTGCAAAAAATTCGTACGGATCTTGGCAAGGATGCGGTTATTCTGAATACGAAAGAAATTCGGACTGGCGGTTTTCTTGGTATGTTTGGGAAGAAGAAAATAGAAGTCATTGCTGCAATTGATGCTGCTAATGCGAAACCTGCGCCTGCTCCCCAACGAGTAGCAACTCAGATGCCACCTCAACCAAAGGTGAATAGTCAGGTAGCTCCCATTAAACCTAGTTTTCAATCAGATTTTCCGGATGTACCTGATGTATTAGCACCAGTGGCAATGAAGAGCGAGCCTGTGGCGGTAAGTGCCGTTCCTCAACCAGAGAGAGTTATGAATCCTGCCGGGCATCAAGCCTACTCACCTTCTTCTGTTCATTCAGCAGCGAGGGCGCCGGTTAAAGATGATCAAGTAATGGATGAACTCAAACAAATGAAAGAAATGATGAAGAAGCTTACACAAGTGACCGATGGGGATAAACTACCTGAGCCGTTGCAAAAACTTGAGCAAAGACTCTATGATCATGAAGTGAATCCAACGCTTGTGCGACAGATCATGGATGAGGTTATGGCAGATTTTCAACTTGCAGATGAACCTGTTACTGAAGAAACAGCTCATCAACTTGTTCGTTCGAAATTAGGAGAGATTCTACAAACGGATCATAGTAAGCATATATCTACACAAACACGTGTTGTTCATTTCGTTGGCCCTACTGGCGTTGGTAAAACGACAACGATAGCGAAGTTGGCCGCGGAGCAAGTATTGAAATACCATCGTAAAGTTGGGTTCATTACTTCAGACACTTATCGGATTGCTGCGATTGAGCAGTTGAAAACATATGCAACCATTTTAAATGTGCCACTTGAAGTTGTATTTTCACCGCAGGATTTGACGAAGGCATTTCAAAATCTAGCAGAATGTGACATTATTTTCATGGATACGGCTGGACGAAATTTCCGTAACGAAATGTATGTTTCAGAATTGAATTCTTTACTGAAGACACAAGGGAACAGTGAAACGATACTCGTATTAAGCTTAACGACCAAATATCGAGATCTACGTGCGATTACGAATAATTTTAGTAAATTCAAATTGGACAAAGTACTCTTTACCAAAATGGATGAAACGGATTCCTATGGCGCCATTTTGAATGTTGTTCATGAGTTTTCTCTCAAGCTTTCGTATGTGACAACTGGGCAAAGTGTACCCGATGATATTGCGGAAATGAACGAGTGGCAAATCATTGATTTGTTATTGGAGGAGCCTAGAACATGAAGGATCAAGCAGAAGGGTTGCGGAATCTGGTTCAAACACAAGGTGATAAAGGCACAAGAACAACCAGGATTATTACCGTAACCAGTGGAAAAGGTGGTGTAGGTAAATCCAATTTTACGCTAAACTTCGCTTTATCACTGCAGTCTTTGGGTTACAAGGTGCTTGTATTCGATGCAGATATAGGACTCGCGAACATTGATGTATTAATGGGCGTATCTTCAACTTATAGTCTATATCACCTTTTAAAGAAGGATAAGACGATTTGGGAAATCATCCAAAAAGGATCGAATGATTTGGAGTTTATTGCAGGTGGATCCGGTTTTAATGACCTATTGCGATTAACGGAAGAAGAATTAGATTATTTTGCGGAACAAGTTATGCAACTGAACGGCTACGTAGATTTTATTATTTTCGATACAGGTGCAGGCCTATCCAAAGAAACGTTAAAATTCATTCTTGCGGCCGAAGAAGCCATCGTGGTTACGACTCCTGAGCCAACATCCATTACAGATGCCTATGCCATCATTAAAATGGTGAATTCAATGGGCCACGACGTTTCATTTAAATTAGTTATTAATCGTGTTACAGATGCGCGAGAAGGCAAACAGACAGCTGACAAAATTTCTTTAGTAGCTAAACAATTTCTAAATATTCATATTCCAACCTTAGGGTTTGTTGATGATGATCCAGTTGTTTCTAAAGCAGTGAAAAGGCAAATTCCTTTCTCAATCGCATTTCCATATTCAATGGCAACTAAGAGCATCAAAACGCTTACCGACAATTATATTAAGGGATATCGCGTTATTGAAACGCCTTCAACGGGTGTCAAGAGCTTTTTAAATAAAATGTTGAAACTTTTGAAATAGGAATTTTGAAAAACGTGTCGAATAAGCAGATAGAGGAGGGAAGCAGCTTGGCATTTTATAACATTCTTGTCGTAGATGACTCCGTCTTTATGCGAAAAATAGTAAGTGATTTAATTTCAGAGAATCCGCAATTTAAAGTCATTGGTACTGCAAAGAATGGTCAAGAAGCAATTGAACAAGTTAAGCTGCTTCGACCGGATGCTGTTACAATGGATATCGAAATGCCCGTTATGAATGGATTGGATGCGCTTAAACACATCATGGAAGAGCAGCCAACTCCCGTTATCATGCTGAGCTCCTTAACGCAAGAAGGCGCTTCTGAGACGATTCGAGCATTGGAGTTGGGGGCAGTAGACTTTATTCGAAAGCCATCGGGTTCCATATCTCTGGATTTGTATAAAGTTAAGCTGTTGCTGCATGAGAAACTACTCATGGCAGTACGTTCGAAAATGAGTGTCAACCAACCAGCAAGCGTACAATCACTTGTAGTAAAGGTTAATCCCTTGTCTTTGAGATCCAAGATGCTGAAAGACAATTTAAAACAATCAGACTCAGCTGCTCAGACTATCCCAACTACGACACATTTTAATCATGTAGTTGCCATAGGGACTTCAACTGGTGGTCCAAGAGCATTACATCAAGTTATATCCAATATTCCTGCAGGATTTCCAGCACCAATTTTAATTGTTCAACATATGCCGCCTAACTTCACCAAATCATTAGCTCAACGATTGAATGATATTTCTCAAATTAGGGTTGTTGAAGCTGCTGATGGAGAAGTCCTACAAACGGCGACTGCTTATGTAGCCCCGGGTGGATGGCATATGGTTATTCACAAAGATTCGAACCGAACGTACAAAATTCGATTAACCAAAGATGAACCTGTCTCAGGTCATCGACCCTCAGTAGATGTGATGTTTGAATCGTTACTAAGCATGAATGAGTTAAAACGACATGTCGTTTTGATGACAGGAATGGGAAGTGATGGAGCCAAAGGGATGCTTTCCTTGAAACAATCGGGGGCAACCACAACTATTGCTGAAGCGGAAGAAACTTGTGTCGTATATGGGATGCCAAGAGCCGCTGTAGAAAATCAAGCTGCAATGCATGTATTACCTCAGCAGGAAATTGCGGTTCGTTTAACTAGGTGTGTACAGAATGAAATGAATTGAAGCAAACATGGAGTACTGGATGATTCTATTGGAGGTGTGTGGTAGTGGAACTTAGTCAATATCTATCGATGTTTATCGATGAATCAAAAGAGCATTTGCAATCATTGAATGAAAATCTTCTTAATTTAGAAAGTAATCCGAAAGATATAAGTATTGTACATAACATTTTTCGTTCAGCTCATACGTTAAAAGGGATGTCAGCAACGATGGGGTTTGAGGACATCGCAGCACTTACCCATGACATGGAGAATGTGCTTGACCTTGTCCGTAATAGTAAACTTGATATGGACCCTTACATATTTGATTGTATTTTTAAAAGTTTGGATTCCTTGGAATCTATGGTTGAAGATATCATTCAAGGTGGGACAGGTAAAGCGGATGTAAGTCCAATCGTTACCTCTCTAAGATCCATCGTGACAGGCGACTACAAAAAAGGCCCAGCTATTACAACTACAGTTGCAGTAAAAGAACCAGCCAAAGGCATTGAAGTGGATGAGTTTCAATACTCAATTCTTCAACAGTCGATCGATTCAGGATTTCTAGTTTTCTATATCGAAGTTAGTGTCAATGAAAACTGTGTGTTAAAAGCTGCACGTGCTTACATGGTATTCGATGCTATGGAGAGAATGGGCGAAATTATTAAGTCGACGCCTTCCGTTCAAGAAATTGAGCAAGAGAAGTTTGATCGCTCGTTCTCATTGTACTTTATCTCCAAAGTTGATCAAGCAACGCTTGAGAAAGAAATTCTAAATGTTTCTGAAATTGCTTCTGCTGTTATTATAACCGTTGATACAGAATCTCTTGTAGAATTATCCCGACCGATTGCAGAGATTGAAACAGCTCGTCAAGAAATCGCTGCTGCAGTTGCGGTTACTGTGCCTACAGTTGATGTAGCTACGACTAAAGCTTCTGAATCAGCTACGAATGCCGGTGCTGCTAAACCAGCCGCAGGTGGAGCTCCAGTTGCAAGCCGTACGATTCGTGTAGATATTGAGCGTCTAGATACACTGATGAATTTATTCAGTGAGCTGTTGATTGATCGTGTTCGACTCGAACAATTGGCAAGTGAAGTGAAACGGAATGATTTGACTGAGACAGTAGAACATATGTCCCGTGTCAGCAGTGATTTGCAAAATATCGTTCTGAAGCTTCGCATGGTTCCTGTAGATTCGGTATTCAATAGATTCCCTCGTATGATCAGAGATCTTGCCAAATCTTTAGACAAAAAAGTAGATCTAGTGATTACAGGTGCTGATACTGAATTAGATCGAACTGTTATTGATGAAATTGGGGATCCGTTAGTCCATTTATTGCGAAATGCAGTTGATCACGGTATTGAATCGATCAGTGAGCGTGTAGCGGTTGGTAAACCTGAGCAAGGTACGATTCAACTTCGTGCATTTCACAGCGGGAATCACGTATTTATTGAAATCGAAGAAGATGGTAAAGGGATTTACAGAGATAAAGTTTTGAAAACTGCATTGAAAAATGGTCTCGTTACAGCAGAACAAGCAGCAAAATTAACAGATCATGAAGTGTATAACTTGCTCTTCGCATCAGGGTTTAGTACGGCGGAGAAAATTTCAGATATATCTGGACGTGGTGTGGGCTTAGATGTCGTGAAGACAAAAATTCAGATGCTTGGCGGACATGTTCAAGTTGATTCTAAACCAGGCTTTGGAAGTAAATTTTCCGTCCAACTGCCACTGACACTTTCCATTATCTCGGCGATGTTAGTACGTTTGGGTAGTGAGAAATATGCGATTCCTTTATCCTCAATTGTGGAAACGTCAGCCATTCAGAAATCGCAAATCCGGAACATCCAAGGTACTAAAATGATCGATTATCGCAAAACGGTTATCCCATTATTGTCCCTGAGCACTTTATTTCAAGTTCCTGATTTTAACGAGGATTTGGAAGAAGAAACAGAAATCGTTGTTGTTCGCAAGGGCGATAAGCAAGTAGCACTTATGGTGGACGAATTTATTGGTCAACAAGAAATCGTGTTAAAAACACTAGGTAAATATTTAACAGGGATTTTCGCAATTTCAGGAGCAACCATCCTTGGGGATGGACAAGTTGCTTTGATCATTGATCCTAATGCATTGATTAAATAAACCATATTCGTTAAGGAGGATTTGACAATGGGAGAAGAAAAGAAAGTAATTGTCTTCGCACTTGGATCGGAAGAGTATGGTGTAGAAGTAGAAAAGGTTAGAACGATCGAAAGAATGCAACCTATGACACGCGTACCTAAAGCACCTGAATTTATTAAAGGTGTTATTAATTTGCGTGGTGTCGTTATCCCAATTATTGATCTACGCGCTAGATTTGGCCTTGAAGAGGTTGCTAGTACGGATGCAACTCGTATTATTATCGTTTCTGCGGCTGAATTTGAAGTAGGTTTGATTGTTGATTCGGCTAATGATGTCATTGATGTCGATACAGATAATATTAATACGCCGCCAGAAGTAGTTGGTGGCATTAAAGCGAAATACTTGGATGGAATCGCTCGTGTAGGCGAGAGTCGATTATTAGTTCTTCTAAACCTAGAGCAAGTTTTGAATCGCAGTGAAATTCAACAGTTAGAAAGATTTGAGGAATAGCTTGTGGACGTTTTTAGCCAATTAGAGGATTTTCAATTAGATGTGCTTAAGGAAGTAGGTAATATTGGTGCAGGGCATGCAGCGACTGCGCTTTCTACCTTACTGGATAAGCCGATCGATATGTTGGTTCCAAAAGTAAGAATGTTGCCTTTCGAAGAAATTTGCGAAAGCGTCGGCGGGGCTGAGACCGTCGTACTAGCCATCTTCTTACGTGTAGAAGGGGATGCCCCGGGAAATATGTTTTTCATTCTTGACTTGGATGCTGCCAAAAACATGCTCCATGATTTGGTTGGTTTATCCATTACTGATCAAGAAGAATATTCAGAGTTAGAATTATCAGCACTGAATGAAATTGGAAACATCCTTGCCGGTTCTTATTTATCCTCGCTTGCTGATTTTACGAATTTAAATATGCAGCCGACGGTTCCAGCGCTGGCGATCGACATGGCTGGTGCAATTTTAAGCTATGGTTTATTGCAATTTGGTCAAATGGGAGACCAGGCTCTTCTCATTGATACTAAATTCTTGGAAGGGGAGAATGAAGTGCAAGGACACTTTTTCTTAATCCCTGATCCGGAATCGTTTGGTAAAATCTTTTCGGCATTAGGGGTAGTCTCTCCATGACGCTAGAAAACTTAATTAAAGTAGGTATGGCTGACTTGAATGTTGCTCATCAAATTGGAGTTTTGAAGACAACAGGATTGGGTTCATGTGTAGGTGTTACCCTATACGACAGCCGATCAAAAGTAGCAGGAATGGCTCACGTCATGCTGCCTTCATCTGAAATAGCGCGAGAAGGTTCATTGAACATAGCGAAGTATGCAGATACAGCTATTCCAGAGCTAATTTCGAGAATGGAAAAGCTAGGAGCCAATATAAGTAAGCTTGAAGCCAAGCTAGCTGGTGGTGCTCAAATGTTTGCATTTGCCGGAAATAATGATACGATGAGAATTGGACCGAGGAATGTAGAATCTTGTAAAGAAATGTTGAATCGTTACAAGATTCCTATTCTGGCAGAGGATACAGGAGCTAATTATGGTCGTACGATTGAGTTCTTTAGTGCGACAGGGATCCTCCAGATTCGTAGTGTTCAATTAGGAGTAAAGGAAATTTAATGATGATTGGTACTATTCGAATTAATCTCATCGTAGCTTTGTTAGCTGGAATTTTTACGTTTGCCTTATCGATAGGCAATAATCTATTTTTATCATCTTGTCTTAAAGCAGGATATAGCTTTCTCATTTTATTCGTTGTCACATTTGGATTTAGATGGGTATTAGGGTTATTAATTGGACCTGTTTCTTCACTGGAGGATTCTATGCTCGAGAACTCCTCATCCGCGGTTGGTCAGAACTTAGATCTAAGCACACCCGATGAGGATGAAGAAACACGTCAATTAATGAAGTCGAACCACACGAATCAGACAAAAGATGCACAATCTAATGATATGCAATTTTCACCATTGAATCCACCTAAGCTAGTCACCAAGAATAATTTGGACCCTGAACAACTGGCGGGTGCCTTGAGGCGAATGTCTGAAGATTAAGGATGGTGTATCATTAATCATGATTGATCAAAAGCAAGTTCAGCTTGCAAATATTGATTTATGGAAACAGTGGAAAGAACAAGGTATTATTGCGGCTAGACAAGCTCTAATAGAGAACTACTTACCCTTAGTGGAGTATGTCTCAGGCAGGTTAGCCATTGGTCTTCCCAAAAGTGTATCCAAAGATGACTTATCTAGCTTTGGAGTTATGGGATTAATTGATGCTATTGAGAAGTTTGATTATGCAAGGGGTTTACAATTTGAAACCTATGCTTCTTGGAGAATTCGCGGGTCAATCATTGATGGCTTACGTCAAGGGGATTGGGTTCCAAGGTCAGTTAGAGAAAAAGCTAAAAAAGTAGAAGACGCTTATCAAAAGCTCGAACAACAATATCTACGATCAGTTACAGATTCGGAGATAAGCACTTTTTTACAAATAAGTGAGCAAGATTTTCAACAAATGTTACAGGATATTTCTGTTACGACGATTTGTTCAATTGATGATCCTATACGCGAAGAAGAGTCAGAGACTAGATTATCCCTTATCGTAGATGAGAAAGCCAAGAACCCAGAGTCTCAAGTAAACGAGTTTTATTTGAAAGAATCATTGGCGAAAGCAATAGATCGTTTGACAGAAAAAGAAAGAACCGTTGTATCACTATTTTATTTCGAAGAGTTATCATTAAGTGAAATTGCTGAGGTCATGTGTTTATCACCATCTCGCATTTCTCAATTGCATTCTAAAGCGATCTTAAGACTTAAAGGTGTACTCGGACGATTTAAAAATCAACTTTTTCAAGATAATTAAACTTATTCTGAAAGTATGGAAAGGTGGTATGTCCGTGAGTGAAGGGAACATGCCTTTGGATTTCTTCATAAGTATTACTGTGTCAGATGACAAGTTATCTGCTCATTTACTTATCAGTAATACTGAAGATGCGTTTAAAGTCTCAATTGGGCAATTATTAGACCTGGTTCAAAAAAATCGTATTATTCATGGAGTAAATCAAGTAGTGCTTGCAGAAATTGCAGCTAATCCTAAATCATTTTCTCTTAAAAAGACATTAATTGCCACGGGAACTAAACAGGTAGATGGTCAAAATGGATATATTAAATTATCTTTTGACTTCGATGACAACGAAAAAAAACCTTTGGAGCTGGAAGACGGCCGGGTCAATTATAAAGAAGTTGTATCCATTCATAATGTTAGAAAAGGGCAATTGATTGGTCAGCGCTTTTTAGCTACAGCCGGTACACCTGGTCGTGCAGTTACTGGCGAAACGCTCTTTTCAAAGTCAGGTAAAGAAGCTAGATTCAAAGTAGGTAAAAATGTTGTAACTGATGCGGAGCAGATGGGGCTATACGCAACAATTGATGGCATGGTAGTCCGGACGGATCGGGATAAAATAAACGTATTCCCTGTGTACGAGATTAATGGGGATGTCGATTATAATATTGGTAACATTGATTTCATCGGTACAGTTGTTGTTAGAGGGAATGTTCTACCTGGGTTCAAGATTCGAGCAGCTGGAGACATTCGTGTGACCGGTGGTGTTGAAGCCGCGGAGCTTGAAGCAGAAGGATCGATTGAAATCTCGGCAGGTATTGTAGGGCAAAATAAAGCTTTGATCAAAGCTGGTAAGAATGTGAAGAGTTCTTTCATCCAAGATGCCACGATTGAAGTTTCTGGTGATCTAAACGTTTCCCAAAGTATCATGCATTCGACAGTGAGAGCGGGTAGAAGTGTCAACTGTGTGGGTGCAAAAGGTTTAATCGTAGGCGGTACCATTCAAGCTGGAGAACGCGTTACGGCTCGAACAATTGGGAATTCAATGTCTACTGCAACTGTTGTTGAGGTAGGTGTTTTGCCAGAATTACGTAATGAAATGATTCAACTTCGTAATCAACTGAGAATACTAAGTGAGAATATGGAGAAGACGAGTAAAGCGCTTACTTTGTTGGATCAATTAGCTGCAGCGGGTCAGCTCAGTCCTGATAAGCTTGCCATGCGTATCAAACTTAATAATACGAAGAAGCAGTCGGTGGATGAACAAGTATCGATCAAGGAACGCATTTTGGAAATCGAGAAATCTCTAGAGGATTCTGAGAATGCAAAGGTTCAAGTCATTTCGACGATTTATGGTGGTACCAAAATTGTCATCGGTCGTTACACGAAATTTATTAAAGATCCAACGAACCGAATGACTTTCCGATTAAGTGAAGGCGATATTGTCATGAGTGCAAATGTGTAAGTGTGGGAGGGAGTAGACGATGAGTTTCAAAGCCATCGATTTACAATTCGCTGTACACAAGAACGATGAGGCTGGTATAAAGCAGAATCAATTGATGCAGAAGCCGCGGCAAGATGGAACGATTCTAGAAAATCAAGCTATACAATCAACGGAACGTGATAGAGGACGGACAAGCAAACTAGAAGAGAGTGGACGCGCTGATATCTTAGATCGTCGTGAACAGAAAAAAACGCAAATAGGTAAAGGTAAGACAAGAGGGCAATTAAATAATCTTTCTACGGATCCGGAACACCAACCGGACCATCCCTATAAAGGTCATCATATTGACTTCTCCCTCTAACTTGCTATAGGAAAAGGTGAACTTTATGGTTATGCAGCCGGTGCTCTATGTCATCCTTCTTGGTCTTGTAATGATTGTTTATGCGAGATTTATACCTAAGGAACAAACGACGGCTTCATCCGCAAATGCTACGGTCGTGCAGGAAATCGAAGATACGATAGAACATTTCGCCGCTGAGATGGATGAACAAAATCAAGCGATGCTTGATCTCTTTTCAAAGACAAAACAAGATTATGAAGTGGAGCTTGCTAAGTTAGCTGGCCGATTGGAAACCTTGGAGCGTCAAAAGCACGAGCTGTCCAAAGAGCTTACGACTCTTCATGTGAATCAACCGCCAGTTCTTTCTCCTGCGGAAATGCTTAGTGCTCTGAACACACCCAATCATGATAATCCTGCTTCTGTAAACGTAATCGAGATTGCTCCTGATCTTCTTCCTGAGGAGCCAGTCTATGTGGGTTTAAGTATGAAGAGCAGATATTCTGAATTGTTTACTTTACATGATCAAGGGAAAAGCGTGGAGGCTATTGCCAAAAAGCTTAGTATGAATAAAGGCGAGGTCAGTTTGATCCTTCAACTTTCAAGACAGGAGGAAAGGACCCGTGTTTAAAAATAGAGCCTTAGTTACTGGTATTGGGGTAGGTATTATTGTTGGCGCTATTCTTCTTCAAGTGATGCTGATTCGTCCAAGTAGCCCGAGCAAGTCAGGTATATCGTTGGAGGAGATGGATCCTCAGAAGCTCAAGGAAGAGGCCTCTAAATACTATTTAGTACTTGAGAAAAATGTGAAAATGTATACCCAAGCCGAATTAGATGCTGCTGTGCAGAAGAAAGTCAAAGAGGAAGCTGATAAGCTAGTTTCGACGAAGCCGCAAGAAACGCCTAAAGCGACTGCTCCCGCGGCAGTCACATCTTCAAAGATCGTCATCTATGTCCAACCTAATTTAGATGCAACGGCAGTTGCTGAGCTTCTTGTGAAGTCCGGTGTAATTACAGATCGCACGGCGTTTGTAACCGAACTCGATAAGCGAGGCGGAAACACGAAGATTCAAGTTGGCTATCATGTATTTGAAGGTTTTATGGACACGCAGACAGTGGTGACGAACCTTATTACTTCGCAATAGAATTTCAGACTAAAGGATCTTCTTAGAGAGATCTTTTTTTGTTTGCTTATACATAAACTATCCAATTCAAGGGAAGAATGACATTCAGGATAAAAGGTTGCACCTTGTTTTCAGTTGTGGTATATTTATTCACGGTGTTAAAAACTCACGCCCGTCAATTTGCATAATGGTGCTTACTTCGGTAGGTTTTATGCAAAGATGCGAGGGGCGGCGGATACCAAATAAACCATTTAGAGGAGGGATTGGGGATGGCAGTTATCTCCATGAAACAGCTTTTAGAAGCTGGCGTACATTTCGGTCACCAAACACGTCGTTGGAACCCGAAAATGGACAAGTATATCTTTACTGAAAGAAACGGTATTTACATCATCGATCTTCAAAAAACGGTTAAAAAAGTTGAGGAAGCTTATAACTTTGTTAAATCCGTATCCGAAGACAATGGTACAATTCTTTTCGTAGGAACTAAGAAACAAGCCCAAGATTCCGTTGCTGAAGAAGCAGAACGTTGTGGCATGTACTTCATCAACCAACGTTGGTTGGGTGGTACATTGACTAACTTCCAAACAATTCAAAAACGTATCGATCGCTTGAAAACTCTTGAAAGATGGGAAGAGGATGGCACTTTCGAAGTTCTTCCTAAGAAAGAAGTTATCATTCTTCGCAAAGAGAAAGAGCGTCTTGAGAAATTCCTAGGCGGAATCAAGAACATGAAAGGTTTGCCAAGTGCACTTTTCATTATCGATCCTCGCAAAGAGCGTATTGCTGTAGCAGAAGCTCGTAAATTGGGTATCCCAATCGTTGGTATCGTTGATACAAACTGCGATCCAGACGAGATTGATTACGTGATTCCAGGTAACGATGATGCGATTCGCGCAGTTAAATTGTTAACAGCGAAAATTGCTGATGCAGTTATCGAAGCACACCAAGGCGAGCAAACAACAGCTTAAATTATAGCAATGTGAAAAGGGTGGTTGGAAGGTGTAACAGCCTGTCACCACCCTTTTTTTAAAGAATAAACTAGTGTTACATATAAACAATAAACATTTAACAGGAGGTTTCTTCTAATGGCAGTTACAGCAGCACAAGTAAAAGAGTTACGTGAAAAAACAGGTGCAGGTATGTTAGATTGCAAGAAAGCACTTGAAGAAGCAAACGGCGATATCACTAAAGCAGGAGAACTTCTTCGTGAGAAAGGTCTTTCTGCAGCAGCTAATAAAGCTGGACGTATTGCTACAGAAGGCGCTGTAGAATCTTACATCCACGCTGGTGGTAAAGTTGGCGTTCTTGTTGAGATCAACTGTGAAACTGACTTCGTTGGTAAAACAGAGCAATTCAGAACGTTCTGCAGAGACATTGCTATGCACATCGCTGCAGCAAACCCATCGTATGTTCGTCGTGAAGAAGTTCCAACAGAAGCTTTGGAAAAAGAAAAAGAAATTCTTCGTAACCAAGCTTTAAACGAAGGTAAACCAGAGAAAATCATCGACAAAATGGTTGAAGGCCGTATTGGTAAATACTACGAAGAGTTCTGCTTAATGGAGCAAGCATTCATTAAAGATCCAGACAAAACTATCGACCAATTGTTGAATGAGAAAATCGCTGCAATCGGTGAGAACATCTCCATTCGTCGTTTCGTTCGTTTCGGACTTGGTGAAGGTCTTGAGAAAAAACAAGAAAACTTTGCGGAAGAAGTTATGTCCCAAGTTAAACTATAATAGGCATTCAAAAAAGATGGAACACTTGGTGTTCCTTCTTTTTTAGCCCTTAAAGACATGGAGTTACGCATGGAAACGGAGGTCATACAAGTTGGGTCAACCTTTTTATAAAAGAATAGTGCTTAAATTGAGCGGCGAAGCTTTAGCCGGACAGCAGGGATATGGCATTGATTCAGAAGTGATTACTTCCATTGCTCAACAAGTGAAGGATGTTGTAGAGTTAAATGTTGAAGTTGCTATCGTCGTTGGCGGTGGGAATATCTGGCGCGGAATCGCGGGTAGTGAGAAAGGGATGGATCGTGCGACAGCGGATTACATGGGGATGCTAGCAACCGTCATGAATTCACTTGCTTTGCAGGATGCATTGGAAAACCTAGAGGTGCCAACAAGAGTCCAGTCCTCCATTACTATGCAGCAAGTTGCTGAACCTTACATACGTAGGAGAGCTATGCGCCATCTTGAAAAGGGTAGAGTAGTTATTTTCGCCGCGGGAACAGGTAATCCTTATTTCTCGACGGATACGACGGCTGCCTTGAGAGCTGCAGAGATTGAAGCAGAAGTTATTCTTATGGCCAAAAATAAAGTGGATGGCGTCTATTCAGCTGATCCATTCAAAGATCCAACAGCGAAGAAATTCGAAACGTTAACCTATATGGAAGTTATAAGCAATAACCTTGGTGTCATGGACTCCACTGCATCTTCCCTTTGTATGGATAACAACATTCCGTTGGTTGTATTTAATATCACGGAAAAAGGGAATATCAAACGAGTGGTCCTTGGCGATAAAATTGGGACTACAGTTAAAGGGAGCGTATAAACCATGCCTCAATCAGTGAAGAAGAACGCAGAAGATCGGATGGACAAAGCAATTGGAGCACTAAGAAGAGATTTGACTTCTCTTCGTGCGGGACGTGCAACACCATCATTATTAGATCGTATTCAAGTGGAATACTATGGCGCAATGACGCCTGTTAATCAATTAGCTAATTTGACAACACCAGATTCACGTACTCTTCTCATTCAACCATGGGATAAGAGCTCTATGTCTTCTATTGAGAAGGCAATTATGAAGTCCGATTTGGGTTTAACTCCATCCAATGATGGAATCGTTATTCGTATTGTTATTCCTGCATTAACTGAAGAGCGTCGTAGTGACTTGGTGAAAATGACGAAGAAATTTGGCGAAGAAGCCAAAATTGCAATTCGTAATATTCGCCGTGATGCGAATGACGAAATTAAAAAGCTTGAGAAAGCAGGTATTTCTGAGGATGAATCCCGTAAGCATCAAGAGGACATTCAGAAATTTACTGATAAATTCGTAGCTGAAGTTGAAAAAGTTTTGGCTGCTAAAGAAAAAGAAATCATGGAAGTATAAGATAGATATGCCCCCGGGTATTCATTTGCTGGGGGTTTTTCATCTTTCCCTAGTTGGGAGGAACAACTGTGCTCAAGCTATTTAAGAAATGGTTAAATCCAACACGCAAGCCAGCAAATGCAACAGCAGCGGATATAGAGCTGGACAAAGTACCTGCGCACGTTGCGATAATTATGGATGGAAATGGTCGATGGGCCAAACAAAGAGGCTTGCCTCGCGTAGCAGGTCATCATTCGGGCATGAAAAATGTAAAGAAGATTACAATGGCAGCCAATGATATTGGTGTCAAAGTACTAACCATGTATGCTTTTTCAACGGAAAATTGGAAACGCCCCAAAGAAGAAGTCGAGTTTCTAATGAAGCTTCCTCAAGAGTTTTTTCCTTTGGAAATTGAAGAATTAATTCAGAACAATGTGCGTATTCGAATGACGGGTTGGAAAGATGGTCTACCTGACTATACGCTGAAAGCTATAGAAGGTGCGATCGAGCGTACGAAAGATAACACGGGTCTTATTTTGAATTTTGCTTTAAATTACGGCGGACGTAAGGAAATCATTGCAGGTGTCCAAGATATGATGAAGGATCTGCAAAACGGAAACTTGAACCCGGATGAGTTGAATGAATCACTCTTTTCATCCTATATGTTAACGTCAGATTTACCTGACCCCGATTTGTTGATTCGTACAAGTGGAGAATTGCGATTGAGCAACTTTTTACTATGGCAATTAGCTTATTCGGAATTATGGTTCACAGATGCCTATTGGCCAGAATTCACAGAGGACTTATTTATGCAAGCCATTGCTGAATATCAGCGCCGCGCAAGAAGATACGGTGGTATTTAACATCTGATTGTGTAATCGTTTTTCACTAAAAAGGAAGTCTTAGAGATAAACGTTGTTCATCTAGGGGGATTCAACTTGAAACAAAGGATCATAACAGGCGTTATAGCGGGTCTAGCATTTATTACTCTTCTAGTTCTTGGTGATTTGTGGTATGCAGGATTAATCGTACTCGTTTCAATTATCGGATATCGCGAGTACTTACAAATGAATGGGTATATGCCTTTTAAACTCACTGCTGTTGCTGGCCTCATAGCACTTTTATGTTTAACGATCCCTTGGGGGTTGTTAGGTATAACATGGACCATTTCATTTACAGCCGTTATTTGGTTTGCCATGTTTTTGTTGCTTTTCATAACAGTTGCATCCAAGAACAAAATAACGATTGACCAAGTATCTGTGATATTACTAGGTGTCGTTTACATTGGATTTGGCTTTAACTATATGATCGAGGCTCGCTTGGCGGATAATGGATTGTTTTGGACGATCATGGTGTTCGTTTGTATATGGGCATCAGATGCAGGCGCATATTTTGTCGGTTCGAAGTTAGGTAAGCATCCTTTATGGCCACAAATAAGCCCTAAGAAGTCGATTGAAGGAGCACTTGGCGGAGTAGTTATTGCGATGATATTGGCCGTATGCTTTGCATTGTACGCACCGGATCTCTTAAGTGTAGGTAAATCACTCTTATTAGGATTTGTTATTGCAGTAGTAGGACAAATTGGTGATTTAATTCAATCCGCTTATAAGCGTGTTAAAGGAATTAAAGACACGGGAACTTTGCTGCCAGGTCATGGTGGTGTACTCGATCGGATGGATAGTTGGTTAATTGTTTTCCCCTTTATCTATCTGCTCAATTTGATTCCTAACTAATTCTCATGAGCGGGGTTGAACATATGAAGAAAATTGCCATCTTAGGATCGACAGGATCCATTGGAACTCAAACCTTGGATCTTGTACAGCATTCGCCAGAAAAGTTTCAGGTCGAGGCGATATCAGCAGGGTACAACAGTGATCTTGTCATTGAGCAGGCTAACCAATTTCGACCTAAGCTCGTTTCTGTTGCTACGAAGGAATTAGCTGAAACTGTTGCTAGGCAAATACCATCAAACATTAAAGTTCTTTATGGTGAAGCCGGATTGTTGGAGGTCGCAGCTGCGACAGATGCGGATTTGCTTGTAAGCGCATTGGTTGGGAGTCAAGGATTAAGACCAACTTTAGCCGCAATTGAAGCAGGAAAAGATATTGGATTAGCCAACAAGGAGACCTTAGTGAGTGCGGGTCACATTGTAACTGAAGCTGTAGCTCGTAAAGGTGTTGCCTTATTACCAATAGATAGCGAGCACTCTGCAATTTTTCAATGTTTAAATGGTGAGAAGCGTTCTCAAATTGCCCAAATCACGATTACGGCTTCAGGTGGCTCTTTCCGTGATCGTACGCGTGAGCAACTCGTAGGTGTAACCGTGGAGGATGCACTAAGGCATCCGAATTGGTCGATGGGCGCCAAAATTACGATTGATTCTGCGACAATGGTCAATAAAGGTCTTGAAGTAATGGAAGCACACTGGCTTTTCGGGTTAGCTTATGAGGATATCAAAGTGTTGCTTCATCCGGAAAGTGTCATCCACTCTTACGTTGAATTTGTTGATCATAGTGTCATCGCTCAGTTAGGTAATCCAGATATGAGGGTTCCCATACAGTATGCGTTAACGTATCCAGATCGCTTTTCAACGCCAACAACAAGATTAGACTTAGCCGCAATCGGTAAACTTCATTTCCGTGAGATGGATTATACACGATTTCCTTGTTTACGCATGGCATTTGAAAGTGGTAAACAAGGTGGAATTACCCCTACTGTGTATAATGCTGCTAATGAGATTGCGGTGGCTCGTTTCCTTAAGGGTGACATTTCATTTCTACAAATTGAAGATATTATCGAAGCTTCATTGCAAAAACATGAGTCATATGCTAATCCTACAATTGAGATTATTCACGAACAGGATCAATGGGCTAGATCGTTTGCAGCGTCTATCCGTTTCTAAATGTCAGGAAGAGATGAGGTCAGCTTGCATGGCTCAGCTCTTCTTTTCAATTTCCGACACCAAGGTTGTAAAGTAAAGTCTATATATTTCACTTAGTTCGTATAATGACCTGTACGGGCATAGCTTGTATTCAGCCGTTCAATAGTGGTAATCTAAGAACAAGAACAGCTGATCTGAAGTAGATGCTTAGAAGGTAGACACATTTACCGTAAGCGTCGGGTCATTGCTACATATGGTAGTTTTCTGAAGAAAACCCGAAGGAGGAAATACGACTTGTCGGCTATTGAAGTTGGGTTAAAGGTTATTCTGCTGTTTTTCGTTCTTGTTACGATTCATGAATGGGGTCATTTTTACTTTGCAAAACGTGCAGGTATTTTAGTTCGTGAATTTGCGATTGGCTTCGGTCCCAAAATTTTTTCATATAAAAAAGGGGAGACCCGATATACGTTACGGATTTTACCAATTGGTGGATTCGTTCGCATGGCAGGTGAAGACCCGGAAATCGTTCAAGTTAATCCTGGACAGACGGTTGCAATTAAATTAAATAAACAGAACGAAGTTACATTTTTATATCTAGATCAATTAGATCGTCGTTCTAACGTCATCATGGGTGTCGTGGAACAAATTGATTTAGAGAGAGCACTTCGTTTATCCCTCGATGTTGACGGTGAGAAAGTGACTTACCCGATTGATCCACAAGCCATGATGGTGACGAAGGGAACAGAAACCCAAATAGCTCCATATGATCGTCAATTCGGCTCGAAATCCGTAGGGAAGCGTGCCATTGCTATCGTTATGGGACCAGTAATGAATTTTATCTTGGCGATTGTCTTGTTCTTCATCGTGGTGATTATGTCTGGTGTGTTCACGAATGTGAAGCTGGATTCTGTTCTTGCTGGTAAAGCTGGTGAGAAGTCAGGTCTTCAGAAAGGCGACATCATTATGTCCATTGATAAGCAGCCTATTGGGGATGATCGGGAGAAACTAGTTACCTCGATACAATCTTCTGCTGGGAAGCCAATGACATGGGTGATCGATCGCGCAGGTAATCCAATTACACTTCAAGTAACACCAGAAATGGAAGCAGGAGCTGGGAAGCTAGGTGTTGTCATAAGCGGTGACCGGAGAAGTGCAACATTGGGTGAAGTATTTACAGGAACCTATGATCAGGTAGTAGGTACTACCATTGGAATCGTGACTGGTCTGCAAAAATTAGTTATGCTTCAATTCAAATTAGATGATCTTGGTGGGCCTGTGAGAACTGCTCAAGTATCTGCTGAGTTTGCTAAAATGGGACTGACATACTTAATTTCTTGGGCTGCCACATTAAGTTTATATCTAGGTATTTTTAATTTATTACCTATCCCTGCGCTAGACGGAAGTCGTCTGCTGTTCATGGGTTTAGAAGCATTGAGAGGTAAACCGATAGACCCGAACCGAGAGAGTATGGTTCATTTTGTTGGATTTGCACTTCTGATGCTGTTGATGGTAGCTGTTACATACAATGATATTTTACGATTGATTAAGGGGTAGTCCTAATCTGTGGGAGGGTTTATGTCAAACGATAAGCAATTTGTTAAAGAAATTACACCACAAGGAGAAGATTTCTCCCGATGGTATATAGATGTTATTAAGAAAGCAGATTTAATGAGCTACTCCCCGGTTCGTGGGTGTATCGTATTTAAACCGGATGGTTATGAAATCTGGGAAAATATTCAACGTGAGTTGGATAGCAAGTTTAAAGAAACGGGTCATCGTAATGCGTACTTCCCATTGTTTATCCCAGAAAGCTTTTTCCAAAAGGAAAAAGAACATGTCGAGGGCTTTAATCCAGAACTTCCTTGGGTTACTGAGGCGGGTGGAGAGAAGTTAGAAGAGCGTTTGGCTATCCGTCCTACATCTGAAACGATGATCGGGCATATGTACGCCGAGTGGATTAACTCCTATCGTGATCTACCTTTGTTAATCAACCAATGGGCAAACGTAGTTCGTTGGGAGAAACGCACGTTGCCGTTCCTCCGTACAACTGAGTTTTTGTGGCAGGAAGGTCATACTGCGCATGAAGATGAGCAAGATGCTCGCCGCGAAACGATGCAAATGCTGGATGTCTATCGTCAATTTGCGGAAGATTTCCTAGCGATCCCAGTAATTGTAGGTCAAAAAACGCCTTCAGAGAAGTTTGCTGGTGCCATTGATACTTTTTCAATCGAAGCCATGATGAAGGATGGCAAAGCTGTTCAAGCCGGGACTTCTCATTACCTTGGAACGAATTTCGCTGTTGCCTTTGATATCAAATTCCTAGATCGTGAAAATCAACACCAATTTGCACATACAACTTCATGGGGAGTTAGTACACGTTTAATTGGCGCACTTATTATGGTTCATGGGGATGATCGGGGATTAGTGTTACCACCGAAGGTTGCTCCTACGCAAGTTATCATGATTCCAATTGGACCACCGAAAACGCGTGAACAAGTAATTGGGCGGGTTGACGAGTTGTTTGCGGATCTGAAGAAAGCTGGCGTTCGCGTTAAAGTGGATGATCGTGCTGATCAAAGCCCAGGTTGGAAATTTAACGAGTACGAGATGCGCGGCGTTCCAATTCGCGTAGAGTTAGGTCCTCGCGACATGGAAAATGGCGTAGTCGTTCTTGTTTCTCGTGTTAGTGGAGAAAAGAAAATTGTTCAACAGTCTGACTTTGTGCAAGAAGTTCAAAATTTACTTGCTGAGATTCATCAGCAGATGTATGATAAAGCGAAGCAATTCCGTGACGAGCATTATATTGCGGTAGATACGATCGATGAGTTTAAGACATTCTTGGAGACGAAACGCGGATTTGCCTTGGCTGGCTGGTGTGGATCTAACGCTTGTGAATCGCAAGTGAAGGAAGAAACAGGAGCAACAAGTCGTAATATCCCGTTCACACCATCCGAAACCAAATCGACTTGTCTTGTGTGTGGCGATCCTGCCAAGCATACAGTTGTCTTTGGTCGAAGCTATTAATTACAATCAAGGGCATATGGAGGTCTAACTCCATTGCCCTTGGTATGTTTTATGGGGAGGCTGTTCATGAGTAATTTGGCTGATAAACGGAATCGCTTTGAGCTTTTGATGCAGCAAGCCGAGATTCCAGCCGATGTTGTACGGTCATATTTTACAGAGGGCTACATTGATCAAGTAGAGATTAGTCGGAAAAATCGTGACTGGACGTTCTATTTGGTGAAAAATGACCTTGTGCCTCTGAATATTTATCGTTCATTTTGTAAAATGATTCAAGAGAAGTTTGCACAGATCGCAAAAATTCGGTTTATTTGGAAATATGAACAAGCAGAACCTGCTGCTCTCGTTGAGGAGTATTGGGGCTTATTTATGGAATGGTTACAGCGGGAAGTTCCCTCTGTCAATGGTTGGATGTCAAAAGCTAGGTTCGAAGTACAAGGAAATGCCCTATCGTTGATTATGTTAGATGCTATAGGTCTAGAATTAGCGAAGAAAAAGAATATCGATATGTTTATTCGGAATTTTTTCCATAATTTTTTTCAAACTGAACTATCTGTCAAGTATGCAATAAGTGACACTACGGAAATCGTTGCAGAATATGAGAAGTTTGCAAAGCAACGAGAACAAGGTGAAAAATCATATACACAAGAAATTATGATGTCCATCGATATGGAGGAAGAAGAATCTTCTTTACCAGAGGGTGATCTAAAGCTAGTCATGGGCATTGATATAAAAGAAGTTCCTACGCCACTTAAGGATATCCAAGAAGAAGAGAAGAAAATTACAGTTCAAGGTACCGTATTTGGCTTGGATGTCAAAGAATTAAGAAATGGTAATACGTTATTTACTTTCAATATTACGGATTTCAGTGATTCATTAGCTATGAAGGTTTTTGCGAAGACCAAAGACGACGTGAAGATCATGAGTCTTCTTGCTAATGGTACTTGGATTAGAGCAAGAGGAAAAGTTGAGTATGATCGTTTCATGCAAATTCCTGAGCTTGTGATGATTCCAAATGATTTATACGAAGTGATGGCTCCAAGGGATCGTATGGATGACGCTGCTGAGAAGCGAGTAGAGTTTCATTTGCACACAACCATGAGTACGATGGACGCACTGACACCGATAGATCAATATGTGAAAATGGCGGCCAAATGGGGACATAAAGCGATCGCTGTTACCGATCATAGTAATATTCAATGTTTCCCTGACGCCGGGAAAGCTGCTAAAAAGCATGGCATCAAAGTTATATACGGCGTTGAAGCGAATGTCGTGAATGATTCTGTCCCTATCGTTATGAATGGTCGAGATCTCGATTTAAAGCAAGCGACTTATGTTATTTTCGACGTGGAGACGACAGGACTTTCTGTTATTAATAATCGAATTATTGAGCTTGCAGGCGTGAAAATGCAAGATGGCAAAGAGATTGATCGTTTCGCCACATTCATTAATCCGCACGAGAAAATTCCTTATAACATCCAGCAGTTAACGAATATTAATGATGACATGGTGAAGGATGCTCCAGATATTGAGGACGAACTTCCTAAGTTTATAGAGTTTATTGGAGATTGCGTGCTAGTAGCGCATAACGCGCGTTTCGATATGGGCTTCCTTCAAACGAATTTAAAGCGCATGGGCTTGCCTGAGGTTACAAATTCGGTAGTTGATACATTAGAGCTTGCGAGATTTCTCTTCCCATCTATGAAAAATCATCGATTAAATACGTTGTCTGATAAATTTAAAGTAGGTCTCGATAATCATCACCGTGCGATTGATGACTCCATTGCGCTAGGTTATGTGCTCTATCATTTAATTAATGAGGCTAATGATCGTCAGATAACGAGCCTAGCGAAATTGAATGATTATGTAGGTAAAGATTTATCCAATCAACGTCCATTTCATTGCTGTATATACGCATTAAACCCAGTTGGTAAGAAAAATCTATTTAAACTGATTTCGCTGTCTCATACCACTTACTTGCAGCGAGCTGCGACGATTCCCAAGAGTGTGTTAGTTGAGCACAGAGAGGGACTCTTGGTCACCTCTGGTTGTGAAAAGGGTGAATTTTTCGAAGCTGTACTGAACAAATCAATTGAAGAAGCTGAGCAAGTTTCAGAGTTTTATGACATTCTCGAAATTCAACCCGTTAGCTATAATATGCATCTCGTAGAAAAAGGCTTGGTTGGTTCTAAAGAAGATCTAGAGGATGCTGTTCGGCGTGTTTGTGAAATTGGTTATAAAACGGGTAAGCCGGTCATCGCGACAGGGAACGTTCATTATCTGAATCCACGTGAGAAAGTATGTCGGGATATTACGATCAATGGGATTACAGGCTTTAGTCCGCTGAAAGCAATGAAGAAGCCTGACGCACATTTCCGTACTACGAAAGAGATGCTCGAAGAGTTTAAGTTTTTGGGTGAAGAGAAGGCGATTGAAGTTGTCATTCGCAGTACGAATGAGCTTGCAGATCGGTTTGAATCTATCGAGCTTTTCCCAGACAAGCTATTCACACCTATTATCGAAGGTGCAGACGAAGAAATTCGTACGACTTGTTATGATACGGCGAAAAGTATGTATGGGGAAGAGCTGCCCGAAGTCATTATTGCTCGGTTAGAGAAAGAGCTAGTTCCGATCATTAAATTCGGATTCTCTGCCAACTATTTGATTTCGGAACGTCTCGTAAAGAAATCGAATGCGGATGGCTACCTGGTAGGTTCTCGGGGATCCGTTGGTTCCTCTGTCGTTGCCATGATGTTGGGAATTTCAGAAGTTAACCCATTGCCACCTCACTATATATGCCTTTCCTGCAGGCACAGCGAATGGTTCCTTGACGGTAGTGTTCCGAGTGGTTTCGATTTGCCGAACAAAGTATGTCCTTCCTGCGGCGGGGATTTAAAAGGGGATGGGCATGACATTCCGTTCGAAACTTTCTTAGGATTTAAAGGAGACAAAGTTCCCGATATCGATTTGAACTTCTCAGGGGTTTATCAGCCGGTTGCGCATAACTTCACGAAGGAGATCTTTGGACCTAAGAATGTATTCCGGGCAGGGACAATCGGTACTGTTGCGGAGAAAACGGCTTTCGGATTCGTCAAGAAATACGAAGAAGAACAAGGCCAGAAATGGCGCGGGGCTGAAATTGCTCGATTAGCTTCAGGCTGTACTGGGGTAAAAAGAAGTACAGGGCAGCATCCAGGCGGTATTGTCGTTGTGCCAGATTATATTGAGGTCGATGATATCACGCCGGTTCAATTCCCTGCCGATGATAAAAACTCGGAATGGATGACGACTCATTTTGACTACCATGCCTTCGATGCGAACTTGCTTAAACTAGATATTCTGGGACACGACGACCCGACGATGATGAGGATGCTACAGGACTTGACTGGCGTCGATCCAACAACGATTCCAATGAATGATGCGAAAGCGATGAGTATTTTCAATTCAACGGAAGCGCTAGGCGTTAGACCAGATCAGATTCGTTCGCCTGTTGCAACGTATGGGGTTCCCGAAATGGGGACGAAATTCGTTCGTCAAATGCTTCAAGAAACACAACCGTCATCTTTCGCCGATTTACTTCAAATTTCGGGGTTGTCACACGGAACGGGTGTTTGGTTAGGTAATGCACAAGAACTGATCAAAAAAGGGATTTGTAACATTAAGACGGTTATTGGCTGTCGGGATGATATCATGCTCTATTTGATCTATAAAGCGGGGATGGATGCAGGTCTTGCATTTAAAATTACGGAGAGTGTGCGTAAAGGAAAAGGCCTCACGGACGAATGGAAAGAAGAAATGAAACGCTGTAATGTGCCAGCTTGGTATATTGAATCCTGCGAACGGATTGAATACATGTTTCCAAAAGCGCATGCTGCTGCTTACGTTATCTCTGCTGTTCGTACCGCTTACTTCAAGGTGTATCACCCGATCGCTTACTATGCGACTTACTTTAGTGTACGTGCAGCGGACTTTGATCTGGAATTGCTCTGCCAAGGCTATGATGCGATTCTCAAAGTATTAATTGAGATTGAAGCAAAAGGTTTCCAAGCACTGCCGAAAGAGAAAGCCATGGTTTCAATTCTTGAAATGTCACTGGAAATGACGTCACGCGGCTTTAGTTTCAAGCCGATTGATATCTATCGTTCCGATGCAACGAAGTTTATCATCGATGGCAATTCCTTAATTCCACCGTTTGCTGCAATGTCAGGAATTGGTGAAAATGCTGCTAAGAATATTGCGGCTGCTAAAGAAGAAGGCGATTTCCTATCAATTGAGGATTTCCAGAATAAATCTAAGGCTTCTAAAACCGTCATAGAGCTTTTGACTTCTATGGGGTGCTTCCGTGGTATGCCTGAATCCAATCAGCTTTCTTTATTCTAAAAATCAGCTGTCAAGTGAAAATGATTAACAAGTTTGCTATTGTAATGCAAAGAATGGTTATGGTATAATTTTTATTGGCAATAATGAGGATATCATCTTGTGATTAAAGAGTGGGGAAACCCACTCTTTACATTTTGATATAGGACTTTTCGGGATACGACAAGGAGAAGTCAATTTAGGAGGTACACATATCTGTGGCTACACAAGAACAAATCAAATCCATCATTGAGGACATGCTGAAGGATTTTGTTGAACAAAATGGATTTGAAATCGTGGATATTGAATACGTCAAAGAAGGCAGCAATTGGTTCCTTCGCGTCTATGCTGACAAAGAAGGCGGAATTGATATAGATGATTGCGGCCGCATCAGTGAATACTTAAGTGTTCAATTGGATGAGAAAGATCCGATTACTGATGCTTATTTCTTGGAAGTTTCTTCTCCTGGAGCAGAACGTCCGCTTAAGAAAACTCAAGATTTTTATAAAGCCGTGAATAGTCACGTATTTGTTACTTCATATGAACCGATCGACGGTTCTAAGGAATTTGAAGGGTTGTTGCAGTCTTATGACGAGGAAGTACTCGTGATTGAGATTGGTAAAAAGAAAATCAGCATTCCGGTTGCCAAAGTAGCTAGTGCACGTCTTGCTATCGTATTTTAGTAATCGTTACTTATTGAAGGGGGGGACTCAGTTCAAATGAACACGGATTTTATTGAAGCGCTGTCGGAAATTGAACGAGAGAAGGGTATCTCCAAGGAGCTACTCATTGATGCTATTGAAGCGGCGATGATTTCAAGTTATAAACGTAATTTCAACACGGCACAGAACGTACGTGTAGATATCAATCGACATACGGGTCTTATTAAGGTTTATGCACGGAAGACCGTAACAGAGGAAGTATTGGATCCAAGATTGGAAATTTCTGTTCATGCTTCGCGTGAAATTAATCCGAATTACCAATTGGAAGATATTGTTGAAATTGAAGTAACGCCTCGTGATTTTGGACGTATTGCTGCACAAACCGCTAAACAGGTTGTAACGCAAAGAATCCGCGAAGCCGAGCGTGGCTTAATTTATAATGCGTTTATCGATAAAGAAGAAGATATCGTAACGGGTATCCTGCAACGTCAAGACCAACGTAATATTTATGTTGACCTTGGTAAAGTAGAAGCTGTTCTCCCACTTACGGAGCTTATGCCTACGGATAAGTTCAAACAGGGAGACCGTATTAAAGCTTATATAACGAAAGTTGAGAACACGACAAAGGGACCTCAAATTATTTTATCGAGAACACATCCAGGGTTGTTGAAGCGTTTATTTGAGCTTGAAGTACCTGAAATTTTCGATGGCGTAGTAGAGATTCGTTCCGTTGCACGTGAAGCAGGCTTCCGTTCGAAGATTGCTGTTCATTCTCGTAACCCAGAGGTTGATCCAGTCGGATCATGCGTTGGCCCTAAAGGGCTTCGCGTACAAACGATTGTAACCGAACTGCGCGGAGAGAAAATTGATATCGTTCGCTGGATGGAGAGTGTAGAAGAGTACGTAGCGAATGCGCTAAGCCCTTCTAAAGTGCTTGAAGTTCAGATTCATGAAAATGAAAAAATGGCACGAGTCATTGTACCTGATTATCAGCTTTCTCTGGCAATTGGGATTAAAGGACAGAACGCCCGTTTAGCTGCTAAGTTAACTGGCTGGAAAATCGATATCAAGAGCGAAACACAAGCTGAACAAGAATATGGCAGAGTGAAAACTTACTCAGAAGAGATGCACCAAGATTCGATTAGCATCGATTAAGTTTTTGTTTGGAACAAGGGGTGATCGGAATGAAGCAGAGAAAAATCCCTCTGAGAAAATGCGTTGCCTGTCAGGAAATGATGCCGAAGAGGGAATTGATCCGCGTCGTCAAAACGCCTGAGGATGACATTCTCATTGATCTTAAGGGAAAGAAGTCTGGGCGCGGTGCCTACCTGTGCGGTAAAGTTTCTTGTTTTAAATTGGCAAAGAAAAGCAAAGCCCTGGATAGAGCTCTGAAGCATGCTGTAGGCGCAGACATTTATGACCAACTGGAACAAGATTTCATTCGTGTAGAAGATGAATTCCTTTCTTCGAAAGAGGAGGAGGAATCAGAAGATGAATCCTAAATTTTTAAATCAATTAGGATTAGCGATGAGAGCCGGGAAACTCGTAACGGGTGACGAAGGTGTATTCAAAGCCATTCGCTCGGGTGAGGCCAAGCTAGTTATTATGGCGGAAGACGCTTCTGCTAATACACGCAAAAAATTTCAAGATAAATGCCTATTTTATGGGGTTAAGCTCATGGAAGTCGGTACGAAGTATGAATTGGGCCGCAGCATTGGGAAAGAAATGCGTGTCACCATAGGTGTATTGGACGGAGGCTTCGCGCAGATGCTGCAGAAGAGTCAAGAAAATCCTGCGGAGGTGAAACATATTGACCAATAAACAAGATAATAAAGACAAGACACGCGTGTACGAATACGCGAAACAGCTCAATATGAGCAGCAAAGAAATTATTACCATTCTCAAACGATTAAATATACCTGTTAACAACCATATGAGTGTTATGGAGAATGACGCAGTTAGCAGTGTGGAAAAGTTTTTTAGAGATATCAAAGCTAATGCAGCTGCCAAACGAGCAGCTACGGACGGAGGAAATGTGAGTTCATCTACGACGAATCAGAATCCTGCATCGCAGGCTCCAGCACAAGAGAATAAAGGTGCAGTAACCCCGGCCGCTAAGCCAGTTACTACTGAGCAACAATCCACTAGTCAACCGACTACATCAACTGGAGCCACGTCTCCACAACAAGGTCAGTCTACACAAAACACAACTAGTCGCCCTCCACAATCACGTCCAAGTGGTCAAAGCAGCAACTATCAAGGAAATCGCCCTAATAATAGCCAAGGCGGACAACGTACGGGCTATCAAGGTTCTAATCCAAATGGTGCCCGTCCAAGTGGTCAAGGTTCCAGCCAAGGTGGACAACGTACAGGTTACCAAGGTTCCAATCCTGGTGGACAACGTCCAGCAGGCCAAGGCTCTAGCCAAGGTGGGCAACGTACAGGTGGTTACCAAGGTTCTAATCCTGGTGGACAACGTCCTGCAGGTGGAAGTAGCGGTGGCTACAACAGCAGTCGTCCAGCTAGTCAAGGATACAGCCAAGGCGGCCAAGGACAAGGCGGAGCACCTCGCACGAATAGTAACTATGCAGGCTCACGTCCGAATCAAGGCGCAGGCGGCGCTGGCGCAAGCAGTGGTCAAAGCGCGAACAGCGGACGTCCACAATCTAGTCCGAATCGCAGTGCTGGTCCTAATCGTCAGTCCAAGCCTTTCGAGAACCGCAACAATAACCAAAGTGGAAGACCGGTTGTTCAAGAAGCCAAACCGCAATTCCATGTTGGCGCAACAGCGGCTGAGTTGGATGATGCAGCAGCAAAAGCTGGCGTGATCACAACGAAGAAATCTAAACCAACACCTAAACGTTTTGACGATAATCGATCTGGTGGTAACCGTGGTCCTGGTGGCAACAACAGAGGCAACCAACGCGGAAACAACAGAGGTCGTTACCAACAAGATATGGTTAAGAAAGAAAAAGTGGATAACACACCTAAGAAGATCATTGTTCGTGGTAATATGACTGTTGGTGAGACAGCGAAATTGCTTCACAAAGATGCTTCTGAAGTTATTAAGAAACTTCTATTCCTTGGCACAATGGCTACAATCAACCAAGAGCTTGATTTGGAAACGATCCAATTGATCGCTACTGAGTTTGGTGTTGAAGTTGAAATTAAGATTAAAGTCGAAGAAGACAACTTCGAAACATTCGAAGAAATCGATGACGAGGCTGATTTGCTTGAACGTCCACCTGTTGTTACTATCATGGGTCACGTCGATCACGGTAAAACAACATTGCTTGATGCCATTCGTAAAACAAGTGTTACGGAAGGCGAAGCAGGCGGAATCACACAGCACATCGGTGCTTATCAAGTCGAAGTTAATCATAAGAAAATTACTTTCTTGGATACGCCTGGTCACGAAGCGTTTACTACAATGCGTGCCCGCGGTGCTCAAGTTACGGATATTACAATTATCGTGGTTGCAGCAGATGACGGTGTCATGCCACAAACCGTAGAAGCAATTAGTCATGCTAAAGCCGCTGGTGTACCGATCATTGTAGCTGTGAACAAGATTGATAAAGAAGGCGCTAATCCTGATCAAATTAAACAAGCTCTAACGGCTTATGAGTTAGTTCCGGAAGAGTGGGGCGGCGATACGATTTTCTGCGAAATTTCCGCAAAACAACGTATTGGTCTTGAAAACTTGCTTGAAATGATTTTGCTAGTAGCTGAAGTTCAAGAGTACAAGGCTAACCCGAACAAGCGTGCTAGAGCAACTGTTATTGAGGCTGAATTGGATAAAGGAAGAGGCCCAGTAGCTAGAATCCTAGTTCAACACGGTACGTTAAAAGTTGGAGATAGCTTCGTTGCCGGTGTATGCTTCGGTCGTGTTCGTGCGATCGTAAATGATAAAGGTAAACGTTTGAAAGAAGCGGGTCCTTCAACTCCGGTTGAAATCACGGGTCTGACAGAAGTCCCACAAGCTGGGGATCCGTTCTTGGCTTATGAAGATGAGCGTAAAGCAAGAGACATTGCAGATCGTCGTGCGATTGCACTTCGTCAATCCGAGATGACAGCTAATTCACGTGTTACTTTGGAAGACCTCTTTAAGCATATTAAAGATGGTGAAGTGAAAGATCTGAATGTGATCATCAAAGGTGACGTTCAAGGCTCTGTAGAAGCACTGAAAAGCTCTCTTGAGAAGATTGAAGTTGAAGGTGTTCGCGTTAAGATTCTTCACAATGGTGTTGGCGCAGTAACAGAATCAGATATTATTCTGGCGTCTGCTTCCAATGCGATTATTATTGGATTTAACGTTCGTCCTGAGCCTGCTGCGAAAGCAACGGCTGATCAAGAGAAAGTTGATATCCGTCTGCATAACATCATTTACAACGTAATCGAAGAAATCGAGCAAGCGATGAAAGGCATGCTGGATCCAATCTTCAAAGAAGTTGTACTTGGTCAAGCTGAAGTACGTAATGTATTCAAAATTACAGGTTCAGGAACAATTGCAGGTTGTTATGTAACTTCAGGTAAAATTGCTCGTAATGCACAAACACGCTTAGTTCGTAGCGGAATTGTTGTTCATGAAGGCAAAATTGATTCCTTGAAACGATTCAAGGATGATCAAAAAGAAGTTGCACAAGGCTATGAGTGTGGTATATCTCTTGAGCGTTATCATGATATTAAAGAGGGCGACATCATCGAAGCCTTTATCATGGAGTCCGTTGAGAGGTGATTATAAATGGCTAGAGTTCGTGTAGGTCGAGTTGGCGAACAGATTAAGAAAGAGCTTAGTCAAATCATTCAAGCTGAACTGAAAGATCCTCGTATTGGTTTCATGACCGTTACAGGGGTTGAAGTGACGAATGATTTGTCCCTCGCTCGTGTTTATTTAAGCGTAATGGGAACTGAAGAAGAGAAAGCTGCCACCCTTAAGGCACTTTCTGTTGCTTCAGGGTATATTCGCTCTGAGTTAGGCAAGCGAATTCGTTTACGTAAGATTCCAGAGCTTCAGTTTAAATTTGATGCTTCTATCGACTATGGTAGTCACATTGACCAATTGTTGTATAAGCTCAATCAGGAAGGAAATACAAACGTATGAATATCGGAATGAACCATGCCACCGAATACTGTCAGCAGCTGGCAGCAGCGGCTGCATTTATCGAGCAGCATGATGATTTCTTGGTTGTATCTCACATCCAGCCGGATGGAGATGCAGCCAGTTCAACGTATGCAACAGGTTGGATTTTAAGTCAGCTTGGGAAGTCATTCACAATGATCAATGAGGGCGCTATGCCCTCTAAATTTTCCTACTTAGCAGGTAGTAAATTTACAATTGATTATAGTGAACAGGCACCGAATCGACTTTATCAAACCATCATAAGTGTTGATTGTGCTGATTTCTCCAGAATGGGTAGGATCAGCACTCTTTTTGATGAGCAGGTAAACCTGCTCAATATTGACCATCATCCAACGAATGACCAATTTGGTTCCTGTCATTTAATCAAGCATGATGCCGCGGCAACCGTTCAAATTTTGTATGATTTGGCGTTACATATGAAACTGCAACCTGATATTTCTTTCGGTGAATGCATTTATACGGGCTTGCTTACAGATACAGGTGGATTCCGTTACTCAAATACCTCTTCAGAGGTTATGAAAATTGGAGCCTCTATGTTGGAGTTAGGGGTCAAGGGTGCTGAAATCGCTGAACTTGTACTTGAACGAATGACATATGCCCAGATTGTACTTCTCCAAAAAGCGCTGTCCACACTATCCTTTGCCTATGATCGAAAGTTAGCTTGGCTTGCTGTGTCGCTCGCAGATTTAGAGTTAACAGGCGCGTCGAGCGATGATTTGGACGGTTTAGTTAATTATCCTCGCAATGTTGAGGGAGTTGAAGTGGGTATGTTGATTAAAGAGAAGGCGCCTGGTGTCATTAAAGTAAGTCTGCGCTCCTCTGGGCTAGTCGATGTTGCTGCAGTAGCACAGTCACTTGGCGGTGGAGGACATGTTCGAGCGTCGGGATGTACAATCCATGGTACGCTAGATGAAGCAATTGCTAGAATGGTTGAGGAAGTAGGGGACAAGCTGAAATGACGCTAGAAGGCATACTGCCTGTTTGGAAACCAGCGGGCTTTACATCACATGATGTTGTCGCCAAAGTTAGAAGGATTCTAAGTATTAAAAGAATTGGTCATACGGGTACGCTTGACCCACAAGTGACAGGGGTACTGCCACTTTGCATTGGTCGTGCTACACGGATGGTTGAATATATTCAAGAGTTGCCGAAGGAATATGAAGCTGTTTTACGTATTGGCTTGTCTACAGATACCGAAGATATGACGGGGACTGTCTTGGAAGAAGTGCCACTTGTGTCACTTGACGAAGCTCAAGTACGTAAAGTGCTGGAATCTTTCGTAGGAGACATCGAGCAAATCCCTCCTATGTTCTCTGCTGTTAAAGTAGATGGCAAACGACTCTACGAATTGGCGAGAGAAGGTAAGGAAGTTGAACGAAAAGCTAGGAAAGCGACAATCCATGAACTTGAGATTCTCGAGCTCAACTTGGATCAGAAGCACCCTGAAATTCGTTTCCGTGCCGTGTGCTCCAAAGGTACCTACATCAGAACATTGTGTGTAGATATTGGCAAAGTACTTGGATACCCTGCCGTTATGGAAAGTTTGATACGTACGTCAACAGGAAACATCCGCAAAGAGCAGTGTTTAACATTTGAGCAAATTGTTCAAATGAAAGAAGAAGGCTCATTGCAGCAACATATGATTCCTATGGACATCGCCATCTCACATATTCCATCTATTGCTCTCACTGATCAAGAAACAGTTCATTCATTACAAGGAAAGAAAATAGCTCTAGCTGCGAATCGAGTGGCTCATGCAGATGCATCTCAAACCATATTTCGGGCCTATTCACCAGATGAACGATTTCTGGGTCTGTTTGAATGGAAAAGCACTAGCCACGTCTTGGTCCCGGCCAAAGTTTTTCTTTAATCATATCGTCGCGGGACGGGTTGAAATGGGTAGGTGAACGAACTTATATGCAAATAATACCAATATCATATCCGATGGATTCGGATCGGTTGGCCCAGATTGTTGGCAAACAAGTGGTGGCTATAGGTGACTTTGATGGTGTGCATTTAGGACACCAAGAGGTAATAGGACGGGCTATGCTTACGGCTAAGACCCTTGGACTTAACTCTGCCATCATGACCTTCTATCCTCATCCTAGAGCGGTAATGGGGCAAGATAAATATGTGGAGTCGTTGACTCCCACGAAGAAGAAGATGGAGATCTTTGAAAGCATGGGCATCAATCACGCTTACATTGTAACGTTTGATGCATCTCTCATGCGTTTAACTCCAGAACAATTCGTGGATCAAGTCCTAGACCGGCTTGGTGTGGATAGCGTCATTTGTGGTTTTGATTTTACCTTTGGTTTCCAAGGTAAAGGTACTCCGGATTCACTCTGCGAGTTGAGTCACGGTAAATTCTCTGTTGAAGTGGTGAGACCTTTTCATATGAATGGTGAAAAAGTAAGCAGTACACGTATTCGTGAAGCTTTGCAGCAAGGTGAAATGGACACCGTAACAAGGCTATTGGGACGCCCATATAGCATAAGCGGTAAGGTTGTTGATGGCGCGAAGAGAGGGAGAACGCTAGGTTTCCCTACAGCTAACCTCCAATTGGAAGAACCGTATGTCAGTCCAACGAACGGTGTTTACGCAATAAGAGCAACCGTCCGCGGGGAAGTTTATCAAGGTGTCATGAATATTGGTGTGAAACCAACATTTGAGACTGGAGAACTAAAACCATCATTTGAAGCGCATTTATTCGAATTTTCCGAGCAAATTTATGGAGAAACCGTCATGGTTGAGCTAATTGCTTTTCTTAGACCAGAACGTAAATTCACTTCACTAGAAGATTTAGTTGCTCAAATAAAACTTGATGCAGCAGAAGCAAGAGAGAAATTGACGTTAGAGACGTAATCATACATTTACTTCTACTAGTCAATTGTGATATACTGATTAACGTTGTCAAATGGACTTGTTCGTTTGGCATGAACCTTAGCTTGGATTGACGTTTTCATCGGCGCTTTCTAGGCTAGTGGGGATACTAATAGAATTTAGGAGATGAACGATTATGGCAATTACGCAAGAGCGCAAAACACAACTGATTCAAACTCACAAGGTACACGATACCGACACAGGTTCACCTGAGGTACAAGTAGCAATCCTTACAGAAAACATTGTTAACCTTACAGACCACCTTCGTACGCACAAGAAAGATCACCACTCCCGTCGTGGTTTGCTTAAAATGGTTGGACAACGTCGTAAGTTGCTAGCATATGTTAAAAACAAAGATGTAAGCCGCTATAGTGCTTTGATTGCAAAGCTTGGTTTGCGTCGATAAAACCGACAATGAGAAGCAACCTGTTGCTCCTTTGCTAGGCTTGATAAAGCTCTGGCAGAGAGCAGCAAAAGGTTGCTTTTTCTTGTATTTTTAAAACGGGAAAAGAAGGAAATACTAGACATAACGCAGAAATAGAGGATAACTCCATAGCTTGTCTATTTTGCATACATACGGAGTAAATTCGGATTGGTCTCTGGATCTCATGATTTCTGTACATGTTTATCAAACACATATTTTGAAATTCAAACCATGCCTTAGGAGGATTTTATGGAGACAAGGGTACAAATGGAACTTGGCGGTAAGCCGTTCATACTAGAAACAGGCCGACTAGCCAAACAAGCCAATGCAGCAGTAACTGTTCGTTATGGCGATACGGTTGTGCTTAGCACTGTAACGGCTTCCAGCGGACCGAAAGATTTAGATTTCTTTCCGTTAACAGTGAACTATGAAGAAAGATTATACGCTGTAGGTAAAATTCCTGGTGGTTTTATTAAGCGTGAAGGGCGTCCTAGTGAGAAAGCGATTCTTGCGAGCCGTTTGACGGATCGTCCTATTCGTCCGCTTTTCCCAGAAGGCTTCCGTAATGATGTTCAAATCGTGTCGATCGTCATGAGTGTGGATCAAGAGTGCCCACCTGAAATGGCTGCAATGATCGGTACTTCCGCTGCACTTGCGATCTCTGATGTTCCTTTTAATGGACCTGTTGGTGGCGTGATTGTTGGTCGTGTTGATGGACAATTCGTTATCAACCCTACAGGTGATGTAGCAGAGAAGAGTGATCTTCACTTAACTGTTGCTGGTACCAAAGATGCGATTATGATGGTTGAAGCTGGAGCAAAAGAAGTTTCAGAGGAAGTTGTCCTTGAAGCGATCATGTTCGGTCATGATGAAATTCGCAAGATTGTTGCAATCATCGAGGAATTGGTTGAACAAGTAGGTAAGCCGAAAATGGAAGTTAAACTCCATGCTGTCGATGCTGAAGTGAATAGCGCGGTGCGTGAATTCGCTCAAGCAAGATTAGTGGATGCGATTAAAATTCCTGAGAAACATGCTCGTCAAGAAGCAATTGATGTTGTCAATGCAGATGCTGTTGAGCATTTCACAGCTTTATATGTAGAAACACCTGGTCTTCTAGGTGATGTGAAAGAAACGCTTTATGATATCGTGAAAGAGGAAGTACGCCGCTTAATCACGCATGATAAAGTAAGACCCGATGGACGTAAACCAGAAGAAATTCGTCCAATCGAGTGCGATGTCAACTTGTTGCCGCGCACGCACGGTTCTGGCTTATTCACACGTGGACAAACACAAGCTCTTAGCATTTGTACATTAGGTGCGCTTGGCGATGTTCAAATCTTGGATGGTTTAGATCTGACAGAAACGAAACGTTTCATGCATCATTATAACTTCCCGCCATTCAGCGTTGGGGAAGCAAGACCTTTGCGTCCTCCAGGCCGTCGTGAAATTGGACATGGTGCGTTAGGTGAGCGAGCTATTGAGCCGATCATCCCGAACGAAGTGGAGTTCCCTTACACAATTCGTCTCGTATCTGAAGTATTGGAATCGAATGGTTCAACTTCCCAAGCGAGTATTTGTGCAAGTGTACTTGCCCTTATGGATGCTGGTGTGCCAATTAAAGCTCCAGTTGCAGGTATTGCGATGGGTCTTATCAAAGACGGCGATCATTTCTCCATTCTTTCTGATATTCAAGGTATGGAAGATCACCTGGGAGATATGGACTTTAAAGTAGCTGGTACTGCTGAAGGTATCACAGCACTTCAAATGGATATCAAAATTGATGGCATCGACCGCAACATCTTGCAACAATCGTTGCAACAAGCCAAAGAAGGCCGTTTGCACATTTTGGGCAAAATGGTATCCCGTATTTCTACACCAAACAAAAATCTTTCTCAATATGCGCCTAAAATTCTTACAATGAACATCAATCCCGACAAAATCCGTGATGTTATTGGTGCAGGTGGTAAAATCATCAATAAAATCATTGAGGAAACTGGCGTGAAGATCGACATCGAGCAAGACGGCCGCGTATTCATTGCATCGTCCAATCAAGAAATGAACGAGAAAGCGCGTTCCATTATTGAAGGTATCGTGCGTGAAGTTATCGTTGGCGAAACTTACCTTGGTACAGTGAAGCGCGTAGAGAAATTCGGCGCATTCGTTGAAATTCTACCTGGTAAAGAAGGTCTCGTACACATTTCACAAATTTCTACTGAGCGTGTAGCAAAAGTAGAAGACGTTGTGAACGTTGGAGATCAGATTACGGTTAAAGTTACTGAGATCGATCAACAAGGAAGAGTAAATCTTTCCCGCAAAGCAACGTTAACTTCACAGGTCTCTACACAAAGCTAGAGAATCGTAATTCGTGAGTGCGTTTCATTCATAGTTCAGGATAAAGAGTCAGATCTATCTGTCTCTTTTTTGCTTTTCACACTTTCGAGGACATGCACGGGTTCTACTCTTGTCCCAACCTTCATACAATCAGGAGATGAAGAAAGGGGACCTGTGTATGCTCCACAAAAAATGGATTTTGCTTGGGAGTTTTTTTGCTATGGTTCTATTTAGTGTAAATGCGATCCCAAGTGTTGAAACCTATATTCAAAGTGTAAAAAATAATCAACTTCATGATGATCGTGAACATGTTGAAACGAGGGTTGACATACGTCCAGTTTTTGCTTCTGCCAACAAATCTACTTTATTAGAAACGATAACCAAAGAAGCAGAGAACCGTAAGGTAGCTCCAATAAATGCAAAAGTAGATTCTGTATGGAAAGCTATCCCTGGTTATAATGGTCTTGAAGTGGATATTGAGGAGACTCTGAAGTTAGCGGAGCATCAATTGACACCAAATCAAATTAATTATGTGATGAAGGAAATAGAGCCAAAAATCCAGTTAGACGACCTTGCTCCCAATCCAGTATATAAAGGTAATTCGAAGAAGCCAATGGTTTCATTTATGATCAATGTCGCATGGGGCAATGAATTTTTGCCTAGTATGTTAGAAACGTTACGTAAGGAAAATGTCCACGCGACATTCTTTTTTGATGGTTCTTGGTTAAAGAAAAATACTGAAATGGCTAAACGCATTCTAAGCGAAGGACACGAGGTATCGAACCATGCCTATTCACATAAAGACATGCGTACGATTTCGCGAAGTAAAGCAGTAGAAGAAATCTCGAAAACAGAAGATTTGCTGAAACAGCTCGGTGTTAAAAACTCACTATTTGCTCCTCCATCAGGATACTTCAATCAAGAAACGATTCAAGTTGCTTCCGAATTTAAGTTGCAAACGGTGTTGTGGACCTTTGATACGATAGATTGGAAAAATCCAGGAGCAGGTCGCATTCTTGAGCGTTTATCCACCAATGTTGAACCTGGGACACTTATCTTGATGCACCCAACCGTTTCGTCACGTGATGCATTGCCAGGAATGATCAGTTTGATTAAGAAAAAAGGGTTGGTATTAGGTACTGTATCAGATCTTTTATCCTCTAAAAGGATCACCGGACAGGGGCAAATCTCGAAATAGTCATGATTTACTGCTGCTAATTTGAGTCCTAGGCACATTTTTGTTAGACTGAGGAAGTATAATAGGAGAATTGGACTTTTAGGTGTACCATTTCGAGGAGGAACCTTGGTGATCAAATATCGCTTACATAATGGCTTGAGAGTGGTTATGGAACAAATCCCCACATTTCGATCAGTAACATTCGGGATCTGGGTAAAAACAGGCTCACGCAATGAATCGCAAACGAACAATGGTATTTCACATTTTATCGAGCACATGTTGTTCAAAGGTACGGAACGTCATTCGGCGAAAGATATCGCAGAAATCTTTGATGGCATCGGCGGGAATGTAAATGCCTTCACTTCCAAAGAATACACGTGCTATTATGCCAAAGTATTGGATGAACATTTACCCTTAGCGATGGATGTACTGTCGGATATGTTTTTTCATTCAACCTTTGATGAAGGTGAACTAGAAAAAGAAAAGAACGTCATTTACGAAGAAATCTCTATGTATGAAGATACACCCGATGATCTCGTTCATGATTTGTTAGCGAAAGCTTCATATGGCACGCATGCTTTGGGTTATACGATTCTAGGCACGCAAGACAATTTGTCCAAAATGAAGTCAGACGATCTTCGTTCTTATCTCAAACAAAATTACAATACAGAAAATACCGTGCTGAGTATTGCTGGGAATATTGATGATAGTGTAAAGGAATTAATTGAAAAGCATTTCGGTGACTTCTCACAATCAGGTGTTGAAACAAGCTATGATGCACCAGATTTCCTTAGCGAATTGATTTTCCATGCGAAGAAAACGGAACAAAATCATATTTGTCTGTCATTACCTGGATTGTCGTTACAAGAGGAGAATTTGTATCCGATGGTTTTATTGAATAATGCCATTGGTGGTGGTATGAGCTCAAGACTGTTCCAAGAAATTCGTGAGAAACGTGGCTTAGCTTATTCCGTATATTCCTATCACTCTTCTCATATTGATAGCGGGATGTTTACAATTTATACAGGGACGGCGCCTAAGCAAACGGAAGAAGTATTGAAAGTTACGATGGAGCTGCTTCATGATATTGCTGTAAACGGAATGACAGATAATGAACTTAAGAAGGGTAAAGAGCAGCTGAAAGGCAGCCTTATTCTGAGTTTAGAAAGCACTAGCAGCAGGATGAACCGTTTTGGTAAAAATGAATTGATGACAGGTAAGCATTATAGTTTGGATGAAATGATTGAACGTATTGAAAGTGTGAACATGGATCATATTCGCCGACTGACGAAAAATTTATTTGCAACCCCCTTTGCTCTGTCCATGGTCGGAAATGCGGATGATGTCATTAGCGGCTTCAGGAGGGATCAGCTTGTCTCTCTTTGATTTTGAAGTACAAATGAAAAGAATCGAAGGTCAAGAAGATATTCTCTTACCTCAGAAAATGTCTGAAGCAGCTAGCGGCTATGATTTGCATGCTGCAGTTAAAGAGCCAATTGTACTCGCACCTGGAGAGCGTCAATTGATTCCAACTGGTTTCGCGCTAAGTATGCCACCTGAGCTAGAAGCACAGATTCGCCCAAGAAGCGGTCTTGCTTATAAACACGGTATTACAACGCTTAATTCACCGGGAACCATTGATGCGGATTACCGCGGTGAGGTTAAAGTATTGCTGATTAATCATGGCCAGGAGCCATTCGTTATTCAGCGGAACGAGCGCATCGCTCAGATGGTATTCCAACGTGTACCACAAATTCAATTGACCGTTGTGAATGAGTTGTCAGAAACGGTACGTGGTTCAGGTGGCTTCGGCCATACTGGGCGCTAATACAGCCGGTTACATAATACGAACAAGAAAGAACCTCTTCTTAGGAAGGGGTTCTTTCTTGTTTCAGAGGATGCAAAGTCGGAAGTCACCCATCTATAGGCGAACGCATACTATAACGTATCGAAACGGACCGAGGAAGGGGTGTAAGCAAGAATGCTTACTGGGATTTCGGTTGCTATTATGGGGGGAGACGCCCGGCAACTTGAAGTAATTCAGAAATTTACTGAGCTAGACGCTACCGTTATATTACTCGGATTTGACAATCTCGGGAGGCAATTTCACGGTGTCACGAATGTGAAGTTAGATCCAGAATTGTTTGGGCATGTGGATGCACTTATATTGCCAGTTGTAGGTACGGATGAGACAGGACAAGTGGAATCTATTTTCTCAAGTGAAGAGATGATTTTGACAGATGAGCATATATCTTCATTGCCGAAACATGCGAAGGTATATACAGGTATGGCGAAGAGTTATTTGAAGAAGCTCGTCTCGACACATGACATTGAGCTTGTAGAGTTATTAGATCGTGATGACATAGCCATTTATAACTCGATTCCAACTGCAGAGGGTGCGCTTATGATGGCCATCCAGAACACCGATATTACAATTCATGGATCCGTTTGTATGGTTTTGGGTTTTGGTCGAACAGGGTTCACAATGGCCAAAACTTTGCAAGGATTAGGGGCAACCGTCAAGGTAGGCGTCAGGAAACCGGAGCATTATGCAAGGGCGTGGGAGATGGGTTTTCAGCCTTTTTATACAAAGGATCTGTACCCGGAAGTGGGGAATATTGACTTGCTTTTTAACACAATTCCGACTATGATAGTCACAGCGCAAGTTATTACCAATATCCCACATCGCGCGCTTATTATCGATTTAGCTTCAAAACCCGGCGGAACGGACTTTCGATTTGCCGAGAAGAGAGGCATTAAAGCGATGCTAGCGCCCGGTTTACCTGGAATCGTCGCCCCCAAAACAGCTGGCCGTATTATGGCTAACACCTTAAGTCAGCTGATCGAGGAAGACTTCAAAGACAGGAGCGATGTGGAATGAATTGGCAAGGGAAAACAGTCGGTTATGCATTAACCGGTTCTCACTGTACACTTGAAGAGGTCATGCCTCAAATTAAGAGATTTGTAGATGCGGGTGCTCGTGTCATTCCGATTGTATCGAATACAATTATGACGACTGACACACGTTTTGGTAAGTCTGCTGACTGGCAGCAAATGCTGAAAGATATAACGGGTAATGAAATTATTTCGACCATTGTTGATGCAGAACCACTAGGTCCATCCAAGTTATTGGATGTGATGGTGATTGCTCCTTGTACGGGTAATACAACTAGTAAACTAGCAAATGCGATGACAGAAAGCCCCGTTCTTATGGCAGCTAAAGCACAAATGAGAAACTTGAGACCGCTTGTATTAGCGATTTCAACGAATGATGGTTTGGGTTTAAATGCAATGAATATTGCAAAACTTTTGATTACCAAGAATATTTACTTCGTGCCTTACGGTCAAGATGCACCAGGAGCCAAACCAAATTCGTTGGTGGCCCGAATGGACTTGATTATGGAAGCTTGTGAAGCTGCGCTGGAAGGTAAACAATTACAGCCCATGATTATTGAGAGATTTCAATACTAACGGATAGATGTCAACTTGAGGGGGAGAAACCAGCATATGTCCAACCAGAAGCTTTTCAATGTTGCAGTTGTAGGCGCTACAGGCGCTGTCGGCGAGCAAATTATCCGTCTACTAGAAGCACGGAATTTCCCCATCAAGGAATTGAAATTACTCTCTTCAGCTCGTTCTGCAGGTGTAAAGATTGCATTTAAAGGCCAAGAAGTAGTTGTGCAAGAAGCAACTCCAGATAGCTTTCAAGGTGTTGATCTTGCGCTCTTTAGTGCAGGAGGCGATGTCACGAAAGCATTAGCTCCGCATGCAGTAGAAGCGGGTGCGATTTGTATTGACAATACAAGTGCGTACCGTATGGATCCAGACACACCACTTGTTGTTCCTGAAGTGAATGTTGAGAAAATCAATGAACATAAAGGGATTATTGCAAACCCGAATTGTTCTACAATCCAAATGGTTGCAGCGCTTAAGCCGCTATATGACCGTTATGGAATTTCACGTATTATTGTTTCCACGTACCAAGCTGTTTCAGGTGCAGGTGCTAAAGCCATTAATGAAATGCTTAGACAGTCCAAAGAAGTACTAGCAGGTAATGAGGCAAAACCAGATATTTTACCAGTTGGCTCCTTACCAGTAAAGCATCAGATTGCTTTTAACGCTATTCCTCAAATTGATAAATTTCTAGATAATGGATTTACAAATGAAGAAATGAAAATGATTCTTGAAACAAAGAAAATTATGGGCGATGAGTCCATTGAAGTCACTGCTACATGCGTGCGTATTCCAGTAGTTTACGGGCATTCTGAATCCGTGTATGTAGAATTGAAAGAAGATTTCGACATGGAAGACGTGAGAACACTACTTGCAAATGCTCCTGGCTTAGTACTCATTGACAATCCGGCAGAACAACAATATCCACTTGCTACTGATGCTGCAGGTAAACTTGAAACTTTCGTAGGGCGTGTGCGCCGTGATTTAAGTAACCCTAAAGCGCTTAACATGTGGATTGTTTCAGATAATTTGTTAAAAGGTGCTGCTTGGAATGCAGTGCAAATTGCTGAATATATTGCTATAGAGCAACAATAATCAGCAACTGCTTATTTGAGCAGTGAAAATGGGGGAAACTCATGCGAATTCTTGTCCAGAAATTCGGAGGTACTTCACTTTCTACCGCACAAGCTAGAGAACACGTTATTGGACATATTCAAGACGCACTAATTCAACATTATAAACTAGTTGTTGTTGTTTCTGCGATGGGAAGAAAAGGGGACCCCTATGCGACTGATACGCTCCTAGACCTCGTTCAAAAGAATGGAGAGGGGCTGCCCGCAAGGGAACTCGATATGTTAATGGGATGCGGAGAATTAATATCTGCAGTACTATTGTGTAGTATATTGAACAAAACAGGAATTCGATCCACGGTTTTGACGGGTGGGCAAGCTGGTCTGATCACGAATGAGAATCATGGTAATGCTCAGATCATAGCGATGAAGCCTAATCGGATTCTTGAATTGTTAGAGCAAGACCAGGTTGTCATTGTCACTGGGTTTCAAGGGAAAACAAGCAATGATGAGTTGACTACGTTAGGCCGCGGGGGCAGTGACACATCAGCTACTGCACTTGGTGCCGCACTCAAAGCAGAAATTGTGGATATCTTCACAGATGTTAATGGTATTTTGACAGCGGATCCAAGAATCGTTGAAGATGCTAAACCGTTACAACGCGTGAGCTTCAGTGAGATTTGTAATATGGCACACAATGGTGCCAAAGTGATTCATCCACGAGCTGTAGAAGTTGCTATGCAAGCGAATATTCCGATTCGTGTGAGATCAACCTTCACCAAGGAAGAAGGAACGCTAGTTACAGCTTCTGACAACACCTCGACAGATATTAACCATGTTAAAGATCGATTTGTTACGGGGATTGCACATTTCACGAATATTACACAGATCCAGGTCGCTGCCGTTGATGGCGAATTTGATCTTCAACTTCGTGTATTCAAAACGATGGCTCAGCATCAGATTAGTGTTGATTTTATTAATGTGAACCCTTCAGGCGTTGTATATACGGTCTTTGATCATGAAGCTGAACGTGCAGTTCAATTACTTAAGGCACAGGGTTACGAGCCCAAGTTTACGAGCGGCTGCGCGAAGGTGTCCGTGATTGGTGGCGGAATGAATGGTGTACCTGGTATTATGGCGCATATTGTTGAAGCATTAACCGTGGAAGATATCCGAATTCTGCAATCAGCAGATTCGAACACGACCATTTGGGTGCTTGTCCAAGGTGTTGACATGATCAAGTCGGTGCGTGCACTTCATCGAAAATTCAATTTATTTAAATAAATCAAGAAAGTCAGGAGGCGTACCAAGTGAGTTTTGGAAGAGTAGTCACAGCAATGGTTACTCCATTTGATGATCAGTTGCAAGTGAACTGGGATCAAGTAGAGCCATTAATTAATTATTTAATTGAAGAACAACATTCGGATAGCCTTGTGATTTGTGGGACGACAGGGGAGTCGCCAACTTTATCAGAAGATGAAAAGTTGCGACTTATAGAACTTTCCGTTCGTGTAGCGGCTGGGCGTTGCAAAATCATTGCAGGTACTGGAAGCAACGACACTAATCATACAATTGCTTTTTCGCGTAAAGTAGAAAAGATTGGCGTGGATGCTTTACTTCTTGTTGCTCCTTATTACAACCGTCCTTCACAGGAGGGGTTGTATCAACATTTCAAAGCGATAGCAGAAGCTGTTAATACACCTGTCGTGCTTTATAATGTGCCTGGCCGTACAGGTGTGAACCTGGATGCGGATACAACGATTCGTCTTTCCCAAATACCGAATATCGTGGCGACCAAAGATTGCTCGAATACGGATCAAATGACACGTATACTTACACATGCTGCCCCTAATTTCCTCGTATATAGCGGAGATGATAGTAATACTTTGCCTTCTTTAGCTATTGGCTGTGAAGGGATTATCAGCGTAGCGAGTCATGTGATTGGAAAAGAAATGCAAACTATGATAAAGTATTATCTAGAAGGCAATATTCAGCAAGCTGCTGAGCTTCATCGTAAGCTTCATCCTGTATTCACTGGCATCTTTTGTGCACCGAGCCCTGCGCCAATTAAGCATGCTTTGGCACTTAAGGGGATTGAAACAGGCGGCGTTCGACTTCCGTTAGTTCGTGTATCCGAGCAAGAAGGTCAATTCATTCAATCACTTTTTGTATGATCATGCCTAATGAATCGGTGCTTCCGGCATCGGTTTTCTTTTTTTGGGAAATCTAAACGTATTCAGTATTAACTTGTATTTGCTGTTTTTTTTCATGTATAATGGTTGCAAGTGACTAGTTCGGTTTTTTCATTTAAAATTCGTCGTCCAATCTATGAAGGAGGTATATTCTTGTCCAAAAAAAATATTGATAAACTTTTGATCTTCGCTCTTGGCGGCGTGGGCGAAATCGGAAAAAATATGTATTGCGTTCAGTATGCGAACGATATTATTGTCATTGACAGTGGTTTGAAATTTCCTGAGGAGGACATGCTCGGAATCGACATTGTCATCCCAGATATCGGGTACTTAACAGAGAATCGGGATAAAGTACGCGGCATCATCATCACTCACGGCCATGAGGATCACATTGGTGGCTTACCTTACGTGCTTAAACATCTTAATGTTCCCCTCTATGCTACGAAGTTAACGATGGGACTTATTGAAGCTAAGCTGAAGGAAGCAAACTTGCTCGGAACGACGAATCGAATTCTAATCAATTCGGAATCTGTTCTTCCCCTAGGCGTTCTTACGGCAACTTTCTTCAAAACCAATCATAGTATTCCGGATTCTGTGGGTGTCGCACTTGATACGCCAGAAGGTGTTGTTGTTCATACGGGAGATTTTAAGTTTGATCAGACTCCAGTTAATGAGCAATATGCAGATTTGCATCGTATGGCTGAGATCGGAAAGAAAGGCGTTCTTGCCTTGCTTTCCGACAGTACGAATGCAGAACGTCCTGGTTACACGGGCTCTGAGCGCGGCGTAGGGATTGAGATTGAAGAGGTGTTTCGTAAAGCGAAGCAAAGAGTTGTCATTGCGACATTTGCATCAAATATTCACCGTGTTCAACAGGTGTTTGATGCAGCTGCAGCAACGAATCGCAAAGTGACAGTAATTGGTCGTAGTATGGTCAACGTGGTTTCGATCGCTAGCGAATTAGGCTACTTGCATATTCCAGATGGCATGTTGATTGAGCCAGAGGAAGTTAATAAGCTTGCAGCTGATCGTGTAGTTATCCTTTCGACGGGTAGCCAAGGCGAACCGATGTCTGCTCTGACAAGAATGGCACGTTCAACCCATCGTAAAATTGATATTTTACCAGGGGATACGGTTATTATTGCGGCAACTCCGATTCCAGGAAATGAGCGTTACGTTGGCAGAACGGTTGATGAGCTTATGCGCATCGGTGCCCACGTGATTTATGGACCGGGATCTGTAACTGGTGTTCACGTTTCAGGTCACGGTAGTCAGGAAGAATTAAAGTTAATGCTTAACCTGATGAAGCCTAAATACTTTATTCCAATTCATGGCGAATATCGCATGCTGCGTCAACACGCTATCCTTGCCGAAACTGTCGGCATTCCTAAAGAAGACATTTTCATGTGCGATATTGGTGATACGGTAGAAATTCAAAATGGGGCTGCACGCAAAGGATCGAAAGTTCAAAGCGGCAACATCCTAATTGATGGACTAGGTGTAGGGGATGTAGGCAATATCGTATTGCGTGACCGTAAATTACTGTCGCAAGATGGAATTCTTGTTGTCGTGGTTACACTTAGTAAGCAAGATGGCAAAATTTTGTCTGGCCCAGATATTATTTCACGCGGATTTGTTTATGTTCGTGAATCCGAAGGACTTCTTGAAGAAGCCAATCGAATCGTAACAAATACGTTAACTAAACTTATGAATGAAAATGTAAATGAATGGGCATCTTTAAAAACAAATGTGAAAGATGTTCTCGGACGCTTTTTATATGAACAAACCAGAAGAAGACCAATGATTCTTCCTATCATTATGGAAGTTTAGGTACTCGAACAAGTCACTTGAGCCTATGCAAATAGTAAAGCTCTCTCCAATTGGAGGGAGCTTTTTCTTGTTCCTGCAAAGTGAAGTATGCATGAAAGTATACAAGTTTATTCATACTATGGGAGATCTTGAACGACTTATCTTTGTAGCTTAATTTGAAAGGGGATTATGAAGTGGCATCAGCACCAGGCTCGAAAGAACAGGAACAAGAACCGGTAACAGAGGAAGTCAAGAAAAATGCTGTTCTCGAAAATATCCAACAATTAGGACAAACGAACACGGTTTCTGGTGAATCCAATATTTTTTGTCTAACGATAATAGGACAGATAGAGGGACATATTGTGCTCCCACCTCAGAATAAAACGACCAAGTATGAACATCTGATTCCTCAACTTGTAGCCGCTGAGCAGAATTCCAAAATTGAAGGTGTCATGATCATATTAAACACTGTAGGCGGCGATGTGGAGGCTGGTTTAGCAATTGCTGAAATGGTCGCGACGTTATCGAAACCAACGATTGCATTAGTCTTGGGTGGAGGACATAGTATAGGCGTTCCAATCGCCGTATCTGCTGACTATTCGATCATCGCAGAAACAGCGACCATGACGATTCATCCGATTCGAATGAATGGTTTGGTGATCGGAGTGCCGCAAACCTTTGAATATTTAGATAAGATGCAAGAGCGTGTTGTAAGGTTCGTAACGAAACATTCTAACGTAACGGAAGAGAAGTTTAAAGAGTTGATGTTTAAGACGGGTGAACTTACGAGAGATATCGGCACAACAGTAATTGGTATTGATGCCGTTAAATATGGATTAATCAATCAAGTAGGTGGTATCGGTGATGCCATTCGTGAACTGAACAGCCGAATCGAAGCGAAGAAAGTGGCGAACTCTGGGGGGCTTGTTCAGTGATCCATTATTCCGTGATTCCGATGGAGGTTATATTTGAAGGATTCGATGCATTTAGCCCACAATACTTAGATATAGAAGTAGAAGGTTTCATGATGCAAATTGAGCCGTTAAGTGGCTATCAAGCACGTATTGTAAGGTTGTATAGCTGTAATCCACAAGATTATTTAAATGAACACTATACGCCTGGTAGCATCATTTCCTACCAACCTCAGCTGGCGGTCAATTCAGCTCGTTAGGTCTTGTTCCCGTATCATCCCTCGAGTCAAATATGGTATAATGTGGACTTGGGGGTGACAATCTTGGCGAAACGCAGGAAAAAGACGAAGGCTGTAAAAACCAGCTTATTATTCGAGCTGTATGGAATCCTCATCTTGATTTTCTCGGTCATTGCCCTTGCACATCAAGGTCATGTCGGAAATTCTTTGATTTACTTGTTTCGTTTTTTTGTGGGGACTTGGTATTCACTTATACCACTTATTTTCATTTACGTGGCCTTATACGCAATGATTAAACGAGCTTGGCCACAAATGGTTACTCCCAAGAAAGCGGGAATATTGTTGTTCATTCTTGGTTTATTAATCAAGAATCATATTGATTTATTTGCTCAGTTGTATCCTAACAACGATTTTACATCGGGGAAAGTCATTTCTTCGACATGGTCTGCCATGCTTGAGGGATTGCACCCTACTGAAGCTGGAAGAGCAGCCTTAGAACATGGTATTGGTGGAGGAATGGTAGGCGCTTTTTTATACAGCATCCTCTATTTCTTATTCGATTACCTTGGAGCCAGATTAATCCAATATATGCTTTTTGTTATGGGTTTTATTCTAGCAACAGGTGTTTCTTATGTGGATCTAGGTAATATCGTGAAGGGTCGTTTCAGTAATGTAGGTCAAAATTTTAAAGACCGGATGAAGGAATGGCTGCAAGACCGAGAAGGACGTCAACCGCAGGCACAATCAGAGTCAGCGGGAAGTGCGCCTACTAAGGTGAAGAAGCCAGCCTATGTACCTGTTGATGATGAATTTGATGAGGAAGTCTTTCAACCAGTCAAGCGTGCGAAGAAAACGCCATTATTCATGGAACTCCTTCGACCAATTAAGGAGAACCGGAAGAAATCTGCAGCAAGAGAAAGTGATAACATCGAGGATAATTTGTCAGATGGCGAAGCTGATGTGGTCGGGGAGGAAGTTGTATACTCGAACCCTGTACATCCAACAGCTGAACCGGTACATAATACAGATGAACTTACTGGAGCACCGATTATTCGCGATTTTCAAGAACAGGTTATTCAAGAAGCACAACAAGTTGTTAGACCTGCAACTCCTTCTGTATCCAATAATGCGACAACAGTTCCAACTAGTGTGGATGGAGATGAGAATGAGCCAGTAACAATTGAGTTTCAAGATGCTCCAGTCATCGTGACTCGTCCATACGAAATACCTTCGCTTGATTTATTAGCAAGGCCAGCTCTTGGCAAAGGAAGCGAAATGGCGGATTACAAGGCCAATGCAAGAAAACTTGAAGCAACATTAGAGAGCTTCGGAGTTCGAGCTAAGGTTCTTGAGGTAGTAAGAGGCCCTGCGGTAACGCGATATGAAATCCAACCTGATGTGGGTGTGAAGGTTAGCAGAATTGTTTCTTTAACCGATGATATTGCACTAGCACTTGCAGCAAAGGATATTCGGATGGAAGCACCTATACCAGGAAAATCTGCGATAGGTATCGAAGTACCAAACTTAGAAGTTTCCATTGTTACGATGCGAGAAGTCATGGAAACGACTGCTTTTCAGGAGTCTAGCTCACGACTATCTGTAGTTCTTGGACGAGATATTTCGGGTCAACCGATTGTTGGGAATCTGGCAAGAATGCCCCATTTACTAGTTGCGGGTGCTACCGGATCTGGTAAATCGGTTTGTATCAATGGGATCATCACTAGTATTTTATATAAGGCAAAGCCAAATGAAGTGAAGTTCTTAATGATCGATCCGAAGATGGTTGAATTGAATGTGTATAATGGCATTCCGCATCTATTAGCACCTGTTGTTACGGATCCGCGGCGAGCATCTCTAGCGCTCAAGAAAATCGTTGTCGAGATGGAGAAACGCTATGAGCTATTCTCTAAGAGTGGGACACGAAATATTGAAGGCTATAACGCGATGTTGACAGAGAGTGGCACTGCAGCACCTCTGCCTTACTATGTGATTATCGTGGATGAGTTAGCAGATCTTATGATGGTAGCAGCTAATGATGTCGAGGATTCCATCTGTCGTCTTGCTCAAATGGCGCGGGCTGCAGGAATTCACTTAATTATTGCGACACAACGTCCTTCGGTGGATGTTATTACCGGTGTTATCAAGGCTAACATTCCATCCCGTATCGCTTTTGGTGTTTCTTCGCAAGTGGATTCGCGAACAATTTTGGATATGGTAGGAGCGGAGAAATTACTAGGTCGTGGAGATATGCTTTACTTGCCAGTAGGCGCATCCAAGCCTGTACGTATCCAAGGGGCATTCCTCTCCGATGGCGAAGTAGAGCAAGTTGTTGGGTTCGTACGAACCCAGGAGCAAGCCAATTATCGGGAGGAACTCGTTCCACAGGTTGAAGAAATGCCAGAGCAGCAGAATGAATTTGAGGACGAGCTGTACGATCAAGCCGTTCAAATTGTTTTGGAAGCGAAGCAAGCATCCGTATCCTTACTTCAACGTCGAATGAGAGTCGGTTACACACGTGCTGCTAGGCTTGTCGATGCCATGGAAGCTAAAGGGGTTGTTGGCCCATATGAAGGCAGTAAACCGCGTGAAGTACTGATCTCACTTGAACAATATCATCATAACCGGATTAGTTCTTAATCTGTATCGGACAAACACTCTCCTCTGGGGAGTGTTTTATTTGTATAATCATGGACTCACTTTCTCATAATAAGCAAGAAAAGGTTGTAATTTGAAAAGTGAGGTTGAGAAGGGGAATGAATAAACGACTAATTGTCATTACATTTTGTATTGTATTTGTTTTGGTAGTTTCTTTTCAATTGAAGGGCAAATTCAATCCGCCGACGGAAGAAACATTTAGTAAGAATGAAGTACGCTATGGCGCCACAGGATCTGATGTTTATGAACTTCAAGGAAGGTTGAAATTCATTGGGTTTTATAACGGTGGTGTTGACGGCGACTATGGGTACAAGACATTAACTGCAGTAAAGCGATTCCAAGGTGAGTTTGGCATGAAGGTAGACGGTATCGTTGGACCGAAGACCAAACTGAAGCTCTGGGAAGCAACGAAAAGCTGGAAACCTTCAGCAGGAGAAACTGCGAATAGTAATCAGGGTGCCAGTAATTCAGGTACTGGAACGGGAACGGGAACGGATACTCCGGCTAATTTAACTCCCTCCAATAATCTTGGTTACTCGGAACAGGATATTAACTTAATGGCCAATGCTGTCAATGGTGAAGCGCGTGGGGAACCATTCATAGGTCAAGTTGCCGTAGCGGCCGTTATTTTAAATCGAGTGAAATCGGCAAGTTTTCCGAACACAGTTTCTGGTGTTATATTTCAACCAGGTGCTTTCACAGCTGTTGCTGATGGTCAAATATGGTTAACACCGAACGAATCATCCAAAAAAGCTGTGAGGGATGCTTTGAATGGACTGGATCCAACAGGAGGTTGTATCTATTACTTCAACCCAGAGACGGCTACGTCCAAATGGATTTGGACAAGAAAACAAATTAAAAAAATTGGTAAACACATTTTCTGCGTATAAATTGGACAAGGAGAAGGAACCACATGTGGTTGCTTCTCCTCTTCGTATAGGAATATAATGGATTTATTACACGGACATAGAAGGGAGACTGACCTTTGAAGCCTATTCAATTTGAGCGCAGCAGCTGGAAGCATATCCGAATACACGTTCTACCGACAGATCGTTTCAAAACATTTGCCATTTCCGTATACATAGGACGTCAATTAGATGATGAGACGGTCACAAGTACCGCAATAACACCTTTTATCCTTCGCAGAGGTACAGAGCTTCGTCCTGAAACGAAGCAATTTCGGGAGTATTTAGATGATTTGTACGGTGCAGGGTTTGGCTTTGATATTTATAAGCGAGGCGACTACCAAATCGTTCAGTTACGCATGGACATTATCAATGATCGATTCGTGAAATCAGCGGATTCTTTGCTGAAACAAGGACTTGATTTTGTGGGTGAAACGTTAACTCGTCCAGCATTAGAGGATCAACATTTTCGCGCGAAATATGTAGACGCAGAAAAGCAGACACTTCGTAAACGAATCGAATCGGTCATAAATGATAAAATTCGTTATGCTGCCGAACGTTGTATGGAAGAAATGTGCAGTGATGAACCATATCGACTTCATCCATTAGGTAAAATAGAAGATATCGACGGTATGAATGCGGAGCAGCTTTACGAACAATATAAAGAATGGCTCCAAACTTCACCGATGGACATTTATGTTGTTGGCAACACAACGCTAAGTGAAGTTGAAGAAATTGTGAAGCAATCGTTTGCGATTGAGCGGAATGCTGATGCTAGCTATGTCACATCTGCGCCGCGTGCCGTAACAGGTGAAGTGAAAACGATCGTAGAACGATTGGATGTTAACCAAGGTAAGCTGAATATGGGTCTTCGTACGAACATTTCATACAGCGACGATCAGTACCCGGCTGCACTTATGTATAATGGGGTTCTAGGCGGATATCCGCATTCCAAATTATTTACAAATGTTCGCGAGAAAGCGAGTCTAGCCTATTATGCTTCTTCTCGTTTTGATGGACATAAAGGCATTTTGACAATTCAGTCCGGTATTGAGATGGCTAACTATGAGAAAGCCGTAGATATCATACGTAAACAACTGAAAGCCTTGGAACAAGGAGAAATCACCGACATTGAATGGAGTCAAACAAGAGCTATGATTTCCAATCAATTGCGTGAAATACAAGATTCAGCGTTTGAGCTGATCTCGTTTGATTTTAATGCCATTTTGTCAGGGAAAGAGCGTACGGTAGCGGGTTTAATTTCTGCAGTCGAGCAAGTGGATATACCGACTATAGCAGAGGTTGCGAAACGAGTTCAGTTGGACACGATATACTTTTTACGGGATCAGAAGGGGGAGTAAACCATGCAGAGTATACCATATCCACATCTTGATGAAACCATTTATCATGAAAAGCTTGATAATGGGCTGCATGTGTTCGTGTTACCCAAACCAGGTTTCCAGAAAACGTATGCAACTTTTACAACCCAATATGGGTCTATTGATAATCATTTTCAAGTTCAAGGTAAAGATGTCGTGCGAGTACCAGACGGTATTGCGCACTTCTTAGAGCACAAAATGTTCGAGGAACCGGAAGGAGACATTTTTGCAACGTTTGCTACGAACGGTGCATCGGCCAATGCTTTTACAAGCTTTGACCGGACTGCCTATTTATTTTCATCAACAGATCGCTATTTAGAAAATTTAACGACATTAATTAATTTCGTGCAAAACCCTTACTTTACGGACGAGAATGTTGAAAAAGAAAAAGGGATTATCGGGCAAGAGATTAAGATGTACGAGGATAATGCGGACTGGAGAAGTTATTACGGCTTAATTGAATCCTTGTATGCGAAGCATCCGATTCATATTGATATTGCCGGAACTGTTGCGTCAATTGCAGAAATTACCAAAGAGACCTTATATGAGTGCTATAACACGTTCTATCACCCGAGCAACATGAGTTTATTCGTTGTAGGAGGGGTAGATCCACAAGAGGTTATTACGTTAGTGAAAGATAATCAAGCTGCTAAAACTTTTCCGCCACAAGGTGAGATCCAAAGGTTCTTTCCTGAAGAGCCAGTAGAGGTCAAGGAATCCCGCAGACATATCATACTTCCCGTCTCGTTGCCGAAATGTTTAATGGGCTTCAAGGAAGCCGCACCAGCGGTCACAGGCAAGCCTTTGTTGGTAAGAGAATTAACGACCAAATTAATGTTGGATATCTTATTTAGCTCCAGCTCTGATATTTATCAGACACTCTATGATGATCAGTTAATTTCTGATAATTTCGGTCATGAGTATAACTGTAGTGATGGGTATGCATTCTCCATTGTTGGGGGGGATACCAAGGATCCGGAACAGCTTATTACAAGGATTCGTGACGAGGTTGAAAAAAGGAAAGAAGCTGGACTCGATAGTGTCACTTTCGAACGCAGTCGTAAGAAGAAGATTGGCAGTTTCCTGCGAATGATGAACTCACCTGAATCAATTGCGAATGAATATACCAAATATCGATTCAAAGGGATCGATCTCTTCGATATCTTGCCGGTATACGAACAGCTATCACTTGAAGATGTGAATCGTCGCTTCCGTGAGCATTTTGATTGGAGTAAGCTCGCAGTATCCATTGTACAGAGTCGTGAGCCATCGTGAGTGTTGTAAAACCGTTTAGTGAACAGACCGTGCTGATTACGGGAGCTAGCAGGGGGATTGGTGCTGCAATAGCCCAACGTTTCGCCGCGGTAGGCATGCAGATTGTTATTCATTATCGGGATTCACATGAAGCAGCCAATGAAATTGCTCGTTCTTGTATGAAGCAAGGGGCAACGGTATTAACAGTAACCGCGGATATTCAATCGCATGAGCAGATTCTCAAAATGAGAGATAAGCTTGAACAGATGAACATGGTACCAGACATCATCGTTAATAATGCAGGTATTTCTCACTATGGGATGCTAGCTGATGTGACGGAAGAAGATTGGGATCGTGTTATGAATATCAATCTCAAGGGTTCCTTCCTTTGTACTCAAGCTTTTATGTCCGCCATGGTTAAACAAAAGTATGGTCGAATCATTAACGTATCCTCGATATGGGGCATCTCTGGTGCTTCGTGCGAGGTACTCTATTCAACGGCCAAGGGTGGCCTTAATGCGTTTACGAAAGCGTTAGCCAAAGAACTTGCTCCATCAGGTGTTACGGTGAATGCCGTAGCACCTGGGGCTGTTCAGACGGATATGATGGCCGGCTTTCAAGCTGACGAAATCGATGCCATTACCAACGAAATTCCTGCTGGGCGGCTCGCATCTCCACATGAGGTAGCATCGCTTGTCTATTTCTTGGCCTTGCCTGAATCCGGTTATATTACAGGTCAAATCATCTCACCCAACGGGGGCTGGCTTACTTAATCACATGAATCTATTGCAGAGAAGTCCACGCATAATTCTGTTTTGAGAAGCGCATATTACGTATGTAATGACCATTTCTCATAACTCAAAGGAGGCTTCTTACAATGGCTACTGTACTTAAGGTGTTCGACAAATGGAAAGAATTTTTGGCTGAACGCGTGAGTCAGGCTGGACATGCAGGGATGAGTGATGAAACCATCTCCAAGCTGGCTTTTCAAATTGGGGAGTTTTTGGCAGACAAGGTGGATCCTCAAAATGAGCAAGAACGAGTTCTCAAAGAGTTGTGGGATGCTGGGGATGAACAGGAAAAGCATACTCTTGCTCGCCTCATGGTAAAATTAGTAGACAAAGGTTAATAACCGTTTTACAATTCAATAGGGTATGATGTGAAAGCCTCCTCTTTCGGAGGCTTTTGCATGCTTTATAAGCTGGAAAGGAATTATCAATGTATGCATAAGACGCGATTATTACTTATTTTAACTTTATTAATATCACTACTTGCTGGTTGCGGGAATCGTGGAATTCCAGTTATTAAGCAAGAACTACTCGATCAGAAAATGTCTGTTTTAATGCTCTCAAGTAGCGGGTTATCGGCATCAGCAAAAGACGTGCTAGGTCAAACGCTAAAGAATTGGCGAGACGGAAATTCGATTGCTTATGAGTGGGTTAAAGATATAAATGCGCTGGATGATAATGTGGATTCGAAACTAAAATCGAAAACATATGATTACATATACGTTGTTGGAAATGAGCTATTCCCTTCAGCCAATGAGAAGATGGCATTAGGTCTTACTACAAGTAAATGGACTTTTTTACAAAGTCATCCATTTGCAGAGGGCAGCGCAATTACCGTGAATGAGCAGGCATCTTTGCTCCAAGTGGACTTGCAACAGATGGAAACCATGAAGAATAAGGCGATTCAAGATCTTCTGTTTCAAAATGTGGTTATCGAATGGGTGACGCAAAGCGAGCGTCCAATTCCATCCGCATGGGCACCTTCCGAGGAATCCGATCACATTGTTTTGCTAAACAATAACAACCAATGGTTTCAGCAGTTGACTTTTCAAGTACATCAACATCACGCAGCATGGGTTATTTTTTACAGCCCGGTGAGTGAAGATCAGTTGCAGAAAGCAAAATCTTTGGGGGTATCAGTCATGGACTTTGCCGGGGCATTAACAGCCGATCTTAATTGGACACAAATTTTTGATAACCGACTCGCCATGATGAAAACTCATACTTGGCAAAAAGGAATCCAAAACTACAATCCGCAAGAGCTAAAGGAACTAAAAATGAAATAATATCAGGGTAATTTGGTTTTTAAGAAGGATTATGGCGGAATTTGTAGAAATTAATTAAATGGCCATAAACAGTCTGGTTCATTAACAGATATGAGTGACAGAGATGATGATGAGGTGGAAGAATTGGACGTTAAAGAATGGTATATGGAATACAAAATTCACAAGAACCGTCCCGGTTTATTAGGAGATATAGCTTCATTAATGGGGATGCTGGATATTAACATCGTGACGATTAATGGGGTTGAAGATCGTACACGTGGAATGCTTCTACAAACAAATGATGAAGAAAAAATTGATTTAATGGGTAAAATGTTGAGAAAAGTAGATAATATTACTATTACTGCTTTACGACCACCTAAATTAGTGGATATTTTGGCTGTTCGCCACGGTAGGTATATAGAGCGCGACTCCGACGATCGCAAAACATTTCGCTTTACGCGAGACGAGCTAGGCTTGTTAGTTGATTTCCTAGGTGAAATATTCAAACGTGAAGGCAATCAAGTTGTTGGACTTCGTGGTATGCCGCGAGTTGGTAAAACGGAATCTATTATTGCAGGCAGTGTTTGTGCGAACAAGCGGTGGACATTTGTTTCTTCCACCTTATTAAGACAAACCGTTCGCAGTCAGCTTTCTGAGGATGAGATGGCCCCAAACAATGTCTATATCATTGACGGTATTGTTTCGACAATTCGTTCCAATGAGAAGCACTACAGTCTTTTGCAAGATATTATGGGTCTCCCTTCAACAAAGGTTATCGAGCATCCAGACATTTTTATTCGCGAATCGGAATACACCTATAATCACTTCGATTATATCATTGAGCTCCGGAACAGCCCGGATGAAGAAATTAACTACGATTCGTTTACGTATACGTCCGAACCTTTTTAGTGTTTCAAACGTCAATAACAGGATGAATAATTCCTTCGGGGAGGTGACCATATGTCTGACTTAGGCTACATTTTGCGCAAAACTCGACTGGAAAAAAAGATTTCACTGGATGATCTCCAGGAAGTTACTAAGATCCGCAAGCGCTATCTAGAAGCCATTGAAGAAGGAAACTACAAGGTGCTGCCAGGAAGTTTCTATGTGAGGGCTTTTATTAAAAGTTATGCGGAAGCATTAGGGCTTGATCCGAATGAAGTTCTGAATATGTATCAATCAACGCTTCCTGCCCCAACGATTGAGAAGCCTGTAGTGGAAGCGATTCGCAAGAATAGATCAAGTGTTCGCAATACAGAAAAGATGAGCCGCTGGGCTTCGAGCCTGATGTTTGTCTGTTTTATTTTGCTCATATTCGGGATCGTATACTATTATACATATAAGAATTATAAGGGAACGCCAGCGGATGAGAAGCCAACGCAAACGCAATCGCCGCGCATTACAGACTCGACGAACCCTTCGCCGAGCACGTCTGTTAATGCTACTGGGGATGGTAAAGCAACGGGGCTTTCAACGCCAACGCCAACCCCAGCTCCGACCCCTACACCGCCTGCTGTACAGGTGAAATTTAGCGCTACTGAAAAGGGTGTAGATAATTACATCATTACAGGTACTGCAAATTTGAATATTCAATTCAAAATTACTGGTTCTTGCTGGATCGCTGTTAATGCACTTACCCCTGAGGGTGAGAAGGGAGCATTGCTAAGACAGAAACTGTATAATTCCGGTGAAACGGATACATTTGATTTAGCAAGTTCAGCTTTTTTGAATGTTGGAGCAGCTAGTGCATTGCAGCTCATGGTCAATGGCACTCTCGTACCTGTTGGCGATACGCCGAATCCGAAGCGGGTTCAACTGAATTTGCAGAAAAGCTAGCAATTTGCCAGTTCCTGCGCTTTCCCGGGTAATGAAAATAGTTTTATGGGAAATATTCGAAGCCATTGGCGGTAGGATATTTCCTTTTTTACGTGTTCTTGCTATAATGCTAATGTAATTTGATGGAAGGGATGTTGGGATGTAGATGAGTTCAGAGAGTTCGTTTGATATTGTATCCAAAGTGGATATGCAAGAACTAAATAATGCGATTCAACAAGCGGAGAAAGAGATGTTGACCCGTTTTGATTTTAAAGGAAGTAAAAGTAGCATTAAATTAGATAAAGATCAGCTTGTTGTCACTTCGGATGATGAGTTTAAGCTTCAGAACGTTCTTGATATTATGCATGCCAAAATGACCAAACGTGGAATCTCGATTAAAAATCTCGAATATTCCAAGGTAGAGCCAGCCGCTGGTTCCACAGTTAGACAAAAAATCAGCATGAAACAAGGTGTCGATCAAGACAACTCCAAGAAAATTAATATACTGATTCGTGATTCAAAATTGAAAGTGAAAACTCAAATTCAAGGGGATCAAATCCGTGTAACCGGGAAGAGCCGTGACGATTTACAGGCTGTTATCGCTTTGCTTCGGAAAGCAGATATTCCATTGGATTTGCAGTTTGTTAATATGAAATAATCAGGAATTTATGGTTGCTTGAAGGAAAACCCCCTGGATGCAGGGGGTTTTTACATTTTGACACCCCTATTGGCTTGTATTATACTGGTAGGGAGTGTTTTTTAGGACTATTGGAGGTTGTTTCTTTCATGACAGAAAAGGTTAAAGTAGTTACTCTCGGATGCGAGAAGAATTTAGTTGATTCCGAGATTATGTCAGGTTTAATTCATGGCCGTGGTTTCCAACTTGTAGACAACAAGGAAGATGCTACAGTCATTATCGTGAACACTTGCGGGTTCATTGATGCAGCTAAAGAAGAATCCGTAAATACAATTTTGGATATGGCAGAACTGAAGCAAACAGCGAATCTCAAGGCGCTAATCGTTTCAGGCTGTTTAACACAACGATACAAAAAGCAGTTAATGGAAGAGATGCCTGAGATCGATGGCATTGTAGGTACGGGGGATTTTGATAAAATTAATCACATTGTGGACGAAGCGCTTAGAGGGAAGAAACCGGTTCTAGTAGGGAATCCGGTATTTAACTATGACGCTGACCTGCCTAGACTGATGACGACTCCTCGTTACACAGCTTATGTGAAAATTGCAGAAGGTTGCGATAACGCTTGTACATTCTGCTCCATTCCAATTATGCGCGGTGCTTTTAAGAGCAGAAGTATGGAATCAATCGTTGCAGAAGTTGCTAACCTTGCGGCTCAAGGCGTGAAGGAAATTAGCTTAATTGCTCAAGATTCCACAAACTATGGAACAGATATCTATGATAGCTTCATGCTTCCTACCTTGCTGAACAAAGTAAGTGAAGTTGAAGGAATTGAATGGGTACGTCTGCACTATGCATACCCGGGCTTCTTCAGTGATGAACTGATTGAAGTGATGGCAACGAATCCTAAAGTATGCAAGTACATTGATATGCCTTTACAGCATAGTGAAGATTCTATTCTTAAGCGTATGCGTAGACCAGGCCGCCAAAAGGATACACGTGAACTCGTTCGTAAAATTCGCGAATCCATTCCTGATGTTGCCTTGCGTACGTCGCTTATTGTTGGTTTCCCAGGTGAGACTGAACAAGATTTTGAGAACTTGAAACAATTCGTGCGGGATGTTCAGTTCGATCGTCTTGGTGTGTTTGCCTACTCCAAAGAAGATGATACGCCAGCAGCAAGACTGCCGGATCAAGTGCCTGATGATGTAAAAGAATACCGGGCTAACGCTATTATGGAAATTCAACGTGAAATTTCGAATATTCGCGGTGGTCGACGTATTGGGCAAGAAATCGACGTGCTTATTGAAAGATACGATGGCAGAAGCGACGTTTATATTGGACGCTCCCAGTTCGATGCACCTGAAATTGATGGTGAAGTATTCGTTTCGAATGCGAAATTGAACATTGGAGAACTTGCGAAAGTTCGTGTTACCCACTCCTATGAGTTTGACTTATCCGGGGAGGTAATTGCATGAACTTAGCTAACCGCATCACCGTAGCGAGAATTTTATTAGTACCCATCATCATGTTCTTTTTGTTGATTAAGGTAAAATTTCCTCAAATACGGATAGAGGAGTTTAGCATAACGTATAATCAAATTATTGCTGCTTTAATTTTTATTATTGCTGCGAGTACAGATAGCTTAGATGGTTACATTGCTAGGAAACGTAATCTTGTTACGAATCTGGGCAAGCTATTGGATCCATTGGCAGACAAGCTGCTTGTTACCGCTGTACTTGTTTCACTAGTAGAAATGGATAAAGTTGATGCTTGGATCGTTATTGTCATTATTAGCAGAGAATGGGCTGTGACTGGACTTCGTCAAATTGCCCTCTTAGAGGGTACGGTCATGGCGGCCAGTAAATGGGGTAAAGCGAAGACCGCGGCTCAAATTACAGCCATCATTGCACTGCTGATTAATAATTTTCCATTTACGTTTCTAGATTTTCCCTTTGATGTTATAGCTAGTTGGGCTGCAGCAATTATTACCGTTTATTCAGGTGTGGAATATTTCGTTAAAAATAAACACGTCATAGACTTTTCGGAAAAGTCATAGTTCCATTAAACTTACCTCTAAACGCGGTCGATCAATAACGAGCGATCACGTTAGAGGTTTTCTCATTTTAAGGAGGTTTCGTACATGAAAGCAGAAATCATTGCGATAGGAACAGAATTGCTGCTTGGTCAAATCGTGAATACCAATGCGCAGTTTATTTCTAGAGAATGTGCAGCACTAGGGATTGATATGTACTTTCAAACGGTTGTTGGGGATAATGAACAGCGCTTGTTGGACAGTTTTCGTTTAGCTGCATCTCGAGCTGATGTCGTGATTTGTACAGGAGGATTAGGGCCAACACAGGATGATCTGACTAAGGATGTGTTAGCTACACTGACGGGACGTAATCTGGTGCTTCACGAGCCTTCTATGGAGGCTATTTCTGAGATGTTTGTTTCTAGAGGGATTCATATGGTGGAAAGCAATCGTCGTCAAGCCCTTATGCTAGAAGGAAGCGATCCCTTACATAACGAGACTGGATTGGCTGTGGGAAATGCGCTCACTTTCGAGGGGACACATTTCGTGCTTTTACCAGGACCTCCTAAAGAAATGAAGCCGATGTTTACAAAATATGCAGTGCCGTGGCTTCAGTCACGAATGACAGTTGAAGTTCCGCTGTATTCGAAGATGCTAAAGTTTGCAGGCATAGGAGAGTCCAATTTGGAGTATCTGTTGTTGGATTTGATTCAATCACAGACCGACCCGACAATTGCCCCTTACGCCAAAGAAGGTGAAGTAACAATACGATTGACAACGCGTGCCCATGCGGAAGTAGAAGGCGAGTTAAAGCTGAAAGCTACGGAAGCTGAAATTAAGAAGCGACTTGGTGAGTATCTTTATGCGGATCAGGACGTCCCTATTGAAGCGATTGTCTTGCAATTGCTGGCGGCTAGCAAGAAGACGCTATCAGTCGCTGAGAGCTGCACAGGAGGTTTACTTAGTGATTTAATAACGACAGTGCCAGGTAGCTCAGAATCTTTCTTAGGTGGTATTATCGTTTACTCAAACAAGTTAAAAAATAAGCTGCTCGATGTGCCAATGGATATTTTGGAGGGGGAAGGTGCTCCTGGTGCTGTTAGCAGCGAAACAGCTCTCATTTTAGCCGAACAGTTGCTAGTTAGGACTGGTAGTGACTTTGGCATCTCCGTGACCGGTGTGGCAGGTCCAAGTCCGTCTGAAGGGAAGCCTGTAGGGCTTGTCTATGTGGGATTAGCACAAAAGAATGAGAAGACGGAAGTATTTACTCTCCAACTATCTGGCAACAGGGAGTCAATTAAATTAAGGGCTGCTAAGCGTGCAATCTATCAATTGTGGAAACAGTTGAAAGAAAACTAGAAATCCTCTATAATCAGAGTTAGTTAACGGAAGAACCGTAGCAAAGCGATAACTTTGTTACGGTTTTTTGTTTGTTCGCAAAAAAAACGAATGTATGTTCGAAAAAATGCTTGGCAAACATGCCAAAACAAGTTATCATATACCTATAATGATAGAAGGAAGTGGTCGTTTTGTCAGATCGTCGTGCCGCGCTAGATAATGCATTACGTCAAATTGAGAAACAGTTCGGAAAAGGCTCCATTATGAAACTTGGAGAATCTACGCATATGCAAGTTGAAACGATTTCTTCGGGCGCACTTGCTCTGGATATCGCACTTGGAATAGGTGGATTCCCACGCGGAAGAATTATTGAAGTTTACGGACCAGAGTCATCAGGTAAAACAACTGTAGCTTTACATGCGATTGCTGAAGTTCAAAGAGTAGGTGGACAAGCTGCCTTTATCGATGCGGAGCATGCGTTAGATCCTTCCTATGCAAGCAAGCTTGGTATTAATATAGATGAGCTATTGCTTTCCCAACCAGATACAGGTGAGCAAGCACTTGAGATCGCGGAAGCACTTGTTCGTAGTGGTGCGGTAGATATTATTGTTATCGACTCCGTTGCAGCACTAGTACCGAAAGCAGAAATTGAAGGCGATATGGGAGATTCTCACGTAGGTCTTCAAGCGCGATTGATGTCACAAGCGCTTCGTAAGCTGTCTGGTGCAATCAATAAATCTAAAGTCATCGCTATCTTTATCAACCAATTGCGTGAAAAGGTTGGCGTTATGTTCGGAAATCCAGAGACAACTCCGGGTGGACGTGCACTGAAGTTCTACTCTTCCGTTCGATTGGATGTTCGTCGTATTGAAACTATCAAGCAAGGCAATGACATGGTTGGTAACCGTACGAGAATTAAGGTCGTTAAGAACAAAGTAGCACCTCCATTTAAACAAGCTGAAGTCGATATTATGTACGGTGAAGGTATCTCACGCGAAGGTAGCATTATTGATATCGGAACTGAGCTGGATATCGTGAATAAAAGCGGTGCGTGGTATTCGTATGAAGGTGAGCGTCTTGGCCAAGGACGTGAGAATGCGAAGCAATTCTTGAAAGATAATAAAGCGATCTCAGAAACGATTGAGCTAAGAATTAGAGAGAATAGTAACTTGATTAAAGTTGTTGGTCCGAACACGGATGAAGAAGAAGACGAGCTGGAAACAGCTTTTGAATAGGTTTGAAAAATAGGATGGATGAAGCACCTTAACCTTGTGTTGGGGTGTTTTTTCTTCATTTGGGGGATTATTGAGATGAATCACGAAGAGGAAGAATTACAAGTAATAACCAAAGTGGAAAAACAAAAACAAGGAAGACATCGCTATAACATTTATCTGAATGAGGAATACGCTTTTTCTGTGCATGAAGATATTCTGATCAAGCACCGTTTAAACAAAGGAGAATCCCTTTATCAGCAAGCGATTGAAGCTATCATTTTAGATGAAGAGCGAAATATGGCCTATGTAAAGGCGCTCCATATGGTAGGAAGACGTCCGCATTCGCTCTCAGAGGTGAAGCGTAAATTGAAAGAAAAAGGTTTTGAAGCGCCTATTATTGATTGGGCGAGTGACAAGCTTATTGAAAATAAATACATCAATGATGAAGAATTCGCTAAAATGTGGACGGACAACCGGGTGATTTCTCAACGCAAGGGACGTAATCTGATTCGACAAGAACTCCAACAAAAAGGGATTCATCAAGATGTGGTTAAAAGTACCATGGAGTCAATTAATCCAGAAGATGAGTACGTCGGGGCACTGAAAATAGCGAGAACGAAATGGAAGCAAACCTCAGGAAAACTAATGGATAGAAAGCGTAAAACTGCGGCATTTCTAATGCGAAGAGGTTACACGGGTGCTATTGTTACTAAGGTATTGGGGCTCATAAGCAATGAAACGGATGAGGAAGAATTGGAATTTATGGAGGATGGATTCGAAGATAATTAACTACATTAATTAATTGCAATAAACTTAATGGCATTAACTATTTGCATTTGAGTTTTGGGTCTAAATAATCAACTCTTGGACATTCGCTTGACAAGCTTCTTCGACAAAAGATAAAATAACAGTGTATATTTTCATAATGTATTCAAAATCATACTAATTTCATTGATTTTGAGAAGACAGATGTAAAAACCGCCAATTTTTACACTGTTGATTATGGATTATTAGCACTATAGTGCCCTAACGCACTGTGCGCATTCATTTAAAAGCCATACTCTTACATTTTAAGGGTATGTATGACTAGTCAAACAATTGAATCGGATTAAAAAACCGAAGGTACCCCAGGCTAACACCTTGGAGAAACCAACGAGGAGGTGAACAAGATGATGACTGCCATCTGGATCGCGATCATTCTCGTTGTTGGAGCTGCATGCTTAGGGATTGGTTATTTTATCCGTAAATCTCTTGCAGAAGCGAAAATTTCCAGTGCTGAAACAGCCGCTGAGCAGATAAAAGAATCTGCCAAAAAGGAAGCAGAAGCACTGAAAAAAGAAACGGTTCTGGAAGCAAAGGACGAAGTTCACAAACTACGATCCGAAGCTGAAAAAGACATTCGTGAACGTCGGAATGAAATTCAACGACAAGAAAGACGACTGTTGCAAAAAGAGGAATCGCTGGATAAAAAATTAGAGTCTCTCGAGCGTAAAGAAGAGCTAGTTGCCAACAAAGAGAAGCGAATCGAGGATACACAAACACAAATTGATCAGCTCTATAAAAGCCAAGTTTCCGAATTGGAACGAATTTCTGGTCTTACAATGGAAGAAGCTAAGAGCATCATTCTTACTAATGTAGAGCAAGAAGTTCGCCATGAAACTGCTCAGCTAATCAAAGAGATTGAACAACAAGCCAAAGAAGAAGGCGATAAGAAAGCACGTGAGATCATCACACTTGCTATTCAGCGTTGTGCGGCAGATCACGTAGCGGAAACCACGGTATCCGTTGTCTCGTTGCCTAATGAAGAAATGAAGGGTCGCATTATCGGTCGTGAAGGTAGAAATATCCGAGCTTTGGAAACTTTGACCGGAATTGACCTTATTATTGATGATACGCCTGAAGCAGTAATCTTATCTGGTTTTGACCCAATCCGTCGTGAAATTGCTCGCACATCACTTGAGAAACTTGTGGCGGATGGACGTATTCATCCCGCACGTATCGAAGAGATGGTTGAGAAGTCTCGCAAAGAAGTGGACGAACGTATCCGCGAATATGGGGAGCAAGCGACGTTTGAAGTTGGGGTACATGGTTTGCATCCTGACTTGATCAAAATTTTGGGGCGCCTAAAGTTCAGAACAAGTTACGGACAAAACGTGTTGAAACATTCCATGGAAGTAGCGTATCTGGCTGGTTTAATGGCCGGAGAGCTCGGGGTAGACGTAACTTTGGCGAAACGTGCCGGGCTGCTTCATGACATTGGTAAAGCGTTAGACCATGAAGTGGAAGGGTCTCACGTCGAAATCGGTGTTGAGATAGGCAAGAAATACAAAGAGCATCCAATTGTAATTAATAGTATTGCTTCACATCACGGTGATGTGGAAGCAACTTCAGTAATTGCCATGTTAGTCGGTGCTGCGGACGCATTGTCAGCGGCGAGACCAGGTGCTCGAAGAGAAACGCTAGAAACGTATATTAAACGTCTTGAGAAGCTGGAAGAGATTTCAGAATCATTTGAAGGTGTTGAGAAATCATACGCCATTCAAGCGGGTCGTGAAGTACGTGTCATGGTGCAGCCAGAGAAAGTGGATGACACTGAAGCGTTCCGTTTAGCCCGTGATATTACGAAGAAAATCGAGGGTGAACTCGATTATCCAGGACATATTAAGGTTACGGTCATTCGTGAAACTAGAGCAGTTGAATACGCTAAATAAGAATCAAATGCGAAAAGTGGCTATTATAGCCACTTTTCCTTATTTTCAAGGCCGAATGGAATTGGGTCATATAAAGGAGCTCGTTTTACGTTATGAAAATTGTGTTTATTGGTGACATCGTAGGTTCTGTAGGAAGAAAAGCATTGAAAAATATCATGCCAAGACTTAAACAATTGCATCCACATGCAGTCTTCATTGCCAACGGAGAGAATGCGGCCGCGGGTAAAGGAATTACGCAAGCAATTGCCAAAGAAATATATGAAATGGGTATTCAAGCCATTACAATGGGAAACCACACGTGGGATCAGAAAGAAATCTTTGACTTTATTGATCGTGACGATAAAATGGTTCGTCCGGCAAACTTCCCGCCAGGTACACCTGGTAAAGGTCATACAGTCATCAAAGTAAAGGACCAAGAACTTCTTATTATTAATCTACAAGGACGAACATTCTTGCCACCAATTGATTGTCCATTCCGTAAAGTGGATGAAATATTGGAAACCGATAATAAAAAGCACAAATTTGTTTTTGTCGATTTCCACGCGGAAGCGACTTCGGAGAAAATTGCAATGGGTTGGCATTTGGACGGTAAGGTGTCTGCGGTCGTAGGAACCCATACACACGTTCAAACAAATGATAATCGAGTATTGCCTCAAGGTACCGCATATGTGACGGATGTAGGGATGGTAGGGCCTCGTGATGGCATTCTAGGGGTAGAACGTAACGCAGTGCTTCAGAAGTTTAAGACGCAGCTTCCCGTTCGTTTCATTACAGATGAAGGTAAATGGCATTTCCATGCCGTTGTTATTGAATTAAACGATCAAACAGGTTTATCTAAAGGGATTAACTTGATTAGATATGATGAAGATCAAGTATTTATGGATTAGTAGTGAAAATATTAGTGGTAACCGTATAAATGGGATGAGGTAGCATGTTTCGTGTACCTCGTGAATATGATGGGTATTGGAAGCTATCCATCATTTCCGAGGAGGTACTATTCATGGATGTGTTAAAAGTTTCAGCAAAATCCAATCCAAACTCCGTAGCAGGTGCATTGGCAGGCGTATTGCGTGAGCGTGGAGCCGCTGAGCTTCAAGCGATAGGTGCAGGCGCATTGAACCAAGCCATCAAAGCAGTAGCTATCGCAAGAGGGTTTGTGGCGCCTAGTGGAGTCGACTTAATATGTGTACCAGCCTTCACGGATATCGTTATTGATGGGGAGGACCGGACAGCTATTAAATTGATTGTCGAGCCTCGGTAGACGGTAAGGCAACTGCATAAGTGTTGACTTTCATGACTGACAGCCAGTTAAATCGAAATGTTATCACAGTACCTATGAAACCTCTGTATAGAGGTTTTTGTGCTGTTTGGGCATAAAGTGCGATGTCAGGAGGCGGGTTATAATGAAAATTGTAGATGGACATTGTGACGCATTAACGAAGCTATATCAGAACGGTAAACTGGAATTTAACCAAGATGTATTAGAATTGGATGTAAGCATTCCAAAGCTGCAGCAGGCAGGTGTTAAAGTACAATGTTTTGCGATCTATCTTCCGGAATCCATCCCTAACCCTAGCTTTGAGTATGTTTTGCAAATGGTTGATATTTTTCATCGAAAGATTATTAGCCATCCGCAAATGAAATTTATTCGTACTGCTTCGGATTGGTTAGACGTGGAGCAAACACAGGAGATTGGTGCTATTTTGACATTAGAAGGTATGGATGCGCTTGCTGGTAATCTAATCAACTTGCGAATTCTCGATTACTTAGGTGTTCGTTGTGCAGGACTCACGTGGAATTACGCAAATTGGGCGGCGGATGGCGTCATGGAACAGAGAAAAGGCGGATTTACAAAAAAAGGGAAGCTCATGTTAAAAGAAATAGAAACTATGGGTATAATAGTCGATGTGTCCCATCTTTCCGTTGCGGGCTTCTGGGAGCTTGTGGAGGTTTACCAAAAACCGTTTATCGCCTCACACTCAAACGCTTATCAGTTATGTCCTCATCCAAGAAATTTATCAGACGATCAAATTAAAGCTATCATACAATGTAAAGGTATAATGGGGATTACCTTTGTTCCTTACTTTCTGGAGAACTTGAAAACGCCAGTAGAGATTTCAGCGATTCTGAAACATATTGATCATATCTGTGCATTAGGCGGAGAGTCCCAAATAGGTTTTGGTTCGGATTTTGATGGGATTGAACAATGGGTAAAAGATTTAAGACATGTTGGTCATTACGGAAATATTATAGAAGCTTTGTGTAAAAACTATACGGAGTCGCAAGTGGAGGCGTTTTTGTACGGGAACTGGCGAAATTTCATGTTGCGGAACCTTCCGCAATGAATAAGTGGAAATCAATCTAATATTGATATGGATACAATCTAAAAACTCTATCTGTTAGAAACGGTGAAACCTCTTGCAATTTACTCTGTAAAGGCATAGAATTTGGATGACAAGTGAAAGAAATTTTTTATTGCACCATCTTAAATTACTAAACAATCAGCTTATCAAATTTTCTTCACGCAGCTACAATCAAAAGGAGTGGACGTACGGTGATTAGTCAGTTATCTTGGAAAATCGGAGGTCAGCAGGGTGAAGGGGTCGAAAGTACAGACCGCATTTTCTCTACTGCATTGAACCGTCTCGGTTACTATTTGTATGGGTATCGTCATTTCTCTTCACGGATTAAGGGGGGACATACAAATAACAAGATTCGCATCAGCACCAAACCGATTCGCGCAATTTCAGACGATTTGGATATTCTTGTTGCTTTCGACCAAGAAAGTATCGATTTCAACGCACACGAACTTCGTGACAATGGAGTAATCGTTGCGGACGCTAAATTTAACCCTGTTTTACCTGAAGGAATTAAAGCTAGATTGTTCCCAGTACCGATTACTGCAATTGCAGAGGAATTAGGAACTTCCCTATTTAAGAACATGGCCGCGTCAGGCGCTTCATGGGCTCTACTTGGCTTGCCGATTGACGTGTTTAATAAAGCTGTTGAAGAAGAATTTGGCCGTAAAGGTGCGGCTGTCGTTGAGAAGAATATTGAAGCTGTTCGCAAAGGTGCAGAATCTGTACTTGAACTAGCTGGCGGACCTATCGCTGACTTCCAACTTGAGCCTGCTGACGGACAACAAAAATTGTTCATGATCGGTAATGATGCAATCGCTCTTGGAGCAGTTGCTGCAGGTTGCCGCTTCATGCCGGCTTATCCAATTACGCCAGCATCCGAAGTTATGGAGTATTTGCAAAAAGTACTACCTAAATTAGGTGGGACAGTTATTCAAACGGAAGATGAAATTGCAGCATGTACAATGGCTATCGGCGCTAACTACGCAGGTGCTCGTGCGCTTACAGCTTCAGCAGGTCCTGGTTTGTCCCTAATGATGGAAGCAATTGGTCTTGCAGGTATGACAGAAACTCCAGTAGTAATCGTTGATACGCAACGTGGTGGTCCAAGTACAGGACTTCCTACTAAACAAGAGCAATCTGATTTAAACGCAATGGTTTACGGAACGCACGGTGAAATTCCAAAAATCGTTCTTTCTCCAAGTACGATTGAAGAGTGCTTCTACGATACAATTGAAGCTTTCAACCTTGCCGAGCAGTATCAAGTGCCTGTTATTCTTATGACGGATCTTCAACTTTCCTTAGGTAAACAATCCGCAGAAATGCTTGATTACAACCGCATTGTTATTGACCGCGGCGCACTAGTAACTGAAGCACCTGAACAAGAGCCTAATCAGTTGTTCAAACGTTATGAGTTCACGGAGAAAGGTGTTTCTCCTCGTGTAATCCCTGGTGTGAAGCATGGTATTCACCATGTTACAGGAGTAGAGCATGACCAAACAGGTCGTCCTTCCGAAAGCACAGAAAATCGTCAACGTATGATGGATAAGCGTCTTGAGAAGTTGAAACATATTCAAGTGACAGATGCTATCAAATTTGATGCTCCTCACGAGAATCCAGACCTTCTTATTATCGGAATGGGTTCCACTGGTGGAACAATTGATGAAGCAAGAAGTCGTGTTGAATTGGAAGGTATCAAAACTAACCACGCAACAGTACGTTTGATTCATCCGTTCCCAGCTGACCAACTTCGCCCGCTTGTTGAAAAAGCGAAACAAGTTATCGTTGTTGAAAACAACGCTACAGGTCAATTAGCTGATCAAATTAAATTGCATGTTGGCCATGCAGATAAAATCAAAAACGTACTTAAATACAACGGTAACCCGTTCTTGCCAGCAGAAATCGAACAAAAATGTAAGGAGTTGACTTTAGCATGGCAACATTAAAAGACTTTCGTAACAATGTAAAGCCTAACTGGTGTCCTGGATGCGGAGATTTCTCCGTACAAGCGGCTATTCAGCGTGCTTCAGCTAACGTTGGTTTGGAGCCAGAAAACTTAGCAATCGTTTCAGGTATCGGATGTTCCGGACGTATTTCGGGTTACATCAATGCATACGGATTCCACGGTATTCACGGAAGATCCCTGCCTATCGCACAAGGTGTGAAAATGGCTAACCGTGATTTGACAGTTATTGCTTCTGGTGGAGATGGAGACGGCTTTGCAATTGGTATGGGGCACACTGTTCATGCTATTCGTCGTAACATTGATGTTACTTACATCGTAATGGACAACCAAATCTACGGTTTGACAAAAGGTCAAGCTTCACCACGTAGTGCGGAAGGTTTCAAAACGAAAAGTGTACCATCCGGTACAATTGAGTCCGCAATTTCACCACTTGAAATTGCAATGGCTGCAGGTGCTTCTTTCGTAGCACAGTCATTCTCCAGCAACTTGAAACAGTTAACAGCTGTTATTGAAGCTGGTTTGAATCACAAAGGTTTCTCCTTGATCAACGTATTCAGCCCTTGTGTTACTTTCAATAAAGTAAACACATATGACTGGTTCAAAGAGAATATCGTTGATTTGGATGAGATCCCAGACTATGATTACACAAACCGTGTGATGGCGATGACCAAAATCATGGAAACAAACTCCATGTTGACAGGTATCATCTACCAAAACAAAGATAAAAAGAGCTATGAAGATTCCATTCCAAGCTTTGCTAAAGAAGGTCTTGCTAAACAAGATCTTAAGCTTTCCGAGGCTGACTTCAGCAAATTGCTTACAGAGTTTAAATAACAATTTCCTAAGAAGGCATACGGTGATATTCCGTATGCCTTTTTTGCTGAGCGGTAATACTGACAATTATGATCCAAAAGAGAGGATGAGTACCTACCATGCCCATGATTCCAATTGGTGTTTCAGCAAGACATATACATCTTTCACAAACCGATTTAGTTGCACTTTTCGGAGAGGGATATGAGTTGTCGAGTTTCAAGGATTTATCGCAGCCAGGCCAATTCGCAGCACAAGAAACGGTTGCTATAATAGGGCCGAAAGGACAATTCGATAAAGTCCGAATTCTCGGTCCAATTCGACCACAAACGCAAATCGAGGTATCACGTACAGATGCTTTCACACTTGGCATCCATCCGCCAGTACGCGAATCAGGACATATTGAAGGAACACCTGGAGTGCGTGTCATAGGCCCTAAAGGAGAAGTTACATTGGAGCAGGGCGTCATTGTAGCGGCAAGACATATTCACTTCCATACTTCTGATGCCACTCAATGGGGAATTCAAGATAAACAACTTCTACGCGTTCATCTGCGGGGAGAAAGGCCATTAATATTGGAAGATGTGATTGCCCGAGTGTCAGACCAATTTGCGTTGGATATGCATATTGATACAGACGAAGGAAATGCAGCAGGCGTGAAAACGGGTGACAAAGCAGAGCTCTTATTATAATAATGATTAATAGCATTAATCCTTAATGAGGTTAATAAATTCAAAAAGCATCCTTTCTAAGACGTGTAAGGGATGCTTTTTGCGCTTTTTTTGCATGAAAATTACGTTGAGATGTAAGTTTTACATTTTCTGAGTATTTTCGACGTAAACGTATAGAGGCACTAAGTAAATCATGGTAAAATGGTTTTTAATAGATTCATAGTACATATATTTGCTTAGCCGTATCGATTTGATTCAATGGCTCCTGTAGATATCATTATCATTGCCTTAAGTTAGGAGACATCACATTGGAAACTATCTCAAGTACGTATCACATCCCCTTTGTCATTTTTTCAATTCTCATTGCGATCATTGCATCATTTGCTGCATTGGACCTGGGAATTCGAATTCATAAGGCCAAAAGTTCAGCGAGGCAAGCCTGGTTGGCAGGCGGTGCTTTTGCAATGGGAATGGGTATTTGGTCGATGCATTTCGTTGCGATGCTAGCTTTCCATTTATCTATATCTGTCACATACCAATTATCTACTGTGATTTATTCAATCGTTCCAGCGTTGCTTGCATCATGGTTAGCCTTATATATCATCAGTAGACCCGTGATGCGTAAACCACATGTGTTTATTGGTGCTACTTTTATTGCGACAGGAGTCGTATCCATGCACTACATTGGCATGGAAGCCATGGTGATGGGAGCAACGATTGAATATAATCCCTTTTTATGGGCTCTTTCTGCTATCATTGCTTATGTTGTCTCATTAGTAGCACTTCTGTTGTTATTCTCTGTAAAACAGAATGCGAGCTCACCACGTATTATGTTGCGAAAGTTAGTTAGTTCGTTGGTCATGGGCATAGCAATTAGTGGTATGCACTATACAGGAATGGCAGCAGCAACCTTCAAGCATGATCATTCACACATCGCTTCAGACCTTACGTTCGATACGAAATTGCTGGCTTATTTAATAGGTTTTGGCATTTTATTCATTCTAGGACTAGCGTTCATCAGTACATTCATCGATAGACGATTTGAATCACAGATTATGATGTCGGAGAAAAGATTCCGTTCCGTTGTAGAATCAGCCCATGATGCGATTATCTTGGCTGATCATAATCGGACAATTATCTCTTGGAATAAGGGTGCACAGCTCATTTTTGGCTATGAAGAACAAGAGCTTATTGGAGAAAGGTTACATCGTATTTTCCCAGAACGGTTCTTTGCATCGCATAAAGAGCGATTGGAGAGATTCCTTGCGACTGCCACTGGTGAAGTGGATGAGCTTGGATTGACTTACGAATTAATAGGGTTACGAAAAGATCAAACGGAGTTTCCAATTGAACTTTCACTTGCAGTGTGGAAAGAAGAAGGCAATACATACTTTAGCTGCATAATTCGAGATATCTCTGAAAGAAAAAGAGCAGAAGAAAAGATTAATCAGATGGTGTATCGTGATCCTTTAACGGGTCTGCCGAATCGGCTTTTATTAAATGATCGTCTCGATCTAGCTTTAGACCAAGCGTATGAAAATCAACAAAGCATGGGGATCATGTTTATTGATTTGGATCGATTTAAATTTATTAATGACACACTTGGCCATGCAATGGGAGATAAATTATTGATTGAGGTTGCGAAGCGATTCGAAGCTTGCATCGGTAAAGGAGATACGGTTTCTCGGCAAGGTGGCGATGAATTTATTATTCTTTGGGCACATACAACTGCTGATGAGATGATCAAAAATGCGAATAAAATTGTTCGTATTTTCTCACAATCCTTTACCATCCTTGAACACGAGTTATTCGTTACACCTTCCATTGGTATTAGTCTCTATCCATCTGATGGAGGGGATATTGAGACGTTAATTAAAAATGCAGATACCGCGATGTATCGTGTGAAAGAACAAGGTAAAAATAATTTTCAATTTTATACACCAGAGATGAATGAAGCGGTCACCAAAAAAATGCAAATGGAAATTGGGCTGCGCAAAGCCTTAGAGCGAAATGAATTTAAGGTTTTTTATCAACCGCAGATTGATGTGAATACGGGGAAAATTACTGGTGCAGAGGCATTGATTCGTTGGCACCACCCGGATTGGGGGCCGATATCACCTGCGGATTTCATACCACTAGCAGAAGAAACCGGATTAATCATTCCAATTGGCGAATGGGTGCTAAATGAGGCTTGTCGCCAAAATAAAGAATGGCAGATGCAAGGCTATGCACCATTTCGTATAGCTGTAAATATATCTTCTAGGCAATTTAAACAAAGTAATCTAATCGATATGGTAAGTAAGGCTTTAGATGAGTCCGGACTAGATCACCAGTATCTAGAACTGGAGCTAACGGAAAGTATTATCCAAGATTCCAAGTACGCCATTGAGACTATGCATAAATTAAAGGCTATGGGTATCTTTTTATCGATTGACGATTTTGGAACGGGATATTCATCTTTGAATTATTTAAAGTTGTTCCCTATTGATAGTTTGAAGATTGACCAATCGTTTACTCGAAATATGTTTGAGGATGCGAAAGATGCTGCACTCGTACATACGATCATTTCAATGGCACATAATTTGGATCTAAAGGTAATCGCAGAAGGGGTAGAAACGAAGGAACAGCTTCAATTTTTACTACTAAAAGAATGCAATGAAGCGCAAGGGTACTTATTTAGCCGCCCATTACCTGCTCAGGAGATGACTGGTATCATTAAGCAGCAATATACATTTGGTTAAATGTGATTTAAGTGCCTTCTCTTTGGAGAAGGTTTTTCTCATGAATCTGAAACGGAAGCCAATATGGATATACAGGTATCTTTTGTGCTATAATTTGATATTGGGTTAATACAAGTTAGAGCTATATTTATAGATAAAGGGAAGTGAATTCACCATGTCAAAGGAGAACCAAAATACATCGGACTTAAAATCCGACAAGGTTAAGGACTACTCCAAATACTTTGACTTCTCGGATGCGAAAGTGTTAAGCCAAGAAGAGGGCAAAACGACGTATCGAATTAAAGGTAGAAACATCCAAATTAATTCTGCGCCGAACTACAAGGATGAGAAGCAACGTGGTAAAGAAGACATTCAGGTTCACTACGATTTTGCGATTCCAGAAGATATGCAGGAGTTTGGTAAGGACAAATATTATTTAATCACGACCTATGGATGTCAGATGAATGAACATGATACCGAAGTCATGAGAGGTCTTTTCGAGCAGATGGGTTATACAGCTACGGATGACAAGCAGATCGCAGATGTAATTCTCTTAAATACGTGTGCGATTCGTGAGAATGCTGAAGACAAAGTGTTCGGTGAACTTGGTCATTTGAAGACGTTGAAAGCGCAGAAGCCAGGGCTTATTCTTGGAGTATGTGGTTGTATGTCGCAAGAGGAGTCCGTGGTTCATCGCATTATGCAGAAACATGCCTTTGTCGATATGATTTTCGGCACACATAATATTCATCGCTTGCCAAGCCTATTGAAAGATGCCTTTTTCAACAAAGAAATGGTTGTGGAGGTATGGTCAAAGGAAGGCGATATCGTAGAAAATCTCCCCAAAAAACGGGAAGGTATCCGTGCTTGGGTTAATATTATGTACGGCTGTGATAAGTTCTGTACTTATTGTATTGTTCCATATACACGTGGTAAAGAACGAAGCCGTAGACCGCAGGATGTCCTGGCAGAAGTCAGAGATTTGGCTCGTCAAGGCTTTCAGGAAATTACGCTACTTGGACAGAATGTCAATGCCTATGGCAAAGACTTTGAAGATATAACGTACACTTTCGCTGATCTGATGGACGATATTCGTAAGATTGATGTTCCTCGTATTCGTTTTACAACCTCACATCCGCGAGATTTCGATGATCGTTTGATTGAGGTATTAGGGAAGCGTGGCAATCTCGTTGAGCACATCCACTTACCTGTGCAAGCTGGTAATACAGATGTCCTAAAACGAATGAGTCGAAAGTACTCGAGAGATCATTATTTGCAGCTTGCAGGTAAAATCAAGGCTACCATGCCTGATGTCGTATTAACGACAGATATCATCGTTGGTTTTCCCGGCGAGACGGATGAGCAATTCGAGGATACGATGACGCTGTACGAGGAAGTAGGCTTTGATTTTGCATTTACGTTCATCTATTCACCGAGAGTAGGTACGCCTGCAGCTGAGATGGAAGATAATGTTCCAATGGAAGTGAAGAAACAGCGTTTATATAGGCTGAATGAGCTAGTGAATAAGTTGAGTAAAGACAGCAATGAACGTTTGCTAGATCAAACTGTCGAAGTCTTAGTAGAAGGCGAGAGCAAGAACAATACAGATGTGCTCGCTGGCCGCACGCGGACAAATAAACTAATCCACTTCACAGGAAACCCATCCTTGATCGGTCAAATGGTTCATGTCAAAGTTACTCATGCACAAACTTGGATTTTGAAGGGCGAAATTGTACATAAGTCTCTTCAGATGTCTGTATAAAATTACGAACAGGATAAATAGGAGCGTGTTAAGAAATGTCCCAATGTGATCATGCACATGATGATAACCAGCCTCATGCATTTCAAGTAGAGGAATTTACGAATACAGAAATGATCGTCCGCGAAGATATTCTGGCGAAAGCGAAGGAACTAGCTGCGTTGCTTACTACTTCCAATGAAGTTCAGTTCTATCAAAAAGCTGAAAAGCAAATTGCAACGAATCCTGATATTCAAGGTTTGATTAGTGCGATTAAGAAGAAGCAAAAAGAGATTGTTGCTTTTGAAACGTTCCAAAATAAGAAAATGGTGGAAAAAATCGAGAATGAAATCGAAGTTCTGCAAGATGAATTAGATGGCATTCCTATCGTTAATGAGTTCAAGCAAACACAAGAAGATATCAACTATTTGCTTCAACTTGTTATGTCCGTAGTTAGAGACACGATTTCGGATAAAATTAATGTTGAAGCAGGCGCGGCAGAAGCACCGACTTCATGTGATTAATTTTGACATGTAAATGAGAAAGGAATCGCCCTCAACGAGCAGTTCAATGGCCTGAGTTGAGTGGCGATTTATTATTTCTTATCAATGACTACTAGGCTTACGTGAAGGAGAGTTGTCATGCTGACAGTTCGAAATTTGAGTAAAGTATTCCCTCCGGATAATCAAGTCCTATCGCAAATTAGCTTTCAAGTCGATGCCGGAGAGTTTATCGCGGTAATCGGCAGCAGTGGTAGTGGGAAAACAACGCTGCTTCGTTGTATAAGTCATCAAGAGAAATGGACAAGCGGTCAGCTCATATATAACTCAATTGATATAACGAAGCCAGGTCCGTGGGATCGATTCAAATTGGGTAAGGATTTCGCTTACTTGGAGGAGAAGCCTTTTCTAAATCGGAATAAAAGCGCTGTCAAAAATGTGTTGATGGGTAGGGTATATCAGGCTCCACTTCGGATGGTTACAGGCTTATCGTCGAGAAATGAGAAAATCGATAGCATGGACTTCTTGGAGAAAGTTGGTCTGCTGGATAAAGGAGAAAAGAAAGTTGGTCAGCTTAGCGGTGGAGAGCAGCAACGTGTCGCCATTGCGAAAGCCTTGATTCTTGGGCCTAAAGTTCTTGTAGCCGATGAACCTGTATCTGGTCTTGATCCTAAATCAACGGAATACATCCTACAGGATTTGAAATCGTTATGCAAAGAACGGAACATGAGCGTGATCGCCACGCTTCATAAGGTCGAACTCGCCGAGCGGTTCGCCACACGTATTTGGGGAGTATCGGAAGGTCGGATCGTTTTGGACATTCCAGCTAGACCACTCACGTTGAATGAAAAAATGCTTGTTTTTGGTCAAATATGATTAAGGTCCTATTCGTTTGTTTGGGCAATATTTGCCGATCACCTATGGCGGAAGCGGTGTTTCGTCACCAAGTGAAGCAAGCTGGCCTTGAGGATGTCATTTCAATTGATTCAGCTGGTACTGGGGATTGGCATATCGGTCATCCTCCACATCAAGGAACACGTGATATTCTTGACCAGTATCAGATTGCATATGAGGGCTTAAAAGCTAGGCAGGTCCGCCCAGATGATTTCTATCAATTTACGTATATTATCGCTATGGATGACAGTAATGTCGTGAACTTAGCTGCATTTGCTCCAGAATATGCGGGGGATGAGAAGCGTGCCTCCATACATAAATTATTGGACTTCGCAAGTAATCAAACAATTACTGAAGTGCCTGATCCCTACTATACGGGGAAATTTCAAGAAGTATACGAAATGGTTGAGGAAAGTTGTAGTCGGTTGCTTGCACATATCGTGGCTCAACATGGATTGATTAAGTAAGTACCATACAACACAATAAAAGCAAGCTAGATAAGAGTGAGCCTCTTGTCTAGCTTGCTTTTTGGTTTTGTTCAGTATTGTTGAAAAATAATAGAACATTGTGTTCCGCAATTGAGGCTGCTAGTGAATGAAATTTTGCCATTCATTTTCTTGATTAGACTCATGACTACGACAAGCCCAAGTCCAGTACCGTGTTGTTTGGTCGTGTAGAAAGGCTTGCCCAAGGAGTTCAACTGCTTGCTGGACATACCAACACCCGTGTCTGTGATCGTGATCTGAACAGCACTAGGATGTTTGCAAGTACGTAACGACAGCTTTCCGCCATTTGGCATGGATTCAATGGCATTCTTAATAAGATTAAGTAAACATTGGCGAAGCTTTTGAGACTCTCCAAGAATATAAAGAGGTGTTTCACATTCATGTGAAATATCAATTGTAATTTGAAAATCAAGCGCATAGGGGGTAATAAATCGTATGGTATGTTCCAGTTCTTCTTTAATATCAAGCTGTTCTTTCATGTCAACGGAGGGCTTCGCATAGTTAAGGAAATCTGTCAATAAAGTGATGGCTTGGTCTACTCCTGATAAAGCATGGTCAACATAACGCCTACGATCCAGAGGAGTAATATCCGATCGTGCTAATAATTGCAGAAATCCACGTGTTGATGTTAGAGGATTTCTGATTTCATGTGAAACTGTAGCCGATAACTCGGCAAGCATGCGATTTTTTTCAAGATGAGTGATATGCCTTCTCTGTATTTCATATTTGTTAATATAAAAAAGTAATGAAATCATAATCCATAGTGAGATAAATGCGAGGGCTAAAACAAAGCCAGTGTATAAGGAAAATGGAGCTAAGACATAAGGAGCAAGTGGTGCATATAGTAGTTCATATATGATGAGGATTCCGGTTGCATACATGAGTTTCACTATCAAATCGGCATTAGCTACGCGATTTCGGACTAAAATTCCAAGCATCAGTAAGAATGTACTGCTTAGTAGCGCTGGCTCCCAATAATAGTTTAAGACGAACATACAACCGATATTAAATATGATCCATGTCATAATTGAAGGAGCTATGCCAACGCCTAATGTCACAAAAAGCAAGCAGACAGGAACTAATTGTAAGGAGTAGATTAAGGGGTCAATATCCGCAAAGTTCCAATAAAGAAGGATGAAGCTTCCTAGAATTAAAGAGAATAAGAGATTCAAATGCTTTTCTTTATGTATGAAAAGAGGAGCGAGAATAAGGTGGAGCAGAGCAGCGCTCATGATGTAGAAAAGGTTTTGTAATTCATTGGCAATAATGAAATGAAGCAATCCTATGCATCCTTTCCATATTTCGACAATCTGGGAATTATTTCTACATTATCTCATAAATGCGGTTTGAATCAAGAGAAATACTCTATTTGGAATGCTAAAGATTTCATAAAGACTTATAGTCAATGCTGTATAAACCGCTGTATAATAAAGAAAACATAGATTGCAAACGTTTACAATTTTGAGGGATTTGAAGCCGAGGAGAGATGTGAATGCGGTTGTGCTCACAGGTGTGCGGTGTTGTGTTTAATCCGATTGAAGACGATTATGTAGACGTTTGTGAAGATTGCGAGGCATGGGAGAATGACATCGAAGTGGACCGGGAATCGTTAAGTTTTTATTTGGGAAAGTGCGGTTTGATCATAGATTATCTGCTCTAAATGGCTGGTTTAAAAAAAGGTTGATTACCAGCCATTTCTTGTTACAATAATAGTAGATTTATTATTCACACTATTCACTCTATATGCAGTTCATTTTTGAAAGGAGACCAAGCATGGTAACTTTACCTAAATTGAACGATCTCGGATTTTTCGAGATAAGACTGGAATCCATCGGCGGTCTAGGAGCGAATCTGGCAGGTAAAATGCTGGCTGAAGCAGGAGTCGTTGGCGTTGGTTTGAACGGTGTCAGTTTCTCATCCTATGGGTCTGAGAAGAAAGGATCAGCAGTAAAAGCACATATTCGATTTTGTGACATGGATACGAAGATTCGGGATACATCGCCCGTTGAACGACCGCATGTTGTAGGTGTTTTTCATGAGTCACTTTCTAAAACTGTAAACGTTATCAGTGGCATCTATGAGGATAGTACCGTATTAGTAAATTCAACGAAAACGCCTGATGAATTAAAAGAGAAGATGAAGCTCAGGGGAGGCACGATTGCTGTCATTGACGCAATTGGTATTTCGCTTGAGGAAAAGAATCGTGTAAATATGGCCATGTTGGGTGCCATGTTCCGATTGTGTGATTTTCTGGATCCAGATGTCATGCGAGGTGTTATTAGAAAGTCATTAGAAAAGAAATACCCACTTGCAGTTGCACCAGCATTACGTACATTCGATCGTGGATACAACGAGGTCGTTTTCCAAACATATGCGCTTCCAGATGGGGAATCCATGCCAGATTTTGTACGGTATGATACACCAGTTCTAGGCTTTGCTACACAGCCTATCGGGGGAGTCGTTACGAACCCAGGTAATAGTATACTCAAAGATTTAAGTATTTCCCGTGCTGGGATGATGCCGCATTTTCATGAAGATTCCTGTATTCACTGCGCTTCATGCGATAATGTGTGTCCTGACTTTTGTTTTGTATGGGATGAGCTCCCTGACAAAAAAGGGCGTCCCCAAATGTTCCTGCAAGGCATAGACTATCAATATTGTAAAGGTTGCCTTAAATGTGTACAAGCTTGTCCAACCGATGCGCTCTCTAGTGAGCGTGAAGAAGATGGTTATGCTGATCTAAATCGCATGCCGCATCGATTCAATCTAGCTATAAACTCTTAGAGAGTATTTATGGGAGAAGGGTGGAACTACACGCATGGCCATTGATATCAAGCAGGAATTTGGGGTAGCCAAAGTTGAACAGCGCATCGTGTATGAATCAGGGAATGAGATGGCTGCCTATGCCGCACATCAAATTAATTATCATGTCATGGGATACTTTCCGATTTCACCATCCACGGAAGTAGCTCAGTTTCTAGATCTCATGAAGTCCAATGGACAGCATGACATTGTATTAATTCCTGCCGACGGTGAACATGGTTCAGCAGGTATATGTTATGGCGCATCAACTGCTGGCGGCCGCGTATTTAACGCGACAAGCGCCAACGGTTATTTGTACATGTTGGAACAAATGCCGGTACAATCCGGAACCCGGTTTCCGATGGTTATGAACTTGGTTTGCCGATCTGTTTCGGGACCACTGAATATTCATGGGGATCATTCTGATCTTTACTATGCTTTGAATACGGGTTGGCCGATTGTCATGTGTCGAGATCCGCAAGCCGTGTATGATATGAATATTATGGCGCTGAAATTAGCAGAGGATCCTGAGGTGCGTTTGCCGGTTATGGTCGCGTCCGATGGTTATTTCACCTCTCACCAAAAGCGCAGAGTGCAAACCTTCGCACATCGGGCTGATGTGCAGGCATTCGTAGGTGAGAAGCCACAGGGCTTCCCAGATACCTTAGATCGTAATAATCCGATCACCGTCGGACCTTATATGAATGAGCCGGATTACATTAATAATTGTTATCAACAGTCGATGGCGATGTATAATGCCGAAGGTGTATATGACCGCATTCGGCAGGAGTATGCCGAATTAACGGGTCGTGACTATCCGATTCTAGAGCTATATCGGATGGAGGACGCGGAAGTCGCGGTATTCCTGATGAATTCGGCTTCCGAAATCATCAAGGATGTCGTCGACCAGCTCCGCGAGAAGGGCATTAAAGCAGGTTCGATCGCTCCGAACCTGATCCGACCTTTCCCAGCGAAGCAGATCGCCGAGGCGCTTGCGAATGTGAAAGCGATCACCGTAGGCGATCGCGCGGATTCCTATGGCGGACATGGCGGCAACATGGTCAATGAAATTAAGGCGGCGCTGTTCACCAATGGGAACAGAGACACGCTTGTCATAAGCCGAATCTATGGCTTAGGTGGCAAAGACTTTTATGCCGAGGATGGGCATAATCTGTTCCAATTCGCCATTGATGCGATGGAAAGCGGCAAGGTAGATGTGCCTTTCGATTACTACGGCCATACGCCGGGGGATCCTTCGAAAGCACCGAAGCGAGTATTGACGCCAATGAAGTATGAAGATCTGAAGACGGGTCTCATCACCGTTTCTCCAGATGAGAATACGGGGAAACTGAATGTACGCATTCCGCCTCTTCGTTCCTTGACCAAAAAGCCAAAGCGGATTGCACCAGGTCATGGCGCTTGTCCGGGCTGCGGTATTTTCTCAGGACTCGAACTGTTCTTCAAAGGAATAGAAGGCGATATTGTCTCCATTTTCCATACAGGATGTGCAATGGTTGTAACCACCGGTTATCCCTACTCGGCGCATAAAGCTACTTATATCCACAATCTGTTCCAGAATGGCGCAGCAACGCTGTCAGGTGTTGTAGAGATGTTCTGGGAGCGGAAGCGTCGCGGAGAACTTGATCATCTAGGGTTAAAGGACGATTTCACTTTCGTCATGATTACGGGCGATGGCGGTATGGATATCGGAATGGGGCCTGCTATTGGGGCAGCTTTACGGAATCATAAAATGATTATTCTTGAGTACGATAATGAAGGATACATGAACACAGGTGCACAGTTATCGTATTCAACGCCGATGGGTCATCGGACTTCGACTTCCAATGTCGGAAAGCATCAAGGTGGTAAGGTTTTCCATCATAAGGATACGGCGCAAATTATGGCTGCAACTCATATTCCATATGTATTTACCGGTTCCGAAGCGTATCCGCAAGATCTGGTCAAGAAAGCGGCGAAGGCGCAATGGTATGCGCAGCACGAGGGGTTGGTATATGGCAAAATTCTCATTGCTTGCCCATTGAACTGGCTGTCGGATGACCAAGAGGGCTCCAATATCGTTGGTGCTGCGGTGGATTCCTGTTTCTTCCCACTTTATGAGGTGGAACATGGAGTGACTTCGATCACTTACAATCCGGAGGATAAGAGTAAGAAGATTCCGTTATCCGATTGGTTGAAAACGATGGGGAAAACGAAACATCTTACGAAACCCGAATATGAAGGTTCACTGAAATCGTTCGAGACGGAAGTGGAACGCCGTTGGAATATGCTGAAAGCGAAGCATGAGAATGCGTATTTGTAAGTTTGCGTAACCGTTATCTGATAAGCTTGCCTATAAACGGAGGTCCATTCCCCTCGTGGTGAATGGGCCTTTTTACCAGGAGGAATGGAAGATGCCTTATGTACTGCAGCAGAAAGAGTCTGAGCAAATCTATACGACAACACTGGTTAACCATTATGGACTCGCCTACTATGGTGTGAAATTCTGGAATGAGCAAGAGGAAGCGAACGAGCACGCTTTAGCCTTTTTAGAATCGCAAGCCGTTCCAGATCCAAGCAGTTGGCAAGTGATTGAATTGGAAGAAAATGAGATGAAAATAGGGAATGTAAAACTCAAAAACTCCCCGCAATGGCGCCTGTTTTGGTCTTCTTTAACACGTAAAGCTGAAGCGCGGAAATTGGAAAATTAAACCTAGCCGTCAATAGGCTAATCGCCACGCATACGATGGCAATAATCGCTACCATTCACCTATATTCGCCTAATACCCCTTCAAACTATAATAAGGATACGATTGAAAATTTTAACATCAAGAGGGTGGAGGGTAAGACGATGAATAAGTTGACAATGGTTATCGCGGTATTGATGGTATCCTTCATGGCTCTACTTCCCAAGGTTACGCAAGCTGAAGAAGGTGTCGTGACGAAGGCTCAGATCGTAGCAGGTGTAAGCTTTCGAGATCAACCAAGTACGTCGAGTAATGTCATACGCATGTTGAAGGCCAACGAAGTGGTCACGGTGAAAGACTATACGACAGTGAATTGGTTTCAAATTAAGGATGCGCAAGGTGTAAATGGATTCGTATCGACCAACAGTAAATACATAAGGATTGTGAGCAATGCACAGATTATTTATGGCGTTAATTTCCGAACGCTGCCGTCATCAGACGTAAGTTCAGGTTCGAAGGTGATTCGAATGCTGAGCAAAGGAGAAGAAGTTCTTATCACTGATAAAGTGAATGATAGTTGGTATAAAGTCAAAGATGCTGACGGTGTCAGTGGCTATGTAAGTTCTAATTCCAAATACATAACAGCGGATTTCTCCGTTATCAAACCTAATATGCCAGTAGCTGATGAGATTGAAGCCGTGATTGACGCAGGCGAAGTCTACTTAGGGACTCCTTATGAATTTGGTTCCGAACGGAATGATCCCTCTACATTCGACTGCTCTGACTTTGTGCAAACGATGTACTGGGATGCGCTCCGGTTGTCTTTACCAAGTGACTCTGCTGCGCAAGGTAGCTATGTGAGATCCCTGGGACCCATTGTGATGGATTGGACGAAGTTAAAACGTGGGGATCTTCTATTTTTTAGCAGCTATAAAGGCTCCAAAGCTTCAGATTACGATGGCATTAATGTATTGACTGAGCCGATTACACATGTTGGTTTATACTTGGGCAACGGCCAAATGCTGCACACCTATTCCGTTGAATCCGGCGGCGTTCGTGTGGATACAATTGATGGCAAGCAGTGGGAAAATCGATTTTTGTACGGTGGCCCTGTTTTAAAATAAGTTGATGGTTCGAACAGGCAAGGTTTGCCATATACTATAGAAGAGAGGCGGGTGCTGCCTTGAGCATCCGCCTTTTTTTTCTCATAGTCTATGGAGAAAGGGAGAGCCTTATCTTTGAAACCTTCGGCGACGAACCATCCACTGGAATTTAGGAACACAACGGAAAGAGGACTTAACCTGGATACCGTGCACGAGCGTATTCTTCATTTCATGCGTCTTGACCCAGTGGCAACCTATAAATTCATTATAGGGACGGATTGTCAGGTACACACAGGTCATACGAAATTCATTACCGGCGTAGTGATCCAGCGGCTAGGGAAAGGAGCGTGGGCATGTTATCGTCAAGTCATCGTACCAAGAGCGCTTCACTCCATCAAAGAAAAACTTTCGATGGAAACGACGTTAAGCGAAGAGATTGCGATGTATTTTGACGAAAACAAGCGATTAGAAATGGAAAATATTATTCTTCCTCATCTGTATCAAGGTGCCACTTTCGATATGTTCATTCATATTGATGCGGGAGATGATGAGAATAGAAATCGGACGGCAAAATTCGTCCAAGAAATGGTGAGACGGGTGGAATCTGTTGGTATGGTGCCGGTCATTAAACCCGATTGTTATGTTGCATCCGCCTATGCAAATCGCTTCTCCAAGAAACCATATCGACCCCTTTATGAAGACAATGAGGTGTTCGATGGCAGTTTATAAGCTGGGTTATGAACCGTTAGCTCGAATGGTCAAAGCGATCTTGGGAGCTAACGGTTTCGTTTTTAAGGCAAGGGTATGATGTGTTTCTACTTGAAAAAAAGGGTTTCCGCGTATTCTTAGCGAAATATTGCTGAATAATGATTGTAGCATTAGGGGGGACTCCATGAGCAAAACGTTTATTATCGAAGCGGTGATGTTAGCCGTGCATGGCCAGCTCATGCTGCCATCAAAGCCTGTGACTTATTTGATTCCTTATACGACCATTCAAGAATTATATGAGCTGCATAGCAGCCCTGAACCTATTATGTTAGAGCAAGAAGATGATGGCTTCGTCAAACAAATGATCGGTGAGCTCATTGCATTTTTTGAAGAATCTTTTAATAAGAAAAAAATAGAAAAAGCTTTGTCCATACCATGGGGGAAAAGCCCGCCGTTACCAATAAATGAGCATGTCACATTGAAAATTGTGTATGCGATAGATAATGAAGCTTATGGAGATCAATTTGACCCTATTGAAACGGAGTTAATATTGACCTCATTGAAAGAGCAAGCTGTATTATTAACGGATCAGTTCGATTTTATTGAGCGATTAGTGGAATATGCCATACCTGTTGAGGCTTTCGATGTAGAGGATTTTGAATTCGCGGTGGAAGGCGACAACGAAGTATAAGAAGAGGAGCTGAGTCAGGGTATTATGCGAGTCATTGAAAAAGAGGAACAGTTAGCATTACTCCCTGCTAATTGGTTCGGGACCCAAACATGGACGCTTCGTGTTGGTGCAGGCGGGATGAATAATACAACACGATTCGTTGAGGTGGAGGGTCGTACATATGTTCTACGGCTGTACGAGACACATCGTGACCGGAACAAAATTATGTTTGAGCATAGCGTTTTGCTTCGTTTAGCTGAAATGAAGGAGGAGCTTCCTTTCGAAATTCCGATGCCACTAGAGCTGCCAACTGGGGGAACCGTGGTGACGTTAGGGGATGATGATGAGTGGAAGCTTGCTGCCTTGTTTACTTTTACAGATGGTCATAATCCAATCGAATTAGGTTTAAGTCAACTGCAAGAGATGGGGAAAGCAGCAGGACAACTATCTGCTTCCTTAGCCAAGATTTCAATTACAGATAAACCGCAGTACGCTCCTTACTATGAAATAGAACATATTCATCCTAGCTGCAAGCCAGATGCGATTCGAGCGTTCGCGCTGCAACCGCCAGAGCCTTTCATCGCACAGCAGGACGAACTTGCTTATATATTTAATCGTTACATGGCCTTGTACAGCGCAATACCAACGATTCGTCAGCTTCCCCATCAACTCGTTCATGGCGATATTAATGGTTCCAACATGCTGGTGGATGACAAGGGCCGTTTTGTAGCCATTCTTGATTTTGAATTTGTAACCATCGATGTGAGGGTTATGGAACTTGCCGTTTGTTTATCCGATCTAATTGATCCGATGCTTCCCGAGGATAGACTCAGAAGGAATAGCAAAGCATTCTATGACGGTTACCGTCAATTTGTCCAATTATCACAAGAAGAAATTAGGATATTACCTTTGTTAATCGAACTTCGTAGACTAGATGTTTTCATTCATTTCCTAGGAAGATATTTGGATGGGGTAGATCCACAAGGTGTGTTGGTCGATATTATTGCCAATACTTATGAGAAAACGAAATGGCTCCAAGAGCATAATACCTTACTTCGTTTTGATCTGAATTAATCCATAAAGCGTGCCATACTAACCTTAAGGTTAGTAAGACACGTTTTTTTCAGTTCTTTTTTTGTTGATAGGCTTGAACTATACTGGTACATAGGAAGCAGGATATTTGTGAAGACTTTAGTGAATACATAGGTTTCTTGCCAAATAACAAAGGTACTTAGAATTATGAAGGAGGACAATCATGGTCTATCAAGCAAGTTCAACACGCTATGCAGAAATGAAATATAATCGTACTGGGAAATCGGGGCTTAAGCTTCCTGCTATATCACTCGGCATGTGGCATAATTTCGGGGGTTTAGATTTACATGAGAACGGAAGAGCCATGCTGCTTCGTTCATTTGATTTGGGGATTACACACTTTGACTTAGCGAACAACTATGGGCCGCCACCAGGATCAGCAGAGGAATTAATGGGTCGTGTGCTTAAAAGTGATCTCGGGGATTACCGCGACGAGATCATCATCTCGACAAAATCGGGTTACCACATGTGGGAAGGTCCTTATGGTGAGTGGGGATCCAAGAAAAACATGGTGTCCAGTTTAGATCAAAGTTTGAAAAGAATGGGTCTAGATTATGTAGATATTTTCTACTCTCACCGTCCAGATCCGAACACACCGTTCGAAGAAACAATGGCGACGTTGGATTTAATCGTACGTCAAGGTAAAGCGCTCTATGTTGGACTTTCCAATTATACGGCTGAGCAAACCAAAGAAGCTGCTTCGATTCTTAAAGGTTTAGGTACTCCACTTCTTATTCACCAACCTGCTTACAGTATGATGAATCGGTGGATCGAGGAGGGCTTACAAGATGTGCTTGATGATTTCGGTGTTGGAAGTATCGCATTCTGCCCGCTTGCTCAAGGCTTGTTGACGAATAAATACGTGAACGGGATTCCTGCGGATTCAAGAGCCGGCGGAAAGAGCCAATTCCTGAAGGAAAAAGACATCACAGAAGAAAAGCTTAACCAAATCATTCAATTGAACGAATTGGCGAGTTCTCGTGGTCAAAGCCTCGCGCAGATGTCGCTGGCTTGGGTACTTCGCGGCGAACGTGTTACGTCAGCATTGATTGGTGCAAGCCGCGTGTCACAAATTGAGGAGAATGTGGCTGCACTTAAAAATCTGGAGTTTACTCCGGAAGAATTGGCAGCTATTGAGAAAATCTTGAAGTAATCTTTCAGAATCAAGGGATTATCAGAGAAGATTTGAAACATACTACATAGTAAAATTGAATTGCATGGAACAACGCAAACCATAGGGGATTATTCCCTTATGGTTTGTTTTATTTCGTGATTAGCAACCTTTCATGTGGTTTCTTCGTTAGTAAACTGTAACTAAATCGATTAGAGGAGATTACTATGAAAATATACAAAAGAAAAACAACGATATATACTTTGATTTTGTCGACAATGCTCTTAGCAACAGCATGTTCGTCAACACAAGAACCGGCGTCCAATACGACGACTCCGAGTCCTAGTTCGTCACCATCACCAACCGCTACACCTGCAACAACTTCAGTAGCGAGTCCAACAGCAAGTCCTTCTGCGGCTCCTACTGCTTCACCGGTGCCTTCGTCATCTACAAGTGCTAGTACGGTATCTAAGCAAATTAAAGATATGTTTGAGCTTGCCAAATCAGGCAAAGTTAGCGGCATTCCGTTTGCAGCGAATACTGGACTTACTGACGATGTCGAGAAATCGTGGGGAAAGGCAGATAAGACCGAATCAGCGGGTAGTGGCATTTACGCGACCTACTCTAAGAAGAATGCTGTTATTGGCTATAATAAGGGAAGTCAAATCATAGATATTCGCTCGAATGATTCAAAGTTGCACACGTTGACGTTAAGTCAGATTGAACAAGCTTTAGGCAAACCGAATGACACCAAAGTCAATGGTGATGATACCATTTATATTTATAAAGCCTCACAGGAATTTCAACTCAAATTTATTATTCCTAAATCCACTGGCAAAGTAGATCATATTTCTGTATTTGATACCGTTCACTCTATCAACAACATGGCTGGCTGATTAATACAATAGCAGTGCGCGCGTGGAGTAATTTGAAAGGTCTTAAGACTCCGCGCGCTTATCAATCGCTTCAGACATCGTACGATCGGTGAGATGCGCATAGATTTGCGTGGTCTCAGGGGAAGCATGGCCGAGCTGCTCTTGCGTTTTGTACAAGTCGTTCTGTAGGTAATAGTCGGTAGCGAATGAGTGTCGCAACTTATGTACAGATAAATACGGCTTTCCAAACCTTTTAGCGTATTTGATCACAAGCTCTTGAATTGCTCGTTTCGTCATACGTTCGCCTTCTTTTTTGCCATTAGCCATGGCAACGAAGAGGGCTTTTTCTTTTTTGGCTGGCTTGTACCGGGAGGTGCGGATACTCAAGTAGTCCGTGATGGCTTGAATGGCATCGAGACGAAAATAGACCGGCGTTTTGAACGTATCGTCATTTTTACCTTTGCGATACACATGAACGAGCTTCAATTTCATGTCGATATCATCGACGTTTAAGTTGAACACCTCAGATACACGAAGTCCTGAATTTAGGATTAGTGTGACGATACAGGCATCTCTGACTTTATTTAACTCATAGGCATACAGTGCTTGTTTATTCGTTGCGACATCGTGCTCATAGCCTTCCTTCACATAAGCAATGAACTCGGCAATTTCTTCTTCTTGGAGCAATTTGCCTTCGAGCTTCGCCGCGCTGTCTTTGGCCTTGTGCGCACGCTTGATCTCCACCTTCGCCATTACATTTCGTTTCAGGAGCGGGTAGAAGTTATCATCTTCGGCAATTTGACTCAAATAATGAAATAAGGAACGCAGCGCAGACAATTTGCGGTTAATCGTAGTTTTACCATTAGCTTGTGCTTTACGAGTTGCAAGGAACATGCGAAAATTATTAACGCTGTCCATATGTAGTCGCTCTAAGTCCTCCAGGGGAACTTGATTCATTACAGTCGCCGTGCTTAATCCTTCGGCAAGAAGCCAGGATAGGAAAATTTCATAATCACGTACATATTCAAGAAGTGATGAAGGTGAAAGATCAGGGAGCTTATAATTAATGAATTTCTCGATATACCAAGGCATCGAAGGGACTCGTCGATCTAACTCATGGCGGTCTTTGACTTTAATAATATTCATACGGTTCACCTCATAAGCGTCTTGCTGTTAGTATACCAGTGGATTCCCTAAATTGGTAGGCATCGAGATCAAACTATTTGGCCTCCATAAACGTCTTAGCTACAACATGATTCAATTCTGATTAACCGCGCGGTAAAAGGAGCGTCATCAACGATATGACTAAGAATAGGAAGCTAGAAACCGAACTCATTACCTGTATAACGGAGCATAAGGAGCATGTATATCGTCTTGCCTATAGCTATGTGAAAAATCAAGAGGATGCACTCGACATCGTGCAAGAGGCCATTCAGAAAGCTTTTGCTGCCGCAGATTCATTGAAAAGCCATGTGGCAATTAAAAGCTGGTTTTACCGAATTGTCATCAATACCTCATTAGACTTCTTGCGTAAACATAAGAAACTTACTGTTATGGATGATGTGACGATGGAAGCGATAACGCCTGGCAGTGAAGATGCCTATACGAATATTGATTTGGAGAGAGCGTTAGAAGATTTACCTACCATGTATCGCAGTGTGATTACGCTTCGCTATTTTGAAGATTTGAAGATTGATGAAATTGCGGATGTGTTAAAAGAAAACACGAGTACGATCAAGACTCGGCTTTACCAAGCACTTAAGCTTTTACGGATAAAAATGAACGATGATACGCTTGTGGAGGTAAACTAACCATGGACGAGAAGTTAGAACAAATGAAACAAACCTATATTGACATACCCATTCCTGCAGAACTCGATTTCATTGTCAATCAAGCGATAAAACAACATAGAAAAAAGCCTAGGACTAATCTGAAATGGTCATCAGTAGCTGTCGCGGCAGCGGTTATCGTATTTGTTGCGGGTCTTAATACGAGTCCAGCTTTCGCTCATTCGTTAGCAGATATGCCCGTCGTTGGCAAACTGATCAAAGTGCTGACCTTCCGCGAATACTTGTATGATGATGGCGCACATAAAGCAAAAGTAGAAGTCCCCATCATCACGAATTTGGATAACAAAGTGTTAGAGGAATCCCTAAATACCAAATACTTAGACGAAAGCAAGAAGCTCTACACGGATTTCATGAACGACATTGAGAAGATGAAAGCAAGTGGATTAGAGGGACATCTTGGGGTAGATAGTGGTTATATTGTAAAAACCGACAATGATCAGATCTTAGCGGTAGGCAGATATGTTGTCAACACTGTGGGTTCTTCGTCCACAACCTTCCAATATGACACGGTTGATAAGAAAAATCAGTTATTAATCACCTTACCGAGCTTATTTAAGGATGAAGGATATGTTCAAGTGATTAGTGATTATATTAAGGCGCAAATGATACAACGGATGAAAGAGGACCCAGCTAAAATTTATTGGGTAGAGGGTGTTCCGAATGATGTGAAATTTTATTTTAGTTCCATAAAAAAAGATCAAAGCTTCTATATCAATAAGGATGGGAAGCTTGTCATCGTGTTTCAAAAATATGAGGTTACACCAGGTTACATGGGGACACCAGAATTCATCATACCGACCAATCTTTTAGCTGATCAGTTAAGTACACATGCTTATCTTTTGCCCGAATAAAAAAGGACTAGGTTGCCTACATTAATTGGGTATGCAAAACATCAGCTGGGGGTATTACCATGCCGCAACAAAAGGAACTTGGTTTAGCGCAAATCAAAGATGTTGCCCAAAAAGCAGAGCAAGCAGCCGAACAAACCTTGCAGGTTGCTCAGCAAATCTATTCACAAGCTACAGCAGCGGCACTTACGGAGGCCGAGCAGCAGTTAGAGGATCTTCAAACTCAAATCAAGCAAGCGCAGCAGAAGACGGAAGATCTGAAGCAGGAAATTAAATCCCAGAGTGAATCTACACAGTCATAGTATCTGAATGAAGCTACAATGAGGCCCCACTCTCGTGGGGTTCAACAATTTGCACGAAGATAGAGGAGGAGATATGATGCCGCGACGTCGTAATAGTGGTCCGCATACGATTGATCCGAACAAAGCTATGATCCAATCCGTACATTATGAAAATGGAAGTATTGGGGCTGTTCAATTTCAAAATGGCCAAGTGGTCGATGTCCAGACTGCAATTGAGATGACGGAAGCCGATTTAATCGAAGATGCGAATACGGGGGTAAATCGGAAAGGTGAGAAAACCTTGCGTTCCTATCCGGATGGAGATCCAAGCAATAATTTATCAAATTTACCGCGATTTTAAAGGATTTGAAAAGCTGTTTACCATTCAAATGGTGAACAGCTTTTTTTGCGTTTTGCATTAAAAAAGCTGCTGAGTGTCTCAGCAGCTTTGAATGCGATTGCAAAATTATTTTTTAAAATAGCCTCCAACATAATTGTAGAGTACGCCAACCACACCGATATAATAGGCGATTTTGATAATGAAATCGGTATGATCTAGCGGCATCATGTTGGAAAGTAAGAATAATGGGAACACAAAGTACAAAAGGTCTCTCAAGTAATTTGTAATCGTAGAACTGGAGAACGTGCCTGATGAGAACGATTTGAACAAATCTACTACAAAGCTAAGACCCATGACTCCCAAGACAAGCCACATTGCATAAAGCATTAAACCCGATAGTGTAAGTGCCATGTCTGATTCACCCCCACATACGAAGATTTGCTTTCAATCTATCATATGCGGCAATGTGACAAGTCGTGCTAAGTAGTCGGAAATTTTTGTGATTATGTGTGCATCGTATTTCGGAAGATATGAGGGGAGACGCCTACATACTTTTTGAAAATACGCGAGAAGTAGAAGACATCTTTATAACCCAGCGAGTCGGCAATTTCCTTTACGGAATTCGTCGTATTCAACAAAATATTTTTGGCTTCAGCCATTTTCATTCTATGCATATAAGTGTTTAGCGGATAACCGGAATAATCACTGACGACTCTGCGAAGGGTAGAAAGTGAAATGTGATGTCGTTTCGCAATGCTATGTGCATCAAAGGGTTGATATAACGAATCACTGAGCTCATTGATAAGATTGATGAACTGCTCCGACTTCGTTGTTTCTGTACTGGCTTCCGCCCGCTGAATGAATTCAAACAGTAACGACTCAATAAGTAAAGCTGCTCGATCAATATTAGCAGGAATACCACTTTCCATCGCGATGAATATTCGCTCAATCCGATTATGCTGGGCAGCATCTTCATAACCAACCTGTTTCACTTGATCTAAGTCTGTCAACCAACTGTTCTGCCATTCCTTTACTCGGCTGCCTTCGAGCGTAAAATAATACTCATCCCAGAAGCCTCCGGGATCAGGGCCATATTGATAAACTTGATTCGGCCGGAAGAAGAATAGACTGCCGCTCTCCACTTTTTGAACCGGTCCGTCATTGACTCGGTAAGTTCCCTTGCCTCCTGCGATATATACAATGGCAAAGCTCTCGAATGTGGCATGTCCGCGAAACATAATCCGCCCAGGCAGATGTCCGACATGTCGAATGAGGAGGGATTGCAGTTTCAATTTACTAGCATCGATAGGTAAAGTAATGATTCGAAGTGGATAAGGACTTATTGTATCGTCCATGAACCTGGGCATAACATACATTCCTTCCGAACTAACTCCGTGATATGATGATGAAAGTTAAACCGCATAAACTTTCGTATATTTTCATTATAAGGGAGAATCTATGCCTACGTAACTAGTTTATAAAAATTCGTTCAGAAAGAGTGGACAACATGGCGACCGCATTAAAACGACTATTATGGATGAGTATAAGTTCTGGCATTATTTTTAACTATATGGGCATATTTATTAATCTTTTTATTTGGGAAAAAGGAAATCAAATCTTCGACGTTGCGTGGTTTAATCTCGTTATGTTTCTTGCTTGGGGAGTGGCTTTTATGTACGGAGCCAATCTTCTATCTAAGTTTACGATTGGCTCCGTGATGCGAGTTGCTGCCATAGGGGCAGGCGTCACATTTGTTCTTCTATCCTGGGTGCATTTTGAACCGAAAATCCTTTATATCACATTAATCGCTATTCCAGTGGGACTTACGAACGGTTTATATGGCTCTGCAAATAATATGGGGATTTCGCTTTTTGGAAAAGGGAAGGAGTTTACCGTATTTTTTTCCGCAGTCAATGTGATTGGTCAGTTGATTTCTTTCCTTAATCCATTACTGTTTGCAGTGATTATTAAGTGGATGGGATTCACTGCGTCCTTCTTCATTATGTTCATCTTTATCGCACTTATGATTTTCACATCGTATTTCGTTCCGCCTATTTCTTTAAAAGAAGCGAATGAACCCGTCTTTCGTAAGTTCCGCTTGGGCCATGTATTTGCAACACCTCAATTGAAATGGATGATTCCTTCGCTTGTTGCTGGCGGTTTTTTCATTCAGTTTCAGGGGATATTCTCACTGATCTTTACCTTTTCAGTCACACAAGATAAGCTCAACATCGCCTTGCTCCAAATCATGTACACATCGTTCACGATTGCTTGTGTGTTCATTTATCGTCGTTTTAGTCGTACGCGTGAGATTAGTGACAACAAATGGTTAAGCTTTGGCATGGCAGCCGCGGCAGCAGGGTTCTTGTTAGCGTTATTCCCGACTCCTTTGATTCTGATTCTTTCCAACATCTTAACGACGATCGGATTGTTCTTCTTCTCTACAATTTGGAGTTCCCGACAATTTCTTGTGACCTATCAATTAGAACCGATTCATCAAACGAGAGTAATGGTATGGCGGGAACTCATCCTTGTTATTTCGCGAATGTTTCTACTGGCGTTGATCCTTGGGATTCAGGACTTTGATGGATACGTATTTAAGGCTGTGATGATCTTTAGTTTCTCATCTGCCTTGTTAATCCCCTATTTTTCGAGAAAAAGTGATGAATCAGCTGTGAAGACGGTTATAAAAGGCGTGGAATCTTAGGATTCCCGCTTTTTGTGTCTCATTTTCATTTAATGAGATGAATTATTAATGTCATTAAATAAAAATAACAGATAAATCCTTCATCGAGATGGGGTAGATGGGGAAACTATGGTATAATGAATCACATTATGGCATGAAAGCAGGCGACATACGCAGCATGAATGGACAAAATCGGAAAGATGTAGTACCTGGCAGAGAAGTGGACATTGTGTTAAAGCAAGACCAACGAAGCGGGAAACTTACACGCGGGATCGTGAAGGATTTATTAACGAACTCACCTACACATCCTCATGGTATAAAAGTAAGACTCACAGATGGCCAAGTCGGTCGCGTGAAAGAAATTATTACGCCGTCCAATTGACGGAACATGGAGGAGAATAGGGGATGGCAAAAGCGAAGGTAGCGAAACGGCCAACACGCGATGAATTCGTATTAGAAGAAATCGGGAACCAGTTGTCGGAAGCGAAGATGGAGAATTCCGAGATTGTTTTAACGGTTTGGGGGCGCGAGGAAACGGTGCGAGGCACGATCTCGACGATGGATTCACGTACGGGAAGAGTACATATGGATTGTAAAGGCGAGCTGGATAAGGTGCCGTTCATGGATATTATGAAAGTGGAGTATCCGCGGGATTAATAGAAACGACAGTTTGAAATTTAACTCATACGCTTATTTTTTACTTTTGTATGCAGCGTTGTTACGCGTCTGGCTATGAGAGTATAGAATAAGCGATTTTTTCACCCCGAAAAATTGCACTAAATCTATATTTAACGCAATTTAGTTTGTGACGGACGGAGTTTACTAGAATGGACACTAGATTCACATATGATGACGACTTTTTGGAGCTTTTTGACACCTGGATGAAAGACCAGGGGTTCACGAAACGAACACAACAAGCGTACCTGGGAGATGTGCGTTTATTTCTGACGAGCCTTGGAGAGAAAGAGTTGTCTACGATTGAAGCCATTGATATCATGCGTTTCTTGACGAAGATGCGTCAAGGTGGGGCGGGAGATGCCGCGAGGAATCGCTATCTCTCATCGATCCGAACATTTTTCTCAGCACTCATTGAATTGCAGATGGTGAAGAACAATCCTTCTATCGCAGTCAAGAAATCGAAGGTAGAAAAGAACTCGGTTCCGACATTTCTGAGTGAGGAGCTGCTTTCCGTCTTTCTACAATCCATCGAAGGGAAATATCAGATTCGCAATGTAGCCATGTTCCTATTAATGAGCTATGCGGGCTTACGGGTCAGTGAGCTTCATCGGTTAAATATCTCAGATTTTAATCGCGGCACGAATTCATTAATGGTTCTAGGGAAAGGTCGCAAGTGGCGTGTCATCCCGCTCCCCAGTGAAATCGTACATGTTCTTGAGCGCGCGCTTGTTGAGCGACTGGAGGCGAGAAGTGGGAGCGAGCAGCCGTTCTTTGTATCCCAATTCGGTCGGCGTATTAGCATACGAATGATTCAATCAATTGCTGAGAAGCAGTTCGAGCAATTGAAGGGGCAATATATGGAGCTGCAGGGGAAATCATTCTCGAGCCATAAGTTGAGGCATACATTTGCAACAATGCAAGTGTTAGCGGGGACGGATATTCGAACGCTGCAAGAGTTGCTTGGACATGCCAGTATTCAAACGACTCAAATATACACACATGTAGGGGATAAACAAAAGCAGGAAGCCATGAATCGTGTATCCGCATTTATTCCAGTCGGAATGGGGATCTGAGGGTTAAGTTGTCATAATTGGCTTATTCTGAGCATAAAAGGGATTGAGGGAGAAGTTCCTTTTTTCACACAATGTCATTGGTAGGAGGTATAGCGATGGCAATACGCCCACCCATCTTACAACGTGGAGATACCATTGGCATTGTTACATTAGGAAGCCCACTTGATGCGAGCACGATTGATGCTAGAATAGGGACACTCGGTGACATGGGTTTTAATGTTGTCGTAGGCAAATACGCATATGCGTATGGAGGGATCGTTGCAGCGACGGCAGCACAGCGAGCGGAAGACCTGATGAGTATGTTTGCCAATCCGAATGTAAGTATGATTCTCCCAACACGAGGTGGTACAGGGGTTAAGGATATATTGCCACTTCTCGATTATCCCCTCATTAATAGTCATCCGAAAATCGTTACGGGATACAGTGATATTACGATTTTATTAAATATTTTATTTCAATTTGCGAATCTCATTACATTTCAAAGTTTGTTGCTGATTGATTTTAACCCGAATACACCAGCCTATAATTTCGATCAATTTTATGCAGCGACCTCGACGCTTGTTAGCCCGAGAGTCATTCAAAATCCACCTAGTATGCCGTTGAATGGGCTTGTGAAGGGTACGGTGAGAGGGCAAATTGTTGGTGGTAATCTCACCTCATTCGTTGGGACACTGGGGACACCTTTCGAAGTAAATACAGTGGGTAAAATAATCGTCATCGAAGAGACGCATGAACCGACGAATGCGATATATCGCTATTTGACGCAATTGATTATGGCGGGGAAATTTCGAGATTGCGTGGGGATCGTGATGGGACAATGTACGAACTGTACCACGTCCTATGCGACGTCCTATAATGACTTAATTTCGGGGATCATCGTGCCTTTAGGGAAACCACTTTTGACTAACTTTAGTACGGCCCATGGCTTATACAAAGCGGCTATTCCTATCGGGGCTATGGCTGAACTTGATACATATGCGAACAAACTGACCATTTTAGAACCAACCGTCACAGGATAGCTCAACTTAACTGTTGGAAAATATAAAAGGAAAAGGCCGGTAGATACCGGCTTTTTTGTCCTTCACTGGTCGTTAGTTAATCAAACGGCGTGCTCCCCAATAATGCTCATCATAATATGGAGTACCAAATAAAGTGCTGACTTTTACTTCCCTTGTTCCCATTGTTCCTGCTTGAAGAATTTGATTATTGCCTAGATAGATAGCGACATGGGAAACACCAGTTGTATAGGTTCCTTGTAGAAAAACTAAATCTCCTTTACGAAGGTTGCTCTTCTCTACAGGCGTCCCTAATTGACTTTGTAAAGCTGCAGAATGAAGCAAGTTAAATCCTTGTTGATTAAACGCATATTGAACAAAACCCGAACAATCAAAGGCTACATAAGGTGTGCTGCCGCCAAAAACATAAGGTACACCAAGCTGCTTCATCCCAATTGCAATGATAGCATCGGCTTTGACTTCCCAGCTAGCTTTTGGAGTCGCCTTCGAAGGAATAGAAATGATAACGCCTTCATAAATATTATCCGCATTCACTTTAGGATTATTTGCGATAAGCTCGGACAGAGGCACATTAAACTTCTGAGAAATGGACCAGAAGGTGTCCGAATCCGTGGCTATGTACGTATTGGAAGGCGCGGCATTGGCAATTCCACCGAACATGAGGCTAGTAGCAACAACTGTTGTAAGAATGATCTTTTTCATCGTCTTCCTCCTAGATGTCGAATGTGGTTACTTACACATTCTATCAAATTGAAGAAATAGAGAATATGAACAATATATGGATATGAGAGATATGTCGAAATTTTGTTTACATAATATTAGTTATGTCATCAAAAGAAACTCAAAAGAACTAATCCGCGAATCCATAGAGCAGAAATAGATACATGAGTTTACACTATGTCAAATTGCGGCTCTAATTTAGGAACAGAATGTATAATGAAAATGATGAAATTCGAGATATAATATAACATATAGGGTTACTAATACTCACAGAGAGATGACGCGATCTTCAGTGGATAGAAGGAGGAGCCCAGTGAATTCAGATTTTTCCCGTCAGAAAGTGGAAATTTCGTTGGATGGCGTCGGTATGGTGTTCGGTAAAAAAGGAAGGCAAGTGACCGTCCTTCAGAACATTAGCTTCGATGTTGGGCAGAATGAATTCGTCACGTTATTAGGACCTTCAGGTTGCGGCAAATCAACGTTGCTTCGACTTATGGCTGATCTCTTACAGCCCTCCAGTGGCCAGATTACGATTCAGAAGGAACACCCCAAGGAAGTGCGGCTGCGCCGTAAATTTGGCATCATTTTTCGCACGCCTAACTTATTTGAATGGCGGACTGTACGAGAGAATATCGAGTTGCCACTTGAAGTTTACGAACAGTCTCGACATACGTACCAAGATCGGGTAGACCACTTACTCGATACACTCGGTTTAACTAAATTTAAGGATTATTACCCCTGGCAGCTCAGTCTTGGTATGCAAATTAGAGTCGCTATAGCCCGTGCGTTATCCCTCGATCCTCCCATACTCTTTATGGATGAACCATTCTCAACTTTAGACGAATTTACGAAAGACAAATTACAACTCGATGTACTGGAAATGAAGAAGAAAATGAACAAAACCATCGTTTTTGTCACCCGTAGTACAACTGAGGCCGTGTTCCTCTCAAATCGGATCATCGTCTTATCCGCCAATCCAGGTCGTGTGCATGCGATTCACCAGGTTCCATTAGGTCATGATCGCACTTTGCTAACGCGGGAATCCCCACTTTTTCAGGAATTGACCACTGCAATTCGAAAGTCTGTTTACGAGGGAAGTTCATCCTCCGAAGAGTAACTTTTAAACAATGCTTAGGTTATCTTTCGTTTACCCCCAACTTACTACGCTGTCAAAACCAAATCTATTAATTGAAAAATAACAACAATAGCTAGGGATGACATCCTCTTTTTGAACATAGGATTAGTGTAAGAACGAATGGACAAGAGATGGAGGGACTGCTTATGCGTGCTCAGGATGACGATGATCCATTGGTGAAAGAGGAATTGCTAGAGAAGGATCGCAAATATGTTTGGCATCATATGTCTGCCCATAATGAGAATCCCATGATCATCGCTTCCGGCGAAGGTAGTTGGGTGACAGATATTGATGGTAATCGTTATTTAGACGGTATGTCAGGATTATGGTGCGTGAATGTCGGTCATGGAAGGCGAGAAATTGCTGAAGCAGCCGCTGACCAAATGATGAAAATTGCTTATGCGACATTGGTTCAATCCCATATCCCGGCTATTGAGTTAGCGGCGAAATTAAATGAATGGCTTGAAGGGGAGTACCGTATTTTTTACTCCAATTCAGGATCAGACGCGAATGAAGTCGCGTTCAAAATCGCTCGTCAATATCACCATCAGAATGGAAAACCGAGTAAACATAAGTTCATCTCGCGTCATCGCGCATATCATGGGAATTCCATGGGTGCATTGGGGGCCACGGGGCAAGCACAACGCAAGCTGAAATATGAACCACTTGGAGTAGGCTTCCAGCATGTGCCTCCGCCTTATTGTTATCGTTGTCCTTTTGGTCAGACGAAAGAGACTTGCTCGTTACAATGTGCCAAAGCGATCGAGAATGCCATCGTGTGGGAGGGCGCAGATTCTGTTGCTGGTGTGATCCTGGAGCCTGTTATTACTGGCGGGGGAATGCTTGTTCCTCATGATGGTTATTTACCGGCGGTTAGAAGTATTTGTGATAAATATGAGGTTTTGCTGATCGTAGATGAAGTCATTTGTGGTTTTGGGCGATCGGGGAAGCCCTTCGGTCATCAGAATTATGCGGTAAGACCCGACATCGTCACGATGGCCAAAGGGTTAACAAGCGCCTATTCGCCTCTTTCAGCTACCGCTGTATCAGCCGAATTATACGACTCTTTCAAAGAGAAAGAAGCGACTAGCCATTTTAGACATGTCAATACGTTTGGTGGTAATCCTGTTTCCTGTAAAGTGGCTTTAACAAATCTTGAGATTATTGAGCGTGAGGGCCTTGTTGAACGTTCGGCTGAGATTGGGCAAGCGTTCAGAACTCGATTAGAACCGTTGAATGAGCATCCCCATGTCGGGGAAATACGCATTTTCGGATCGGCCATGGGCATTGAACTGGTAGAGGATCGGATATCGAAGATTCCCGCTTCGGTAGAACGGGTAACTCATCTTATTCTAGCCTGCAAAAGCAAAGGGCTGCTCGTTGGTAAGAATGGGGATACCGTTCCTGGCTATGCCAATATCCTTACGCTCAGTCCGCCATTATCTTCTACGGATGACGATGTGAATTTCATAATCGAAACTTTACTCAGTGTGTTTAGTAACGAGCAAGAGAAAGGATGATTGGACTTGTCGACAATGCCACCTATCCAAATCAACGCAGAACGTCTTGGACAGCATATTCATGATCTGGCGCAAATTGGTAAAATCGGCGAAACAGGCGTTTGCAGACTTGCTCTATCGAAGGAAGATCGTGCTGGTGTGGAGCTTGTGAAATCCTGGATGGAAGAAGCCGGGATGGAGGCTTATATCGACCCCTTTGCTAACTTGGTCGGCGTATGGCGCGGGAGCGATCCGGGGGCACCTGTATTAATGCTCGGCTCACACGTGGATTCGCAGCCCTATGGGGGGCGATTTGATGGGGCAATCGGTGTACTTGGCGCGATAGAAGCGGTGCAAACGATGGTGGAACAAGGAGTGATACCCGCTTGTAATGTCGAAGTTGTTGCTTTCTGTGATGAGGAAGGCTGTCGCTTCAATAAAGGGCTGTTCGGCGTTAGAGGCATGACCGGTAAACTCGAAGCGGATGAGTTGGAACGTACGGACAAAAACGGCGTTACCCGCCGTGAAGCACTGTTGGAATTCGGTTGTGATCCAGCTGATTTCGAAGGTTATACGTTCCAGGAGGGCCGAGTTGGCGCTTTTCTGGAGCTGCATATTGAACAGGGACCGGTCTTGGAGTCTCTGAACGAGCCGATTGGTATCGTGAGCGGAATCTCCGGTCCATTATGGCTCACTGTGGAAATGACGGGTTTCGCGGGTCATGCCGGCTCCGTGCCGATGTCGATGCGACATGATGCCTTGCTAGGCAGTGCCAAGATTATCGTTGCACTTAACGAGCTTGTTCGTCGTGAACCAGGCGTCCCAACGGTTGGAACCGTAGGTTCACTCACGGTATTTCCAGATTCTCGTAACATTATCCCAGAGAAGGTCAGCTTTACGATTGATTTACGAGACATCGATATCTGTCGTCGAAACGCACTTGAGGCGGAGCTCCTTAGTGTCATCGAGAACGTAGCCTGCGAACATGGGCTCACCTATACGATTCGGGAAGACACGAACAGCGATCCTCGCTATTGTGCGAATTGGATCAAAGCTGCGCTGAACAAGGAAGCGGGTCTTATGGGGATGAAGCCGCCTGAGCTCATGAGCGGTCCCTTCCATGATTCGCTAACCATGTCCTACGTGTGCGAGTATGGCATGATTTTCGTGCGCTGTTTGGAGGGCATTAGTCACAATCCGAAGGAATATGCTAGCCCAGAGGATATAACATTAGGGACGGAACTTCTGTACCGAACTGCCCGCCAGATCGTGGTGGAGAAAGGGGGCTTCCGAGCATGAGTATCGTCACCATCGGTCTCATCCAAGCCTCACACGATGTCCATGGTGATGAACCGGTCGCTACACATAAGGAGTTCGCTATTCAGAAGCATCTTGGTTTGGTTCGTAATGCGGCAGCACAGGGAGCACAAATCGTGTGCTTGCAGGAGATCTTCTATGGTCCCTACTTTTGCGCAGAGCAAACGACGAAATGGTACGATGCAGCCGAGGAAATCCCAAATGGACCGACGACGAAGCTTTTTCAAGATATAGCGAAGGAACTGGGTATCGTCATCATTCTCCCCATTTACGAGCGCGAGGGAATTGCCTCCTACTACAATACAGCAGCAGTCATTGATGCGGACGGGTCATATCTTGGGAAGTACCGGAAGCATCATATCCCTCATGTTGCGGCAGGAGGCGGGTCCTGTGGGTTCTGGGAGAAGTATTATTTTAAGCCGGGCAATCTCGGATATCCCGTATTCGATACCTCTTTTGCCAAGGTAGGCGTCTACATTTGCTATGATCGTCACTTTCCAGAAGGAGCAAGGGCGCTTGGACTTGGCGGTGCAGAAATTGTGTTTAACCCATCTGCTACCGTTGCAGGCACATCTGAACATCTATGGAAGCTTGAACAGCCCGCGCATGCGGTAGCCAACGGGTATTACGTAGCTGCGATTAATCGAGTTGGAACGGAAGCGCCGTGGAACATGGGTGAATTTTATGGCCAGTCGTACCTAGTGGATCCGCGGGGGTCAATCGTTACGATAGGCAGTCGGGATCAAGATGAAGTGATTATCGGGGAGATGGACAAAACGTTGATTCGCGAGGTCCGTAACGTGTGGCAGTTTTATCGAGACCGCAGGCCAGAAACATATGATCAAATCACGCAACTTTGAATGAGGGAGGAGGAGCAAGATGAGTACGACATTTATTTCGCTAACGGAGTTGAAGCGCAATTTTGCCGAAGTGAAAGCGGGTATGAAGCCGAAAGAGGCGATCGAAGAATCCAATCGCTGCTTGTTCTGTTATGACGCTCCTTGCACGCACGCCTGTCCAACAGGCATTGATATTCCTTCATTCATTAAAAAGATCGCCTCTGGCAATCTAAAAGGCTCCGCCAGAACGATTATGGATGCCAATCCTGTTGGCGCTTCATGTTCTCGTGTGTGTCCCACAGAGGAATTATGCGAAGGGGCTTGCGTCCTTAATCATTCGTCCAAGCCTATCTTAATTGGTCAATTGCAGCGGTACGCAACGGACTGGGCGATCAAAAATGAGCAGATTTTATTTAAAGCAGGGGCAAGTAATGGTAAAACAGTTGCGATCGTGGGCAGTGGACCTGCGGGACTTGCAGCAGCTCGTGAGCTAGCCCGCTTCGGTTTTAAGGTGACCGTGTTCGAGGCGAAGGAGCAAGCTGGCGGCTTGGATACGTATGGGATCGTATCCTTCCGATTACCGCCGGAAATCTCGCTTTGGGAAGTCGAGCAAGTTAGACAGCTTGGTGTGGAGTTTCGGATGAACACGCGTGTCGGAGTTGATGTCAGTGCTGCTGAATTGGTACGTGATTATGACGCTGTGGTGCTCGCAGTTGGGATGTCAAAGGTGCCCATGCTAGGCATCGATGGAGAAGAATTGACCGGCGTCTATGACGCCATTGATTTCGTAGAGGCGACGAAAACTGCCCCAGATCTCGATGAGTCTTTCATAGGGAAGCGGATTGCTGTGATTGGCGCTGGGAATACCGCCATAGATGCAGCTACGTGCTCTGTCCGGCTTGGGGCAGACAACGTGCAAATCGTGTACAGACGAACACTAGAAGAAATGACAGCGTATGATTTTGAATATGAGTTTGCGAAGCTCGATGGCGTTGCCTTTCAGTGGTTAACGGCGCCGAAACGGATCCTTGGTGATGAACAGGGGAACGTCATTGGGATCGAATGTGTGAGGATGGAGCTTCTCGATACTGATAACGGGGGACGTAAACGCCCAGTGCCCATTGCAGACTCTGAATTCGTCATCGAAGTGGACGCGGTGATCAAGGCGATCGGCCAGACCAAACATATATCGCTGATTGAACAGTTCGGACTTGCTCATTCAAGGGGCACAGTAACGTTGGTAGATGCAGCTGCAGGAATGACATCGAATCCGAAGGTGTTCGCAGCTGGTGATGTTATTTTCGGAGATGGACAGGGTGAAGCCATGGTCGTATCAGCAGCACAACAAGGCAAATTAGCGGCATACGCGATTTACAAGCAGTTGGTGAAGGGGCAAGAGGCGTCAGCTTAGGTAGAGCTACTTCAGACTCAGGAGGGATTCAGCATGGCTGATTTACGAACGAATCTAGCTGGAATTGTATCACCCAACCCTTTTTGGTTGGCATCGGCTCCCCCAACGAATACGGGGTATCAGGTACAACGGGCTTTTGAAGCGGGCTGGGGAGGTGCCGTGTGGAAAACGCTTGGCGATCCCATTATCAATACATCCTCTCGCTTCGCTGCTGTGCATTTCAATGGACAACGTGTTGCGGGCTTTAACAATATTGAACTGATCACCGACCGTCCACTAGAGGTTAATCTGAAGGAAATTTATGAAACCAAGAAGCGATTTCCGAATCATGCGCTTGTGGTTTCTCTGATGGTTGAGCCCAAGCGAGAGAAGTGGCATGAGATCGTCAAAAAGGTCGAAGCCGTTGGCGTAGACGGACTTGAACTGAATTTCGGATGTCCGCACGGTATGGCGGAGCGTGGCATGGGAGCGGCATCAGGACAGCAGCCTGATCTCGTAGAGGCGCAGACGATGTGGGCGAAGGAAGCAGCCCAAACGCCTGTGATCGTGAAGTTGACGCCGAACATCACGGATATTACGAGCACCGCTTTAGCGGCGGTTCGTGGCGGGGCAGATGCGATCTCGCTCATCAACACGATTAACTCACTTGCTGGTGTTGATATTGACTCGTGGAACACGATTCCACATGTCGGCGGTAAAGGTTCGCACGGCGGTTATTGCGGTCCTGCTGTGAAGCCCATTGCCCTTCATATGGTCGCGGATTGCGCGCGTAATCCAGGGGTGAATATTCCGATTTCCGGCATTGGCGGCATTTCCAATTGGCGTGATGCGGTTGAATTTATGCTCATGGGCGCAACAGGTGTTCAAGTGTGCACAGCGGCTATGCATCATGGCTTCCGGATCGTGGAGGATATGATCGATGGGCTGAACAACTATTTGGATGAAAAAGGGTTAGCCAGCGTCTCCGAATTAATCGGGAAATCCGTCCCGCGCTATGCAGATTGGGGAAATTTGGATTTGAACTACGCCGTCATTGCCAAGATCGACACGGAAACGTGTATTAACTGCAATAAGTGCCATATTGCCTGCGAGGATACCTCGCATCAATGCATTGAGCGACACACAAATGAGCAAGGGAAGCCCTTTTTGCAGGTGAGGGAAGAGGACTGTGTAGGCTGTAACTTATGTGCGATTGTGTGTCCCGTAGATGGTGCGATCTCGATGGTTGAGGTGAAGGGGACAGAGGAGCCCATGACGTGGAACGAGCGTCAAGCGGCTGTTGCCAAACTGACGGAGGGTAAAGATGCCGATAAGAAGGAGGCTGTGTAGACATGGCCAAACTGATTAAGAATGGAACCATTGTCACTGCAACGGATCACTATAAGGGGGATATTCTCATCGAAGATGGGATTATTACTGGAATCGGTTTGAACCTTACACTCGAAGGCGCCGAAATTGTAGATGCCACAGGAAAATATGTTTTTCCTGGCGGTATTGATCCGCATACCCATCTGGATATGCCATTTGGCGGGACGGTCACCGCTGATGATTTCGAGACTGGCACGATAGCTGCTGCATTTGGTGGAACGACGACGGTGATTGATTTTTGTTTGACGAATAAGGGGAAACCGCTTAGTCAGTCTGTTCAGACGTGGCACCAGAAAGCGGAAGGCAAAGCCGTCATTGACTATAGCTTCCATCTGATGATTGCGGAAATCAATGATGAGGTGCTGGCCGAGCTGCCGAGCATGATTCATGACGAAGGGATCACATCTCTAAAGGTTTTCATGGCGTATAAGAATGTCTTTCAAGCGGATGACGGCACACTGTATAGGACTTTGCTTGAGGCGAAAAAGCATGGAGCACTCGTGATGGTACATGCAGAGAATGGCGATGTGATAGAGTATTTAATCAAAGAAGCGCTCGAAGCGGGGCAGACGGACCCCATTTATCATGCGCTGACACGGCCATCCTTGATAGAAGGTGAAGCGACAGGGCGCGCTGCCAAGCTCACAGCATTAGCTAATTCGCAGCTCTATGTGGTGCATGTGACGTGTGAAGAGGCTGTGCAGCAAATTACGGAGGCACGCAATCGCGGTGTCGATATCTGGGGAGAAACGTGTCCGCAGTATTTGATGCTCGATCAAACATATTTGGAAAAGCCAGATTTCGAAGGGGCGAAATATGTGTGGTCCCCGCCACTTCGGCCGAAGTATCACCAAGACGTGCTGTGGAATGCGTTGAAAACGGGCCAGCTACAGACGCTGGGCTCGGATCAGTGTTCGTTTAATTTTAACGGTCAAAAAGATTTAGGGCTCGGGGACTTCAGTAAAATTCCCAACGGCGGGCCATGTATCGAGGATCGTTTCTCTATTCTCTTCTCTGAAGGGGTAGGGAAAGGACGAATTACACTGAATCAGTTCGTGGATATTGTGTCGACGAGAAGCGCAAAGCTGTTTGGCTTGTTTCCGAAAAAAGGGACGATTGCGGTTGGCGGGGACGCGGATATTGTAATTTTTGATCCGAATGCGAAGCGAACGATTTCTGCCGAAACCCACCATATGAATGTGGATTATAATCCGTTCGAAGGTATTGAAGTTACAGGTGAGCCCGTGACGGTGTTGTCTCGCGGAGCCTATGTCATTCTAGAAAAACAATTCGTAGGTGAAGCCGGAAATGGTCAATTCATCAAGAGGGGAACGTATGTTTCGTCAACCTCACAGGTGAGTCGGCCGAAGAAGGAAACGGTCCAAGGAGGTGCTCCTCATGTCTGAATTTGAGCTTTTTCAATCGGAAAAGCAAAAACTTGACGGCTATGTCGCGCAGAAATTCAAAATTGTCGGCGTGCTCGAGGATCTAGAAGGGGCATGGCTGGATCTCGAGCACCCCGGCGGTGAAACGGCGAGGCTTCATTTGACGACGGCCAACGCCAGGAAGTACTACGTCAATGTGCTATTGTCACAGGGCAAATCCAAGGCTTAGTGGATGGGCCCGTTCAGATATTCATAACCATGCAAGGCGAGCTCTAGTGCGATTCGCTTCTGCGGCTGCATGAAATCGTCTCCGAGGATTGCAGCAATTTTGTCCAACCGATGGTATAACGTTTGGCGAACAATGAAGAGCTCCTTCGCTGTTTCCTGTTTGGAGCCGGATAGCGCTAGATAAACGCGGAGAGTTTTCAATAGCTGGCCATTTTTATCAAGATCATAGGCGATAATCCCGCTGAGATACCTGTCAATAAAGGAAGTAAGTTCGCCAGTTTGCTTCATAAGCAGGATCACTTTGTAGACGTGAAGTTCGTGATAGAAAGGCTTCGGGAGAACGCCGATATCTTTCTGGATCTCTAACGTTTGTAAGGCAGTTTCATAACTGACTTGAATTTGGAGCGGATCGCTAATTGTTTGGCCAATCCCCATTAGCGTCGGAAATAGCTGTGTTTCTTGCGTTTTATGAAAGCGCTGGATCGTTCGTAAGATTCGTTCATGACTAGCACCAGAGGGAATTTGATCTAAAAGAATGAAGACGATCCGGTGCTCATACACCGTAGGAAGTAAATAAAAGCCTTCTCTTTCAAACAGGGAGCGAGCGATCATTTGTTTCTGAATAAGGAGTGTTTCTTGCTCTCTGGAACCATTGCTTCCTGCGGCTTTATCGAAAACACATAGGATGATTGGACCTAGTTTCATGGGAGGCTTGACGGACATGAGATAGTCACGAATATCCTGAAGCGAGTGTTTGCCGCCTAACCAATCGGTTACCCATAGATCCTGTTTGTAGCGGGTTTTCTCTTCGATATAAGTGGTGCGCATCATTTCTTGGGCTATTGCGGTCGCACATCGATCCAAAGCAAGGATTTGGAACTCGCTCAGTTCTTGTTCGGCACATAAAAGCAGGTCTGCGAACAAATGTTCTAGTGCGAGGATGGGGCGATGGGCAAGCTTGTTTTTGACATCGGAAAGGAGAAACATTTCGCCGTAAATCCATTTCTCATAGAAAGCTGCACCATCAGCTTTGGGAAGTGAAGGAACGAAAACAGCCTCATTCGTGTCGAAAGGGAAAAAGGCGATCTGCGCTTGCGTCGTCTCGTGCAACAGCTTGAGAAGTGGCTGCAAGCCTTTACCTGACAAAAGTAGCTGATTTAGCTTGGTGGAGAGGGATTCTAGATCAGATACCATTTTGTGATGCTGGTGAATGAAATGCGTATGTAAATCCTGTGTAATGTCAATGTAACGGACTTCCTCATGGAAAAAAATAAGCGGAAAATTCGCTTGAAGAGCAAGCATCTTCATGCTCTCAAGCGGCTGCTTCGTATAAGTCCCTAGCTCAATACACAGTCCGGAAGCACCACTGTCGATCAATTGCTGCAGAAATGAAAGGCTCGTTTCTTCGTTGTCCTGCCAACCGATCCCCGTGCTAAGAATAAGTTCGTTTCCATTCAAAAGGTGACCCACTTGCGTTACTTCCATGATGTGAACCCAGCGAACTTTACGAGCCAGTGCTTCTTCAGTAGCAATCGCTTCGGCCTTATGAAAGAGCGGGCGCTGCAAAATATCGTGCACGGTTACTTGCAGTAGGGTCTGTACCAAGCGAAATCACCACTTTCATGTAAGGAAAGTTGACGTAATTGCGAAAGTAAGGGAATGAACCCTATTATACAATGTGTCCATTGACTTGTGGAGAAAATTTATTACCCCAGGAGATGAACGGCGATGACGGACCTGCAAAATTTTATTAATGGCGTTTGGGTAGACGCAACAAGTGGTGAAATGAGTGATGTCATCAATCCGGCAACAGGTGGTGTGATTGCACGTGTGCCGATTTCAAATGCTAGGGATGTAGAGCAAGCTGTGTTTGCTGCCCAAGATGCGTTTGAATCATGGAGTAGAACACCCGTTCCGAAACGTGCGCGCGTTTTGTTTCATTATTGGCAGTTGCTTCAAGCACACGAGCATGAACTTGCTGAATTGATTACCAGTGAGAACGGAAAGAGCTACAAAGAGGCACTAGGTGAAGTGCTGCGCGGCATTGAGTGTGTAGAATTTGCAGCTGGTGCACCGTCCCACATGATGGGGACTACACTTGCTAATATTTCTGCGGAAATGGATTCCGAGTTATTTCGGGTACCCTTAGGTGTAGTTGGAGGTATCACACCTTTTAACTTTCCGATGATGGTGCCCTGCTGGATGTTTCCGCTCGCGATTGCTCTTGGGAATACCTTCGTGTTGAAACCTTCCGAACGCACACCGTTGACTGCCATGAAATTAGCCGCATTATTGCAAGAAGCTGGACTTCCTGATGGTGTGCTGAATGTCGTGCATGGTGCCCATGACGTGGTCAATGCGCTGACAACGTCACCTTCCGTCAGAGCTGTATCCTTTGTAGGCTCGCAGCCTGTGGCTAAGTATGTGTATGAACGTGCATCCGCTGCTGGTAAAAGGGTGCAAGCCCTAGCAGGCGCCAAAAACTATCACATCGTCATGCCCGATGCCCATCTGGAGAAAACAATCGAGAATATTGTTATGTCCTCGTTCGGTTCAGCGGGGGAACGCTGTATGGCTTGTTCCGCTGTCGTTGTTGTAGGTGATGGGGAAGCTTTTGTTGGCGGGTTGAAGGAAGCTGCTGCTCAGTTGGTGCTTGGCAGTGGGATGGAGGAGCAGGTCACACTGACTCCGATTATCCGAGATGAGCAGCGTACAAGAATCGCGAGCTACATCGAGAAAGGGATCACGGAAGGTGCTGATCTGCTGATCGATGGAAGAATGGTGGAGGCGTGTGCGGGGGAAGGCTTTTTTCTCGGAGCCACGATATTCGATCATGTCAAGCCTGAAATGACGATTGCGAAAGAGGAAATATTTGGGCCAGTCTTGTCATTATTCCGTGCAACGGATTTGACAAGCGCTTTGGCGTTAGTGAATCAATCCCGCTTCGGGAACTCAGCGGTTATTTACACGGAGAATGCGAAGGCTGTGCGCCAATTCCGCGAGGAGGTAGAGGCGGGGATGCTAGGCGTCAACGTTGGGGTGCCGGCGCCGATGGCCTTCTTCCCCTTCTCAGGCTGGAAGGATTCATTCTATGGCGATTTGCATGCCAATGGGAAAGACGGTGTTGAATTTTATACGAAAAAGAAGATGATTACATCGCGGTATTTTTGAGTTTGGAAGACTGATGAACGTGAGGTGGAGCCTCAGGTTTTTCAGTGAGTGTAGGCGCAGTTCCGAGTCTGAAAACCAGACCAGCTTGATTTCGATGCCTGTAGTGATGAAAAACATCATTATTGACTCAAAATGAACCAAAAGCAGCTGCGTGTAAGCTCAATAGTGATGAAAAACATCATTATTGACTCAAAAATGGTCAAAAGCAGCTGCGTGTAAGCTGAATAGTGATGAAAAATACCACTATAGCTCAAAAGCCAAACTCCAGTGGATACCACGCCGCCTAAAAGGCGGTTTTTTTCATTTTAGCCAAACAGTCCGTTGTCGAGAAGGAGTCAATTTAGTATGATGGAGTGTACGTCGAGAGGAATACGGAGGACTCCATTACAATGAAGAAAAACCGAAAAAACAGCAACTCCATGGGACAATACCGTGAGCTGCTTGGCCGTTATTTGTTCCCTCAGAAGGGGACACTAATCGGACTAACACTCCTGTTGTTCACATCTATTGGGCTGCAGTTGATTAATCCGCAAATTATCCGCTATTTTATTGATACCGCACAGTCGCAAGGGGCGATGCAGCCACTATTTACTGCGGCTCTTCTGTTTATTGGATTTGCATTAGTGCAGCAGCTTGTATCGGTGATAGCGACTTACTTTAGTGAAAATGTCGGTTGGAAAACGACTAATAAGCTTCGTGTAGATTTAGCCTCGCACTGCTTATCGCTGGATATGTCTTTCCATAAAAGTCATACGTCAGGCTCGCTGATCGAACGCGTGGATGGGGATGTGAATGCGCTTGCGAATTTCTTTTCCAGCATGATCATCCATTTATTTGGAAATGTACTGCTTATGGCGGGTATTCTCGTTCTTTTATTCCGGGAAAATTGGTTAATTGGTGCGGGAATGGCTGTTTTTGTCGTTTGCGCGATCTACATGATTGGGTGGATTCGTCAGTTTGCTGTACCTGTGTGGGCGGGGTGGCGGCAAGCAAATGCTGAGTTTTATGGTTTTATCGGGGAGCATTTGGAGGGGACAGAGGATATTCGCGCTAACGGCGCGGTACGCTTCGTAATGAATCGTTTCTATACGATGCTCCGAAAAATGCTGCCCCTACGCGTCAAAGCGTTCCTCGGTTTCTGTGCAATGTGGAACATGTCAATTTTCGTGTTCGCGTTAGGAAATGCGATGGCGTTCGGGATCAGCGCCTATTTATGGCATGGCAATCATATTTCCTTGGGAACCGTATATTTAATTTTCTTCTACACGGAATTACTCGCTAAGCCGATCGAGAAGATTCGGACGCAAATGGAAGATTTGCAAAAAGCAGACGCAAGTATTTCCCGAATTCGTGAGCTATTCGCGATTAAATCGAAGATTCAAGATGGTCCTGGGGCTGGGCTTCCGGATGGACCGCTTGGGGTTGATTTCAAGGATGTCGTATTCAGTTATGATGACGATCAGCCGACGATTGATCACCTGACGATGACATTGAAGCCAGGCGAAGTGCTTGGTTTGCTTGGTCGAACAGGGAGCGGGAAGTCTACGATTGCGAGGTTATTATTACGATTTTATGATCCGCAAAGTGGTGTGATTGCACTCAGTGGTACCGACATTCGTGCGTGTAAACTAGCCGAGCTACGGAAGCGTGTTGCGCTAGTGACACAAAATATTGAAATCATCCAAGGGACAATTCGTGATAACTTAACCTTTTATGATGCGTCGATTCCGGATGAACAGATTGTTGCAGTACTTCATGAACTTGGCTTAGGTGCTTGGTATGAAGCGATGCCAGATGGCTTGGATACGGGGCTTGCATCAGGGGGAAGCAGCTTATCTGCTGGAGAGGCACAACTGTTGGCATTTGCACGCGTATTCCTGACGAATCCGGGACTGGTTATTATGGATGAAGCTTCATCGCGTCTGGATCCTCTGACTGAACAACGGATGGAGAAAGCCGTTTCCAAATTGTTAACGGAGCGCTCCTGTATTATGATTGCCCATCGACTTGCCACCGTGCAGCGTGCAGATCACATCGTAATTTTGGATGGGGGGCGTGTGCTGGAATCAGGACGTAGAGAGGTTCTAGCTGCAGACCCGAATTCCCGCTTCAGTCAATTGCTCGCGACAGGGTTAGAGGAGGTGTTGGCATGACAACGTTTCAGTATTTAAAAGGTCTAATCATGTATAAACCTTTCCGGTATTTCATTAATGCTCTCGCTTGGACCATCATTTATTTGGCTCCAATTGCGCCGGGTCTTATTACAAAAGCTTTTTTCGATACGTTGACGGGGAATGCCACATTAAAGTTTGGCGTGTGGGGCTTGATCGCACTGTTGATCGGGGCAGCATTGGGACGAATCCTATTGATCATCATTGGATTCATTACGGATGTGCATTTCCGCTTTCGTATGGGGATGCTGCTTCGCCGCAATTTGCTAGAACATGTTCTCAAGCAACCAGGTGCACAAGCGATTCCTGTATCTCCAGGGGAAGCGATCAGTCACTTTCGCGACGACGTGGATCAATCCGAGGAAGCGGCGAGCTGGTCGGTTGATGTGTTTGGGATGACGTGTTTTGCTCTCGTGTCAGGTTACATATTGATTCGTATTGATGCGCAAATGACACTTCTCGTGTTTATGCCAATCGTTATTGTCATCACTGCGGCACAACTTGCAACTGTTCGTTTGCAGAAATATCGCGCAGCTAGTAGAGAATCTACCTCGAAAGTAACGGGGGAGATTAGCGAAATGTTCGGCAATGTGCAAGCTATTCAAGTAGCTGGCGCTGAGAAGAGAGTCATGGAGCGGTTTAGCAGCTTCGGTGATCAGCGTCGCAAAGCGATGCTGAAAGATCGCCTGATGAGTGAATTACTCGACTCCGTTTTCTCGAATTCGGTTAATCTGGGGACAGGACTATTGCTTCTCTTAGCGGGGACGAAAATGAGAGCAGGGACGTTCACCGTCGGAGACCTCGCATTGTTCGTTTACTATTTGACCTTCGTGACGCAGTTTATTACGAATGTCGGGAAGTTTATCACGTACTTTAAGCAAATGAGTGTTTCGCTGGAGCGATTGACCTTCTTGTTGCAAGGCGCGTCGGCGAAGGTACTGACGATGGTGAAGCCGTTGTATTTGAAGAAGGAGCGGGTAGCTAAGGTTGATTCTTCCATTGTGAAGGTAGAGCAAGAGCAAGAGAATGACAGCGTCGTTGCGCCTCCGCTGCAGCGCTTGGAAGTGAATGGGCTCAGTTACACTTACCCGGATACGGGTAGAGGTATCATTGACATTCACTTCGCCATGCAAAGAGGATCGTTCACCGTCATCACGGGAACGATCGGATCTGGTAAAACCACGCTGGTTCGTTCCCTGCTTGGGCTGCTGCCCAAGGAGAAAGGAACGATTGCGTGGAATGGTGTGCCCGTCGAGGATCCGGGCACTTTCTTTACACCGCCGCAGAGCGCATACACCGCGCAGGTGCCGCGGTTATACAGCGATACGCTGCGCAATAATATTTTGCTCGGGCAAGCGGAGCAAGGCGACAGCTTGCAGCAGGCTTTGAACGCGGCGGTGCTCGAGTTCGACGTCGCGCAGCTGCCTGGCGGGCTGGACACGGTCATCGGCCCGCGTGGTGTAAAGCTCTCTGGCGGCCAAGCGCAGCGGACGGCCGCAGCCCGAATGCTCGTGCGGGACGCCGAGCTGTACGTCTTCGACGACCTGTCGAGCGCGCTCGACGTCGAGACGGAGCAAAAGCTCTGGGAGCGAATGTTCCAGCGCCGCAGCGATGCTACGTGTCTGGTCGTCTCGCACCGCAAAACCGCGTTGACGCGTGCCGATCACATCATCGTGATGAAAGATGGCCGTATCGAAGCAGAAGGCACGTCGGAGGAACTGCTACTACACAGCTCCACGTTCCGAGAGCTGTGGTACGGGGACGACCGCAAGGCTTAGCCCGAGCCGTAATTCTTGCGCCTTTCGTGATTACCAATGAAGGTAATCCGAGCTGCGTCACGAATAGTAAAATAGTCTGCCGTAACAACTTCAACATAAACATCAACACTTGAGCCCTTAAACAAATTAAATCAATTAACTGTAAAAACTACAGCTAATCTTCACGATTTCGTACCAAAATTCAGTTTAACTGGATTTCCTGTAGTTAATTTCTACGAAATTCGATGAAAACGTTGAAATCCGTGAAATTAGCTACATATTTTCCATTTAAAGTGTTCAGTTTGGTGAAATCGGCGAAATTAACTACATGTTTTCCATCTATTTCTGGCCGAACCACCCAATCGGATGGGGGAACATCCCTCACCACAACCACCAAGAAACCCACCCGATGCTATTAACAGGAGGTGGGTTTTCGTTTTGGTTCCCGTTTTGCTTTTGGTTTTCGCTCGCTCATGCACCTATCACTCTAGTAAAGGATGAACCCTTCGCATGATCAACACGCTCATTTTGGTTTTTGTATTGACGATGATCATTCACACAGCTGAGACACTGTCTTACTCGATTCGTTATGCAGGTGTGCGGGTGAACAAACTCGCGGTAGCACTTTCACTTGTCGGTATCGTCGTACTAGTATCGCGCACAGCGAACCTGATTCAGGCGCCGATGACGGCGAATTTTGTGGATTTTGCCAAGCATGAGCCCACGTTCGATTTGGTGCGATATTTACGCATTTCTCTGTTGGCTTCATCTATCGGGACGATTATCGCGATCGCGCTATTTCCTACTTTTATCAACTTAAGCGCTAGAGTCATTGCTCGTCTCGAACTTGCTGGATCTCTGCCGAAGATGCTCACGAATGTGACCATTTCACAACTGAAGAACACGACCAAATATATCAAAAAGCCTAAAGTAAAGCTAAGTCAGTTCCGTTATCTCGGTATTTCCAAACGATTTCTATTCATCAATATTGTCGTGACAGCTTTCTACTCCGTAGGGGTTCTAGCCTCTTTATATGCAGCTCATTTATGGCCAGATTATGCGACTACAGCCTCACAAGCGTCGGGTCTGATCAACGGAATTGCGACTATTTTGCTCACCATCTTCATCGATCCCCAGTTGGGTCTCATCACCGATAAGGCCTTGCATGACGAAGATCAACGTAAGCAGTTAGGCAAAATCTACGCTTTACTCATGACAACACGCTTCTTAGGAACGTTGTTAGCGCAAATTTTCCTCGTTCCGTCAGCGTACTTTATTGGTTGGATGGTCCAGTTGTTTTTCTAAAAAAGTGTGAAATCCTTTCATTCAGCCGCGTCGCTTGGTATAATAGCCTCTATCATAGTAGCGCAAACAAGAAACGGAGTCCGACCATGAAGAAGTTCAAGAAGTTTTACATTGAAATTACGAGCGTATGCAATTTGGCTTGCACGTTCTGTCCACAGACGAAGCGTCAAGCGAATTTCATCAAAATAGATACATTTACGAATATCCTTGATCAAATTAAGCCGCATACGGATCATATTTATTTGCATGTGAAGGGTGAGCCGCTGCTCCATCCCAAAATCGACGAATTACTCGACCTGAGCCACGAAAAAGGCTTCAAAGTAAATATCACAACGAACGGGACGCTCATTAACAAAAATAGGCACAAGCTGCTCGATAAACCGGCCCTTCGTCAAATGAATTTTTCCCTGCACAGCTTTGACGGTCATGAAGGCTCCGAGGATAAGGAAGGCTATGTGACGAGCATCCTGCGTTTTGCCAAGGAAATCGTCGCGAAATCAAATGTCATTATTTCCTTCCGATTATGGAATTTGGATACCGATAATCAGACCAATTTGGAACGGAATCGGAACCGTGAAGTGCTGGAATTGCTAGAGAAAGAGTTCGAGCTCGATTACAAAATCGATGAGAAATTCGTCCGCGGAACTGGTGTAAAGCTTGCTGATCGTGTCTATCTGAATCAGGATCACGAGTTCCAGTGGCCAGATTTGAAAGCAGAGGAGATCTCAGGTCCTGGTTTCTGCCATGCCCTGCGTAATCAAGCTGGTATTCTCGTTGACGGAACCGTCATTCCTTGTTGTCTCGATGGGGAAGGGGTTATCAATTTGGGGAATATCAACCACACGCCTTTCTCTGAAATCGTCGAGGGGGAGCGGGCCAATCGCTTGTTTGAAGGCTTTTCTAGACGCGAAGTGGTTGAGGAACTTTGCCGCAAGTGCGGATATCGCGAACGTTTTAGTATGTAAAAGGAATCTCATTCCGGAGAGAAGCTTGCTCTGGTGTGAGCTTTTTTGTTTGTAATCAAGTTTGATTGCTTGCACAAGAAATCGTAGTTTTGCTTTTACTAGATTTTCATGAGATAATACAAGTTTGATTCAAACTATGGGTTGGGGGCATTAACGTGGGACGTTATCCATTTGCATATGATCATGCACAGCCATTTATGCAGCAGGTATCTGACTGGATTGCGGATATCTTTTATGACATATTGCCTGAAGCAGGCTTTGAAGTACGTGATGAACAAATTTACATGGCGTTTCAGTTAGAACGGGCTTACGCGGAGAAACAGACGATTTTTGCGGAAGCTGGCGTTGGTACAGGGAAAACGTTGGTCTATTTATTATATGCGATCTGCTATTCGCGTTTTATGAACAAACCGGCGATCATCGCATGCGCGGATGAATCCTTAATTGAGCAGCTCGTTAAACCCGGTGGAGATATTGATAAAATTGCTCGCCATTTGAATTTGCAAATTGATGCAAGACTGGCAAAATCGCCGGATCAATATGCTTGTTTGGTGAAGCTAGATGAGGCCAGATTCGGACATGAGGATACAGGACTGTATCGCGAGGTATACGAGTCTCTACCTGATTTTGTCCATACACGAGAAGCACTGCAAACGTTCTATGCGTATGGTGATCGTAAGAATTACCCGCATCTTAACGATGAACAGTGGAATCGGATGAACTGGGATGTTTTCCAAGATTGCTTTGTCTGTGATAGACGTCATCGTTGTGGACAAACGTTATCTCGGGAGTCCTACCGGAAGTCAACCGATTTGATTATATGTTCGCATGACTTTTACATGGAGCATGTTTGGACCTATGACGGAAGAAAACGTGAAGGTCAGCTGCCATTGCTGCCGGATCACTGCACGGTTGTTTTTGATGAAGGACATTTGATGGAATCCGCTGCACAAAAGGCGTTAACCTATAAGCTGAAGCATATGGTGTTCGAGGAATTGGTTATTCGATTGCTAAAAGGGGAAGTTCGTGAAACCCTAGCTGTCTGTATTGATCGGGCCATTGAGCAGAGCGAACGCATGTTTGAAGTATTGGAAAGCAGTTGTCGTCCGATTGCAGGTTCTGATCGCAAGCAGATCGTCATGAGTGATCTCTTGAAACGAGAGATTCATACGCTCTGTGATATTTTGTCCGAGATCGAAGAGGAGTTAGTCTTTGAAGGGGAAATGTTTACACTCAATGACTACCAGCTGAAAATTGTTGAGGAACATCTGGAAATGATGCAGAAGGCATTCGCGTTATTCCGCAACGAGGATTCCTTTATTTGTTGGGCGACAGAAAGTATTACTGGGCTCACGCTTGTTGTTATGCCAAGAACGGTGAAGGAAGTGCTCAAGGAGTATGTCTTTTCCACCAAAATGCCTATCGTATTCTCTTCAGCAACCCTATCCGTAGAGGGTAAGTTCGATTATGTGGCGAACAGCTTAGGCCTTGAGAAATATTTATCATTCTCGGTAGACTCACCGTATGACTACGTGCAACGGATGGAAGTAGTGGCTCCTCGATTCTCAGAGGGCGGAACATTCCAAGAGAAAATGACTTCTGCCGTTGAATTACTTCATCGGACACAAGGTAGAGCGCTTATTTTGTTCCCAACGCATCAAGAGTTACAACGGTTTAAAGCGGAGATGTCATCTCGATCCGATTGTAAAGATCTAACTTTCTTCTATGAAGGAGATCAAGAAATTTCGCATGTGATTGCTTCTTTCCAAGAGGACGAGCACAGCGTGCTGGCTGCGGTTAGCTTGTGGGAAGGACTCGATATTCCTGGTCCATCGCTATCCAATGTCATTGTTTGGGCGCTGCCTTTTCCTCCGCAGGATCCGGTCTTTAACGCGAAGCGTGAAGCAGCGGCTTCTCCGTATGAAGAAGTCGATATTCCTTACATGTTACTTCGCCTGCGGCAAGGTATGGGTAGGTTGATCCGAACACGTGAGGACAGCGGGATTATTGCTATTTTCAGTGAGGTGTTATATACGAATACTTCACTACGTGAGCATATCGAGCGGGTATTGCCAGCTGGTGTTGAGATGAAGTCGGAGTAAAGGTTGAAAAAAGTATAGCAAGAGGAGCAGATGACTGCTCCTCTTTTTTTGATGTCTTGAACTTAGTTTACTGACGTTAAGTGAAAATGAAGGTCATGCAGGTTAAAAGGTATTGGGTAGGATGAAGAGATCATTTTTTCCCGCGGTACAGTCTAATGCCTAACAAAAGCGTGTATATATAACATATATTGAAAGCGTTTACAACTTGTCCAAAGAAGTACGATCGACCCAATCAACCTCGGCCAAACTAGTGTTAGCAGCATGAACACGTCGAAGGAGGTCGTCGCATGCAATTCTCTTATACCCAAGATCAGCAAGATATCAGGGCCAAAGTCCGTGAGTTTGCACTCACGAAGATGGAGCCGACTTCAGAGGAAAGGGATGAATTTGAACGGTTTGATCGAGATATTTTCGACAGCATCGGTGAGTTTGGATGGTCTGGAATTCCCTGGCCACAAGGTCTTGGCGGAGGTGGCTCTGATTTCTTAACTTATGCGATGGTGATTGAGGAGCTGTCGCGTGTGTGTGCTTCAACAGGCGTGATGCTCTCCGTGCATACATCGCTGGCCAGTTGGGCGATTCATACGTATGGGACAGATGCGCAGAAACAAACTTATCTATTCCCCATGGCACAAGGGAAAAAGCTCGGCGCCTACTGTCTGACGGAAAGCGAATCCGGCTCAGATGCCGGCGCTATGCGCACAACAGCAACGAAGGAAGGAGATGCCTACTTGCTCAATGGCTCCAAGCTATTCGTAACGAATGGCGGGGAGGCGGAGGTATATATTGTTTTCGCCATAACGGATGCACAGAACAAGTCCAAGAGTTGTACGGCTTTCATCGTGGAAAAAGGCATGCAAGGGCTTATTTTCGGAACAAAAGAAAATAAGCTCGGGATCCGCTCATCCACCACGATGGAGCTGAGGTTTGAAGACTGCAGGGTGCCAGCTGATAACCGGCTGGGCCCGGAAGGGGAAGGCTTCCGCATCGCGATGCGAAGCTTAGATGGCGGGCGGATTGGCATTGCCGCGCAAGCAACGGGGATAGGGCAAGGGGCCCTAGACGCGCTCGTTGCTTATCAGGAGCAATACGGCGTGCGCCGCAGCGAGCTGTTTGATGCTTCTTTTTCGGAGATGGCCACACACATCGAAGGCGCAAGACTGCTGACCTATCAAGCCGCTTGGCGCAAGAGCAAGGGGCTCTCGTATGGGAAGCAGGCTGCCATAGCGAAGCTTTTTGCCAGCGATATGGCTGTTAAGGTATGTTTGCGTGCTGTCCAGCTATGTGGTGTGTGGGGTTGCTTGAAGGAGTCAAAGGTAGAACGATATCTGCGAGATGCCAAAGTGACCCAAATTTATGAAGGGACGAATGAGATTCAGCGTATTGTGATTTCGCGTTTGCTGCTTTCTGAAACCACGTAGGAAGGGGGAGCGAAAACATGAGTGATCACTATTTGCCTGGACTTGAGCATGTGATAGCCAGTGAGACCAGCATTTCATTTCTCGATGTGGAGAAGGAAGAAATTGTAATTCGAGGGTATGATCTGATGGAGCTTGCTGAGCAAATGACCTATTTGGATGTAGTTGGACTGCTGTTAGAGGGTGAATTGCCGAATGAGACGAGGCGCCAAGCAATTGAATCACAGATTCAATCGGTCTATGGATTACCGCCAAATGTGCGTGCGATGCTCCATTTGATGCCGGATCGGGCCGATATGATGGATGTGCTACGAACGAGCATTTCCGCGTTAGCGAGCTTTGATGACGAACTTGATGATCGATCACCTGAGGCGAATGGACGTAAAGCGATACGTTTATTGGCCAAAGTGCCACAAATTGTTGCGTATGGTTATCGGGCTATCACGAAGCAGCCGCTCATCGAACCAGATCCTAAATTGTCGTATTCAGCTAATTTTCTGTACATGATAACAGGAACGATTCCGTCTCCGATGGAGGTGGCGATCTATGATCAATCGCTGATTGTGTACAGTGAGCATGAATTGCCGAATTCGACTTTTGCGGCGCGCGTCATCGCCTCCACGCAGTCTGATATTTATGGTGCGCTTGTTGGCGCGGTTGCTTCACTGAAAGGTACGCTGCACGGGGGAGCGAATGAAGCGGTCATGCACATGCTGCTTGAAGCGGGTTCAGAAGATGATTTGGAAGTGTTGATTCGTTCTAAGCTTGCACGTAAGGAGCGCATTATGGGCTTCGGACACCGTGTGTATATGCGAAAACCGGATCCACGTGCGCTGTTGATGAAGGAGGCACTGGCGAAGCTCGCGCCCGCTTGTAATCAACAGGAGTTATACGACATGTGCGTACGTGGGGAAAATGTGATGCGAACTGAGAAAGGGCTGCATCCCAATTTGGATTACTATGCTGCGCCAGTCTATTACTTGCTTGGCATTCCAATTGAGCTGTTTACACCTGTTTTCCTTGCAGCACGCACGGTTGGCATTAGTGCACATGTGATGGAGCAGCATGCGAACAATCGCCTCTTCCGACCACGTGTTCGTTATACGGGCGCGCGAGATTTACATCCGCTTCAAGAAGATTCGCTTTCAGAAAGTGAGGACGAGATCGTATGAGTACGTCTAAAGAACCTGCTCAGAGGGAGATGATTTTCGACCCACTCATTGTAGAGATTGCAGAATACGCCTTGCATGCCGAGATTGAGAGTGAGGAAGCCTATCAGATTGCTCATCATGTCCTCATGGACTCAATGGGAACAGGCTTGCTTGCGCTGCGTTTTCCCGCTTGTACGAAACTTCTGGGTCCGATTGTTCCAGGTGCAGATGTGATTGGCGGTGCTCGTGTACCTGGTACTCGATACGAATTGGATCCTGTTCAAGCGGCTTTCAATATTGGTTGTATGATTCGGTGGCTCGATTATAACGATACATGGCTAGCGGCAGAATGGGGGCATCCATCCGATAATTTAGGCAGTATCCTTGCTATTGCCGATTATGTGAGTCGGAAACGTATGGCCGAGGGGCAAACACCTTTTACGATGAAAGACATCTTAACAATGGCGATCAAAGCGCATGAAATACAAGGTGTGCTCGCACTGGAAAATAGTTTGAACGCAGTTGGTTTGGATCACGTACATCTGGTGAAAATCGCCTCCACCGCAGTGGCTGCAGTTATGCTAGGAGGGTCGAAAGAGGAGGTATGCAACGCCATCTCCAACGCATGGATTGATGGAGCGAGCTTACGGACATATCGGCATGCACCGAATACAGGTTCTAGGAAATCTTGGGCTGCGGGAGATGCCACAAGCCGGGCTGTTCGCTTGGCTTTGATGGCGGTTGGAGGTGAGATGGGCTATGCTTCTGCACTGACAGCACCGAACTGGGGATTTCAGGATGTGCTTTTCGAAGGAAAGACGCTTACTTTGGCAAGACCCTTGAGCAGCTATGTGATGGAACATATTTTGTTCAAAATTTCATTTCCAGCTGAGTTTCACGCGCAAACCGCTGTTGAATGTGCGCTTACTCTACATGATCTTGTTAAAGATCGATTAAGTGACATAACTAAAGTTATGTTAACAACTCATAAATCAGCGCTGCGCATTATTGATAAAAAAGGCCCTTTACACAATCCAGCGGATCGTGATCATTGCTTACAGTACATGGTAGCTATCGGACTTCTGTATGGTACGTTAACTGCGGAGCATTATGAAGATGATATCGCTGTTGATCCGCGTATTGATGCACTTCGGGAACGTATGGTTGTTGTCGAGAACGAGCAATACAGCAAGGATTATCTGGATCCAGATAAACGTTCTATCGCGAATAGCATTCAAATTTATTTTAAGGACGGAACGTCGACGGGAAAAATAGTTTGTGAGTACCCCATCGGACACCGCAAGCGGCGGGCGGAAGGTCTGCCGAAAGTGATCGATAAGTTCAAAGCGAATGTACAAACGCGGTTTCCAAGGAAGCAAACAGAAGAGATCATGAAGCTGTCACTCGATTACGAGAAGCTAATTCAGACGCCAGTGCCTGCGTATATGTCGCTTTTCGTCATTTAACTGGTTAACAGATCGGCTTAATGAGGCAGGAGGTTACTATGTCATGGTTGATTGAGAAGGAGCCGAGTCAAGAACAGTTAGCTGCGGGGTGGCGTCGTTTCGTTGAAGCGGGTCCTATTGTCCAAATCGTTGGCACTCACGATGGCATGGCAGCTAGAATCGCCAAACAAGCAGGGTTTCAGGCCCTTTATTTATCAGGTGCCGCTTATACGGCCAGTAGAGGATTGCCTGATTTGGGACTTATTTATTCCAACGAGGTTGCAGAGCGAGCCAGGGAACTCGTTCGAGCATCGGGACTTCCGTTATTGGTCGATATCGATACGGGATATGGCGGCATCCTGAATGTCGCGCGGACCGCAAAGGAAATGGTGGAAGCGAAAGTTGCCGCCGTGCAAATTGAAGATCAAGAGATGCCGAAGAAATGTGGACACCTGAGCGGTAAAAAACTTATTTCCACTGAGGAAATGTGTCAAAAAATCCGCACGCTTAAAGCCGTCAGCCCGACGCTTTATATTGTTGCACGGACAGATGCGAAAGGAGTAGAAGGCATGGCGGAAGCCATCAACCGTGCGAAGCACTATCTCGCCGCTGGAGCGGATGCTATTTTTCCAGAAGCACTCGAGAGTGAGGAGGACTTTCAGCATTTTCGAAAGGAAGTAGATGGACCTCTTCTGGCCAATATGACCGAATTTGGACGTACGCCATACTTTACGGCAGCACAATTTGAAAGTTGGGGCTTCCGTATGGTTCTCTATCCGGTTACGTCGTTACGTGTTGCTGCTAAAGCGTATGAGCGGGTATTTGAGGAGATTCGTCAGCAAGGGACACAGATGGGCTTGCTAGATAACATGCAAACACGCAGCGAGTTATATAAAGCGATTCGCTATGCAGATTATGAGGCCTTGGATGGTTCTATTGCACGATCAACATGGGAGGAAAAGAGCTAGAAGTGCAAGCGGCTTGAGGGAGGGCTCCACATGGATTATAGCCTTTCAGAGGAATTGGAAATGATTCGCACGATGGTACGCGATTTTGCATCAGAGGAGGTTGCCCCGACTGCGGCGCTTCGAGATGAAGAAGAACGGTTTGATCGACATCTATTCGAAATGATGGGAGAACTTGGTTTAACTGGGATTCTAGTACCTGAGTTATATGGCGGACTTGGCTCAGATGCTTTGACGAATTGCTTGGTTTTGGAGGAGTTAGCTCGTGCTTGCGCATCGACAGGGTATACGCTTTTCGTGCACAGCGGGTTGGCGTGTGCGGCAATCTCGATGTTTGGCTCAGCGGAACAGAAGAAGTTGTTTCTGGGTCCGATGGGCAATGGGCAAAAACTAGGGGCTTATGCTTGGTCTGAACATGCGCAAACAGCGGGGACTTCTGGCGTTGTCCTGCACACAAAAGCGTTGCGTGATGGGGACGATTACGTGCTGGAGGGCACGAATTTCTTCGTTTCAAATGCGGAGGAAGCGGATGTATATGTGATATTTGCATCGACTGGAAATGATTCTACGTCGCAAGAGAGTAGTGCATTTATCATTGAGAAAGGCACACCGGGGTTCAGTTTAAGCAAAAAGGAAAGAAAACTCGGACTACGTGGCACACCTAGCATGTCTATTGAACTGGTTGATTGCCGAATTCCATTGGCGAATCGGCTTGGCGAGGAAGGGGACGGCCATCGGATTGCGTTGCAGTCGCTGGAATCTGCATGCAGCGGCATCGCTGCACTGGCGGTAGGGCTTGCACAAGCAGCGATGGATGTGTCAATCGCCTATGCAAAGACGCGTAAGCAATTCGGTAAACCGATTGCACAGCAGCAAGCTATCGCATTCAAGCTAGCGAATATGGCTACGCAAATTGAAGCTGCGAGACTGCTCACGTACCAAGCCGCATGGCGTGAGAGCCAGGGTGGAGTTGGAGCTGCGTATGCCAATCTATTTGCTGGGGATACGGCGATGACCGTTGCGATTGAAGCTGTTCAAATCCACGGTGGCTATGGATATACGAAAGCTTTTCCCGTTGAACGGTATATGCGCGATGCTAAAATGCTCCAAATGGTTGAAGCAACAATGGATGAGCAGCGGAGAGCGATTGCAGGTTTAGTTAAGAGGACGTGAGCGTGGACTGGAGGGCGAGGTGTATGCGAGAAAGCGTCATTGTTGGCGGTGCGAGAACCCCGTTTGGTAAGTTTGGCGGTGCGTTGAAGGATGTCTCAGCTGTCGAGCTGGGGGGAATCGTCATCAAGGAAGCCATACGACGCGCGTCTCTGGATCCTTCATTGATCGAAGAAGTCATAATGGGCATGGTACTGCAAGGGGGGGCAGGACAAATTCCTTCGCGTCAAGCGGCTCGCAGGGCGGGACTGACGTGGAGTGTGACGTCGGAGACAATCAACAAAGTGTGTGCTTCAGGGCTGCGCAGTGTGACCATGGCCGACCAAATCATCCGCGCAGGAGATGCATCGCTACTTGTGGCAGGCGGCATGGAAAGCATGAGCAACGCGCCATATTTGGCGACGCATGCGCGTTGGGGCGCACGGATGGGCGAACAGCGACTGATCGACCTGATGATTCATGATGGTCTGACATGTCCATTCGAACGCGTGCATATGGTGCTTCATGGCAGTCGCATTGCTGCTGAATACAAGATTGGACGTCAGGAGCAGGACGAGTGGGCTTTACGCAGTCATCAATTAGCTTTACAGGCGATGTCCAATGGTTTCAGTGCAGAGGAAATCGTACCTGTCCAAGTTGGAGCAAATGTTGTGAATCGTGATGAGGGACCGCGTGCGGATACGAGTTTAGCTAAGCTTGCCGGATTAGTCCCTGTATTCGATAAGCAAGGCAGCATTACGGCCGGAAATGCACCAGGTGTGAATGATGGTGCAGCAGCTTTGGTCGTTATGGCGAGAGAAGCTGCTTTAGAACAGGGCGTAAGTCCACTCGCTACGATACTTGGCCATACCAGTGTAGGCGAGCGAGCGCCCTATATCGCGACGACACCTGCGTTGGCGATTCGGAAACTGCTGCAACAAACGGGTGTGACACTGGATCAAATTGATCGATTCGAGGTGAATGAGGCTTTTGCCGCTGTCGTGCTCACATGCGAGCGTATGCTAGGGTGGAATTCGCAGCGCGTTAACGTTAATGGCGGTGCCATTGCACTCGGTCATCCTATTGGCGCGAGCGGAACACGGATCATTCTCACATTAATCCATGAGCTTCGCAGAATGGGCGGTGGCTATGGGATTGCTGCGATCTGCAGCGGTACGGCGCAAGGTGATGCGATCTTGCTTCGTGTGGAATAGCCGGGAATCCTATTTCGGTTATGATAGTGCGGTTCAATGAAGCAGTAGGAGCGATGAACGATGTCTATACAAACCATCATGGTAATTGGGGCTGGGCAGATGGGAAGTGGCATTGCGCAAGTGGCCGCCTCTGCAGACCGCAAGGTACTTTGGCATGATCTATCTATGCCTTTGATCGATAAGGGCATGTTGGTCATTAGCAACCAATTAGATCGGAATGTTGCGAAAGGGAGGTTAACGGAGGAAGCGAAAGTAAGCATTCTTAGCCGCATTCAACCAACGGGAGACATTGAAGAGGCTGCGCAGGTGGATCTGGTGATCGAGGCCATATCTGAGAATATGGCTTGGAAAACAGCTCTTTTTCAGAAGTTAGATGGGATCTGTCCGCCTCAAGTGATTATGGCAACGAATACGTCATCGTTGCCGATCACTGAGATTGCTGCGGCGACAACGCGTCCTTCGCAAGTTATCGGGATGCATTTCATGAATCCGGTTCCCGTGATGCCGCTGATAGAAATTATTCGTGGCCTGGAAACGTCCCAGAATGTTTTCGAGGCCATCTTTCAGCTTAGTAAAGAACTTGGTAAAACACCTGTTGAGGTGCAGGATTTTCCAGGATTCGTTTCGAATCGTATTCTCATGCCGATGATTAATGAAGCCATTTTTACGGTGTATGAGGGAGTAGCAACGGTTGAAGCTGTAGATACGGTGATGAAGCTCGGGATGAACCATCCGATGGGACCGCTGGAGCTCGCTGATTTCATTGGGCTAGACACCTGTTTATCAATCATGGAAATTCTCCACGAAGGGTTTAAGGATTCCAAATATCGACCCTGTCCGCTCCTCAGGAAATACGTGAAGGCGGGGCGACTTGGACGTAAGTCAGGGCAAGGATTTTATACGTATTCAACTTGAGCGGTTAGCTATGCAGTCACTCTTATGAGGGGCTGTTTTTTGTTTGGGCAGGTAATTTCAATGGATGGATGGAATTGATAAGAAGCGAATAACACTAAACTGTGCTCTGAAAGGATGGAAGTGTAAGATGGAAGATACGTGCTTAGGCTGCCAGCTAGCGAACGGACAAGTTCAAGCTCATGTAGTATACGAGAATAAGTGGTTGACCTGTCTCTTAGATATCGCTCCGTTAAATGAAGGACATGTTCTATTGCTTCCTAAGCGTCATGTGGCTGAACTGGAGCAAATGGATGAAGAGACATCAACAGCCATGCTGAAAGCGGTGATGAAAATGTCACGCGTGATTAAAACACTCTATCAACCAGATGGCGTTACGATCCTCCAAAATGGCGGTACTTTCAATGATTTAGGTCATGTGCATGTTCATATTTTCCCGAGATATGAGGGGGACGGCTTTGGTTGGTTGGAGCCGGAGGATAGAAATAACAATAGAAATCGATTGGCTGAAACGAGAAGGCGTATAATTAATGCCATTAATGATTTATGTAATTAAATATAAAAAGTTGGCATCCTTCAGCTAACATGATAAACTGCTAAGGGCGACACTGCAGCGGATTGATCTGTTTGGACGGAATCAGCAGATTAAGCTGGTGTCCAACTAAGGAGGCAAACGCTGTGGAATTTCGTGCTGTATCGCAAGAGACCAAGATAAATTATATGCTCTGGAGTATAAAGAATGAAATCAGGAAAGAGAATAAGTACTTAGCATCCTTACCGTTTGATCCTTCGCCGATCATTGGGGTTGTGAAGTATCATCTGGATCAGTGGGATCCGATTCAATTACTAGAAAATGGAAGTCAAGACGATGAATACGATGGTGAAGCTCGCAGCGTTACCATTTATATAATTAAGCATATGGAAGAGATAAGTGTTGCCGGGTTGGGACAAGAGATCCAACGAATTTTCAGAAAATCCTTTCTGGATGAATTTCAGTCAGATGAGGATACTTTTGAAATCGCAATTGGCATTCTACGTGATTTGACTAATGGAAATGAGGATGTTTCGAGTGAGTGAAATGGTCGGGAAGTACTGTGCGAAGTTTTTTGGTAAGACAGGTGTCATTCTTGAAATTGGTGTAGTGAAAAAGGTCGCGAGTCGTACCATTCATGTGGATTGGGGTACGAAAACGTGGGTGTACCAGAATCGAGATTTCAATTGGACACCACTGACGAAGGAAGAGTTCGAAGTTAAATACAAAAAGCCGAAATTCTCTGACGCAGCTCTGGTGCGTGCCGCAGAATTGGGCCTCAAAATAACGTATAATTAAGTTGCGGCTGCCTCGGGGCGGCCGTTTTTCTATTGGTCGGGGGCATCTAGCCTAACACGGAAAGATTGAATTTACTTATTTTATACAAATAAAGGGCCAATAAGCATGATAAAATAGGAGTAGGGATGAACGATAGTGAGGTGCTGCGATGAAATTTGTACTTATTTTCGGTCCGCAAGCTGTTGGTAAAATGACAGTCGGCCACGCACTTGAAGAAACTACCGCGTTGAAGCTCTTTCACAATCACATGACGATTGATCTCCTTCATCCCTATTTCGGGTTTTCGCAAGAATAAAACCCCTCATCGACTCGCTCATAAGCCTACCAAACGAAATGTTGCACAATCGGAACAGAATTTACTAGAAAGCATGGAAAAGCATCGTTTAAACTCGCTAGTTGGTGAAATCACCAAAGAGAATTACATGCGAATCAACAATACAGGTGTAAGTCCAGAGGATGTCGCAGCGATGATTAAAGCCAAGTTTCACTTCTGAAACCCACATCATAATAGGATGGAGGCACACAGAATGATACGAATTCGAGAATTACAGTTAACCGAGGAGTATCCGATTCACTTATTTCTTTTAGCTGATCCAGAGCTTGCGATGGTGGAATCTTATGTGTATCAAAGCAAATGTTTCGTCTTAGAGGAGAATCATGAAATTGTCGGTGCATATTTGTTGCTCCCGACAAGACCGAAGACGGTAGAACTGGTGAATATCGCGGTGATAACAAAGAAACAAGGCCGTGGCTATGGCAAGGAACTCGTGAAACATGCGGTGGAAACGGCAAGAACGTTAAATTATAAGACGATAGAGATCGGCACAGGCAATTCTGGTGTCCAACAGTTGAGTCTCTATCAGAAGTGCGGATTTCGTATTTATGGCGTGGATCTCGATTTCTTTACTAGGCATTATAAGGAACCTATTTTTGAAAATGGTATTCAGTGCCGCGATATGATTCGACTACGTCAGGACTTATAGTAAAGTAGGAAAAACTCCTGCAAAAGTGCTAGTCAAGCACGATTGCAGGAGTTTTTCTGTATAGACAACGCCGTTCGCGTCTACTCATTATTTCCCAACTTCTTTATACATATACTCGTAAATGGTACGAACTTTCTCAAGTACCCTTGGTGCATGTTGGATGAATTTCAACTCTACAGGCTTGTTATTCGTCAGATAAGCACCAGGTATATGTTCACCTAGGGCACCTTGATAGAGCAGTGAGGCCCCTTTGCTAGGATGTGGAAAAAATAAACGGATGATCGGCTTGAGATAGAAGGGAATGCCCGATTGTTTGCCTTTGCGCATTGTATTATTGCCGCCAGGGTCAACAGTGATCATCTTAATCCCTTCTAGGGCGAGATGGGGAGCGAGTTCTTGCGTCCATAAGGATAGCGCGAGTTTAGACGCCGCGTAGGGGCCGAACAACATTTTAAATTGCGCGGGGTGATCTAATGTCTCAGGGTCAAATCGCTTCATTGTTTTGAACGCGTTAGTGGAGGTATGCACGACTCGTTTCAGTGTCCCCTTCTTCAAAAGCGCCATTAACTCCATCGTGATGATATAGGGTACGACGGTTTGTAGTTCATAATGCAGTTCTCGACCTTGCTTTGATAACATGAGTTCGGGGAAGCTGCCACCTGCATTGTTGTAAAGGAGATCAATTTTCGTTTCATTGTTTTTAATTTGCTCTAGTGCTACCTTTAAACTTGTAAAATCACTTAAATCCGCTTGATAGACACGCAATTGTCGCGTTCCTATTGCTGCTTGAATCGCTGTATCGTCTTTAGGGAATCCTGTGCGAATCAGCGCAATGATCTGTGCACCTTCTAGCAGCAACTGGTGAGTTAAAGCCAACCCTATCCCGCTGCTGGCGCCTGTAATGAGGACGATTTTACCTGATAAATTCGTATTCATGTTTTCTCTCCTCCATATTCAAAAGCATGTATGTTTGTATGGATTTGACTATACAACTTGGAGTCGACTTCAAGTCAACCCTATATGGATTAAATTATTATGTATTGACTTCGAGTTAACTCCAAGTTTTATAATGAAGTCAATGTACATAAAGGGAGTTGGAGATTCATGAGTGAGGCGGCAGGTTTTTCAATTAAAGAAGCAGCGGAGCAATCCGCTTTATCTGAAGATACGATTCGATACTATGAAAAAATTGGACTGTTACCTCAGGCGGATCGGAAGAAGAATCGTCATCGTATTTATCGTCCGGAAGATCTTCAAGTCATGCAGCTAATCACTTGTCTGAAGAAGACAGGGATGTCGTTGGACGAGATGAAGCCGTTTCTAGGTCTAACTTATGATTCCGATTTGACTGAGCATCCAGATCTACAAGTCAAGCTGGAGCAGCATAGGGAGAATATCCAACATCAGATTAATTCCTTACAAATGATCATAGATGTGATTGATGCGAAAATGACGTCAGGCAGCATGATGCCAGACGCATGCGAGCTTGCGGAGACCACGAAACGGATACCTGGTAGAGCATAGCAGATAGGCAGAAATAAAACACAGTGCTTCCCTGTTGGGGTGGTTCTGTGTTTTTTTTGTTCAGATTTCCTAGGATCTGTCTTACCGCTACCTACAGGCATCCATTGACTTGAAAAAGAAGCTGCGGTATACTTCATTCATCGGATCTATATTTAGTAAATTAGTAAATTACTAAAACGTAAAAACTTATTTCAATCATGGAGGAATCATAATGAAAATCCCAACAACACTCAAACATAAGCCTGTAATCGTAGCTGAGAACTATGCCAATATTGATGGTAGATATACGCAAAACACGGACACACAAGGTCTTTCCTTAGGTCTAGCTCAGTGGAACGACAGAGGAAAGGTTGATATCTCGGCTAAAGTATGGCGCTATACAGGCGAGAAATGGTCACGCCAATCCGAAGAGCTCCCTTTACACCGTGTGTTGGATCTAGCAATCCTCGTGTGTCGTACGAAGCTGCATTTCCAAGAGGACGCATATCGGTATGAGAACGGGTATAATGCCGAGAATCCTGTAATCGACAGAATCGGCCTGCAAGGGGATGCGATGACCGTAGGTGTATGTACCGATAATGAGAAAATTAATGAAGATATCAAGCTTTTCAGTCAAGCGTTAAGTGATGACGGAGAGTTGATTGGAGAACGTTTAAGTACGCTTTCCAGGATTTTAAAAGAAATGGGGTATTAATCAACATGTTAGACAAACAGAAAAAGAAGGAGCTTGCGACCAATTATAAACAAACGTTTCGTGCCATGGGTGTTTATCAAATTCGCAATACCCAGAACGATAAAATACTTGTAAACGGCAGTATGGATCTCGATGGCATGAAGAATCGGCTTGAATTTTGCAAGCAGATGAATACCAATACATTTAATGAGTTACAGAAGGACTGGGCGACGTTCGGTGGCCAATCGTTCGTGTTTGAGGTGCTAGATCGCATCGAGCCTCGGGAAGAAATCATCTTGGATGCCGCGGAGTTGAAAAGCTATCGAGCTGAAGTTGATGCATTACTTGAATTATGGCTCGAAAAGCTGGAGCCGTACGAAGAGAAGGGCTACAATAAACGCAAGCGTTAGTCTCTCGTTTCACCATCGACCATGGGGTTCCGTCATAAGCGGACTCCTTTTTTTTGCATAAATAGGGAGGTTTCCACTTATCCTATGGCGAAATGGTGATAGATGAAATCAGTAGAAGTAGGTTTATGACATCTACATAGAAGGAGTGAGAATGATGAAATACCGTCAACTTGGTGATACAGAACTTCGAATTAGTGAGGTTAGCTTCGGTACTTGGGCTATTGGTGGAGGCTGGGGTGAGGCGAATGACGATGAATCTATTCGAGGCTTACACCGTGCTATGGAGGCAGGTGTGAACTTTTTTGATACAGCGGATGTATATGGCTCGGGTCATGCCGAAGAGCTCCTTGCGAAAGCGACGAAAGGGAAAGAAGATGAGATACACATTGCCACGAAGTTTTGCCGTTCGGGTGATATTCATGACCTTGCGACTTACTCGGAGCAAGCGGTTCGCCAATTTGCGGAAAACAGCCTGAAACGGTTAAATCGGGAGCGAATTGATCTGTATCAAATTCACTGTCCACCGCTTGCAATCTTAAAGGATGGTTCTGTCTTCGAGGTGCTTGAGAAATTGAAAGCGGAGGGTAAAATTCGCCACTATGGCGTGAGCGTTGAGACAGTGGAGGAAGGTTTGTTCTGTCTTACTGTTCCTGGTGTCAAAGCGCTGCAAGTGATTTTTAATTTGTTCCGTCAAAAACCTGCAGACCTCCTCTTTCCGCAAGCGAATGCTGCTGGGGTAGGTATTCTGGTTCGGCTACCACTGGCCAGCGGCTTACTAACAGGGAAATTCACGACATCTAGCACCTTTGCAGCGGATGATCACCGGAATTTCAATGCGAATGGAGACCAATTTAACGTTGGTGAGACGTTTGCAGGACTGCCATTTGCGAAAGGGGTAGAACTCGCACAGGAACTGGCTTGGATTAGCGAAGGTCGTGGCAACATGGCACGCGCTGCGATGCGCTGGATTTTGGAGAATCCGCACATTACTTGTATTATCCCTGGTTTCAAGAACGTCAAGCAGATTGAAGATAATCTAGCTACCCTTGAAGTTCCTGCGTTCACTTCGGAAGAGCTGGTTCGTCTGAAGAGCTTCTATGCGACTGACGTTCACGCTCATATTCGTGGTGCTTACTAGCCTATTTAGTTGGGAAAGGGGTTTCAGAGGAAAGCGAAATGGATATAATAACACCACAACGTTTATATCATGGAACAACCGATAATCTCGTCAACCTTTTCCAAGATAAATTATTGGATAGCAGGTATTGGCGACCTGGCCGTGATTTCGGCGAAGGATTTTATACAACTATCTCAGCAGCGCAGGCGCGAAATTGGGCACGTAAGGCAGCTGCTCGATCGATTATGGGGCATGAGCTTGCCTGTGTGCTTGAGATTGAGCTAATCTCGATTCCTGCGAAGATGGAGCCGCTCATTTTTCTAAGTGATTCATTAGCATGGGCTCAATTTGTCATGTCGCATCGCAGTGTTATGAATAAGGGAGAAGATGACCCGTGTCACAAACATCCGGATATCATTATAGGCCCAATGGCGGATGGTGATACTGGACGAATTATTGAAGAAGCAGTACAATTAAATAGAGATGTACATTGGTTTTATGATCAAATATTACGCAACACACGCGGTCGGAAATTGGATGCGTTGCGTCTTGGTAATCAAGTGGTATTTTCCTCGGAGAAGTGGGAAGCATCCCTTCGGTTTATTGGTTATAACATTTTTACGGGAGGCAGGTGGATCTACTATGAAAACACAAGTTCGGCTGAATCTGTATGAACGCGGAATTGTTGATGCTCTTGTTCAGAGTTTCGGTTACACCTCGCAAGGTGCTCGAAAGCTTGTTGTCGAATATGTTGAGGTCATTCGTAAATTAGGTGGCTATGACACCTGTTATGATCATGCAGAGCGATTAGTCCAAGCAACAACTAACAATTATAAGCCAGAAGAGTGGTTGAAACGAATCAATGTCCTCGCGAAGGAAGCCGTCCAAGATAAAGGCATACTTCACCTAGAGGGACGGTTACACGTTCATGTACGTTAAATAAGTAGAGTAGAAGCTCATCCTTTGGTTGAGCTTTTTTTGTGACCACTCAGGGGAGGGAATCTATGATTGAACATATTCGCACGAGTAATGTACAACGATTTGCCGGATTCGGTGCGTTGTATGATGAAAGCCGACCAACAGCGCCGCGGGAATTGATTAAGATTTTGACCTCTTATTTGGGAGGCAACCCCCAAACCGTTGTAGATGTAGGCTGTGGCACAGGGTTATCTTCGTTTATCTGGTTGAATGATGCAGAGCGAATCATCGGCGTTGAGCCCAGTGATGATATGCGCGCAGTAGCACTAGCCAAATGGGAGAGGTTGAACAAGCCAGATGCTATTCAATTCGTTAACGGATTGTCTCATGAACTGGGGCTGCCTTCCGATTCTGCAGACATTGTCACATGTTCACAATCGTTTCACTGGATGGAGCCGCAAAGTACTTTGCGTGAATTCGCGCGGATCCTTCGCCCAGGCGGTGTCTTCGCCGCGTATGATTGTGATTGGCCGCCTGTCATTGATTGGGAAATTGAGCAGCAATATATGAAGCTTACGTCGCTAGGTGATAAGCGGGCTGTTGAGCTGGCACCGAAGCATGAGCAAGCGCACAAATGGAACAAGGACGAGCATTTGAAACAAATTCAATCATCGGGCTTATTCCGCTATGCAAGAGAAATTGTGTTTCATAATTGGGAGTCTTGCGATGCAACACGGTATGCCAACCTCGCGTTAAGCCAGGGCAGCTTACAATCTGCGATAAAGTTAGGTGCGAAAGAGCTTGAGGCAGAGGCAGCAGCGTTTCGCCAGTTAGTGGAGAACGTATTCGCTGGTGAACAACGATCCATCTTATTTGGATACCGCATGCGGGTAGGCATCGTTTAGCAATCACAGATGAAAGAAGGGAACAGCTACGAAACTGAATGCATTTGTATTATTTTATGTCGTCATTTATATGGGTAACGCGGTTTATGGAACTTTCATGCCGGTGTATCTTAACAACGCGAAGTTTTCTCAGGAGCAGATTGGAGTTCTACTTAGTCTCGGACCCTTGATTGCCATGATTGGTCAACCTGTATGGGGAGCGTTAGGGGACCGTGCCAAAACAAAGAATCACATCTTGCGATTATTAATTATTGGCAGCGGTATTTCGATTCTATTCTTCCCGATCTCGCATCAATTTCTCTTTATACTTGTCATCATTTGCATATTTACTTTTTTCCAGACCTCCATATTTGCGTTAAGTGATGCGATTACCTTAGAGGAATTAGATCGGCAGCCCACATGGAGCTTTGGTTTAATTCGGCTGGGAGGAACCGTAGGCTTCGCTATAATGTCACTCCTTTTCGGATTCGTTGCCAAGTCTTATATCAATTCCATGTTCCTGGTTTACGCCTGTACGATGTTTGCCGCTTTGCTTTGTTTATGGCAATTTCCTGCTGCCGCTGGGCGACCAGCGAATGTGATGGGGCGGAAATTCCGTGAGCTGTTCAAAAATGGCAAACTCATGTTTTACATAGGCATGAATTTTATTATCCAAATTACGCTTGGGTATTATTATGCTTTCTTTCCGATTTATTTCAAGCAAATGGGTGGAGATAGTGTACTGTTAGGCTGGTCAATGACCATCTCGTCTTTAAGTGAGCTGCCCTTTTTATTATTTTCGGCAAAAATATTGAAGCGAGTTCCCATCTCGATCATTTTACTCGTTGCAGCCTTAGCGTCATCCTTACGGTGGTACTTATTCTCTCAGATTGAAGTAGCGCACTGGTTATTACCTGTTCAAGTCTTGCATGGCGTCATCTTTATCGTACTATCCGTTACGATTGCCACCATCATTAATCGCGAAGTACCAGCGGAATGGAAGGCTAGCGGGCAAACCCTGAATGGCTTACTTAGCCTAGGGGCTGCGCGTATTATCGGCAGCTTCTTAGGCGGTTTCATGAGCGCTGCGTATGGAATGAGACAAGTTTTCCTTTATAGCTCTTGGCTATCTATGGCGTGTGTCATGGTGATTGGTATCGTTCTATTTACACGAAGAAAGCACAATGAACTAGGGATATAATGGGAAGGAAGCTTTTGGACAGATCACCTTGTAAAAAGTGGCATGTTTGGAACTCGATGGTGAATTCGTTTATGATAGTGACATGGTACTTCGATGAAAGGAAAGTGAACGGTTATGATCGAGAATGAAGCGATTCTTACCTATGAGCCTGGAGGTCAGCAGATCTGTATGACACGCGTATTCAATGCGCCGCGAGAGTTAGTGTTTAAAGCGTTTACGGATGCGGCGCTGATCGTGGAATGGCTTGGACCCCGGAATCTAACGATGAAATTGGACACTTTTGAGCCGAGAAGCGGTGGCAACTGGCGCTATATACATCTGGATAGCCAAGGAAATGAATATGCGTTCCGTGGGGTGTATCATGAAGTTACTGAGCCAGAACGAATTATTCAAACATTTGAGTTTGAGGGACTTCCAGAGAAGGGACATGTTATCCTAGAAACGGCTAAATTCGAAGAACTCGAAGGCGGCAAGACTAAGCTAGTGATGGAATCTGTGTTCCAATCGGTCGCTGATCGAGACGGCATGCTGCATTCAGGCATGGAGCAAGGGATGCAGGATTCATATGAGCGGTTAGCGGAGCTTTTGGATCGCATCACATAGTTGGGAGGAGAGCAGGCGCTGAGGCGGCCTGCTTTTTTGCTAAGAAAATAGCACAATAAGACATCTAGTTGCGTTTTCGAATATGGCGATTCCAAAAACACTTTGATAAGATATGTCAAAATAGAGGAATGAAGGGATGGTAGGTATGCCGTTTATATCGCTAACGAGTTGGAGTTTACATCGGAATTTAGGTCCTTTGCGTTGGACTCGATGGGACGACAATAAGCAAACACAATTCACGGAAGCTCAAGATCAACCAGAACTGCTTTCTTTGCTCGAATTACCAGCCGTGTTAGCAGAGAAGGGATTCCGCTCACTGGAAGTGTGTCATTTTCATTTCCCAGAGACGAGTGAAACTTATCTGAAAGCATTGAAAGGGGCATTTACGGATGCGGGACTTCGTTTCTATACCTTATTGCTTGAATACGGAGATATCTCGAGTTCAGATGAGGTTCGTAGACAATCCGATCTCGCATGGATCAAAGGTTGGATAGATGTCGCGGCGCAGGCTGGAGCGGAAAGAGTGCGTATTATTGCAGGTGAAGCGGATCCATCGGACAGGGATGCGTTGGCACGATCGATCGAAGCACTACGTGAGTTAGGACAATATGGTAAGGAGCATGGCGTTCGCGTTGTGACAGAGAATTTCAAATCTCTCTCCTCAACTGGCGACAATTGTCTTGCGATTTTGGAAGGATGTGGAGATGTTATTGGATTTACCTCCGATTTCGGGAATTTCAAAGGCGAACAGAAATTCGATGAGTTAGTCCAAACGATTCCACTTAGTGAATCCATTCATGCGAAAGCGCAAACCAATGCCGCGGGAGATCCTGATGAAGCTGAATTTATTCGCTGCTTAAACATCGCCAAGCAGTCTGGTTATGAAGGGCCGCTTACACTTGTTTATGATGGTCCTGGTGACATGTGGGATGGTATTGAGCGCGTTAAGAAGCTGGCGGAGCCGTACTGTTCCTAATAGGAATTGTATCTGCTCCTATGTGAATTATGCTATGATACTAGTAATGTTATCCATTTACTAATCGCTAGAATAGGAGACTTCCACCATGACCCCAGTATGTAATTATTGCAGCAAGAACGAGGCATTAGCGAATTTGATGATTGAAATTGGACAATTGCGTGTATCAACCTTGTACTTATTTAGAGAACAGACGTATAAGGGCCGCTGTATTGTTGCTTTGAACGAGCATCATACCGAATTCTTTCACTTGTCTCAAGAGAATCAGGATGCATACATGCGTGATGTAGCGCAGGCTGCAGCTGCCGTGGAACGTGCTTTTTCTCCGGACAAAATTAATTATGGCGCCTTTGGCGATACGATGCCACACGTACATTTCCATATTGTACCGAAATATAAGGATGGCTACACGTGGGGTAAAATGTTCGAAATGAATCCCGCTGACAATAAGCAATTGTCTGAACAAGAATATGAGGAAATCATTGGTCAATTGAAAGAACATCTGTAGCGTCGATAGGTTACACAACCTAAAGCCACCAATCATCTAACGGATGAGAGGTGGCTTTTCATACTTTTACACAACGCTTAGTAGAAATGAGAATGCCAAGAAGAGACAGAGAGGACTATAGAATCGCGTGTCATAGTAGGAGAAAGCAGTGTGTTTGACTCTTTTGAAAAAACCTAAATAATTGAAATCTCCAATCGCTCTTAGGAAGAATACACTCCCACAGAGGATACATGACCACTTGGTGAATGAGTTTGCTTGTAGGAATGACAGCGTTTCAGACTGAGCAACCAATACGGTACACACGCCTAACATCAATACGGCAACTGCTAGTGTCTCAGGCATACGAGGTAGGAATAAAGCAGCGCCATCTTTGGTCTGCGGCAGCGCCTCACGGCTGCCCCATCTGCCGCCAAATGCCCAATACACATGGATCAAGCTGATTAACACCAGAAAAGTGGCTGATATATAAACAAGAAATGAGCTCATTGTTCAATCCCCTCCCAAATAACATCCATTTGCTTGTTAAACATAACGGTGAGATCTTCACCTTGAGATTGAATCATCGCCCAAGAGAGGAGTGAATTAAAGTAAATTCCGACTAAAACCGAAGCGATAATGGACGATTCCCAACGTGTTTGAAACGCATGTAAGTCTTTAGCCTCATTAATGATCTGACATAGGGTCTGTTGAAAAATGAGGATATTAGGTGATTCTTCTTTCATAAGCAAGGCGGACTTCATCGTTTCGGATAGCGTAAGCTTTAACAATTCGGAATGTTGTACATAGGTGGAGAGCAGATCATTGAAGATCAGTCGAAGACGTTCTCTAAGATTCGGGATTTGATGTTTCTGGACAATTTCGCTCATAAATTGAATTTGTGATTGACCGAGATGAAGAAGGATATGCTCCTTTTTGGGAAAATAGTTGAAGAAGGTTCCCTTAGCGACGCCGCAGGATGAGGCAATTTCTTCAACGGTCACATTGTCGTAACCTTTCTCCTGGAACAGCTCAATCGCTTTTAAAAATAGTTGCTGCTTGAGCTCTTGTTTGCGGACTTCTCTAAGTACAAATATCACCTCGCTAATAAATGACCTCGGTCATTATATGACTAAGGTCATAGTAATTCTATTTACCAGTAATTTCAAGTAGATAAAATGTCGAAAAAAGAATCCATTGACAGGAAGTAATTGGGAATATAAACTTACATCACATCCAACTCCATACATATCCAAACGCAATGATTGGGACTAGTAAGGAACACCTATTGTCCAGAGAGCTGTCGCTTCGGTGGAAGACAGCCAATAGCTTCCCCAACTCACCCTTGAGCGGTAAGATCGAAGTGTTTCGTAGATCTTAACGGTTAACCACCGTGATCGGGTCTCGAGGATTTGTAACTATTCATGTTACGAATCAAGAAGAGTGGTACCGCGAAGGTTTAACCTGTCGCCTCTTTGTAGGCGATGGGTTTTTTGGCATTCCAATAAGGGAGGGAACAACGAATGAAGAATGTGATCGATTACTATGCCAAGTTTGATGAATGGGGAAGACTAGATCGCGAGCCTATTGAGTTTACGATAAATTGGCACTACATGAAGAAGTATCTCCCTCGCGGTGGTCATGTCCTAGATAACGGGGCTGGACCAGGTAAATACGCAATGGAATTAGCGAAACTCGGCTATCACGTGACGCTTACCGACCTTACACCTAATCTCGTCAAGCTAGCGAAAGAGAAAGCAAGTGAGTTGGGTTTATCAGACATGTTTAGTGGCTTTCATGCGTTGAACGCCACGAGTTTAGAGGGGATATCAGATGAAACCTTTGATGCTTCGTTGATGTTGGGACCACTTTATCATTTGCAAGTAGAAGAGGATCGCGTTGCTGCTGCAAGGGAATTATATCGGGTGACCAAGAACGATGGCATCGTGTTTGTCGCTTTTCAAAGTCGGATGCGGATGCTGCTAACTTCGTTGCTATTCCCCAATGCTTGGAAACCGAATGACAATATGGCTGCTATTGAGCATTTTATACAGGAAGGTACTTTTAATCATACAGATGCAGGTCGTTTCACGGGGGCTTATTATTACAATGTGGAAGACATCAAACCATTTATGGAAAGCCAAGGATTTGAGACATTAGATCTGATTGGATCTTCCAATCTTGGGGCTTTGTTATCGCAAGAGCAGAAGCAATATTGGACGGATCGAGGGGAAAAGGACATGTTCATTGAACTTCTCATTCGACTAGCGCGTGATCCATCGGTGTTAGGGGTTTCCTCACATTTGTTATATATCGGGAGAAAGGTAGGAGAGTGAAGAGATGACAGAACGTGATGCAAGCCTTAAATGGTTAGATTGGGCCAAACAAATTCAATCAATTGCCCAAATTGGTTTAACGTATTCGAAGGATGTCTACGATCTGGAACGTTTCCAGGCGCTTCGGGAAATAAGTGTTGATATTCTGGATACGTACACTGTGGTGGGCAAGGATACAATTAACCTTAGCTTTGCCAATGAAACCGGGTACGCAACACCGAAGGTGGATATTCGAGGCGTTGTTTTTGAAGAGGATAAACTACTACTTGTGAAGGAAAAAGCAGATGGCGCTTGGGCGCTCCCTGGGGGTTGGGCCGATATTGGCTACTCACCTTCGGAAGTTGCTGTGAAAGAGATCAGAGAAGAGGCAGGCCTTGATGTGGTGCCTGTTAGATTGCTCGCTGTTCTAGATAAAAAGTTCCATAACCATCCACCTGAGCCCTATCACATTTATAAAATGTTTATTCTTTGCAAAATAATTGGCGGGGAAGCGTTGGTCGGCGTGGAAACGAGTGAGGTGCGCTTTTTCGGTGAAAATGAACTACCTGAATTATCAGCAGAACGGAATACGATTGCTCAAGTGACAAGTATGTTTGATTATTTAAGAGATCCGGATAAAGCGGTTAGATTGGACTAAGAGAGGAAGGCAGACGTTATGGAACAACTGCGATACCCGATTGGGAGATTCGAGCGGATCGAGCAGCCAACACAAGCGAATCGGGATAAATGGGTGACGGACGTTGCGGAGACAGCTGATCTTTTGCGGATAACTGTCTTAAACCTCAACCAGGAACAACGTTTAACGCCATATCGTCCAGGTGGTTGGACGGTTCAACAAGTCGTTCACCATATGGCGGACAATGATATGAATGCTTTTCTGCGTTTCAAGCGAGCCCTGACAGAGGATAGCCCCGTTGCAAGCACATATCGGGAAGATTTATGGGCAGATTTGAGTGATTATCAGGTACCTATTGAAGCTTCGATTCAACTATTGGAATCCATACATATTCGATTTGTAGCTGTGCTCCGTTCATTAGATCCAGCGGATTTATCGAAGTCTTTTACGAGCCCTGTCCTTGGTGTGATAAGTTTGGAAGTTGCGCTGCAACGATTTGTTTGGCATGATCGACATCACATTGCTCAGATCGCATCACTAAAAGATCGAATGGGCTGGTAGGTACATTTCTTAGGGCAAAACAAATCTCTATTCCAAAATTGAATAATAAATTTATAGGGCTGCCGAGTATGATCTCGGTGGCCTTTTTATAAGCGCCAGAATTTATATGTTTTGGGTTTTGGGGTAAGCGAAGCTTAGCCCTTATTTAAGGCTGAGATAGTCGAAATAATCGACTATCTCGAAGGAAAGCGGCGCCTTTAGAGGTGAGATAGTCGAAATAATCGACTATCTCGAGGTCCCCCGGCACCTTTGGAGGTAAGATAGCCAAAGTAAGCTTTGTGAAAAGACAGATTCGCACGTATGATCTGTCTTTTTCATCTTCTTTTGCAGGAATTGGGAGGGATTTTGTCGAAAAGGAATGATTCGTGGAAATCAAACCGTGTGTTACGGAGGTACAATGAACAATTGGTTGAAAAAGAGTATTAAGCTAGCAACAGTACTTGCTGGGGTATCCATGGTAATCGGGAACTTCAGTGCACTTGCAGCAGGTAACAACGATCAGAGCGCTGCCTTAGACTATTTGAATGACGTCAGAGCTCATATGGGCATTCCATTGATGGAATTAGATCCTTCACTCACAACAGCTGCGGGAAAACATGCGAATTATCTTCAAATCAATAAAGAGAATGGCCACACAGAAATACCAAGTAAGCAAGGGTTCTCAGGCAAACTTCCCTGGGATCGGGCAGCCGCGACAGGTTTTGATACAAATAAATTCGGAGTATTTGAGGATGTTTCGTTTACGACCGATTCGCCGGAGGATGGCGTGCAGTCTTTGCTGGATGCTCCGCTTCATAGATCGAGTTTGATACTTCCGGACATGTCACTACTAGGCGTAGGGTATAATAAACATGCACTTGTCTTAAACCCTGCTAAGAAATGGTTCACCCATACAGGAACGGGTGTTTATCCTTACGATGGACAGACGGGTGTACCGATTGGATTTTATGGTTTCGAGATACCGAATCCGTTGGAACAATTTGATTTGGAGAAATCAGGTTATTTTATTACATACGCAGGGGTAGCTCAAGATAAGTCGGATGTAACTGCCTCGCTGACGAATAGTCAAGATGAACCTGTTGAGATTTACAAATTAAAGCAAGAGCTCGGCGATACGAACGCTTGGCATATCATTCCGAAATATGAGCTTGCTTATGGAGAAACGTATACGGTAACTGTTGAGAATAACTCATGGTCTTTTACAACGGTAGAAAACCCAGCTGCGCCATCTACAGAACACAAAGGGAATCCGGTCAAATCGGACCAGCCAAAGAAATTTACGTCGAATGATGTTGGTATTCGTATCAATGGGACTTACATCGACGTTTCTCCTAAGGCCAAAATCATTGGCGAAAGCACGTTCATCCCGCTTCGTGGCGTATTTGAAGCGATGGGAGCCAAAGTGATTTGGGAGGGAACCCGTCAAGAGGTTACGATTGTGAAAGGATCAAAAACGATTGTTTTGCCAATTGGGAAGAAACAAGCGCTAGTTAACGGAACATGGCAGGCACTTTCGAATGCGCCTTTTATATCCGCAGAAGGTTCTACGTATGTACCCCTACGATTTGCTACCGAAGCACTTGGCGCGCAAGTGGCCTGGGAAAGTGATAAGTGGACGGCAGTCATCAATCAACTCCAATAAGGGAGATAAAGTCGAGCGTAAGATGCTCGGCTTTTTTATTTTGAAACAATTTCGAAGATGGTGCGTCTAATGAGTTATCATTGTTAAAATATGGAATAGATGCGTTTGGGAGGAGTCAACCATGAAGAAATATATGTTAGGTCTGGGGTGTGGCCTGCTGCTTGCAGGCTCATCTGTTGCCTTCGCTTCAGATACGATTCAAGCGTTATTGTTTCCAGCTAGCTTTGAGATCAATGGCAGTCAAGTTAAGATGGATAGTGACTATCAGATTCTGAATGTGGATGGGCATGCTTATGTACCCATTCGCTTTGTAGCTGAAAATTTGGGAGCGACGATTGATTATGATGCAGAATCTCAAAAAATTGTCGTTAAAAATAAGCCGTTAGACATCAAAGATCCAGATTACGCTAATATCTCTGTGGGAAATTTAATCCTAACCAAAGAAGGCAATCAAACCAAAGTGACAGGTCAATTGAAATTTGAAGGCGTAGGAAACAGTCTTAACATGGTCGGAGCGGGATTGTCTTTTTACAATGAAGATAATCAGGAAATAGGCAAAGCCGTCATTTCGGGAAATAATTTCGGCGTAGATGCCCAAACGTTTGTAACCGAGGGAGAGGGAGATTTCAATAATTACGATGCGGTTTACCTTCATATTGGTGCAATCAATCACCGAATAATGAGTGATGCTCCTACTATGCTATACAGAAATTCAAGCTATCGTTTCACACTCGCGATCCCGTCTAGTTGGGAGGGGAAATACGAGGTCGTTGAGCGGAAAGATGATGAATCTGAGCGTGTGAACTACCTTTTTATTAATAAGGCGAATAAAGCGTTCGGTGGTGTGATCTTTAGCATTTCCATATGGTCAAAGGGAGATTGGCTTGCAAATGGTGCTACCACGAAGGGAATTGGTCAAGTATACAAGTTAGGCGAAGATGCGGACCAGGTGTTTCTCTTATTCCCCCCAGGAGACGTAGAGTATAATCCCCATGACGAGAAGCTAACAGCCGAATTTCGTGCAATGACGGACCAAATTAGTAAAATTAGAACGAGCTTCAAATTCGAGTAATAGCGTACATGAGAGCAAGTACCGAGCGAATAGCGGTGCTTGTTTTTTGCGTTCAACAAACCCTTGATTTAACACTTATTCCAGTTGCATCCTCCCCATATATCACAACTCGTTCGTATTCCTATCAATAATTGACTGCCGATAGAAAGAGGTTAATTCAAGATAGGTTTTATCAAGTGAGCGTTCTATCTAGGTGATGTCAGGGATGGTATGTTCTATCTAGGCTAAAGAAAGCGCTTAATAAAAGATGTAAGGAGTGTGTAGGCATTGATAAAAAGAAGTATATCTAGTGTGATTCGCGTGATGATGATGTTTAGCCTACTTGTAGGGGTCTTGCCTCAACCGTCGTATGCCGCTAGCGGCCCATGGGATTTGCTCAATGATAATTTGAGTAGTTTCACGAGTACTGGCTGGACAGAGCAGAAAACAACGGGTTTCACAGGATCGGTTACGCAAAATACGGGGAATGTAACCATTATGGATGCGTCTGATAAATCTACGTATCTTTTAAAGCAGCCAGTCGCACCAGCGACAACCGTTGCCCCAGCTTCAGGCCCGTTCACATTTGAAGCTATAGCTAAGGTAAATGCGACAGGAACACTCAATGAATTTACGGTACGGGGTGCATCTTATTTAATTAGCTTTTATTTAACCTATGGGACAAGTGGTGTGGTGCAAAATAAAGCCTCCAATTCGACCAAAACGTATACCCTTGATACGACGGTCTATCATGCCTATCGTGTAGTCGTTCACTCGAATTATACGTATGACCTCTACGTGGATGGTACGTTAGCGTGGAGTGGAGCACCGAATGGAGCTGGCGGCTCCTATTTAATCAAAATCGGTGGGGATTCTGCTTCATTTGCCAATGTAACCTTGGATCAAGTGAGACTGGGCACAGGAGAGATTCTCCCGTTCACAGGTACTATCGCATCGGTTTCCCCAGTAGCTATCTCGACGTCTGCGGGAACTCCACCTGTTATGCCAACGGTTGTTTCAGCTGTATACACAGATGAGTCTATCAAATCCTCTCCAGTCGTTTGGGAGAATATCCAAGCTTACCAATACGCACAACTAGGCTCCTTTACGGTGAATGGTACTGTTGTTGGGACAGCGATACCAGCGATCGCTACAATCACAGTAACGAATCCGCAATTAGCCGTTACTGCCATACAACCAGTGCAAGTTACGACGCAAGCTAAAACAAAACCCGTACTGCCAACGGTTGTTACGGTTGTTTATTCGGATCAATCCACCGAACAGCGAGCTGTACAATGGGACACCTATGCAGATACGCTGTATGCTAAAGCAGGAAGCTTTGATGTCAATGGCACAGTAGCAGGCACAGCAATTCGTGCTGTAGCCCACATTACAGTGACAGCAGCACCAGCGGATGAATTTGATACGCTGAGAAATAAGTTGAAAGTTATGTTGACCGGCGGAACTTCTTATAGTCAACAGGACACAGATATTGCCAATCAAATCACAGCATTAACAGCCAAAGCGCAAACAAATTGGGATTCCATGATAAAAACAGTGGATCGTACTGCGCTCTGGAGTGATTTGGCCAGCACATCGAATTCCGCTCAAATTACGTCGGCTTACACGCGTTTGAAGGAAATGGCGATTGCTTTTGCAACAACAGGTTCTGCCTTACAGAATAATGCAGCTTTGCTCACGGATGTCCAGTCAGCACTCGATTGGATGTACACGAACCGATACAACGAAAACAAGGTGCTTTACGATAATTGGTGGGATTGGTGGATGGGAGCGCCACTGGCACTCAATGATACAGTAATTCTACTGTACGATGACTTATCCTCCACACAAATTGCGAATTACATGAATGCCGTGGAACATTTCACACCGATCGTCGATATGACAGCAGCGAATCGTGTTTGGAAAAGCCAAGTCGTAGCCTATCGCGGAATTATCGTGAAAAATGCCGCCAAAATTGCTATGGCAAGAGATGGCCTAAGCCCCGTATTCGTCTATGTCACTTCAGGCGATGGATTTTATAAAGATGGTTCGTTTATCCAGCATGATGTGACACCGTACAACGGTGGATATGGCGCAACAATGTTAGCAAATTTAGCCGATATGCTCTATGCCCTAAACGGGTCAACTTGGGCAGTCACCGACCCTAAAGTAAGCAATGTATATCAGTGGATTTACGATAACTTCGAACCTTTCATGTACAAAGGGTTGGTCATGGATATGTCCAGAGGACGGGAAATCTCACGTTCTTATGCGACGGACCATATAACAGCTCAGCGCATTACAAGAGCTGTCATCCGTTTATCTCAACTTGCGCCACTTGCGCATACAACTCTTTTCAAAAGTATGATCAAATATTGGATCCAAGCGGATACGTACTTGAATTTCTACCTTGGGAACTCGATTGATTATATTGTGCTTGCGAAAAATATCGTGCAAGATGCTGGCGTGACACCACGTGGCGAGCAGGTCGCGTTTAAGCAATTCGCCAGTATGGATCAAGCGATTCAGCGGCGACCGGCATTTACATTTGCCATCCGCATGCATTCGAATCGTATCGCTAATTACGAGTCTGGTAACAACGAAAATTTGAAAGGTTGGTTTACTGGAGATGGCATGACCTACTTGTACAATAATGATCTGGGTCAATTTACGGATGACTACTGGCAAACAGTTGATCCTTATCGCCTTCCAGGCACAACCGTAGATCGTCAAACACGAACGTCAGGCGGAAATAACACGAGCGCGAACAGCTGGACTGGCGGCACAGAAATCCTTGGCGAATACGGTGTATCGGGCATGGAGTTGGATGCGCTATACAGCAATCTTACTGCGAAGAAGTCCTGGTTCATGTTCGATAATGAAATCGTAGCATTGGGATCAGGCATCACAAGTACGGACAACCGTACGATTGAGACGATTGTTGATAATCGCAAAATCGATAGCGCAGGCGATAACACATTTACTGTAAATAATGCAGCGAAACCAGCTGCTCTCGGCTGGAATGAGACGATGAATGCCGTCCAATGGGCGCATTTGGCTGGCAAAACGCCGAATACAGATATCGGCTATTATTTCCCAACAGCTGCAACGGTCAAAGGGCTTCGCGAAGCGAGAACAGGCTCTTGGAACCAAATTGATGGCCGAACAGGAACATTAACAGCACAATTTACGAGCAATTATATGACGTTATGGTTCGATCATGGTGTGAATCCTACGAATGGAACGTATCAGTATGTCACACTTCCGAATTATTCTTCAGCGGAAACAGGCAGCTATGCTAACCACCCGGACGTGGAGATTTTGGAGAATTCGACGGACGCACAAGCGGTGAAAGAGAAATCACTCGGCATTGTTGGTGCTAATTTCTGGAACGATACGACGAAATCGATCCAAGATAACGGAAGCAATTGGATTACGAGTAATAAGAAAGCATCGGTCATGACACATGAATCAGCGGATGTGTTAGATGTATCCATTTCGGATCCGACGCATGAGAATACAGGCAGTATCGCTATCGAGATTCATTTGCCTGCGAATGCGACAATCTCAACCGAACCGGGCATCACCGTAACACAGCTGCTTCCTACGATTAAGTTAACCGTTCAAACAAATGGTTCAATGGGCAAAACATTCCATGCCAAATTATATATTGCTGGATCGAATGAGGTACCAGCAGCGCCTAACCTGACTAGTGCAGTTGCTGGACACAACACTGTCGTACTTAACTGGGAGCCAGTGAATTCAGCTACTGGTTATACGATTAAATATGGGACGGCAAGCGGCAATTATTCAAAGACTGCCACAGTAGGTCCCGTTAGTAGCACGACGATTTCTGGATTAACGAGTGAAGTACCTTATTACTTCGTCGTATCTGCCTTCAATCAGGCAGGTGAGAGTGTAACAGCGTCTAATGAACGCAGCGCAACACCGATCGCTGACTATGCGAACACGTGGACACTCGAGAATGATGTGCTTCATACCAAAATTCAATTTACGGATGATGGAAGTATCAAGATCGGAAGCTTCTTTAATAAAGCGGCAGGCAGAGAATATTTGCCTCAAATTGAAGCGGATAACAATTCCACCTTATTCCATTACAACTATCGCTTATTGAATAATGGTGAAACAGGAAAAGAAGCGATTGGTTCTACACTCAGCTTGGATGCGAATGACACTGGTTTCGTGCTTGGAACGGCGTCTACTAGGGATATTTCAATGACGGCAACCGATGGTGCTGTATCTAAGGTTGGAACACGCTTAGAGATTCCTGTTACGAAAAATGGAATTACAGTTACGCTTTCCTTCGAGCTCTATGATGGCAAAGCAGGCTTGAAATACCAAGCTTATCTGACGAATAATAGTGTGGACAAACGCTTGCAGATTACATCTTCAGATGTAATTACGTTGGATTTTCCGGATGAAGCAAGGAATTTACACTATGTTTACTTGTCCAAATGGAATAGTACGACAGGTGGTGTGGATCAAAGCGACACGAAGAAAGCAAGTGAGGATATTAAGGTTATCATTAACCGTTACAATACGGGAGATGGCTTCTATGTAGGACCGGAAGTAAACTCGAAGACGGAGATTCTGAAAAGAGATCCAAGTTCACCGGATACAGGGGCTCCATATATGGTTCGTTCTTTTGCAGGTATCAGTGCCTTCAAGGGTCATATGGTGAATGTGGCAACGAATCCAGAAGCCATGCAGCTTGTGCTATTCCCGGGTGAGAAATTCGAGTATATCGCTGTCAATTTGAGCGTCTTTCAAGGCGATATCGTCGATGGGAAGATGGCGGTAGAAGAACATTTGCGAGCGAGATTTAAGTACAATCACACGTCAACGATCCTCAATACGAACGATTGGCAGTGGGGAGATAGTAAACGGAATGAAGCGTTCTACAAATCTGTAGCCGTACCGAAAATCAATGCTGCGGGCTTCGATATGTTTATGTTTGACGATGGTTGGAACAATGCGAATGATACGGGCACATCAAGAGATGGTGTCGAAGCACTTCCATCGATTACGAACGATATGAAGGGGCTTGCGGATTATTTTCAAAATAAAGGATTGCTGCTTGGTATGTGGTATTCCATGACCGGTGGTTATCATAATCGCGGGAACGACTTGGCCGATCCTGCCGTGATTGCAGCGAAGAAAGAGAAGATCAACTACTTGATTGATAATTATCATTTATCACATCAAATGGTCGACTTAACCGAATTCTGGCCGAATCCTGATGTAACGACGTATTCACATCCGACGGATAATGTCTACCGTAAAAATGTCCTTACGAATCATGTGTTGAATGAAGTTGTTGATGAAAATCCGGACTATATGGTGAAATATACGACTGAGGTTGATATTTGGCCGACGCAGGGTGATCGTACGAATGAATTGCTTCATGTCGTAGATAATGGCTGGACAACAGCGACAACAGAGTACGGTGAAGACTTGGATATTCCCATTTTTGCAGGCTTGTTCGGACATTTGCCATTGAACTCGGTATACTTCAATATCGGGAATATGACAACGGGGGATATGTCGACGTATTACAAATATTTATTTGCTAGAAATATTAAGCATGGCAGTTCACCTGAAGGATGGAGTCAGAAGAATATTGATCTGATGGCTAAATTGAATGCTTGGAGGAACTCTGGTCGTATTAAGGAACTGACAGATTCCATCATTCGCCCCGTGTATAACGGTGTAGGTTGGGATAGTAATAGTGCGGCTTCATGGGTTGATCAAAAAGCAGGTCCTTACGTGATGATGCAGGTTTCGCCGAACAAGGACCATGCGTTGATGATTGCAACTGGCGGCGGCAAAGCTGGAGCGTCCAGTGTGGATGTGAATCTCAGATGGTTGGATCCATCTAAACAGTATTTGATCGAAGACATATCACTAGATGATACAGGTATCTACACGTACCGATTTAAAGGGCTGCTCGCAGGTGAGCAACTGAAGAACTTTAAGATTGATCTTACCGAGAATACGTCGAAAGGTCGAGCTTATTGGATTCAGGAATATACGGGTGCAGATTATCAAATCTTGTATGCTGATGAAAATGTGAATAGCTCACAGTTGGCGATTGTAAACAATCAAATCGTGATTACCGGTACAGGTAAAGCGAATATGTCAGGCAAAGTTGTGATCTATGGCCGCAATGAGCAAGCCGTGATGTTGGCAGATGTAAGCTTTGGAGCAAATGGTTCGGGCACTCTGCACATTGACCAATTCGAAGCTACGGACGATGTGTTTATCCCGACGCTGTCTTCGGCAACGACCTATGTGGCTGCGGATGTGAGCATTGCGGGAAAAACGACGGTAAGTGGTGGAACACAGTCAGTCGTTAGTAGTGGAAGTACACCGAATGCATCACCGCAGGGCTTGAATTTCGCATCTACGGCTACAACAGCGGGCAGTTATATTGATTTCAAACTTAATGTGACGAAAGCTGGTGTCTACCGGATTCAAGTAGCAGCGAAAGTGAATGCTAACAGAGGTATTGGACAGTGGTATGTGGATGGTGTAAAAACAGGTCCTGTGTGGGACCAAAAAATGGAAAATGGGCAAGTGCTTGCCGCTGAGAAAATTGGATTCTTTACGTTAGGTGATGTTACTTTTGCAACGGCTGGAGAGAAAACATTCCGGTTCGAGTTCCAAGGTGGATCAAACAAAGTGATTAATACCGATCGGTTTATTATGACACCTGTATCGGAAGTGTTGGGACAAACGCCAAGGATGGCGATCACTGGTGAAGCATCCCTTGATGTTAATCAAGCAGTGACCTTACACGCAGCCATTACAGGTTTGCACGCTTTCTATGCGTCAGGCAATTATGTCAAATGGTTCGTAGAGAGTCAAAATGCAACCAATGGCAGCAATAAAGTAATTTCCATTGTCGCGAATGGATTAGATTTACAAGTGACAGGCATAAATCCAGGAACGGCCCGATTGAAGGCCATGAGTACGGTGAATGCAAATGTGTTCAATTATTATGATGTCGTTGTAGCTCAGGCGAATGTCATTACTTCCATTATACCAGTAAATATGACAACGGTGGCTGGCATAGCGCCAGTATTGCCTGCAACGGTATCGGCTATCTATACCGATGGAACGAAAGCTCAGCTTGGCGTTATATGGGATGGCGTGAATGCAGCTAGCTATGCGCAAGCAGGGACATTTGACGTACAGGGTGCGGTAAGTGAGACGGCTTTGAAAGCAATTGCGCATGTAACGGTTACCTCAGTGACAGATCCAGGTACGGATCCGGGGATAGATCCAGGGACAGGTCCAGTGACAGATCCGGGAACAGATCCAGGGACAGGTCCGGGAGCAGATCCAACAACAAATCCAGGTACAGTCATTCCTGATCCAGCGAGTAGCAAGATTTCTACGCTTGGCGAAGCGGATTTCCGTACAGCGTTTGAAAATGCCAAAGACAATAAGCTGAGCTTTGATTTAACTCATGTGCAAGGGGATAAACGACTTGGTGCAGTTATCCCAGTGGCACTTCTGGATAAAGCCATCGCAAGCGGTATTACCCAATTGGCATTCAAGTCAAATAGCGTTGAAGTGAAACTTCCTGTTCAAGCACTGAAAGGTGAATCAGAAGCGGGAGCTAAGGAGATTCAGTGGACTTTTGAAGAGAAATCTTCAGACAGCGGTAAGGTGTATCAGTTGGGCATCGAGATGGATGGGAAGCCTGTTACAAGACTCGATGGCGAAGCTGTAAGAGTTGCTATCGCCTATCAACTGAAGCCAGGTGAGAAGTCTGAGAATGTGGTTATTCACCATCTGGATGCCACAGGAAAACACGAGGTTATCATCAATGGCACTTATAATCGGGCTACAGGGAAGATGGAATTCAAAACAAATGAGCTCGGAACGTACAGCATTAGTTACGCTAATGTAACGTTCGGTGATTTAGAAGGCGCGGATTGGGCGAAATCCAGCATTGAAGCATTAGCAGCTAGAGAAGTGTTAAACGGGGTAGGCGATAACAAGTTTATGCCTAGCAATCCGGTAACGCGTGCCGAATTCTTAACCATGTTAATGCAAGCTGCAGGCTTAGCTGATGACCATGCAGAATCGAACTTCACCGATATTGACCAAACGGATTGGTACTTTGGATCGATATCTGCTGCTGAGAAGTTAGGCATTATCAGTGGTAGAGAGGATGGAAGCTTTGGAGCGGATAGCGAAATTTCCAGACAAGATATGGCGGTCATGGTCTTCCGCAGCTTACAGGCACTGAAGTTGAATCTGAAGACAGGTCAGCAAGGGAATGCATTTGCAGATGCGACAGATATTGCAGGATACGCGGCAGAAGCAATTGCTTTGATGCAAAGCGCAGGCATTATAGAGGGCAGCGATGGCAAATTCATGCCACTGGCGCAGGCAACACGTGCGCAAGCTGCTGTTATCATTCAACGATTAGTAAAACTTAATCAGTAAAAGGAAAAGCCAGCGGGCATCCGCTGGCTATTTCATTGCGTACATATGTTCCGCACCTCCGCATCTACGACATCTTATTCTTCCTCTTCCGTAAATGGAAACGTAATCTCAACCTCGGTCCCTACTCCCGGGACACTTCGATAAGTAAGCTTCGCAGGCTCTCCGAAATAGTGGCGAATACGTTCGCCAACGTTCTTAACGCCGAAACTGCTGCCACCGATCCGACTTCGACTAATGCCCGCCATCATATCTTCGATGAGGTTGGGACTCATGCCCACACCGTCATCCTTGATGAGGAGGTGCATCGTAAGATCTTCCAGATAGGCCCGAATCGAGATGCTGCCTTCGCGCTGCGTTCGACCTAATATCCCATGAAGAATGGCATTCTCAACAAGAGGCTGCAGGGTGATTTTCGGAATCGGATGGCTGAGCAGCTCTTCAGGTACGTCAATCTGGAAATCAATCTTATTTTCAAAACGGATATTCTGAATCTGCACATAGAACGAAACATGCTGCAGCTCCTCACGCAAGGTGATAATGTCTTTGCCGCTGCTGAGGCTGACTTTGTAGAATCGAGCGAGTGCCTTGACCACCTTCTTAATATCTGTGTTCAACCCGCTGTCCGCCATCCAGTTAATCAGATCCAATGTATTGTAGAGAAAATGCGGATTTATCTGCGATTGAAGTGCTTTTAATTCGGCATTTTTGACCTCTTGTCCCAGCCGGTAATGCTCCTTATTCATCGAGCTTATTTGTTCGATCATGTAATTATACGTTTGGATCAACTCACCGATTTCATCTCTACCCTGTGTCTGAGCGAGCGCGATGAGATTTCCATTCTGCACGTCCCGTAAGCGGCTAGTCAATTGCGTGATACGCCGTGTGACGGAGAAGGAGAAGAGGTAGGCTAACAAGTAGGCGATGACTGTCACGATGAGCAAAATAACCAACAAATCATTGCGCAATTGGTGACTTTGCTGCACAACCTCATGCAGTGGTATGACGGTGACCATCCCCCAATTGGAAGGCAGCTGCCGGAACAAATAGTAATTGTTATTCGTTTGCCAAGTAGTGGAGACTGCATCGTCCAGCGTATCAGGCAAATTGACTAGCGTGGTCACTGACGGATCCGAGGATAGGACGATTTGTTGATTCTGATCCACCAAGAAAGTCGTACTGTTTCTGACCACATTCGCTTTACTTAACATGGAACGAATCGTTTCCGCTTGTACATCAACGCGCAATTGACCGATCGGATTGGCATAATTGTTCGGATCCAATATACTACGGACTACGTAGAGGGAAGAATTGTCACGGGTAGCTTTCTCCCCAAGTTCTGGGGCTGAACACCATAAATATTTGGCATGCAAATCATTTAACCGGTTGAAACAAGGACTGTCCTTCGTTTCATTAAGTGATAAGAAATTCTCAGTTTCATTAGCGAAAATAAAAGCACTAGGTACGTAAAGGATGACACGTGAAATATCGAGACTATCCTGCATAGAACGCAGCAGCTTCTTGAGATTAGCGTATTCCTGCAGCTCACGATTGATATCACTGGTTACATTGTTATCCATCAGAATGTCCGAGATGGCGGAGTTGGAGACGAGAATATTCGTTGTCTCTGCAATCCGTTGGACGCGATAATTCAGAAAGGAATACGTCTGATCAAAGCCTTGTTTAGCCGAATAGGTGACATGATTGATGATGATATCGGACATTTTCTCGGAAGCAATGAACTGATAGAAGCCGAGAGGAAGCATGATCAGCAGCAAATAGGTGTACATAATCTTATGACGCAGCTTCGTATTGTACAGCCATTTGCGCAGAATTTGAATGAAAGAGAAGATCATGATTGGCATCTCTCCCGATACTCGGAAGGCGTCATGCCCGTGGATTTGCGGAATATTTTGGCGAAATGTTCCCCATCCTTGAAACCCACTTGCGAAGCCACATCGAGTACCTTCAGTCGGTTGTTGCGCAGCAGCTCTTTCGCTTTTTCCATCCGATATTCGGTCACATATTGCTTGATCGTTTTCCCTGTAGCATCTTTAAAGATTGAAATAAGATGAGAAGCCGTCATCTGCATATGATCACTGACATCCTGCACGGAAAGATCGTCATCGGAGTAATGCAGATGAATGAAACGCACGATTCGGGAGCTTGTGGAAGACATGCCACCGCTTGAGCGATCTTGAATGGCTTTTTTTAATTCGTCTAGCTTCATGGCAGTAACTCGGTGGATATCGTCCAAATAATGACATTCCAGAATCAGCTTCCAAGCCACATCATTTTCCTCCGAGGTATCGAAGAGGGTGATGTTCCGACTTTGTGCAAATTTGTCCATTTCCAGAATGAAGCGGTAGTAGAGTTCTTTCACACTAACAATCAGCGTGCCTGGATGCTGGCGAATATCCCCGGTTATCGTTGCGAGCAGCTGATCGGCGTCAGCGAAATCCTCTTCAGACAATGCTTCCGTGAAGCGGACGAGCTGTTCAGGCTGCGTTACGTAATGCAGCGATTGCGCATCACTTCCCGTATTATCGTGCAAAATGAGGGAGCACGGTTTGTGAAAGAACGACTCCTGTAAGCGGAGCACAGCACTCGTATAGGACTCTTGCAGCTTATAGGCGGAAGGGACAATTTTGCCCGCAGCGATGGAAAATAAACCGTACTCCCGCTTCATTGCGGTGGAGAGCTCGTAGCACAGATGTTGAACATGGCTGATCTCGACACCGTCATGCTGATGCGAAAAGAAGTGAACGATCGCGTGATGATCATCTTTCCAAGCGTACAAATAGGGCTGCTCACTACTAGCAAGCGCTTCTTCAATCAAATGTCCCAGCGTTTCTTTCTGTGATCCAGGTGAAATCAGCTTGATGACGGCTGTTGCTGCGGGTGCTTGCATGACAGCTGTGAAATCAGTTGCTAATAAGCGACTATGCAGCATGTCCTCATCATAACCGCCGCGAATCAGCTGCAAAGCGGCTTCTTGCTTCATATAACTCTTGTTTTCTTTGGCCACCGTATCATTGGCAACATGTCGCTGTTCTTCCAATACGATATCAATCGCACCCCGCAGGGCATCTTCTAATTCTTCCACATCAATCGGTTTCTCTACATAACTAACCGCTTTCAAGGTAATCGCGGCTTTCAAATATTCTTTGTCGGCATAGCCGCTCATAAAGACGATTTTGCATTGCGGGTATTTGCGGCGAAGATGAAAGGCAAGCTCGATGCCATCCATCCGAGGCATGCGAATGTCGGTGAGCACGATGTCCGGCTTAAACTGTTCCGCAATAGCAACAGCATCCAGACCGTCTACAGCTTCATGGAGTTCGGTGATACCAAGGCGCTCCCAACTGACGGATTTGAGTACGCCTTCTCGCGTGAATTTCTCATCTTCTGCAAATAGAAGTTTCATGACGGGCAACCCCCCTTAGATGTAGCTATAGATTATCTTATATTTACATGCAATACCACTAGCAAGCGTGGCCATCTGCAAAAGTTACAGGGAATCGATATTTTGTCGGGTTATCATGTTCCGAGTAACCTGTTAATTTAGATACAGGAGAGAGACAACTAGAAACGGATGGGGGAAAGGATAGAGATGAGAACAGGACTCCTGTATCGCATGAGATCCAAGAAAGCGCTGTTATTCATGATTGCGCCGGCAGTGATTTACTTCTTGCTTTTCAGCTATGTACCGATGGCAGGCATTGTGTTGGCATTCAAGCAGTACCGCTATGATTTAGGAATTATGGGGTCGCCTTGGGTAGGTTTGGACAACTTCAAGTTCTTCTTTCTAACAGGAGATGCCTTCCGAGTAACCAGGAACACGCTGCTCTACAATGCGGCATTCATTCTTATTAATAATGGCTTACAAATTATTGTCGCCATCTTCATGGCGGAAATCGGGTCCAAGCTGTTCCGTAAAACAGCGCAGACGGTTATGTTTTTACCCTACTTTTTATCCTGGGTGGTCGTAGGGGCGGTTGCTTATAATTTGTTTAATTATGAGCATGGAACGGTAAATACGCTGCTGCGTGCGTTGCACATTCCTGAATTAGATATCTATACAACGACGGAGTATTGGAAATATATCTTAGTTTTCTTCTCGGCATGGAAAGCAGTGGGGTATGGCGCTGTGTTCTACATGGCCTCCATTCTAAGCATTGATCGTGAGACTTATGAAGCAGCGGAAATCGATGGTGCTAACGTGTTCCAGCGCATTCGATACATCACGTTACCATCACTTCGACCAACGATTACGATTCTTGTGCTTTTGGCGATAGGCGGCATTTTCCGTGGCGATTTCGGACTGTTCTACCAGCTAGTGGGTAATAACGGCCTACTGTATGAAACGACAGATGTCATTGACACTTACGTGTATCGCTCTCTGTTGGTCAACAACGAAATCGGTATGTCATCTGCAATCGGGTTCTATCAGTCCATTCTGTGTTTTGTCACAATCATGGTGACGAATTTCCTAGTACGTAAATCAGATAAAGATAATGCGTTATTCTAAATTTACAGCAACTTGCGAGGTGGAACTATGAGTACGACCAGTGTGAAAAAGAGTCAAATCGATCAACGAATCTTGGATACGGTTGGCTATGTCTTTATAGCAGTGATATGTTTGGCTTGCTTGATTCCTTTCTTGCTCATCATTAGCGGATCATTAACAAGTGAATCGTCGATCACGAGTGATGGGTTTCGATTATGGCCGAAGGAATTTTCGTGGGATGCCTACACGTTTGCGCTTAAGCATCCTGAACAATTCGTGAGCTCATATCTGCTTACTATCGCATTGACGGTAACAGGTACAGTTGTGGGATTATTCATCTCTGCAATGGCAGCGTATGTGCTGCAGCGTCAGGATTTTGAATGGCGCAGCGGATTTTCATTCTTCTTCTACTTTACAACGCTGTTTAACGGTGGACTTGTACCTTGGTATATCTTAATGGTTAACTATTTACACATGAAGAATACCTTCTGGGCGCTGCTTGTACCGCCATTGTTAAATGTGTTCTATATCATCATCTTACGAACGTTTCTGCGCAGCATCCCGGATGCAATTACCGAGTCAGCGAAAATTGATGGAGCCGGGGATTTCACGATCTTCGTGCGATTGATTATCCCTTTGGCAAAGCCCGGTCTGGCGACGATTGGACTGTTCACGGCACTGAATTATTGGAACGATTGGTTTAACTCGTTGCTGTTTGTGCAGAATGAGAAACTGTACACCCTGCAATATTTACTATATAAAATGTTAGGAAATCTCGAAGGGATTCGCAAGGTCATGGCGATTACCGGTATGCAGGTAACAGACTTGCCTGGCGAGAGCTTGAAGATGGCCTTAGCCATTCTTGTCACAGGACCGATCATTTTCTTGTATCCGTTCGTACAACGATATTTTGTTCAAGGCTTAACAGTTGGCGCTGTAAAAGGTTAAAAAGGGTAGCCCCGGGAATTCCAATTCCCGGTTTATCATAACTTATCTATCATTTATAAGGGGAGAATAACATGGCAAACACGAAGAAATTAGCCACACTCAGTCTGGCATCCTTATTTGCAATGGGAACGGTACTGTCAGCTTGCAGCACCAAAGAAGCATCGCCTTCACCAAGTGCGTCATCGTCATCAGTTCCACAAGCAAGCGCTTCCGCGACAGCAGCTGCTAATACGGGCATTGATACAAGCAAGGAAGTTAAGTTGAAAACGGTTCTGTTAGGCTCTAAGCCGAAGGCTTTTGATGAGGTATATGGGGAAGTCAATAAATTGATGAAGCAAAAGATTAATGCAACGCTAGACATTAGCTTCCTTGATTGGGGCGAATATCAACAGAAATATCCCTTGATGTTTGCTGCGAATGAAGACTTCGATCTTGTGTTCTCCGCGACTTGGTCTTACTATGCCCAACAAGCTACGAAGAATGGTTTCATGCCTTTGACCGAAGATCTGATCAAGAAATTCGCACCAAAAACATGGGCCGAAGAGCCAAAGGTCGCTTGGGAGCAAGCGAAAATCAACGGCAAAATTTACATGATTCCTCAAAACAATTTTGAATACAGCTATCATATGATTGGTATTCGTGGTGATCTACGTCAGAAGTATAATTTGCCAGAGCTGAAAACATATGATGATTATGTGAATTACTTGAAAGTAATCTCGGAGAAAGAAAAGGATTTCAAACCAAGCATTGGGGTAAGTGAGTTTAATTCGGTAGAGTTAATTCAGCCGAACGAGTGGAACTTTGTCGTCCCGCAGCTGCCTATCGTGTATAAAGTAACGGAAGCAACAGGCAAACTCTTCAGCTATGTAGATACACCTGAATTCGCAACTTTCTCTAAGAAAATGTTCGATACCCAAAAGACGGGTGCTTGGTCCCGCGACGCGATTGCCAATAAAGTCGATAAAACACAAGCTTTCAAAGATGGTAAATTAGCTTCAGTTGAGTGGAATCTAGGTACACTGCTGCGCACAAAATCCGAAATGCAAACGACGCATCCGGATTGGAAAGTCGAGTTATACGATCTAAGTGCAGATAAGAAACGTCTATCCAATCCATTCATCAACAATGGGATGTCCATTCACGCGGGTTCCAAGAACTATGAGCGTGCATTGATGGCGATTGACCTTCTTCGTTATGACCCAGAGATTCATGATTTAACCAACTACGGTATCAAAGGCAAGCACTATGAGCCAGTAGGCAAGGATCAGTTCAAGCCACTTCCTGCATCGGCCGATTTCCCGCCATCTGGTACAGATCCATGGGGCTGGAATTCATTGAATGAGCGTCTTGATTCGACAGTAGCTGAAGAGACGATTAAATTCACAGAGAACTGGAAGAAAACCGTAACGGTTAACCATCCGTTGGAGACATTTACGTTCGATGATACCAAAGTGAAGAATGAAGTTGCAGCTGTCAGCAATGTAATGGAAACGTACGGTAAGCCGTTATTCTATGGTTTAGTTGATCCTAGCGATGCTGGACATGGTTTGCAAATTTTCAAAGACAAGTTGAAGCAAGCAGGCATCGATAAGATTGTGGCAGAAATGCAAAGCCAAGCTGATCCTGTTATCGCTAAAAAATAAGTGTGGACCGCTTCCTGGTGCAGGAGGCGGTTTTTTTGTGCGTCTATAAATTGAACAGGTAATCGATATTTTTGCGGGTTATGCTGCTATTCCGATGTTGGTAAGATGTAGCTGTGAGAAAAGAAAGCGTTCACATTAGAGCGCGCGAGAGGATTTGAGACGATGAAGAAAAGCTTAGTAATCGCTATGGCTGCAATGTTAACTTCAGGAATATTGCCTACGGCAATACCAACCGTACTGGCAGATTCGTCAGCTGCAACGACTTCGAGTGACATCCACATTAACCCAATCCCCGGTCTGTCTGCGGATTTCATTAAGGGCGCTGATGTGTCCATGTTGAAGCAAATTGAAGTCAGCGGGGGCAAATTTTACGATGGGGGCATTGAGAAAGAGGCTCTCCAAATACTAAAGGACCATGGGGTGAACTGGGTCAGACTACGTGTTTGGAATAATCCAGTTGATGCGAATGGAATTGGGCTTGGCGGTGGAAATAACGATAAGGCGAGAACGATTGAAATTGCCAAAAGAGCCCATGAGCTCGGGCTTAAGGTGCTGCTCGATTTCCATTATAGCGATTTCTGGGCAGATCCTTCTAAACAAACGAAGCCTGCGGCTTGGGAAGGGCTTAACTCTGTCCAGCTTCAACAAGCGTTGTACACGTATACAGCGGATGTAATTCAAGGTTTAACTGATGAAGGCGTAATGCCGGAAATGGTACAGATCGGGAATGAGACGAACACTGGAATGGTGTGGACAGAAGGACAGACGACAGGAAGCGGCGGCTATGAGGGATGGGCGAATTTGATCAAACAAGGCGTCCAAGCTGTCCGTGACCATGATCCGAACAATGCGAATGCGCTACGGACAAAAATAATGATTCATCTTGCCGACGGTGGGAACAACGAGCTGTTTCGCCGGAATTTTGATCAATTGACCTTGCGTCAGGTGGATTATGATGTGATTGGCTTTTCGTACTATCCCTATTGGCATGGGCCGCTGGAGGACCTCCAAGCCAATATGGTTGACATTTCCAAGCGATATGGCAAAGAGGTGCTTGTAGCTGAGAATGCGTATGCGTACACGCTGAATGATGGCGACAATTTCTCGAACAATTTCGGGCCTAGTCAAGAACAATTAGGCGGTTACAAAGCGACCGTTCAAGGTCAAGCACAAGAGGTACATGATGTGATGAACGCTGTCGCACAGGTTCCCAATCAGAAGGGGCTTGGGGTGTTTTACTGGGAACCAGATTGGATTCCGGTGAAAGGTGCGGAGTGGAGCTCGAAGGCTGGAGAGGGTAACGGTTGGGAAAATCAAGCGATGTTTGATTTTAACGGTCATGCATTGCCATCGTTGGATGTCTTTAATCGTGTCTCGGCTAGCTCGAGCGGCGAGCTCTTTGTTGCGGAGGCAACAACGATACACCCGGAGCAAATTAAAGTAACGGTTGGCAGTACACCAGTGCTTCCAAGTAAAGTACAGGTTGAATTTACGGATGATTCCGTTCGTGATTTACCCGTGACGTGGGATGTCTTTGAAGAGGATGCCTTGCAGCATCCAGGTACGATTCAGCTTCAGGGCACTGTGGCGGGTGTTCCGTTAAGAGCAACTGGAACAATTACTGTTCAGGGCTCTACCAACTTGGTGAGCAATCCTGGATTTGAAAGTGGTAACAACGCCAATTGGACGATCACTGGGGGGAGCAACGCAATTAAAGTGGTATCAGATAGTGCAAATGCGCATGATGGCAGTGCCTATGCACTCCACTACTCCTTACCGCAGGATATGCCATTTTCGGCTACGCAAACGATTACTGGTTTAGCTAACGGGAAATACACCCTGAAAGCTTGGTCACACGGCGGCGGGGGAGAGAGCAGCATGGTGTTGTTTGCCAAGGACTACGGCGGTGCTGAATTGTCTGAGAGCATTGTGAATACAGGCTGGTTAGCATGGAAGCATCCGATTCTGATGAATATTGAGGTTACTAATAATACAGCAGATCATGGTACAAAACCGAATGGAACAGCAACTATTGGGATAAAGGCCGAAGGTAAATCGGGTAACTGGGGCAATTTGGATGATTTCGAGTTCTATACGGATCGCACAGCTGAAACACTGTCTGCGCCAAGTCGAGTTACGAAGGGATCAACCTTTAGCGTGAACGTTGGAAACGGAGGATTAGTTGATACGATTTTTGCAGAGGATCTCGTCATCCACTATGATTCGGATGCGTTTGAGTTTGTATCGGCACAAAGCGCTTCACAAGCGGTGCAGCTGCTAACCACGGATGCGCATACACCTGGTGTTGTAAGGCTCATTCTTGGACATTTGGGCGGAAAATCGTTGAATTCGAATTCTGTCACACTTACGTTGCGTGCGAAGGGTGAAACCAATGCGGCAGAAGGTGTCGTTGAGGTTGCTTCAGCGGGATGGGGAACAGCACCAGCAGGTGGAATTATTACGCCAGCTTCGTTGGGTTCGGTGAAAGTTAAGTTGGTTACGGAAGACATTGAACAGGTTCCATCTGAACCAACAAATATGCCAAGTACAGGAGCAGTTCAACCAAATCCAGTGCCTGCTATCGAACTTAGTTTAGAAGGTGTTGCCAGCCTGAAACAAACGCCTGCTTTGAATGACAGCCATACGGCCGTTGCATCCGTCTCACTTGAGGTGTGGAAGCAAATGGTTGAATTGGCGAAAACGGATGCTAACGGAAATAAGAAATTATCGGTAATTTTGCCGAAAGTTGATGGCGCTAACTCCTATGAGCAAGAGCTGCCTAGAGCAGCTTTACAAGGCTCTGCAGAGAATCAGTTCGTGGAGGTCATCACCCCACAAGGAACGGTATCATTGCCAAGCAACATGCTTAGCTGGGCGAGTGGTAAGGAGTCGGATTCCATAAGTTTGACAGTTGGTTCCTTAGATCCTTCTCAAATACCAGATGCATTGAAAGCGAAAATTGGCAGCAAGCCCGTGATTGATTTGAAATTGAGAGCAGGCGCAGAAGTACTCCATTGGAACAATCCGGCTGCCCCAGTGACGGTTACGATTCCTTACGAGCCAACAGGGGAAGAACTGAAAAATCTTGATCATATCGTCATTTGGTATGTCGATGAGAACGGTCAAGCCATAGCTGTACCCAATGCGAAGTACGATGCTGTAGCACATAGCGTTGTATTTACCACGACACATTTCAGTACGTATGCTGTGGCTTACGTAAATCGTACATTCGGCGATTTGGCTGGCTTCGCTTGGGCACAGAAAGCAGTGGAAGCACTAGCTTCCAAAGGTGTTACTACAGGTACATCATCGGATACATTTAGTCCGGAGCAAGAAGTATCTCGAGCTGATTATATTGTGATGTTGGTAAAAGCCTTAGGACTCACGGCGAATGCAGGGGATAGTTTTCAAGATGTGACGACTGCTGATTATTATTCTGAAGCGGTAGGAATTGCCAAATCACTCGGCATTATCGAGGGTAGTGATACCTACCATTTTAACCCAAAAGCAAATATAACGAGAGAAGATCTGATGGTTATTACGGCAAGAGCACTTCACCAAGCGCATCGATTGGATTTGAGTAATGAGACTAGCACCTTGGATACATTCTCGGACAACATGGACGTGTCGAGCTATGCGAAGGCAGCTATTGCAACGTTGCTCAAAACAGGCCTCGTTCAAGGCAATGGACAGGGAATTGTACCTAAAGCATACACAACTCGAGCAGAAGCGGCAGTTATTCTTTATAGGTTGTTTCATTTTTAACTTAAAGGAGGAGGAGATTTACTATGATGCAAATGAAACAAGTAGTTCAATCGGGTGTGCTAGCGGCTGTGTTATTGATTGGGTGTCTACCTTTTGGTGGCTCCGCTCAGGCAATAGCGGTAGTTCAACCAGCTCCCGTGAATCTAGCTTTGGACGGAGATTTCGAAGGCACGGATTCATCTCCATGGTTAATTGAAGGTGAACAGGCTTCGGCTGTCAGTATCAAAAGTCAAGATAATCATACGTCTGGCGGGACACATTCTGCTGCCTACTGGTCTGCTTCGGCCTTTCATTTCAAAGTATCACAACGAATCGTAGGCTTAGAAGATGGGAGATATCTGCTGTCTGCTTATACACAGGGCGGCGGCGGGGAAGTGTCTTCCCGAATTTTCGCAACGGTTGAAGGTGATAACCCCATTCAAACCGACTTTATTAATACGGGCTATGCAGCTTGGAAAAATCCACAGCTTACCCATATCAACGTCGTGGTAACGAACGGTAGCTGTACGATTGGTTTTGAAGTGAATGGGAAGGCTGACAATTGGGGATCCGTTGACGATATTACATTCACGCGTATCGGTGACGTAGAAACGGCTCCTGTTTCCATGACCGTTCAACCGGTGCTAGCCACCTCGTGGTTACATGCTGCGCCTGAGCTGCCATCGGTGGTAAGAGCAGTTTATAACGATGATCTTTCGTATCTGCAGGTGCCTGTTCAATGGGAGACGAATCCTGCAACGAATTATGATCATCTTGGTGTGTATCAACTAACTGGCGCGATTCAGGGTTCGGATTCAACCGTACTCGCTACGATATCAGTCAGGATGAAGCCGGCCGATCTTAACGCAGACGGGATCGTGAATGTCGGAGACTTGGCGTTGGCTTACTACGATATGCAGGCAAGTGCGGGCTCAGCAGATTGGGAAAGAGCGAAAAAGGCTGATCTCAATAACGATGGCAAAGTTGATCTCGCCGATGTCCAGTTCATCGCTGAACAAATGATTCAACCTGCTACTTGAAAAATGACAGGCAATCGATAAAATAGTGGGTATAAATTGGGACAGGAAGTTGATAGAATGGGGTCATATTTCTTCTAAAAATGAATCCATGAGGTGATCCGTTTGTCTTCTACATTTCCACCTATTAGTCCGAAATTGCCGGTTTTCATGCACGGCGCTGATTATAATCCTGATCAATGGCAGCACGATCCGCAAGTCTTAGAAGAAGACATCCGCATGATGAAGCTGGCCAAATGCAATGTGATGGCCATTGGTATCTTTGCATGGTCCGCACTTGAACCCGTCGAAGGCACGTATACCTTCGAGTGGTTAGATCGCGTGCTCGATACCTTCGCCGCGAACGGGATCTATGCTTGGCTTGCGACGCCGAGCGGCGCAAGGCCTGCCTGGATGGCGGAGCAATACCCGGAGGTACTGCGTGTTGGTGCGAATCGCGTGCGTAATTTATTCGGCGCGCGTCACAATCATTGCTTCACATCCCCAGTGTACAGGGAGAAGGTTGCCATGATGAACACTCGGTTGGCAGAGCGCTATGCTCAGCATCCGGCCGTCGTGGGTTGGCATATCTCCAATGAATACGGTGGGGAATGTCATTGTTCGTATTGCCAGGAAGCTTTCCGCGGCTGGTTACAAAAGAAATATGGCACGCTAGACGCATTAAATATGGCGTGGTGGACGTCATTTTGGAGCCATACGTATACGAGCTGGTCTCAGATTGAATCTCCTGCTCCGCACGGTGAAAACTTAGTTCATGGCATGAACTTGGACTGGAAACGTTTTGTGACGGATCAAACCGTTGATTTCTGCCGTCATGAAATTGCCCCATTGAAAGCTGTGAACGCGCAATTGCCTGTTACAACGAATCTGATGGATGCGTTCGAAGGGCTTAACTACTGGAAATTCGCGGATGTGCTTGATGTTATTTCATGGGATGCGTACCCGACATGGCATGATGCGAAAGATCAACGTAACTTGGCTGCTTGGTTCGCTCTCAATCATGACCTATTCCGCTCGCTGAAGGGTGGACAGCCGTTCTTATTGATGGAAAGCACACCGAGCTTGACGAATTGGCAGGCAGTTTCCAAATTGAAGAAGCCTGGTATGCATTTGTTATCTTCTTTGCAGGCAGTCGCGCATGGCTCTGATTCCGTTCAATACTTCCAATGGCGGAAGAGTCGCGGTGCTAGTGAGAAACTGCACGGTGCGGTTATTGATCATGTCGGACATGAACATACGCGTGTATTTCGTGATGTAGCTGAGCTAGGCTGTGCCTTAGAGAAGCTCTCTGAAGTGATTGGGACTTCGGTTCCGGCGGAAACAGCTTTGATATTTGACTGGGAAAATCGCTGGGCAGTGAAGAATTCGCAAGGACCTCGTAATATGGGAATCAAATATGAAGAGACCGTTCTTAGTCACTATCGCGCTTTCTGGGATAGCGGCATTCCCGTCGATGTCATCGATATGGATGTTGATTTCAGTAAATACAAGCTAATCGTGGCGCCGATGCTATATTTGGTTCGACCTGGTGTCGGGGAGCGCATCGAGCAATTTGTTGCGGATGGCGGTACGTTCGTAACCACGTATTGGTCAGGAATCGTTGACGAAAATGACCTCTGTTTCCAAGGTGGCTTCCCAGGACCGCTTCGTAAAACGCTTGGGCTTTGGTCGGAGGAAATCGATGCACTTTATGATCATGAGAAAAACCGTTTGATCTTTACGGAGGGGAATGGACTTGACTTAGAAGGCGAGTACGAGTCCCATGAGCTCTGTGAGCTCATTCATACCGAGGGAGCAGAGACACTGGCTGTCTACGGAGATGATTTCTATGCAGGTCGTCCAGCGTTGACCGTGAACTCATTTGGCCATGGTAAAGCGTATTATATCGCGACGAGAACAGATACTGAGCTTTTGAACCTTTTGTATAAGCAAGTAGTTGAGCAGGCGGGAGTTAAAGCTGTGTTACAAATGGAGTTACCTCCTGAAGTAACTGCACAAGTTAGGTCGAATGGGGAATATGACTATGTTTTCTTGATGAATTTCGCTCAGCAGACGCAAACGGTCGAGTTAGATGAGGATGCGTATTGGGATATGCTTTTGCAGGAAACGTGGGAAGCGAAGAGTTTGCAACTTGAGCCTTATGGCGTTCGTGTTTTAAGAAGATCCAAGTAGAGATCATCACATAGGTGAGCAGTAAGCTGAATTGGGGAAACCTGATTCAGCTTATATTCCATTCTATAGATGACATAATATAAGTTATGCAAACAAATATGCAGGGAAAGGAAATCACTAACTCTTATAGGATAATATACGGGCAATTATGTTCACCTTACGCATTTGATGAATTATTCCAAACAAGCTGATTTAGAGAACCCTAAATCAGCTTGTTATCACATGCATGTAGATATAAAGTAGGAATTAACGCAATGTTTTCAATGCACCACTCCATGCAATGACTTGATCAAACATGGTGTTCGCAGCAGTCTCCTGACGCGGATTGGGCTTGAGCACCGTGAAATTCTCAAAATCAGTAAAGAGGGACAAGGTTACCTGGGCACGTACACTTGCAATATGCAACTCACTCAAGATGAGTCTTAGGTTCTCCGCTGCACGCGCTCCACCTGTACCTCCACCATAGCTGACGATCCCAGCGGCTTTATCTTTCCATTCGTTGAACAGGAAATCGAGGGCATTCTTCAGCGCCGCGGGTACGGCATGATTATACTCTGGTGTCACGAAGATATAACCATCGTAACCTTGAATTGCGTTCGACCAAGCAATGGTATGTTCTTTCGTATATTTCATCATCATAGGTGGATGAGGTTCGTCATAAAGTGGCAAATTAAAATCTGCCAGATCGACGATCTCGAATAATGCATCGGTGCGTTTACTTGCAACTTCATGTACCCACTGAGCGACGACTTCGCCTCTACGTCCTGGCCGAGTGCTGCCGAGAATAATTCCGATTTTCAACATCGTTATGGCCTCCAAAAGATAAAGTATTTACAAGTAGCATAACGGTTGAATGGAATCTTGTGCAATTGAAAATACAGTTATAACAAATGTTTCCCGTAAGGGATCAATAAGAACTGATATTTGTTTACATAATATAAGTTAAGTTTACTTTTATTCTAAAAGTGACATTTTCGCATCATAAATAACAGATACTTTTTGAAATTTGTATGAACATGGGAGAGGATGTATATGATTTATCATACAAGCTCCTATATAATTTAGTAAAACATATTTAGAATAGACAAAAGAAGGGTGGTCGCTTTTCTTATGAATACATCCATTTACTTTGTGATATTTTCCGTTATTTTATTATTTGGCTTATTGTCGACATTCATCATCGGTTTTTCTCGTAAAAATCGTGAAGGGGATCAATCCTATTTTCAGAAAACAGGCACAAAGTGGGTAAGGCTCACTTCTTTCTACGTCATCTCGATTGCAGCAGGTTTATTAGCGTTGCTAGCCTTTATTAGATACACAATTAAATAGACGCAAATAAACAAAAAAATCTCCATTGGTGGGAGATTTTTTTGTTTTGATGCAGTATTGGGAGGAAAGTAGGATTCAAGCTGGCATCATTGGAAACGTGTTGATTTTAATAAAGTGAATCTGCAACGATCCGAAAAATGCTTTCCCTTGATTGTAATGGAGCTCACATTTGTACCCGTACTCACTAGCAATGGCTTGTAAGGATTTGAACCCTGGGAGCGATTTAACCATAGTCGTGATTTGCTTCGTGATATGATTGGGTAGTTTCATAACCATCGTGGATGCATGAATACCATCAACAACGGAGATAAAACTGGGGAACTCGGGTTTCTTGTACAGTCCAAGGTGGATATGATCCTCAGCAATTTGTAAGAATTCTTTATTCAAACGATTGAGGTTTAAGGTCATGTTTTTATAAAAGTAGATGCCAAATCCAATTTTGTTCGTCAATGGATTTAAACGTTTTTTCCATTTCAGCACGTTTGCTTCCCAATAAGACTCCAGTTGTTCGCTAATTCTAGTCCAGTTAAATCGTGATGTGAGAAAATTTTTCATTCATGTACTCCTTAAACAGTTAAATTTCTTTCTTAAATACAGACGTATGAATAAGGAATATCGTTCATTTACGTCCAACTACATATGCAGAATCCGGACAAATCCTTCAGCGGCTACGGATAATTTCATATCCCGACGAACAGCTAACCCGATGCTGCGCGGTGGTAGTGGTTCCTCCAAGTTGAGCTCAAAGAGAGTGCCTGATCGAAGCTCGTCCTGTACAAATGATCGGCTTATGAAGGCAACCCCGTAACCTAGTCTCGCGAACTCAGCTAAAAGATCAATATTACCTAATTCAATATCTGGATTCACCGCGAATCCTTGTGCTGCAAACCATTTTTCTATAGACACTCTAGTACTGCTCCCTGGCGATAAGAAGATAAGAGGTAGCTCCGCGAGTTCCTTCGTAGAGATGGAATGGTTCGTCCATTCTCGGAAATCTTCCCCAACCACGAAACAATCCTCCAACGTCGCTAACGTGTGAATCGTCAAATCCGAATCTTCGATTGGTAAATGAACGATGGCACAGTCAATATCACCTTCCTTTAAACGCTTCGTAATCTCGCCTGTTTTTCCATGTGATAACCGAATCCGTATTCCAGGATATTGCTTATGATACGCATTCAACTGTGGTAACAGAAGGTGCTTAATCAACGAATCACTTGCCCCGATCCGAATTTCACCTTGATGTAATTGCTTCAGATTGAGCAGATGCTTCTGTCCCGAATCCAGCATAGCAAAGGATTGTTCCACATAGTCAAAGAGCGTACGTCCTTCTTCTGTGAGCTCAACACCTTTCGATAGACGATGAAATAATTTAAGCCCAACCGCCTCTTCCATTTGCTTAATGGCATAGCTCACCGACGGTTGCGTTATATGAAGTTCTTGCGCAGCTTTCGTTAAATTCCGGCATTTGGCCGTATGTAAAAAAATACGATACCATTCTAAATTGATCATTTGATATAGATCACCTCTATGACAAGTAGCATATATTCCAATTTCATTTATTTCATATAACTCATTATAATTGGCATATAGCAAAAACACAAAGAGGTGGCGAATATGGCGATGCATCAACCAGATTGGGAAGCGCGTTCTCCGTGGACGACGAATAAGGGGATTTCGGAAGTACGTATTAGTCCTCCTAAATCGATCGTGTCAGGAACCATCCGAGTACCGGGGAGTAAAAGTTTGACGAACCGAGCGTTATTAATTGCCGCACTAGCTGAAGGGAAATCACAGTTAAATGGCATTTTGAAAAGCGATGATTCGTACTGGTGTATTCAAGCATTAACCAAATTAGGAGTGTCAGTCATCATCGATGGAGAAACTGCTAATGTGGATGGCTGCGGGGGAAATTGGCCAAATTCATCTGGAGAGCTATACATGGGGGCAGCTGGTACGGTTGCACGGTTCTTGCCAGCAGCATTGGCTATCGGGCGAGGGAAATGGACGATAAAAGGGAGTAAACGATTAAGTGAGCGGCCACTAGCACCATTAATTTCGGCACTTTCAGCGCAAGGAGCTTCGTTCAATTATTTGGAGGCTGAACATCGATTGCCTTACGAATTGGATGCTGCTGGACTCAAAGGTGGAATCGTGAAGCTGCCTGGTTCAATGTCCAGCCAATTTATAAGTGGGGTTTTATTAGCAGCTCCCTATACACAAGCCCCATTAACCATCCAGATCGAGGGTGAAATTGTGCAACGAGATTATGTACAACTGACTATGGATATGATGATTGCTTTCGGTATCACACCGCAGGTTTCGGAGGACGGACAATCGATTAAGGTTCCTGCTGGGACCTATCAAGCGCAGACTGTGCAACTTGAACCAGATGTCTCTACCTGTTGTTATTTCTGGGCTTTAGCCGCATTAACCACTGGGAGTGTAAGAATCGAAGGCATTGACGCGCGGAGCACGAGTCAGCCCGATATAGAAATGTTAGATGTATTGGAGCGAATGGGGTGTACGGTACTACGCGGTGAGAACTTTGTAGAAGTACATGGTACACAACAGCTCAAAGGTGGCTTTACTCTTAGTATGAAGAAATGGTCTGATCAGACGTTGACGATAGCTGCACTAGCTCCTTTTGCGGATGGCCCTATTACACTTATCGATGCGGCTCATATTCGACATCATGAATGCGATCGTATTGCTGCTATGTGTAGTGAACTCGGCAAGCTAGGCATTCGTGTTGAGGAACATCAGGATGGTTTAACGATTTATCCTGGGCAACCGTTGCCTGCTTTGGTAGATTCGCATGACGATCATCGCATGGCGATGGCATTGTCTTTGATCGGCCTAAGGGTTGAAAATATCCGTATTGCCGATCCAGGGTGTGTATCCAAGACGTGTCCAGATTATTTCGAACAATTGTCTACGTTAGGTGTAGAAGTTATTTACTAAATAGGAGGCTTATACTTATATGGCAGGGAATACATTCGGTGAAATTTTCAAAATTACGACTTTCGGAGAATCACATGGGGCCGCTGTAGGTGTCATTGTGGATGGTGTAACACCAGGCATAGAGATCGATGAAGCCTATATACAGAAACAGATGGATCGAAGAAAGCCCGGTCAATCCTCGGTGACCTCTCCACGTAAAGAATATGATATCATTCATATCTTATCAGGTGTATTCGAAGGTAAAACGACAGGTACGCCGCTTTTTGTTAATCTCTATAATCAAGATATGAAGCCGGAGGCTTACAATGATATCCAGAATTCTTTTCGACCAGGCCATGCGGATTTCACATATCTGCAGAAATACGGAATCCGTGATCATCGCGGAAGTGGGCGAGCTTCTGGAAGAGAAACAGCAGGCAGGGTAGCAGGTGGTGCAATTGCTCGTAAGCTGCTTGAACATAGAGGTGTACAAGTGTTGGCCTATACCCTTGAAATCGGTGGTATTCGAAGTCAAACTTTCGATGAAGATGCGATTGAACGCAATGCGGTACGTGCATGTGATCCGATTGCAGGAGCCAAAATGATTGAAAAAATTGAGCAACTTGCTTCGATTGGTGATAGTTGTGGAGGCATCGTAGAATGCCGGATTCGTGGGGTTATGCCTGGTCTTGGAGAGCCAGTATTTGATAAATTGGATGCTGAATTGGCGAAAGCAATGTTATCTATCGGAGCTGTGAAGGGGATAGAAATTGGTGCAGGGTTCTCAGCTGCTTCCATGCTAGGTAGTGAGCATAATGATGAAATGGACAGTGACGGATTTCTCAGTAACCATTCTGGTGGAATTCTAGGTGGGATTAGTACGGGACAAGAAATTATATTCCGAATTAGCGTGAAGCCGACTTCTTCGATTTCTGTTGCCCAGAAGACGTTAAACGTAAACGGTGAGGAACAAGAAATTCGAACGATAGGTCGACATGATCCATGTATTTGCCCGAGAATCGTACCTGTGGTTGAAGCGATGGCGTGCTTAGTATTGGAAGATTTGTATAAACGACAAGCAGCTAATCTTGGATAAATAGGAAAGTAAAGCAGACCCATTCATTCGAGAATGGGTCTGTTTTTTTACATTTATTTCTTTAACCCCTCAGCAGCTTTTACCGCTTGATTGGCAATTTCTGTTGCCTCTGCAAGGGTAAGTCCATCTTGCGGATGGAATGTACCGTCTGCATTTAGCTCGACAATATCTAAAGCAAGCGCGGTTTGGATGGCGCCAACATTAGATAAGTCGATCTTGTCATTATCTTTGATATCGACAGGATTTAACTTAATCATCGGTAATTTCTCACTGGTTTGAAACGTGTGAACGAGAAGATAGGTGAACGATTCACGCGTCACTTTGGCATCTGGATCTATCTTGATTTTGATATCTGTACCCAATTTGCCAAGTGCATCCGTGATAAGCTGTACACCTTGCGTTGCTGAGATAGGCTCTTTGTTTGTGACTGGCGCTTGATGTGTTTTCAGATAATCTAACGCATTATATACTTCCTCTGCAGCATCAGCACGCGTAATTTCATCTTTTGGATTGAATTTACCTTCCGTATTCAATTTAATAATTCCGTATTTAAGTCCACGTTGGATCGATCCCGAGTAATCAACTGTTAGTTGATCACCATCTTTAATATCGACAACAACCGGGTTAATCAAAGGGAGGTTTTTACTAATTTCGATTGCTCGAACGAGCTGATGGGTGAACTCTTCACGTGTTAGTTTTTTAGCAGGGGTTAGATCTTTGGGAAGTTCAACATTGTTGACCGCCGCAACGATAAGCGCCTGTGCGTACCAAGCGTCATTGGAAGCATTCGCAAAATAATCAGTTGCTTTCGGCTCTTTCACGAATTTGACCAAATCTAAATTAAGTCCAAGTGCATTCACTAGAAGTTGTGCGGATTGGGCTGCTGTCATTTTTTCTTGTGGTGCAAATAACGTAGAAGTCATTCCACTGACAATACCACTTTGCTGTAGGGATACAATTTTATCTTTTGATGCAATGTTGTTGAGGTCAGTGAAGGAGCTAGTAGCCGCAAAGCTTTGGCCGACTAAAGATAGGGATAGCAATGCAGTTGCTGCAGTTAGCGTGAAGGTTTTGATTGTTTTTTTCATTTTATTTCACCTCATATGGTTTTTTGTGTTTCAGAAAATTAAACGGCAATGTTGATAAAAAGGTTGCACCTACTCTTAAATAAGTTACTATCTTATTATTTGTGAAAAAGTCCGCAGATTTGCGGCCCTTTTGAGTGATTAATTAATGCACATTTCTAAAGCAGCGTGGAGTTGTTGAATACCTGGAATAATTTCATGGAATAATGGCCTTGCAAAGCTTAAGCGGATCCATCCTTTTTTGGACCCATACACAGTTCCCGGAACAAAGATAACGCCTCTTTTGGTGGACTCTTCGAGCCATTTAAATTCATCAACTTCACGATTGATTCTACACCAAAGCGTAAGTCCGCCCTGAGGTACGGAGTACGAAATGGTATCACCCATGATTTCTGCTAGTCCTCGCATGAGTTCATTTCTCTTTTTTGCTAATTCTGTTCGCAAGAAGTGAATGTGTTTATCGAGATGACCTTCCTTGATAAAATGATTGGCAACCCACTGCGGAATACTGCTCAATCCGAAATCCATCTGCTGTCTGGCATCGGATAATCGACAAATAACGGATTGTGGAGCAATTAACCAACCAATTCGTAAGCCAGAAGTAGCCGTTTTGGAAAGAGATCCAATATATAAGACATTGTTATTTTTATCTATTGATTTCAAAGTAGGAGGTGGATGACCATCGAAGGCAGTTAATGTAAAGGTGTCATCTTCAACTATTGGTATGCCAAGTTCCGATGCAATTTCAAGCAAGCGAATTTTTCGCTCTAATGGCATTACACTACCCGTTGGATTTTGGAAATTAGGGTTTACAAATAACATACGAATTTTGTGCTTGCGATATAACGCCATAACTTCTTCTGGATTTATCCCATGTTCATCCGTGGATAATCGGAATAAACGAAGACCAGCCGATTGAAACATGGGCAACGAATAACTGTATGAAGGGTCTTCTATCGCAACGGCGTCTCCTGGATTTAATAAACACTGTAAAATCAAATATAAAGATTGCTGGGAACCAGATGAAATTAATATAGATGAGTCCGTCGTATGAATGTGAAGATGCTGTGCAAGAAATGAAACAAGCGTTTCTCTAAGTTGTGCGCACCCCTGCGGGTTATCGTAACCGAGTTGTTCATGAAAGGGCCGCTTTTGTAGAAGTTCACGGACGATTTCCTGCGGATATAGATCTGGTGACAACTGGCCACTTGCAAAGTCGATAAGCCCCTTTTTGTGAAGTAATTCTTCGCGAATACGGCGTACGAATGGTTGATTAGGGAGGAAATTTCCTCCTTCAACATACTCTTTCCAGTTAGGAGTTTGGTTAGTCGAGTTCTCCTCATTCAGGTTGGAAACAATGGTACCGTTGCCTTTACTACTTACCAGTATGCCAGTAGCACGAAGTTCTTCGTATGCAGCAACTACAGTACTTCGGTTAACGCGCAGTACGGCGGCCAATTTTCGTTCGGAAGGAAGCGTACTACCAGGAGGGAACTCTCCAAATGCTATGCGGTGTTCCATGTAATCTGCAATTTGTTGATAAATAGGCGTTTTGCTTGATCGATCCGGCTTCCACATAAAATATACCAACTTTTATCAAATTTTTGTCATAACTATTTGAAGTTACGCTAAATGAGCAACGATAAAATACAAAAAAACACCCAGCTTTCCATAGATAGGGTTGTCATTTTTAACTATTTTTCTCACACTTGGCAACAGTTCTTTGTAATTTTTAAGTATCATATCATATATGTTATTCGCTTGTGTATGCTTATTAAGTAAAATTATATTATTAAGTTATTAAAATGAAGTGCAATAATAAATAGGTTTCTTGGGTAAACTTGGATGGTTTTTTTTCTTGATGAGTGGATGGTTACATCGTGACCAATTCTAGTTATGATGAGGATTGTGTGCCTTGTCATTTAAATATCGGATGTAATTTTGAACGCCATGAGGAGTTTCACAGATGAGAACAATGAATTCACGATCAATTAGTGAAATAAATTCAAGGAATAAAATCCTTCAAATAAAAAGCGACATCTTATCGCTATTCGCATCCGGTGAGTCACTATCTACGATATTAAGAGCAATCGATAAGACAAAACGAGCCATGATAATGCCGAACAAGCGCAGTCATTCCTTGCTGTCTTCGAAACAAGTCAAGATAAATCAGCATGAACAACTAGAGATTATCGAGATTTTAAGAGAATTGAAAGCTTATGCAATCAAACGTAACGAGGAGAAAAAGAAATTATTAGCGTTAGTATATCACGATTCTTTAACAGGTTTACGAAACAGGAGATATTTCAAAGAAAAATTAACAACTATGATCCAAAAACATCATAAACAGGACATTAAACTAGAACTGATGTTTATTGACTTAGACCACTTCAAATGGATTAATGATTCACTCGGCCATGATGCTGGAGATCGTTTGCTCGTTCAGATAGCCCAACGAATTAAAACATGTGTAGGCCAATTTGGCACTGTCGCTCGCTTAGGCGGCGATGAATTTACAGTCATTTTAGAAGGGATTCATTCTAGTGGTCAAATGGTCGGTATGGCAGAGCGAATTATTGAAGCGTTTAAAGAGCCGGTATGGCTTGACAAACATGAAATAAGAGTAACGATGAGCGCTGGCATAAGTGTATTTCCAGATCATGGTATGACTGCGAGCATGCTTATGAAAAGAGCTGATAAAGCAATGTATCATGCGAAGCAGGAGGGCAGAAATCAATTCGTTATTTATCAATCATCCTTTGATGAAGGAGAATATAAACGGTTTGTGTTTAAATCACAATTTGTGAAAGCTCTTGCAGATCAACAGTTTTTCTTAGAGTATCAACCGAGAGTGGAACTAGATAGCGGTGAAATTAAGAGTCTTGAAGCGCTGGTGCGATGGAACCATCCAGATCAAGGGATTGTTGCACCGATGGAATTTATTTCGCTAGCGGAAGAAACTGGATTTATTGTGCCTTTAGGTGAATGGGTCATACGGGAAGCTTGCAGGCAAATTAAACAATGGCAACAAAAAGGTCTACCACCGGTTAGAGTTGCTATTAACGTGTCTGCGAAGCAGTTTCTTCAAGCTTCTTTCGTGAATAAAATGAAGGAAATCCTTAGAGAGAACGAGATTAAACCTACATTCATCGAAATTGAGATTACAGAAAGTGCATTAATGAAGGATGAACGACCTATCGTCGATGCCTTAAAAGTGATTAAGGAAATGGGTGTTTTTCTATCCATTGATGACTTTGGAACCGGTTATTCTTCATTGCAATATCTCAAAACCTTTAAATTGGATGCCTTAAAAATAGATAGAAGTTTCATCAAAGATTTACCTCAGGATAAAGCCTTAACTAAGATGATTATCTCATTGGCTCGAAAATTAAAGCTTAAGGTCATTGCTGAGGGAGTGGAAACACATGAACAGCATACTTGGTTGTTGAACAGTGGATGTCATCAAGCGCAAGGTTACCTATACAGTAAGCCACTTGGAGCGTCGGATATTGAATACATTTTGAACGAATGAGGGAAAGTTACATGTGTAGTTTAAGGCTGTTAAAAAATCGTTATTTCGAGGAAATTGTTGAGCTCAAATTATCTTTTCATCATCAGGAGTTCATTTCCTTGAAAGAGAATAAATGGGAAAACACCATGGAGCAGATAAACACACATGATATCTTTCCTATCAAAAAGTTTTATATATATATCGAAAATCGCGGGAATGAGCTCTCTTTTGGACAAGAATTATTTGATGTCATTTTTGAGTATGCATGGCAGCAAGGAGCTACAACCATTTTCTTGGACACCCCTTCAATCACAAAAAGGTCACTGCATTTTTTAGAGAAATATGGATTGATCTCGATAACCAAACAGGATTTGCCGATTCGTTATAATTACCCTGACCGAAATTCTTTATTTCATCGACTTGATTTCATGTAGGGATCCCAAAGAAAATCCATGCCAATTCAGTACGATGAAGTTCAGCAATTATTCCATCTCCAAACTACACGAACGAGTTATGCGTTCCAAGTTACCAAAGAGGGGATTACTCGCTCACACGTAATGGGGAAAAAGCGTGCGCTCAGACTATTCGTTTAAGGGCTGTCGACTTGGAGCAAATAGAATAGTTCGATGAATAGTCCGACTATTAGTCGGGCTTTTTCGTATATTGATTCAATTCATTAATGATAACAATAGAATATCGAATATTGATACTTTTCATCAATTATTCAATAATGAGGCTGTAAGAAGCAGAAGAGAGTGACTATTAAGAAAGAGCGATTCAAGCACGATAGCCATTCTAGCTAAACATGATATGAAGACAACTAAAAAGCGTTAGAACGATGCGATATAAGAACTTAAGGAGTTCATATTTCATTTAGGAAGGTGGAAAAGCGATGGAAACAGTTAAGTATGACATTGAATTAGATAATGCTATTTTATTTGGGCAATTTATCATGGTCATGAAGGACGGAAGAGTTGTTGGATGGGGTATGATTGCCGTATGGAATGAGAATGAGGTCAAAGTGGGTGACGAATGGTATTCACGAAAAAAATGTTCGTTTATTGTTTCGCCTGCGCCACAAACCTATATTTTTACTAAATAGGTAAGGAGCCGTCTAACGGCTCCTTTTTTCTTTGTAATTTTGAACCACGACTAAGCCAGTATCGTACTTTCTTCTGCCAACTTCAATTTAACAATATGATGTGATAATAAGTCGATAAATAACCGGGCAGCTTGGCTTAAATACTTATCTTTATGATGGATGATACCAATTTCCCTTTGCAGCGTTGGATTCACGATTTTAATAGCTGTTAATTGGTTATCGTTATACATATTCAAGTACGTTCTGGATAGCGCGGTCACGCCAGCACCCGATTTTACAAGGCCAATAATCGTTTCAATCGCCGTTGTCTCGATGATCGGCTCCATATTTATGCCACAGACGCTGTTGTGTAGATCGATAATTTGACGGCATTTATGGGATTGGGGGAAAAGGATGAGCGGGTAACTGCTGATTTCGTCAAAATTAATGCTTTCACGGTCGGCTAAAACATGGTCTCTAGAAGCTGCCAAATAGATATCTTCTTTGTACAATGGAATTTTACGAATGCGTTCATCTTCGACAGGAAAAATGGTGATAGCCAGATCAATTTGATTCTGTATGACTCGCTCCACAATATCGTCTAGATTTAGAATTTTAATTTGTACCTCAGGATAAATATGATGAAAGTCGAGCAATAAAGACGAAACAAGCTGAGTTAACTCACCAGGAAGTGCACCTATGGATAAAGTTCCGCGATTAACCTTCTGAAGCTCCAAAATTTGTACTTTGACGTTATTTAAAGAAGAAAAAATCACTTTGCACTCATTTAATAAAATTTTACCCGCTTCGGTAATTGCAATCTTTTTGCCAATACGATCAAATAATGGAACCCCTAACTCATCCTCTAGCGATTTAATTTGATGACTCAGCGTCGGCTGACTCATGCCCAGCTTCTCTGAAGCCCTTGTAAAATGCAACGCTTCACAAATGGCTATAAAATATTCCAGCTGTCGAAACTCCATAGGATATACCTCACTTTTATATTGATATTGAAATTAGTAGTATGTATTTCGCGAAAAGTACATGCGTTGTATCCATCCCCTTAAACGTTACTTTATCATAAACTCCCGCTTATTATGTAGAAATGAAGTGGAGTCAATCATCCATATTATTAATGATAACGATAGAATATCAAGTATTGATACTTTTCATCAAGTAATCAATAATGATACTTAAGTTGCTAAAACAACTACCTTTTAATAGGTAAATAAGGGAGGGGACAAAATGAGTTTAGGTAAATCGAAATCCTTTTGAATTTGAATATATACACAAAAAATGATGAAAGTAGTGACCAACATATATGCAAACCATAACTGCCGTACCCAAACAAAAAAGCATTGGCTCTATACAATTTTTACCCGTTAATCTATTTGCGTCGGTTATGGGAATTTCAGGTCTGTCATTGGCTTGGAGACAAGCAAGTAAGCTATTCGGTACTTCACTTGTAATCGCTGATATCATTGGAATTGCCGCGGTGCTCATGTTTATCGTATTAAGCTTAGGATATATTTCTAAGTGGATTCTATACCCACAAAAAGTCAAAGATGAATTTAAACATCCCATCATAGGAAATTTCTTTGGTACAATCACGATTGCCATTCTATTGCTATCTTCCGTGGTTGGGACTTACAGTGGACTGACTGGTCAAGTGCTCTGGATCATCGGAACTGTAACGACGTTAGCGCTTAGTTTTATCATCGTTACACGCTTGTTAGACGGGAATCACGAACATGGGCATGCGGTACCTGCTTGGCTTATTCCTGGGGTTGGGACCCTTGATATTGCGGTTGCAGGTGGGAGTATGCCGTTTACATGGGCGCATGAAATTAATTTACTTTCTCTAGCGATCGGCGGAATTGTGGCTTTAGTTTTCCTTACCATGATCCTATCCAGATTGATACATCATGCTCCAATGCATGCAGGATTAACGCCTTCTATGCTTATCATGATTGGGCCGTTCGAGGTTGGATTTCTTGGCTATATTAATTTTGAGCATAGAATTGATCAGTTTGCGTCGATCTTGTTTTACTTTGGTCTGTTTTTGTTCATTGTCTTGTTCTTCAAAGTATTTAAAAAGTCAATTCCGTTTGGCGCTTCCTGGTGGGGTGTAAGCTTTCCATTGGCTGCACTTAGCAACGCTGCTTTGCAATATGCGATGTTTGTACATTCCTGGCCGCTAATTACCATTGCTGCGATCATTCTTGTCTTGATGAATATCGTTTTGGTCGTTCTCTTTGTTCGAACAATAAAGGCGCTATTTAATGGGAATCTGCTTAAAGGGTGATCAAAATTTTAAAGGCATCAAGACTGTCGGATAATAGAGATCTATTCTTCAGATACTACAAACAGTCCAATGATTTTCAATAAATCTTTGGACTATTCTTTATTATAGAAACGGATCAAGTTATAGAAATGAAGCATCATTATGATAGAAAACGTGATATTGATCGTATACATATTGATTTACTATAATTAAATTGCGCACAAAATGAGAACCAAGAGGTATCCAGCTATGAACGATTCCATTGTAAAAAAAATAACGAACAGCTCAAAGAGGAAGTCATTATTTCACTTTACGAGGGCACGAAATTTGCCTTCCATATCACATGTGGATGCTTTGTATTCAAGTAATCAAGCAAATCCACATTTATCAGATGAAAGGAGGGAAGTGAGGAGAGAAATTCAATTTCACGGACATCTTTTTATAGCAAACGCGCATTTAAAGATTACCGATCAAGTGATGGATCCAAACACCACTCATCTGGAATTTCATAAATATGTGGATAAGCACGTATTTTTTTGGCCGACGCAACTAGATTGTCAGAAAATGCTGGCGATTTACTCAAAAAGAGAACCAAATGAATCTTTCGCTATCCTTCAATTAGATGCTCAATCGCTGATGACTGACTTTTATGACATGATAAAGCTAACAAAGTACGATTCGGGAAGCTCACCACGCTATCCAGCTCGCACTTCATATAAAAAAAGTTTGCAAATGTTTTTACCAATAGATCAATTTGAGATTGTACAGCGAAATGATGTGCCTTCAAAACCATCTGAGATACGCGAGGTCCTTGTAGAAGGAAAAGTAACGAATGTGACCCGCTATTTACAAACCGTGTATTGTGATAATCGTAGCTTGATAATTGAAAAGTGGAGGAAGCATACACAATCTTTACAAGGATTTTAAATGGAGGACTCGAAAAGGAGGGCTAAAGAAATGATTTGGAATACGTTAAAATCAAGAGGTTTTCTATCGGGATACGTGTTAGTTATTCTCATGCTTATATGTTCAGTATGTCTACAACAAAAGGATATTCTCTTCCCAGAAATTGCTGGTATGGCCATGGGTGTGATGGTATTTCCAGTTCCACATTGGATAAAGAAGCCCCTTCATCTGTGGCTTTCTCCGACAATAGCTGCATTCCTGGGAACTTCCTTGAACGGGCTGTCCATAACGCCTCTGTCCAAACTTTGGTTAGGTTTTGTCATAATAGTCGTTCTCATGCACATATTTCGCGTCAATTTTGGACCAACAATTCCGGCTGCCTTGCTGCCGATCTTTTTAGGTTTGCATGACTATGTTTTTGCGATTACGACTGCTGTGTTTACTTTTGTGATAATGTTAGCCGCTTTTAAAGTGAGGAAACCAGAAAAGTTAACGCCAAGTGGTGCGCAAAATTTTCGAAAAATAACGGATACGGTTATCATTAGCATCATTTTATGTCTTTGGATCGGACTGGCATTCGCTACAAATGTAGAAGTTATCGTGGTTCCACCTGTATTTGCCCTCATATTCGAGGTGTTTCATACGGAGAAATTTAGTTGGAAATTGATTCCACCTCGGTTGGCGGTATTGACATTGACAGCTCTTCTTGCGGTTGGCGTCTATCATCTATTGCCCGGTTCAATCGTTTGGGTTGGTGTAATCAATGTACTGATAACACTTATTCTCTGTATGTTGTTTAAAACACCTGTACCTGTTGCATTCGGTGTCTCGTTAATGCCGCTGATCGTTCCAGCATGGGGGAGCTGGGGGTTTCCAGTAGGTGTCTTTGTCACTACAGGTGTTTTGATGTGTATGTCAGCAGCCTACCGTCAATTAAGAAATAAACAAGCGATACAACAACTGACTGAACGCAGCTAAAATAAATCAAAAAATCCGCTTATTAGCGGATTTTTTGGCTTTCAATCTAAATACCTAATCTTGGGATAAAAAACTAACGTGAAGGAAAATATAGGAACAGGTGGTGAGCCCAATGTCGACATTTTCCAATCCTAAAAACGCTCATAATCACTCTTTGTTGTACGGTATGCTTGTCCGGATGTTGGGACAATAATATTCGGCACGAAAGGATCGATAGAAGAGATCCCCGGGAAACCCTGGGCTATACTACTTCACAAAATCCGTATTTTATACACATGTCGGTAAAGCTGGTCTAGTCCATGATATAGCTAAACTTCTATGGTTTGTGTCACAATTTCGGGTTTTGACAAGAACTTGATCCGATAAAATAAAAAAACCGCGATTTACGCGGCAATTAATGAGATAATGTTCTTGTCCACCCGACAAAAAAACAAAAACCCGCGTAAATGCATTCTATTGTTATGCTACACGTGCGCGCTATTCATCTTCATCTTCATCTTTTTTCCGTTCCCAATAACTTCCCTTACCAAAGTAATCCTGACAAACATTATCAAGGGTCTGCAACGTATCAATAAATCCTTTTAAATCACACGTATGAAAAGTATCTTTAAGTTCACGATTTTCTTCTGTAAGTGAATATACGTGAATTTCTGTACAACCATCCCATCTAACATTAACATCAAGACGCTTATCATCGGTTTCCAGTTCTAGGGCTACTGTTCCACCATCTTCATCTCTTTTGTGTTCTGTTTTTATAATCCACAATATAAAACACCTCTTTGGGTATATGATGAAAATGGTATATAAAACTCCCCATTTTCTTGGTGGTTAATAGACTAATTAATTTCCATCTAAACTTGCACGACATGTCTCGGATGTTGTATCTACCTTGATTCGGTCATCAATATTTTTAACTTCATCAGTTGTATTTAAAACTGATACTGATGATCTTGGTAAATTCTGATTATGGTCATTTGTTACAACCATAGATTTTTGGTTGCCCCTTTGAGTCATTTTGTATCACCTCCTATTTATCTTCATCTTCTTTTTGTCGTATTCTCATTACGTTATTCACCAAGTTTTGTGTTGCGTCTTGGGTGGATTCAGTCACATTTTCTATGGCGTTCTGTACATAATTCGTTGCTGATTGAAACCCGTTTTTAAAGATATGCGTTTTGTTTGCAACAACATTTTTCAGGTTCTTAGTATTATCAGACATCGTTCTTACCTCCAATTATTGATTCTAAGTTTGACCTTACCTATCCATCTCTTCGTCTTCCGTAGTCTCGTTTAATTCATATTCTGCGTCCATATCAGCGGCAGCATCGAAGACGTTCGCCTTTGACACCTGAGTCATATCTTCCTTTTGATGTACCCAATACCCAATGTTGCGGTACCAGTCCTGAAACGAAGCGTCCAATTGCTGCTCTCGGTTGGGATCCTCGTTAACATCGGAGTCAACTTCTATCTCCTCCCGGAGAACTCCGTCATTACGATTCTGATTCCGATTGATATTATTAAATGCATTCACGTTGAATTTCCCTCCTAAACGTTCTATTCCGTACAGTCAGTCTCGACAATTAATGTAGTTCAAATCCACTCACTACAATGCCCCTCCATCCATATATGGATTAATCTGCATAGATATGGACGGATTTATTCAACGATTATCTTTGATAATGTGGCCTGACAACAGTTCCGGTGGGTGGTCTACTTTATACACCACGGCATGGGCGCACAAAAAAGACGTTCCTAACTGGAACGTCACGGATTGATATTTTATTGGACGGTTTGAAGCGTAGAATGCACTTGGCTTACCATTGTTTGCGCCTGGGCTGGCTTTTTTGTAGAAGCATGTTCTTATTACGATTTAATTTAGTTGCGTTAAACTGCCTGTTAACGGAGCGAAGGACTGCCACGCGGCAGTCCTTTAATGTTGAACTATCGTGTCCAAGTGATTTGATTAATTCGTTCATTTTGAGTAGAATGCATGTTGCAGTCTCCTTGGTTTTGTTTTTGGGTCTGACGCTGGCCAGCATCTGGGACCCATTAACATCATACCAAGGAGTCTTTTTATTCTTCAAATCTCGTATTTCATCATAATAGGAATGCTGCCCGTTACTTCAATGGACAAAAAAAGGAGCCGCCCTGAAGCAAGCTCCTCAACTAAAGTTATCCGTTATTTGAGCACTCAACACTTCATCCCTGCTTCCAGAGAGATTGAAAATTCACGAAGGAAAGGTAGTAAACAAATCTCTTAATTCATGAAGGATAACTTCCTGATATTCGTTACTAGCTTGATAGAGCTCGCCGATCTCTCGATATGTTTGGTTCAATTTCTCCTTATAATCGGCTTCCTGTTTATCTGGATTGTTCTTTTTAAACCGATCCATCACGGCCTGAATATAGGCTGGACGCGCTCCCCATCTGCCTAGAACATCTCCGGACGCATTCAAGAAAACCGCGATCGGCTGATTTCGCCCGCCATCTGTGAGAAAGAGATCCATGGTTTCCAGATGCTCTTCCATGGGCAACACTTCAGTCGTAATGCGGCTCTGCTCCATCACTCGAAACAGTATGGGGACGTTCCAGATGACGTCCGGGCACCAATCCGTGCATAGAATCAAACAGTGCAGGTCGGAGCTATTGTTTAAATCGGTAAAGAATACTTTCTGATCTTCTTGCGTCCATGTGAAATTCTCGTAAATGGAGATTAACTCTTTTTTGGTATTCGGGATATTATTGATTTCTATTGCCCGAATTTGCATGTCATTCATGAATTGTTGAGGTGAAATCCCTTGACCTATTTTGTGTGTTAAGTTCAATCGTGCTTCCATTTCTTTACGCACCCTCTTCATTATTTTTGGGATACTGCGGACTGCGGATCTCATAAAACTTACTCCTTCGAAGAAAATCACCTTCCTGGCTCCTCACCTCGGTATTCCCTGTCGGATCCTCTGCGGAAACGACCTTGAATTACCTCAAACGGCGATACCATACACCAGAAGCACCCTCCAGTAAGAAAAAACATGCTTCATTACAATGATCCTTCAAGTATCATACCCACGTTACGAAGAAAATTCATGCATGTAATCTGGCAACTTATATTTCAAATTATAGTGCTCTGCCTTTTTATTACCAGGATCGCTCAAGACATGAAAGGATAATTCATGTTTTCCTTCATGGAAAGAGAATGATCGGGAGTTTGCGGATTAATCAAATCAAACTGGCACCAAATGCTCGAATATCTCCCATGATACGTTCATATGCCCTTAACTGCATGTTACAATACGGGTACCATTCATCACGATAAAAAATAAGAATGATCGGGCTTCCGTCATCAGATCTTTATTTACTGTGAAGTCCGGTGCTATGATCCTTAACTTGGATCTCCGGTCCCAGAAGTGTAATCGGGTTGCCTCCTAATGTCACTACTCCTGTGCGTTCTTGAAATTGTGTCATGAACGCTGTCTCCTAAGTAGAATATGGTGTATGGGTGTTTTTTTCTGTCTCTCAGGCCTGCTCGATAGCCGCCTTCAATCGATCTCTCGGTTGCACCCCGACTAGTTGGTTCACTACTTGCCCGTCTTTGAATATTAACAGGGTGGGGATACTCATGACGTTGTACTTGGCCGCGGAATCCGGATTATCGTCCACGTTGATTTTTACGATTTTGGCTTTATCGCCGATCTCGGTGGACAGTTCGTCCAGTACCGGAGCGATCATTTTACAAGGTCCGCACCAAGGCGCCCAGAAATCAACGAGCACAGTGCCCACTGCGGTCTCATTTTGGAAAGTAGCATCTGTTATCGGTTGAACTGACATGGCATATGCCTCCCTTAGGAATGATTGATTGATTGATTGATTCGTTATGCGAAAATATTAAGCGTCTGTTCGGACAAGAACCGTTCCGCATCCAGCGCGGCCATACAGCCGCTGCCTGCCGACGTAATGGCTTGGCGGTAAATGCGGTCCTGCACGTCGCCGCAGGCGAAAACGCCAGGTATGGCGGTTTGGGATGTGCCCGGAATGACTTGCAGGTAACCAAGCTCATCGGTTGGCAGCTGCCCGCCCAAGAAGCCCGTATTCGGCGTGTGGCCGATCGCCAGGAAAATCCCGTCGGCTTCCAGCAGCTCCTCTTCGCCCGTTTCGTTGTTACGCACCTTCAGTCCGCTTACGCCCATCGGCCCCGCCGTTACTTCGAGCGGTGTCCGGTTCAGGCTCCAAGCGATCTTCTCATTGCCGCGTGCGTGATCCTGCATGATCTTCGAAGCCTTCAGTTCATTGCGGCGATGTACGACACGAACTTCGGACGCGAACCGAGTCAGGTATTGCGCCTCCTCCATCGCGGTATCTCCGCCGCCAATCACGATGATTTTCTTGTTGCGGAAGAAGAAGCCGTCGCAGGTCGCACAGGTGCTGACACCTCTACCGATATTCTCGGTTTCGCCGGGGATGCTCAGCTTCTTGGCCGATGCGCCTGTCGAAATAATCAGCGAATCAGCCGTCAATTGACCGCCGTCCTCCAAGAACAGCGTGAACGGCCGCTTGGACATGTCCACTTCCGTCACCCGTCCCGGCTGAATCGTAGCGTCGAAGCGGATTGATTGCTTGCGCATGTTATCCATCAACTCGGGACCCATAATCCCGTCCGGGAACCCCGGGAAGTTATCGACCTCGGTTGTTGTCGTCAATTGGCCGCCGGGTTGAATTCCTTCAATAACAAGTGGAGCAACATTCGCTCTTGCCAAATAGATCGCCGCCGTTAGACCGGCCGGACCTGTACCGATAATAATCGCTTTATAATGCATAGGAAGGCCTCCTCTTCTGTTTTCATTCATATTGCGGAGCATTTAAATTGTTTACAAATAAATTTGAAGCAAAACTCATGAGGGAATCATACCAAGATCCATTTACTTTGCCAACAACTATGTTGCACACAAATTAAATAATTACAGCTGTGTGCATCGTTGTCTAGACTTTCCCTCACTTCCACAACTCACCTGCGTGTTCATCAAACATTCGTCCTATATTAATTATCCACCGCCTTCTACCATGTAAGAAATATCCGCCTGGACAACGGTAAAGACTGCACGCAATTTATGGAGACATTGTAGTCAAATTCCCTAATAGTGAATTAATCATAAGGCTTAAATCGAAAGGTAGCGGCATTGTTCTTAGATCCTCCAGTGACCGGTGCTATTTTTCCAGATAAGGCTAATTAACTCATTTTCGAGCATCTCCTTTAATACAAATTTCGTTCATTTCTATTTAATTTTACCACCCAATTCTTTTATCATCTGTAAACCAGATTACAATTGGCCAACACAATCGCTGCTATTCAAATCTTACGGTCAAATATCCAGTCATTGAAAACGCTTCGATGACGAGTCGCGTTCATTTGTTAGAAACGCCTTAACTAGTGGTTTAAAAAATGTGATGAATATTGAAGTGATTGTAAACTCGTTTTTATCATGAAGAAGTTTTAACAACACTGCGGTTATCAGCAGACATATCTCTACGTATGAATTCAGGTGAAATCAACAAATGTGCGAATTTGGATTTCAAAGCTCCATCTTGATAGTCCACAAACTTCATGTGAAATGAATGACTTACCCGGAAGCAATATTCAAATAGATGCCATAATTACGCTGCGTTTTTTATCAAATTGAATTCATGTTCATTTATCAAGAATGATGTCAGTAGTTGCCTGAGCATCACAATTTGCATTACTGTACCTCAACTAACCCGGCCGCGGCGATCTGCAAACGGGATTGGCTCATCTTCAAATGACAAATTTATAGCCTACGCCCCACACGGTTTTTATGTATTTCGGCTCTTTGGGATTAACTTCAATTTTTCTGCGCAAATTCGTAATATGAACGTCAATGGCACGGTCGTTTATGTAGGAATCGAAACCACGTAATGCATTTATGAGATCTTCTCTGCGGTAAACGCGTTCGGGATGCTCGTACAGCAGCCGGATAAGCTCGAATTCGGAGAACGTCATTTCGATGGACTCGCCTCGGACGTAGAGCGTTCTTTTTTCCAAATTAAAGTTTAAATCCGTGGCAGGTCCGGTAACTTCATGATCTACCTGAAGATTTGTCGTCTCGGTAGGGTGTCCCAGTTTGAAACGCCGTAATAGGGCTTGTATTCTGGCTTTCATCTCATGCATGCTGAATGGTTTAACTAAGTAATCGTCAGCACCTACGGTGAATGCTTCAACCTTTTCGCTCACTCTAGAGTCGGATGAAATGATAATAATGGGCACAGGAGTTATGTTCCGAAGAGACATACACAGCTCAGTTCCTTCAAAGTCAGGAAGATTCAGGTCGAGCAGAATGAGATTCGGTTCGAATTCACGCAATGCTGCAAGGCCTTCCTGACCATAGCGGGACCTTAGGACTAGGAAGTCTTCCTCTTTCAGATACATACAGATCATTTCTCCGATAATATCTTCGTCCTCAATTAGTAGAACTCTATCCATTAGAAACTCCCCCAAACTAAGCTAATTTTCCAATTCAAAATTGTGAAATGAACAGAGGGAATGCATGCGCTAACACTTTATTCATTAATTCTATTATACGGTGTCAAAATTTAAGAGTAACCGCTATCATTGACATTGTAAGAGAAATTGTTAGTAGAATATTAGCGAAATAAGAAGGGTGAATTCGGACAAAAAAAGCAAGCGCCAGCACGATCCTCGTCGGTGTGAAACTCAGCAAATGCTGAATAACTTGTTTCATGTCCGATCTCCCCATTCAGGGTGTTTCATGCCGGAACAATACAGCTATGATTTGGACGCTTAGAAATATGACTATGCCGAAGGAAAACGCCATTCCGAAGCTTATTTCTTCCGGAATGCGGTATTTCCCGTCGTCGCTCGTTATTGTTAAAACTCAGCATGATTCAAGTATGCTCTGAATTTTTGCGAATGAACCGAGATCTGCATTCGACCGGTTCGAAGGATGCCTTTTTGGGACAAGTCCTTCAAAATCGTGGTCACCGATTCGCGAGTTACGCCGATCATATTGGCAATTTCTTGGTGGGTCAAAGGAAAATCAATTTTGATGAAGCCGTCGTTTTCCGTGCCGAACTGCTCGGATAATTTAAATAGCAAATGCAGCACGCGATCTTCGATATTACCGATGGCCAGCTTTTCAAGTAGCTCATCTTTCTCCTTCAGCTGATTGCTTAAAACCTTCAGAAATCGCATGGCCAGTTCCGGTCTTTTCAGGAGGAACTTTTCGAAATGCTCGCGCAGAACGGAGCAGATCAAGGTTTCTTCGATCGTTTCGATGTACATGTCGTGCGTTCCGAACGATAGGGAGTCGATTTCGCCGAACATATTGCCGCTCCCCAGGATCGCAGCCGTAAACTGCTTGCCTTCGGCGTTCACTTTGTACATGCGGAGCGTGCCTGTTTTTACGAAAAACAAGCCTTCGCGATGATGTTCAGGAGTTTGGATAAGCGTGCCTTTGGGAACTGCATTAAAATGTGTTATCGGAGCCATCATATCGATTTCCTTAAAATCCTCCGGAGAGAGAGAGTCAAAAATGCTGATTCTCGATAAATACCAAAGCTTATCCATGCGGTTTCAATGCCTCCTTCAATTTCTGGCGGTCAAACGAATGAAATACGTGTCTACCGGCTACGATGAACGGCGTCGCGATACCACCGAGACGAAGCATTTCGGCGAAAGCCTCCTTGTCGTTTCCGACGTCCTTGTATTGGTAAGGAATTCCTTCCTGTTGAAAGAACTTTATGGCTTCGGCGCATGCTGCGCAATGATCGGCTCCATACAATACGACATTCTTTATTTCCATCTCCCCCTTGCTCCCGCTTAGGTCATAAGAACCGGCCAGTCACGGCCGGGCTATTGAATAAGCCGATTGATTTGTTTGAAAAAAACAGGGGATAATTTTCTTCCGAATACCCGCTGATATTGCAAAATCCCTTTACCGCCTGCCAATATCATGATCGTAAGCGGTTCGATTTCCGCTGCAGAGTCGATGACGCCTTCTTCCTGAATCGCTTTAAGAATTTGGATCAGGATAAAAAGCGCTCACTTCTTTTACTTTGTGCTGCAGCGCCTCAGGCAGCGATTCGAAATCCGCTTGCAGCCGAAGATAGGGGACATATATCCTACATTCCGAAGCGAGAAAACCGATCGGAAAAATAATGCTCCAGCCTCTCTTCGGGCGGTAATGAAGCGATACGAAGCAACAGCTGTTCCAAGCGCTCCATCATTCGCTCCAGGATTGCGGCTCCTAAGTCCTCCTTTTTTTCGAAATGGTAATGAATGCTCGCTTTGGTCACGCCGAGCGGCTTCGATAAATCGTCGTAGCTCATGCAAACAAAGCCTTTTTCTTGAATCAGCTTGAACGCCAATGAAATGATTTGATTTTTTCTGCTCTCCATGACTGTATTCTAACTATTTAGTTGTAAGGAGCAAATTTTAAACACTCCTGCGATATGATGGCCGAAACGGGAGAGAGTCAAGCGAAAACGAAAACGGGCTGATCAAGGTGTCTTGACCAACCCATCTTCCTGTTGTCAAATGGTGTTTAAGCCGCTTCGAAATTAAAGGGTGATGATTTGGTAATCGTCCGCAATTAATTTCGTTATGCTGAGGTGTCCTTCAACATCGGCGAAAGTCGGGAGGCCGGCGGATTTGGCATCCTCGGTCACGCCGAAAACATTCGCGCAGAAATTGCAAACTCCGGCGATGAGGCCCAGCCCTTTAGCGGCTTTGTAAAGGGGATTGAACATGTGGGATGGATCCTCCAGCGTTTTGACCCAGGTCGTACCTTGGCCGTCGAAATAAATTTTGACATCGAAATTTGCCTCGTGCAGCTCTTGGGCGTACAGCAGGGCATGTGACACTCTTCCCCCTTCATTCTCCGTTGCGTGTACGATAATAGCTACTTTTTTCATGATGAACACTCCTTATTTTTGTGATTTGTATTTCATGTGTTTATCATAACCGGAATGAGTCGAATCCTTCTGCGAAATATTTCACATTACGGATGTGATTTTTCGGGTTGTGCCTAATGTATAGATATGGGTTTCCCGCAGTAAAATAACATGGCTCATCATTCTAGCCCTGGAGTCGGTATATGAAGCTGAACAATCGCCTTAAATCCGAACAGCATGTATCCGAACTACAACCTGAGCTGGAAAATCCGGATCAACTGAAGCAGCTATCCGCACAATCGAGCGATTTTAAGACGACGACGGTTTCACTGGGAAAGCACGAAGTAGTCATTTCCTATTACAAAACATTAGTCGATGAGAAGCTGCTCCAGCAAGTTATATTTGCGATGCAGACTCGTGCGCTGGATTCCGAATTCAAACGGATCAAGGATATTAAGGTTTGGATTCCGAATGATGATATCGAGATTACCGATCAGATCAACAGCATTCAACTTAGGCTCCTGAAAGGGTATGCGATTGTGATCGGAAGCCTGCTCAACTATCGGACAGTATTAATTAGGAACAACCTTATCTGAGATTACAAAGTAGTGGTTTTACTCAAGCGGATAATCATAACGAATGAAACCCTTGTAATTGGCAACCTTGTCATAGAGCAAACGAGCTGTGGTATTGTCTTGACGAGTATGCCAGTAGAATCGGGAAGCGTTATTTTCTCGCGCCGATTGCGCTACTCTTTCAATGAGTGCCCGAGCCACCCCATACCCCCGGGAAGCCTCGTCGACGAATAGATCTTGCAGATAGCAGGCATCATCCATCCAGATAGTGCGATGGAACTGGTAGTGGGCTATACCGACCAAATTTCCTTGTAAGTGCGCGCCAAAACCATATATACCATCAGCATTCAACAATCGGTGCCACACCTCATCATATGTTGAGTCGTGGAGATCAGTCTCGTAAAAGGTTTTATAACTTCGAGCCAAGATGTTCCAGCTGTTACGATCCTCTGTTCTCAGTGGCACAATGTCAATCGAGATTTGTTTGTTCGATATTCCTGCCATTTTGGCTCATCCTTTCAATTATAATAAGAGTAGCAAAGGTTAGTATTTATAGCTTATTGGGATAAGATATAAAATACTAATATCTTTTATTAGACCAATTTACGAAATGTAAAATGCTGCGGGGCGAAATCGACATCGTGATTAAAAAGTCATCGCATGCTTTTCTGCATCGGATATACCCTTGCGAATAATTTCATCTGCTCGCTCTCGGTCAAAATCATGTCCTTCCACATATAATACTTCTACATTCTGTATACCTATGATGTTAAGTACTTGTTTTAAATAAGGGTGACTATGATCCATTTTCGTTAAAGGTCCTTGCGAGTAAATACCGCCGCTAACTTGAATATGAATGGCTTTTTTACCTATTAAATGTCCGACAGGACCATTTTCGGTGTAATGAAATGTTTTTCCGGCCACCACAATGGAATCAATAAATTCTTTTAATCGTGGTGGAATACTCCAGTTCCACATAGGAGATACAAATACGTATTTATCAACGCTCGTTACTCGATCTATAAATTGATTTAAAGCATTCATTTTTTGCTGTTCGACTTGACTCAACTCTGAAAATGGCATTCCCCTTCGACGCATTTTCTCCCAACTGTTAAGGATATCGAGATCCACGATTGGAAATTTCTCTTCATATAAATTGATTTCCTGAATCTCATCATTTGCATGAGTTTCGCAATAAGCTTTAAGAAAAGCTTGTCCTACTCGATGACCAACTGAGCTTTCAATTGATTTTGGATTAGCAGTAATATATAGAACTTGTGCCATGTTAAATCAAACGCTCCCTTTTCTTAAATTGATGTTGTTACAGTCCCCCAAAGAATCCTACCCGTTAGCACCATAAAAAAGGAGTTGCCGCACACGCAGCAACCCCATTCTTAAACTCGAGCACCTGTTAGCGAAACATGTCCCCTGATGCTGAGAAATATCATCTTAAGTTTATCGCCATTCAACAATCTCATCGAGATGTTGTCTTGTTTGTGGACGATAGGGATCCTTTTGACGATATCCGAAAGCGACCATACAGGCTACACCGAAATCGTCGCCGTTAATGATACCCTCATTTTGTAAAATAGCGGTCACCTGCTTTTTATCAAAACCTTCGATCGGACAGGAATCAATACCGATTTGAGCCGCGGCTGTCATCATGTTTCCCAATGCTATATAGGTTTGTCTGATTGACCATTCAAAAATGAGACGGTCATTATCTTCGAGTTCTGTTTCGACGAAGAATTTGTAGAAATCGTACCAATCTTGCACAATTTCTTCAGGCATATGATGAATGTCTTTCCACATTTTGTTCACGTGAACCGAGTCAGGCCGTAAGCCTTCTTCTCTTCTGGCTAATATAATTACAAAATGGCTGGCAGTGGGCAGTTGTCCCGTGGCACCGCCAGATACAGGTTTTAATTTTTCGCGAAGAGCTGCATTCTGGATCACGACAAACTTCCACGGCTCGAAGCCAAATGAACTTGGAGACAATCTTCCTGTCTCCAAAATAAAGTGAAAATCTTCATCCGTAATCTTTTTGTTGGTATCAAATGCCTTGCAAGCACGTCTGAACTCGTAAGCTTTTAAAATTTCTTGTTTTTTACTCTCTGTTCCTATCATGTGAAATCAACCTTCCTTCTATTTTACTCTTTTTGATAACCGATCTTGTAATCACAACCACTTTGTGGATTGATGTCAATTAAAGCTATACTAAATCGATTATTCTGCCTGCAAAAATCGTTACAGCTTTTTTAGCTCTCGCAAAATTTCCTCCGGGCTTTGACGCTGCATAAAATTCGGATTGACATAAGCGGAGCGGATAATGGCGCTCTCATCAATCATGAAAGTAGCAGGAACCGGCAAAATCCATTTGGAGGTATTGTTGTACTCCGCAAGATCAAGTCCGAAACCTTCCGTGACTTCCCTTACTCCCGGCGGAACATCGAAGAGTAGATTGTACTTGGCCGTTATCAAGCCGTTCGGATCGCTAAGGACTTGAAATTCCAATCCTTCCTTTTCCTGAAGTGATAACGAATGATCCGGCTTTTGCGGGCTAATCGCGATAAGCTGCGCTCCTATCGCTTGGATTTCCGGCAATATCTGCTGGTAAGCTTTTAATTGCATATTGCAAAAAGGACACCATCCGCCGCGATAGAAGACCAGCACAACCGGCCCTTTCGCGAGCTCTTCAAATAAAATTACATCCCGGCCTAGTGCGTTTGTTAATTTAAAGTCCACCGCCTTTTCGCCTGGTTGCTTCCCGGAAGCG
>NZ_CAXURV020000003.1:0-480000 GCF_964253335.1 Paenibacillus sp. LjRoot56
GTATCTGGCACGGGAACAAGTTCATGCGGCAGTAGATGAAGGTTTAGCATTTGGATGGCAGATTTGCATTCCCAATCTTTGAAGACCGTTAGAAACTCTGGGGAATACCGATCTAACCAATTATGGACGCGTGCTTGCACAACGCAAAGATCAGTTGTTAGGTGTTCGCGAATTTTCATCGCTTCCCGCAGTTCGGCATAAATACCCTTGGGAAGACTCGGTACGGCGTATCTCCCGTCTTTGACCAGCTGTGCGATCACTTTCGCATCTTTAATGTCATTCTTTGTTGGGGAATTGTCATCTAATTCTTTACTTTTCTTTACATGTAGTGGGTTCACTACGCCGTATTTTACTTGCTCATCTTTAAGAAAATGGGCTAGGTTTAGCCAGTAGTGACCCGTTGGTTCCATACCAACTATGACGTCCTTGAACCCTTGCTCCGTCGCAATCTTCCTGAACCAGCTAACAAATAATTCAAAGCCTTCTCGATTGTTTTCAAACGTTAGTGGCTTCCCGAACTCGACCCCGCGGAAGTCTTGGGCTCTCGCCACATGTCTAAATTTTGCGATGTCGACTCCGATAATTAAGGTAGAAAAAGTGATTTGATTAATTCGTTCATTTTGAGTAGAATGCATGTTGTAGTCTCCTTTGGTTTTGTTTGTGGATCCGACGCTGGCCAGCATCAGGGACCCATAAACATCATACCAAGGAGTCTTTTTATTTCTCAAACCTCATATTTCTTCATAATAGGAATGCTGCCCGTTAGCGTAATGGAGGCTGCCGATCATGCCGGCAGCCCCTCCCATTGGTGTGTTTTTGAACAAACGTTCGTAGTTAATTGGACAACAATTAGTTGTAAATAAGCATTTCAAGATAATCCACTGCTTCTTCAATTGTGTCAAACGCTATATCGTGACCATTACTAGAAATATCGAAAGGAAGAATATTTTTTCTGTTGGTTAAACCTACTCCTATGCCAGGTACTATTTGTATTTCAAAGTAATTTAACTTACCATCATTCAAACTTATCCAAAAAGAAACTCCTGATTTCTCATAATGTATATCCCAATTTATGAATTTATATTTTAATAGCTCTATGATTTTATCATGATCCACGAATTCACCTTCCTTAAAGACTTGAACAGACTGGTATCCGGAAGCCTCTCTTTGTAGTTTATTGAAATCTCGTTCTTTGTTAGTTTTAAGAGTTTATAATTTCGATTGTATCTTTTAGTGTTGGATTTAGAAGAATATTGTCCCAATTTATTATAACCTTCGGTTTAATTCGACATTCAAAATTATCATTCCAGATAAACATGTTCCTGAATCTCCCAAAAGTGGGTTTATAGTTTGATTTTTCTATTCTGAGTAGGTGTAAGATAAATCTACTAATAATTCGATACTTTCGTTTTGAATTATTAGTATCCAAAAATATAATTAAATCAGCATTATGAAAACTTTGGAATACCCATTCGTTGTAATGAGCTCCCTCTATAATCCAAGTATTTGATTGAATAATTGTACTCAACAGTTGATCTCTTTCTTCCTCAGTTCTTTTAATGTCTCTCGGTTTATCTCTCTTCCAAACAACATTATCCAATTCATAATGTGGAATGCTCAGTTTATTTGATAGATATCTGGCTAATGTTGTTTTACCCCTCCCAACGGAACCTATAATATGTATTTTTCTAACTTTCCATAAAACCTTTATTAGAATTAAGCTTCTGCCAGTTACTTCAACAATAAAGGCAGCCGATCGTTCTGGTCGGCTGCCACTTTGACTTTATTCCGCTATCGTTTCCCGTTTATAGGAAGTAGTAATTTTTTGATCAGATTACACTTTAGTATCTTTAGAATATACAAAAAAGCCGCTTCTTTTTTCCCAACCTATAGCGGACCAAAAATAATTGCCTCCGATGTTGTTTTCAATAACAAATATGTGACACTTACTTATTCCCTGCTCTTCTAATTTATTTAAACTCATTTCAACAAGTTTATTTCCAATCTTTTGTTTTCGGAAATTAGGATTCACTGCTAAGTGATATATAAACCCTCTTCTTCCATCATGACCGGTTAATATGGTTCCAATTATTCTATTGTTTTCCTCGCAAACATAGCTAAGTCCCTTATTTCTATTTAAATACAGTTCAATGTTTGGTCTAGAATCTGCATCGCTTAATGCCAGCCCCTCGATTTCGTTCCATAGACAATAAACTTGTTCATAATCTTCAATTGTCATTTCTCTTATCTTATACATTCCTAAAGTCCTCCTTTAGTTAGACTGCTTGTATCAAATATATTTTAAGTATATTATAGAAAATAAATTAATCAAATGAATAGTTATAGTAGTTCGCATTAAAAAAATTCATGTTTAAGCTGAGGAAGAAATATGATAAATCATTTACAGTTTGAAGTTTTCTTAAAAGTATATGAAATCGGGAGCTTCACCAAAGCCGCTGAAAAATTAAATATGACTCAGTCTGCAGTAAGCCACTCCATTGCCGCATTAGAAAAGAATTTAGGTATTAGATTATTTGAACGAGTGAATAGAACTGTAAAAATAACTCAGGCTGGTATATCTATACTCCCTCATGTAAGAGAAATTTTTAATCAGGAAGAAATTATTAAACAGAAAGCAAGAGAACTAGTTGACCTTGAATTTGGTCTAATCAAAATTGGTTGCTTTCCGAGTTTCATAGCAAAACTGCTTCCTGGACTTATTAAAAAATATAATGAAATGTTTCCAAAGATCGAATTCCATGTATTTGAGGGGGATTATAACGACATTATTGAATGGGTTAAAGAGGGCAGCGTAGATTTAGGTATTTCAATCAATTCAAGTGAATTAATATTCGAACCATTAATTCATGATTCAATGCTTGTTGTTATGTCTGAATCACATCCTTTAAGGGATTCACCTGTTGTTACTATAAAAGATATAGCTACTGAACCCTATATTAATGTAAAAGGATATGAAAAACTCCTAAATGAGATACTAAGTAACACAGAAATAAAACTAAATGTTAAATATAGTTTTCATAATACTTACTCAATAATATCAGCCGTAGAAGCAGGATTAGGAGTTTCACTACTTCCTGAGCTGGCTCTTCCCAAGCATAATGCAAAAATTTGCAGCAAACCATTATTTCCGACTTTTACTCGTACGATAGGAAGTGTTATAAGGTCGATGGAAACATTAACTCCTGCTTCTAGGTCGTTTATAAACTTTTTATCTGAACAACTGATTTCATAATCTTGTTGTTTTAATAAAACTAAAGCCTTAATGTTATTATAAAGTGAAGATGTCTATAAAAACCAAAAACCACACTAACGTGTCCCGTTAGCCGTTCATGCAGCGCAAGATCAGCGCTGCACCACAGAAGATGAAAATGGATAAAATCCGTCAATACTTCTACTACGGCTGGGTGAGGAAGGTCGATCAACTATGGTACGTTAGAGCCCATCCGTTAGTCTGACTCCACCGACCACGGTGCATCACAGAATGTCGCTTCTTCGGGAAGCACTCATGGTAGATTAATCCTATTTTGGTTGTTGTACCAGCCCCCCAATTCAAAGCCGGAGAAAGGACAATTTCAATGGATATACTCATTGAGCGCGCATGTGGCATGGATGTTCATAAAGATTCCATTACTGCATGTACAATGACACCCGAAGGAAAGGAGATTCAAACGTTCTCTACTACAACCTTGTTTTTTAATTCAGTTAATTGACTGGATTAAAAAACAAGGTTGTACTCACGTAGCTATGGAGAGTACAGGTGTCCTCTGGAAGCCAATAGTGAACCTATTAGAGGCTGAAGACATTAAATTTTTAGTTGTAAATGCTCAACATATGAAATCTCTCCCAGGACGTAAAACGGATGTGAAAGATGCGGAATGGATTGCCCAACTCCTTCGTCACGGGCTGCTAACGGCGAGCTTCATTCCTTACCGTAACCAAAGGGAACTGCGGGAACTAGTTCGGTATCGCCGCAGCATTATTGAAGAACGAGCTAGACAACATAATCGTATTCAAAAAGTGTTTAGAAGGAGCAAACATCAAGCTTGGTTCTGTGGTTTCAAATATTATGGGGGTCTCATCTAAGGACATGCTTAACGCTATTGCAAACGGCGAAGAATATCCTGAAAAACTAGCAAGCCTCGCTCGACGATCTATGAAAAAGAAAAAAGATGAACTCGAACTCGCTCTTCGAGGTTATTTTAATCCTCATCAACGCTTAATGCTTAAAACCATTCTAGGTCACATTGATTTCCTTTCAGAACAAATTGAGATGTTAGATCAAGAAGTTGCCCAGAGAGTTATTTCAGATCAAGAAGACATAGAACGATTAGATTCTATACCTGGAATTGCCACTCGAATGGCTGAACAAATCTTAGCTGAAATTGGAACAAACATTAAAGAGCAATTTCCAAGTGCGGCTCACTTGTGTTCTTGGGCAGCAGTTGTACCCGACATAATGAGAGCGCAGGCAAAAGGAAGTCATCAAAAGGTAAGAAAGGAAACAAATATTTGAAATCTGCACTAACGGAAGCGGCACATTCCGTAGGTTCCTCAAAAAACTATCTTGGTGCTATGTATAGACGCACTTTAGCACGAAAAGGTAGGAAAAGAGCTGCTATTGTAGTGGCTCATGCCATGCTAAGAATCGCTTATTATCTACTTACAAGAAAAGAAAAGTATGTTGATCTAGGTGAGGATTATTTTGATAAGCAAAAACTTGGAGCAATTGTACAGAATTCAGTTCGAAGGCTTGAAACTTTAGGCTACAACGTTACGATTTCGGAAATCTCCTGATCTATGCCCCCTTATATCCTTGGCGCTACACTTTTTAAAAACGAATGGGCAGCGTCCTCTTTAGTGCTGTTCATTTTCTTCGACTGCCAGACTTTTAATTTTCATGGTAGTTTAATCCATTTCCAGTTACAACTTTTCTTTTCTAAAAGACAGAATTCTAAGTTGGTCATCATCCTTGTAATTTTTACATTTTGATAATTCAATATCAATATAATCACTATCTCTTTCGTGTATTCGAATCAATTTACAGACATATTCCGTCTTGCCTTTGTCTGTACTCCATGCATCTCGTGAGTTATCAACTATCCAATTTATTTCTTTACCATTTGAAATTACATCATGAATGGCTGGTCCGCTATCCATTCCTGGTTCTATAATCATTAGATTGTCTCCTTGCCCCTCATTAAATCTTGTTACCATTTTATCAACTCGTTCAAGGTCAGCTCTGTCAAGATGAAAAATAACTGAGTTGGTAGCAGTATCGTTCACTTTATTGGATTGATTTACAAACACAAAAATGAAGACAATCAAAGCAATAATTATGAATGTCTGAGTAATAATTAAAATTTTTTGGGATTTAATATTTTTACCTCCTTCAAAGTTTTATTTACATTCTTTTACGAAAACGGCGAGAATATGTTGCGCTAAACTGCCAGTTAGGTGAGCGAAAGGCTGCCGATCGTACCGGCAGCCTCCCATTGCTGTGTATTGAACAAACGTTCTTACGTTAGTTGAACGACGACCCAAACGAATAGTCTTCCCCCACTCCGTGTTCCCCTCATTTTTCAAGAAGATTTCCCTTGACTTTCCCCAACACTTAAATTAAGATTTCAACTCATATAACTCCAATTTTCTAAGCTCCTACACACGAGGTGAAATCAGCATGGCGAACGTAAAATTTAGGAATGTGAACAAAACATTTGTTTCGAAGGAAAGCACTGTCCACGCACTGCGCAATGTGACTCTAGAATTACAACAGGATGAGTTTGTAGCTATCATAGGGCCAAGCGGCTGTGGGAAAAGCACATTGTTAAAGATTGCCGCAGGGCTAGACGTCAACTATGAAGGCTCAGTACTTTTAGACGATCAACCTGTGACCAAACCAAGTATTGAAAAGGGCGTCATCTTTCAAGAGCACCGGCTGTTCCCTTGGTTAACAGTTGAGAAGAATATAGCTGCCAATCAATCTCTCAAAGATCCAGCTGTTCGGCAACAAGTGAACAAAGTCATTGAATTAGTCAAGTTAACCGGCTTCGAGAAAGCTTTTCCCAAACAACTTTCAGGCGGAATGTCCCAACGGGTGGCAATCGCACGTGCACTTATGCATCAGCCCACACTTCTTCTACTTGATGAACCCTTTGGAGCTCTCGATGCCTTTACCCGAAATCATATGCAGAAAGCACTGTTGGACATTTGGCGTGAAAACCGGATGACGATGTTGCTCGTCACTCACGATATTGATGAAGCCATTTTTTTGGCCGATCGCATTGTAGTCATGGAAGCTAAACCTGGCACAATTAAGGAAATTATTCCCATCGAGTTACATCATCCGCGTTCTCATGTCTCCACGACTTTCCTCGAATATCGTAGACGTGTAATGCAAGCACTAGGCGGACATGAAGAAATGGAACCCGCTTACTCCATTTAATATACGACAGATTCGCCATTGAGGCGGATCTTTTTTATTTTTCGAGTGCATGAATTTCATTTAATAAATATTTCAAAAATACTTGGTGCGTCCTTGGGAAATTCTGCTTTTTCGAGCGCGCACAGCCAAAAGTTACGATGTTGGTTTCATTACTCACCAGAGGAATAGCTATAATTTCACCACTCGTTATTAATGGATCCTTCTTAATACTAAATTCAATGAAAATGCCTATGGCTGCCCCCTCAGCGATCGTCCGCTTCAGCACTTCTTGATTGTTCGATGTAAAAATAATGTTGACTGGGCCATATTTCTCTTTAAATTGCTCCATGTAACGGCTTGAAAAGCTCCCGTTTATGCTAACAAACGGTTGTGCAATTAAATCTTTGCGGGTAACGCTGGTCTTGGTGGCGAGCCATGAATGCTTACTTACACAAACGACTACCCTCGATTCGAACATCTTCGTTAACCACAATTCCTCGGTAACTTTAGGCTCATGATTCAAATAAATCAAACCCATGTCCGTTTTGTTTTGCTTTATGTCCTCGATAATATCTATAGAATCCTTCTCAATGATTTCTAATCGAACGTAAGGATAGTAATTTTTGAAGGAAACAATGGACTTAGGTAACACCGCCATAAAATTCGGGCTCACAGATAATCGAACTTCGCCTTCGATGTGGTCATTTTGCATAAGGACGGCATCCCTGACATCTTGAATCTTCAAGAGCGCCTCATTCGCTTTCTCAATAATGATTCTCCCACGGTCAGTTGGAAGCGTTCCATTACGCGTGCGTTCAAATAGTTCAAAACCAATTTCTTTCTCCAACCTCGCCAAGGCTTTACTGATCCCTGCCTGGGAAACATGCATGATTTCAGCTGTTGTGGATATCGATCCTGTCCTTGCAATATTCACAATATATTCTAATTGCTCAATATTCATATCCAAACCCCTTTTAGCAATAACCTGAAGTTATGTCAGTATAACACATAGTTAATATACTTGTTTACTCGGATATAGTAAACTAAAACCACTTCAAGGTATAAGAGAGGGAGATTACTCATGAAATTTTCAAAAATTGCTGTCCCCGCTTTGGCGCTAAGTTTTTTACTTGTTATGTCCGCATGCGGTAGTAAGTCCAGTCCTGCAGCATTCAGTAGCAATGCACCGAGCCCAAGTTCAAGCTCACCTGCTTCCCAAAAAGAAGTTGTCGTGAATATTGGTGTTCAGCACGCGGTGGCCCCGCTGGTCCTAGCCCAGCAAAAGAAATGGTTTGAAGAAGAGTTTGCTAAACATAATGCAAAAGTGAACTGGCTCGAGGTACAAGGCGGACCGCCACAATTCGATGCCATCCTTACGAATCGCCTTGATTTGGCTGTAACGGGCAATACGCCTGTTATTACTGCGCAAATGGCAGACATTCCTTTCAAAGAAATCGCCGTTGGCAGCACGGGTTCCAAAAACAATGCTTTGCTCGTTCAAAAAGGAAGTGCAATTAAAAGAGTTGAACAATTAAAAGGTAAAAAAATCGCCGTTGCCAAAGCAACCAGCGGCTACGATATGTTGTTCCGATTGATCGATAAAGCGGGCTTGAAACCAGGAGATATTCAAACCATTCAGCTTACTGCCGACGATGCGAAAGCAGCATTTATCGGTGGTTCCGTTGATGCTTGGGCCATTGGAGAGCCTTACCTGTCTACTTCTGTTGTCAATGACGGCGCGACTGTATTAGCAGATGGTTCTAATATTAACTATATTAGCCCAGCCTTCCATGTGGCCCGTACTAAATTCGCTGAAGAGCATCCTGAGCTAGTTACAGCCTACTTAAAAGTACTAGAGAAAACCTTGCAGTGGCAAAATCAAAACTTCGATGAAGCTGTGAAAATTTACTCTGAGGGTACCAAACTCAATGCTGACGTAGTGAAATCTGTCATCAAAAATGTCAGCTTCGCAACGCTGCCGGTTTCTGATGATTTCGTAAAAGGCCAGCAAGATCTTGCTCAATTCCTCCTGAATGAAAAAGCGATTAACAAATTGGTCGATCCATCCAAAGTCGTTGACAATACTTACATCAAACAAGCATTAGAAGATATTAAAAATAATAAATAATTCACAAGGCAGGTTGATCCTACATCATGAATACTGTAACTCTTCCTATTCAGGAGTTGAGAGAGCTTGGCAGACAAGTCCTCCTTAAACACGGAGCAACGAAGCGTGAAGCAGAAATCGTAACAGAAGATTATTTGGATGCCCACCTCAGAGGCCGCTCCTCTCATGGCATTACCTTCTTTAGAAATGCTGTAGAATCCTTCGAGGACAAGGGGACTTATCAGGTTGGTCCTTTTGACGGAGCTTACATGCATATCATAGGTAATCGAGACATTGGGCATATTGTTGCCCGTGAAGCCATTGATTTGGCAATTCCCTTTCTCACTGACCGTAAAATGATTACGATCGGCCTAACGGATATTACCCGTTTTAATTGTTCTGGTACGATTGCCAGGTATGGTGCCGAGCAGGGTGCGATTACACTCGTATTCGCTTATGGCGGGACAAGCGTTATGACTCCCCCGGGAGGTACTGTAGCTGCCGTGAACAACACCCCAATTGGGATTGCTTTTCCTCATACGGAACCATTGTTTGTTCTGGATATGGCCACTTCTGAGCGTGCATGGGGTCATGTGACTTTGGCCAAGTATAATGAGGAAACCATCCCTGATACTTGGGGTGTTGATCAACAAGGATATCCAACAACCAACCCTGCTGACGTTAAATATTTGTCTCCTTTTGGCGGGTATAAAGGCTTTGGACTTGCTTTGGCATTTGAAATGCTAAGCGGCGCACTTGTTAATGTGCCTATTGGCTCCAAAGGTCCCGGAAAAGGAAGAGGAGCATTGATCCAGCTAATCGATCCTACCGCCTTCGGTCATACCGTGGAGTCATTCAAAGAACAAATCACGGGATTTTTGAGCGAAATTAATAACATTTCGACACTCGATCCAAACAAGTCCATTACCTATCCAGGCCAAGCCTCCGAACAACGCTACCGTGATAGCCTGGCATCTGGCGTTATTACAGTCCATGAATCTGTTATAGAGTATCTGAACAAACAACTGCGAGACGAATAACATCAGACTACCACTAAAGAGGACTTTCAATGAAAACTCGCGAGAATTATAAGAAATATGTTTATGGCCTCATTTTGCCTGTCATTATTTTAGCGGTATGGCAATTGGTCGGATCGCTGCATTGGGTCGCACCCCAATTGCTTCCCACACCAATCAACATTTTCAAGGCCTTCATCAGCCTAACTAGAGATGGTATTTTATTCGATAACCTTTCTGTTAGTATATATCGTGCCGTTATCGGTTTTGTCATTGGTGGCGGTCTCGGCCTGCTATCAGGCTTGCTTGTAGGTTTTTTTCGAAAAACGGAATACTCCTTGGACCCGACCCTCCAAATGATTAGAACTGTTCCTCACTTGGCTATTATGCCTTTATTCATTCTTTGGTTCGGATTCGGTGAGTTCTCTAAAGTATTATTAATTGCAAAAGGTGCCTTTTTCCCTGTCTATCTGAATACCTTTCTAGGTATACGAGGGATTGATTCTAAGCTGTTCGAGGTTTCTCGTGTGCTCGAGTTCAGTCGATTCAAACAGATCACTAAGCTGATATTGCCTTCTGCGATGCCCAACATTCTACTTGGTGTTCGACTTTCAATTGGCATGGCTTGGTTGAGCCTTATTGTCGCTGAATTAATGGGAGCCAATTCTGGCGTAGGCTACATGATCTCGGATGCGAGACAATTTGCCCAAACAGATGTTGTATTCGTCGGAATTGTCATATTTGCTCTAGTGGGTAAGCTTACTGATTCCCTTGTCCGCAAGCTCGAGGATCGGCTGCTTCGCTGGAGAGATAATTATAATGGTGTAGATAGTAAATAAGACAAAGAGCTTCAGCCGATTATTATGAGGTCAGCTAGTATTTACTAGTTGACCTTTTATTTTTATGGGGTTCTGGTGCAAAAATAAAAAAGTTCACAGTTACTCGACAAACTATACTTTGTCTATGCCACTAAACCAAAATATCTTATATTTTTACTTTAGTAATCAGCAAAGTCGGTAATAAAAATATCCAGGAATAGCTAATCTACTCATCTTATAAACTGATTAAAGCCTTACGATGATTATCGTAAGGCTGATATTATTCATGTTAATGAACCAACCGCCCATCCCGAAAGCGCACAACCCGCTTTGCCTGCTCCGCAACCTGCCGATCATGCGTAATCACAATAATTGTCCGCCCCTGCTCATTCAATCGCCTGAAAATATCCATGATCTCTACGCCAGTCTTTGAATCCAGCGCTCCCGTTGGCTCATCCGCCAAGATAATCGGCGGATCGCCAGCCAATGTGCGCGCAATCGCAACGCGCTGCTGCTGGCCACCGGATAACTCAGAAGGCATATGCTTCCTTCGATCCAGCAAATCCACGGCTTCCAGTGCTTGCAAAACAAGCGGCTCCCGTTGTTTTCTCGATAATCCCCGATATATCAACGGCAACTCCACATTTTCATACGCGCTTAGTTTTGGCAGCAAGTTAAAGCTCTGAAAAACAAACCCGATCTTCCGATTCCGAATCTCGGCTAATTGTGAGTCTTTTAACGAATGAATCTGTTTCCCATCTAGGACATACTGGCCTTCGTCTGAAACGTCCAAACAGCCGATGATGTTCATCAGCGTGGACTTTCCAGAGCCTGACGGTCCCATGATAGCGACAAACTCACCTTGCGTGATATCTAATGAAATGTCGTCTAGGGCGCGGATTGTCTCCCCGCCCATGTGATAAAATTTGCTAACATGCTCAATTTGAATTAAGGCTGTCATTGTCTTCGCCCCCCATTATTTGAAGCCAAATAAATGAAGAATACGATTCAATTCAATGTGTACTAATTCAAATGAAATCAATTCTTTTACCTCTTCGCCTTATAAAATTCATGATAAAGCTTCATTAACGCCCGCTTCTCAATACGTGATACATACGAACGCGAAATCCCCAGCTCCTTCGCGATCTCACGCTGCGTCCGCTCTTCGCCGCCAAGCTCCAAACCAAACCGACCGACAACAACTTCCTTTTCACGATCGTCTAAAATTTCTAAATTTCTGTAAATTTTCGACTTCTCGATCTTCAATTTCACCGCATCCACCACATCGTCCGCCTCGCTGCCGAGGATGTCAATGAGCGTTATTTCATTCCCCTCTTTGTCCGTTCCAATCGGATCATGCAGAGATACATCTTTACGTGTCTTCTTCAATGAACGAAGGTGCATTAAGATTTCGTTCTCGATACAACGTGCCGCAAAAGTCGCCAACTTCGTGCCCTTGTTCGGGGAGAAGGATTCGATAGCTTTGATCAGTCCAATCGTCCCGATGGAGATCAAATCTTCCAAATCTTCCCCCGTATTGTCGAATTTTTTGAGGTTGTGAACACGAAGCAACGTAAAATAGGCGCTCACCCAGAGAGTGAACGCCATTGGATCAATTCAGTTTCAGTTGCACGCGAGTTTACTATTGATTTCACTCATGATGCTCTCTCTGTTCATGGCCGGTCCAGTCCCCATCGATTAAGGACGATCAAAAAGCGACCGATTAAGGTCGCTTTCCTGAACAATGAGTATGATTCAAACAGAAAAAGATACCGATTCAAAACATATGCACAAGCCCTAGCCACTCCAGATACTGTTAAGGAGCCAGAACAGGAATCCCAAATAAGTAAAACCAGTGGGCATTAAAAAAGATGACTCCTGATGAATTCAGAAGTCATCTATTGGCTGCTTAAGCCAGGGATGTCCATTTTATTCAAACTGTCCACAACTACGGTTACAGTTCGCATTTCGCTGAAAGGTCTTTTTTTCTCTGAAGATTTTTACATTTTACTTCCCTGAATGCAACAGGTTAAGCAAAACCTGAGCGCTTTCGGTGCGGGTGGTGATACCGACTGGAGCGAACTCACGCTCACCTCGTCCATGCATCAGTTTCAGCCCGACTGCTGATTGCACGAAGCTTCTAGCCCAAGGCGCAATGCCGGACGCGTCGTCGAATCCGACAGGGATGTCTGCTGCTGGGGCGTTTGTGCCCGTATGGACGCCATAGGCACGTACGACCATCGCCGCCATTTCCTGGCGGGTAATCGGAGCGTCAGGTGCGAATGTCGAACTGTCACGACCGCTGACGATGCCATTGCTGTAAGCGGTTGCTACCACCGCCGAGTACCAAGCGCTGCCTGGCACATCAGAAAACGGAAGCGACGCTTCTCCTTTGACGGACAGGTTCAATGCACGTACGAGCATAGCTGAGAATTCAGCTCGTGTCACTTCACGCTCGGGTGCAAACGCTTCATCGCTGATGCCCTCCACGACATGCTTTGCGGCAAGTTCCCTCACAGCGTTGGCTGCCCAGTGTGCTGCAGGCAGATCATTGAATGATTTGTTGTATTCCAGTACGGCATATTTGCTGAAGTGAAATACTTTTGCTGTCAAACCACCATTTTCCCAAGTACCGCCAATATACGTGAGCTCTCCTGCATCGCTCACATAATACACGCCGCTCAGTGGAATGTTTGCTCCATCCTGGACGTGGAATGTCAGCGTGACAGGTTGGTCAAATGTCGGCAGTTTTAGCGTTTTTCCGTCTTTCGTTTGAGCTGATAGGGTGAAATCGTACACGGTGCTAACAGGTTTGATGATTGCTCCTGTGCTTGCAGCTCCCTGATTAATCAGCTTTTGAGCGGCTTCGGCTTCTACGGTGTTAACCGCCAGTGAAAGTTGGGCGCCCTCTGAGCTTCCGCCCGGAATCAGTATAGCCAGCGCTTTGAGCAAGCTTGACGGTACTTCGATCGAGATGCCGCCTTGTTTAATCTCCAGTGTCTTGGAGCCCAACAGTTCAGCCGCATTGACCGGAAGCTTCACCTCGCGCTCGCCTGAGCTCAGCTCGATGCCTACTTTTCCGTCCTTGCCGTTCGTTAAAGCAACTTCGTCGATCTGTTTCGTCGTTGAGGGCTTATCAGCCGGAGTTGTTGCCATAGTATCGCCACCGCTTCCTTCATTAGATGGAGCAGAAGAAATGTTCAGCGTGACTTCAGCAGTTTTTCCTCCGAAAGAAGCTGTGATTTTCACTTCCCCTTGCGATTTCGCTGTAACTAGTCCCTCTGGCGTTACGTCCGCGATATTCGTATTGCTGGAAGAGAATTCAACACCTGTCAGACTCTTTTTTGAATCGTCCGAATATTCGCCAAACACCTGAAGTTGGCGTGTATCGCCAACAGTGAGAGCCGTGTTCACTTCACTCCACTGCAGTTGAGTCAATACAGGCTCCTGAGCGCTTCCACCCGATGTCCGCGTAATGTCCAGCGTAATTGTCTTCGTAGCCTGACCTGCGCGTCCCTTATCTTCATACCAAGGAAGGTGCAGCGTTTCCGGTGTCGGTTCTATATGCAGTTCGAAATGATTCGATCCCGGTGCCAACGGAATGGCATCCAGTTCCACATTACCTATGGCATCCATGCTGTTCGGAGGAATCGGCTGCCCGTTAATGGAGAAGCTGACGCCGTAAGGCACGACTCCTTTCAGCTTGAAGCTGCTTTCTTCCGTCGAATACGCAACGTTGCTGCCGTAAGTGATGCGCGGCATGGTCAGAATCATCGGCATGTCGACCCAGCGCAGCACGTAATCGTTCACGACCATCTGATTGCCGCCATCATTTTTAATCGTCAGCTTCATATTGGTAACGGTCGAACTGTAAGCCCAGTTGCCATTATCGGCCGTATCGCCCGGAGTCCGCGTGTGCGACGTGAAAGCTTCCGTCTCCCAAGTCCCGCGGGTATATTTGTATTCGATGGATTTGCCGGCCATCATTTTGAAGCTGTATTCCACCACGTCCCGATCGGTTGCACCGCTAGGTACATGAAGTTTCGTCGAGCTGGCATTCCAGCCGTTAAAGCTACCGGCAATGTTAATATCGTCGCTCGTCGGTGTGTAATCCGGCAAATGCAAGCGCATCAGCACATCCACCATCACAAGCTTCGGCGTTACGGACTGCTTTTCCGAAAATGCGCGGTTATAGGATTGGTCGAATGCCGCCACCTGATACGTGTAAAGCACGTCGTTGCTCACGGCATAATCCGTGTAATCGGTGGCCGTAGCGGCAAGCGTAGCGATTTTCTGATAAGTCACATCAGTAACCGATTGACGGTACACGTCGAAGCCCGCGATGCTGCTGTCCGATGCCGTCCATTTCAAATACGAACGGTTCGATTCGACCGCGATAGAATTAAGGGCCGGTGCGGCAGGTGCCGTTGTATCGTTCGGGTCCCCATATACTTCAAGAGTGACAGTATCGGATTGGGTATAATGCTCCCCGTTGTCCGTCGAAACTTTGGCAAAATAGTTGTAAACGCCAGCTTCCGTCGGCTCAAAAGATCCCCAGTACATCTTGCTGCCTGACTGGTCACTGTCATAGCGAAATTTCGTATCCTGAGCGGCAGCCGGGTCGGTACCCTCTTTATAGAAGCCAAGTCTCGCCAACAGATTCGGCGCTTCCTTGCCGGCTAAAGCGGCATCGTCCGTTAGTCCCGGAATATTCACGTTCACCGTGATTCGTCCTGTCGCTTTACCTACACCTGCATAAACGTTATCCGTTACTGTGCTTGGAGTTCCCAGAGATGCAATCTGGAATGCCGGCGTTGCAGCGACCATGTCGCTGAAGAAACTTTCGCCTGAGCCGATGCGTGCCGTAACGGCATAGTAATATTTCGTTCCGTTTACCACATTGACATCAAGATGGTTGAGGTCGGCGGTGGATCCGACAAGCTGTACGACTCCGCCTTCAATGGCAGCACGGTAAATCTGATAGGATTCCGCTCCGCTCACACTGTTCCAGGAAAGCATTACTTTCCCCTTGTCACCTTGCGCCTGCACGCCAGTTACCTGCGGTACCGCCTGCAGTTCATCATCCGAAACCATCATAAAACCGGTTAGTGCCGGGACAGTCAGAGAGATTTTACCCGAAGCGACAACAGCCTTGGTACTTCCGTAGAGTTGATCGGTCAGTGCGAGCCCATCCGGCAGGAACCCGGCCACATCCACTTCGATCGACTGAGGGTTCGCTCCCCGGTTCACGACGAGCAGGGCTCCGCGGGAATCGTTTTTACGCGCATAAGCGATAACGTTTCCTTGTGAATAGACGGCTTTGAGGTCGCCGGTCCGGAACACAGCATTGTCTCCGCGGACTTTAGCCGCTTTTTGGTAGACACTCAAAAGATTCTGGTAATCGCCTGTACCGCTGAACGTACCGTCCCCATTCGCTACAACCCGTTCCCACGGGAAAAAGCGCCGGGAATCTGGATCTTTCGTACCTGTCAAGCCTACTTCATCCCCATAGTAAATCGTAGGAGCACCAGGGTAGCCCATTTGGAAAATGGCCGTCAGTTCCTGGAGCTTTTTCGCATTCGTGCTTGCCTCAGGTGCGATGACGAGATGCTCTTCCTCCCACTCCGGATGGTCGTATTTCGTAATGGAACGTGTCGTATCATGGGAATCCACGAGATTCATCAGTGCTTCCCAAGCTTCTTTCGGGTAATCTTCGCGGATTGATTCCAGCGCCTGATTGAACGTATCGGCATTGCCGCCCGAAAGGAAGCTTTGCAGAGCCCCGCGGAACCGGTAGTTCATGACGGAGTCAAACTGGTCTCCTAGCAGAAACTTCGTGGCAACGCCCCACTCTTCGCCGATAATAACCGGCTCATCGATCACCGTGCCGTTCACATTCGTGCGGCCTGCGGCCGATTTAACTGCTTCGCGGAACTTGCCCCATGTGCCTGCAGACACATCCGGCGCCACGTCCAACCGCCATCCGCTTGTTCCCATCCACAACCAGCGTTGGGAATTCGCAAACTGCATGGCTTTTTGCGCATCCGTCTCGGTTAATCCGGTCAGGCTATGCCCAATAACATTGTCCCGGTAATGGATATTGTTCCACTCGTGCTGCCCGGGAAGGAACAAGGTATCAGTCGGCAAATACACCGTAGGTGCTGTTTGCGGGTCTTTAGCATCCATCACCGGCAGCGAATCATATCCCCACCAGGCATCATATTTGTAATGCAGATTATCGTCGTCGCGGTCTTTCACCTTATCATTCGTCACTGTAAACCAGGAGACATACCTGAAATCGTCTGGCCACTTGTAATTCTGGCCCGTCATCGGGTTGATCTGGCTCGTGAACAAGGCGCGAACATCGGCTTCGGCCTGCTCTTGCGTAATGGAAGCCGCGTTCATCTTATCGTAAACGGCTGCCCAATACTCGTAAGCACCTATCTCCGGATATTTGTCATACCGGTCAAAATAAATCGAATCGTCACCAACGTGGTTAAACACACCATCGTTAATCACTTTGATTCCAGCAGTACGGGCTGCTTTCGTGAAGTTCTCGAATACTTGATCTGAGGCTTCCCGAGTTTTAACGTAATCCAAACCGGAAGCAGGATCCCCCGACGTATTATAAACTGGCTGTCCGAACATCGGATCCAGATGCTTGTAATCCGTTGCATCATATTTGTGATTGGACGCCGCCCATGAAACAGGATTCAAGTAAACCGCCGTAATGCCCAGCGATTTTAAATAGCCAAGCTTCTGTTCAATCCCTTGAACGTCGCCGCCGTAAAATTCATTCGTCCAAGCCCCATCCGTTTTCGCATTCGGGTAATACGGTTTGTTCTCCGGCTTGGTCCGGTCCGGATTCTCCGGCACGATGGAAGTCCCGCCCCAAACCTGAGCCGGTGTCGGATCATTCGGCACGCCACCGTCAAAATACTGGAGCTGCTGGCCATTCTTGCTTGTACCATATTTCGGATCGATGACACCGCGCGCGCCATCTACCGTCTTGGCCCGATTGTTATCCTTCGATCCGTCAAAAAACCTGTCCGGAAATATCTGATACACAACCGCATTTTTCATCCAATCGGGTGTCTTGTAGTCCGGCGCATAAACCGTCAAATCATAAGGAACGGCGCCTTCATCCGCTACCGATCCCGAACCGCCCCGGCTGCTATCGTCTCCGTATTCTGCTTTCGACGAACCGTCGACAACAATGAATTTATAGCCCCAAATCCCAACCTTGCCTGCAAAATCAGCTGCCGGCACCGTAACTTCCCAATATTCCTTGTCGGCTACGGCTGTCACTTTCTTCATCAGGTAGGCATTGGACGAGCCATCGGGAGCGGTCAATTCCGCCTTTGCCGTCTGCAGGTCGCCCTTTGCCGCCGCCATACGCAGCGTGACATCCTGTCCGCCCGCCGGAATGGCGCCGAACGGCTTTTTGTACGTTACCGAACGGCTGTCAAAAAAGAGGCTATCCTTCTTGATTTGACCGTCAAAAGCACCGTCTTTTGCAACGTAATCATGGGTAAGCGCTTTCGTTTGGGCTGAATTATCAAAGGTAAAAGTGACATCAGCCTCGTCTACCGTCGCAATCTTCACATTTGCTCCGGTTGCCGTTCCGTAATTCGGCGCATCCCAATTTTGACCGAAAACGATTTTAGCTTCATAGCTGCCGACCGGAATATGGCGCTGCAGCTTATATACCGTGTTATTAAAACGATAATCGACGAACATCTGGTTCGCTCCGTCCGGTGACCATTCGGCTTCTCCGAACAAAGGTTGAATGCTGCCTACAAGTCGTGGCAGCTCGTTCGAACCGAGCGCCGGCATGTACTGCTGGATCCCTGCCACTCCGGGGAGTGAAATCCGCGCTTGGCCTATCTCATCGTTCACATAAAAATTTACCTTCGTCGTTTCTCCCAAGCTGAAGGAAAAGTTATTGCTGTTGTTTGAGTAACCGTCCCAGGAGCCGCTTTTAACGATCTTAAATTCATAAGATCCGGCAGGAAGCTCTTTGGTAAAAGCATAAAATTCACCCACCAAGTGCTTCATCCGAGTATCCGTCGAAGCGTTGTCCCAGCCTTGAAAGCTTCCTACAACGACCCATTTGCTTTTGCCCCCAGGCTGCTCCGTAATTTGATCCGCTGCCGCAAGTACGCGAGTTGAACCTGCGAACAGTCCGGTAAAAAGCTGAACGATTAGTAGAAGTGCGGATAGCGCAGACAAAAGCTGCGTACCTCGTTTTCGATGCCATAAACCCATCGTTATTTATCCTCCTTATGATGTTTAATAATTAAAGCGCTTTCTTCAAAACATCATAGCATGCAGCCTCTACCCGCGTGGGTGTAAAATATTGACGACCTACTCGTATCTATGTGACTTGTTTTATGAAGAAAACGGGTTGTGGTGCAAAGCTCTAAATTAATGGAAGCAATATGAATCGGCGATCATTTTACTAACTGTGAGATAGTATTTGATTCAGTGGAAGTATTTATATAGAGCCGTTGATTCTATGGGGAAACCATGCTGGCATCAGCTACATTATTGTAAAAGTTCAACGATAAATGGCCCCCACAATTAGAGTGAGAGCCATTGTTTATCAGATCATTCTTGTCATTGGTTCTTCGGAACGGTTACCGTCAATATTACTGTTTTCTCGTTTCCTGCATAATCCGTAGCGACGTAAGTAATGGTGTATACCCGTCCTCCTCCGCTTCCGGATCGCTCAGCCCTCAAATCAAACATATAATCCGGTGTGTCAAAGTCTGCATTTTGAATATCCTGCGAGGTGTCTCCGTCACCAAGACCATCATCCGGTTCGTTGGAGGTGATGGATTTTAAAACAATGGACTGAATGCCGGAAATCGGGTCTATTGTGCCGTAAGTGCCTGCCGTTACGGTCACCATTTTATGATTAGCCGGCCACAGCTCGTTCTTATTCTGATTCATTTGTATTTCCGGTGCTGTTTTATCTACTTTCACGAATACACTTTTTAGCTCTTCCGTGTTTCCTGCATTATCCTTGCTTTGATACTCTATCGTATTCGTTCCTTCAGCGGAAACATCGATGGCGCCATCATAGATTAGCCATTGGCCGCCATTGATCCGATATAGAACTTTATGGATACCGGATAACGGATCCGACGCATTTAAGGTTAAATTCACATCCGAATGATACCATCCGTTGGCATTGGCCGGAGGTAATCCAACTGTAGTGACCGGAGCCGTCTTATCTATGTTGATAGACACGCTCTTCGGGGATTCGGGGTTTCCGGCCTTATCGACGCTCATATACTCCAGAACGGTATTACCCTCAGCGGAAACAGTAATTAGATTCGAATACGGTTGCCACTGCCCGTCATTATTCCGGTATTGCGTGTTTTCGACACCGGATTGATCGTCAGTTGCCTCCAGCGATACCATTACATCCGTATTCTTCCAGCCAGAAGGCGCATCATCTGTAGTAACCGGTGGAATCTCATCTTGCGCAGCTCCAGGCTGCTCATATACCTCAAATTCCCACAGTGAATAACCGTAACCGGTACCTCTTTTTATACCCAGCATCCTTACATACCTTGCGCTAGTTGCCGAAAAAGAGATATCGTCTATGCCTCCATTGCCTATATTGGTATTGTATACATCGGTCCAGTCTACAGCATTGTCCGACACCTGAATCTTATATTCTTTACCGTATGCTGTCTCCCAGTTAAGTCTAACCCTGCTTACAGTCTTCATTGAGCCGAGATCCGTATAGATCCACTCATTGTCGGTATAGTTCGATCCCCATCTCGTAGTTGTCCTCCCATCGACTGCATTCCCGGCAACTAAAGCAGCCGTTTTGGATGAGCTAGCCGTAACCGGTCTGTCCAAGGCGAGGTTAATCCCGTAAGCATGAACATTTTCCAACCCGGCATTGACGGTCTTCATGATATTTACCATATCTGTATAGGGCTGATCCTGTTGGTTTACTAAGCCTATATTGAAATTCTCACCGTCTTTACGCCATGTAACCGCTTGATCGAAGTACGAAAACCAGCCTGAGCCAATAAATAACGGATGTGAAGTTTCGCTTTCCACGAAAGACTTGTAGGCCATACCTCTATCCGCAATACTAGCCACACTTGTAGCCCCATTTACGGGTGACAACCCACGCTGGGTAGTACTAAATGTATATTCCAGATTCAATAATGGTTTTCCGAAAGCTTCATATCTGGAAATCCAACTTGGATCGTTCGTGTAATTATCCACTGAAAATGCATCTACAAACTCCATTGCCGCCGAATCCCATTCCAGACTGGTCCGCCAGGTGGGAACTACAGACGAACCTAGGAACAGATGGTTTGTATCATGTCTTTTGATAATATTTTTGACCGTTGAGAAATAGGTTCTGGACGCTAGCTTGATATATTCCGATACATCCGCAGCAGGCACCTTGGTTATATTGATCGAAATATTCTTTAACTCGTCAAACGATACCGCGCTCGTACCTAAAAGCTGGTTGACGACAGTAATATCATTGTTGTACCTTGGTGCAAGAAAATTCACGAAAGTGCTTTTAGCCGCAGACGACGAATTATATGTCAGTACATCTTTTACAATATCGGTTGTCCATCCGGCCTCATTATCGTAAGTATAACCGATTAGCCACGGGTCATTCTTCGCTTTATCAAGCTGAGGGGTCAATGCGGTTTCTATAATGGCTTCACTCTGCGGGTCAAAAACATCGTAAGTCCATTGAATCCTTTTTAAGCTGCCGGGGTCTTGCAGGACATTAATGTACGGAAAAGTTATATTTTGGGGTCTGGTCCACTTACTAAAGGCATTAAAGCCCCAATCTATCAAACGTTTCTTTGTGATATCTTCCCATTTCGACTCATAGTTGCTGCCGTATTTTTTCATAATATTGGCGACAACGAAGCTTACTCTTTCGCCATTAGAATCGTTTACATAGGCAGGAGCATAAGCGACTGGATCGGGAAGTTCCTCAAACACCCCTCTTGGGGTACCGTCAGCCTTTTTAAGCGACGTCCCGTATCCCCACTCCCATATACTTGTGGCATCCACACCTTTTAGAATAAATTTATTCCCGTCCGGAGAAATAAACCACCATTTGTTATCGATTTGCTGAAGTCTGAAATAACCGCTGCTTGTATAACTTCCTCCACTTTTAATCCCGCCGTACTGATCGAATTTTGCAAGATCAAGTGAAACATTTGACAGTGCATTCGCCTCATTCGTATATTCCAGCTGCAGTTGCTCGTCGGATGTTACCTTTCCAGGCCAGGTTTCATAAACCCACTGCCCATACTTGTCTGCCATTAAGCCGTCTTTTTTCAGTTCGAGAGCCATTTGCCCCGCAGTAAGCGCAGGTCCGGGATTCACGCCTTCCTGTCCGGTCCCTTTATAAATTTGAACTTCGGTGAGGGGGATATGCTGAAAGGCATGAGGACGCTTAATATCGATGACAATAAATCTGGCCGTCTTGTTCGACATCGGTATGTTGACCGAATAATTCCAGGTTGAGCTTGGGCTCGTTGAGACTATTCCAGGTGTTCTGATGTGTTTGTCAGCAATATAATAATAATCCGTTACAGCCTCAGGACGGTATTTTACCGTAAACTCTTTAAATCCCCAAGCCGAATTGGGTGAATTCAGAATGACGTTTATACGGTCAAGCGGGTAGTCCTTCAGCAGGTCAAATACCACTTGTATAGTTCCTGGGGCAGTCGCGCTCCCAGTCCATCCTGCATACGTTGTCGTTAATCCGTCAAGCAGCACTCCATTGGTTGAGGATATGAGCCCGGTAGCTCCTTTGTCTGGACTATTGCCTCCATTCGGGGCAACGCTAAAGTAATAATTTCCGGTTTTCAGCAAATTTTCTGCCAATAAGCTGTCTTTGTTCAGTTCGAGGGCTATTTGCTCCGCAGTCAGCGCAGGTGCGGGATTCACGCCTTCCTGTCCGGTCCCTTTATAAATTTGAACTTCGGTGATAGGGATATGCTGAAAGTCATGAGGTCTCTTTATATCGATGATAATAAATCTGGCCGTCTTGTTCGACATCGGTATGTTGACCGCATAGTTCCAGGTTGAGCTTGGGCTCGTTGAGGTTATTCCTGGTGTTCTGGTGTGTTTGTCAGCAATATAGTAATACTCCGCAGCCTCCGGGCGGTATTTTACCGTAAACTCATTAAATCCCCAAAACGAATTGGGTGAGTTCAGCACAACGTTAATACTGTCCAACGGGTAATCCTTCAACAGGTCAAATACGACCTGTACGCTCCCTGGGGTACCTGTGCCGCTACCCATGAATCCGGCATACGTTGTGGTTGATCCGTCAAGTAGCACGCCATTGGCCGAGGATATCAATCCGGTTTCTCCCTTGTCCGGAGAACTGCCCCCATTCGGTGCGACACTGTAGCTATAATTACCAGTTTTAAGCAGAGTTCCTGCCCCATGAACAGCTCCGGCAGGGATAAACGTTGCTGCCATGATGAGTGCCAGAAATACTGTCAAAACACGGGTTGGATACCATTTACGCCATATCCCCATCATTTTTAACCTCCTCTTTCTTCCTTCAAGTTATTAAGAATTCGCTTACAAACGAAAAAACTTACTTCGAAAGCATCTGTTTAGTCTTCTTTATGAAAAATTGATTTTGTTGCTGCATATCGACCACCTCCTCTCATTCTATCCAGAAATATAAGCGCTTACATAATTTTGTGTTCAATCGGCACATCATCGATATCCTCGATTTCTTGCGCCGATTCAATACTTTACTCGTCTGTATACTCCTCCATCTTCCGGCCTTCAGCATCAAATTGCTTAACATACGTAACCAGCTCAGCGAAATTCACCCAAGAAATACCCACCTTTTGATCTGCAGCGCCATAAGACATAATCAGATCATCTCCTGCAATAATTCCACCTGTTGTAAACAAGCAGGGCGTAGGATAATCGCTCGGCATTTCCCAAGCCTGTTGAGCGTACATTAAACGCTCAGAGCATCGATGCGTCACAACCGGGAAGTCGTTATCCTGCTCGCGTACAATCAGGAAGGATTGTGTATACCCAAAGTGGATATCTTTCTTACCATGATAAGAAACGAGCCATTCGTTAGCTGAAATCTTGAGCGGCGCCCAGCTTGCTCCGATCCGGTTGTCCTCCCAGTGGAATTGGCTGGTTGCCAGCAGTCGGTGGGTTACCCGGTCCGTTGCGAAGTCTTCCAAATTCTCCGCTGCAGCAAGGTAGATCGATGGTTTCTTTACTTGAGATCCTTGCGGGAATAATGCAGGTTTCATCGGACGGTGGAGCATCACATATTGCATTTTCCCATCAATTCGCATCTTATCGGGGAACAGGAATACATCGCGGTTATCGCTTACATGGCCTTCCGTCAATGGGCATACATAGATAAAAGCTTCTTCATAACGGCTTGCTTTCAGCTTATCCAAATCCAGCTTATACAGGACGGTTACGGTATTGTTGGTACGCGCTGCAACGCGGAATGCATCATCACCTTCTTGCACCCACTCCGGCACATAGTCGTTGCGTGTATCCACCGAAGGCTCCTGATCAATGAGCCAATACGGACCCGGCGGAAACATACGGCATGCCACGGAAAGATACAGCTCCCCTTCCACTGGAAATATGCGCGGATCCTCGATGCAGCCGTTGGAATAATCGCGCACCTGATTACCGTGTATATCTGTAATGTAGATGTCTTCGAACCCCTCATTCAGAGCAGGAGCAAGTGCTGGCCTGGAAAAGTCGGCATCCCACGTCTTGCCTAGGTCGCTGCTTGCTGCGTACCCCAGAAAGATCGGATATGGGTCGTGCTTACCTTCCTTGCGCTTTTGAGACCATGGACCCGTAGCCCGAAACAGCATATGCAGCTTATCAGAAGCCGGATCTTTTACAATAGCTGGGTTTAGCACCATTTTGCTTGCCCACTCACAACCAGGAACCGGTTCGAGCACCGACTGCGAGGAATATCGGAAATGCAGCTTCATGAAGATGTTCCTCCTATTTTTGAGATAATGAAATCCACAGACTACAATGTGAGTGATCAAAACTATCCCTTGACCGCGCCAATCGTTAAGCCTTTGATGAAATAGCGCTGTAGGAATGGGTACAAGAAGATGATCGGCCCGATCGTAATACATACCGTCGAAAGCTGAACTCCTGACGCGGAAACCGCAATGTTAACATTCGCATTTAAATAATCCAGATTCTGCGCATTGGACACGATTCTTCTTAACATCATCTGCAGCGGATGATTCTCCGGATTATCAATAAACAACAGCGCATTAAACCAGTCATTCCAGTACGAAAGCGCATAGAACAGGGTGATGGTTGCAATGACAGGCATCGAGACCGGCCAAATAATCCGGAAGAAGATATACATCTCATGCGCCCCATCCATCGTCGCCGCCTCATTTAGTTCAAACGGAAGCGTCCGGAAATAGGAGGTCATCAAGAATGCGTTGAAAACGGAGAACATATGCGGCAAGATCAACGCCAATAACGAGTCCCGCAAGTTCAGCCAGTTGGAGATGAGCAAATAATAGCCGACCAAACCGGGTGCAAACAGCAGCGTTAAATAAATATAAAAAGAAAGGAAATTCCGGTATTTCACCTTCAGATGAGAGGCGACATAGGAAAACATGGAAGTCATGAGCACAGCCCCGACGGTACCAACCACAGTAACGAATATGGAAACAAAGCCGCTTCTGTATACTTGACTGCCTTTAAATAAGAAAAGATAGGAATCAAGCGTAAATTCCGTAGGGAACATTTGGAAGCCTTTAACAATCTGATGTTCCGCTGTGAACGACCCGATATACACAAGCCAGAAGGGAATAAGGCAAATTAGGGCAAAAAAACCTATGAATACATATGCCACGGCGGACACGGTCCATTGAGATGCATCTCGTTGTTTCACCATCATACTTAAGCTCCTCTCTAGAATAACTTTGAGTCATTATCAACTCGGCGGACAATCCAATTGAAGAAAAGAATGGTGATAAAACCCATGGCCGACTGGAATAATGCAATTGCCGCAGCATTGCTGTAGCTGTTCATATTCGAGAAATCCCTCAAGGATCGGTACGTATAAGTATCAATAACATCCGTAGCCTTGTAGAGCAGAGAATTGTCTCCTATAATGCCATAAATCAAGCCAAAATCACCGTAGAAAATCCGCCCCAAAGCGAGAAGTGTTAGTACGATAATGGTCGGCCGCAACAACGGCAAGGTAATGTGCCAGATCTGCTGCCAGCGCTTGGCACCGTCAATTCGCGCGCTTTCATAGTATTCCTCGGAGAAGCCGGTTATGGTCGCAAGATAAATGATCGAACCCCACCCTGCGCCTTTCCACACGAATATGATCATCAGTAACATAGGCCAGACCGAAGGGGTCTGAAACCAATCAACCGGCTGAAAGCCAACGTCCTTCAGCAGCTGATTGATCATGCCGTCCTGCCCGTTAAAGAAATTAAGGACCATTAGGTTAACGACGATAATGGAAATAAAATGAGGCAAGATCACGAGTGACTGGGTCACCTTCTTGAAGAATACATGTCTGATTTCATTCATCAGCAGGGCAATTAATAAAGAGCTCACTGTACCTGCCGTAATGAACAGAAGGTTCAAGAATACTGTGTTTAAAGTAACCGCCAACCAATCCGGACCCGTGAAAAAAAACATGAGATTGTCGAGTCCCACCCATCTGCTCCCCCAGATACCTTTAACAGGTATAAACTGCTTGAAGGCCAATACATGAGCTGACATCGGTAAATAAGAAAAAATAAAAACGTACACAATTACGGGAAGCGCCATAGCATACAGCCACTTGTTCTTCCTGAGTTCCAGTATCATAATGCTCACCTTTCCTTTCGTATGTGACTGTATCTTACTCATTCGTGGAGCTGGCGTATAGTCTTGCTTTTATCAATGAGTTTGAACTGTAACAGCCCATGGGGGTTTGAATTCTATCACACACGAAGTCCGGAGTTTACTAAAATGAAAAGCCGGCGGACCTTGGGTCAAGGTCGCCGGCTTTTAGGGCAGTTTACTTCTTTTTACTGGCTAGGTACGCATCCAGCTGTTTTTGATACTCAACTTGGACTTTCTTGACATTAGCATAAGCCTTATCCTTAAACTTCGCTAAACCCTCTTTCGGTTCAATTAGACCCAATATAATCGGATCATACAACTCTTTACCCACATTGCTCAATTGTGCAATTTCATTGGATACCGGGCTTGGATCGAAAGTAAATCCGGCAAGAATATCTGTTGTAAAATTGTTAGGATCCCGCTGCCACTTGTTCAACTTGATAACATCTTCAGGCAAGCTGGCATCGATCCGATCCAACTTGGAGTTCCAGCCCCACGCGAAAGGAATACCTGCATAAGGGCTTTCTTTAATGGGTTTGAAAAGGCCCTCGCCCGAATCTTCCCAGTTCTTACCCTTTATTCCGTAGGCAAGTAAGTCGTAATTATCCTTCTGGTTTAACCAATTGACGAATTGAATGGCGCGTTCTTTGTTTTTGCTGACTACTGGGACGGCAATGAAGTTTCCTGCTTTGAAAGTTGAGGCCATCTTCATACTTGGATCATACAAGCTGAATGCTTCTGCGGAAGCTCCTGGAACTGACTTTTCCAGAGAAGTTCTGGTGCTAAGAGCTACACCGAAATCATTGAAGGTTGATACAGCTGCTTTTCCTTTAGCAAATTCCGCATTTTTAAGAATGAGGGCATCTTTGGCAAGAATCATATCCTGGTAGAACTTGTGATTTTGTTCGAAATTTTTCATGATCATCGGGTCCATATTATCAAAGATATTATAGGCCTTTCCATCATTGCCTTTGGTATACAGCCCAGGATAATTCGAGATAGCGGCAAGATTGGCTTTCGGATCCAGCATACTTGCCATCTTCAAACCAGTATGTTCGGTGCCGTTCGGAATATACGGGGTGATATCCGGAGCCTTCTCTTTCACAGCATACATAAATTTGACCAGATCATCGTAGCTCTTGATCGGAGCAATGCCCAGCTTCTCCCGGATGTCCTTGCGTATAACAAACGTCCACGGACGAATGAAATTCACTTCAAGCGGTACCGCGTACAATTTACCGTTCACTTTGTTGGCTTCTAGCAGTTGCGCAGAGCGGTTGCTCTTAATCTCAGGTCCATACTTATCAATGAATGAGTCTAATGGTTCATAGAGCCCAGCTGCAATATTTTGATACGGATTATTGTCCCAAATCAGATCGTAATCTTCCGCGGAGGACAATGCGACTTGGCGTTTCTGAAGGACATCCGCCCATGGAATAAACACCACGTTCAGCTTCACATTAAGCGAACCGGCAAGACGATTCTCCATCTCTCCCTTCACTTCACTCCAATTGGCTGGCGGATCTCCCGGGAACATGATTTTCAATGTAACCGGATCTAATTTGGCCACCGTGGAAGCTGCTGGTTTGCCGGTTGGGGAAGTTGCCGCCTCCTTCGAACCGCAAGCGGCCAATGTTCCTGCCAGTATTAGCGATGTCACCATTAATAAGGTACTTTTACTTCTTAACTTCACTGTTTAACCCCTCCTGTTTTATGATCAACCGAGCAACGACATAACCATCGTACGCATTTTGGTTTCGTGTGTCCGGTGTGCTCGGTTCGTACTAGATCATACCCGGATTGCTCAACTTCCGTACAGTCCGGTATCTATCAATCAGTATGAAATGTTATAAAGGGGGGAGTATCAATTGCCCAACAATCAGAGTACGAATTTCAATGCTCTACATCATGTTTTCCCATACGGTATTGGTTCGGCGTCATCCCGGTCGCTCGCTTGAATGCCGCAAAGAAGGTGCTCTTAGTTTGAAATCCAGACTGTTCCGTTATATCTGCAACGGTCCAATCGGTCGTTGTAAGCAGCTTGATGACATGCTCGATCCGTTGGTCTGTAATATAATCGGATAATGAGCAATTAAACTGATCCTTGAATATTTGTCTGGCATAGTTCACAGACATGGATACATGTGCGGCAATGTCATCTACGGAAAGCATCGGATTGTGAAGATGATTGCGTACATATTCGATCATCTCCGCAGCGACCTCATCCTTTCGGCTCGAGGCATTCTTCTTCCGGTTCTGTTCTATGGTCTGCAGCATCACCTGGTACAGCCACGCTTTCACTTCACCTAAGGTGGCGAATTGTTCCAGAAAAGAATGGATACTCTTCATCCCTTGAAATGTTTTATAGTTTTTGAAGCTTTTCATGATGGAATAAATGATGTGAGTCAACTGTAGTTTGCATTCCTGATAGCTTAGTTCCTGCATATGCAAGGTGAGGTGATCCAAATAACCTTCAAGTGCTTTATCATTCTTAAGCTGAACAGATTGAATAACCTGTTTCAGCAATGCTTCATCGAGATCACTGTCTTTGCCTCGTTCATATCGCTCCAAATCATCAGAAGTGAACACCCTATCCTCATGATTAATGAATCCCATTAACGTCAGTTCGTAAAGCTGGTTATAGATAATCTGCAGATTCTCCTCAACATCAAGCACGGAACTGATAGCTGCATGCACTTCCAGCTTAAGCCATCGACTGATCTGAACCTTAACGTCATCCATCGCTCCTATTGCTAATGCCATTTCTTCCTCTGAAGTAGACAAAGAAATGAGTGCCACAATGTGATCAGAGCCGAAATCGACTGTTTCCGCAACAAACCCGTGATTCGAAAGAACTTCGACCATAATATTCCCTAATGCAAAACGCAATAATTTGCGCGAAGCAAAGTCAAACTGTTCTTCGAAGCGTCCGTACGATTCCAGACGAATGACCGCCATACGGAATGATCCCGTTTCGAGAATTTGCGTTTGGTTCCTAATAAACTCTTCAATTGGTTTGGATGACTTCGAATTAAGAATCCATTGACGCAAGAAATCATCCTTCACCAGAGCTTTGCTGCTCTTGATCGATGAATCCAATTGTTCGATCTTCTCAACAAGCGAATGGAAACCGGAATGAATCCATGCCATTTCATTGCCGGCATTTGATGCTTGTAGGATAGCATGTTCCTTGCCTAGCTTGCTTCTTATTTGAGAGACCAAGTCGCTAAGAGGCTTTAAGCTGCGGTATGATTGCCAAAACAAATATAACAGCAAGGCTAACAGCAGAAAGATCGAAGAACCAATAATTTGGATACGAATCTTAGCAACCTTTGCTTGCCATAAGGAGATCGGCGCCATGTGATATATATTCCATCCTTCTACAGGAAACCGTTCTGACTGAATGGACCAGGTTTCATTGCCAAACTTCCATTTCCAGCCCTGGTCTACTGCCGATTTATCTATTTCCATTAGCGCTTTGGTTAACGCAGGGTCCGTATTCCCCAGGATGAACTCTTTATTTTTGCCTTCAATATAAATTTTATTGAGATCATCTGCTGAAATCTGCAGCATGTTCTCATTCAACAATGGTTTACTGAACAGAATTGCAACAAATCCCTGAAAGTTCTGATTAGGTCCGGCTGCTGGTACGACAAGTGCAAGAAACGATTCTCCTCCCACCTCATGGTTAACATACTGCAAATACGGCGTTTTTTGATTCTTAATGTAGTCCAACATCGTTTGGTCATAAAAATCCTTTGTCGTATAGATGCTCGATTCAGAAGTGTAGATTTGATCAATATTAAAGTTAATTAAATAAATGCCTCGAATGAAAGGCTCACTGCTCATAAATCCCCTTACACTTGTCGCTGCTTTATCCAATGTCAAAGGAGAATACTCGTCCTTTCCCATGTTTATCCAAAGCGCAATACTTTGATCCGAATAGATTCTTAGCGCAAACTGACGTAATTTTTGCAGGGTAAATTCCGAGGTTTTAACGATTTGATTAATTTTCACCTGATTGGACTTGTCCGTTTCATCCATCGCGCTTTTAGAGAACTGTTGGCTGAGGAAAACGGTAAATACTAGGGTAAGCAAGCTCACTGCAATGCAGGAATACATAAAAATGTTTAAATACATCTTCTTCGGCTTTATCCGGCTCCACATGGCATACCCTACCCTTCTTTCTCAATATATCACACGAAAACAATATGACAGGATTCCTGCTTTGTCCAGTATGAATCTTAACAAAGAAGTGTGAATTTTATTACATGAGCAAAGTCACCTTCGTTTAATCATTCTACCAAATCCCCCTCATTTTCTGCTGTTGGGAGTCAAATATAAGTTTTGAAATAATTATTAAACTATGTCTGAAAAAATATACCATACTCATTGTCATCATGTAGATGAAACGGCGCAGGCGAGATCGTCCGCGTTTACTTATTTTCATCTGTCCCGTCCATTTACCTGAGCTTGCTTCTGCAAGGTTTAGGCCAGTATTCCGAAGTAATGCATTGCCGTGTACAAACCCACTTAAACCCCCTGCTTCACTAAGAATACCAGCAAGTGAAATGGCGTTAATCCCTTTAACAGCTAGCATTGATTTAGCAAATGGAATACGGTTTAAAACGGCAATAATCTCTGTCTCTCAGGTGTTGAGAAAAGTCTTAATGTGGCCAATGAGCCTTTGCACATAAGGTTTTTAAAGATTTGTCGCAACTCAGGGAACACAACGTCAACCCAACGATGGATTTGATTCTTCGCACTAACGAGTCTCGTTACGACAGAGTCCCGGTTGGAGAAAAAGACTCGAAGTTCTAGTGAAAAAAATGGTTATTATCGCCTATAGTGATCTGACTGATACGACATTCAAAGCTACTAGTAAGCGGACTGCAGGCATATACACCCAAACTCAACACCTTAGCATCCATATGAAGATGCGCCATTCTCATTTGTAACCAATGCTGCCCATCAAAGGAGTACTCAATTAGAAAATCTTTTCCTTTTTTGTTTATCCGATAATACATCGCTGTATTGCTGGAAGAAATATCGGTCGACGCCCAATCTGAATATCCCATGTTGGTAACGACCGAACCCAACCTGCTAAAATCCGAGTTCTCGAACTCGGTGGACACCTTAATCCAATTCTCTTCATTCAACCTTACTAGAAGACCACACTGATCATAAGTGGTTTTTGGAGTAAACTCAAAATAGGCTGTCAATGAAAAATCATTTTCCACTTTCGTCAGAAAGCTGTGTCCGTTATCCTTTTGAAACTCATAGGCGGTTCTTTGCCAAAAATCGGTATTGGGTTTCGTTTGAATCGTTAAGGTTTTATTGGAATCGTACGTGTACGATTGAGGTTCATTCACCCAATAAAACGGATGTAAGTTCGTTCTACCTTTTTGAATATTTTGCATCATCATTCTCCGGTTTTCAAAGTATCACATTCTCCGAATCATAGTCATAAACAGGGATGATCTGATCAAACAAACGATTAAATAACTCATGCTTCGTTTGGAATTTGTCATTGTTCTTAGGCATGAATTTGTGTTTAATGGCAACACATTGCTCAACTGCTTTTTCATAGCTTGGGAACAACCCATCTGAAACAGCGCCAATCATCGCAGCACCGAGGCAGGCAGCTTCTTCATTTTCAGGAATGGCAACTATATATTCGGTAATATCCGATTTCATTTGCGACCACAACTCCGAACGGGCTCCTCCACCAGTAGATATGATCATTTCCGCCTTAACTCCTACTTGTTCCAAACACATCATATTTTTCTTTAAAAGATGAACGACACCCTCCATTATAGCCAGGGTAAAATCTAACTTATCATGCTTCAATCTAATGCCATAAAATACTCCACTTGCATTTGCATTAAAATCCGGAGCATTGACCCCGGTAATATACGGAAGAAAAATAAGCTCGTTCGGGATTTTTTTCTTCTGGAGTTCCACATTCATTTCGCTAAAGGTGTAATCTTCCAGAAAGTTTCCCTTAAACCATTCCAAGCTTATTCCGCCGCTTTCACATACTGGAAGCAAGACATAAGTATCTTTAAAAGGCCCATAGTGACATGGAATCCGCAAATTTCCAAATACCGGTGAATGAACCATTGTTGCTATGGAAAGAACAGTCCCTGTGGACTCGCTAATGATTCCCTCCCGAATGTTGCCTGTTCCAATCATACCAGCAAAATGGTCAAGCGTTCCGACATTGACATTCGTTTCCGGGTGCAGTCCAAGATCATCGGCCACTGCGCGGGTTATGGCGCCAATGTTCGTACAAGGCTCAACAAGCTGTGGCAGTTGTTCTACAGAAACACCACAGTAAGCAATCATTTCCTCCCAATACTGCTTCTTACGGATATCAAAATAATGGGTAAAGTTGTATATGGAATATTCACCATATAGCTTTCCAGTAAGACGGAACTGGATATAGTCCTTAAGCATTAAATACTTGGCAACCTGCGAAAAAATATGTGGTTCATGTTTACGAATCCAAAGCATCTTGGTAATGGGCCAAGTAGGAATAATTGTAGGCTGCCCCGTGATCTGAAAGCATGTTTCTTCATCAAAAGCGGCCGTCAGCTCATCACATTCTTCTTTAGAACGCGTATCAAGCCATGAAATTCCTTTACGAAGCGGCTTTCCTTCTGTATCTACCATAATCAAAGACTCTGCTTGACCTGTTAGGACAATCTGATGCATGTTATCTGAACCACTGTAGCTTCTTTCGCAGCATCTTCTAATGGCCGATGATACCATTTCAAAATACTGCTCCGCATCGAACTCTACCCGATCCCCGTCACTCAGATATTTAACATTCTCCGTTTCAATAAATAGCAGCTGAAGACTTTTATTATAAGCAGCCACCTTAATGTTAGTTGTCCCAAGATCAATGGAAATGATCCCCATTCCACACACCTACTTTATATGATATTCAACATGTCCCATTCTTTATTTATAACGTTGTAAAATTATATAGTCTAAACATGGCTATCTAATCCCAAATAATACAGAATAACCATTACAATTTACAACGTTATTACAATTGGCATAGTCATTTTAATAATGTAAATAAATGAGGATCGTTATGAAGCCCACCTTGAACTGTCCATGGAGAGAAGGAACATTTTAGCGGTATTATCCAGAATGCCGGATAGTATCATTATTTCTCCAGTCAGCTCAAATACGGACAATTTAATGCTGCTTGCGAACCTGTTTTATAAGACGATTGTCCTTGATCTTGTTTTCGATTCTATTGATACCAACTATGTGAAGGTCAACCATATGAGGGCAGGCTACCTCTCCGCTATCGCGACGTTGAACAAGAATCATAGCCAAAACCTTGTGCTTGCCGGACCCGTAGATTTCCCTGTAAGCAACCAAATATATCGAAGGCGTTAAACAGGCTTATGAAGAATATGAGCTTCCTTTTCATGATGAAATGATCGCTCACTCATCCCCACCATTGAAAATGGAGCCTAATTTGATAGAGAAAGGATCAATTCAAACTATAGTTCGAATTGATCCACCTTTTTTAAAGCTGCCCGCAGCTTTAAACAATAACGTGGAGGAAGCAGCAATTTCCTGAAGCTTGCCGTCTGTTCTTCTGCAGCCCCTGCTACCTCTTGACTTTCCAGAGAACTCTAAACTCTTTTACACTAAAAACAAGTGTAAGCTCCATCAATGCGGAAGTCCGCCCCTGTTGTATAAGAACTCATATCTCCTGCAAGATAAACTGCAATAGCTTCTAACTCTTCCGGTTTTCCCATTCTATGTACCGGAATCAATTCTTCCCACTGACTGATCAATGGCGCTAATCCCGGATCATTCAGTGTCATCTCCGTCGCCATATATCCCGGGCTGATCGTATTTACACGCACATTTTTATCCGCCCACTCAACAGCCATATTTCTTGACATTGCAATCACACCTGCTTTTGATGCCGCATACGAACATTCTTTCTGAGGAACATTTGTAATATGGGCTGACATAGAGGCTGTATTGATAATCGTACCTCCTCCTTGTTTTATCATAACTCTTCCGGCTGCCTGCGCTGTTAAGAAAGTTCCATTTAAGTTTACGTTGATTACCCTGGTCCAATCTTCCAGTGTATCATCTTCTACCGGTACCCCGTGTCCTATCCCTGCATTACAAAATGCTACATCCAATCTGCCGAATTCATTTAGAATCGTCTCAATCATCTCATTTACTTCGTCAGGATTGGTAATATTTGTTTTAATTGCAATCGTTTTATTATTGTTTGCCTGTGCAATTTCCTTTGCGGTTTTCTGTGCCTCTTCTAAATCAACATCAACGATTGCAACATCTGCCCCTGCTTCGGAAAGTGCAAATGCAATGCGTTTTCCAATTCCCCTTGCTCCGCCTGTTACAAATGTTTTCTTCCCGTCCAATCTCATCTTTTCTAAAATTCCCATTTTCTTTTCCTCCTCTTATTATAAAATTCTCAACTTATTCGCCAACAATCTGCACACGTACCATGCGTGTACGCCCTCTCGTCTGATCCATATCCGAAAAATAAATTCTCCCGAACTCACCTAAAGTCATTTCACCTTCCAAGAGAGGAATTGTTTCTGACCGCCCAACCAAAACAGAACGTAAATGTCCATCTGTGTTCAGCATCCATTCTGCTTTTTCATCCCTTAATTCCATTGCATTTTTTGTGTGTATCGGACCCGGATGCAAGTATTGCCCCTCATACTGACATGTCGGTATAATTTTCTCCAATACATTTATCATATCCTGAAGGATCAGCGGAGTGTTCCAATAAGTAACATCCTCTGAATCCTCCTGCAGAAATACACTGCAGCTTGTGTGCTGTGAAAAAACATTTACAAGCCCATTTTTAATTGCTGATTTTTTTACACATCCCTGTACCTGTTCTGTAATGTCATCAAAACTCACTCTTCTGTCTGTTTCAATATGTAATACTTCATGAAATACTGCCATAATATTACCTCTCCTATTCTTTTTTTCTTATCTTCCATGCTTCTGCAACAGATGCAATCATTTTTTCCATCATTTCTAATGGCTTCTCTGCCTTTATGATTCCGCTCGTTGAACCCGTGGCATCTGCTCCTGCTCTAATTATTTCGTAAACATCTTTTTCATCAGCTATTCCCGCTCCATGCAAAATCAGCATATTAGGATTCACCTGGTGTATTGCATGATTAATTTTTGCAATCTCTTCCATATCCTGAGGGCCGCGTGCGCCCTTTCCTATTAGTGCAGGTGATTCAGCTAAAATAATATCCGGGTTCAGATATGCTATTGCGGCACCTTCTTCACTGCTGCCAGCACATACTAATGTTGCCAGACCAACTTCATCTGCTCTTTTTATACTTTGCGTCAGCGCCTCCATTGTTAATGGTTTCTCTGAGTGATTCAGAAGAACGCCAACCGCCCCTGCTGCTTTTAACGCCTCAGGTAAAACCGCTCCCACTCCCCTTCCCGGATAAATGGGGTCCATGTGCTGTGCAAATACTTTAATGTATTTGGTAGCCCTTGAGATCGGCTCTATATCTGTATACTGAGCAGAAAAAATGATATCAACTTCATATTTTTCACAGAGTCTGTCAGCTTCTACTGCCAGTTCTACCGCTTCTTTTCCATATAGATATGTCTTAGGGCCAATCTCAAAAAATGGCTTGCTTATTTTAAAATCATTCTTCATAACATCACCTATTCATAATCTTCTTTAAAAACTCTGCGGTCTCAGGCAATGTCTTAGATGGATCTCCGCAGGTGCTGCATTCTAAATTGAGAAAGCCATTGTAACCAACCTCTTTCAATGCATCAAAACACGCTACCCAATCAATTGCTCCGTAGCCCGGAAGCAGACGGTTATTGTCACCTAAATGAACATGTTTAATAGAGTCTTCTGCGTATTTAATGCTTTCAACCATATCCGCCTCTTCTATTGACATATGGAAAAAATCTGCTAAAACTCCGGAGTTATCTATATTTAATTTGTCAATTACATCCTTGCAGTCTTTTAAGCTGTTTAAATATGGACTTTCATATCTATTAATCCCTTCCAGCAGCATCCTGCCCTTGGTCCCCATAAGGGGTTTGGCAACTTCTTTGTACATTTCCAGAAACCCCAGTTCTTCCGTTTCTGTCATTTTTTGATAAGGATGAAACAATGGCAGCGGGTCCTGCGCACCGTATGCAAATTCAAGCTCTGTGACTGCTCCGATTTCACCACTGATTTCTGCCGCCAGCTTATACATTTCCCTGCTCTTTTTTCTGAGTTCCAAATTGTCATCCATTAAATGACCGTAAATCTTATCTCCAAAGGCAAACTCACACGGGATAATTCCTGTTCTTTCGTGTAATGTAAGTATTTCCTGGTGCAGCTCTTCGTTCCATTCGCTATAGTTCACAAATATCGCGATGCCATCGTACCCATATTTATACAGTTGTCGGGCCTGCTCAGTCAGATTATTTCCCCGCAGCATTAAATTCGTACATGATATCTTCATTTTGTACCTCCATTTACAACGTTATATTTTTTATCATCACTTGAATGCTGTGGATTTGCGACGTAATTAACCGCAAAAGGCGAACGGCTTCGACAATATTGCCTGTTCCCAGCTCGCCTTTTGTCAGCAACATAGCCGCACCTTCCAATCCGGCGCAGCACTTCCCCACAATCCCGGACCCCACAAACAAATAATCCACACCCAGGGCTTCAAGTACCTTCGCTTCGATATACTGCTTGAACCGCCAATTGTATGCGGCAATTACCGGACTGCTATTTTAATATATGCTCAAACTCCGCTTGTAAATTGTCCAGTGTATCCTTAGGGCTAGTTTGCTTCGTTACAGCCTTATGTAGCTCCTCCGACATGGCCGAATCCATTTCTCCCCATTCCGAGATTCTAGGGCGTAAATCGCTTATTTTCAGAGCTTCAAGCGTCATTGGCATGTATTCGATCTTGCTGACTTCTGGATCTTTAAAGACAGATTCTCTAGCTGGAATCCCTCCGAGCATCGCCCATTTTTTCTGTGTCTCCTTGGATAACGCCCATTCGAAGAACTGGTAGGCCTCCTTGGGATGTTTGGATTGGGCCGGAATCATGTAGGTCCATGCACCGTAATTGGCTGTTGGACGATCATTCTCCGGTTGTAGAGCATATCCCATTTTTCCAGCTACTTTGGACTTGGATCCATCGAGCAGGTTTGGAATTTGATCGTTATAGTTAATGGCAGCGAAAGTCAAATCCTGCTGCATCGCTGTCGACACTTCATCCCAGGTGTAATCCACACTTCCTGGTACGGCATAATCGAATAGAGACACATAAAATTTAAGCGCTTCAAGGTTTTTAGCGGAATTCATCACAATTTTTCCATTGTCATAGCCTTTATCGAATATACCGCCACCGTATGCCCATGCCCAGCTGAGCCAATCCGCCGAGAGTGCCGAGTTCCTTTTAGCCATAATCGACATCCCGTAAAAATTGTGGTCAAGTACCTTGCCCGCCAAAGTTTCACCTTTTTTGCGGGTAAAAAATTGAGCCATATCCTTCATTTGTTGTGGCGTCTTAGGCACACTTAATTCATATCCGAAGCGTTTGAGAAACGCTTCTTTCTCGGACGAGTTCTCCAACAAGTCTTTACGGAACCACATGAACGTAATCGTAGGATTAGATGGAAACCCGTACATCTTGCCTTTCCAGTTAGCACTTCCATTCCACATTGCAGGAATAATGTCATTCACATCAAAAGCATCTGGTGTTATAGTCTTGTCGTTTAAATATTCATCGATTGATTTGACATAACCCTTATCGACCAGCCGCCCCAAATATTCGTAGGGTAATGATACTGCATCGTAGGATTTCGTGCCGGAAGTAAAGTCTAGCATCGTTTTCTGCACAACCATATCGTATGGAGCCTTTTCGAACTCTACCTTAATGCCAGTTTTTTGAGTAAACTCGGGCACCAGACTCTCTAATGCGTCCGTTAATCCTGAGGCCTCAGCAATAAACCGGATCGTCACATTGGCCGCGTCTTTCTGATTCTCCGTTTGTTGTTGCTGACTACAACCGACAGTCGTGACCGTAACCATGGAAAACAGTACAACTGTAAGTAATTTGCTTCTAAGCTTCATTTAGTTTCCTCCTAGATTGGATTAGTTGTAATGAAAGTTGATTAGCTATTTCACAGAACCCACAGTCATTCCTTTTACCAAATGGCGTTGAACGGCGAGCATAAATATCGCGATCGGTAGTGAAACAACTGTTCCGACAGCACATATTTCCCCCCATAACGTACCATTCGAGCTTATCAGGCCGGGAATGGCGACTGGCAATGTGGCCGTACTTTTTCCTGTTAAAACGCTGGCTAGCAAATATTCATTCCAAGAGGTAATAATACACAGGATGGAGGCTGCGCTCAGTCCTCCGAGCACAAGCGGCATGACGATTCTAAAAAAAACCGCTAAGTTTGAACAACCGTCTACTACGGCCGCTTCTTCAATTTCTTTGGGAACCGTGTCAAAGAAACTTTTCATCATCCATACCATCAGTGGAATAGTTAAAATAGAGTGGGCAAGCACAGCACCCGTCATTGTATTCATTAACTTCATCTTTACCATCAACACATAAAAAGGAATCGCGATTACGACAGGGGGAAACATTCGGGTAAGCAATGCCATCATAAGTAACAGCCCGTCCCCCCTTGCTTTGGAACGCGATAAAGCATAAGCTCCTGGCACACCTATTACGATCGCTATCCCCGTGGAAGTGGCAGCCAGTTTCATACTGTTCATCAAGTTCTTTAGGAAGGACTTGTGAACAAACGCTTCTGTATAGTTGACTGTCGTAGGGCTAAATATGATTTTTGGGGGAATGGAGAATAGATCCAGCCTGCCCTTCAACGAGCCGAGTAGCATCCACAAATAGGGGAATAACGCCAAAATTGATAAAACGCATAGTACGACATAGGTCATAAACACTTCTCTCGTTCGGATTCGCCGCATTTCGTACAATCCCTCCGTTAGGTCTCTTTACTTGTTACTTTCAGAGCTACTAAGCTCATTAGCAACACCATTATCAAAGTAATTACGCCGATGCTGGCGCCGTACCCCATATCCCAATTATGGAAATTTACTTTATAGGTAAACATTTCGACTGACTCCGTACTAGAACCAGGCCCTCCCCCCGTAAGCACCAATATTTCATCGAATATACGGAATAAATCAATTGAACGGAACAGCACGGCTGTAATTAAAATCGGCCTTAATAAAGGCAAGGTAACGTACCATACAGTTTGCAGTTTGGAAGCACCTTCCATTTCAATCGCTTCATAAGGCTCCACAGGAAGCGCCTGCAAACCAGCTAACAGCAGCAAAACCATATATGGCGTCCAATGCCAAATATCCAATATAATGATGGAGGCAAGAGCAGGTATGCGCTGTCCCAGAATAGAACTTCCCAGATCGATACCTATATACTCCAAATACCATGAGACCAAGCCGAATCTATCAACCAGCAGCAATCTTCCAATTAGTCCGACTACAATGGGTGCAATGGTCATGGGAAGAAAAATAAACGTTGAAAATATTTTGGTACCTCGCAAATTTTTAGCAAGCAGCCCAGCTATCAAAAAGCCGGCAACCAACTGTATGGGAATGACGAACAGGATGATCACACATGTAACGCCAAGCGAGCTCCAAAAGTGGGAATCAAGCAATGCCCTTGTATAATTATTCAATCCGATAAACTGGCCATTATATCCCGGTAAAGCGAAGCTGAACTTGCGAAAGCTCAAATTAATGGTATACAGAATTGGAAAACCTGCTACAAGTATCATAAAGACCCAAATCGGGATTCGAAAATAAAAATTGACAGTTTTTTTTATCATTGCATTCTCCTCGCTATCAATTATGCCATTGATTCCTTAGGACTGTAATTGAGGCCATGAGCTTCCGCAACTGGGTCCGCTCCCCTGCACCAATGCCTGTGCTTGGCAATTAATCATTTCGTTTCTGTCAATATCCGTTACTACACTGTCCTTGCCTTCCATTAAAAAAGGCCCTATCAGGACGTCACCATGTATATAGTGACTCATAATTTGGTCAATTTCACTTTTGGAAAGCGACCCTCCCATCAAATAATCATAATGTTTTTCTTGCTTTTTCATCTGCATGCCTCCCCTACAAAATTGGCTCCATCCTTTGTTTCTCCCACAGGTCTTAAAAGGCTTGTGCTGCGGGATATTTCTATTTTATGAAGTTTTGGTTAAGCGTGAGGTAGGTAATTGGATGGTTAAGGTGTCTTATCTTACTTTATTACTACTACAAGAGAAGCTTAGGAATCCTTGTAGATCACGGATGGAAAATAGAGCTCTACACAGGTGCCTTTCTCAGGTTCACTGTCAATTTTCATGCCATACTCTTCACCGAAATAAAGCTTGATTCGCTGCGTTATGTTTTTTAATCCGTAGCCGCCACTATGATTGTCAGCCTCAATAAGCCCCGCTTCCAATTTAGCGACCGTCTCCCTGTCCATACCGGCGCCATCGTCTATAATGCGGAGCTTAATGATTTGATCTTCCTTAATCCCAATAATGCGGATTACACCCTTCTGGTCGGGCTTCTTTTGAATACCATGAAATATTGCATTTTCGACGATAGGCTGGAGTAAAAGTTTTATCGTGCTGTAATTGTAAAGCTCCGGAGAAATATCGAAATACGCTTCTATGTCATCCTCGAATCTGTTTTTCTGAATATCGATGTACGTTTTGATATGTTCGATTTCATCCTCGATATTGACAACATCCCTTCCCCCATTGAGGGATAACCGGTAAAACCTACTGAGCAACTGAGTCATATGCATAATATCCCGCGCCTTATATTTGAGAGCCATCCAATTGATAGTGTCCATCGTATTATAAAGAAAATGAGGATTAATCTGCGCCTGAAGCGCCCTCATTTCCGCTTCCTTCTTACTTATCTTCTCCTGGTAAACTTCCTTGATCAACGTTCGGTTCCGAGCCACCATGTTATTAAAGGAAATCATCAGACTGCTAATTTCGTCATTATGCTTCACCTTGATCAGACTATTATCGCCCTCTATATCGACCCTTCTCACATACTCAATTAATTGAAATACTCGGCCTGTAACATTTTTGGATAACAGCACGGCCAACAGTATGGACACAAGAAAAATGAAAACAAACGACTGCAACAGAAACGACATAATGATTCTGTTTTTCCCAACAACACTTTCCATAGAAATGGCCGAAACAATCTTCATATCAGACGATTCAATATTTTTCACGATAACCAAGGAGCTTTTGCCCTTAACATCAGAGCGAATAGACTTTTTTTCATCCAAAATCAAATGCTCAAAGCCTTTTACTTCGTATATAGACTTACCGATTAACGCGCTATCCTGGTTAGAGAGAATAGTACCACCTGCATTAACAATAAACAGTTTTCCGTTCAGCACTTCCTCTGTAGCTTCAAGCACCTTATAAATATCACTTTCTTTTAGGTCAATGCTGACATATCCAAGCCGACGGTCCAACTGATCGAAATCCTTGAGGACTCGAACACAGGAGATGATATTTTCCTGCCATTCAGGATAAAACTTGTACGGATAAGTGTTAGTCCAAACAATTTTGCCATTCTGTTCGTTAACATCCCGATACCAGGGAGCATCAGCCACATTCTCCATACTAAGAAGATTAACTTTATTTTTCGAATATACGATCGGGTTATTAAAAAAAATGCGTATTTTAAAAACTTCCTGATTGTAAGGAAAAGACTGAATAATATTGGTAATCGTCATAAAGTCCTCCATACGCTGTTGAAAATCATCCTCCGTAACAGGCCGCTTTAAATACTCTCTAATATTCGGGTTCGCACTGATCGAATCGGAGACCTGTCTAATCCTGTCTGTAAGGTTCAACAGGTCTATCGCTACCCTAGACAGTGTGCTTTGAGTGTTTTTTACTGCTTCCTCCTGCATGATCTGAGTCGATTTCCAATAGTAAGTTAGACCTAAGCTTGACGTAACTATAATGTTGATAATAAGAAAGTAAATAATAATCTTCGTTCTCAGACTATAGTTGCCGTACCTGTATTTACAAAATGATAGCCCAATTTTCATTTTTTTAAATTTCTCCATTATTGTCATTTATACTCCGACGGGTTGACGCCAGTAACCTTCTTGAACAGCTTGCTGAAATACTTAGGGTCTGAATAACCGACATCTAGACAGATTTCATATAATTTGCTTGTGCCCTGTCGCAGCAGCTCTTTAGCTTTTTCAATTCGGATGCGCGTTAAAAAGCCGTTAATCGTTTCCCCCGTCTCTTGTTTAAATAGAAGACAGACATAAGAGGTTGAAAGATACACTTCCTTAGCGATCAGCTCAATGGTTAAATTGTCGGCATACCTTTGCACGATCATGCTCTTAATAAATTCAATAATTTTATGGGAATGGTGGTCTTGCCCCGTTGTGACATAACTGCATACTTTTTTACAGTTAGTCAAAACAAACAGCTTCATATCTTCTATGGTTTCTAGCTTGAACAATTGATTTGAAAGATCATAATCATCCAATAATTGATATTCCGGCCTATTGTCGGCATAGTCGGCACATATACGTTGAATAACCGCAGTAAACTGCAGACAGACGCTCTGGATATAATTTAAGGAGTACGAACGAGTTAAATGATCAAATACTTCGTCGATCTGGACCTGAGCTTTATCAATATCGCCCGCTTTTAATGCTTCATAAGTCTGCTCATAAATTTTATATCCGAAGGTTGTCACCATCTCATTGAGAACCGAAATCTTGTCGGCATATATAATTTGATTTTTGCCCCTATACAGCTTCTGGTTTACGGCATGCATGGCTCTATAATAAGAAAAGCTTATTTTCTCAACGTCGATCACCCATTCCCCGATACCGATGGTAACGCTGAGGCCAAGCTCACTGTTCAGGCTGTTCTGGATCGTTTGTGCCAATACGCCTGTCCCCTCCGCTACACCCGCCCCTTGCGTAGTAGGAGAGGGTATAATGCCGGCTAACTCACCCTCCGTTAGTTGAAAAATAATTCCCTTATCATCCATCGCTTTCCGGACAACGTCTATCATTTCTTTAGAGAGAAGCTTCAATTCAAACGGCTGCTTTTCCGAGCAAATCGCTGTATAATCATCAATATTGACAACCAAAACAAGATAATTGGATTTATCCACAGGCAGATTAATAGATAGATATTTCATCCTTTCGACGATCAAATCCCTTCCACCGATCTCACCCAAAACTAACATTGATAGAAATTTTTCATGTAACAAAGGGATGCTTTCGCGGACCTTGGCTTCCAATTCTAAGCGGTTCCGTTCTTTTTTTTTCTCCATTTCGCACAGTTCTACCGTCTTCTTGATCACACTTTCCAGTTCGTCTATATCAACAGGCTTTAGCATATAGTCAAAAACGCCTTCCTTAAAGGCGGACTTCATGTATTCCATGTCTGAATAGCCTGTAATAAAAATGATTTTAGTTTCCGGGAGGAGCTGTCTCAGCTCCTTGGATAATTCGATACCGTCCATAATAGGCATCCGGATATCTGTCAGGACAATATCTGGCTGTATTTGAAGGGCTAACTCCAGTCCGTCCCTTCCATTCCTTGCTTGTCCTGAGATTACGATCCCGTAATCAGTCCAATCGAGACATTCTTTAATGCCCTCAACCGTTTTTTTCTCGTCATCAATAATTATCATTTTTAACAAATGAACCCTCCTCGCTTCGCATGCAGTATTAATAAAACTTTTTTGCAACAATAAATGCATTTTGCACAAATAGATTAGAAATACCCAAATAACTTAGATGGTTTATAAATAACATTTAATGTTATAATTATTCACCAATAAAGTGAATTACAACTTTATTTAGCTAATAGTATAGATTCTTTGTCAAATAATATAACATATTAAATGTTTTTGTACCTATTGATTCTCTTTATTAACTTCATGAATTGTGAAATCCACTATTTTTTAGGGGAGACAGGCAAGGAGTATTGCATGGAATTCGGTTCAAAGACTTGAAACCTTAGGCTATACCGTTACAATTTCAGAAGTCTCCTAATCTACTACGGATCATTTATATCCTAGACGCTGCACATTTCAAAAAAGGGGAATGAGGAGCGTCTCTTCAGTATTGCCTTTTTACCAAGGAACCGAAGTGGAATTTCATTGTAATTGAATAGCACAAAGAGACCTACAGCAACGGGCTGAGGGTCTGAGTTTTATATGTAAAGGGGGGCGATGTTTATTATAGACATTCATTAATAGAACATAAAAATAAGATTTAAATCTTATTACATTTACTCTCTCGTTTTTCTTTACTTCTGAGTCGTCCGATATAATCGCCCAATCCGGATATCGTTGAAAGTTGATCGACTTTTGCGATCGACTTTTTAGGGAGACATTCATTTTTGCTTTTTTTTCAACACAATATCATATCCATCTAGTTTCTTCTTGTAGCCTTCGTCATTCAACCTGGAGGTTATTATTAACCGCCCATCCCGAAACCGCACAACCCGCTTCGCCTGCTCCGCGACCTGCCAATCATGCGTGATCACAATAATTGTCCGTCCCTGCTCATTCAGCCGCCTGAAAATATCCATGATCTCCACGCCAGTTTTCGAGTCCAAGGCCCCTGTTGGCTCATCCGCCAAGATGATCGGTGGATCACCCGCCAGCGTGCGGGCTATTGCAACGCGTTGCTGTTGCCCGCCAGATAACTCCGATGGAAAGTACCTTCTGCGATCCAAAAGATCGACAGATTCCAGCGCTTTTAGAACCAGAGGCTCCCGCTGTTTTCTCGATAATCCTCGATAGATCAACGGTAGCTCCACATTTTCATAAGCATTTAGTCGGGGCAGCAGGTTGAAATTCTGAAAAACAAACCCGATCTTCCGATTCCGAATCTCGGCCAGTTGTGAGTCCTTTAGAACGTGAATCTGCTTCCCATCTAGGGCATACAGACCTTCATCCGAAACATCCAAGCAGCCTATGATATTCATCAGCGTAGATTTTCCTGAACCTGATGGTCCCATAATGGCCAAATACTCACCTTGAGCGATGTCTAGCGAAATGTCATCTAACGCTCGAATGTTTCTCCACCCATATAGTAAAACTTACTAACATGTTCAATCTGAATTAAGGCTGTCATTGTCTTCGCCTCCATTATCTGATGCCAAATAAATGAAGTCTGCGATTCAATTCTATTCCTTACCGCTTCGCCTTATAAAACTCATGATACAGCTTCATCAGCGCCCGCTTCTCAATCCGAGACACATAGGAGCGACTGATCCCCAACTCCTTCGCGATCTCCCGCTGCGTCCGCTCTTCGCCGCCTAGCTCTAACCCAAACCGACCAACCACGACTTCCTTCTCGCGGTCGTCCAAAATCTCCAAATTACGATAAATCTTCGACTTCTCGATCTTCACTTGCACCGCATCCACCACATCGTCCGCCTCGCTGCCGAGAATGTCAATCAAAGTGATTTCATTCCCCTCTTTGTCCGTACCGATGGGGTCATGTAGGGACACATCTTTCCTTGTTTTCTTCAATGAACGTAGATGCATGAGGATCTCATTCTCGATACAACGTGCAGCAAAAGTCGCCAGCTTCGTGCCTTTGTTTGGAGAGAAAGACTCAATGGCTTTAATCAGACCAATAGTACCTATGGAGATCAGATCTTCCAAATCTTCCCCTGTATTATCGAATTTTTTGAGGTTGTGAACACGAAGCAACGTAATTTAATTTCAAGGTCAGTGTTCTCCTGCCTAACGCATTTTACTACGAAAATGTAAATAGCGGACAGGCATTAAAAACTGCCGAACATATAGCGCTTCAGGCACAAATAAATCCCCATTTTCTGGGTTCTGGCTCTAGCGAAATTTTATAAATTAAGTTTAAGCAAAGGAAAAGATATCATCACCATTCAAGAAGATATCGAACTGACCCTCTCTTATATACCAACAAATTAAACCTGCACATCGCGCTAGACGAACATATTGGTACATATAACACCCAAAATAACGCTGCAGCCGCTCGTGGAGAATGCCATTCTTCATGGCATTCTTGCCAAAGATAACCAGGAAGGTGCGATCCTGATTGGGGGAAACATAGCAAACAAGGTGATCACCCTTACGGTACAAGTACAACTGGGGGATATTGAAATTCCAGATATCATAATTTCTTCCAAATAATACCCCCCTGCACTTCAGCTTAGTGACAAGGCCCCTCCTGCCGGCCGCGGCAAATCCCGGTTCCCTCCATTTCAGTCAAACTAGAAGAGGCTTTCCCGAGTAATCAATCTCTTGGGAAAGCCTCTTCTTGGCAAAACAACGATTTGGTTACGTTGACAATCATCATCACTGCATGTGGCGCCTATTATTATATTGTCAATGATAATAGCGATCCCGATATTCCTGGGGTGTGCAGCCCACGTTCTTCTTGAATTGATAAGTAAAGTAAGCGGGAGTTTGAAAACCCACTCGCTCCGTTACTTCGTAAATCTTTATGCTTGGGTCCTGAAGCAATTCCTTTGCCTTTTTCATTCGCAAACTCTTGACGAAGTCAGAAATTGTCTGGCCTGTTTCCTTTTTAAATAAGACGCTTAAATGACCAGCGCTAATATGAAATTTATCCGAAAGTTGTTTAACCGTTACACTAGTTGGTAGTTGTTCTTCGATATAAGTAGCGATATTATTGATGAGATGATGCTGCTGTATCGTACGTTCCTTCCGAGCAATGATGAACGCCGAATCCATATATTCAAGGACGATGTCTTTAAGTAGATGGGCTGTTCTGCATTCCAATAGCCGGTGCAATGCACGATTACTGAGATGGGAAATCCCCTCCACATCGTCCCACATTTTGCGTGAAAGCTCCCCAAGCAAACTGACACTAAATGATTGCATATAGCCGAACGAGTGGGCATTTCCCTCCATTTCATTGAACACCCTCCCTACCTCGATCATTAACTGCTCCTTATTGTCAGTTTCTGCGAGTGCAAGCAAATTGGGAAGTATGGTTTCACGCTGCGTAAAGTTTTCATATACCTTTCGTTCTTCATTACCGACATGCACAAGTAAGCCGTTCTCACTCCGCCGTGCATCAGCGACAGTATACTTAATCTCTCGGTAAAGCTGTCCCACTTCAGTCCAATGACGCCCTTCCCGACTGACACCAATCGTGACCGAGACTTGATACGTATTTCGCATATAGTCTTGAACAAAACCCATTTGTTTATCCAGGTTCATCCTTGTATCGGTAGATGGATTTAACAAAATACCCGCGACTCCTTCTGATTTCAGCGGCGCAACCAAAACGAAACCCATTTCATTTAACGAAACAGAAATCGATTGCTGAAGCACTGAACTGAGCAACAGCTTACTTTTGACATCACGACTCTGACTATTCTGATGATCGAGTGAGGCTATGATTAACAGAATTCGATCGGTCACACTCGGTAGTTCAAGAAGATGAAACCACGATGTTAGCGTATCCTCCTCAATCGGCTCATCAGCAAGCAACTCAAGAACAAAAGATTCCTTTAATAACACCTGACTCTCCAATACGACGGATTTAAGATGCAGCGTCTGTTCATTGATTTGCTTCACGTTCTCAAGTGTTTGACGAAATATGTTAAGTTTTCGCTCGATTTCGCCTAATTTAAGGGGCTTTAATACATATCCATTAGCGCCTACTTCAATGGCATCCTGTGCGAATTCGAATTCATTATACCCGCTGATGATGAGAATCTGAATTTCTGAATGTATGGATTTCGCTAGGCCAGCGAGTTCGATTCCATTCATGCCTGGCATGGATATATCCGTGATTAGTACATCTACTTTATTGCTTTCAAGAATAGGAATTGCCATTTCGCCTGTTTCAGCGGTAAATGGAATCGTATAACCCAAACTCGCCCAATTGATATGTCGAATTAGTCCTTGAATCTGTGTCGGCTCGTCATCTACGATTAATGCCTGCAGCAATTGTCATCCCTCCCATCGAATATTTGGTTTTTCCGCGTAGACAGGCAATTGGATTGTGACTACCGTTCCTACTCCAAGCGTGCTCTCGATCTCAAACTTGCCTTTATTGCCAAAATATAAAGAAAGCCGTTCACTTATATTTAACAAACCGTACCCATTTCCTTTGCCTGCTTGTTCACCATTGTGGATACGTGCCAATGTAGCCGGTTCTATACCGCTGCCATTGTCTCTCACTTGGAAATGAATCATATGATGATATCGCTTAATTGAAATAGAAATACATGCATCCGAACGTGTAAATATGCGCCCATGGATATAAGAATTTTCAACGATGGGCTGCAAAATAAGCTTTATGGAATAGAGCTCTAACACTTCCTCCTCTATCTCCCATTCAATACGGACACGTTCCGGATACCTGAGCTGTTGAATGTCCAAATAAGCACGTACATGCTCAAGCTCATTCTTGATAAACGTAATATTGGACTTATTATCCAGTGCGAATCTGTAAAAAGTCGTCAATGCTTCAACTGCTTCCACTTGAACTTGATCTCCCTGATCAAGCGCTCGCCACTGAAGCAAACTGAGTGAATTATAAATAAAATGAGGATTGATCTGCGCTTGAAGAGCCTGAAACGATGACTCTTTCTCTTTTAACTTTGCACTGCTTAGTAGTTCAATTAAGTTTCCAAGTCTACCTGCCATCTGATTAAACATGATCTCGAGGTCACCGAGTTCGTCTCTATTCCGATTCTCAAGCCAGACATTGAAATCGCCATCGGCGATATTACTCATCCGGGTACCTAATTTACGAATTCGTATCACAATATTCTTAAACACAATCATGACAAGGAACAAAGAAAGTAACAGAAAGAAGATGGTAATTGCCACGATGCTGTACACAATAATGGAGGATTGTTTCTCCAATTGGCGCATCTGGACTAGCGCAGCAACTTTCCATTCACCGTTCAAATGTCGGACTGCAAAATAATTGCCCTCATAAGTAATGTTATCGTTATCTCCAATATTTTCCCAAAATTTAGATATAGTCGTATTTGCAACGTCTTGGCCAATCATCCCTCGGTTGGAGGCTGCAACAATGCGATTATGCTCGTCCAAGAGGTATAGGCTCCCCGCACCGTTAAAGGGACGATCCATTAATTCACCGAATACGCTTCCATAATCCAAAAGCATATAGATCGCACCAAAGACATACCCACTGGTATTCGTTATTTTTCTCGAAACGACCAGCTTTGTGTTCTCACCTGGTACTTCTGACCATTGCAAGGAGATAGGTGATTCCATTACACTATCATACCATACCCCTTCATCACCCCCAGTAAATGGACGATGAGCGGGCTTTCGCAGAAGTCTGCCATCTTCAACAAGCGTTGGATTAACATGATAAATTGTAAAATCGTCGATCCCTGGCAAATAACGGCTCATAACTTGAAATGATCGGTCGACATAGTTCACCGATTCAATCCTTTCCGACCAATTCTCGTAGGTACGTGCTAACCTTGAGATCAGTTCTCCGTCTGTTCCTGTCCGGTTTACAAGGAGATCATAGCTTTGCTTTCGGAATCCAACACTCTGCGTCGTCTGTCGAATGGCTTCATTAATAGTAAGCATATAGTTCGCCCTGACGTTCTGAAGAGCCAGGTAACCTGCACCTAATCCCAATATCACTGTAGGAATAAATACAACCAATCCGTAAAAAACGACAAATTTACGGCGAAGATTCATTGTACGGGTCAAATGAATAATATATCTTTCAATCCAGTGTCGCACTAGGCATTCTCCTATTATTCAGCCAAAATATTACACGTTAGAAACTACAAAAGGGAGCGCCCACGTAGAATGGGCTGCTCCGCTTTATGCGTTGATTTCAGTTTACATGATTCTGCTACTTAGCGTATAGGTCTGTAGCAACCTATTCGCATGTAGGCTTACTTCTTGTTCATCCCGTTGTACTGTTCATTCCATTCCTGCTTAAGCTCACTCCAGTGTCCACGTTTCTCGAGTGCTGCAGTGAAATCACTCCAAGCTTTTTCGAATTGCGCATCGTCTTTTGCCATCAACAGCTTAGCCCGGTATTCTTTATATACCGAATCTAATTCTGGAGCATACTTTTCCCAAGCCCCTCCTGTCTTCGCCTTCACCATGTCATAATTTTCTGCAACTCGGGTAGTACCCATTTTAGAGATCTGTTGGGAAAACTCTCCGGTCTTAGCTCCACCGGCATGAATATTCTCTGATGTCCACCATGCGTACCATTTATTGCTAAACGTTGATGTTGAATATAGCTCTGGTGTCACTTGTGCTTTTTTGGCATTATCGCCAGAGTTGCGCAGTTCTTTGTATTGCGGGTCTGTAAATTTCCATTTACCAAGTGGTTGATCGACCCAGTTCCAATATTTACCTGCAGGTCCTTCGTTAATGACCATGTTCATCTCTGGTTTCGGTGTTAACGTATAGTTGTAGAATGATAGAATAGCATCTAGGTTCTTCGTACTTTTACTAATATACGTATCGTATTGCGGATAAGGGTTAATAATCTGAGTATAACCAAGCTGGCTGACGCCATCAACTTTAGGGAAAGGAATTGGTTCATAGAACCAGCCAGGTGCTGTTGGGCCATCAAGTTGTTCCCAAAGCGAACTGTTTAAGTTCCAAAAACTTCCAACGTTCATTGCAAAACGGCCGCTTTTGTTCTTCTCGACATATCTTTCACCTTTATCAGTAAGTGCTTCTGGATCTATGAGATTTTTCTTGTACAAACTATTCATCCATTTATAAGCAGCCTTAAACCCTGGGTTGTCATACTTAAAAATAAAATCGCTACCGTCTTTTTTAACTTGAGTAACACCACCTGCTGAAGCGACGGTCACGCCGAATGCGGCAAGCACAGCATTCTCTTCATTCTTATCTGTAAGAATCCCCATTGGTAGAAGCGGCTTACCTGACTCATCCTTTAATTGTGAAGCCTTCTCCAAATAAGTCTCGATGCCTTGAAGTGTTGAGAGATCTGCTACTTTCATTCCTACTTTGTCGAGAACATCCTTTCGAATGAACCACGCATTGGAGGACCAACCTGGCCATGGATCTGTCGGATTCACATCAAAGAAGGAAGGAAGTGACCAAATATGTCCATCCCCATCCTTCATCTGATCCAGATATACTTTTGGAATTGCTGCCAAATTGGGATACTTATCTGGCATACTAAAGTATTTCTCGAGTGGTTGAATAACATTGGAGCGCTTCATAGCATCATTAACTACTTGTTTTCTCTCAAAAATAGCAGCATCATCAAAACCGCCAGTACTCAGCTTTAGATTAAGTGCGGTAACGGCATCCCCTTGTGTTGCTTCAATCTGAACATCAACTTTAGGTTCTTCCGTTTTCCAATATTTTTGTACCCAGCTATCATTATTAACCGTTGCTGTCCAACCGAGCCAAAGCTTAAAGTTAGCTGCAGTAGCTGTTTTAGAAGTTTCCTTAGCCGGTGATGTACTACTTTGTCCAGTACTGCTGCTATCTGAACACCCCGCCGTAATACCCAACGTGGCAACCAACCCCAGCACCAAAGAACTTTTTAACCCACCTGATTTCATTTTCATTTTTATGCCTCCCTTTTTTTACTAACTTAGCTGGTATATATAAAATGCCTAATACCCTGGAGTTATCCCTTGACTGAACCGACCATTACACCTTTGACAAAGTATTTCTGCAGGAAAGGGTAAACAGCTAGAATCGGAAGTGCGCTGATCATAACCGTGGCCATTTTGATTGACATGAGTGTAATATTGCTCAAGGAGCTTCGTGCAAGCGCTTCTTGGTTTTGATTTGAACTCATAACGGCTGACAAATCTTGGGCAGTTAGTAGTTGCTGCAGGAATGTCTGAACCGGGATCAAATTCTGTTTGCTAACATAAAAAGCACCTGAAAACCAATCATTCCAATGCCCTACAGCCGTAAAAAGTCCTAACGCGGCTAACATTGGCTTTGAAAGCGGAACGATAATTTGAAAGAGAATACGGAACGGACCCGCACCGTCTAGTTCGGCTGATTCTATCAATGCTTCGGGAATGCCCTGTATAAATTTCTGCATGACGAACATATTCCATGCGGAGAATAGACCAGGGATAACATAGACCCAAAAGGTATTCGTTAGTCCGAGACTATACAATTGAATATAGTAGGGTATCAATCCCCCACTGAACAGCATTGTGAGTAGTACATACATTAGAATGCCATTCCGAAATGGAAGTTGTTTATATGATAAACCGTACGCGGCCAACATGGTAACAGCCAATCCGCCTACTGTGCCTAAAACTGTTCTTGCAATGGTAATCAGATAAGCATGTCGAATAACTGAATTACCTAGAACGATCTCGTAGTTGATCCAAGTGAACGAACGGGGCCAGAGATACACCCCTCCCTTTGCTGCATCTGCCCCGGTATTAAGAGAAATTGCCAGCATGTATAGGAATGGATAAATGATTGACACGCATAATACCAGTAGCAAGACAACAATGAAGGCTTGTCCCACACGTTCAAACCCATTTGATTTCATGTGTTACCACAGCCCCTCGCCGTTGAGTTTCTTGGATGCCGAGTTCGTAGCTACGACAAGCAGCAGGCTAATGACTGAAGAGATTAAACCAACAGCGGTTGCCATGCCGAAATAGCCTTGTTTAAGTCCATTACGAAGCACGTAAGTATCAAGAACATCCGCCACATCTTGATTCGCGGAATTCATCATTGGATAAATCTGATCCATGCCAACATTGATTAAACTCGGAATGCTTAATATCAACACGATTGATATCGTCGGCAACATACCCGGCAGCGTAATGTGTCGTATTTGAGCGAGTTTGCCCGCTCCTTCAACTTTCGCCGCTTCGTAGAGTTGAGGATCTATCGTCGTGATTGCCGCTAAATAGAGAATTGTATTCCAACCAACTTCTTTCCACAATCCACTTGAAACGATCATAGGGCGGAACCATTCTGTAGAGCCTAGGAAGAAAATGGGATCTCCTCCTAACCGCCCGATCAAATCGTTCGCAAGCCCGCCATCTAATGTAAGGAATGATTGCAGGATATAGGCTACGACGATCCAAGAGAAAAAGTGAGGCAGATAGCTAACCGACTGCACAAACCTCTTAAAAGTCGAATTTTTAGCCTCATTGATCATGAGAGCGAGCAGAATTGGCATAGGAAATCCGAAAACAAATTTCAAAACCGAAATGTAAAGCGTGTTTTGAACCACTTTCCAAAATTGAGGCTCAGTAAAAAATGAAAAATTGTCCAAGCCAACCCAACTACTTCCCCAAATAGAAGAGCCTATCTTAAAGTCTCTAAAGGCAATTTGGATACCGGCCATAGGGATATAATTAAACAGAAACAGCAACACGACTGCTGGTAAAATCATCATATATTGCCAGCGATATTTATATAACGTTGAAATCATATGCTCCCTCCTTTTCTATATCATTATTCTACTTGGGAAGGAGAGAACTTAACATGTAACAACGATTAGATTTCTATCGATTTCATATGATGTTTTAAGTAAGCGCTATCATCCTCAAAAGAAGACATCAACCAATATGGAAGATATCTTCTTTTATTGTAAGAACAATGTACGAGGATTCGCGTATTAACCTGCCAACCTACACAAAATCAGCCATCGATTGTACCGTCAGCTTACCGGGGTTTCCTGGGATAAAAGCCTCTCCCTCTCCGTTGTTGCGCTGGCGAAACTCCACCGTGACCGGTATTCCTGGGATTAGATCAAAATAGTTGTCAGAGAAAATCCCTTCCACCTCTGCAGAGATCCAAACTTGCCGAGCCAACACGCTGCTCTGTAGATTATAGCGAGTGCCACCGCTGCCTGAAACCTCCTGCACTGAGATCTGCGTCATTGGAAGCACAAACTCCTTCGCAGAGACAAAATAGTACGGTTTGCTATCTACCGAATTTCCATCAACATGAAACATGGCTTGCAAAACAACCTGCCGTGGATCGCAGCCTTGGAGCCACTGCTCTCGGTTCAGTACCGTCGCTTCAGTGACCGAATCCGCTGCCACTTCAACCTGAAGTGTCTCCTCTTTAATCAGACCTCCCTGAATGTCATACAGAGATAAACATAGCGAGCCCATTACCCGTTCTCTCTTATCCGAAATGAGATTAACGGCAATCGAACGATCTGCCATTTCGTATATCGTCAATATGACGTCCCGGAAGCTTCTGCGAACCGTATATTGCAGCGCTTTCCAGCGTCCATAGTAGTCGATGCCAGCCCAGGAAGCGACCGGCCAGCAATCGTTCATCTGCCAGTACAGCGTGCCCATACAATAAGGCTTGTTCCGGCGATGCGCTTCAATTGCAATACGGATTGCTTCCGCTTGGAGTACCTGGCTCATATACAGGAACGATTTGAAGTCCTTAGGCACAGGTAAGTACATGTCCATGTATTCCTTGATCAACTGGTTGCCACGCCCATTTTTCTGATGGGCCATCATGATATCAGATTCCAGCGCCAGCTCACTTTCTGGTGCATACTTCAACACGGAATCCAGCTCCGGGAACGACTGGAATCCGTATTCACTCATAAACCGACCGATATGCGTATTGTAGTTAGCGAACGGTTCCGAAGCATGCCACACGCCCCAGTAGTGGATATCACCTTCGCCGGATAGGCTAAAGGCATGCTGGTTCTCATCTCCCGTAAGACCACGCATAGGCGAGGATGACCAATACGCCACATCGGCCGCCAGTCGTGCCACGGCTTTTGGCAAGATATCATGGAACACCGACTCGTAGTCTGCCCATATTTGTTCACGCTGCTCCGCTGTGTAGTTTCGCTTCCAGCCCCAGCCTTTATTCTCCACATAATTCGACCACGCTGAATCAATCTCATTATTGCCGCACCATAGCGCAATGCAGGGATGACGGCGCAATCGCTTAATATTATGATCAGCTTCAAATGCAACATTCATGAGGAAAGCTTCATCCCCAGGATACATGCTGCAAGCGAACATAAAATCCTGCCAAACCAGAATGCCATATTCATCGCATAGATCATAGAAAATGTCTTGTTCGTATATCCCCCCGCCCCATACCCGCAACATATTCATGCCGCTTTCGGCTGCTGAAGCAATTTCGTGGCGATAACGCTCCGCCGTCACCTCAGTCAGAAAGCTATCGTTAGGAATATGGTTAGCCCCTTTGGCGAAAAGTGGAATCCCATTCAGTTCGAAACGAAAAGAAGCTCCAGCTTCATCCTTTTCCCGAATCAGCTTAATATCCCTTAGTCCAGTTGTCACCGTTACCACATGGGTACTGCCATCCTCACCAACTAGCTCCGCGTTAAATTCATACATATTCGGTTCGCCCAGCCCCCGGCACCACCACAATGCGGGCTCAGAGATCTTCACCTCTATCGCCACTTCTTGTACACCTGGCTCAAGCGTAATTCCCTTTTCCAACACTTGCTCACCCGTAGATACACGCAGATGGCCTGACCAAGATTCAACTGCTTCGATCTCTAATATGGCCGTCAGCTCTGCTACTTCAAGATTGACACGGTCCTGACGAATGTAAAGATCGCGTATAACAGGACCCGCACAGCCCTCCAAGCGAACCTCACGCCAGATACCGCTAGTCACAAAGCGCGGCCCCCAGTCCCAGCCGTAATGATAGGGTGCTTTGCGTGCAAATACGCTAATACGATGATCACCTAAACCACCAAGCTCGGACTGATCATTCGCAGCAGGCAGACTGTAACCTAGCTTCTCCAGCTTTGGTAAATCTTCAGCTATCGGCGAACAAAAACGTACAGTCAATTCATTCAAACCTGGACGCAGCAGCGGCTTGACATCAGCCCTCCATACACGGAACATATTATCGGCCGAAAGCACGTGCCTCCCGTTCAATGTGACGTCAGCGTACGTATCCAATCCCTCGAACACGATTTCGATTGCCGGTAGATCCAACCAGGCATTCTCTAATTCAAAGGTGCTTTCGTACTCCCAATCTTTTTTGTCAATCCACTGCTGTTCGTGCTCATTTATCCCGTAGAACGGATCAGCGATACAACCGTTTCTAAATAAATCGGTATGCACGGTACCGGGAACCTGAGCTGGCATCCAATCCATCTCATCACACGCCTTGAATTTCCAGTTGCTTATTACAAAATGTTTGTTGTTCATAGTTCCTCCAATGTGATTACAAAAGAATACGTTGCAATTGCTCAAGTTCAATTTCTACTGTAGGATCGAAAGCCTCTGATTTTATATAGCTAATCATGCTAAACAGTAACTGTCTGCCTTCAAGCGTAGCTACGACATTGTCGTAATCTATTGCGCACATTAAAACTCTTCCGTTTAAAACGCGAGCTTCGAATAACAAGCCCAGTTTATGATTACGCTCAAAATTATCGATCGTTTGGACGATAGGCTGCAAAGATTGCGGTAAATCGTCCAGAATAACTGAGCTGGAGTGGGTAACAATCTCCCACCATGGATAGGTGGAGTATTCTTCTGTGAGAAAATAGTTAAACACGGCATGGTCTTTGTCAATCACTAGCCCCATTGTCCCGATTGGTACAGGTTTATTCATACTTTCGGAAATGGAACGAAACATCGGATAACACCAGAAGTCGGTACAATATGTGCCAGAAACCGCTCCGGTCAATCCGTCCGGTTTAGCAAGAAGCAGCACACTCTCGCCCTGCTCAAGCAAATTGACCGCTTTCTCATCAAGCGAATGGAACAAATGAATGTCTGAAACATCGAGTGCGACATTTCCAGGATACATCCAGAAATCATAGGTTTTGCTCAAGCCTGCTTGCTCGACCTTCAGAAGAAGGGTTACTTTCGTCATACTAGTTACGCTTGGAAGCTGCATGCGGATCTCGCAAATATCAATATGATTATCGCTTGTTTTCACTGAAATAATGGCTTCACCTTCGGCAATTATGGTGATACCATCTCTCAATTCCCATTGCATAATCATCCCATTAGGTGAATGTTCACGAAAATAGCTAAGCTCGACTTGAGCTTGGAGTACTTCTCCTGATTGATAGTTGTACTTCTCAAACCGGGCTAGCAGAACGGCATCCCCACAGAAGCTGCGCCACTCTTCAGGGGTGATAAGTCCTTTGGAATCCATAAAGGCATCCAGAATACCAACCAACGCTGTCCCTTGTCCACTGAAGTCCTGAATATCCAGAAGCTGAAAGCCCGCAAGACGCTTCGAGCGGAATGCGGCTTCCAATTCTTCCTTATAGCACGCAACTGCCAATTTTCCAGAGCAATAGAAGTACTTTTCCGCCAGATGGCCAAGCCCTTTCGCTTCAAGTCTATTCCGAAACTCCTCAAAATTCTTAGCCTTCAGGGAGCCTTTGTATTTACCGATCTCCTCGAAATTAGGATACATGGCAAACTGCCCAATCTCATGAGAAATGACTGGAACCTGAGGAATGAGTTCACTACCCGTATGATTCGTCTCTACCGTCTTGACGCCGGTGCCGTACTGGATTTGAATCGTGGCTCCGCTGCCGTTCTCCGTTTCATTGAAAGAAAGCTGTTGAGGCACGATCATGTCGTCATAATCCATGATCGTGTTAGGCCGGTCCGTCTGAATATGTCCCTGAGGACTGTCACACATCGCATAAGACCCCCTGATCAGTCGGTCTTTCGAGAACCTCACGCCGCAAAAAAAATCATCGTTCCTCAAAATGTCCGGAGCAAACTGAAAGTTATTGGACCCTTGCGTATACAAATGGCGATCATCGAATGATTTATAAGCTTTTAAAATATCATCGAGCCTTACTTTACTGCCCCAAAGTTCATTCCCAAGTGACATTATGACGAAGGAAGGATGATTCCCGTAAGCTTCCAGCATGGCATACCCTTCGCTGATCAAATAATCCTGCTCAACCTGATCATGATTCTCATAGGTTTCATCGGTGACGGTTCCCCAGAATGGCAGCTCGGGTGCCATGTAGATGCCGAGTAGATCTGCAGCAATAAATGCGGCTTCGGGCGGACAGCAGGTATGGAACCGGTAGTGATTGATCCCGTACGATTTTGAAATGCCCATGATCCTTAGCCATTCATCTACTTCAGTAGGTGCATATCCGGTAAGCGGGAAGATTAAGCCATCGTGTTTTCCGCGCAGGAGTGTATTCGCCCCGTTAATCGTGAATTTGTCCCTGTTCGTCTTAAATTCCCGTAATCCCGCGATCAACTCTTGCACATCCAGTACTTCTCCACTTTCTCTTTTCAAACGAATGTTCAAGGTATAAAGGTTCGGCTGCGCATCACTCCACAGTAAGGCGTCCTCCCCTAGCTCATAGTTCACTGAGACAACTTTAGAGGATAGTTCAAAAACCTGCACCGGTGCCTCATATTTTATTTCCCCATTGAAACTTTCCGCTGTGACGGTCAATGCCATCTTGGCCCAATCTCCGACTATGTTCCCGGTAATCGTGAATGAGCGCTTCGGAAGATCGGGATAAATTCGCACATTATTCAGGAAAGCCTCACCGTAAAACTGCAGCTCGATCCGGCCGGTAATCCCGTTCCAATTGGTTTGCGTGTCGCCGGAAGTGAGATGCCCTCCTTTGCTCGGATACCCGGTATTATCCACTCGTATTATAATTTCATGTCTGCCCGAGCTAAGTCCATCATGAAGCTCATAGCGATGCGGAGTGCTCAAGCTGTTCTGCGTTCCAATCTCCCGCCCATCAATCCAGACTGTTGTTATCCTTGTTCGTTCAAGAAATAGAATGCAGTTTTTTCCGCTAAACTCTTCCGGGATTTCAACTTCTCTGGCGAACCAAGCACTTCCTTCAAACGCATATTCATCTGTCAGAGCCCCGATAATAATGCTGTCGAGTTTCTCTCCTTTTCGGGCATTTGAAGTAGTATTAGGCAACACAATCGAATCTTCGTATGGTAATTGTAGCCCTTGCTTATGCTTATCCAACTGCAGCTTCCAGTTTCCTTCCAAACCTATCTTACCCAACATGTGAAATCCACATCTCCTTGCAATTAATGGTACAAAACTCTTCTTTATACCACTATTGTACATAGGGTTCAGAAAACGGGATATGTAACAACGATCAGATTTCTATCGATTTGAGAAGATGTTAACGATTAAAAACGGAATTTATCACCTAAATCATTACAATAATTCAAAATAAATAAATAAATAAATAAATAACAAAACACCCCCCTAGTTACCAAAGCGTCGACTTAGGAGTGGTGTTTGAATTGGAATTATGTCTTCAAAAGTACATGCGCCGCATAAGGCGCGAGAACGATTTGGCTTTGAACATCCGTCTCACTTAACGCATCGCGATACGAGCCGTTAAGTTCCATTTTTATTTCTGCATTATTATGATTTAGCAACATAAGATACGATTGCCCGTCCTTAGATCTTTCTATCGCTTCTACTCCTTCGTACGACTTAGGTAAGATAGTCGATATCTTCTCACGTTGTACGATGAGACTCATCAGATTACTCATAGCCTCATCGTTCAAGTCGCAAGCGACATAATAGACTCTGCCCTTTCCAAAGGTATTCACGGTTACGGCTGGTGTGCCTTTATAGTAATGGCTATCATAATCGGCCAGCACCTCTGCACCGGTAAGCTTCAGAACGTCGCACCAAGTTGATGACGTGCCTTCACCGAACGAGCCGTCAATTGTGACGGTGCGACCAAAGTTAATGGAATCGAATTCCTCGAGCTCTACACCAGCTAATTCGCGAAATAATCCTGGAAACGTCATGGTGGTTATCTGATTATTCCAGGTTCTGGTACCTGAACGGAACGTGATAAGCAACGAGCCTCCATTCTTCACATAAGTCTCGCACTTATCTGAGATTTCTTCCGTCATTAGGTTAAAGGCCGGCATTATAACAAGTTTATAGGGAGCAAAGTCGATCTCCACGCTAGTTACGTCCATACCGATATGCTGGTTAGTGACAGCCTTGTAATAGGAATCGAGCAGTCCGCCATAAGTGAATTTGTGGTTGTGGGGCTGGGCGCGATGGCTCCATACATTGTCATAGCTTTTAATAAGTGCGACGGGGCTAGCGTTCTTCGCATCTACAAAGAGACTCGATAGCTTCATGAGTTCTTGTCCGATTTGCTTAACTTCCCGATACCGCCTGCGACCGAGGCCATCGTGATCGAGAATACCATGCCAGTACTGTTCAATACCTACGGTACAAGCCCGCCAGCGGAAGTAAACCATGGCTTCGGCTCCATGTGCAATCGCTTGATATGTCCATAAGCGTACTTGTCCTGGTTCAGGCGTATCCCCCATTGAATGCCATCCGCAAGGTCCACTTTGCTGCTCCATCATCCAGAAGTTGCTGTTCTTGATACCTCGCATGAGATCGTGCGCCATAGCGGTATTCGTTGGCTTGGATTTCGCCCACATATTGTTCGGATAGTTATCCCAACTGATGAAGTCGAGATCCTTGCCCAAGTCGTAATAATCCAGTTCGTTGAAGTGACCCATCAGGTTGTGCGTGATCGGCAAAGAGCTGAAGGCGCGAATCTCCTCTATTTGTAGGCGTTGATAGTCAGCTGTGGAATCTGAGAAAAAGCGTTGATAGTCGAGCTGCAAACCTGGATTATGATTAAACGGCGTTAACATCCTGTTACTTCCATCTCCACTTTGGCTGAAGCCATCGCTGGACGAGTAGACAGGTAGGATAATTTCTTCCCACGTTCGATAAGTCTGGCTCCAGAAGATCGTACCCCATTCTTGGTTCAGCTTATCAAGCGCTCCATACTTCTTGCGAAGCCAAATTTGGAAAGCATGTAGATCGCTTTGGCAATAACAGGCTCCGCCAAACTCGTTGTCAATCTGCCAGGCGACGATATTTTCGTTATCTTTGTAGTGAGCAGCCAAAGCGCGTGTAATCTTCTTGGAGTAGTCCCGATAAACAGGGTGATTTAGACAATAATGCCTTCTCGTACCGAATCCTTTGCTTAATCCATACACGTCCTTGGGATACATGTCCGGGTGCTTATCCATCAACCATTTGGGAGCGGCAGCAGTTGGTGTCCCTAGAACGACCTTGATTTTCTCGCTACTAAATACCTCGATGGAACGATCCAACCACGAAAAATCGTAAGTTCCCTCCTCTGGTTCCATCTTCGCCCAAGCAAACTCCGCCAACCTTACGATATTAATATGAGCTTCCCTCATCATCTTCGCATCGATCGACCAACGCTCCTCTGGCCAATGCTCTGGGTAATAGTCTACGCCAAAATACATCTTGAATTCCCCTCTTCAAATGAGTATGTTGTTATTATGCTGATTTATATCTTGATAGGCTTATTATAGGTACAGTCAATAGGATGGTAAATCCTAATATTTTGATTATCATATCAATATTATGCTATAAACGGAGGGGAACATGAGAATTAACCATTTTATTGCACAACCCCGGTTTAAGCGATTCGTATGTTATCCTGAGTCATTCGGACATTACTACAATGACCCCTCTCATAGCGAGAACAGGGGAATTGGGCAATTCAAGTCATATAATTGGCACATTATCCGTAGCGGGACAGGTTATGTAAAGATTGGTGACAATACCATAACGCTCCATGCCGGATCCGGTTTTCTGTTTGGTCCTGGTGTCGAACAAATCTATTATGCGGATCATGAGGATCCTTGGGACATTCGATGGGTACATTTTCAAGGAGAAGGGATTGATGAATTACTGCAAGGCAAAGGGGCGCAAGAGGTTTGGACGTTTTCTTGGAAAGACGCTGAGGGACTAGACGAACTTTGGAGTGAATTACTCACGTATGGGGTTCCTTCTTTGGAAAGAGGCGAGGTTCGCCTGTCGGCACTGCTCTACGAAATGATAGCTGAGCTTGCAAACCATGCAGGGAACTCACAAGTTACGCCGGGCAACGGAAAGCGACACACAATCATTGCTGCCTCGGAATGGATCCGATTGCACAGCGAGGAGTTCCTCACACTGGAACTAATGGCGGAGAGGGCAGGCTACAGCGTTTCCCATTTCAGTAGACAATTCCATCTACTCATCGGTCAAACACCGATCGAGTTCCTGACCGATTGCCGCATTCTGCAATCAAAAAAATTGTTGGTATCCACCGATCTATCCGTTAAGGATGTATCCGAGAAGGTCGGCTTTTCTAGCAGCGCCTATTACATCCAACGGTTCAAAAAATTTGAGAATATGACGCCGGAACAGTTTCGCAGGTTAAGAAGAGGTTGATTACGTAAAAATAAAGCGCTAAGCAGCGGCATCGCCGCAACTTAGGCTATAACAATTTCATAACTGGCTTTGAGGCTATTGCACCACTCCAGCGTTAAGCGTCACGATTTCATTTTGATTCCCCAAGTACGTCATTTGGTTAATTTGCATTGCAATACCTAAAATAACAAAGAAGAAAAAACGATGTAACCTTAACCGGTTTCTAGCATAAATACACGCCTCCATCGCGGAGAATAAGTTGCAAATCATAGTAGAAACGCCCTGTAAAAAATAAATTTTTATAGAGAGAACAAAATAATTTTCCTTTTTCAATCATTACCAGGAAGCTAAGCTTTCAACATGCAACTGTTTCGCAGGGACGTCATTCCTTATTACATCGACGGGAGGAATAAATGCCTCTCGTCCCGTAGTTCCTAAATCACCCTCATGAACATAGCCAATGGTTGCTAGCCTTTGAATGGCAGTTAGGACATCCGACTGCGTAGACACCACCACGTCTATATCAATAATCGGTTTCGCTGCTAACCCCGGAACGGATGTACTACCAACGTGTTCTATTGTAACTGCAAAATCGCTTATAACAGGATGTACAAAGCCTCGTAACTGTTCAAACAAATGAATCCAACTAGGGTCATATTCACGTACATAAGACTGGAACCCATTCAAACTCCTCCTGACAGTACCAACATGATTACATGTAAATTCGTAGATGATTTTCGTATTCCTACTTGATAGTTGAGAAGGCTACCGAACAATGATCTCGGCAGCCTTCTCATGTTTATTATTGAACAAACGTTCTTACGTTAGATTAGCAATTCAACTTACGAACAAACCTGCTACCTCTTGGTGAAAACACCCACAACGGTTAATAAAAAACCAAATAAAACGATAATGACTTCGGTACCATATAGCATTATTCCAGGTTCACCCTGAATATATAGACCGATTAACATAAAAGAAATTCCCAACAACATAATTTTAATTGAACGCTCCACAAACCACACCTCCACGATTTACTTTACTATAAAACGAAAAATTACGTCCGTTATCACAAAAGGCTACATGCGGTAGCCTATTTAGGTTTTGTTCAACTTAGTTACCCATTAACTTAATCAACTCATGTCAAATGTGGTCCAACCAACTTCAAGTATTTTGGTTTGAAAACCCGAATTCTTTCTGTGCGTTAAAATTCGTGAATTCAATTTTAGTAAAGGGCTTTGTAAAGAATGTAAAACACCATGGCTTTGCACAGATATCCCGTTCTCCGACACATTTACTTTTGGTACGAAAAGCTTGAACTTCATCATCCGTCCAACTATTTTTCCTCTTGTTATACATAACCCAATTTTCATTACACACTATAAAGTCGACGAAAGTTTCTCCATCTGAATTAATGAAGGTAAAGCCCTCTGATGTTACCTCACGGATTCTCAAAAATTTCTCACCCCACTTAAATACATCCTACGTACTTTTAATCGCTTCCTGCAATTATTAGTTCTACTTGACGAACAAAATCTTCCGCAAGTTCTAACTGTCTAGTGGCAAATTCCAAATCTCCTTGGCCCGAAAAGGAGAAATCCAAGTTTCCTAGCGTGGACATTAGTGTACGTGCAGTAATAGCAAGTCCAAAAGATTTTAGATCGGTGCCGTTATCGAAATGGTCCAATATGTATCTAAAAGTTGGCTCCTGTATTCCGCCGAATAATGCTTGATTACTAACAAATGAAGCCAAGTCCCAGTATGCTGGCATCAATGATACATCCTCAAAGTCCGACCAGATCCATCCCTCTGGACTTGGTAATAAGTTTCTTGCATGCGCATCGCCATGACACGGTATTAATAAACTTGGATCGATGCGCATCTGTTTATTTACCCTTTGAAATACACTTAGTAATGCTTGTATGCGCTGATCGGGATTACTCCTTAATTTATTAGCCGATTGACATGTTCGTTCCCAAACTCCAAGCACAGGAAGGTCGCCAGAGAAGTCTTTCATTGCTATTGAAAGTCTGTATACCAATTCAACGGCTTCACTCGGTGAAGGAAGTTGTAATTGTGTAGGAGGAACATATCTCCAAAGTGTCATCCATGCACCACCAACATCGTACGGTCCTGCATCAATAAGTTCAGAAGGCAATAACGCGGGGATGCCCTTGGATTGTAGGTGACGTGCTACCCGTAATTCTCGATCAAGTATCTTGTATGCATTCTCTGAATCTTCTTTTGAACTGACAGTCGCTATTCGGGCAACAATCGGATGGGGAGCCAAGTAAATAATCAGATTCCCACCATTACTAAGCTCAATAGGCGTAATTTCAGTTAAACCAGTTTTCTCCGCAATTAGTAACACTTGTGAGACAAGTTTGCCTTTCTCTGACACTACAACAGCTCCTTAACTAAGGTATAAAATTGTCTTAGCACCATGGCTGTACTCCTCATAGGTACAAAACCTTTAATAATCAACTCTTCTCCCGTTACTTCAGCGAAATAGGGATCGTCAAACTGCACTGCAGCCGGCGATCCCTATTTATGTAAAGTTACTCGTTAGAGCAACGAATCTTTGTGAGAATAAAGTTATCCAATCCACAAAATGGTGTTTTCCGTTTTAAAAGCTAAAGGTAACTTTTTATTAAGCAAATCAATCCTTGTCACCATATATTCCAGATCATTATTCTCTAGATTAGCATGTGCCCATATTCTTAAATTTTTTAGTTCCAGAAGTGTAGAATTCTTCGTTAGAAATTGGCATTTCAAAACCTAGTTCAAATGAATTATCTTCTTGATTCATTCTAAACACACTAACAGACATTAACTAGCCTCCAAACTCCGCGCTATATTCTAGAAATGATTAGGCTATCGTGTCCAGTTACTTTAATGAACCTAGTCAATTTATTTATCAGACGTTCCTGGCTTCCATCCCACTTCTTGCGACCATCTATGAGCTCTTTGTATGTTATCCCAAACGATCGGCCCTTTTCCTTCAACGTATTTTAGTCGTTCACTTTTAAACAGTTCCATTAATCGATGTTTTTCATCAGCATACCTTAAACAATCCTGAGGGTGCTCACGTAAATAGTCTCTAAAGAGCAAAGTCATTTGCTCAGAAAAACTACCAACTTGTCTAACATGAATATGTGTTCTTCGAGTGCCCGGCTGTTCTCGAAAATACCTCTTAGTCTTGTCTAGATTATCATCACGAAATACAAAACCAACGCTCTCTATCTTGGTCTTATATTTAGTTATGTCATCGTAATTTAGAACAGATATTTGGATATCTATAATTGGTTTTGCATCCAGACCAACTATCGATGTAGAACCTACATGATCGATTCGATCCGAATTGCTAAATCTCCTAATGAATCTCTCAATTTTAAAGCAATATCATTGAACAGATCCGTCCACCCACTATCATGTTTGGATATCCTCCATTGATCTTCCATCTAATCTAAACTCCTTAAATTCAGACTTTATATTTACCCTTATTTTACCATAACTAGATTTCCAACTTGATAAATTATTTCTTTCCTCAATACAGCAATTCTGCTTGCTCATACACTTCTTTTTCTTGGAGTAAATTGATAGGACTTAATACGTAAGCGGATACGCCATCTAGGGAGAAAGACCTCGAAAGCAGTGCATCCGACCTCCATACCCTTTCACAAAGTCCATTCGGTATTATGCTCCCATCAATAGGTTGAGTCAAATAAAGAAATTGTATATCTACGTTCATCTTTACAAAAATCTGTCTGCCGAGCACTTACAGGAATCCGTTTGAAACCTGCTTCTATAAGTGCTTGTTCGAGATGCTCTGGATGCCGTAGCCATGTAACCAGATCTATGTCCTCATCAAGTCGGGTACTCCAATAAAAATTTTAAAAATAAACAGTATACGGTACCCTGTCGAATTCCATGCAATTATACACACTTCGAGATGAAATGAACCGAGACGCCACAACGTCTTTGCAACGAGTTGCCGAGATGGGTTATAAGGGTGTGGAGTTTGCAGGTTATTACGATTTTAGCCCTGAGCAGCTAAAAAAGCTGCTTAACAATCTGTCACTTCAAGCCATTAGTAGCCATGTAAACATGGATCGACTGCGATACCATTTGGAAGAAGAGATTGCTATGAATGTCGCGATAGGGAGCCGTTATGTCGACTGCCCAGGAATCAATCAAGAGCAGCGACAGGCACTTCCCGAAACTGTTGCTTTTTTCAACAAGTGCAGCGAGCAGTTTAGAAGAAATAACATCGAATTTGGCTTTCATAATCACTCCGTTGAATTCACCGAAGCTTATGGGGATCGTATTTGGTTTGATGCATTTTTGGGACATACATCCTCAGAGGATATGAAGAGTGAGCTCGATGTGTGTTGGGTACATCATGCTGGCTGCATTAATAGCGAAAAGCGGGGTAGAATGAATACGAACACCTTTGATTTAAATGCAGGAGGCGTCGCTTTTTTTGAAGGCAAAGAAGAGAGTTCAAGCGATTTGGAAGCTCGTTTGTGGCTCGAATGCATTCTTCATGATACCAAACCCTTGGTAAAACCGGAGCAAGCGCTTGTTGTCACGCAAATTTTAGAAGCCATCTATGAGTCTTCGAGGACTGGGAAAGCCATTTATTTTGAACCGTAGGCACTTCCCTCGACTGTATTAAGCTTTCGATCTGACTATACATAAAATTGATAGTTACAAAGGCAAAGAAGCAGGGCAACTCTTCAACAGAAATCTGCTGCTGTTGGAAAATTGCCCTGCTTATGTTACCTATGACTATACAAGAAATAAATCAGTTCTAATTTATTTAGAAGTTGTTTCACAATCGTTGTAACCTCTGCCCTTGTCATATGGTCCTTCAGTGCAAGTTTTCTGTTGCTTACTCCCGATACAACACCAGAATCTGCCTCACCTGCTGGCGGGGTGAATTGAACTTACACTAAGTACGTTATTAACCCACTCTCTATTCTATCTACGTAATTCTAGGCCATCTGTCACAAATGAAGATTTCTTGTACGAAGTCATCATTTCCTTCTCACCAATATAAGAGGGCATTCCCCACTGAAAAGTAAAAGAATAACACCAGTTTTCCAGACATAAAAAACAGAACCCCACGTATATCCCATGGAGTCCCGGTCTTCACCATCTTATTCTAAACATTCTCCAACAACCGCCCATCCCGAAACCTCACAACCCGCTTCCCCTGCTGCGCTATCGCATGGTCATGCGTGATCAAAATTATCGTTCTACCTTGATCATTTAACCTAGCGAATATATCCATAATCTCAATCCCCGTCTTCGAGTCCAAAGCACCAGTCGGTTCATCCGCCAAAATAATCGCAGGATCTCCTGCGAGCGTTCGTGCGATCGCAACCCGTTGCTGCTGCCCGCCAGACAACTCCGAAGGCAGATGCTTCCTGCGATCCACCAAATCGACCGCTTCCAAAGCTTTCAATACAAGTGGCTCTCGTTCTTTCCGCGTCATCCCCCGATAAATTAAAGGTAACTCTACGTTCTCATATGCACTTAATCGGGGTAGTAAATTAAAGTTTTGAAACACGAATCCGATTTTTCGATTCCGTATCTCGGCCAGCTGCCAATCCTTCATCTGGTTAATCGCTTTGCCGTCAAGAACGTATGATCCCGTGTCAGACACATCCAAACACCCGATGATGTTCATCAGTGTCGACTTCCCCGAACCTGAAGGCCCCATAATCGCGACAAATTCTCCTTGTTCAATTACTAATGACACATCATCCAACGCGCGGATCGTTTCCCCACCCATCACATATTGCTTACAGACATGATCAATTTGAATTAGGCTCATATCCTTCGCCTCCATTTTGCGATCCCAAGATCCCTAACAATGAAGAATGCGATTATACGAAACGTGTTAAAAATGGGAACCTTAACCTAGCAGTCTTACCTCTTCGCCTTATAAAATTCATGATACAGCTTCATCAGCGCCCGCTTCTCAATCCGCGACACGTACGAACGAGAAATACCCAGCTCCTTCGCAATCTCCCGCTGTGTCCGCTCTTCACCGCCAAGCTCCAAACCAAACCGACCAACGACAACTTCCTTCTCCCGATCGTCCAAAATTTCTAAATTTCTATAAATCTTCGACTTCTCGATCTTCAACTGCACCGCATCCACCACATCGTCCGCCTCGCTGCCGAGGATGTCAATCAACGTAATCTCGTTCCCCTCTTTGTCCGTTCCAATGGGATCATGTAGAGATACATCTTTCCGCGTTTTCTTCAAGGAGCGCAGATGCATCAGGATCTCGTTCTCGATGCAACGTGCCGCAAAAGTCGCCAGCTTTGTGCCCTTGTTCGGGGAGAAGGATTCGATAGCTTTGATCAGTCCAATCGTCCCGATGGAGATTAAATCTTCCAAATCTTCCCCTGTGTTATCGAATTTTTTGAGGTTGTGTACACGAAGCAAGGTAACCTAATAAATTAAGTCACCAGATTAATTCCCAAAAACCAAAAAGCCCTGCGATTTCTCGCAAGGCTTCCCCATATGCTTAATTTATTCATTCAACTGAGATTTTACATAACCGAAACATCATCGATCCCAACCCATCCACTTGCTGTTTGAGGGGCACTGATCCAAACCTTGATCGTTTGACCAGCTAAAGCTGTAACTGTGAATGTATTTTTTTTGTATCCTCCCGTTGTAACGGTTGACTGTGCTTGATTAATGCCTGCTACATCCACTCCAACCTTCACATTACTTGCAATATTCGTAATTACGTACGCTGTAACTGTGTAAGTTGCTGTCGTTGGCGCAGTTATGGTCTGGGACAACTTAGTGAGTGCTGTTGTGTTGAAGGCAGCTTTATAGGTTCCCGTGTAAGAACCTGTGTTTTGAATTGAAATGCCTGAGCTATTCTGCTCTTTCACCCAGCCTCCATTCGCGTTACCCCACTCAAAGCTCGGATTGCCAATCAAATTTTGACTCTCATAGGCACCTCTATCAGGCCCCGCTCCTCTTGGCCGCGTGTTGGAGTTGAAGTCATTGGCCGGTGCTAACGTACTCGAACCCGTATCAATCGCCTTCGAACCGATATGTACCTGAAAATCTCCTCCTATCGCGTTTTCAAAGAGGGGATCTGCCCAAATGTCGTTAGGTCCACTTACAACTGGGTTTCCATTGGCATAAATATTATAGTTTGTAACCACATTGGTATTGCTAAAGTTTGTATTTATATTTCGCCCCGTTCTTGCAACAAGAATATTATTAAAAAGATTAACATGATCGGAGGATTGGGCGAATATTTCCCCATAATCCAGTTGGGCAGAATTGTTATAGGCTGTATTGTTGAAGATATCCACATCAGCACTATGATATGCGTGTATACCTGAACCCCCATTTAAGTAGGAAAGATTGTTCGTTACCAACGTCTTTCCGGTATAAGCCGGCTCTTTCAAGGTACTGTCAATAATAATGCCATTGCCATCCGAATAATCTTGTGTTTGTTCCCATTTCACCAATGTTTTATTGTTATACACCCGGTTGTTTCGGATTACGTTACGATAGGTCGTTGTATTGGTATCCGCATCTTTCGGAGTAAGGATGGAGATACCGCTGGTCGCATAGAGTGTGTACCATGAGTTATTGTAAACCGTATTATGCTCAATGGTCACATAATCAGACTTTTCAACACTTATGCCTCCCCCAGGCACATCATGAACAATCGTATTGGAAACTACAACGTGGTGGGGATAACTCGTCGTCCCGGTTGCAGGCTTAATATAGATGCCATTCGTTTGTGTTTTACGTACATAGTTCCAATCAATGGTAGCTGTTGGTTCGTTCTGTATAAAGTGATTGTATCTCGCTTCGCCATCGCTGAGGGTTAGATTGGCGTTATCTCCTTCGATTTCGAAGCCATCGATTTTGATATAGGAAGCGTTCACAACAATGTGGTTCCACGCATCAATGGCTTTGAGCTTCGGATGATGTCCAGGATAGGCCAGGAAATTGATGTACCCCCCGGTGGAACTGGCATTACCGGAACGTGTAACTTGAAATACAAACTGATCATTGGTCTTGTAGTAGGTTCCATTCATGACATATACGGTATCACCCGGATTCGTTAAATCAGCGGCATATTGAATATTCTTGAAAGGTGTACTGGGACTGGTTCCATAACCGCTGGCATCCACACCCGTATCAATATCGACATAATAGGTTTGCGTTGCGGCATGGGCTGATTTCACAAATGAAAATGTCGTACATGCCAGCAGCAGAGAGAGTAAGCCAACTAGCCATATTGACTTTTTAAACCCAAATCCTAATCCCATTGATATCTCCTCCTTGCATATATTCGTTTTCTACATCGAAGTAATAACGAAGGTCAACCTGCCCGTAGCGGCATCATAGACCCCTTTGGTCTCTTTAACCACCTTGCCATCCCCATCGATATAATAGACTGTAATGTGCTCAGGTTTCTTTAATTCCTCAGGTGTGGGCTGATACATAACGGATACCGAAACCGGAGCTTGATTGTTTTTCCAATCCAATCGTTTACCGTCCACTAGAATGGATAATGCCAATACCGGATTCTCTCCGGCCTTCAGCTTCTTCTCCTTCTTTAAGTTGGAGGTATCTGCCGTAGCCATACGGATCTCAACGTTAGAGGCTTCTGCTAGATCTTTGTTCTTCAGCATATCATCCGGAACGGTGACGGTAGCCAGGTCGGTCTGAATAGCCAGTTTGTCCAATCCGGTGCCCTCCTTGAACAGCTGCGTAGGCAGGCCCACTGCATAGGATTTCGCGCCTGTTATCGGCTTTATTGCCATTGTTGCCAGCTTAGTTCCTGTCCCCTCACTTGTAGTTTGGGCAAACAATTGCTGAAGGAGTTGTTGCGATACCTCTGCTTTAGCAGCCGTATTGACAAGAATTGGCGTTACTTTAATGGTGGATCCTTCTATGACAGGTCCTGTATCTTCTAGCTTCACTGTAAGGGTAATTCCTTCAGATATGGTCACTGAGCCCTTATCATCATATGCTTTGGCAGTAATGCTATAAGTACCTACCGGAAGTTGAATCAGGTTATAGATATAGCTGCCTTCCGAACTCGGTAACCCGATACCTAATAAGCTGCTGCTATTGTAGAACTCTACCTTGCTGATAATGCCGTCATTGTCCGATGCCACTGCCGTTAACTGCACATTAACCGGAGCCGTGTACAGGGAGCCATTAGCAGGTCCCGTTAAGCTGACCGTGGGCGGGGAATTAGGTATTTCTATTACCGTTATTGTAGCAATAGCCTTTATTGAGGTGTCTTGCACTACACCATTGACCGTATAGGTTCCCGCACTTGCAAAACTACTAGGATCCATGGCATCCCAAGTCACATTCACAGGAGATGTTGAGGCATTACTATATACCGCTGTTACAACAGAAGGCAGCGTTGGAGCCATGCCGGCTGTTGTAGTTACCGTAATGGGGGTAATGATTGTAATCGTTGGTGCTGCGACGAACGTAACATTACCATACCATTGTGTAGAAGCATTGGAATTAATTCTTCGGTTACTCCACATGGTTGCATTATCCCGAATTCCATCATAATTACTGTCATCGCTCGCACCTGCGTCGAAACCAATTACCGTTCCTACAGAGCCAGTTATGCTTGTCAAAGGAAGTGCCGCTTCGATGATATAACCGCCATCCACTACTCTCGCTGCAGAAGTAAAGATGCCAGGAGTAACATTGGTCCCACCACTTTTCAAATTCAAATAATTAACACGATAATGTCTATCGTCTACTTGGAAAGAAGTCGTTTTAGCATCATTTTCATCCACGAAAAATTCCATGGAATCATGCTCCCACAAGTTTCCGCCTGTTGCATTTAGATCAGCGTCCTGTACTTCTGCGTGTACATACAGGTGTTGTTCATCCCATAACAATCGGACTGTCGCAAGTGGCCATTTTTTCGTGCTATCGCTGACATATAAAGCCTGAAAACTCTCTGTTGAGGACCATAGTGCATCCGTTAGCCCATCAATCATCGGCGTCCCCTTGGCTGCTGTAGCTGCTTTAGATATTTCTGGCGTTGGTTCAGTTAGTTGTACAGCATCATCCACTAAATAAGCGGGGTTATTACTTGGTGATTCATAGGCGCCGATATCGACACGAGCATTCGAGCCTTCTCCTGCATAAGGACGCACGTTCCCATCATAATCAACACTTGGAGCAAATGAACGGGTGCCAACATCAATCGCCGGCGAATCTGCTTGTAGATGAAAATCATACGTCGCCCCGGTCACAGTAACAAACTTCGGATCATCTACAAGCTCATTTTTCCCTACAAAACGAGTTAAACCGCCATACATATTGTTGGCAAAAAGATTGTTAAATCCACTATTTCCGTTTGCATACTCACCAGCTTCACTCCTGGCAATGGAAATATTGTTCAGAAAGACGGCATTATCTCCGGACTGCACATCCATATTCGGATATTTTAAATACGGACTACGGCTATTATGATAAATCGTGTTGTTAATGACATGCACGTTATGACTTCGATAAATGTGAATGCCCCCGCCGCCATTGTCATAGACAATATTGTTGCTCACTAATTTTTTACCTTTGTAGGTTTCATCGACATCAAAAATAATCCCGTTCCCATCGGAATAGCCTTTCGTTCTCTCCCATTTGACTCTGGTTTCATTGTCATAGACACGGTTATTGCGAACAATAATTTTGTAATCGGACGTGTTGGCGTCAATATCAACATCGTTCATAAAACTAATCCCACTTGTCGCATAGAAGGTATACCAGCTGTTGGCATGAATATCATTACCTTCAATCGTGATATAATCACCGCCACCGCCAACTCCGCCGCCTGACAAGTGATGAACGTGATTATTCTTAATCATGACATGATGGCCAGCAATAGAAATGCCATTGGTGTTAGTTTTTGCATAAGTAGACCAATCAGAGCCGCCTGCTATTTTGCTTTCATAATTAGCTTCCGCTTCTGCGAGTGTCAAATTTATATTATTACCTTCGATTTCCAGACCATCAACGACGATATAGTTGGCACTTACTTGTACCATATCCCATACCCCTTTGATATTCGGAGGAAGCAGCAGTTTGGGTTTATTGTTAGGATCATATGCTTTGTAAGTAATGTAATGAGCAATACCCGTTTTTACATCTTTGGCACCGGAGCGATTGATTAGAACGAAGTCGTTTGCTTCATTCGCTGCGGCATAGGTTCCCGGCATAATATTAACGGTGTCACCGGGATTCGTTACACTTACGGCTTTATTAATCGTTTTGAATGCGGATGTTGTCGTCAATCCGTTATTCGTATCCAAACCTGCTGGGCTTACATAATAGACAACAGGCTGGCCAATGTATGGTTGTTCTTCAAATAAGGTGCCGGGGTTCTGGTTGATGGTTGGTGGCGTACCCACTGAGTTGGAACCAGACAGCCTAATATCATCAACAAGAATTTTGGTTTCCTGTCGAGCACCATCTTTTACTTCTAGGAAGAATCCTTTTAGTCCGCCTAAGTAAGCGTCATTTTGAAGAGGTTCGCTGTTCACGATCTTCGTATTATTCAGATACATATCATAACTCTTCGTATCTAAGTGAAACACCAGTTTGATCTTATAGAGCGTATTCATGCTCCAATTTGTACGATCTGCCAATGCCCCGCCTGCCGAATTGTCAGAACGTGCATAAAGCTGATTATCCATCCCGAAGGCAAAGATAGGACTCTCCAGACCAGCAGCGCTTACCAACTTGAAAATATAGTTCGCTTTCTCGTCCTTCAGCATAAAGCTGGACTCAAGCGTATAACTCTTCATGGGCACAGGAGCAAGCCAACTGCCATGGAAAGGAAATCCAACAATGCCCTGCTTACCAGCCGGGGACGTCACTTCTGCCCAGCGGGAACCTGCTTCTTCTACGATTTTCACTGTACTCGCGGAAGTGCTTTTCAATGCATTTCCACTAATCAACGGTGAATTCAAGGTGGATCCAGTCGGTGCAGCTGCAATAATAGCATCTATATCCGAAGTCTCGAAGCTAGTCGTTCGGAAGGTTTGATCTCCTACTTCAATGAAAGCTTCGGTTACAAACTCAAACCGGTCGATCACTGGGGTAGCATTTGCACCAATACGCTCAATTTTCATAGTGTTTACGCCTGCGTTTAGGTCAATGCCCGTTAGTTCCTCATACCTCCAGTTCGCCCACGCGCCTGTTGCAACACCCTTGGCGTCTTGAACCAGGGTACCATTAATTGTTACGGCAAAGGGCCTAGCCGTGCTGCCGTTACTGTACCTAACTTTCAATGTATACTTGCCAGTCTTAGGAACGACAATATTGTTATACAGCATATAACCTGTCACGCCTGCAGCAATACTGGCATAACCCGTTCCAGAGAAGCCTGGCGCAGTGCCTACATTCGCAGCAATTGTGACATTAGAATGAGCTGCTCCCCCGCCATTCTCAGCTTCGATGATCGTCGCGAATGGTGTCACTTCCATGACATCGACCAGTGGGCCATCGGCGCTTTCAGATGAAAGCTTTATGGTATTGGCTCCTTGATTCAACAGCACGATTGCAGTAAGCTCTCCCCAAACAGGAATCTGCCCTTCTCCCGTTTTGTTGCCAGCAAATGTCGTCACTTTCTGACCATTTACACTTAGACTAACTGGCTTGGGAGCGGAATCCGCATTGCCATAGCTGATTTTGACAATATAATTCCCATAAGTAGCCGCTTGAACAGTCGTCCATGTCAGACTTGCCATATTAGATTGAGCTCCCAAATCTACATATCCTGAGCCGGAGTAAACCGCCCCTACCGCTGGACTTGGTATTTGCCCATCCACGCGTGCGGCATTTTCAGCTTCATACATGGTACCCCCTGCAGCAAAAGCCTTATTTACTGGTATGATGGGTATAACCGTAGCCGTCAGTACGAGTGTAAATACTACAAACCATATCATTACCTTTTTCAAAATGAGTGTCCTCCTTATACTTTTTTCCAAATGGTGAAGCGCTTACAAAACAATTAATACGTTAAACTTAGCCTCACATTCCTCCTTAGATTACTTGCCGGTACATGCTTTCTAATCTGTAGCACTTTTGATTACCGTCTAATCACCTTCCCTCCACATGTGGCTTACTATAGGCTTTAATGCTTATTTCCTGCAATTAGAGTTTTTTGAAAGATCTACTTCTACTTCACTTCGAGCATGGAAAAATAGTGCAATTGCAGGAAATCGCTTGAATTGAAGCACAACAGAGGATGTCGCACCTCAATGATGTGACATCCTCTGTTGTCTTACTCCCTGCTCATTAAACGTATAACGCCTTACTTCGCCCCAAATAGCTGCTTGTAGCTTGCTTCTCTTTCGCTTTCAATCTTCTTGACATTCGGATCATTTTTCATACCCTCAATGAATTTATCCCAAGCTTCAATTGTTTCTTTACCCATAATGATTTTGATCTTCATATCTTGTAGTTTCTTTGCGATTTCAGAGCCAAATTTCGTATCCGTTTCCGAAGTTACGCCGTTATTGTTAATAAAGATACCATTTTTGATACGCTCATCCACGACTTTCTTGTCACGCTCCAAATACTCTTTTGGATAGTCAACAGAAGCTTGTTGTACGCGACTGTATGGATCAACCAAGGTCCAAATATTCGTTAAGGATGCAGCTGCTATTTTCTTGTACTCATCCGTCGTCACTTTCTTACCCTCATTTAACGTGAAATGCACATCTTTAATACCAAAGTTTGAAAGCTCCATTCCTTCCGGCGTAGCACCGTAGTCAAAGAATGCCAAAATCTGCTTCAGCTTCGATTCAGGCACTTTCTTGGAGATCAGATAGTTTCCGAAGAAACCTCCTTCTTTGGTTGCATACTTTTGTCCAGTTGAAGGTGTAGTCAACGTAGTTACATGTACGATTCCCGCGTTAGGCACTGTTTTTCTTAGCGTTCCTACCATATCACCAATTTTACTGGCATCCATGGCTGTAGGAATCATACCGACTTTGCCTTGTTTCATCATATCAATCACTTGCGAGCCCTTCATGATCGCAAAATCAGGTGCTAAAACGCCTTCCTTGTAGGCACGTTGCAGCCAAAGAATAGCATCACGAGTTGCAGGTGAAAAATCTCTATACGAAGTCGGTTTCCCTTCTGTACTTAGAATCATGTTTTCGAATCCATTAAATGTATTTTCAACGAAACCTAACTGATCCATCCAGCCTTCTGCTACGGCACCCGTAAAGCCGTACGTATCTTTCTTGCCGTTACCGTCAGGATCCTGTTCAGTGAAAGCCTTCAGTACCGTGTACAGTTCATCCATCGTCTGCGGCACTTTTAAGCCAAGTTTGTCTAACCAGTCCTGACGTAATGCAGGGAACGAAGCACCGCCTGCTAATGGGCGAGGACGTGGGAGCCCATAGACTTTACCGTTCACTTTTGTATTATCAAAGCTTTCTTTCGGATAATTCTTCTGTAAATTCGGATAATCCTTTAGGAATGGGGTCAAATCCCAGAAGGCACCGTCTTTAATCGCATTCAAGACAGTAGAATCGAATATATAGGTAGTTAAGAGCACATCAGGAATTTCGCCCGAAGCGAGCATAACCTTAAATTTGTCCCCATAGTTATTGGAAGGCACGTAAGTAATATTAACTTTGGTATTCGTTCTTTTTTCCATCTCTAATTCGATTGCGTTATCATTTGCTGGCGCTTCTGGATTGTAGTTAATTGTTGTGATATTAAATTCAGTTGGTGCGGCTTGCTTCGTAGCAGCAGGTGATACGGAAGCTGCAGGTGTTTCCTCCTTCGTTCCGCATGCTGCAAGTACACTTGTTAATAGCAATGTTGCCGATAATACAGTTACTAAATTCTTTTTCATTTCTTATCCTCCCTTAAATTCCCCTTAATAATAGCATATATGTGACTATCATCCCTTAACAGAGCCAAGCATAACACCCTTGGCAAAATGCTTTTGAAGGAATGGATACACCAACAGGATTGGCACAGTGGCAATGACGACGGCAGCCATTTTAATCGTTTCGGGAGGAACCTGCTGTTCCGCAGCAACACCCGCTTCGGCAATTCCCGTTTCGGATTGAACCAGCATCCCTTGCAGTAGAACCTGCAGTGGCCGTTTATCTGGATCAGTGAGATAGAGAATGGCATTAAAGAAAGTGTTCCAATAAGCGACAGCAAAAAATAGTCCAAACGCCGCTAATGCTGGAAGCGATAAAGGCAAGATTATACGGAAGAAGATGTGTAGATCATTAGCACCATCAATAACTGCCGATTCTTCGAGGCTTTCAGGTATGCCATCGAAGAATGTTTTAAGTAGCAAGGCATTCCAACCGCTTAGCAAACCTGGCAAGATAATGGACCACAAACTATTCATGAGTCCAAGATCTTTGATGAGAAGGTAGTTCGGAATAATACCTGGCGAGAACAAAATCGTAATGATAAGCGCAACAGTTAACACTCGGCGTCCAAATAAGCGTTTTCTGGAAATCATATATCCGAATGCTGCAGAAACGATCAGACTTAGCGCAGTCCCTACAATAGCAAGATAAGTACTAACACCAAGTGATTTCACAAAAGTTTGGGTAGAGAAAATATATTCGTAAGCTGCAAGTGAAAACGATTTGGGGAAGAGCATTAAACTGCCCCCGATATAATCGCTAGGCGAGGTTAAGGATACGACAACAACATAATAGAATGGAAACACGGAAGCGATGCCAAGTAAGGCTAGTAGTACTACGTTGATATTTGAAAATATTTTGTCACCCAATGATTCTTTCACTGTCAACTCTCCTTAATATCTGACATTAGCCACACTTAATAAAATCCTTCCCCGCCTGCCTTTTTCACTAGCTTATTGGAGATGATTACCAATAGTAACCCGATAGCAGCCTTGAATAAACCAACTGCCGTTGTATAGCTAAACTCCGATTGTTTAATCCCCACACGATAAATATACGTATCGAAGACATCAGCAACATCAGAAACAGCAGCATTCTGTAAGAGGAAAACTTGTTCGAAACCAACATCCATAATATGTCCAAGCTTCAGAATCAGCAGAATGATAATTACATTTTGAATAGAAGGTATTGTAATATTCCACATCTGACGTATGCGACTGGCGCCATCCATGCGTGCGGCCTCATATAAACCTGGATCTACGTTGGCCATTGCAGCCAAGAAAATCACCGTTCCCCAACCTGCTTCTTTCCAAACACTCTGTCCTGTGAGGAACCCCCAGAAGAAACTCGGTGTCGTTAACCAATCTACACGTTCGAGGCCAATCAGGACCAAAAACTTATTTACGAGTCCTTCTCCCGTAGCAAACAATGTGAAAGTAAGTCCTGCAATGATTACCCATGATAAGAAATGCGGAAGGTAGACGATCGATTGTATGATTCGTTTAAAGACTTCGTTTCGAACCTCATTTAACATTAAAGAGAGAATGATGGGAACTGGGAAGAAAAACACCAAACTCATAATATTAATGGCAAGCGTATTTCTTAGCAGCTTAAAGAAATCCGGATTACTAAAGAATAGTTGGAAATTCTCTAAACCTACCCAATCACTTTTAAGTATCCCACGGAATGGAGAGTAATCCTGAAAGGCAATAACAACCCCCCACATCGGAACATATTTGAAAATGAGCAAACACAAGATACCAGGTAATCCTAATAAGTAGAGGTATTTATCACGTTTGATGGATTGCCACATCTTCTTTGCTGGATTCCGCGGCTTAACGATGCGTTTCGTTAATAGCCTATTTTCTTTCAATACATTCATTAGCTTCTCCCTCGCATTCAACGGTTGCTAGCACGTTTGTCTATGTCATCACTGTATGGGCTAGCCTCTTTTCCTGCAATAAGAGTTAATTGGCGTCTAGCTACATGTGAATTTACCGAGCTTTCCTGTTTCTTGGATCCTCTATCAAAAAAGTCTTAAGGCAGGAAAGCCGCCTTAGCCTCATAATCGGTTGCAGAGAGGTACCGTGAGGTTTATATTAAGAGAACTTACATTTATTGCGTTGTTCTGGAGGGCGTAACTATGCTTCAACATATGGCTAAAAAATATAAAGATCAGCATAAAATTTCTAGGCTGCAATCTTCCTTTTTCCGAAAAAGCTTGATTATTGTCTTATTCATTACCTGTCTGCCAACTACTTTTATTGGGTTCACACTGTATTTTATTGGGGTTCACCGCATTGAAACCGAAGTAAATAAAACCCACCAATTAAGTGTTAATCAGATTTCGAAACAATTGGATGACCAACTCTCCCAACTCGAGATACGCCTCGCTCAATGGGTATTCAATCCCATATTTAGTGAGAAATTGAAAACGCTAAATTTTGGTCAAGAAGTAGACTTCACCAGGGATATGCTGAAGTCACTCCTGCTTATGCAGGAATCGAATCCGCTTATCGATGAAGTCTCTTTGTATATTGATAGCAACCAAACTTTGATTAGCAGCTCCCGTGGCGTTAACAAGCTGAATCAAACGCAACAAAATCCACATGATGCTTACCTGCATCTACTGCAAGAGAAGAAGAATATTTTCTGGACCAAGTCCTTACCTTTACAGAGCATTACCAATAGCCCTTCCGTTCCTACCGACTTTAAATATAGCTTGGTACATAAATTACCTGGCGATTCCTCTGAGAAGTATGGGGTATTCATCGTTAGAATAAATACTGCCAAGTTAATCACTTATTTCTCTGAACTAAGTGATTCAAGTGCTCCTTTTCTTATGGATACGAATGGGGATTGGTTAGTTGGAGGTCGTCCCCCTACATCAGAAGCTAGTCTTCTAGAAAATACGATTCACAATGAAATCATGGATCGCTGGCCAAAGCAGAAAGAAGACACTTTCCTGTATGGCTTTCGCAACACCAAATATTCAATTTCTTACCACACCTTCTCAAGATTAGGGACGGAGTGGATATTTACGACTTTCTCCGACATTTCCAACATATCCAAACCTGTCATTCTCATGTCTCGCCTGATTATAAGTATTAGTGTATTCGGTTTCATTACCGCCATTTGTTTATCCTGGTTTGCGTCTCAGCGGATCTATCAACCCATTGCCCGATTAATGGGAACCGTGATAAAGGATAAAAAGGACCGAGGGAATGTGAGAGGGGATGAGCTGACCTTCATTGAGAAGGAATGGCAACATTTATCTCGCGAAAGTCACATCTTGCAAACGAAGGTTGAAGAACAACTGCCTACCCTTCGTGAAGGTTTTATGCTCCAGTTGGTTCAAGGACGCTTGTATTATTTAGACGAGAATGAGTTAACTGCAAGGATGTCCTATTACGGTTGGGACACCGTTGGTCAACAGTACACAGTGATTGCCGTGCAATTGATTGGATTGACATCAGAAGGCGGGAAATTCAAAGAGGATGATGAGCAGCTTGTCACCTTTGCCGCTGCCAATATTGTAGATGAAATTACTCATTTGCATATTGAACAGGCTTATGTGATTAATTTTCAGGATTTATTCGTTGGGATTATCCTTGCACTCCCAACAGATACCCCGGGTATGACAATGAAGAAAGAATTGACTCAGTTATCCCAAGAGATTATTACAACGCTGAATCATATCCTCAAGCTTCAAGTTACTGTTTGCATTGGCCAACTCAGTAATGAGCTTACCCGCATTCCTACCTTAATGGAAGAAGCCCGCCATACACTTCGATTCAGGAAGTTGCTTGAAGCCAATCAAATTATTGATATGGATTCCTTAATCATTTCAGGAGATTATACGTTCCGGTATCCCTTTGAGATTGAGAAGGAACTTATCCATGCCATTCGTTTGGGGCAAGAAGAGGAGGCGTTTCATCGGGCCGAGGAGTTCATTGCTGAATTAGATCGGAACGCAGGTGTTGAACTGTTCCTCCAACAAGCCATGATGCAACTAATAGGAAATGTGAATAACACTCTGCTGCAGGCCGGATTTAATGTTTATTCCTATCACAGGGGTCACAATATCATGGAGGAGCTCCTTCAGCTGCGACAATCCGATGAAATGTTGAAGTGGTTTAAAAGCAATGTCATCTCCCCCTATGTGATGGAAATGCATGAATCGTATCATGCCCATTTAACACAGAACATCGAGAAAGTCATTCGACTGGTTGAAGAGAGATACATGACTGACTTGTCGCTAGAGGAATGTGCAGACCTGCTAGGTGTTCATGTAACTTCACTCAGTAAAACCTTTAAGCAAATCAAAGGCATTAACTACGTTGATTATGTAACGAAGGTACGCATTGATACTTCCAAGAAGCTATTACTGGAAACTGATCTGAAAATCAGTGAAATAGCTGAAAAGGTTGGCTACCAGCATTCCTGGTTTAACCGAGTGTTCAAAAAATCGGAAGGGGTTACACCTACCCAATTTAGAGAACAGCAACGGTAGTCAATTTGTGTTAAAAGGCCCTGCATCTCAACTCTAATGAGATGCAAGGCCTTGCTGTGTCTTTCAACTGGTAGACATTCCATTTCTATGCTACAGCTTATCAAGCTCTTGCCTAAGGGTTCTCACCATTTCTTGATAATGTATGTCTACTCGTGCTTTTGCGGCTCTCGCTTTGTCTCTTGCTTCTTCAGGGTGCAGGGCTAGTTGGCATACAGCAGGAACAATCCGCTGTCGATCCTCTTCCTGATCCAAATCGAACAGCCATTCACCTAGACCGATGTCCTGCCACATCCATCCTTTCGTCGACTGTTCTTCCCACCGACAAACAATAGCAGGGATACCATGACCAATACACATAATCGGCGAATGCATCTCACTTCCAAAAAGTCCAGCTGATCGTATATATACGCTTATTGCCTCATCCGGCAACCAAAATTCCTCACGCCAAACGACCCGTGTTTTGATATCATCTGGCAACTTATTAATAAGCATTTCCTTGCTTAGCTCCATTTGCGTCATATCCTCGGGACACACCAGGACTTTCAGCGATGTCTGTCGGACGACTTCAATGATGGCTTGCCGGATATCAGCATGATCTTGTTCTTTCATCAACTCATTGTAGGCATGCTTTTCCTCATTGAATGGTACGTTTTTTACTTTCCAGAACGGTGTATATCTGTTTCTGACAACACAGCAAAGGAATTGACCTTCATAGAGATCATTTGCAGCGAGGAAAGCTTGAGCCCGCTGTTCATCTCTCAGATCGACGGCGAAAGCACCATCAGGGCCAAATTTCATCAGAGGACTCGTAATTTCGTCGCCTAGTGCTTTCTCCAAAGAAACGGAATCTCTAAAATAGATAAACTTGGCTTGTGACAAAATGGTCTTCATCTCAGGCCAATTAGATTCATTATAGCCTCCATATGTGATACCAAATACACCAAAAGACTTGCCCATATGCTTTGTATAGGCAATCATATCCTCATGTCCAACGAGTAATGGTCCTGAGCCATGTAATACAAATACACTTCGATCTATGGCTTCCTGCAACTCACGATTGGTCGCCCTTCCATCGGTGCCGATACTTCCCATCACAATCGAAAGATGAGGGAACCTTCTATGAATCATATCCCTAACTTCATCAGAGAAGTCTTCCGAAGCCCAGAGAATGACCTCCACCTCGGGTAAATAAGCTTGCAGTAGTTGTAGTACGCCTGGGGTATGAGCGATATCGCCAATGTTGACTACCTGCCAAGAAGATCGCAAGATGATTGTATTTTTGGTCATAATTATTTATCACTCCTTATCATCGTACTTGGTTGTTCTACTAATCGTAATCGTGAATCTATTTTCCTGCATTAAGAGTTAATTGTTCGGTATCATTTTTTTTGACCAAAATAGTCTTACTACCAGAAAGCCGCTCCACTTAGCAAGGGTTTGGATAAGCAATAGCATGTATCTGCTTAAAAAATATCAAAAAACCTTACGATACCTCGTAAGGTTTGACCAGCTTCATTGCCGCTTCCAACTGAGCCGCTAAACCCGTACCCATTTGTGAAAGAATTCGATAACCGTTACGCTGAAGCTCTTCCCCTGCTTTGTTGTTCTGTGTCACGCCATGCAGGATACCATCGGGTGTCACATACTTGGCAAGTGAATCCCTCGCTCTATTGCAGGAAGAAAGAGTATTGCTATCGAGTATACCTAGCTTTACACCGATAGCCAATGCCGTAGCAATCGCAGATGAGCCTGACGTTTCTACTCCCGTGTGCGGCTCATTCACGTATACAAACCAAAGCCCATCTTGCGACTGGTACTTCATCACCTCTTCCGCGACACGCGCAAGCTCTAGCTTAAGTAGGTCTATGCGTCTCAACGCTGCCTCGGGTAAACCATAAATCTCTTGAAGCACCCGCAACGTACGCGCCATTCCCAGCATGTACCAAGCATAAGCTCTCGACCATTGGCAGAAGCTTCTGCTGCCATCCGACTGATAGCGCAAATATAGCGCATTTTCCCAAGCTAGCTTATCCTTTCGTATCTCTAACTGTTGAAGCGCTGAGTCCACTAAATCCACTCTTTCGTAGATCTTAGCTAACACAGCCATGGGATAGGCAATTGTGTAGCAGCCTTCAGCAGATAGCATAGCGCCATCCCAGATTGAACCATCTTCAGCTCGCTCGGAAAGCCAGAACGCAATCGCTTTCTCAAGCGCAGGATGCTGCGGCTCCAACTGAGCAAGTGCAGCGAAAGGCAACGTCCCCTCAATGCCGTATACCTGTCCGTCAACAGGCTCACTACGGGGATTCTCATAGCGTAGTATCCCTTGCTTATCAATGAACATTAGAATGTGCTTCCTCGCTGTTTCGCGAAAATGTCCTCCTCCTACTGCCTGCTCTAAATCAAGCAGACCATCCAGCACACAGCCTTCGAGCCAACCGAAAGGTTGCAAAGATGACATGGAGGCAAGCGTATTTGAAAGCCTTGACCAAGGGTTGAAGGATTCACAGGGTGTCCTAAGAAGATGAGGCAGCAACAAGGGAGCTTCTACTGGGCCCTCTGTGAAAATCCATAGGGACGCACTTCCTTTTACCAATCGCAGCTCGACTCCCTCGCTTGAAATGAGTGCCATTTGCGTAGCAGTTAATTGTAACTGGTAGGGTTGAAAGACAGAGGCATAACGAATATCCAAAATGCCGATCTGTACACTTGTTACTGCAGTAGCTACCTCGACACAAACTTCCTCACGTAAATCCAAAGCAACCGAAATTCTCAAATACCCTGGTTGATTGCTAACTGGAACAGACCAGAATAGCCTTACCCACTCCTTGGAAGAAGCCCCCACTGCAGTGGCTGACCATCCAAATGGGATACGCTTCCCCTCTGGAACAGCACAACTTTGGTTACTAACTGTACTTGCCAAAACATAAATCTTGTCATTCTGTCGTGTATTTGTCTTTATATCCATACATAAATGTCGTTCCCCTCAACATCAACCTCATACCCGCGGAGCTGAACACCGCCTTCAACCAAATGCTTGCCGTCGGTCAGCCCGAACTCCCAACCGTGCCAAGGGCAGCGTAAAATCTCTTGATCTCGCCCATATTCGTATTCATATACCAAAGAAGGAAGGCGTGTTCCGCAAATGACCCCTTCGCAAACGGGAGCCGCCGCGTGAGGGCACATATTCCGCCACACATAGTAGCTGCCATTAACAAGAAAGATGCCGATTTCTATGCCGTTGATGCTAACAATTTTGCGTCCATTCTCTATCAAGTCATTAACTTTAGCTGCTGGGTATTTCGTTTTTACTTTACTCATGTCTACACCCCCTGTTTAACGACAGGGAATGTGTGTTGACCATATAATTCCACAGCATTATCGGCAAGAATTCGCTGTCTCAAGTCTTTGCGTATTGGCTGGAGCACCATTTTGGGATTGTCGAAATCCCAGTGTGGGTAATCCGAAGAGAACATCACCATATTGTCAGCGCCAATCATATCAAAGATCTGATTAAGATGTTCAGGCTTTGCAGGCTCTTCGATCGGTTGTGTCGTTAAACGAATATGCTCTCTAATATAATCTGAGGGCAATCGTTTAAGCCACGGGACAAGATCCCTTAGCGCTTTATAGTTCTTGTCCATCCGCCACATCAGATGTGGTAACCAGGCAATACCACCTTCTATGGCGACAAACTTCAATTTAGGGAACTTTTCGAATACACCTTCGCAAACTAAGCTATTCACGTGAGCCATATAATTTGTTGGGAGTATATTATGCCATTCCAAATATGTCGTTGGATATCCTGAAGGAGTTGGCGCTCCAGCAATGCCTCTGCCTTCTGTCCCAGGATGAACAGCAACGGGTAATCCGTTACGCTCGGCTGCTTCATAAATCGGATGAAAGCAGCGTTGACCAAACAATTGCCGTGAACCGCTGCACATAATCACTTGAATCATATCGGGATGCTTGGCCATGCGATCAATCTCTTTGGCAGCCGCCAACGGATCAGCGTGGTTCACAAGAATAGAACCTTTATACACAGGACTTGCCTTCAGCCAAGTTTCGACCAGCCAATCGTTGTAGGCACTAGCCACCACATTCCCATAATCTGGATTCGGATTTAGCGAAATTCCCAATATGCCTGAGCCTGTCAATATCCCGTAATCAATGTTGTACTTTTCAAAATGGTGTTTAAGCATATGATGCGGATCACTCCCAGGTATGCCCCCACCATTAGGAATGGCATCTTTACGCATAACACCCACGGGTGAATGCCAACCTCCGCCATAGCCTGGGCCAGCAGACAGCCAATAATCATGCCAGACTTTGGGCAAATACGGCAGCAGGTCCTTGTTATGCGCAATGGCATTATGGACATCTGCATCAATAATATTCGGTTTATTGAACATTCGAAATCGCCTCCAGGTAACGTATGAAATCCTTTATATATCTCACTATAAAGGGTCGAAATCACTACGTACATGAAGGATAATTCTGAAAATATGGATTTTTGTTATGTCAATATCTCATGAATTTCGATACTCACGAGGATTCATCCCCGTATCTTTTGAGAAGATACGCGAGAAGTAGAAAGAATCTGCAAATCCACAATCTTCTGCAATTTGTCTAATCGGCAACTTCGTGCTTTTCAACAAAAATTTCGCGCGATCTAGTCTGACTTTGGTTACATACTCAATTAAGCTTAAACCCGTATATTTCTTAAATGTAATCGATAAATAACCCGGAGATATTGAAACATATTCGGCAATTATTTCCCGAGTCATATTTTCTTTATAGTTCGCTCGAATAAATTCGGAAGCTTTTTCAATCAGACTAGCTGTTGAACTCTGTTCTAGTAGTTCCATACCCACGAGCTCATTGACTCGCTGTACGTTATTTAGAAACTCTAGTTTTACGAGCCATTCATAGCTTCTGCTTTTGGACTGCCACATATGGAAAGCTTTGCGAAACGAATCTTCGATAGTTGCTTGCCCGATTGGAAAAACTTCACCGCAGATCGGTAACTTCCCAATGCTATCCATGGATAGCATTTCCCCATTTTCCCATCGCACAAGTCGATATTGAAAATGAAACGAAAAAAAACAGACGGGATGCGCTGGCGTCGTTGTGATTCGCATGTGGGCGTTTGGCCATACTTGAAACAATTGCCCTGGATGAAGTGGGTACGGCTTGCCATCGATCTCAAGAGTGCCTGCACCTTGATACACGTACGAAAGTGTATGCAATCTTGTCTTGTCGCGCAGCAATTCGTGATTAAAGTGGTCCCAATACGCTTTATCTCGCTCTACAACATCGATAATTCTTGGGGTGAAGCTCGTCAGGAATTCATCATTCATATCTGGTCTGCCTTTTCGCGATATTGGCCTGGCGTTATTCCCTCATACTTTTTAAATAGTCGGTTGAAATAGGGAGGCTGATAGCCAACTTGGATTGCGATATCATTAATTTTCTCGTCTGTCTCTACGAGTAGCTTTTTGGCTTGATTAAGCCTATATTGTGTCAAATAGTCAATGAACGTCTGTCCAGTTACTTGCTTGAAGCCGACACTTAATTTCTTCGAATAGGTGCCATGAAGGTCAGCACATGCTTCAAGTGAGATATCCTTGGCATAAGTTGTGTGAATGGTTTGAAGCACATTTTCAACTAACTGCTTGAGCTGCATATCTTGTGTGCTGTGTAAACGATACACATAAGGCTCAATAATATGTTGCTTCATCCAAGCAAGTATGGCTTCAGGCTCACGGACTTCGGCCAGTTGTTCCCACATATCCAGCCCTTCATTCAAAGCGAGTGGGTTATACCCCGAAATCATAATGGTATTCAGCATATTACTACATAATTGTAGCAGTCCTTGTCGAACACCTAACTCAATAGCCGACTGCTTCTTGAGAATCCGAAGAAACTCATCCAACATGTGAGAAAGCTCTGGTTCATTACCTGAGCGCAATGCCTTAAGGAGGAGACTTTCTTCTTCGAAAGGATAAAGAATGGCATCATGACCGCCCGGAATGAGTTCATTCACATCCAGAATCTGCTGCTCTTCCCCTATTTTCCGGTGATTCAACGCACTACGAGTGTCATCAAATAAAAATGGAAGTCTGCGTAACTCCGAGGTACGTGCACCAACACTTACAGTTACTTCCAATTTCAATAAGCTATTTAACGTATGGGCAAGCTCTTCTGCCAAGTGAAATAGATTCGACTGCATGCTTTCCACAGTCATTTCTGAAGGTTGACGAATTAAAATCCCGAGCGTCATATCATGAAAATTAACCGTATTCACATCCAAGCCTTTACCCTTCGTTAACTCTTGGGTAATGTTCACGGCTGCGAAGGTAACGAGTTGTTCGTCACCTTGCGAGAATTTGCCTTCCGATCGATAAATACCATGCAATTGTACAGCCATTACGGCAAACACACGATCCGTCACTTCCCACCCATACTGTACCATGCGGTCTGCCAATTCATTTTCGCTTAAAAATGAAAGATGCCCTTGTAAGAGCTGTAAGAGAAAGTTCTCCCGTAAAGACGGCAATTGTTGATCAACTCTCTCTTGCAATATTTGACTTTCCCGTGAAAGATGCTTCCATTCATCAGCGATCGTTGCAAATTCATCTGTCGTAGCTGCGGCTCGACCTGGTAATAGCTGTTGCATCAGCCGTTGAACGGGTTGGTACATCTGACGATAGGAATACCATGATAGGAATAAGGCAAGCAGGATCCCGAAGCAGCCGGTCAAAATCATGAAGCGTGACACGGTCTGAACGGGTTTGGTCATTTGTTCCAATGGTGTAGCAGCGGCAATAATCCACATATTCTCAATGCGCTTCATCTGGCCGTATGAAACCGAATAGGCTTCGCCGTCCCAAGACTCAACAGCGGAAGCATGATCTATCTTCTGTTCTTTAACCGAATTCATCAAAGTGAGATCTAGCGAAGTGGGTTGATGAATATCAGTTGCCCCTAATGAAACGATGCCTCCATCCTGCTGCATTAGAATGGTCGACCCCGTCCCTTCTGAGTCTAACTCGGCAATTAGTGCATTTAACTGTTTAGCGCTTACATCAATAATTAACGCTGCCTCAGTCTCTACAAGTCCGCCAGGAATGCGCACAATCAGGGTATAGGGTACATTCTCATTTCGTGGTGTCAGGCGATTGGTCCAGTAAACATCCCGTTGGTAAGAAGCCAATGCCCGGTACATCATCTTCTCTTCCGTCGATTCAATGTTAACAATGCCCGTGCTTTCTTTAATCAGCACCTGCTGCTTATCAAGATATAAGGTAACTTCCTGAATGAGGGGGTCAGAGGATTTAATCCACGTTAAAGCTTGATAAATTGAACGCGTGCTTCGGTAGTCTTTAAACAAATCCAAGTCCTTATAACTGCTGCTTAAATTTAAATTAAATGACCATTGGGCCATGATCGATTCTAAATGATTTAAATTTTCATTGATGCGCTCCGTCGCGTAGGCAACTTGATTGCGATGTGTCTTCTGCGCCTCTGCCTCGATCTGCTGTGTACCAAGAACATACAAAATCATGCCAATGATGGCTGCTGGCAGACAAGCACTTAGGATTGCGATCAGAAATCCTTTCCGTTGATAATGTTGTCTCCGCATAGGTTTAATCCTCCTAATCAACTTAAGATGATTTATCCATTACCTGTTGTCCATCCATCATATAAGAAAAAAAAGCCGTCTGCAAAGGGAAAATAATTAAAAACAGGCCAAGAATAAATGTGCAAGAGCAGGAAATTTGCCTTACCCAAAAGTGATAGTCTTGGAAATAACCCAGAAAAACTATCTAATTGATGGAAATACACTTTATGCCTAAAGTAAAGCCAAGAGACCGACACTACTTCTGGGAAAGGTGAAAACTATGAAGAACAAAACCATGCTTATTGCCCCTCCTCATGCAGGCCAACCTGTATCTACACCAGCTCTATCCAACTGGATCCGAGTTTGGAGGGGCTTGAAACGAGACCGAATGCTTTACCTAATTGCCTCTCCCATGCTGGTATACTTCCTTATCTTTAAGTATCTGCCGATGTGGGGTGTACTCATTGCCTTCAAAGATTATTCCCCCTATCTAGGCTTCTGGGATAGTCCTTGGGTTGGATTTCAACATTTCGAAAGATTCTTTGCCAACGATAGTTTTTTCCAGCTTTTACGCAACACGCTAGCCATCAATCTACTGAATTTAGTCTTTTTCTTCCCGCTTCCCATTGTGCTTGCACTCATGCTGAATGAAGTACGGAAAGAATGGATTAAGCGAATAATTCAATCCGTTATTTATTTACCCCATTTTCTATCCTGGGTGGTTATTGTCGGGATTACATATTTGATGTTATCCACCTCTAGTGGTTTCGTGAATAAGTTTCTGGAGTCGCTCGGCTATGACAAAATCAATTTCTTAACGAGTCAAGGCTTATTCTGGGCTTTGCTCACGCTGCAATCCATTTGGAAAGAAGTAGGCTGGGGTACCGTTATCTTCTTGGCCGCAATTGCATCTGTGGATACGCAACTCTTCGAAGCGGCACGAATGGACGGCGCAGGCAGACTTCGCCAAATCTGGCACGTCACCTTGCCTGCTATCCGCAATGTTATTATTATTCTGCTCATTCTGCGTATCGGGCATATGATGGATGTTGGCTTTGAACAGGTGTATCTGATGATGAACGGCGCTGTTTCCGATGTTGCGGACGTATTCGATACGTATGTCTATCGCAGCGGTATTCAGCAAGCGCAATTCAGCTTTAGTACCGCTGTAGGTTTGTTTAAATCTATTGTAGGTGTGATTTTGGTTGTTATGACAAACCGGCTTGCCAAGAAGTTTGGCGATGACGGTATTTACTAGGAGGGCTGATCAATGACTCAACGCACTACAGCCGACAAGTGGTTTGAAGGAAGTATTTTAGCAGCATTAATCGTGGTTGCTCTGGTTATGCTATTTCCCTTTTACTATATAACTGCTGTTTCTTTTACATCACCCATTGAATACTTAAAAAAAACCGTCGTCATCTTCCCAGAAAAATGGACACTTGACTCTTATCGCTATCTGCTTTCAAATAACGTATTTATCCAAGCAGCAGGTGTGAGTACTTTTCTAGCTACCGTTGGTACATCATTAAGCTTAATCATTACTTCCGCTGGCGCGTATGCTTTATCTAGAAAACGACTTCAAGGCCGCAGAATTCTATTGATCTTAATTTTAATGACAACACTATTCAACCCAGGCATCATTCCACCTTATTTAGTTGTAAGAGATTTACATTTAATAAACACCATATGGGCACTTATCTTACCCGTTTTGACAAGTGGGTGGTATGTCATCTTAATGAAAGGATTCTTCGACAGCATTCCAGATGAGCTTGAAGAAGCTGCCAAAATTGATGGTGCAACAGATATGGGCGTTTGGTTACGTATTATTTTACCCTTATCCCTACCATCGCTTGCCGCATTTGGCCTTTTCTATGCAGTAGCCTACTGGAACACATTCTTCTCTGCTGTCCTTTATATAACGAAGCCAGATCTTCGTCCCATGCAGATTGTCCTTCAAATGCTCCTTATTGATTCCTCCTCTTCTTCTTCCGGAGAGATTGCGAATTCAATGGCTGGGGACATTGCAATCCCGACAGACACGTTGAAAATGGCAGCTGTGGTCATTTCTACAGTACCTATACTGCTCGTGTATCCGCTGCTCCAAAAACATTTTGCAAAAGGGGTGATGGTCGGATCTATTAAGGGGTAATCTGCCCATGTGTTTCATTAGAAAATTAGTTTTCGTAATGTATGTTAGGTCAAAAAATTGTATGATATCCATGGGAGGTTGATTCACTTGATTCACTTGTACACAAAGAAAAACGTATTTGCGAAAAGTACAGTTATCGGTCTAATCGCTGCCTTAACCCTTACAGCCTGCAGCGCCGACAAAACAGCAACAACGGAGAAAAAAGCAGAACCCACCAGTAACGAGCCTGTGAAAATTTCAATTTTTACTAACCAACAAGGCGCTCAGGCTGTTGACCCTGCCAATCCAATTCTCCAAGAAATAGAAAAGAAAACGAATTCGAAACTTAACATTACCTGGGTTCCCGTGAACACGTACTCCGAGAAGACAAAGGTCATGCTTGCATCCGGTGATTTATCCGATCTTAACTTGGTTATGAATGTCTTTGATTCACAGGTTGTGCAAATGGCGACATCCGGTGCTTTCTGGGATATTACCCCTTATATCAAAGATTATAAAACGCTAAGCGCTATGCCTGCTGTCGTTTGGGACAATGCCAAAATTAAAGGGAAAAATTACGGCGTTCCTCGTCCGCGCTCGTTAGAAGGTGTTTGGGGCGTACACGTCCGTAAGGATTGGTTAGATAAGTTGGGTATGAAAGTACCTGAAACGATGGATGAGATGTATGCTGTGCTCAAAGCTTTCACAGAAAAAGATCCGGACGGCAACGGCAAGGCTGATACGATTGGGCTCACAGGCCAAGTGGATGCGGATGGTATGGGTTTATATGGATGGGTTGAAGATGTCTTTAACAACAATAATGGTTTTTGGAAGCTTGTAAATAATCAAATCACCATCGCTGCTTTAGAACCATCAGAACGTAAAGCATTGGAATGGCTTAAAAAGGCTTATGACGAAAAAGTACTTACACAAGATTTTGCCGTTATCAAGAATTCCCAAGCACGCGAGCAATATATGGGAGGTAAAGCTGGTGTCCTCGGCTCAGCACTTAATCCGCAATGGCTCTATACGGATGCTATGCGTAAAATTGATCCGAAAGCTGACTCTCTACCACTCACTTATTTAATGACACCAGAAGGCAATAAATTTGCCGCTCAAGATGTTGGGAACTTCGGTATGTACGTTATTCCTAAAACGGTGTCAGAAGCCAAAATGAAACAGATCTTAGGGTTTATGGACAAATTATTATCCGATGAAGTCGCGGATATCGCTGCTTATGGCATTCTAGACAAGCACTATACGATCAAAGATGGTTTTAAAACAGCTACAGAACAAGCCAAAATTGACAACATTCCAGACGTTTCCAATAACCTTTTACAAATCGCTCAGAAGTACGATAAATACACACGCGCTTACTACAATGGCATACCCAAAGAGTTCTATGATCGCAGCAAAAAGATTATTGATGACCGTAGTGCCTTTAGTAAACCTAATGCAGCTTATGGTCTCATCTCACAAACCAACTTAACGAGTGGCCCGGAATTGAACAAGAAAATTTTGGATATGAAAATCAAAGTAATTATGGGCAAAGAATCCTTAACGGCTTGGGATGAGTTCGTAGCGAAAACGAAAGCAGATCCAACGTATCAAAAAATTGTGCAAGAAATGACAGAAGCATACAAAAATAAATAATACGGCTAAAGCAAATAGAGATCGAAGACAAGTATTCATCTACCTGTCTCGATCTCTATTTTTCTCTATCGTTACCTCACCTAAGATCAATTGTAATAAGACTGATTTGTCTGTTGCACCTGTTCCCTGTACTTTCCAGGATTGACGCCAAACCTCTTGACGAATTGATGACTTAGATACGAAGCATCCCCAAGCCCGCATGCAGCAGCAATTTCAACAAGGCTATCGTTAGAATTCTCCAGCATGCCCTTCGCTTTCTTTAATCGAAGCTCACGAAGCATCTGCATGGGGTTCATTTGATATTGCTCTATGAAAATCTTATCTAAATAGTTGGTATTTAAATGTACGAGGTTTGCGAATGTTTTTCTCGTAATTTTCTCATGATAGGACCCATTAATAAATGAAATGACCTTTTCTAACCTTTCGTCGTTTCTACCTGCCTGGAAGATGCGACTGACCCGGCCATTATGATCCCAGCTCTCTAGTAATAAATGGACTAATTGCATGCCAAAACCTGATAACTCAAGTTCACGAAAGGGAGAGTCTTTTTTTTGCCAAGCAGCTAAAAGCTTGTAAAAAATGGCGGAGTAAGCCACTGGATCCATCAATGACATCACTTCAGGCAGGGGATATAAACGGAACAAATCAACTTGGTAGCTGTTTCTCACATCAATTAGCAACCAAAGGTGTAGACCTGGCGTTGTTGCTTTCTCAGCGAATGGTAATCCAGGAGCGTGCAGCATGACTTGTCCGGATTTCGCAGTTTGCGCCTTACTGCCATCCTCCACGTCCACCTGACCTTCCAATATAAAACTGACAACCCAAGACGGATAAATCAGGTTTTGTATATCGATGCTCTTATACGAGGATTTCTCAACCTGAAACAAGCGAATTTGCCAGTATTCGTCCATTATTCCCTTTGAATCCTTCACCAAGATCACTCCTAACCATCATTCAAGCTTTATGATTTCATCCGGTTTTCTCATACAGCATAGCACTTGCTTACCCACGATTACTAGCCCCTCTTCTTGTTATAAGGTCGTTCATATGGCTGCCATTGGGAATGCCCAGGTAAAAGATTCTGCGACTTTAGAGGGCTCGAAGTGATCCATTCCTCCTGGAGAGTTAGAACCTTTAACCATATTTGCTCCGTTTCTGCAATACCAATACGTTTCAACGATGATGGACTTTGGTTCATTTCCCCAACAATCGTCCCCATACGTTCGAGCGCTGCGTCTACTATTTGACTTCCGTAATCTCCCGAAGCTTCCATAGCATCTGAACCGATGGCTAATGTCCCATCCGAACCTGGCTTGTTGGCAAGCGAACTTAACGTTAAATCAACAAGTTCAGGACGAATGTACATTAATTGGGATATCTCATATTTGCCTGCATGATCCCCTTTATATCGGTCAGCCACTAGGTCACCATCTGTAAATACCTGTACCTCAAATCCAAACGCTTCTTGAAATAACGATGCGGTCAAGCGCAAATCATGCTCATTCCCGCCGGCATGGCCTGTTAGTACGAATGCACTTGTGAACCCTGCATTGGCAAACGATCTCAATTGGTATATAAAAAAATATAGAAGAACATGAGGAGGCATGGAGGTCATTCGTGGATTCTCCTCACCTATAACCTCATCCAGCCATCCAGCGTGGAAGCCAGTTTCATGAAGGGTATACCCTAGAGAAGGAGCAACGACACCGCCATAACGCAGTGCCGCTTTGTCGCATAAATATTCTGCTTTAATTAGATCAAGACCATACACAGCTATTTGCCCATGAGGTTCACATAACCCAATAGGAAGATACACCACAGGGCACTCTTTCATTCTGGCTTGTAGCTCCACTGGATAGCATTCCGTCCAGCGGACACGTTGATCTGTTGTCATTACAACATCTCTCCTGTTCTACCAATACTTCGTATCGTAAAAATTACGTATCCAACGATGCTTGGTTCGCAGCGCATGAAATACCTCGTCAGAGAGAGGACTAGTCTGAAGTACCTGTAAATTATCATCAGCATGTGCTGGAATATGCATGGATACCAAGGCAGAAGTAACCGCAGGCGAGTGCAGCACAAACTTGATTGCAAGCTGCGCAAGTGTTCGCGTTTCCTCGTCCAAATAAGGTAGAAGGCGATTCACTTTCTCGATATATTGGGAGCGCGGTACATTTTCAAAGAAAGTTTTTCGGAAGTCGTTCTCTGCAAATGTTGTTGATTCTGTTAAGAAACCCGTCAATCCGCCTTCATCTAGCACACATCTTGCGATAAACGCAACGCCGTGTTGTTCACAAAGCGGTAATAAGCAATCAAGTGCCAGCGGATCGAAAATATTAAGAATCGTCTGAACTGAATCAATCGCCCCGCTCTGAACTAACGTGAGTGCTGTATCATGGCGGTGATCGTTTATCGATATACCGATCGCACGAATTTTACCTGCTTCTTTAGCACGAAGCAGCTCTTCCATCCAGTAGTCAGTCTTCTCCCAGCCTGGCCAATATTGGTGCATTTGCATTAAATCTATCGACTCCACACCCAGTAGTTGTAGAGACTCATCAATATCAGATGTGACGCACCCTTTTGGGAAACAAGCCTCCACTGGTGCAGGCATCCCCCAAGTTGAGCCAGCTCCACGGGGGCGTATCTTTGAAGCGATGAAAGGGCGGTCTCCCTTCCATTGCTTCAGTGCCTTTCCAACAATATCTTCTGATGCCCCATATCCGCGTGCTGTATCAATGAGGTTAACACCTTTATCTAAACTGTGAAGCACCGAGCTAATTAATTCATTCTCATTATAAGAACCGAAAGCACCACCAAGTCCCATTGCGCCAAATCCAAGTCTAGAGATTGAATCCCCAGTAGAAGGGAAAATACTATTTTTCATAGGGATTACACCTCCTCTTTGGATTGGAAGCCCTTATAGACTGCTTTTCCATCCTTTGAGATAATCGGGCCATTCTTATAAATAGCGCCACTTCTTGGGTCTTTCGAGCCTTCTACCGCATATTGCATTACGTAAGCTTTGCGTGTACCTTGACTTCGGTTAGGTGTGCTTCGGTGGAACAACAACGAGTGGAACGCGACCATACTTCCTTTTTTCAAAGGTACTGGTGTCCCCTGTACATCCCCGTAGTAACACAACCATCCGATGTCCGTTTTCACATGTTCCACAAATCCTTTATGATGCGATCCTTCTTGAATCCAAATGCAACCGTTCTCCAGGGTAGCGTCCTCAAGTGCTAGCCAACAAGTCAAATAGTGCATAGGCTCAATCGGTGCATACCCATTATCCTGATGCCATGGAAAGTCCCTCTTCGCTTCTGGTCGTTTGTAAACGGATTGATCCCAATACAGACGAATGTCAGGCCCAAGGATCGAAGTAGTCAACTCTACAAACCGATCATCGGCTGTAAACCGCTGCAGTTCAGGACTCATGAAGTTTAAGCCAGAGGTAAAATTAATCTGATTGGGTATATTGTTAAAACCTTGTCCTGCCCCGCTGAGACGACGCTCCGATTCCTGATCAAAACCATCTATAATATTGCGTACACGATCCATTTCTTCATTTGAGAATAGATTATTAAAAATGATAAATCCTTGTTCTTGGTATTGCTGCTGCTGATCTTTTGTTAACATCTCTGATTCGCTCCCTCATTTGCTAGTATTCTTACATAGCAATCATCTAACAAAAGGCTCTCATTCACAATTTGAACGCTACGCTATTACGTTGTGTTTTTTACTCTTTTTTGGTTTTTGTGACTTATCTTCTCAGCCTGTAATCTGCACTGAAGCAGATAGGTCATTGGCGAAAGTCCAGTCTCCTCCTTGAACAAATGTCGGAAACGATTGTAACTATAGCCTACTACTTAGCCATCTCTCCAAAATGAATTTTATTCTGGTAATGTTCGTCTAAGAATCTTCGTGCCTACGCCAGTCTTACGTCAACCATCGCTTATTTAATTAACGAAGCATGGACCCATCACCATCTTATTCATAGCCCTAAAATATTCCGATGACTTTGAATGGATTTTTGAAGTCAGGCGGCACTTCATTCGTTATGTTTCTTGAGATTTATTTGCAAAATCAAATAAAAACATAAACAAAAGGGACGCCATTGCGCCCCTTTTGTTTAGTGTTTCTTTCATGAGCAAGATTACCATACCGTCATTCGCCGGCAACCTGCACAAAGCAACATTCCCAGCCATCAATGGATTTTGTCCATACCAGCACGCATCCACCTTTACCCGTTAGCAAGGCTAACCGGCTCACTGCTTGCATCTAGAGAGTAGTTGATAACAACGGTGTTGATATCTTCGTGTCTAGCAATATAACCGAGATCGGTTATCCAGTGAAATCGTTCAAAAACAATACGAATCCAAGCATTGATCTATCTTTTGTAACTCGGACTGGACGCTACATTACATTTAAAATGAATACGGCCAAGACAGCTTGGTGGACGATTAACGAAATCAACCTCTATTCCCAATAAGCTACAAAGGACTTGAAGCGTGACATGCCTCAAGTCCTTTTATATTGTTCTACTAGCCATTTATTCTAGAAGTTCTTGCGTATGCACCAAACGACGATAATCTTCGGGAGACATCTGTACATACAACTTGAAATTTCTGTAAAAGGTAGCCATACTCTGGAACCCGGAGTCATAGCAAATATCTGTTACGCTCATGCTTGTCACCGCTAATAATCGCTTCGCATGTTGAATACGAAGGGTTATTATATGACTTTTAAATTTTCTGCCTGTTGATTCCAAAATCAATCTGGATAAATGTGACTGACTAATATGAAATAATAGTGTCAATTGTGAAAGGTCTATGTCTCTTTGATAATGCTGCTCCATGTATTGTAAGACCGGGCGGATATATTCATAATTATGCATGCCATCCAACCAGGTCGAACTGCTGATCTCATTCTTGGACATTCGCAGAAGTTCTACACAAATCGACAAAAGTAAGCTCTTAACAGCCGTTCTATACCCCGGAATCCTATATTCCATCTCTTCATACATCTGCTTAATCTTCATACGCAGCTGCTCCATAACCACAGCTTTTCCATCCAGGCGATTGCGCAAATGAAAAGGGTAATATCGGAAAGGAACCATAAGTTCCGGTTCTTCTTTTGCTAACAATTCGGAATCAAAATAAAGAAATATAAACTCACAAGGATCATTGATTTCTGACTTGGCGATATGTCTCTCCAATATATTTACAATAAAAATATCGCCTGGGGTTACGGGATATACGGCGTCGCCAAAATAAAACTGCCCGCTACCTGAAAGACACAACCCCATTTCAAAGCTATGGTGCTGATGCTGCGTTTCGAATTCAGCGCTTGGCGTCCATTTAAAAATATCAATCGGCAGTTCTTTATCTTCGTATGTAATGTGCAGAATCATTCGGGTACCCTTCCCTAATTGATAATCCATTCTCTGTACTCATTGTAACAAAGAAAAGCCCAGGAAGGGAATGACTCCCCTACCTGGTTGTGGATAATACATTGACAGGCTATCCCATTACTTTCTATTGCTTTAGTTTTATGAACACTTCATAGCTTCTCCGAGCACACTCAGAAATTGCAATGGGATGAAATCCGATGACTGCAGAATAAAGTGTATCGTTAAGTGGTTTAATCCAATGCTCGGGTATCTGTTTGGCCCCTAGAGAAGCACCCATGATAGAACCTACTGTAGCACCATTACAATCCGTATCCCACCCGCCTAAAACCGATGTTGCAATCGCCTTAGTGAAATCTCCTTGGGCAAACACGAGAGAGGCTGCGACCAAAGCTGCGTTATTATTGGTATGCACGGGATCATAATGGCTGAAAGCATCCCAAACGCGTTTGACCAGTGTAAGTTGATCATTTGTACCTTGGGCAATTTCTACAGCTTTATGAATATCTTGCGCTAAACGGCAATTTCGTGGAATCTCACTCAAACCGATTTCCACAATTTTATGTGGATCAGACTCGACAAACGCAGCAGCTATCATCGCAGCAACAAACATTTCACCATAAATTCCGTTTCGAACATGAGAGAACGAGGCATCTCGCCATGCGAAATCTGCTGCAAGTTCCGGCTGACCTGCTGCTCCGTAAGCGAAGCCATCCGCTCGTATTTGTGCACCAATAAACTCGCGGTATGGATTCAGATAAGTACGCACCCAATGCTTCTTTTGACTCCAATCCACTGGTCGTTTTACTTCTCCATAATGATGGGTCACTTGGGCGAAATTTAAATAGGATTGTGTTTCCGCCGTACACACTTGGTTATAGGACAATAGTTCATGCCATAACTTGCCAATGTCCCAGGAATCCCAGTTATGTCCGTTTCTCTCCAGCATGATTAATCCAAGCACAGTGTAACGTATATCATCATCCGTTTGCATGTAGGAAATGTGCTCTCTAGTGCTCTCCTTTCCATAATGAGCCAATTCAATTCCATACTCTTCCTGAGCGGAGGATTTACCAGGTGTATAGCCATTAATCGGCCAAGCATCTGCTCCCTTGAACCAGAGATGAACATTTTCCCAGCCTGCTCTACCATGCGAACCGCCCATAAAGTTTGACCACTCCAGCGGCTTACCGAGCGCACAACCAATTGCTCTTCCGAGCCATGCTCCATTGAATTTATCCAGCCATTGTTCAGAGCTCATCTCTCTTTCTATTTTACGGGGACCAATTGGACGAAGCATGCGAATCTGTTCCAATTCATTCGGTTCATCCTCATTTGGACTATGCGCAATCAAAGAACATAAATCCTCATAAATCTTCATTAATTCAATCTGATTCTCACCTGTCGCTTCAATACGCGCGAGAAAACCATCTACATTACATGCTTCATATTTACGTTGTCTAACTTCATCTTTTAGTAAATCTTGTAAACCTACCCATCCAGCCATCTAGCTTCCTCCCATGCATTAGCTACTTCTTGTTTAAGTCTACAAGAAACTACGCCAATTTCCTTCCCATAATATGCAGCCCATTCTCATTTATTGTGAATGTAGAAGGTTGGATTCCAATCGTAAAGTTCATGCATTACACTTAAATAAACAAACAGAGAAGGAAGGAACGACTCACGATGAAAAACATTTATGTTGTTGGCAGTATTAATATGGACATCGTCAACAAAGTACATCATTTCCCTCATCCAGGAGAAACCGTTGAAGGACTACATACCGCCTACTACCCTGGTGGAAAAGGTGCTAATCAAGCAGTAGCAGCAGCAATGTCAGGTTCCAACGTCCAGATGGTCGGGGGGGAGATTGGAAATGATGCATTTGGGACACCTCTATTAAACTCCTTACGAGACAAAGGCGTACAGGTGGGTCATGTAAAGTCGAAAGAAAGCGGATCTGGTTTAGCTTTTATTACGGTGAACGAGGAAGGTGAAAATTGTATTATGCTTTCGCAGGGAGCAAATGGGCAACTATCTGGAACTGATCTTCCCAATGAAATGTGGGACGATGCTGCATTAATTTTGCTGCAGAACGAAATTTCATGGGATATAAACCTTCAAATTATACATAAAGCGAAAGAACGCGGAATTCCAGTCTGGATGAACCCCGCGCCTGCGTTCCTATTACCCAATGACATCTATGCATCCATTCATACCTTAATCTTAAACGAAACCGAAGCTGGATTGCTGACAGATCGATTAATTGTAGATGAAAATGATGCTTTGCTGGCGATTACGCAATTAATAAATAAAGGGATTGCACGCGTCGTCTTAACATTGGGAAGTAAAGGTTTAATAATAGCAGATGAGACAAAGCAACTTACGTATTTCAATGCGTATTTGGTAAATTCAGTCGATACGACTGCTGCTGGAGATACGTTTATCGGTACCTTTGCCTCATCTTGGTTGTCTGGTCAAACACTTTGTGGAAGTATGCAGTTCGCCTCCACTGCTGCCGCAATTGCCGTTACTAAACCTGGAGCACAAGACAGCATTCCTAGCAAATCTGACATTGAAGCATTTATTCGCTCGGAACCAAGACCTAATCAACGAATTCTCAGTTACTTGAATTGAAACCTCATTGCCCCCAAACCATTCGTTAGCAGTTTGAGAGCACTCACTGTTATCGTGCCCTACTATGTCATATATTTGCTCCAAGAGGCCACCGTTTAACCATAACCCCATAAGGTTCTATTTCTATTTTACCTTCTAGCAAGCCAAAATTCAGATAATCTCGGACACATTCCTTAAAGTTTAAAATTTGGGTAGTAGACGTATAATTAAGAAATATCGTAATCTCCATCTGGATGGTTTCTGGTCACAACTTCTACTTCAGCGGAATATGAGCCCAAGTTTCTGTTGGATCCTTAATTTGAATGCAATTTAAGAGCTGGTCCGTGTTTTCCTTCGTGAAGAAAGTACCAAAATGAGAAGAGAAGGGGGCGGCGATATGCCGCTTAAACTGGTACCCATGTACTAACAGATAGTTTTCTCATCATTATTGAATGAATGTTTAAAGCCCTACGATTTTTATCGTAAGGCTGATATTATTCAGGTTAATGTACCAACCGCCCATCCCGAAACCTTACAACCCGCTTCGCCTGCTCCGCAATCTGCCAATCATGCGTAATTACAATAATCGTCCTGCCTTGCTCGTTTAACCGCCTGAAAATATCCATAATCTCTGCACCCGTCTTCGAATCCAACGCGCCCGTTGGCTCATCTGCCAAGATAATCGGTGGATCGCCAGCCAACGTCCGCGCAATCGCCACACGTTGCTGCTGCCCACCGGAAAGCTCGGAGGGAAAGTGCTTCCGACGATCCAGCAGATCAACCGCTTCCAGTACCAGCGGCTCCCGCTGTTTTCTCGACAACCCCCGATAAATCAATGGTAACTCCACATTCTCATAAGCACTTAATCTCGGCAACAAGTTAAAGCTCTGAAATACAAACCCGATCTTCCGATTCCGAATCTCGGCTAATTGTGAGTCTTTTAACGAATGAATCTGTTTCCCATCTAGGACATACTGGCCTTCGTCTGAAACGTCCAAACAGCCGATGATATTCATCAGCGTGGACTTTCCGGACCCCGAAGGTCCCATAATGGCGACAAATTCACCTTGCGCGATGTTTAACGAAATGTCATCTAGGGCGCGGATTGTCTCCCCGCCCATGTGATAGAATTTACTAACATGCTCAATCTGGATCAAGGCTGTCATTGTCTTCGCCTCCATTATCTGAAACCAAATAAATGAAGAATGCGATTCAATTCCAATGAATTCTATTCTTTTACCGCTTCGCCTTATAAAACTCATGATATAACTTCATCAGCGCACGCTTCTCAATCCGAGATACATACGAACGCGAAATACCCAGCTCCTTCGCGATCTCTCGTTGAGTCCGCTCTTCACCACCGAGCTCGAGACCAAATCGGCCGACTACGACTTCCTTCTCCCGATCATCCAAAATCTCCAGATTGCGATAAATCTTACTTTTCTCAATCTTCAACTGCACCGCATCCACTACATCGTCCGCCTCGCTGCCGAGTATGTCAATGAGTGTAATTTCATTCCCCTCTTTATCCGTTCCGATGGGATCATGCAAGGATACATCTTTCCGCGTTTTCTTCAAGGAGCGCAGATGCATAAGGATCTCATTTTCTATACAGCGAGCTGCAAAAGTCGCCAACTTCGTGCCCTTGTTCGGGGAGAAGGATTCGATGGCTTTGATCAGACCGATCGTTCCAATGGAGATCAAATCTTCCAAATCTTCCCCTGTATTGTCGAATTTTTTGAGGTTGTGAACACGAAGCAACGTAAAATAGGCGAAAATCTCAATACCTTTGGCCGTGACCATAAGTATGGATTTTCGCTTTTTTTAATCAAGATTTGTCATCATTTTTGATAACTCATGGTTTGCACCCGTTGTGAAGATATCAGCGAAGCAGTAAATTATTATTTTCGATTAGCTGCAAACAGTGCTATTTTGGCGAACATGTCTTCCAGCGTAAAGCGTGCATCGACCTCATTGTACCACCGAACCCATCTTTCCTTTTGATGATGAATATAGTGCATGTCCCGAGTAATTCGCGGCGCAGGCTTCATTTCATAGGCATACTCATGATGATCCAAAAGGAGACTTACCGCTGGGGAATCTCCCAGTGACCACATTTCTCCTTTCGGGAACCGTGGATTTCCAGCTGCTGAATGGTTGAAATCCACCATTTGCTGGAACAAATAATTACCGATATCTCCGTAAGGGCGAACCTTCAGAGCTAGTTCTGCCAAGCCAACACGAATCGTTGAGTACACATTACGAGGCACTACCCAAAGCGGAATAAGTGAAGCCATGACCACGTTAGCCGCATCGATGTCATTACTTAAGTTGAACTCCCTTTCCCCTTCTGGCCATTGCCCGCCTCCAATCCACAACGCTGTCATTCGATCGGCAATTCGTGGTTCAATCAAATAAGCACTGGCCAAATCCGTAATTGCCCCCAGAAATATAACATAGAGTGGCGATTGCTCCTCTTTCATCGCTTCCTGAATGATGAACTCAGCCCCTTTAGATAATATTGGCGTTCCTTCATCGGGCATTGCCTGCTGTGCGCCTCGATAAAGAGGAATATCCTCACTCATGTTCAGCAAGGAAAGAATCTTCTCGCACTCCTCGTAACTTTCCTCCATCGATGCTTGGGTTCGTTCCGTACCAAAATGTGCTGCGATAATCCCTTTAATTAAAAAACGAGGCGTCAAACAGGCATGCACGATTGCGAATTGGTCGTCCGCTTCATTTTTGGCATCGGTATTAATAATTACACGAATTTTCTTACTTTCCGGCACCTCATAAGGTAAAAAGTTAGTCACTGTGCCATCTCCTTTCCCGTATCTACGATAGGCTTACTACTTATAGATCTAATTAAACTGCTACAAATACCGCCATCACGTTCCCAAGGATGTATCGTTGGTTGGGTTCGAAAACATCTCTGAAGCAAGAATCGGCACGCCTGAACTGACGACCGTACATGTCGCCAAAGAGCAAATGGCTCATTTGGCTGTGGACATATTGATCAAGTCAATCGAATCGAATGATCTGATCAAACCCAAATAACCGTAATACGTTATTCGTGGATCGCTTCTCTACGGGAACACCTCAACATCCGGGAGATCTTATCAGGAAATTGGAACCACATTAATTCGGCATTGAGCACCCTATATCTCATAAAAAAAAGCCCAAAGATCATTTTCTCCTTTGGGCCTTTACTCCTTTATAACCAGCAACCTTCTCAAAAAAATTCACACCGCCAACCTGCCCACCCTTGAGTACGAGCTCCAGACCGTCAAACTGCGGGTCATTAGAATAAGCACGACAGAGCGGTCCCCCTGGATCCAGTACAGACATACATTCTAATGCATAGATCCCAAGCTCCCTCGTCACATACCCCGAAGTGTCTCCACCTGCAATTAAAATTCGTGAAATCCCAAGCTGCCGGACTAGGTCTTTCGTAAGAGAGCCAAGAGCCATGCCCAACAGACGGCTGCTGTCTGTTGATCTCATTTCTTGAGCTGCTAACACCTTACGAGTGTATGCTATGCTTTCATCGTTTGGCCCCGTTGCCGAGTAGATAATGACACTTTTCCCGCTTGCCAGCCATTGCTGTGCTTCTTGTTTCAGAGCAGCTCTAGCAACCTCTTGAGTTTCAGCTAGTATCAGTTCATCTACAGGAGCCCGAATGCCTACAAATCCTGCCCTCAGTGCATGTTGAATCTGCCCTTCAGTGACCGGCGAACAGCTGCCTGAAATGACTAATAGTGGCGATGGCGATGCCCCTGAGACTGCCATCATCTCTACTTCGGCTAATCCGCCCGCAATTGTACCCACTTCCTTGCGCCAAACCTCACTAAGTGCATACTCAATACCAGACGATCCAATGACAAATAACCCGTCATGCGATTGTGCTTCCTCCCAAATCATTCTCCCTGCCGTTTCTAACCGCTCTTTATCCAAGACGTCAAAAAGAAGCAGATCGGGATTTTCCTGACGAAGAACCGACTCCAACCGCTCACGTACCTCAATTTCCGAGCCGCTGAGCGCCAAAATATCAAGCAATGAGATTTTCAGCGTGGACTGCCTCTCTAAATGCTGACGAAGATCAGCTTCCGCCATCGGCGTAACCGGGTGTTTGGACATCGTCGGATGACGATCCAGCCGATGCACGGTGCGTCCCGTTCCGCCAGCTGCAAAATGGTTGCCGAAAACTGTATATCGGCCTAGATAGGGTACTCCCACGAGCAGTGGAATATATCTGCCTCCGAACACCTCTCGCCCGATTTCCGCCGCTTTGCCTATAGAACCCATACTAGCTGAGGAGTCGAAGGTTGAGCATATTTTGTAATGCACAACTGCAGCTCCAGCCGCTTTTAACATTGTAAAAATCGGGCGCAGCTCCCTCTCCATCTCTTCAGGGGTTAAAGAGCGTCCCACTCCAGCCACGCCAAAACAGTCAACGTCTTGAAACCGCGCCTGCAACAATTCAGGCTCAGGAGAGTCCAGAAACAGGACGGTTTGGAGCCCCGCCTGAAATAATGATTCCAGCACATCCGTAGAGCCTGTAAAGTCATCACCATAGTAACAGAGAGGTCGCCTTTTGACTTGACGCTCGTCAAGTTCGCGGCCACCTTGTGCAGGGATATCGTCCATCTGTTTTCAACCCTTCCCGTATTTCTCAATTGCCTTAAGCAATGAAGGATGCTGAGCCGCATAAATGTCCAAAGGTATTCCCTGAACCGCTGCCTCCCAGCCAAGTTTCATGCTCTCAAAGCCTGCAGCTGGGCCATCGGGATGAGCCAACATACCACCTCCGGCCAAATGCATCACGTCAACCGTCCCCGTTGTCGCATAAGTAGCCGGCGCTGTTCCTGCCCACTGGGCCGAGGAAACGACAGGCATCGTGCTGTAACCTCCGAGCAGCGGCTCCGAACAGGCTGCAATGGAGCGAACCACAGATTCGTTACTTTCGTAAAATTTACTATTTAACCCATTAACATGTAGTTGATCCGCCCCAGCCAACCGGCAAAGCTTCTGATAGGCTGTAAATTCAATACCAAGCAGTGGCGAACGCGTCAACATCCCCCATTGATTGCGATGGCCATGGATGGGAACCTCACTGTATTGGTTCAAATGAGAAAGACCCGATAACCCGATACTGAGAATGCTGACCATCACACAGGTACCGCCTGCTTTAACAACCAAGTCATGATTTTGACGCAGTTCATCGTAATCGCCTGTGATGTTAAAGGCATACATCAGCTTCTTGCCGGTCGCATCCGCAGCCCGTTCTACAGCCGCCATGACGGCCTCCACTTTATCCGCCATAGGCGCATAGGGGGGATTCGCATTTAGTTCATCGTCTTTGATGAAATCCATCCCTGCTCTCGCTAACTTCTCCACCAAGGCCGATAATTCCCCCATCGATAAACCTACACTGGGCTTCACAATCGTCCCAAGTATTGGCCTATCATATACCCCCGTCAGCTTTCGTGTTCCTTCTATGCCAAACTTCGGACCAGGATAGCGCAATGCAAATGCATCCGGCAGCTGCAAATCCAGCAATCGGAGTCCAGACAATTCCTGCAGCTCATACAAATTGCCAGCAACAGCAGACATTAAATTTGGAATGGAAGGTCCAAAATTATGCAAGGGAAACGACACCGTCACTCGCCCGCGTCGATACTTGCCGTCATGATTCGGCGGTTTCTTTGCCCCTGGAAGTGATGGCACATCCGTCTCTTCTAGAGGTTCAATGCTCTCTACGATAGCACCATGTCGTTTTTTAAGCGCATCTGTCTCTCCGGGAACAGCCGTGAACGTTCCTGTTGACTGCTCTCCTGCGATAGAAGCGGCAGCCTGTTCCAACGAATATGCCGTCTCGACCAAATAAACAGCTGTAACACGATCTTGCTTCATCCTGTCCGCTCCTCCTTCTACGTTCTTTGCTCGTGTTAGGAACCTTTCTTCACGTCACTGGCTGCCTCAAGAATGGCCTTCACCTGTTCAACGCCCGATCGCGGCGAAGAAAGCACAGGCTTCCCTGTTGCCTCCGCCAGCGTTTCCTCCATACGTGCCATTGAGCCTTGCGCCAAAACTAACACATCGGCAGTTTCCGCGACCCGCTTCGCCGTTTCCAGCAATATACGGTCATGCTCTTCCGGCTTGCCGCTGATCAAAGCGTCAAAAGCGCCTTCAGCGAGCCCGCTCACAAGCTGCACCTGTCTTCCTGCTTCATCTGCCTTACGGCTAACTAATCGCAATGTCGGTTCCAATGTGGATGGCAATGTCGCCAATACCCCAATCCGAGTATAGCTAGCTACTGCTTTGCCAGCCATCCACTCATCGATACGTACAATCGGCACACCGATTCGCGCACGAGCTTCATCCGCCACATCACCAACGGAAGAGCAGGTATTGAGAATGACATCCGCGCCTAGCTCTTCTGCATGCCGGTAATATTGGACTAAATGACGACTTACAACCTCCGGAATGTGCCCTGCACGTACGACATCGCCGATGAGGCTATCATCGATAATATTCACGAGCCGTACCTGAGGAAGCAGCTCTTGAAACACCTTTTTCAAAGGATCTGCCAGACCCTGACCTGTATAAATCGCAACGACGGTTTGCATTGACATCGAAATCCTCCTTAGAGCCTCCCGGATGAGAAGCTAAGTATCTTAAGAATTACCATACAAATTCCTTATTTAGTCGACGATACTCCCCTTCACGCATAGGAGACTGATCAAAAACTTGACGCCCGCTGTACAAAGGCTTCTTCGTGCCTTTTGGCGTAATGTTTACAACATCATCACCGCGCCATTCCGTCTCGAAGGTTTGCCCCACCGCATTCTCCAGCGTTCTACGGAAACTCAATGGGAAGGTAATCGTAATTTTCTCACCTGCTACTGCGGAGCCAAGCAAGAGAAAATGCTTATTGACCCAACTGCTCGCTTCACTTCCTTTGCCTTCGATCACTTCACCACTACGTTCGCGTACATACTTGATTTTCGTAAAGCCAGCCCACTCTGGAATTCGAATCTGCAGACGAGAAATATCCGTATGAATATCGAGCACTACCTTGCCTTCGTGCGGCAGATAAGAGCTGACATCCAGCCATTTAGAACCGCGGTTTAAAAGGAAATTAACGCTGATCGTGCCGTTCTTCTCGGTGATCGTGTGACTCCAGCCCATGAAGAGACCTCGTGTTCCCGAGCCCAAGCAGCAAATTTGCAAATCGTTGGTATGGCCGCGCCCCTCGTTCACATCACAAACGAAATCGTTTGGTGCCGAGTATCCGGCAAAAGAGCCCCGGGTGCGCTCCGCTACTTTATAGAAGCTTTTGTTCGCAGGAATATCATTCGACTTGTCGTCGGATTCTTCCACCCAATCCAGATCAAGCAGCTGCGATTCCGCCAGATGATTGCGTAAAAAACGTTCCACAGTTCCCCAATATTCCACATATCCGCTGCTCGCCAAAGTAATCCCCGTTGCAATTAAATCGACCAAAGAGCACGTTTCATGCTCATAGGCTTGTTCGTGCAAATCACCTGGCGTCCAGCCAAAGTTCGTACATTTGGTCAGTGCCCAGTCGTAGCTTTTTTTAACCCAAGCAAGCATTGCCGCATCGCCTGTGAAAACACCGAATCTTGCGATAGCATCAAGTGTGCCTATTCGCGTATGAAAATGCCCACTCCGATAAGCAAGTGCATCATTAAAGCTGCCGTCTTGATTGAATACGCCGCTGCGTTCCATAATAAGTGCCGTGAAGAATTGGCAAAGTTCAAAGGCATCCGGATTGCCCGTCAGCTCATGATATTTCAATAGAGGCATAACCAATCGACCGCAGAAAGCTGCGGGATCGGGTGCTAAACGCAACTGTATCGCATTGCTCGACGGCCAGCCCGATTCTTTGTATTCGGATGCCGGATAATACCATACATCGCGCTCTTTGATGGCGATTCGCTTAAGTGCCGCAACGTGACGGTCTGCCGCTTCTTTTACCTTCTGATCCCCGGATTCCATATACCATGTTGTAAGAGATAAAATAACCGCCCGCTGATCAATCAGGTTCGCATTCGGCTCCCAGTTACTTGTTGGATTGATCTGTCTGTAGCTCATCCCATCTTCTTTGAAGAACGAGAGCAGGTTTGCCCGGTAGCGCTCCTCAACCTCTTTACCAAACTCTTCTCCGGACATATGGCGGGCAAGAATTAATCCGTCAATCATTCGTCCATGAGATGAGCCATAGTCCCAATCGCCGTGTGTCATGAAGGCAGGTTTATGCATCAGATCTGCAGCGAAAAATGGGATATAGTTATGGTCACGATCCGCCATGCCAATCATGGCATTGATGGCATGAGCCGCACGTTCTTCGAGCATTAGCGTATCGGGAATTAAACGTTTTGACATCACATGTTCTCTCCTTAGTGGTCCGCCTGTCCGATGACTTTGCGGTATTCACCGATGGTCATGCCAACTTTTCGTTTGAAAATCTGGCTAAAATATCGGTAATCCTCATAGCCAACCTTTTGCGCGACTTCATAGTTTTTATATTTCGATTTATTCATCAGCTCTTTGGCTTTATGCATGCGGATATCGGTTAAATAGTCGACAAAGTTCTTCCCTGTCAACTTTTTGAAAGTCCGACTTAAATAGTCAGGATTCAAATAATAGCTGCTGGCAATTTGATGCAAGGAGAATGATTGTTCATAATTACTTTCCATCCATTTTTTCAACTCGCCTACAACCTTTTCCCCTTGTTTTTCACCGGAATGGCTGTAAAAGCTAAGCACGATGGGAAGAAGCTCTTCTTTGAATAGCTTCTTCACAGCGCTCAAATCATTGCGTTGGTGAATCAATTCGGAATACATCAGCGTATTTTTACCACAGATCTCCTCAATTCGTACATCCTTCTCTTGTAGTTGCTTCTCTATCGCATGAAGGAGTATATCCGCGCACCACTGCAAATGCCCCACTGTCGTAGAATCACTCACGAATGACGCAAACAATCGCTCAAATTCTTGTTCCACATCCTGTATATTTCCGGATTGGAGCACCCATAAGAACGAATCCTCTTTATCCTGAGGATAATTCCCAGATAAGTGCATCCCATTCTTCTCTGCAAAAAGCAATGCACCAACGGCTTCCAAAGGTTTACTCGATAAAGCTTTTCTCGCTTCGTTGTAAGCCTCCTCCAGCATAGCAACCTCCGGCTTCCCCATGCTCAAGCCAAAGCTGAAGCTAACGCTAACGCTCTCTACTTGTTTCAAGGCATTTTGCACTGTAGCATGCAGTTTGCTTAAATCTTTGGGATCCAGCACGGCTCCCGTAATGGCAATTATCATCTCACGGCTGCCATCCTGAATAGTCATAAGCTCATATTCCCAGCGCCCCCCGAAAAGGAATGGCTTCTTTCGGTTTAATTGCTCATGAATAGCCGGTAGCAGACATGCTAGATCAACATATTCTTGGAAGGTGTCTGACTGGCCAACAAACAAAGCATATTCACCAGTCTGCCAGGTTGACGGAACGAACGGTTCCTCCCTATCTCCCTTACGCAGTAAAAGCTGTCTCAACCAACCCTCCCCTTGGATACGGGACACCTTAAGCTTCTCTGCTTCGCGTCGATCCAGCTCTAGGAGGGCACTTTCCACCACCGCTGCAAGCTCTTCCTTTTTAACCGGCTTCAGCAGGTAATCAAAGGCTTTATGTCGTATAGCTTCCTTCGTATATTCGAAATCCGAATACCCACTAATGACGATCGTTAACAGGTCCGGCACCTCTTGGCTCAACATGGCAAGCAGCTGTTTGCCGTCGAGACCCGGCATACGCATATCGAGGAAGAGTAGATCTGGCTTTTTGCCCAGGGCCATTTCATATCCTTCTGCCCCATCACTTGCTTCGCCTACAAGCTCTAAGCCCCATTCGTTCCAGGAAATAGACTGAATCAATCCTCTGCGTATCCACTTCTCATCGTCAACAATCATGACTCTTCTCATTTCCTGTACCTCCTCAAAGCTTAGATTTGGATTTCATTATCCTTTCATGGAACCCGCCGTCAGACCGTCAATAATATATCTTTGCAGAAGTAAGTAAATGATTAGAATGGGTGAGACCACAATCACCATGAAGGCAAACACAACGCCCCAATTCGTGCTGTACATCGTGACGAAATTAAAGATTTGCAGGACAATCGTCCATTTCGTGCTGTCTGTCATCAGATAGAACGGACCGAAGAAATCGTTCCAAACCGAAACCATCACGACAATGGAGACAGTCACGAGCACAGTTAGCAGCAACGGTAAAATGATTTGCCAGTATAACCGGAAATACCCGCAACCCTCCAGCAAAGCCGCTTCATCTAATTCTCTCGGGATCGATTTCATAAAGCCCACGAGCAGAAATACTGCAAATGGCAGCAGCACCGCCGTGTAATACATAATCAAACTGAAATACGTACCTCTAATATGAAGATCTCCAAGCAGCTTAATCGTAGGAATTATAGACACCGGAACAATAAGACCCATAATGAACGTGTAATAAGCCCCTTGTAGAAACCGGTTATCTCTTCGTTGAATGATAAACGCAGCCATGGAAGCAAATACATTCACACAGATGACAACTAAACCTGAAATCAGAATACTATTTTTGAATCCCCGGAGAATGTTAGCCTGTTGAAAAATTTCCTTATAATTCGTAAACTGCCATTCGGAAGGAAGGGATAAGCCGAATAGTGCTGATTCTCGAATTCCTTTGAAGGAATTGATCAATATCATTAGAAAGGGAATCAGAATCAAGCAAGCCAAGCATACCGCAACGATTTCCAGCATCCAGAGTGTCCATTTTTTTCTCATTACATCTCGACCTCTCGCTTCTTCATCGCCATCAGCACAGGAACGCCAATAATGGTGACAAGGATAAATAACACCACATTAACCGCCGTCGCGTAGCCGAATAACCCCGTACTAAACATACCGCGAATATATGTGTAAAAAACTTCTGTGGTGTAACCCGGTCCTCCCTCTGTCAGCACCATCACCATTTCAAACACCTTCATGGAACCAATCATCGAAAGGAGTACATTCACGGTTAAGGCTGGAGCTAACAGCGGGAATATAATAGAACGGAAACGCTGCCAATATTGCGCACCATCCATGGACGAGCTCTCGATCAGATCCTTTGGAATGAATTGCAAACCAGCCAAATATACAACCATCGAGAAGCCTGCAACTCGCCATAGGTCGGTGACAATAATAGAGAACAAGGCATACTTAGGATCATTCAACCAATCATGCACCATAAAATGAAGCCCTGCTTTGTCTAACATAGTGTTGATAATGCCATGCTCAGGATGATAGATCGCACGAAAAATATAACCTATTACAATCGGCGCAATCACGTAGGGCATAAAGAAGATCATGCGCAGCAGATTTCGCAGTTTAAGAGCTTCATTCAAGATTAAGGCTAAGCCTAATCCCAATAAATTTTGCATCAAGGTCACGACTGCCGCAAAAATGAGCGTATTGACCAAAGCCGTTTTCAAACGAGGTTCTTTGAAAAGCTCGATATAGTTCTCCAAGCCATTAAAGCGAATCTGGTCCGCATTAATATTCCAATCCGTAAAGCTGTAGTAAAACCCAATCAAAGTTGGGGTAATGAAGAATAATAGAAAAACGGCGAGGGCCGGGAATGAAAAATACAGTGGATATTTCACCTTTCCCATCTCGTCTCCCCTCCTTCGGCTATGAAATGTTCCGGCCGGAAGCTGTGTTCCGACCGGATAGACTTGGGTTAGAATAACTTACTTAAATCCATCTAGCAACTTGGCTTTTCCGTCTTTTTCATAGTTCGCAGAGAATTCTTTCAGCGCTTTGTCGACATCTCCGTCAATGAAGAACGTTTGCAGTGTTTTTTGGAAATCAGCGAAAGTTGGCGTCAGGCGATTCTGTACATTGATTTTTGCTTTATTGGCATCGATCAAGTCTTTCACGGTTTGCTGTACGGGGTACAAGCTGCTCTTAGCGCCTTGGAAAATAGGGATTCCAGGGCTCGTTTGGTAGTATAGATCTACCATCTCTGGTGAAATCATGAATTTCACCAATTCAGCTGCCACATCCGCATTCTTCGCTTTGTTTGGAATCATTAACTGATTCGGTGGTGTAATCATGGCTGTTCCTGCATCAGCAGCGGAAGGGAAAGGGAAGAAACCGATTTTATTGGTCACGAAATCTTTTCCGAATTTCTTTTCCAGCTGCGGAATAATGCCGTCCAGCATAAACGCCATGCCGACTTTACCTTCGCCCATTAGATTCTGCAGCTCATCGAATGTACCCGCGAGCGGATTAGATTGCAGTAGCCCTAGATCCTTCAACTCTTTTTGTTTTGTGAATAAGTCTTTTAATGCCGGAATATCAGCCAGCTTAAGCGCATTCTTCTCTAAATTTTGAACACCTGCATCTCCGATTGCAGGGTCTACATACGAGACCCAACCTGTGAAGTAGAATACTTGCGGTGGCCAACCATCTTTAACCCCTTCATAAAAAGGTGTAACCCCTGCTGCCTTGATTTTCTTTGCACTCTCGATCATATCCGCATAGTTTTTCGGAGGCTGAACGCCCGCTTTAGCAAAAACATCCTTGTTATAATATATGCCCATCATGCCTGTGGCCCCGAAAGGGACACCATAAATTTTCTTATTCGCATCAGCCTGAAAGTCTTTCATCGTCGGAATAACGCGATCCCATACTGCCTTATCTCCCGACCATTCGCGAAGCGTCTCGGAGGCTCTCAGCTTGACGTATTGCTTTGGTCCAGGCTGCATGAGGAATAAATCCGGGAAGTCGCCTGTGGAAAAGCGGGTTTTCATCATGTTATCAAAATCTCCGCCAGGTAGCGCTTGCAATTCAACCTTATTGCCTGTCTTTGCCTCAAACTCTTTGAAAATTTTATTAAAAGGCGTGGCGTCAACCGTATTGGCGATCGCAAACGTAAGTGTTACTGGGTCTTTTTTGGTTGGAGCTGGTGAAGCTGCAGCCGTGGATGCAGCAGGCGTCGCTGCAGCAGGTGTTGGGCTGCTGGAGTTAGTCCCCCCGCTTCCGCAAGCTGTTAGTGTCATAATTGCCGCAATGGATGTTGATAGTGTTACCGTTTTCATATTTCTCATTTTCTGTCCCCCTCCTTTAATATCGCTTACAGGATTAATTATATTGCAAACGCTTACTTACGGCCCATACAAGATAACGACTTTTTATGTTCAATATTCCTACATTATGTAATTAACTCAGCTGGGAGGCTAACTTCAATGTTACTGCTGTCCCTACCCCTTTTCTGCTTTCAATACTGAATTGAAACTGCTCACCGTATCGAATCGTATACCTCGCGTAAACGTTTTGGACGCCAATGCCACCGCTTGCAGCAGACAACTTATACTCCTCCTGATAGAGCGGTTGTCTAAGCGACGCAAGGATTTGATCCAGCCTCTTCTCCGAGATACCGACGCCATCATCGTTAACTTGGATATATACCCAATCCTCTTCCTTCCATGCACGGAGGTGAATCGTACCTTTGCCTCTTTTGCGTTCGATCCCGTGGAAAACCGCATTTTCAACTAACGGCTGAAGCGTCATTTTTAACATCGGATAATTGTACAAATCTTCTTCAATTTCTAAGCGATACTCGATTTTGCCATCAAATCGAATGCTCTGGATGATGAGATAAGCATCAATTTGCACGAGTTCTTCCTGCAATGTGACGATTTCATCTGTATTTTTGGTATTATAGCGAAACATATCAGCTAAGGACTGCGCCATTTGGCCAATTTCCTCCACAGCATAATAGTCGGCCATCGCTTTAATACTATCCAGCGTGTTGTATAAGAAATGGGGGTTAATCTGAGAGTAGAGCATCGCCAATTCCATCTGCTGCAGCTTAATTTGATACACATACTTTGTTTCTATCTGCTCCTGCAGCTCATCCTGCATGGCATTGAAATTCATGGCAATTCGCCCGATTTCATCTTTGCGCTTCATATCTATCCTGACTGAGAAATCGCCACGTTTTATATGGTTAACGGTTTTGTAGAGATTAAGAATGGGATTGGTAATACTCCTTCCGAACAGCAGTGATAAGATTCCAGACACGAAAAAGGCGATCAAAGCCGTCCAGATTGCTGTTGTTTTGATTTGATTAAGAGAAGCAAAAATTTCTTTTTTCGGCATAATCAAGACGGTTTTCCAGTTGGAGTATTGGGAACGCGTGTACGAAACAAGCATGGTCTTATCTCCGCTACCCGTCCAGAACTTTCCACTAGCCCCTTTGATCTGGGCTAATGTTTGTTCATCGATGTTGGTTGCAAGTCCATCCGAAGAGAATATTGGATTATTAATCTCATTCAAAATGAGAAAGCGGCTGTTTGCCGTCAAATCCGCACGCTGTCCCATTCCTTTAAATAGACCGAAATTGTAATCAGCACGTACGACGATAAACCCGATAGGATTGGAAAAATCGCGAATGAGCATCGAGGTGGAGAAAGCGGTTTTCCCCTCATCCTGACCACTTACTGGTGGAGAGCTAAAGAAGTTAACTAACCCATCCTTGGCCATCGTTTGTCGAAACCATTCGGCGTTCAGCACCTGGCTTGCGTTACCGTAAGAGGTGTTGTCCGACGAATTAAGCAGCTCTCCATTGCTATAATAAATCTGAAATCGGATGAAATCCGGAATCGGCGTTATGTTAAAGCTTTTTGAAAATAAATCACCAAGTTTCTGGCCAAACAGAAATTTATTCTGGTTGTCCATAGTCGGGTATGCATTAATGTTGTCAATATATTCCTGGTTATAATAAGGAGCGAGTAATAAATTTCGTTTATTATGAAAATCGTTATCCATGTTAAACTCGATCTGCCTGACAATTTGAGCGCTAGCGGTTTCCACTCGTTCTGCCATGGAGTTGTAGGAAATATAAAATGAAGCGGTACCAATCAACGAGATGCAGATGAGAATGATAATAAAATAACTCAATAATAGCATCGTACGAAATCTCGGAAATAGGGCCTCTAGCTTTTTCTTTATGTTATCTATCCAACGCATCCTGATGACCCGCCTCTCTTTCTATGCAAAAACAACCGAAACCGGTTAGTGGGTAGGCATGTACGCTTTACCCTCTATCCGATTCCAGTTTATCCCAAAGGAACTTGCCTTTAGTTTAGCATAGAAATGCTTTCAAACACATACCTTCCTGATCCGACTTTGTGTACAGATGCCGCCAGATCTGGCAAATGGATGGTTGCTGTCGTATTGGCCGGAACCTCCACTTCAAGACGGAAATCGCCTTCCTCCGTTTGGCTCCATGCTACCGCAATACGGCCGTACAGTGATTCATAGCTTGCCTTCACCCAACTCAGGTCCCCACCCGGTTTCGGGCTTATGATCACATGCTTAAAGCCAGGCGCCTTTGGATCTGCTTCAATGCCGGCCATATACCGGAACATCCACTCACCGACAGAGCCAAGGGAATAGTGATTAAATGAATTCATTGAAGGCGTTTGAAAGCCTTGCTCCTCTGTCCATCCGTCCCAACGCTCCCAGATTGTGGTTGCTCCATGCTTGATCGAATACATCCAAGAAGGGAATGCTTCTTGCTTCAGCAATTTATAGGCAACATCCAAGCTTCCATTGTCCGTCAGTGCCGGCAATAAGTAGCCAACACCGAGAAATCCAGTCGACAATCGATCTCCACGCTCATGAATGTCCGCTACAAGATGATGCTGTGCTTGTTTGCGCTGTTCTTCAGTCAGGAGTCCAAATTGCAGCGCTAAGACGTAAACCGTTTGTGTATCGCCGTGAATTCGACCATCATTAGCGACAAACGCCTTACGAAACGCTGCAGCGATATCGCTGAATAAAGCCTGGTACGTAATCTCATTCTCTGATTTTCCTAATACACCGGCAATGAGCGCAAGCAGCTTCGTACTATAGGCAAAATAAGCGGTCGCCAACACTTCGTTTGGCGTGTCAGCCCCTATCGATAGCCAGTCGGCGTAATTGGCATAACCCGGACGAACCAGCTCGTTCGTCGTGTTTTTTAAATAGTTCACCCATTTCACCATAGCTTCGTAATGCGTTTCGAGGATGCGTACATCCCCGTACATCAAATAGATCGTCCATGGAATGATGACACCGGCATCTCCCCAACCGGAGTTGTCTGGAGCGAACCAGTTCAGCCTCGTGTTCCAGTTTTTGTGCCGAATCCAGCCTGCATCCGGGGCAACATCCGTAAAAGCACCCGAAGGCTGCTGGCAATCCACCATATCCCAAACATATTTACTGAAAAATCGGGATACATCCATATTGTAAGCGGCTGTTCGGGCAAAAATTTGCGCATCTCCAGTCCAGCCAAGCCGCTCATCCCTTTGCGGACAGTCTGTCGGCACAGACAAGAAGTTGCCACGCTGACCCCATGTAATGTTGGAATACAGTTGATTCACCATCGCATCAGAAGTCTCCAGCTGCCCCGTGACGGGCATGTCGGAATGAACGACTTTGCCTACGATCGTCTCCAAATCTGGCTCACTAGGGTAACCTATCAACTCGACATATCGAAAACCGTGGAACGTAAAGCGCGGCTCATAGCACTCTTGCCCCTCACCTTTCAGGATATAGTGATCCTGCTGGCAGGCTTCTCGCAAGTTAGCCACATACAAGGTGCCGTCAGGATTCAGCATTTCCGCATGGCTTAGCGTAATTCGCGTCCCACGTTCACCGTGAACCTTTACTTCCGTCCAGCCCACCATGTTTTGACCCATATCATAAATGTAAGTACCAGCTTCTGTCTTCTTCATGCTAACCGGTTTCCTCGTTTGCGTAATGCGGATCGGTGGCTCTACTTCAGCTACAAGTAGACCGTTATAGCCTGAACGAACATCCGGCGCTTCCCAAGACGAATCATCATACCCGTGGAGAAGCCATCCCGTCAATTCCTCCCGCGCATCGTACGTTTCCCCTTTGATCATATCGGAATAGTGGATCGGTCCCTTACTCGTTCTCCATGAGCTATCCGTGATAATGTTATCTCTCGTTCCATCTTCATAATTTATACTAACCTGCATAAGGAAAAAGGGTCTTTCTCCGTAAACCTTATTGCCGAGGAACCCTACGGTTCCCGCATACCAGCCATCTCCCAGGATAGCGCCTAACACATGCTCGCCTACCTCTAACCTATCTGTGATATCTACAGCCTGAACTTGTACGCGGGTGTTATAGTCCGTCCATCCTGGGGCAAGACGTTCACCAATCCGTTCGCCATTGAGATTCAAATCATAAACACCTAATGCCGTTGCATATGCAATGGCACGCAGTACTTTTTTCTTGACTTCGAACGGTTTACGCAAAAATGGTGAGGGTTGCATGAGGGCTCCCGGCTCGGTCTTACGACCGATCCACTGCGCGTTCCACTCTCCGCGCGATAAAATCCCCATCATCCAATATGCCGTTTCACTCCATGCAGACTGCATATCCGAGCCGTCCCAGATGCGCACCTTCCAGTAATACTCCCCTTCAGATTGAAGTGGTTTACCGTCATAAGGTACATGTGTTGAAGTATTTGAACAAACTTTACCGCTATCCCACATATCCGCTTGGTCATGCTCTAGCTTATCACGTGATGATGCAACCCTAATCTGATAGGCGCTCTGTACGCCCCCCTCATGATCGGAGCGCATTTGCCAGAAAAGACGGGGCTTCCGAACATCGAGACCAATCGGGTTTATCCTATATTCGGTTTTACAGGTTACAACTCGTATCGTCGTCATTAGGTATCCCTCCAATTTATGTTATTGAATGTGAGATAGTCGCCGTAAGTAAGGGCTTACATAAAACGCTGAATGAAAATGGCTCCCTTGGCTGTAGCCAACAAATTGTCCATTTAGAATGCACCTCTTCAAAAAAAAGATAGCTATGGCGATTCTTCCATTCCTCTTGCCGTTGTTATTCGCCTCCATCATCCATCCTATTTAGCATAGTTGACGACTAGGAAGCATGAACATTCAAGAATCCGACTTGTTATGTTATTAAATCCGTTATAACAAGTCGTGATTCCTATTTTCGGATATTATTCAGACTGTTAACGGAAGAAAGGCTGCCTCAATATCCGGCAGCCTTCCAGTACATGATATTGAATGATTACTTTCCGTTCTCGCTTTCCGTTAACAGTTCATCGCTAGTGTGTCCTTGATCGTGAGGCACTTTAACTATTGCTGTTTGTATTGTTCTATTCCCTGCTAGGTCTATAGCTGTGTACGTTATGGTATAAACCCTCCCTGAGCCTCCCCCATTTCTCTCTGCTCGAAGACTAAAGGACGTATCGAACATGCCGAAACGCGCATCCTGAATATCGTCATTCTGTAGCTTCTCATTGCTTGTTATTGAGGTCAGTACGATGCTGCTGATTTGGGAAATATCATCCCCTGCATAAACATTGGCTGTAACGGTAACCAGCTTTTTATTCGCTGGCCATAACGTAGTTTTATCCAACGCGACACTTAGTTTTGGAGCCACATTATCTAATTTCAGCGACAATGATTTTACGGCTTCTTCATTTCCTGCTTGATCCATACTCTTGTACTCAAGCGTATGGATGCCATATACGGACAATGTAACTGGCTGAGAGTAAGATGACCACTCAGAACCATCGATACGATACACTATTTGTGTAACGGAAATGTTATCCGATGCCATGAGGTTCACTGTCGGGTTCGACGTATACCAACCGTTCATTCCATCAATCGGACTTGCTTTTGCGGTGGTAACCGGTGCTTTAGAATCCAATTTAATAATCGTTGATTTTACGTTGCCAGGAATTCCTTGCTGATCAACGCTTCGATATTCAATCGTATGCATTCCATCTGTCTTCACATCAATCGCTGTAGTGTATGTTTTCCACTGCCCTTGATTAATGCGGTATTGGATCACATTGTTTTCTGGCATTCCGTTCGTAGCCTCGATGGTAACTGTCACAGGATGTAAGTACCAACCCTCTTTGCCGTCAGGCTGCTCGGGCGACACTTTTGTCTCAAGCTCCACGATAGACGGTTCAACCGTAAATGTGGCAGTAGCAAGCGAGTCGGCATTCTGGCCGCCTACGTTTACTTGATACGTTCCCGTAACTTCTTGACTGATTTTATAGATAAACTGGTAAGTTCCGTCTAGACCGCTAATGCTTTGATTCAAATAATCAATTTGATTCAATGGGTTTCTTACTTGAACACTTATGATGCGCCCTTCTTCTGAGCCTAATTGGCCTGAAATCGTTGCGGTTCGGGTGACGTTGTCAAACGATGCGCTTACCGTCAAAGATGAAGCCATCGCGAGTGGAGCCATCATTCCAAAGCACAACAGGAACGACAGTATGATTATTGACCATCTTCTCAATCGTTTCCCCCCCTTTTAAGGACTTATGATGGTGTTGGAAATTGGCGTGCTATCGGATATTTTATTTAGTGCAAATACCTTTACTTTGTAACCAGTGACATCCTTTGGCATATTCACTATCGCCTTGATTTGTTTATCCCCTTCTCCGGGAACCAGCTGTTTGACGAAAGCGTATTTTACCTTCCGGTCTAGTGGATCATATAGCGCGATGACAAATACACCGTTTTGGGCTACTTTGGAATTGTTATGGATGTTTACAGTCACCATCGTATCCTGAGAACCTTCTAAACTGGAAAGCGCGTTTCCGCTCAAATCATGAAATGCCAATCCGGAGAAATCGAACAGTCCGCTGCCCCAATCTTGAACATAGGTTATAGCGTACGTATTTGTCGCATCTATCCCATACTCATCAACAGCATAAATGACGATTTCGTTCGAACCCTCCTGTAAGATTAACGGAACGTTGAATGGTTCGTTTGCCGGTGTAGCAGCTTGTTCCAACACCGTAGTTCCATTCATTTTGACCGTAACACTGGCGTTTCTGCTTATGCTCGCCAATAAGTTAAAATTAGGAGCATTGACCGTCGCAGGCATTTCACTTACAATGACTACCGCGGATTTGTTGTAAGTTACTGTGATTGTTTTGGTATTTATTACATCACCCAGGGTGTCGCTACTTGCTGAGATTGTGATGATGTTAACACCATCGCTAAGCTGAATCTTGTGCTCAAAGTCCGTTCCGGCATCTGTATTTACAGCGTCTACGACGGTTGAGCCATTATTCGTTATCGTCAATTTGGCTCCATCGATCATCGTTCCCTCAACGGTGTAAGCAGGAATATTAACGGTTTCACTTACTGGGTTTTTCACAGTAAATCCGGGTGATCGCTGAAAACTCACATCTGAGAATGTTGCAGCTGTTAAATAATCAGAATTGCTCGTTGCTTTCCCTGCGTCAACTGCCATACCGACGAAGACTTCATCCGGTAATGTGACATCTGCAGAGTCTACCAGCGCCCAACTATTTTTGTCCGTAGACACAAAACCGGAAACAACATTTTCATTTCTTACAATTTTCAACCAGAAAGGTGCTTTGAGCGTGCTTGATGTCACACTATTGGTGCTATAGCTTCCTCCCGTATTGGTACGATTCATAAAGAGTGCTTTTCTTCCGCTCGTATCAATGGTTTCATCCGATTCTGGCGCTAAGACAACAGCTGCTGCGGGTGAATTAGCTGCTAAACTACCGCGTATCATCAAACCAGCCTTAGCCGCATCATCGATTTCAGAATCAAAGTTGACATAGGCGAGCATCTCAAAGTTTCCGTGAACAGGCTGGTACACATAATGGAAAGAATCCGAACCATTTCTCACTTCACCGGAACCTTTCACTGTGTATGTCGTTCCTTCCAAGCTCGCGCTACCTGCGATTGCTACTGGGCCAATATCTTGTGATGTCCAAGGAGCAACGTTAGTAGGTCCATTTACATAAATGATGCTTACTGCGGATAAAGTCATATAACCTGCGTTGTCAATGGCTTTTGAGTAAATGTAATGCTCACCTTTCGGTGCATTTTCCCAGTTGAAGGAATAAGGCGCTGTTAGGTCTTCACCAAGCTCCTGATCACCGGTATAAAACTTAACCTTCGCAATTCCCTCATTATCCGTTGCATTGGCGGTAATTGAAATTGGAGTTCCAACTTGAAACGATGCTTGGTGCATAGGGCTTGTTGTCGTAATTGTTGGGTTATCGGAAACCGAAACCACGAGGGAATTGATATAGTTTTCCAAATAGGTGTACCCGTTGGCAGCGATGCCTTTTCCGTCTGATTGATCATTCGGATTTAGTGCATTGGCTGTTTCCCAAGCATCCGGTATCCCGTCGTGATCGTTGTCCTGCGGAGCAGATGCTGAATATAATTCAGGCAGTCCTCCATCGCTTTGGATCGTATTGGTAATTCTACCGGACCCATTTCTGACATCATTTAGAATACGAGCATCCAAAGAATCCCTTTTAGGCAATGAGGCACCAGCGCCTTGCAGTACCTTCTCATAGGCGACTTGTGCAGTGTCAGTCGTTACGGGACCGCCGATAGGATCCGCTGCGTCCGGTATCACCATTGGCTCATACTTGCGGAGCAAAGGTCCTTCTGGATGGATGGCTTTCCATGAACCCTTGCTGTTCGTCACCCAGTTATTGGCTGAAACATCGGCTGCGCCTTCAATGAAGTTGCCGTCAATATACCAGGTACCGCTAAAGCTTGCGCCGGACGGGGCGACAATTCGGCTTTTTACGTTATCAAACGTACTTGGGCCCGGTTTGTAGTAATTGTTGATCATGTTGATGCCCGTTGCCTGCTCGCCGCCGTACGCAGAGTTAGCCCCCCAGTTATAAACAACATTATTCCGATAGTCTATTTTCGTCGGATAATTGTCCGGATCGGTTTGCCGGTCGAAACGCGGGTTTCTGCTGTTATGATTGGCAATCAGATTATGATGGTAGGTTGCATTCGTTCCTCCCCATATTCCCCCGTAGCCATGTGCCCCCTTACCGTGAATCGATTGATTCAGGCTGTCACTAATGATGCTCCACTGGACTGTAAAATTTTTACGATTTTTCACAGTGAACGTCTCATCTGAGCTCCAGCTGAAGGAGCAGTGGTCGACAATAATATTGTTGCCCGCAATATCAGCCGAATCACTTAACACGTTAATGCCATTTCGAAAACGAAGATAGCGAATAATCAAATCTGTTCCTACATCGTTATTTCCAAACTTGACCATATATCCGCTAATCGCAATCCCGTCTCCAGGCGCTGTTTGTCCTGCAATCGTCAGATTCCCAGACGTAATATCCAATCCTCTCTTTAGATTAATTGTACCGGATATTCGAAACACAACCGTCCGATTTCCCATGCTCACGGCGTCGCGCAAAGATCCCGGTATTGCGGCTTCGCCCTTCGTCGTGTCATAATCCAATAGATTCGTTACCTCATAAACCTGTCCACCACGGCCACCTTTGGCATACATGGCCGCTCCTTCAGCCCCGGGGAAAGCAGGTACTCTCGTTGCAGCTGTTGGATCGATTTCAACGTTTACATTCTTAACTGCACTTGCATTACCTCCTTTGTCAACATACCGATATTCGATTAGATTCTTTCCGGTTTGACCGACTTCGAATTCAGCCGTATATGCCGTCCAATTTCCACCGTTGATACGATACTCAACCCGATTTTCTTCTGGAAGCCCACCGTCTTCTTCCATATAAACGACAACCGGTTTCGTATAAGCACCGTTAAGTCCGTCCGGCAGCGCAGGAGCAACTGCAGGTGTAATGGAGGGGAACATTTTGGGAATAATTACTGCTTTACTCGGATCCCATCCGTCAAACATACGTGGAATCGTCAATGCGCTGGATTCCTCCGCTGTCATTTGAGTTCCCATGATCCGAGTTTCTGGACTTGCACCTGGACCACTGCTGTTATATTCGCCGTAGAAGTAAGGCGGAACTTGCATAGGTGTCCAGCCTTCCGTATGGATATGACTATCCATCCAGGTGTTAATGTAACGCGTCGACGGTTTATCCTGCCACGGACGGCCTAGATAGTGAAGGCCATTTGTGGAGCTATCTCTCAACAGCCTTGAATTAATGAACACTAGGCCAGGGTCGGTTTCATTTTTTGTTGCAGCAGCCGTTACATAACCGCCCGAGTCCCCTGCATTGATACTGACCGCATCGACATGATCGAACACGGCTGCGCTGGCTGGACCATAAATAAAGTCTGTACGTCCCCTAATCTCACTGTTGTGATAATACTGTCTTCCAAGTCTTGGACTAGCCGTCCGGATACCCGCGTACAATGTATCCTGATAACCGACAAGCTTAACGTTCTCAAACACAGCTTTGTCCGCATTAACGGATAAGGCCAATGCCTGACCATCGCTCGGCTTGGAATCATTTTCAATCGTCAGATTAGCAGCAGTAAAATTGTCGCCGCTTACAGCTACCGTTGCTCCATTGACAGCTTGATTAGGCATATCTGCGTTTGAAAGGTCGTAAACAATTTTCGTCTCATCCTGCCCAGCCCCTACAAGGCTTACATAAGGAGCAGTTACAATTGATCGTTCCCGATAGGTCCCCTTTTTGACATAAATGACCGTACGAGCATTATTGTTAGCTGGTATAGTTGCAAGCGCGTCCGTAATGTTGGTGAAATCACCGCTGCCATCCTGTGCTACCGTAACAACTCTAGCTGGCGCTACAATCATTTCTTCCGTATTTTGACTCTCACCGTTCGTATTGACAGCAGACACGACATAATAATATTGCTTTCCGTTAGTAACGCTAGAATCCCTGTACGTTGTTGAAGTTTGATTACTGTTTACAATCGTATAGGGTCCGCCGCTCGTTTCACTTCTTTTTATGTTGTAAGAACCCGCTCCTAGCACTGACGACCATGATAATTCTACACTTCCGTCGTTTGCTGTGGCTGAGAAATCCGCCGGCACCGCAGGTGCACCCGGAATGGAAATATACGGAAGAGCTTTAGTCTGATTCGAGATCATACTCTCTAGCGTTGAACCGACTGCTGTCACGACATAATAGTAAACCGTGCCGTTCATAGCTGTAGTATCCGTATAGGTTATATTCGAAACATTGCTTGCGATTGTTTCATAAGGTCCACCGTTTACCGAACTCCGTTTTATCTTGTACGAAATAGCTCCTGTTACTGAATTCCAAGATAAACCAACTCGATTATCGCCTGAAACAGCCGTTAATCCGGTTGGATTCGAAAGTACCGGTGTTAATTGTGCCGATGAAGCTGTCGTTGAAGATTCAGCATGTATGATGAGCGGGAATACGTTTAATCCAAGCAAAAGACACATCCCTATGCTTAGGGCTTTCTTCATGGTTTAACCTCCTTAGAGTTTTACTTTTTACAAAGCTTGCTTCACCGCAATGCTCCGTATGCTATTGAATGATCGATTCATCCGATAACGGCTTCATCCCATCCAAGCTGTCCCATATAAATGCTTTTAAACTGTAGCCGCTCACATTTGTAGGAAGTAAAAAACCGGTGCTCAACGTTTTCGTTTCCCCAGGACCCAATTCTTCAATTAGTGTCGAAAAATCCACCATTTTCTTGTTCGAATCAAGCATTACGACAAACAGGGTAATTGACTTCGGATTCTGCGTAGTATTTGTGATTTGCTTCTGCGCAATCATATCTGTTGATGAGACTAACGTTGTGATCTGAATTTCGTTTAAATTGTAAAATTCAGGCTTCCCTGCCCAGAACGTGTATTCGATCGCGAAACTTTTCTTACTCTCATTACCGGCAGCGTCCATTGCGGAGATCTCAATCTGGTTCAATCCTTCTGCCAACTGCACTGGATAGGTAAATGGCGTGTTACTTGGCGTGTAGACGGAATCTGCAACGGAAGTTCCATTGTTCTTGATCGTTATTTGCGATTCCTCATCAACACTTCCTTGCACATTGAACAGAAAGTCTTTGACACTTGTTGGTGGAACAACCATTTGTAGATCAGGAGCATCCGAATCTAGATGAACAATTCCAGAAATGTGATCAGAGTAAGAACTGCCAGCTCTTCTTGCGATTAATTCAATGTGATTAACACCAGGGGTCAGCGCAACATCCAAAGAAAATTCCGTTTGTGCAATCACACTTTCCTGAACAAGCGATTGATTGTTATAGACTGCCAAAGTAACACCAGCTTCTTTTAAAGAACCGTTCAATGTGTAAGTGGAACTATTCGTCCAATTTACAAATGGATCCGCTTTCAATCCGGTCGGAACCCGCTCAGCCATTACGAAGTAACCTGCGTTTTTGCCTGCATTATAATCGGTTGCCTGATTGAGGCCCATCGTAACCGTTTCACCGGAGGCAAATTTCTTTTCGTAAATTTTAAATGAATACGTCAGTGCTGTATCGGCTAATTGTATGGTATCGCCGGTATCTATCCATCCTGATGAAGACGATAGCCATTCTGGCGGTGTTTCTCTTTGGTCCATAGCCACGAAAACCGATGCTCTATCGCGAACAGGGAAAGTAGCAATCTGCATCCCCGTTGCTGCTCCCGTATATTTCATAGTGTCTGCATGCGTTTTGATCCAGTCCATGTTGATGTATTTATCGGGAATCGTGGTTATCTTGAGGACAGCCGTTCGGTCTGCAAAAGGCTCTTCACCCACATGAAGTCCGGAATTGATCGACCACCTGTTCGCGTTATAATTGTTGTATGCCGTAACGGTACCAATCACGTTCGTGTCAGGTGTTTCGATCGGTGTGACCGCATAGGGGGTTGCCGTAAATTCGGAAATCTCACCCTCATAATCAATTTTTGCTGTTTCATCTCTGGTAATAACCGCTACACCTACGATGTATGTCATACCATTGGTTAAAGCAACAGCCGTATTGGTCACAGGATCCCAAATTTTACTCGCTGAAGGAGACGCATAAGGTGGAATTGACGTTGGAATAGACGTGTAAGTGGCTGTCGTATACCACGGATCTTCCGCTTTCTCCTTTATTTTAATACTATACTTAGAAGCCCAAGCATCCGGTTCAATCCACATCGCAATGGATTTATCCCGCCCAACCCAATAAGCGATTGTAGGCTTTGCAGGTAAATAATTCGGGACTGTATGCGTTACTTTGATGCTTCGTACATAAAGCTCGCCATTGCCTGCCGGGGTGCCGATGGATATCTTTTTAACATCAATGGCATCGTTTGTATTTTTTCTAGCTGAAATAAGCGTCCCGTCAAACCACATGTTAAATCGCTTCGTCAATGTATTAAGTTCAACTTTAATGGTGTGCCAGGTATTTAATTGATAGGCTGTTTTCAGATCGACTGGCGCTGTATCAGGCCAGTAAACCACACCTTTCGAAGGGTCCAATCCCGCAATGACCAGCGATTTAGTGCCTGCCCCATTCGTGAGGTAAATAAGTTGATCTTTGGCTTTGGAAGTACCTGGCTGCAGAAAAGTTATTTCTGCTGTAACGGTACCGTTTTTGGATTCGCTAAACGTTTTATTGATCAGGAACTGGCTAGTACCTGCACCGTTTACCTTAAGATGCATCGCTTTTTGGCTGGTTACGGGCTCAACCTCAACGACTGCGCTGCTCGTGGCACCAGAAGGAAGTGTGGAATAATCGAACCCAAGCTGCGCCGCCGATTGTCCTTCTGCCGCGTTTGAGAAATCTTTGTCCAATAAAGTTGTAGGAGCAACTACTGAGTCTGCTGCAACTGTAGGAACGGAGTACCCTGGCATTCCGCCTCCTATAAGCACGATCAATAACAGTGTTAAGCAAAGGATTCGTTGTAACTGATTACGCAAATTTATACACCTCCGAATGTGAAAAAATAGGTTTTAGTCAAACCTTCAAGTGAGTTGCACGATATATGAATTCCAATAATTCCCCCTTTCTCGACAGCATTTTTGGTAGCGCTTGCATTTTCATGTAAGTGAAAGATTCCTATGGCAATTTTTTCGATGTTTTGTCTAAAATGTATCCTAAAATAACACCACCTTCATAGGGCATTAATTCCATGATTATAGGTTGTTTACTCTTTTACAAATAAGCCGGTACACGTTAACTTACGTAATACCGGCTTTATTGTCTTTACCATAAATCATCAAATATCCAAGTCAATCTGGCCTATTCGTCTGCGAAGATGATCTCGACAGGCCCATATAATCCCCCCGTAGGGAACCATTCCTGCCAACCTGCTTCTTCCTCGCTCCGCTCTCGGTTCCAGTAGGTGATGTCAGGATTCCCTCCTACCAGACTTGTTGGCTTTCCGATTTCGTAGTGAGTACCAAGTGTGTTCGTCACTCTGATTCTCAGCCGATGTTTGCCAGCAGGTTGGATTGGCAGTTTGAACCGATATGGCCTCCATAGCCTTACGCCTAATGGCACGTCGTCCGCCCAAACTTCTGCGGTTCCTCTGACATGTCCTAAATCAAGTTCGGCATCGACGAGAGCGGAACTCTCAATTTCCGTTTCGTATTCCACTGCTCCGCTATGATGTGGCAGACAAAGCGAAGTTCGCCAATCACCTAAAATTCCTTGCACAGGTTCAGTCTCGAAGCGGATTGGCGCCAGAAGAACGGCAGCTTCCGTGAATGGTCCATCAGGGTTTATTCTAACTGCTGCCAAGGAACCAGCTTGCTGTGCCTTAAACGCTATATGGCTTCCGTTTACTTCGACTTCTGAACCGTTAATCCAGACACGCTTCTCCCCTACGCATTCGATCCGCATGCTATTCGCTCCTACGGGCAGCGGAAAACGCAGCCAAACAGGCTTTCCGTTACTTGAGGGATCCGAAGAGAAAGGAAGCGGTATCTGCTCAGGAACGGATTCAGGCATAAGCCAGCCTACCATCGGAAGCGGATGAGGTCTCGGGGAAATCCATAGTGACTCCGTTTCAGCAAATTGAAGAACAGAGAAATGATGGATACCCGGAACACCACCTTGTTCGTCGGCCCAATGATCCCCGGTAAAGAAAGAGACTAATTCACCATTCTGCAGTTCGATGACACCGTCAACAAACACTTCTCCTTTCCCTTCGGGCAAAGCAACTCTGATTTCATTCCTGCCCAATTGCCACAGAGCCGTTACATCGACTTCTTCCTGACCTTGTCTGATATAAGGATTGAAATCCCCGTGCTCTGTCACATTGACTCCGTTCACATAAAGCACAGCTCTCCCTCGAGCTGCAAACACGATTCGAACCCGCCGGAAGGATTGATCATGCCTACTTTCGATGCAATTTATCAAACTAGATTGTAAGTTAGGATTCTGGGTAAATAGCCATTTCGGAAGCGGCTGACGCGCGATCGTGTTAACTTCAATGCTTGCCCTTATGACACCGTTGCCAATAGCTTGAGCCCTTAGAAGCAGCTCATTGCTCCCTTCCTTCAATTCAATCCATGCCGTCTGCTCCTCGGGCCCCCCGCTCCAAATAATCTCTATATCATTGACACGTCCCGTGATGTTGGAGTTACTTTCCGATCGAATCCAATAGCGTCCTTCCGATGGCGCGATCACACATGTCTTTGCCCAAACATACTCTCTTTTTTTCAATACACCTAGATTCAGAAATCGCCGAGGAACCCGCCCCATTCTCCCCGCCCAAGAACGCATGGATAGATCGCCAAACACGTTGCTGTATACCTTCTGAACTGAACGTAGTTCGTCGTACACTTCTCCATAGCAAACCTGCCAATAAGCGGACTCGCTCCATAATCTCGGCAGCCAATTGGATTCATCTAACCCCGGTTTATGCCAATCAGCCTGTTCCCCCTCTGTTTCTTCCGTCTCTACGCGCACATTCATCATGCGACGTTCGATTGACAGAAGCCCTTTATTTTCCCCGTGCAAATCAAAGTCTCCATATCGATTGTCTAAGGTTGGCACCACTTGAATACGCCAATCGTTGGATGCTAACTTTAACCTGCTCCCCCACATTTTCAACGGACCGATTCGTGCAGGAAAAGGATGAACTAGGGAGTTTTCAGGTGTACTTATCGTAGTTGCAACAGCTGCTAACGTCTTTGTGCATACGATCAATGCAGCAGGCCATGAAGTAAATGGTGCGTGAACTTCAATCCATTCGCCTTCTCGTTTATACGGAATCGATTCCATCGATCCATTAACCGGATCCCAAAGCTGGGGCTCATGATCCGTCTTTAATCGGTAAACGGCAGTGCCTGGTAAAACGGTATCTGGACAAGCAGGTTGATGCATGTTTAACAAAGCGCCGTTCTCTGGGAGCAATAAGAAGATATCGGCATCATTGATTCTACGATGCAAGGATTCACCCGGACCCACCACCCTTTTCGGAATACGTGTTTCCATGAGTGCAACAGCATCTTCTGCTGAATCAACATAGATAGCGCCAGTCAGATCCTGCTCATCTTCGGGTACAGCTACAGCAATCACGAAACCGCCATTGTCCAACCAAGCTTCGGTTCGGATGCGTGCTTCTTCTTCCATGACGGTTGTTCCGCACAAAAGCAAAACAGAAAAACGCTCATCCGCGATTTTAAGTTTGCCATTTTCTGATGATGCTTTCTGCAAGGCGCTATCATCCGCAATATCGAAATCCATTTGAGCTTTTCTTAGCGCACCTGGCTGTTTATGATCTCTGCGGCTCCAGCTGCCTGTTAATTTCTTATAGACGTTTTGGATATGGGCTACAGAGGGGTTTGGATCACGGTTCGATACACCCATCGGATGCTCATTTGGTTTCCCATCCGCCAAAGACAAATGTCCACATATGGCATAAGACGGATAGTGCACAGCTACATCGCAGATATGCGTACCCTCGCTCAATAAATAACAAACACGGCTGATTGTATCGGCAAAAACCGGATAATGCTCGAAATAAGGCTGACGCCATCCGGTATCGGGCGGAGCCCACTCCCACCAACCGCCCCTGGTGCTATAATATACGGCATGAGGACTATAGACCGTTGCTCCCGCTTGAAACCAGGGTATCAACCAATGCATGGTTTCTTCCAATGTTCCTCCCCATCCACTGGAATGGAAGGCTTCTAAGAATACGCGTGAACCGCCATGCAAATGCGTCATTGACGAATGCGGCTTAATCTCCCCATCCATGTCGCTTCCCGAAGCGTTATACCATCGATGTGTCCTGAAATAATCCAAATAAAGCCGCTGTGCCCCATGCGGATCGGCTCTTCTCGCTGGTCCTGCCTGATCGCAGCAAATCAGCATTCCGCGCTGTCGGTGCCATTCGCCGAGTGGAATAAAGAAGGATTGTTCCGCAAGTTCAGCAGCAAGACGGTATACACGGCGACGCACTTGTTCATATCCAGGTAGTTGGTCGAACAATGCCGGTAATAGAGGCGTTAAATCTTCCTTAAATCTTTCCTTGTAACGAGACGTCAACTCAGGTGTCCACAGTGGAAGCGGGGGAAGTTCATCCTGGAAGCTTCCCACTATCGTCCTGCCGAGATCTTTGGGGAAACGTCGCTCCATTTCACCGTGAATCCTGTCAATTAATTGTCCAGTTGCAAGAGGGTCGAGCCAATTGAAGCCTTGACGTACTGCAGCATAAACATACTCATTGGTCTCGTACAGAACTTCCGATAATTTGGGCATCTCCTCGCCAGGGGTGAAACGACATAATTGATATCCAGCCTTATCCGGCTGCTCCGTAACGATACGAGACGGCATGTTGGATCCAGAGAATCCAATTTGATCGTAAAACCACAGGAACATGCCCAATCGCTCCGCTTCACGCAAGGCTACTTCGAACATGGACCACCATTCTTCGCTAGCATACACTGGAAGATCGCTCACCGAACCGTACTGGGGTCCTGTAGGTGCTAAATTAATAATGCCGATGTTGCGCAGCCCTCCGTCGCGAAACTTTTTCATCTGCCAGCGAATCCGCTCTGGCGTTACTTCTTCCGCACTCCACCACCAGAAGGGGACCGGTCCGAAACGCGGATCCGCCTGAGTAAATCTTTGTTGCAATTGGGATACGTTCATCATTCGTGATTCTTCCTCCTCGCAGCTTCAAGAAAAAACTCCAGTCCTCAAACTGGAGTTTCAACAATCTTCATTTATTTGCTAGCTTTCTCTGTTTGAATACCTTTGGTTGTTTGTTCTTCAATCATCCGCAGCGCGGTCATCGAATCTTTGGATTCTCCAAAAATCAAAGGAGAGAATACATTATGGAGCGGCACATCAACATAGGTTAAGCCGCTCGCACGTGCTGCTGGAGGCATCGCATTTTGACCATAGAAGATCGACTGAACATGTTTACCCTGCATTTGCGGCAGGTTTTTCCCAAACGCTTCTTGAACCGCTGGGGTTTGCAGCGAGCCGATAATGCCTTCTTTGGCTAAATTGACCTGCATCTCTTCGGAAAGCATGTATTGGATAACTTGGAACGCCTGGTCCTTCTTCGTGGATTGCTTCGTAATAAATGCCGCATACATATTAGGCTGCGCTTTCGTATTAGGAGCATCGGAGAAAGACGGCATGGCGGCGATATCAAAATTCAGGTTTTTATTTTGCTCATACCACTGCACAATTTTCTCGGAAACGTGCACACTCATCGCCATTTTCCCTTTAGGGAAATCGTCAACGGAAGTAAATTGATTGGCTGGAATTTCGTAGAAGCGTCTTAGGTTGTCAACTTCCTTCTTCCATCCATCTGTTGCCAGTACGGCCTTGTCCTCCGTCAAACTAAACGGTGATAACCCTAGTTGATTATACGTCATATACAAACCGGGATGCTGCTGATAGCCCTTATACGTATTTTCGCCTTCTACACGTGTCAGTTTTTTAGCCAATTCGTAAACTTCATCATAGGTCATGCCATCTTTGGGATAATCAACTCCGAATTTATCAAAAATATCCTTGTTGTAGAAAAGCACGAAATCGCTTAATTGATATGGCAACCCGTATATTTTTCCTTCTGGCGTCTTATTTTTCATTTTCGCCATGGCCGCTGGGTTTAATTTGGTCGTATCAAAATTATATTTTTTGATCAAGTCAGTCATATCGTATTGGAGATCATTCTGAATAATGCTCTTTTCAAAGTTGCCGCTCGAATTTTCGATAATAATGTCGGGAATCGTGCCAGCTGCGATCAGATCCTTATACTGTCTGCCAGGATTATCCCAATGAACATGTTTAAAGGAGAGATCAGGAAACTTTTTCTTCAGGTACTGCCCGATTTGCTTCTCGTAATTTTCTTCTTTTGCGTAGAAAGCTGGGTACACCGTATAAATGAAAATTTCGTTATCTGGTGCTTTCTTTGCGGTGTCTACACTCGGAGATTGTTGTGCTGTAGGCTCCGATTCACAGCCTGCAATTACAGTGATTGCTGTCACGATCAACAAGGATGCTTTAAGATACTTTTTCATACTTCTTTGAACCTCCTTAGAGTTGTGCTTGCGTGTAACTTTCATTAATCTTACTTTAATGGAAAATTACAGCGCTTTCATTGGGTGGTATTTGATTTATATAGGCTCATCATACTTTCAGTTCAGGGATGGTAAGTTTGCCTTCTTTGTTAAGCCAATTATCCATATCAGAGAGATCAAAGTATCGGAGCATGCCGGGTAAAATAAAGCTTAAGGAATCCGTTTCATCGTAAAAAGGTTCCTTGATCCAATCAGAGATGCTAGACATTCGGTTTTCCATGCTAACATGGCGGATTCGTTCATCAAGCAAAGCAGCCAATCCGGCGTAAATCGCATATCGGCCATTTCCATACAATCGAATGTCCGAAGGATCGATATTGGTAGATTCACAAGCAAGCTCCACGGCTCGCAACACATCATAAGTTCGCAGTGCGGCCATGCTATCGCCCAACCACATCAATTCGTCAGTATATCTGTCCATCATCCCGAATCGTTTGAACGGTTTATCCGTCGGTGAATTCAGATGCGGAAGAAGCGGCCCAATCCCTGTTGGATTGAGTACCATCGCCAGTCGGCCGGAAGCGGTCGTTTGTTCAATCCACTTGGCATGCGTTTGGAGTTGACTTGATCCGCCATCCCAAATGGCGATAGTTACCGGGAGTTTAGTACCCGCAAGCTTCGAATCAAAAAATTGCAAACCATGATTTAATAATCCTGTCTGACTCCACCAGATTTTGCGGATTATCCACATATTCGCTACTTCTCCTCCACCAGAAGGACGTGGGTTCAGCTCGCACTGCTCTCTTCCCGAAAACACACGTTTTCGAAGCCATTCGATCGCTTGCTTTTTGCGCTCGTCTTCCTTCAATGCCTCACGTGATCGCTCAAATATCGCTAGCCGCCCTATATTTTCACCGTGTGTACTTTGAGCATGCGTAAGCTCACCGATGACCTGCCCGCTTTGTGTGCACCATAGCTGCTGAGAAGGAATTAATTTAATGTCTTCTGTACTATTTTCAACTGTGCGTCCAAGCAAATGTTTGGAGAAAAACTGTGCCGCCGCACGTGCCAAAGGAATCGTAAAACGATGAACATTCTCATCCTCGAAAATGTCAAGATCTTCACTTCTGCCGTACATCTCCCAAAATCTCCGGTTGATAGCTACAGTATGCCTTGGACCTTCTATAGGGACGGAGTCATACGTCGTAGCAAGAATACGCACAGGCTTTGGTGCCATCGCCAAAACAATGTCTTCATGGTCAAAACCGAGTGCTGAGAAACCAGGCCATTTCTGTTCAGCATCCTGGGCTTTGCCAGTCAGCAGAAAGTAGTGTCGGTTCATAATAAATCCGCCTGGTGCCGCTGCGGCAATACGATGATCGTACATCATAACAAGCGAAGTCTGCGTTCCGCCACCTGAATGCCCTGTCACACCTATACGATTCGGATCAACCTCCGGCCGGGTGCATAAATAATCGATCGCCCTCACGGCGTCATGTAGCATGTAACGGGCTAAGCTATCCCCTAACGGCATACACTGCCGTCCGACATTTTCATGCTCAGTAACGCTGGTCATCGGGGCCAATTTCGTTTCAGGATCATAAAATCCGAACCGCTCTCCCTGACCAACGGGATCTAACGACATGACGACAAGACCCGCATGAACCATATAATGGCAAACCGTTTGATATTCGTCACAATGTTTAGCTTGTTCGCGATGACCACATAGAAGAAGCACTGCTCCACGAGGGTCTGTTACCCCATCAGGTATATATAAATTGGCAGTCGCATAGACATGTGGCCTTGGTTCGAAAATGATCTTTTCAACACGGAAACCGTTCCCTATTACCGTTCCAGTAATTTTCGGATTTAACGGAGTATCTGAGGGAGGCATACCGCCGATGCAGCGTTCAATACCAATACGGATGTCTTGCTGCCTCAGCTTAAGTTCTGTCTTATTCGTAATGGCCGAGCGCGCCTCTACACCCTTCTCTGCTGCCCTCATTGCGGATTCGTAAACCCAGCGAGGAAGCTGGCTTTTTACATCAAAATGGGCGATTCCCACATTCTCTAATTTCTCATACACAGCATTAAGCTCCCCCTTTTCCTACTACCTAATTCGATGAAGTTAACAGATCGGCAATACGTACAGGCATGCCTGTTTGTACGGACTTCCATATGGCTTCGCCTGTCAACACAGAAGCAGCTCCCGCTTCCGCTCCTGCCATAATCTCATAGGGACGGAGAGGATCTGCTCCTAAGAACAAATCTTCCAAAATGAGAGGATCCCCGCCTCCATGCCCGCCTTGCCGAGGTACCACATGGATCGTTTCTTTCCCACCAAAGAGTGGAAAATAATCAATGGTTTGTTCAGGCACCTGATTCGTTGCCCGCTTGGAGAGGATATCTTGCGTTTCAATTCTCCCCTTTGTTCCGTTAATAGCCAGTCGATATCCTTCATAAGGCAGCGAAAAGTTAACGGAATAGCTCATCATAGCACCCTTGTTATACTTAATGGCTGCGACATAAGTATCCTCAATATCGATGTCCGAATCGAATATACAGCTGTCCGCACGGTAGCCTATGTTACTGCCTGGTTCAACAACCATATTTGTCAAATGATCATCTTCAGGCACAACCTCTTTGCTCCGAGTAGACCATCGCATGAAATAAGCGCAATTCTGTTTGACTTGGCATGTACCGCAATACCTGCCATCTTCTTTGCGTGGGTTGAGCTCGCCCTCTGGACCGAAATAATTCAATGCTCCGTAGGCAAAGGCCTCCACGGGCTTTTGATCAATCCACCAATTGACAAGATCAATATGGTGGGTGCTTTTATGTACTGATAATCCACCGGAATTACCTCGTTTACGATTCCATCTTTTAAAATAACTGGCACCATGATACGTATCAAGATACCAATTTAAATCGACCGAAGTGACTCTCCCGACTCTACCTTCAAGAATCAACTCCTTAATTCTCGTGTGAATCGGAGCGTAGCGGTAATTAAATGTCACATACAGCTTTCCCCTGCTATTGTTCTGCGCATCAAGAACACGCTTGCAATCCGCCCCACTTGTGACCATCGGTTTTTCCGAAATGACATCAAGATGGTGTTCCAATCCTTTCACAATGTAATCCGCGTGGGTATGGTCCGCGCCTGCGACAATAACGACATCAGGGCTCGTTGCCAGGATCATTTGTTCGAATTGATCGGGCAGGTAAACCGGCAATCCGTTCAACGTTGGGAATTTCTTAAAACAATTCGTAAATCGTCCGGGGTCTGCGTCCAGTAATCCAACAACTTCACAATGCGACTGAAAGGTTTCTAGCATGTGTTTGATGAACATACCGTTCGCTCTTGTACTGACGCCGCAGATGACATATCTTTTTCTTGCCAAAGTATTCGCCCTCCAATCTTAGGTTAAGTATACAAAGATGCGAAGATCAAAGAATTAGTTAATACGATCTTGATTATAGGTCAATCCTGTCGAAGGCGTGTTGGAGAAATGCCGCACATCAGGAGTCATGTAAAAAAAGAAGTCCCTGCTGGTATGAACCAGCAAGGACAACAGGACCGCTATTTTAAGATTTAAGGCTTATTATGTATGTTTTGTATTGGTCCTGTGAAGCAAAATTTATTGTAAATTGCTTAATGTTATTACTTGTCGAAACACCTTTTCGCTCATATGAAATTCTGAAATCAGAGCCAATAGAGATCGTATCCTGCTTATTCACATCAGTTTCTGTGTAAACGATGTCGCTGATCCACATATTGGTTTGGAGAATATTATTTACTGGTGTGATCTGATCTTGATACCCTGTAAGACAAGTAGTCGTATTAACCGTGCAATTTTGATTCACGAAACTGCCGTAATTGGTAATGGCTTGAATTTGTCCCATCAGCTTCGTGTCCCATACAAAGAGACCGTTCAATGCCAATGCGGCGCCACCTGCGACTTCTCTAGGTGTGGCATTAGCAAATTTCAGATCAGACACGTCCAATGGATCAGCAGCGATCGGGTACTCCATGCTAAGATCTTTCTGTCCGAGCGGAGTGTCGAAGAAAACCTTCAAAGTCGTTTTTCCCCCGTTTATACCGATGAACCTGGGTGTCGCGCCTTTGTTAAAGTTATCTTTGTTAAAAGCGATAATCGTCGGATCGCTAACGGCTACCCACTTAACCTTGGGGTTATAAGAGACCTTGTAACCTGAGCTATCTTTGGCTACTACGACGACATCTTTGCCAGGAATATTATAGCTAGGGTTGCTGAATAAGTAGGTTGCATCCGTAACGCTCTTTGTGTTTCCCCAATCATAGAGTAACTTTCCAGCCGCACTCAAGCCATCGCCAATGTCTAGCGAATACACCAGATCCGCTTTTTTGATGTCGACCACATTCAGTGATACTGAAAGGGAGTCCAACGTTTCTATGATTTGCTGACTATCGTCAACTTGAACCAATGAAGCAGTCAATCGGTAACTTCCCTTCCGTGTTGCATCAGGAGTGACAGTGATAGCTCTATTGGCTATTTGATTAATTTCTCTCAGTAATTTCGGATTCGCATCAGAGAGTGCCACGCCTCCTGAAGAACTCGTTCCGGAGATCGCGCCTGTATCGCCGCTGATTTTTTCGAGTTTCATCTCAATTTTGTAACCAGCTAGGGTCGAATTGTATTCAATATCGTATTGATCATAAATTCTGATTAGCGTTGAGGGCTTTATCCCATTAAATAATGTAACGCTCACGGGACTCTCAGCATCAAGTTTAAGCGAGTTGGGCTTGCGGCGCATTTCAATATTGACGGGAAGCGTTACTACTTCATTGAGCGCATTCAATCGAACATTAATGGTGACTGGACCCGCAGCCTTTACCTCTTTGACGCGAATTTGTGCGTCTGTCGATCTAATTGCAACATGTCTTTCTATACCCGTTACAGGATCTTTACGTGTCAGTGTATCTGCTTCCAACACGATGCCGCCTGTAGCATAAACCGAAATCCTGCCCATTGTTTCAGCTTCCACGATTTCAGCGTTAGTAAACTCGTAACCCGTTGAATCTTTGATGGTCAAACCGAAAAGCTTCTCGCCGTCACCTTCCGCCGCCGGTTCTACTAAAGGCTTTATTACCACAGATGCAGGTGTCCGTAATGCAGTTACAGCAATCGTTGTAGATACCTGCTCACCAGCACTGTATAAATTGACGATGACTTCCTTGTCCCCGTCCAAATCCGTACTTGCTTCCAGCTGCATTTCCGGGAAACCGTCATTGTCAAAGTCGACGAAATCATTCCCCCCTGATTGAACAATTACATTCCCTGTTGCTGTAAAAGTCTTTTGAATTCCCATGTTTAAAATAGCGGGGTCTGTAACGGGAAAACCATTTTGATCAAAAGCTTTCAATTGAAGGTAAGCTCTAACACCAGCTTTAAAAATCAATTGTCCACCGGGGATCTTCAAATCTCCGACCTCAATCTTCGATACAATTGGAAAGTCACTAACGGTAAACGTTCTGCTGGTTGACTTGAAGCTGCGTTTTTCTAATAGCATAACTATTACTTTGCTATCTAGTAATTCATTACTTAAATCAATAGAAAATGCATTTTTACCAGGATAAAAATCAACTTTTCGACTCTGACCTGCAATTGCGATATTCAATTCGCTTGCTGGTAAGATAACTTCCTCACCATACTGATTTGTAGCTTTGAATTCGAGCCTTACCTTTGATTTAGGCAGCTTTTCCGTAGAAGTAACAATTTCTAGATTTTGGATAGATCCAACTTCCGAGATGAACTCGATTTTATTGTTATCCATACTGCCGGCGTCCAACCCGGATAATTCAACTATATATTTGCCATACGTTAATGTATCCATTTCGAGTGTGGCGTTACTATTGTCATCCGCCCATTCCGTACTCGATGGCATCGCCGTATCTGAACCATATTTCGTAATGTTCAAGATGGCCTTGTTGGTATCGACATCGCGATTAAGTCTGACGGATATTTGGCCTGTCCCCATTATTTTGACTTCAGCAATGGAAACTTTTGCGGGCTTCGCTGTTGTCGTGTGAAGCTGCAGAGCTTCATAAGCTGCTAATGCAAATGCTTTTTTAGTAACTGGGGTATTTCCGCCGAATTTACCATCTGCCAGATTCGTCATGATTTTTTGTTTAATTGCATAAGTAACATAGCTCTTATACGCAGTGTCAACAGATTCGTCTTTACTAGGCGTCTCAACCTTGGCCTTCTCATCCAAACCGAGTCCCTTGATCAGCAGCATGGCGAGTTCTTGTCGGGTCACTTGCCCGGCAGGATTATACGTATCTTTTACATCATAAGTAAGAGCGGAGTTCTTCAAAGCTTCGATATAAAGAAGCGCAGGATCGTTCCATTTTATATCAGTAAAACTCGAAGTTTTGATCATGGTATCCATACGTAATCCTAAAACGATGGCGACGGTTTTCGCCAGTTGAGCACGCGTAATTTTTTGCTCTGAGCCGAATGAGTCTTCAGATGCTGTTTCGATTGCTTTCATTTTCAACAAAGAAGTAATCTTTTTCTTGTCATCCTTCGAGCTGCTTTTCAAGTCTACGAGCTGGTCAGCCATATACGTATCAGAAGTAACTGTCGCTGAAGGAGATGTTGCTGCATTCGATTTCGCAGGTGTAGTCGCTGTAGATGGCGCCGCAGTTGTTGCATTTTGCGATGTTGCCTCCTCCGCATAAGCCAATGGCGTTAAGCAGTAACAGAAGAGTAAAAGAGATAAGAATAGTGCAAGTTGTTTATTCATTCGATACATGCACCTCCCGATTAATAAAACCTCTCACAAAACTAAAACGCTTACATTTTTGATAAAACACGGAATTATCTCTAGACACATCAACCCACTCTCCAATCTCAAATTTAGTTGCATAACCTAACTATATGGCAAAAATGAGAACTATCCATAGGGGCCTTTATGCATCTTTATAGGTTGTTTATTTCATCCTGCTGCTGGAGGTAGAAGGACGATTCTCCCCTCTTCCAACGTTACCTGAACTTTATTCGTGTTCTTCACCCCGATAGAATCCAAGTAAGCAGGAGGAATTTGCAGCCGACCTGCTTGGTCCAACACGGCATATTCGACATGGGACTCTTCTTCCTGGTCTTCGAACCCGTTTTCAGCATCTAGTAGTTCTTGGTCGAACGATTTGCGCCTCAAGATTTCCGACGACGTTTTCCCGTCTCGAATGGCAACTACGCGATCCACTTTTTTGGCAATCATCGGATCGTGCGTGACAATAACGATTGTAAGTCCTAGACTCCGGGTCAGATGCCGGAACAAATCCAGAATTTGGTTGGCCATATTCGTATCGACGGAGCCTGTTGGCTCATCTGCAAGCAAAAGCTTCGGATGATTTGCCAGCGCTATCGCGATAGCAACCCGCTGCTGCTCACCACCCGAAAGCTGATTCAATTTGTTTTTTAGCCGATGGCTAAGGCCTACTGCTTCCAGAAGTTCCTTAGCCCGTTCTTGCTTGCGCTTGCCCTGTAGTAAAATGGGCAATTCCACATTTTCCTGTGCGGTCAAATAAGGAATTAAATTCCGCGCATTGTTCTGCCAAACGAAGCCAACGGTCTCTCGTTTGTAACTCACAATGTCTTTCTCCGACATGCTTAATAAATCTTTACCATTCACACTTAATTTGCCTGCGGAGGGGCGATCAAGCCCCCCAAGCATATTCAACAAGGTTGATTTGCCGCTTCCGCTGTTGCCGATAATCGCCATTAATTCACCGGCCTCTACGTGCAAATCTAAACCTTGTAAAGCAACTACCTCCAAATCAGCCATTTTATAAATTTTAACCAAATTTTCACAATGAATCATATTAGTCCTCCCCCAGTTTAACCGCTTGATGAATGCGAATTCGGGATACGAAAGATCCGAGCACGCCCAACCCTATCGAGATCATCACCGTGACAATCCAGTACAGCCGGACTTGATCACGAGGGTCAAAGGTAACTTCGAATGGCGGAACCTGCGTTTTCGGATCGAACGATAACTCAAATAAAGGAACGAACAAATGACTCGCTACGTTACCGGTCAGAATGCCGATAATGATCGCAGCACCCGAAACCAAGATTTGCTCGCCAGCAAGCATCCCTATTAACTGATATAAGGAAATGCCCATCGCTCTTAAAATACCAAACTGCAGCGTCCGTGCGAATAAGGATAGTACCCAATATAACAAGAACCCAAAAAAACAAATGAAAATCGAAATCAGAAACCCAAGCGTCATCACACCATTAATGGCCATTTGGAAAGGATCTTTGATCGACTTGATCTGCTCCTGGTTGGCATCTCTTAGAGATTCGATCTCATAGCCGTGATCAACGATGGCTTGATAAACCGTTTGGCTGCTTGCCCCTGGCTTCAGCTTCAGCCAAACCTCATAGGGCTCTAGTGCCAGATTGTTCTGAATATACGGCAGTTGGCCGATTACAAGCTTTGGTTTATTAACTTTCGTGGTGGTGCCCGTCTTTGTCGTAGTTGTTAACGTATCATTAACCCCTGGATTTGGATTCCACGACGGCCAATAATCGATTACACCATACACAGTAAATTGGGCTCCTTCCACACCATCCCAACCTAAAGTTAGGGTGTCGCCGGCTTTCAGGCTATATTCTTCAGCCATTGATTTCGAAATTAGAACAGCAGAAGGGTTGCGAGCGATCAAGTTTAAATAGTCATTGAAATGATGATCAAGTAATCGATCTCGCAGCCAAGCGGTTTCACCAAATTGTTTGCTTTCGATTCCCATAAGCTGAATCTTCTCTGTTGTCTTTCCATGCAAAAAAGTCGCATCTTTTTTATTAAAAACCTTTGCGGCGTGTTCCACACCATTTAGCTGTGTAAATGGTAAGAATGAGGGCTCCGTATACTGTGTCTTTATTGGAGCTTCGGATCCCGCCTTAGAATTGGACACCTCCTCTTCCGACTCTTCTATTAACCCAGTTAAAATAGCCGGAGGGGCGTCATTCTCCCAACGAATTTGCATCGTAATATCGGCGCCCGCGGAATAAAGGATTTTATCCGCAGTATTCTTGTTGATTGTGCGTGTTGCACTGGCACTGAATAAACCTGTGGCAATCGTGATAATTAGAAAAACCATAATAAATTGATATTGGATGGTTGAACGGCTAACTTGTATAAATGTGCTGTATAGCGAAGGAGGCCACCATCGTTTGCCAACCTGAAATACCAATCGCATAAACCAAGGATAGATTCGCAGAATGAGCAGACCCATCCCTAATATAAACAATGCGGGAATGAGAAAAAGCAGTGGATCAACCTTCAAGTCGCCGGATTTTAAGCCGAGTGACAGCAGCTCCTTTATTCGCGTTTTATAATTATTCAAGCCATAAAGAGCTACCCCAATCAACAAGACATCAATGAAATACGTATGCCAAAAGGATCTTTTCTCCTGCCTGGCCGACTGCTGTTTTTGCCCAACAATCGTAACTCGCATGGCAAGGAATACCGGAATCAACGTCATCACAAGTGAGCTTGCGACAGCAATCAACCCATATAAGAAAGCATCTCTATTCACCTCAACTTCAAGCTTGGCCCTTTGTACGAATTCCAGAAATCCGCTGGAAGCCCCTAATAATTTAGTCAAAAGGGCGCCAAAATACGGACCAATCAAGAACGCAATCGCACCTAGGACTAATCCCTCCACAACATAACTGAGAATGATCTGCAATCGACTGGCACCGCGACTGCGCAATACAGCGATCTCTGTTTTCTGACGATCCGTGATCAAGTTTGCAACCATATACAAGTAAAAGGCGAGCATGAGCATAACAGGAACATTCAATGACCAGAGCATGAGCCTTAGATTGGTTTCTTTTACGTAATAGGCAGCAAGTGTTTGTAAGGCTGGCGCATTCATATTGTGCGTTTCGTAACGTTGATCCATATGGGTCGTAATTGTTCGATGGGCATTAATGAAAGTGTTCGTGGATGCCAACGACATTTTGCTATAATCAAGTGCCAAGTACCAATAGCTAGATTGAAGATTAAGTTTGCTGCCTGCTGTGAACTCTTTTTCAAATAAATTAAAATCAATCAGAAAGCTGTTCTTATAGCTACTTGAGATGTTATACCAGAATAAATCCTCGTAATCCTTACGATCAAATACACCTACAGGCTTTATGAAAACGGGTTGTTTCAGCTTCTCATCTTGGATTGTAAAAACAGTATTAATCACCATGCCGAGCTCGGTCAAAGCTTCCTTTACAACAAGCGCTTCATAAACCCCATTCACCGGTTCTTTCTCTGGTAGTCGTCCGTCTAACAACCGAATGTGTTCCTCCATGCCATCAATCGCAGAGAGATCCGCCGACCGTTGTCTGTTAACATCGACTTTGTCTGGCTCGGCCGGAGTAAGACCATATCGCTGCGTTGACCTTTCACGTACAAGTTGCTGAACAGGGATACCAAAGTTCTTGCTTGCTTTGTTCAGAAATATATCAGTTTCAGAGATTTTTTCGTTCTTTTTCTGATCTTCAGGCGCCATCGTTGCTGACAGCCAGTAGATGCCGGGATACTGACTGCTGGTAGTTTGCAATTGCTGCAGCTCTTTAATCAATAATCTTTGCAAGATAGCATTCGTATATATCGGCATTGTACTAGCAAGAGCCACAGATAACACCAATCCGAATAGCAGGCTAAGCTCCAGCCATTTATTATTGATCATTTTGCGCAGGATCATGATAAATAATGCCAATCTCTTAACCTCCTAATTATTTAGAATAATCTTCTGCCCTTCCGTTATACCTTTGCGTATTTCCACTTCTCTTGCTGCAACAATCCCTTTCTCCACATCTATTTCTTTCCTGCTTTCACCTTCCATGACCTGAACGTAGTCCCGCCCCATGTAGCTTCGAAGCCCCGATCTAGGAATAACCAGCACATTCTCTCTCTGTTCCGTCACAATGGTAATATCTGCTTGGGAACCGACCGACACTTCTGCTGGAAGTTTCGGAACATTAATAAAAAGAGACTTTGAATTTTTATCTTGAACCGTTTTATTATCGCTAATCGGAGCGGTCATTGGCGTTTGAACAACTTTCCCTACATACGACTTGTCTTTTATTTTGACGTTGACATCCATGTTGATCTCTACGCCGACCAAATCATTCTGACTGGAAGCTGTATACACAAGTTTCATACTATTCGGGTCTGAGATCGTCACTAGCTGTTTGTAAGCCGATACTTGATCGCCCAGTTTCATCGGTTCAATGTAAGTTATGATGCCGTCAACTGTTGCAACAAGCGTCGATCTCTCCAATTGGCTCCGCAGCGACTTTAACTGGATTTGGGCGCTTTCATAATCGAGCATCTTCAAACGAACATCAGGATCATCACCGCCCTTATCAGCTATTACTTGCGCCATTGAAATTTTGATTTTTTCGATCGCTATTTCCTGCAGACGAATTTTCATTTCCAAGTCGCCCGTCTCCGTTGAAGCTACGACATCGCCGGCATGGACTTTGTCTCCCAATTTCACATTGAATGATGTCAATCTACCGCTGGATTCTTTATAAAATAAGTAATCCATTTTATCGGATGCAAACGTCGCAACTCCCGTAATTTGCTTAGCTATATTAGCTTTCTTCGCTTCAAAAAGTGTTAATGATTCTGTGAGAGGTTGTACAAGCGGCGGTTTCAATTCTGGTTCTTCCATTGGGAGCAAAGAGCATCCTGTCAAGGTTCCTACTAAGCAACATACGCCTAACATCGGAAACAAAATTTTGCTAATCTTATTTGACAATTTGACCATCCTCCAATGTGTATACATGATCGGCAACGCGCATGATTGAGGGATCATGAGTCGTCATTATGATGGTCATCCCCTCCTGTTGAACCAAATCTTTGAATACTTTCATCACCTGAAGGCCCATCTTACTGTCCAGTTCTGCTGTCGGCTCGTCTGCCAGAATCAATGAAGGCTTATGAGCAATCGCTCTGGCTATCGCTACGCGCTGCTGCTCTCCACCGGACAACTCATAGGGTCGATGTTTCATTCTCGTTTTCAACCCTACGAAATCAAGCGCCCTTTCCGCATAGTCTTTATAATGTACTGACGGAATGCCGGCAATTCGTAATCCGAACTCCACATTCTCGTAAGCCGTCATCAGGGGAATTAGCGCAAAGGATTGGAATATTAATCCCATGTGTACTCGTCTCAACTCATTGCGTTTCTTTTCTGAGAATTCACTGATTTCGTTATTTTGAAAATACACTTTGCCTTCCGTTGGCCTGTCAAGAGCACCAAGCATATTCATTAACGTCGTTTTGCCTGAACCTGAACGCCCTTTGAGAGCAACTAATTGATGTGGCGCAATCGCCAGATCAGCTCCTTTAAGAGCGTGAACGGCCGTAGAGCCGCGTCCGAATACCCTGGTTATGCCCTCTGCTCTAATAAGAACTTCGGTATTCTGTCGTTGTTGTTCAATGATCACGGAAAATTCACACTCCCATAAGTGCTGCTTACGCCATAAAACGTATATTTGGTTTAGAAAAAAACTCCAGTCCGCAAACTGGAGTTTAAACATATGAGATTAACCGTTTTGCAATGTCCATAAAAATAGTGCGTCCATCATCTTCCAAGCATCATCTGTGACCTCAGTTGGGTCCCCTGAGTAGAAAAAGTAGGAAATACGTGCTTTAACGGCATATCCGTTATCAGCTTTCGTACCTTTATCATAGTAATAAATGGTACCTTTCGTTTTGTCGCCGGGAACGGTTGCAATTACCTTTGCTTCTTTGCCCATAATACCGTAACCATATGACCTTTTTGGGTCAGCTTCTTTAAATACATCTACGTTACCAGAGAGTCCGCTGGCAACAATATGCTTATTATCAACAATGCTAATCGATTTTCCATTTGCATATTCAGCGTTATCTTCAATAGAAGATAGTCCGAGATAGTACATGCCGTGGTTTTTTCCGTATACGGTCGGAATCGCGACATCTTTCATGACTCCGCCTTTCAGATACTTGGAGTTAACAGTTGGACTGATATAGATCAAATCATATCCTTCCGTTTTCTCAACCGTGAATTTTCTATCGACAATATTGGTAACCCTAAAACCAAGCGCCTTCAAACGATCTTGAACAGAAACATCCTCTGCAGGGATACTGGATGCATCCCTTCCTACATATAGCACTTTTTTACCTTGAGCGGAAATGTCACCCGTAGGTGCAGCTGGTGTGTCCGGCTGAGTTGCTGGCGTTCCCGGCTCAACAGCTGTTCCGTTTGCCTCAATCAGATTCTTCGCTTCATAGCTTGCGAGCGCTAACATTTTACGAGTAGCAGATTTCGAACCGCCAAACGTTCCGTCCTCTTGATTGGTCATCAGATTCTTTTCGAGCGCAAGCGCGACATAACCTTTCGCCCAAACGTCTACGGAACTATCAGAGACTGGTGTTACGTTTTTAGCAGCTTCCTCTAAGCCTAACCCTCTGATCAGAAACGCTGCGAGTTCTTGTCTGGACACTGCACCAGACGGTTTGTACGTTTTCCCCTCTGCGTCATATCCGTTTGTTAGTCCTGCCTTCTTCAGCGCCTCAATATAGGGAAGTGCATAGGAATTTGCTGGATCATCAGAACGAACATCTGTAAAACTAGAGCTTGTAAGCGTTTCATCGATTGTCAACTTAAAAATGATGCCAGCGACTTTGGCGAACTGCGCACGATTCATTTGGGCATCCAAACCGAATGTATCGTCCGTTAATCCATTAAATACGCCGCTTTGAATCAGTGAATTCAATTTGTCTTTTACATCCTGTGGAAGATCCTTCAAATCTGTAAAATCATCAGCGGATTTTGCGGAAGCCGAATCCGTACCTTCTGCAAAAGCCAATGGAAGCAAAGAGAAAGATAACAGAAAGACGATTAATAACGAAGATATAAGTTTTTTCATAGAGATCTCCTTTAATTTTAGATTCTCAAAGAAACAAGCATATGTCAGTTAGTAAGTACCAGGATGAAACAATCGACGAATACAGTTACACCTCCCTTACAATGGCATTAAAGCACTATCCCTACCTTAATATGAATTTATGAATCTATTATAGGGGCTTTTACTCATGTTTATAGGTCTTTAAGAGGTTGATTACTTCTTAGCAGCTTTATCAACAGTAGATTTTTCAGCCTTTCTCGTTTCTATTGCTTTTGTCGATTGTTCTTCTATCATGCGCAGTGCGGTAACCGAATCTTTGGACTCTTTAAAAATCAAAGGTTCGAACACATTCTGCATCGGGACATCGATATAAGTTAAGCCTGTTGCCCGCGCTGCAGGTGGCATAGCTGTTTTGCCGTGGAAAATAGCCTTCGTGTTCTTCCCTTTCATTTGCGGCAAGTTTTGTCCGAATACTTCCTGGACGGCTTTGGTTTCCAACGGTACAATGACGCCTTCTTTTGCCAAATCGACTTGATGTTCTTCAGAGAGAATAGCAGCCATGACTTGAAAAGCTTTATCCTTTTTGGTGGATTGTTTCGAGATATACATAGCGTAAAGGTTCGGTTGATACCTCGTATCTGGAACATCGCTAAAAGAAGGGACCGAAACAACGTCGAAGTTCAAGTTTTTGTTTTGCTCATGAAACGAAACGATATGGTCCACTGTCGCCACAGCCATAGCGATATTCCCTTTCGTTGCGAAAGTTTCAACAGTGTCGAATTGATTGGCCGGAATATCATAGAAACGTCTTAAGTTGTCCACTGCCTTTTTCCATTCCGGTGTGTTCAAGCTCGCCTTGTCTTCCGCTAGACTAAGCGGCGAAAGTGAAAGCTGATTGTAGTTCATGTAATGACCTGGGTTTTGAGAAAATCCTTTATACGTGATTTCACCCTCCACGCGGGTCAGCCTTTTAGCCATTTCATAAACTTCATCATAAGTCATACCATCCTTCGGATAGTCGACGCCGAATTTGTCGAAAATGTCCTTGTTATAAAAGAGCACAAAATCATTATTGTTGAACGGTAGACCATAGAGCTTCCCATCGGGGGTCATATTTCTCATCTGGGCCATATGGGCTGGATTCAATTGGTTAGTATCAAAGTTGTACTTCTTGATCAAATCGCTGATGTCATACTGAAGATCATTATCAATAATGTATCTTTGTGCATTCATTCGGGTATTATCGAGGATAATGTCCGGTATGGTGCCCGCCGCAATCAAGTCCTGATATTGTCTGCCTGGATTATCCCAGTGCACATGCTTAATCGTCAAATCTGGAAACTTCTTTTTCAGAAATTGACCGATCTGTTTGTCGAAATTTTCTTCTTTTGCATAAAAGGAAGGCCAGACTGTGTAAATGAACAATTCATTTTCTGGATTTGAATTCACTGGTTTGTTCGTAGTAGCGACAGCACCTGCATCTAGACTGCCTTCACAGCCTGTCAAAAGGGTGAGCAAGGATACGATTACAAAGGTACTCTTTGCATATTTTTTCATGGTTTTAAGCAACTCCTTCGAAGAATAATTGCCCAATCTGAATGCGCTAATATGCATTAGCCGTTTTGCAAAGTCCATAGAACGATATTATCCCAAAGCTTCCAGCCCTCATCCGTGGAATTATCCTGCATGCCGTTGCTCCAATAATAGAAGGATAACCGTGCTTTAACCGTGTATCCGTTATCAGCTTTCGAGCCTTTATCGTAATAATATAGCGCAGCCTTCGACTTATCTCCTGGGATCGTTGCAATCACTTTCGCTTCTTTGCCAACAACACCATAACTAACTCCATAACCGGTATCGGCTTCTTTATACACATCAATGGTGCCTGATAATCCGCCAGCTATCTTATGCTTGCTGTCTACGATTTCGATTGATTTAATTTTTTTAACCGTTGCTCCTTCCTCAAGCGAGGATAAGCCTAGATAAAACATGCCGTGACTTTTCACATAGACGGTGGGAATTGCCACATCTTTCATGACGCCATCTTTCAGGAACTTTGAGTTTACGGTTTGACTGAAATAGAGCAAATCATACCCTTTCGTTTCATCGGCGGTGAAATCTTTATCTCCAAGCCTTGTAACAACGAAGCCCATGCCCTTTAAACGATCAGCTATAACAACATCTTCCGCAGGAACAGGAACTTGTTCCCGTCCAACAAAGAGCACTTTTTTCCCTTTTGGTGAAATGTCAGGTTGAGGCGTTGGTTCGGGTTTCGTCTCGGGCTTCGCAACAGCCGGTTCTGACGACACGACAGCCTTAGGAGAATCCTTAGGTACAGTCGTTGCAGAAGCCTTGGTTGAATCTGTAGATGCAGGAGTTACTGTAGCTGTTGAAGATTCCGTTGGTGCAACCGTTGCAGAAACAACTGTAGAAGCACTTGGGGCAGGTGACGGTGAAGCCGTGGAAGATTCCGTTGGCGCTACTGACATCGTAGGTGCTGGCGATACAACAGGTGCTGCGGATTCGGTGACTTTAGGCGAGACACTCGTCTCCGGTTTTGTTTCCGATGAAGAGCAGGCGATTACGGTTATCGTCATCAAAGAGATAATAAGCAGTACGAGAAAACGCTTCATTTTAACTAATTCCCCCTTAATTGTTGTTAATTCCCATCGGATACATTTGGCACTCCTTTATATCTTTACTTTATTACGAATTAAATGCGCTTACATTAGGGGAGGAGTTCTATTTTATAGGTTGTTTGTTGCATCTTTCCGTTTGTTGAAAACAAAAAAAGGCCCTCCAAAACGGAGTGGCCTATCAATTTATCTTAATAAATGGAGGATCACTTGCTTCCGATCGCCCATTTTACGGCTGCATCGAAGAGCTTCCATCCCTCGTCGGTTTGGTTTATTTCTTCTCCGCTTACCAAATAAAAGTATACTTGGCGTGCCAGTACAGGCTCGTTATTTAAGTTTTTCATACCTTTTTCAAACGCACAAATAACGGCTCTTTGGTCATCATCAGGAGCTGAAGCAACAATGACAGCCTCCTTACTTGGCACAACAAAACCGATCTTCCCGTCCAGATTATAGATGTCCACATTGCCATTTAACCCAGCAGCCATCGGATGACCGGAGTTTTTGATCGTTATCGTCTTCCCGGTGAAATCACCGTTATCTGTATCCGTTTCTTTGCCCGACAAAGCCACATCACCTATATTTTGAGATTCGGCATAAATGACGGGAATCGGTGAAGCAATCAATTTGTTGCTAACTCGGCCGGAGTTTACCGTAGAGCTGACAAATACCAAAGAATATTTCAATGCTTCGGCGGCGGTAAGTTCTTTATCTGTCATCACTGAGACCTCAAATCCAAGTGTTTTCAGATGCTTAATTGAAATGCCATCACCACCGCTCTCCCTGCCTACAAAGAGTGCCTTCTTGACTTTTCCGGACAACTCCGGAGCATTTCCCCCCTGACTTACATCAGGATTTACCTGAGTTGTTGCTGTGCATGCAGTAGTGAGAATCAGGGTAAAGGCAATAATGAGCAGGCTCAATAATCGCTTCATGAAATCTCCTTCCTAACAGTAAAAGCTACTTATTACCTGTTGCCCATTTAATTGCAGCATCAAAGAGCTTCCAGCCATCGTCGGTTTGGTTTATCTCTTCACCATTGAACAAATAGAAAAACACTTCGCGTACGAGTACAGGATCACCCTTTGCGTTTTTCACGCCCTTCTCATAAGCGAAAATAGTTGCTTTTTCCTCTTCGTTCGGAACCGTAGCCACAACGATAGCTTCGGCACCTGGGGTAGCGTAACCCATTTTCCCCTCGGCTTTATAGACATCCACCAGATTCTGCAGCCCAGCTGCAAGTTGATGCTTACTGTCTTTCATTTGAATCGTTTTTGCCACGTTCCCTGCATCCAATTTCCCGTATCCCTCGTTAACCGTCATGCCTGTATCCGAGGTTGATTGCGGCTCTGCATAAATAACGGGTACCCCAGTTTTCAAGAAATTATCTCGAATTTTACCGGAATTGACGGATTCGCTTACATAAATTAGCGTATACCCCTTTGCTTTCTCGGGACTTACTTCTTTGTCTGTAATTATTGTGACTTCAAACCCATGTACTTCCTTTAGCCGTTTAGTCACAATCGCATCTCCGCCGCTGTCTCTTCCGACAAAAAGAACTTTTTTCCCATTACTTTGTGTCTTACTCTGAGCTGTAGGTTGATTGGTCACGCCATCCAATTGGACCGGTGTAGCTGTACAAGCCATCAGTACCATAAACAGCAGTAAAACGGTCATCATGTTCAGTATACGTTTCATGAATCAAATCCCCTTTACTCAATTAGTAGTAAAAGCTGAAATTACTTTTTCCCATTTTGCGCAGCCCATTGGATCGAGGCGTCGAAAAGCTTCCAACCGTCATCCGTCTGATTCATTTCTTGCCCGGACGGTAAATAGAAAAACACCTGACGAGCCGGAATGAGCTCATTTTTTATGTTTTTCGTTCCCTTTTCATAACCGAAAATGACTGCTTTCTTATCGTCGCCTTGAGCCGTCGCTATGATGACCGCTTCTTTTCCTGGAATCGCGTACCCCATAATACCAGTGCTGTTATAAACCGTTACCTGATCCTTCAATCCGGCTGCAAGTGGATGTTTACTGTCTTTCATTTGTATAGTTTTCACATCATTCAGTTGTCCATAATCCAGAATTCCCGTCATACCGGCGATGCTAACCGACTGCGTTTTGGCATAGACAACAGGTACATCGGAATTTTTCAACTGGGGATCTAACTTCGAGGAGTTCACTGTATCGCTGATAAATACCACGCCATACCCTTTCGCTGCGTCCACTTTAAAGACGCTATCTGTTGTATCCATAACTTGATAGCCCAGCTTCTTCAAATGACTCATGATAACGGGATCGTTGGTGCCTTCATTTTTTTTAACATAAAGCAATTTTTTCGCATTTGTTGGCGCAGATACCGTCTCTGTTGATGAACACGCCATCAAAGAAACCACAACTCCCGTAGTGATGCAAAGTGCAAGAAACCGTTTCATTTCCATTCTCCTCCAATTCTTACTAGACCCTATTCCACTAATCCAGTTCTTTCTACGCCTTCTACAAACCAGCGCTGCGTGAAAGTATACAGAAGCATCGGCGGAATAATCATCATGAATGTGGTAGCCATTCGAATCGCTTCATCATTAACGGAAGGCCCGTATTGTTCGGCTTGCTGCCGGAGTGCTGAGGCTATGCGTGAAATACCCATGGACAGCGGCGCGGTTTCAATATCTGACAAATACATGCTCGGTAAATAGAAATCATTCCAGGTCCAAACAAAGGAAAATAGAAATACAACCAGAATGGCAGGCTTGGCGAGCGGCATCATGACCTTATAAAAGATCTTAAACACATTCGCACCGTCAATTCGGGCTGCTTCCTCCAATTCCTTCGGTTGTGTCGAGAAAAATTGACGATAAATGATGACAAATAGCGCTCCTTTTAAGCCAAGACCGAAAAACGCGGGAACAATAATGGGATAAATCGTATTGAGTAGCCCCAATTCTCTCGCATATATGATGTTCGGCAGGATCGTTACTTGCATCGGAACAATAAAGGTCAACAGTAATAGGAAAAACATCAATCCCTTAAAAGGGACTTTCAATCTTGCGAAGGCATATCCAGTCACCGCACAGGACAACGTTTGCAAGATGGCCACAGATAGAGAGAGTGTCAAGCTGATGCTGAAAGCTTTGGGATATTTCAACCAATCCCAGGCTTCCTGAAGATTTCCAAGATAAAGTGTCCGCGGAAACCAGTTAACAGAAGGATCTAGTAAGTCATCCGCATCTTTGACCATCGTGGTGATCATGTGCAGGATAGGCTTTAGATAAATATAAGCCGTATCCAGCAAGATCAAATAGATAAAAAATTTAAACAGCAATCCTTTATCCGCTTCTCTGCCAATGATCATGTAACGAGCTTTATTTAACCAAAGCAGAAACGATTGTGACTGTTCTTTCTTGATTTTTAATCCGAGCATAGCCTCACCCCTGCCTAAGATTTTTGGGTTGCATGTTAAACCGTCTCTCTTTGCGACTTTGTTACTCTGTTGAAAATGATGAATATAATTGCAAGGAAGAAGCTGATGATCAAGAAATAAATCCAGATCAATGCGCTGTACGACCCATATTCACTTTCTCTTACTTTTCCTAAAATCGGATTTGTCGGAAACGTAAACAAATCAACGACCGTATAGATCAGATTAAGGAAAATAAATGGTGTCATCGCTGGAAGCGTAATTTTCCAAAACGTCTCCCACGGACCGGCGCCGTCTATTCGAGCTGCTTCATAAGCAGAGTTTGATATTGTCTGCCTGCCTCCGAGGAAGATCAGGATTTGTACCCCTGAATACCAGAGAATTAACACAAATGAGTCGAGAATCTTAATTAGAGGCCCGGACCAAGTTGACGATAGATTAGCAGCAATGAGACCGGAAACGTTGTACTTGGACATAAAGCCCAAGTCACCCTCGCCTTGCGTCAGGAATTCTGCTACAACTTGACCTGTTGCCAAGATGACGGGAAGAAAGAATATCGCGCGAAAAAATGTTCGACCTGCAAATTTTTGATTCAGAATGATGGCAATCAACAAGGCGAATAGGACAATAATTGGAATCATAAACAAAGCTTGCCGGAGAAACGGCAATAAATCGTTGTACAATAATTGTCCGTTCTCGAAAAGAATATACCGGTAATTCGTCCAAGCAATATACTCAGTTGTCGTTTTCGTTGCCGTTATCGTCACTTTTTGAAAGCTCATATACAAGGAAAAACCGATTGGGAACGCCATGAAAATGAGAAAGCCAATAAACCAAGGAGCAATAAAGATCGCGCCTTCCAAATATTCGACAAGGGATGAATTTAATCTGAGCTTTCGTTTCATCGTTTTTCCCCTCCTCGAATCACAACGAAGTTTTGTGCTGGTACATCTAGATCGCCGATGCGGTACGGCTCCAAATTATAGTTCACGATAATCCGAGTACCATTCTCATAGGTTGTTTCCTTCACATTGGGGGCTATCGTCTTGTGATTAACAATAAATTGATCTTGTACGTTTCCAAGAGCTTCGTTGTATCGCTTATACTGATCCACGGCGAAAGTTTCCCAGTAAGGAAAATAGGTATTGTAGTACCGAATACCGAACGAATTCACATATTTTTTCGATTCCGCCTGTGTGAATACAAAAGATGGCTCTGCGCCATATTCGATATCACGTAAAAAGTCGTGCACATCCTCTTGTCGGTTATTCACATATTCCGAAGAATAGCCAACTAGTCCATGAGTAGCAATCTGAACAAAGGGAACCGCCTCATCGGTAAATAAATCATAAGAATGATCATACACCAGCGATTGAATATACTTCATTTGGGGCAGGGCATACAAATTAGCAGATTTCCCTTCTACGCTGCCTAATGAATCTTTGATCGTTTTTAAAATTCGTTCCTGAACATCCCGAGCATTATCTCTGGTCGAACCGAACCCCGAATTATAATCACTGAACAGACTTTGTCCGAGTATATTGACTGCAATTCCGTCCACACCCATGGTTTTATAGTGTGTCAAGTCTTTCTTGACCATTTCTTCTGCAAATTTATAACTTACCGCTGGTGTTTGTTCTCTGTTATATAGCGCACTTACCGATTGATTGCGCCCGGCCAAATTGACGATGGCATGATATTTCTCATCGAAGCCTGATGCCCCCGTATTGTTCAATGCATATTCGGCCTCCAGATAAACCGGTATTCCGTAACTGTGCGCATTGTCGATAAATGCTTTCATTCCTTTATCGCCGCCGATACGGGAATCAACGGGAAACGTGTTTCCAAAGGCGCTGTAGCCCCCCTTTTGCCAACCCTTAAATGTTAGGGACATATTGGCTATGCCTTTTTCATGCAATGTATTTACCATATGTGTGGCATCATCTGTCGTGGTCAAATTGAGATATCGCGAGGTGACTAAGCCGTCTTCTTGATCCCCCCCGATAAAGTCTACATGCATAGGTATATTAGGATTAGTGACAGTGACGGGCTTCGCTCCCTTTTCTTTTATCAGATAATTCCGGTACGTTTGAGCCATACCAACATAATCTGACTTTTGGCTGTCCAGCAGATAGTAACGCACAATTCGATCACTGCCGAACACTTCATCTCTGTTGTAATCGATATAACCCCATGAATCGGGGACATTCGTATTTCTCGAAGTAAACTGCAGGAAGCTTGATCGGAAATTCATTTGAGTCGTCACCCAGTTATAGTTGCTGAGAACTCCGGCAGGGGCTGCAACGATGTTGGCATATTCATCTCCGTCGTGAACGATCGCCACAAAGCCTTTGGAACCCGTCTTCATACCGAATACTGGCATCACTATTTTGTTGCGGTTATTACTAAGTCCTGCGAATGTGTTGTCTTGACCGTATACAGACTCATCATATATTTTATTGACATTCAGTTGATTATCTTTAAACCGCACCAATGCTCCAGCGCCGTCCGGTATGAATAGATAACTGTCCTGCCCAGCAGCCGTATATTCGGCACCGAAGAAGGGAAACAATCTAGCCCAGACGAGACCCATGCTCGTTTCCTTAACGCCTTCGCGTATAATCTTCGTCTCTACATAATCGTTTTCGATTCTCACCTCGATCGGGATCGTGAATCCGGTTGCAGGCAGTTCATACACCAATGAGAACCCGCCGGGAATCATCTTAACCTCTTTGACTCGTCCCCCATCCGCTGCCAAGTTTGTTTCCTTCGCTTGCAGGATATTTTTCGAGAAATCGACGTATTGGACCATCAATGGTGAAGCCAGATGCTTTTTCCAGGTCTCGGAAATCTTCTCCTTATCCCAAGAATCTGGGTTTGGAAAAGATCGGTAAACATTTGCGTTCCGTTTATCTTCCACAACAAAATGACCGGTTTTTCCATCCATTTTTAAACGCAGAAGATCGGTTTCGGCAACTTGTTTAAAGTCGCTCTCCTTTGGCAATTGAGAGGCGGCGCTCTTCACCGCAGAAACACTACTTCCCGTCTCTGCCGGCACAACAACGCGATTTTCAGTTACTTTGAAGGTTACTTTGATATTCGTCACTGCCAAATAAATGGCGACCAAGAGCAGGATGGTTATGACTGCTGCGTTTTTACCACGTTTGATTATCCCTATCATCTCAAGATCGCCTCCTGATACATTTCAAAGATTAACGATACCAAATCATTGGTTAGTCCTGCTGTAAGAAAGAGGAGAACGCCAATGACCAGCATGGTGCAAAGCGTAAACAGGATGTTTAATAGCGTTTCTCCTACACTGTAATTATGAATCCATTGGATTTTCCAAAAGATCAATAAACCTATCCATACAATCATCCCTTGTTCGACATAATGATAAATGGTGGACTCCGACATCGTCATGACGTTCGAAATAAAGGCAAGGGGGATGCCAATAATGATGTACGGTATGAGTGCATATGCGCTGGCGATAAAGATATCTCTAAACCTTCCCTCTCCCCGATATATGGAGCTAACAAGGTAGTTCGAAATGACCCACGCAATCCATACTGTGAAAAATTGTGTAAATATCGAGTAAATATCAACATGAGTCGTAGCGTTAAATGAAAAACTGGTGACAAGTCGCTTGATCACTAGAGACGCATATACGCAAGCTAAGATGATAATCGCACTCAAATAGCTTCCTTTTCCTTCATACCTTATCGCGATAAAACCATCAATCGGATGTTTCATCATGTAAAATACATGCTTAAAATTCATAAGAAAGCTAGTTTGTATCCGTTGCCTATTGCGCCATTTATCACGAAGCCTGCTCGCATAGGTCCATTTACTAAGCAGTACGTATAATAGTCCGCTGAAAAAAAATAAGCTGGCAATCCAAGAGAAGTTTTGTTGCAGCCAACTCATTCTAATTTGCCAAAAGGCGTCCGAGTACCCTTCCTGATTCCCTGCCTCCTTAAATAGTCTTAACGCATCAGGATACTGTTCCTTTGTAAATGCCGCTTGGGCTAATCCCATGATGGCGGGTGTAAATTGCGCATTCATTCGAAGGACTTCCTGCCAAGAATTTTCACTATCTTCATATAGACCGGCAAGCGTCTGCTGGTTCGCTTGATCTACCTTTTGACCAAATTCCGATAAGCGAAACACTTGAACGATATTCTCCTGGTCGTCCAATACGTATAATTCATTCCTACTGTTCACATCAAGCGCAACAGGACTTTTCAAGAGGCCGACTTGAGACGATCCGACTGCTGAAGCACCGCCCCAAAAGTACAACAGACGGCCTGACGCATCATAATGGCTAATATATTTAAATTGCTGATCAACTACGATCATGTTGCCGCTTTGGTCAACGGCTACATCAATCAGCTGCGGACCTGAAGTTACCGGCCCTATCGGCACATCCCCGGGAACGACTTCGCCGAAATTTCTATTGCCGCTGCGAAGTAAATTGTTTCCTTTAATATTTAATTTCTTTAATTGGTCGCTCTTGGCCATACCGCCAGTGACCGTATAGATATAGCCATTTTTATCCGTTGCGACACTGTTAATCGTCTCTGGTCTCTTTGCGACTTCATTGGCGTACATTTTTTTGGTGTACAACATGCGCTTGAGAGCGTCTAGCGGGGAGAGTGCCGTTTTGTTTGCTCCGAAAAAGCCCTGAAATTTGCCCTTTGGATCAAGCAGGACAATCCCCTCGTAGCCGCCATGTACCGCGATATACAGGAATCCCCTTTCGTCTACCATCACTTTGGCTGGATCGTAGACGAATGTCGCCGGGATGTATTTGGATTCTGGGCGTTTAAATTCCGTTTGCAGCTTACCAGTTTTATCCAGCTTTACGACCCTTTTGTTTCCCGTGTCTGCAATGTAGATATCGCCTTCCTTGGTGACAAATATGCCTTCTGGCTTATTCAGAGGACTTTCATTAAGCGTTAAATAACGAATCAGTTTCCCTGTTTCCGTCAAATGAACGATCCGGTTATTGCCTGTATCTACAATGTAGACTTCGTTCTTCGCATCGATAAAGATGTCCTTCGGATTACTAAGCGGTGAAGGGATTTTAACGGTTGGCTGCTTAGGATCTGTTGTATACAAATCTTCTCCGATTACATCGAGCGGAAAGTAGGCCGGTTGTAGCCATATTTGATTATTGTAACTGTCCTTCGTATAGGTCTTATATTTCACTTCGGCATGTGTAGTTGTTGGCAACAGCGCCGTGCACAAGATGATCAAGGAAAGGAATAGCCTCCACCTGTGGCATCTTATTTTCATGCTCAAACCTCCATTTCTGTCTCTTCCTTCCATTAGATACGGTACAGCTTTATCTGTCCAAACAAACCGTATGAACGCAGCTTATATTCTGGTGTATAACCTTCGCCTTCTTTGCGGAAAGAGGCCCAATTGGTCGTCGATGTATCACCGGATATTTGGTGAAATGGGCCGAGCATGTTACGCGGGCTTCCCATTACTTCGATTTCGATTTGGTTGTCTCCATCGTTGAGATACGCCGTCAAGTCAACTCGGTTGGCAGCCCGCCAAGGCACGTGCCCCGCCGTTTGCCCGTTTACCCGAACTTCAATCGTTACCGCGGAGTACTCACCAAGCTCCAACACTGACCGTGTCATTGAATGATTATCCAAGGTGACATCGAAATGGTAGATGATGCTGCCGCAATAATGAGCATATCCTTGCTTGCACCAATCTCCGAAAATTATCGTTTCAGGCTCTGCCACAACTTTCCTGTCGGCATCAACACCGAAATCACCGATCAGGTATATATCCTCCACTTCCATACGGTTATGGTACTTACAGGATATTAGCAGTTCATTCTCACCTTGCTTCAGTCCAGGAAGAAGCACCTTATCAAACGTTCGGTCGAGAAACCAGCCTACAGGAAGATTGGAAACCGTTTCACCATTGAGCGCAATATCGTAATAAGCAGCAGATTCTATAACGAGAAACACATCATGAGTCGGCACGTCCGACACTTGAAAGGTGAATCGGAATGCTGCCGATGTCCCGTTCTGTGGATGAGGATCGTCAATCCATTTATACCTTTGCTCAAGGCCGTTATAATAAATCTGTCTCATATCCAAAGCTTCACGAATTGCCCTTTGAGCTTGCCATACACCGGTTTCTTCCGACCAATCGCCATCCCTTAATCGATATGAGCAGGTGTCCAGCGTCAATACGTTAGGCATCGTGCGTGTAAAACGGCAAATCGATCCAAGCTCAAGAGCCGTCGAGGAAGTCTCATCCGCCCTGCACCGAGATTCTTCCGTTAGTAGAACAACTGCAGATTTAGTAGTATTCATGATGAACAGCTTGGAATCTGCTGGTCCAAACACTGCATCAAATTGGGCGTACCCATTAAGGACGAGGATCTCAACATCCTTCACTCCACCTGTCAGCGCATCCCATTCTTCCACGCTTCCTTCGCCTTCCATGCGAATAGTTATTCGATGTGTGCCCGCACGGTCGTTATTCACGACAAACAAGGCTCGGCAATCGCTTATGTCCCTTAACATATATAACATTTCAGGCGCTTCTTTCGATTGCCTGTTCGTCAAGCTGACTCGCCGTGGCAGAATGCCCTCCAGGGCCGAAACTGTATCTTCAACGTCACCTACGACGGTCATATTCACATGATCGTATAGCCCAGAGAGCAGGTCTGTTTGTCTGCCCTCGATCATCGTCGGAGGTGATCCGACGGCAATCACTTTTCCCCCTGCCTCCAGGAACGCTGACAGAAGCCGAAAAGTGCTGCTTAACATCGTCCGTATAACTGGAATGACGACGATACGATAGGTCACTAGATTCACAGCTAGTTTATCCCCGTGTATTTCCCCTGTTTCAGCCAAAATCGTCTCATCGCCGAGATCGAAATCATAGTGTGCACTGAGTAGTTTGCCTAGAAAAGTGTTAAATTCATGACCAAATGTATTCGTTGCGGAGACATCCCTATCTTTCCCGCGGGCAGGGAAGCCGTAAGGACCTGTCCCAACCATACTCCAAGCGGTGGAAGAAGGATGCAGGACAAGCACATCGCGAATTGGCCTGCCTTCCGTCAAAACTGAAGCCAATCTGGCAAAATAATTTTCCATCACATGATTGTATTTCCACCAGCTCGTATTGTAGTTGAATACGGGAGGATAATCCCTCTTCCTGCACCCTTTGATCGAATAAAGCGCCAAATGCTGCGACCTCATATTGACACCGAGCACATATTGAAAATCTCCCACCCATTTTTGTCCCTCGAAGGTGAACGCCCAACCGGTGCATCCATACGTTTCGGAGAGAACGAACTTTCTACCGTATTGATTCGCTACGCTTGTGCATTGCTTAACCGTGATGTATTCGTTCGTCTGCTCGTTTAACATATCGATTCCCGGAACATGCTGATACCTGTAGTTAGGCATAATGGCTCCACAGACGCGGGTGGCAGTACCCATATTATTTTCCCAGAGAAAATGGCCAGTGAAGTCGATACCGTTATTCTCGCACCATTCACCCAGTTGCTTGGAGTACGACTCGCTGAATCGTTCGGTGAGCGTCCACCAGTAATCATGACGGGCTTGCGAGGAATACTCGCCATTGAAGTACATGTAGGGGATTACATCCAAGAGATCATAACCCCGTCTTTCTCGAAAAAAGTCAGGAAATGTTAGGCTCCACGGGAGCCAACCGCGGCCAGGAGTAAACTTACAGTGGCTGTCATGCACGCTAGGTTCATCCGTAAATACGCCGCGAATAGTTTTGCCAAAATGGTCCCCTACCTCTTTCTTGTAGGCTTCATAAGTGATGTCAATAAAGGCCTGAACTGTCTCTGGATTCAAGTTATCAGGCGGCGCTTCGTTGTTGAACCAAGCACTGCGCTCAGAAATTTCTACGCGAAATACTAGGAGGACTTCATCCTTATTCAATGCGATATATTCGCCATCATGCAGTCTTTTGCAGTGAACCAAGTTTCTTTCGTCGATGACAGCCCTAAACAGCGCCAGACTGTCTGTCAAATCGTGCGGACCAATCTGCATGCATATCTCCAATGTCAAACCTTTGGCACGGAAAGCGTCCCCGCCTCTGCCTTGCACAAGACCGCCAGCAAACCCGGATGGCCAGCGGTCCTCGTCGTACAACCACACCTGCATGCCGAGATCATCGGCTGTTTCCACGGTCTTCCGGGCGAGTGCCATCCACTCGCGACCCATGTAAACGGTTTCTAATCCATCGCGGGAATGGATGAAAAATCCGCCCATACCCTGTTCCTTCATCTGATTTACTTGACGAACCAGCTCATCTTCTTGTAAGTCATCATTCCAAGCCCAGAATGGCACCGACCTGCATTCGACCGATGGATGGTCGAATTTATGGCGTAACTGTTCGCTTACTTCCATCGGCATCCGCCTCCTTCTCTGAAACCACTTCTGTATCATGGTCTGCTTCTAGCCATTTTACGCCTGCAGGATCAGGATACTCTTGGGCTCTAGCTCAATATCACCGCTGATGCTTAGACCGCTCAGCAGCTCCTTCTGAACGCTGCGGCCTACATTCATTTTTTGAATTTGTTCGGTGTGGTTCATAACAAAAGTAAAGCGATCTCCGTCTTTCTCGCGCTGCGTGACCTCAACTCCCGGCGGTGCTTCGTACAATTGTGAAATCCCTTTCCGTTCGCATAAAGCCTTGATCCATTGCTGCATAAATTCTCGACTTGGGTCTGTAGCTGCATACCATGCCTCGCCCTTCCCGAAGTGATGATAGGTCACGCACGGTGATCCACGGTAGAAATCACGGTCGAATTCTGCGAGCGTTTCCGCTCCTTCGAGATGAACAATTTCGCAAACTAAACCGCATTCATACGATGCTTGAAGCTTTCCAAACCCCTGTTTCATGACCATACCATTTCTTTGGTCCGGAAAAAGAGGATCGATTTCTTCTACCCAGATGCCCAGAAGCTTACGCAGCTCACCTGGATAACCACCAGGTGTAACCAAATCGTTTTCATTCACGATCCCGCTGTAAAACGAGGTCACAAACGTCCCGCCGTTCGCTACAAAATGTTCCAGCTTTTGCGCGTACCCGGGTTTTACCATATAGAGCAATGGGGCTAATACCAGATCGTATTTACTTAATTCCGTATCTACATGGATGAAATCTACTTGAATATGATTCTCGTAAAACGCATCATAATATTTTTGAATTTGATCTAAGTACTTGATATGAGCAGATGGTCCACCACCAAGCTCAACAGCCCACCAATTATCCCAATCAAATAAGATAGCAATTCTGCTCTTCAAGCGAGAATCCAATAAACGATCGCCCAATTGCTGCAATTCCTGCCCGAGCTCCGCACATTCCTTGAAAACTCGCGTGTGCTCGTGACCCGCGTGATCAATGACAGCTCCGTGGAATTTCTCATAGGCGCCAAGCGAGCGTCGCAATTGAAAGAACATAATAGATTCCGCGCCCCGGGCAACCGCCTGATAGCTCCTAAGCCGCATAACGTCGGGGCGTTTGACGGGATTCACGGTTTTCCAGTTAATCACACTTGGACTTTGCTCCATTAACATAAAGGGTGCTCCGTCTTTCAATCCGCGCATGAGATCGTATCGGAGTGCCATATAGCTTTCCGGTGTATGATTCTCGGTATAGATGTCCAGCGCCGCAATGTCTAAGTGTGGCGCCCATTTGAAATAATCCAGCGGCTTGTAAGTCCCGTTTCCTTGGAAGTTGGTCGTCACGATCGCATCGGGTATTTCAGCTTTGATGGCGTTGTATTCGATCAGATAACAATCTAGCCAACTATCGGAGTTAAATCGGTAATAATCAAGCGTAATGCCTTGAAAAGCCGTCTGATCGGAATTTCCGCCCGACAAACCTTCGCTTAACGCGCTGGGAAGTACAATTTCATCCCAATCGAAAAATGAATGTCCCCAGAAACGGGTATACCATGCCTCGTTTAACAGTTCCAAAGTACCGTAACGTTTTTTCAACCAATCTCGAAACGCCTTCTCACAATTATTGCAGTAACAGCGATTGCCAATTTCATTGTTTACGTGCCACAGCAGCAAAGCCGGATGATTTTTGTAACGTTCGGCCAGCTTCCGTGCCATGATTCCGGCAAAATGACGGAAGGTCGGGCTGTGCGGACAAGAATTATGTCTTCTGCCGTAGTTCCTCTTTTTTCCATCAGAGGTCACGGTTAGAACATCCGGATATTTCTTCGCCATCCAAGCCGGATGTGCAGCCGTACTTGTTCCCATGCATACTTGAACGCCATTTGCATGCAGCATATCCATCACTTCATCCAGCCAATCGAATTGGTAAGTCTCCTCATCCTGCTGATTCAAGGACCAAGAAAAAACATTGAGTGTTGCGATGTCGATACCGGCTAATTGAAACAGCCGCATATCTTCCTCCCATATTTTCTTTGGAAACTGTTCGGGGTTATAATCACCACCGAATACTATTTTCCGGAACTTGCGGCTGATCATAGGTTAACCTCCAGTTTCTAAATCGGCACAGACTGTTCAAGGGCTTCCGCATCTTGGAACCGCAAGCCATTATGCAGGACAAGAGCAGTCACCCAGGATGGGTTCCATTTATTACTGTGACCCCGGTGATGCCAGTAGGTTTGGAATAACCCTTCTCCCTGCTCACCAACAATGGTAAAATTCCATTCTCCGGGTTTTGTACATATTCCCTGCCCCATTGCATTGAATACCATTCGTCCTAATTGCTCATATTGGGTTTTCCCGGTTAACTGACCGAAACGCCAAAATTCGAAGGTCGGAAAAAAAACATCAAGATGATGATTTTGCACACTGACTCCCGGCCAGCCTGTGGCAGTAAATCCCATGTTCCTGAACTGTGATCCCCGATCAAACACCGGGTTCCACATATATACAAAAGTAAGGAGCCAATCCGCCGATATTTCGGCCCATTCACAATAACGCTCATGATTGGTAATCACAAACAATTCATAAGCAGCCAGAAAGAAATACATGCCAGCCTCTTTATCCTCACAACTCGCATCGAGCGTAGAACGAGCAAATGGCCGTTCAAATGTCATGGCGTGCTGCTCATAATAACGCTGCATCATCTTCTCCGCTGCTTCCAAATACTTTAATTTACCTGTGACCCGGTAAGCCTTCACAACTGCGATCAGGCAAGGCAGTCCGGCTGCTGTAATCGTATCTTCTGCCGAACGGCCATCGGGCAGCCAGGCTGCCGGATAAATGCCCGACGACAGGGCAGCGGTAATGAAGAAAACACTCGACTCTTCAAGAGCCTCCACCCAGGAATCCGGCACTTTCCTGCCCATTTCCCGGAACAGAAGGATGATTTCCGCCAAATCGGCTATGCTTTCCCCAAGAGCTCGGCTGGAGATAACAGCCTGCTTATTCCAGCTGAAGTCATCCCATTGCCCATCCACTAGACGGTAAGAACTGTGCCTTATTCCCGAAACCTCAGTCCGGCTTTCGCGCAAATAAAAATGGATGGCCTGTTCACAATGGGAGATTCGTTCTTCCTCTTTGTGCATAAACCCTAGCTTGGCGTCACACCATGCCAGCTTCAAGCATTGTCCAGTCCACCCGTACATATAGTGAAGCGGACGTTTAGAAACGTTACCGAACTCGTTCGAATCCGTAAATTTCACGTATCCCGCGGCGCCAAATTCATTTGTCCGCCATCTATCGTCCATAGCATTCTTTTTCAGCTGGATCATCTCTTCGAGCGAGTGCGGATTTGCCCCTTTCGGCGCATACAGCTCCAAGCCTTTGCGAACAATTTCACGGAAAGCTTGACCAGGATGTCCGACAGATCCCCAATCAAGCGCGTATTCTTTCGTTAATGAATACCCGGAAATGAAGTCCAAATAACCGCCGAGGTAAGGTGCCGTTTTGTTTTTACCGACATAATTCATATCTTTCTCACCATTAAACATCAGAACACCGCTCATGGCAGCCAGAATCGTCCTCTGTTCCTCTTGAATCGCTCCTAGTGAACCGTAGTGCACGACTCCATCCGCTGTTTCCTTGTAAGCTGGCAACGAAAACAAGGAGAAAAAGCGAGCTTCTACATCTTCATTCCACGCCACATTCACACAAGGGATCGGTAATCGATGTTCCTCGCATATCAAACCTTTATCCTTACCTAATCCAAGTCGCGGAACAACACGGCTCGGATCTGCGGAAGGATTGTTGTTGTAAATGATATGAGGAATTGTCACCATTTCATTGCTCATCTTTGGCAGTGTGAATTGAAGTCCTATCGCGACATCACGCAGGATCACATGCATCTGATTTTCCCAAGTCGCTTTCATTTTCAGTAAATGATGCTCATCGAAGGCTAATTCCATCGTGAACGTTAACGCTTTCAATGTTCCGCGGAACCGAATCAAGTCGGGTCCGGCAGTGATTTGTACGCCTTCTAACCCTACAAAATCTGAACGCCAGGGTCTTCCAGTGGAAAAGCTCAGCATCTCATTCAAATATCCTGAGAAATGAGGGGACTGTTCACCCTTGTTTTGCAAAATAAGCTGAATGCCTTTAGGCGTACGCGTTATAGCTGCCCGTTTTTGCTTATCTCGACTAACAATGGTATACATGTGTCGTCCCCTCCTCTCTCGTTCAATATGGAAATCAAGAATCGATCCAGTGTTGGGTTGAAACCGACTCTACCCGTAAGCGGCAAACAAACGAAGTAGAACTGCCCTTTACCAAGCTGTTTCACTCCAATTACTGGCAGCTTTTGTTTGCCGTTCGGTTCTCCATGAGACTCATAGGCGAATGCAATTGGATCAAAACCTTCTCCTTGCAAATAACAATTGGTAAGTCCATCTATCCTGTCGTTCGTCAAATGATAAAAATAAGAGAAATCGTCCCTTTTCATCCACTGTAAATGCGGATTCTCTGTTTGAACGGCTAACGTGTACAATCCCCGTAATTTATGTGTTCGAACAATCGTGTTTTCGATCTCCCAAGCGTCACTGTCCGGACCGCGCAGCAGCAAAACGGCAGTGGCTCCTTGACGGACCTTCTCGAGGATGGATGCCTGATGACGGTGAAATGCTGCCTTGGAAGAAAGAATAAGCGAGCCCTCTTTCTTTGTATCTCCGTCATACGATTTGCCTTCTATGTTTAGCAGGGAGCAAATCAGTTCGGATTCAGCATCTAGAAAAGCGATCTGCTGCGAATTCGGATTTTTCGTTTTTGCAAACGCCTCAAAGGAGAATCTTTCTTGATTAATCAAATCCCCGTTGTCATCCAGCAATACGATGTCCAAGAATAAGTTCTGCCGATCTGGTACCGCTGGTACTGAAAAACTTATCGTTCCGGCGTATTTGGAAATGGCCATAGGTACAGAGCCTGTCATCTCGTAATTGCCATAATCCCGATTATCGTCCCGTAGTGTAGCAATGAAACGGCACCGGTCGTAATCTTTGGCTGTATCATTCAATAACCAGGCTTCGATATCCAGTGTTTCCCCTTCATACACCTTCCAACGGTCGCACCTTAGATGGATCCTTACCGGTTCCAAACTTTCCTTATAGGTGAAGTACGCTGGTTTCGGAATACGGTCGACACCAACGAGGGCTTTCATCCAGCCTGCAGGCCATGCGTCAATGAGCAGATGAATGGCGGTTGAGACCACTAAATCGGCCCTTCTTCGCCAGGCGTCTGTCATCAGCTTCGTTGCCAGACATTGGTGCCTCTGACTCGCCTCGACCCATTCATGAATCGTAGACTGTTCAGCATACCAATCTCCATGCAGACCATAGGTTTGGGCTCCAGTGATTTTGTTTGGCAGCCAATGCTCCTTCTCTGAGGAGGGAAGCCATTCTTTCGGGTAACGGTTCATCATCAATTGGACATGATCCAATCCTTCCGTGCCATATTCTCCACAGCCGGCTTTCCATCCCGTCCGAATCGAAGGAAGAAAACCTTTATACATTTTACCTACAGATATCGTATTGTTCGTATACCACATGTTATAACAATGAAAATCGGGCAGTCCTTCATGGGTGGGAGGATTGTAATCCCCATCCGCGTTTTTGACTACACGATCTGGATTTTCAATAAAAATTGCCTGTCTAGCGGCAACGAAGAATGCTTCCAGTTCGTTCCGATGGAGGTGACGGTGGCCTTTACGCCTCTTCTCCGTTCGCGATGGTTCATTAATCAATGAAACCATGACCGACGATGGATGACTGCGGATCAGTCTCTCCATTTCCGCTGCTTGTCGGACCCCTTCTACAAATTGGTTGCGGCGAATAAATCCAAATGTTGGAAGATCACATTGATGCATCATGCCGAGCATATCGAAATAGTCATATATTTCTTCCTGAACAGGACGTTGTGTTATTCGGTAAAAGTTCAAATTCGCATATTTTGCGATTAAAATATCATCAATGAGCTGTTCGAAATCGTTGTTCATGACACATTGCTGCAAGTGCCCCATCTCATTGGCGCCTCTTAACATAATCGGCTGGTTATTGAGATACAAAGTTCCTTTTGGTGTGTCCGTTTCATCCATATGAAATTTGCGCATCCCGAAGGTGCGGTCTTGGGTATCCAAACATGCTGTACTGTTCTTTACTTGTACACGAGCCATATATAGAAATGGTGTTTCCGGTTCCCACATCCTAAATGACGGAAAATCCACTTTGTAGCGATAATAATTAAGACCCGGACCGGCGTAAGAAGCTTGAAAAGAGATCGGCCCTAATCCTTCACCGTTAAAATTTTTCGGTAAGATTTCAAGAATCAATTCGAAGTTTTCCTTAAGCTTATTCGTTGTATTAACGACATCAATCCATACTTCCACGAAGCTGTCATCAATGTTAGGTCGAACAAAAATGTCCTGAATAAACAGCATTGACCGCTCTTCCAAATACACCGAGTTATAAATACCGGCACCTGACGGACAATGGCTCCATCCGCTGGATGAATCATCCCACCCGGGCCCAGTTGCTGCGTACATTTTATCTCCGTCCAGTTTCGTGCCGCCTACCCCCATCATTGGAAAGTCGTTTACTACTTCAACGACCAATGTGTTAAGGTCCTGCAGCAAGTCCGTCACGTCGAATTCAAAAGGTGCAAAGAGTCCCTCATGGCTGCCTATACACTTACGATTGAGATATACGGTCGCTTTATAGTCAACCCCTTTGAATACAAGGTAGACTCTCTTCCCATCAGGAACGGCTGAATAGGAAAACTCACTGCGGTAAAACCCCGTCCATTTACCATTTTCACCCGTCGGCCCGCGGAAATCAGGAACCCTTACATTCTCCCAATCCCCAGTCCCTTCCAGCACATTCGTAAAATTAGCATCCTCCGTTGCTTGATACCGAAATTGAAATTCCTTACATAGTTGCCGTTTGCGTTTCATTGTGGAGGATGGAGCCAAGTTTCTCATAAAAGGGCTGTACTTCTCACGCAGCAGCTTCAAACCCTCATTGAAAATCGCGATTTGTTCCTCATAGGAGAGAACAGTAGCGTTCTTCGCTTTTTCCGTACCCGGCGTGAAATATTTTCTCTCATAAGCCACGGGAGGAATCTCCCGCAATCCGTCTTTATTTCCGGGATGTTCGCGGAACGCAATCTCCGCAAACGGATCCTGATGTTTGATTGGCTCCAAACTTATCTCCCCTTCTGCGGAACACGTACCCGCTTAGATTCAACTCATAGAGCTGTTATTTCATAATCGAGTGTGTACCCATCCTTGTCCTTAGGGTACATTCTTACTTCTGTCGTGCCAAAGCGCTGTATCCAGCAGCGTTCTTCGCCCAAGAACGGTTCGACGATCTCTTGTATGCGTTCATCTAAAAAATTGTTCGTGACGTTCCATGTTCCGAAGCCCATTTTCCCGCTCGATCTTAGTTCTACCGGACAATCAGATGGCAGCAACCAATCGGCGATCACAACGACGCCTCCATTTTCAGCCCTTTTGACTACCGCCTGCAATGTTGCATTGGAGAGAGATGAGCCTCCCACCATAATCAATTTCGGACTTCCCAGCTGCTCTGAGCTCACTTGTTCGTCAAATACAATAACATTTTGAACAGGATAAAATAACGGATGAACCCTTCTTCCATCGCTGGAAACATACCCATGTTCTAATGGAAATTGTTCGTATGCGACGTTACTTTTCAATTCGTGTCTCGGAAAGTCGTAGCCTGGGATATGCATGCAGCTGCCGTGAGCAGGTATTGCACCTCGGCTTAGTAAATGCCAGATGTGAAAAACACTCTGGGAACCACCCATATCAGTGAGTGTCCGATTGCCGAACAATCTTTCATTTTGACCGTAATTGCTGTCATCTGAATGAATGATTACGATATCAGGATTTGCTTGTGAATGGTGCCAAGACAAGGTATGTTCAGGTATGAATGTATGAACGAACTCTTTCCATACATCACCGAATTCAGTAGTTTCAAATCCTGTTTGACGATGTTTCATTAAAACATCGATATTTTCCACGAACAGATGGGATGGTCCCATCAAGTAGCCCAACCTTAATGCTGATGCGAATTCCTGCGGAGAATGTCCAGGGAATCCATGAAAGCGGGTAAACCACTCTCCCGTATCCGGCCCCCACAAATCAGCACATATCCATAGCGCTCTGCCATATTGTTTGGCCGCTCCCAATGCGGTGGACAGCTGCAAGGATTGAAACGATTCCTTCATGATCTTAGGGCAAATGTCCATTCCCGCTCTAGCAAACGTATGAAACATAGTTGGAAATACATGCTCCGCAATCAATGGCATGGATGTACGGGATGCTCCGCTTTGCTCTAAGACGTTCTGTACATGCTGGACATGTGACTGAACCGACAGCTCAACCTTGGCGCGCGACTCTGCCAAATTCCTGTCATCGGTACTGCCCCAATGCGGGAACCAGCCGTCATGCCGATATTGTCCGGCGTTTATTTGCAAATGTTCAGGTTCATCATACAGAAGTCCGATACACCGTCCCGAACTTGCGGCCTGCTCAATCGCCTTATCGGGCAGGTCGTACCGGTTCGTTCCTTCCGTCCAAGGCCCGTTTATATTTCCGTATTCATTACCGAGGCAGATGTCTAATCCCGCGTCCGCGATATCCTTCAAGAGTTCTGAATACCCTTTCATTTCTGGAATCACATGATGAACATAAAAGTCCGCGTCTAACTCTTTTAGGGCTTGGAGAAATTGATCAGGCGCAGGCTTTGGATCTTGAGACGGACAGACACTCCCCGTTCCAGTCCTCATAATAAGCTCAGAAGCATCTCCTGCCCATGAATCCTGCCATGCAACAACTGGGCCCTGTATGCCTAATTTCGGTTTATGCGTCATAGACATTCTTCACGTCCTAACTACACTCTCAAAGGATTTGCGGATCAAATCCAAACATTCCGCTACTTCTTCCGGCTTTGCATGCTCCAGAATCAACGGGACATCCGGCAATCGAGTGGCAAGCAACGCTGCATACACATGCCAGTCCGCTTGCCCCGTCCCTACCCGAGGAGTCGTAAATACGCCGTCATGGTAAAGCGTGTCTTTGGCATGCGCAATCGGTGAATAGGGAGCAATGCAGTCAAAAATATTCGACATAGCCGCTTCCTGTCTGCTCAAATCTTCTTGCGTCAAATAATTGAAAGGATCCATAATGAGCGCCAACCCTTCGGTCCCGAGCTGTTCCATCAATCGGACACCCTGCTCAGGACTCGCCAGCACATTAAGCGCAAATCCTTCGATGAGTAAGACAGCATCTTTCTTCACTGCCCTATTCCGTAAAAGGTCAATAATTTTCAGCAGCTCATCCCAGGCTTCAGGTGTCCGATTACCTTCAAAATCACGCCAAGCATTCGTAGGGTGAAGACTTCCCGTTTCCGTCGCAATATACCGTGTTCCATAAGCCGAACATAGGTCGATCATCTTCTCAAGCTGTTTTTGCTTAGCTTCCCGTTTCTGAAGGTTCGGATTCATTAGATTGGTATATCCCGACAACCCTACGATGGAAATCCCTTTTTTCTCAAAGATGGCTCGAATTTTTTCAGCACGTCTCAGAGAAAATGGTTCATCATCCATAACCTGCATAGCCTGCTTGGGGTCGATTTGCACATAAGTCAACCCATGTTTGCAAGCGTCTTCGGCGATTGCTTCCGCACTCCAGCCTAGGTATATGTAACTCATAAAACCGAGTTTGTTCATGATCCATCGCTTCCTTTCAACACGTCACTTCTTTCCACTACACAGCCTTCTTGACTGGAAATAACCATGGATGTTGTCATAGCAACCGTTTGTAAGTTATCTTCCGGAGTAACCGGTGGACGCTTACCTTCCTCTATGGCAGTCATGAATGCAAGCATGGAGCCTGCAAAGGCGTCCGGGAACCAGGTTCCTTTCAGCTTAATCTCATGCACAACGTTTTTGTGCTTATTTAGCGCCATATAGAGCGTTTCTTGCGTACACCAAAGGCTGCCTTCCGTCCCGTCAATCCACCATGTGTTGCTATGAGAACGGTTTGCTTTGGCAATATTGTTAAAAAGCAGCGAAGCCATGAGTGGGTTTCGTCCCCCTTTTGGTCCAAACTCGACATTAGCTGAATAGATCAGCGGGTCAATCGCGTTTTGCTGCTTCAATTGAGCTGTTGTGCAGTGTACTCGAGACCACTCTTCTTCCGGATTTGGGTTGAAATATCGGCATAAATCCACATAGTGGACACCGTGATCGACAATATTGAAATTTTGCATTTTCGTCCACCACTTACCGGCTTGATCTTGGAACGAACGCATCTCATGGTGGATGCTGTATACATCACCGATGAGATCCTGCTCAAGAACCATTTTCAGCGCTTTGTGAGCCGGAGCCCAACGAGCCTGCTGGTTCACGCCTAGTACGATACCAAGTCGGTTTACTTCTTGACTTAGCACTTGAGCGTGCTCTAAATTCAGGGCTAATGGCTTTTGGCATAGCACAGGCCGAGGAGCCTTGCCGATCAGTTTCAGCACTTCAAGTCTTGGTTCTGGATGGATCGCTAAATCTATGAGACCAACTTCATCATTTTGCAATAATTCATTAACATCAGTCGTCCAATACGGAATATCAAATTTTTGCGCCGTCATGCGAGCCGCTTCTTCATTGACGTCGCAGACAGCCGCAATATGTAAGCCATATTTACGATAGGCGGGTAAATGCGCTGTATTCGCTATGGTACCGCAGCCGATCAAGCCGATTCCGTATTTCTTCAAGTCTGGAATATGCTGCTTTCTTGGCAAATAATCCTCTGGTCTAATGAATTCCATGGTATCACCTCTTAATTACTACATTACATCACAACGAAAAAACATTTATAGGCTGTTCATGCTTTCTTTAGGGAGCATTCGACCACATCGATAAAGGCGTAGGCAGGAAAAAACCACCGAACGCTATGCGGTAGGTGGTCTACTCATTTTAATTAATTGGAGGGAACATCAACCTTGCAACTGCGTTTAAAATCATGAATGACGAACCAATTTCCCTATTTGCGCTTTGCTTTGCTTCTCCGCAATCAGCAAGTATGTCTTCCCCGCTACCGCGTTAAACTTTGTTAGGAACTCCGACGTAATGGTTTCAACCGGTTTTCCATCCGTTTCCACAATAAGAGCCGATTGCGGACGTCTGCACGTTACTGTGCATAATTGGCTTTTCGTCGCTTTAATGACGCAGTGGGTTAGTTCGCCATCCTCCCACTCCATCTCGATCTCGAAGCCTCCACGGGCGCGAAAACCACTGATTCTACCGCGCTGCCAAGCCTTTGGCAATGATGGTAGCAGCGCAATCTCCCCACGGTGGGATTGCAGGAGCATCTCGGCAATTCCCGCTGTTGCACCGAAATTTCCATCAATCTGAAACGGCGGATGATTGTCAAATAAATTCGGCAGTGTCGAGAGGGAAAGCAGTAAGCGAAGATGCTCATAGGCTTGTTCCCCATCCTCCAAACGAGCAAAGAAATTAATGATCCAAGCTCGGCTCCATCCTGTTTGTCCGCCCCCATTCTCCAACCGGCGCTCCAGTGTCCGTTTGGCCGCTTGCGCCCACTCCGGCGTGTGCCTTGGATGAATGATTTCTCCTGGATGGAGCGCGAACAAATGAGATATGTGGCGATGGCCCGGATGAACTTCATTCCAATCCTCCACCCACTCCTGCAGTTGTCCGTGCTTGCCGATTTGCGGCTGCGGTAGCTTGCGTAGCGTAAGTTCCCATTTCTGCCAAATCGTCTCGTCCGTTCCAAGTATGCCTGCAGCTTCCATACACGAACTGAGCAATGTATAGATGATTTGGGTATCCATGGAAGGACCTATACTTAGACACCCTACGCTTCCGTCAGGACCGATAAATTTATTTTCAGGAGAAGTGGAAGGCCCTGTAACGAGACGCCCCTTCTCGTCTTCAAACAAATAGTCCAGGAAGAATTCAGCCGCTTCCTTCATCACCGGATACGCCCGCTCACGAAGAAATTGTTCATCCAAACCAAATCGGTAATGCTCCCAGAGATGCAGGGATAACCAAGCGGCACCCATTGGCCAAATTGAACCTGGAATATGATTCCCTTCAATTTGCGTGGATCCCCACATATCGGTATTATGGTGAGCGACAAATCCATTGCAACCGTATACCTTCTGTGCTGTTTTCCTGCCATGTGGCCGCATACGATCGATCAAATCAAACAACGGCTCATGGCATTCGGACAAATTACAAACCTCAGCAGGCCAGTAATTCATCTCCGTGTTAATATTGATTGTATATTTTGATTCCCATGGCGGTGTAAAACTTTCATTCCATATGCCCTGTAAATTCGCAGGATTTGAACCAGGGCGGGAACTAGCCATAAGCAAATAACGGCCATATTGGAAAAATAGAGAAATAAGCCCCGGATCTTCGCCACCGTCTTTGTACCGTTGAAGTCTGACATCCGTTGGCAGTACTTCGATTTCACTTGCATCTTTAGGACGTCCCAACTCCAGCTTTACTCGACCAAATTTGGACGTATGATCCGAAATGTGATCCTGTTTGACCCGTTCGTATCCCTTACTTGCTGCATGGACCAACTGTTGAATACACTCGGCTTGTGGGTCCTCATGACGGAAGGTTGTTGCAGCCGAAAGATAAATGGTAACAGCTTCCGCCTGTTGAACAGTGAGGAAATCACCGATTACTTCCACCGTTCCGCCTTCTGGTACGGCTTTCACTGCCGTGCAGTATGTCACACCGTTTTTACCGCTTTCTCCACTCATCACCAAAGTATCGTTGTCGACCCTATGCGTACCTTCGTCAAAAGGTCTGCGACTCAAATGCATTCTGAGATTTAAGGTTGCAGGCCGATTGCAGGTGATTCTGAGCACCAACACCTGATCGACCGCACTGCTGAACAATTCCCTTTCATGCAAAACATCATTTAAACAATAGTTTACATGGGCGATCCCCTGCTCAATATCCAGATCCCTATAATAGTTGGAAATCATCTTTTTCTCCCCGTCGTGATAGAAGTGCAAATCACCTAACGGTTGATACGGACGCAAGGACTTGGGATTGGACATGAGTCCCATTTGTGCCAGTTCTTCTGCTTCTATTTGTTTCCCTTTTAATAACAAACGGCGTACTTCCGGGAAATATTTTCGACCGTCAGGATTATCTCCGTTAACCGGTCCGCCATACCAAACGGAGTCTTCGTTCAGCTGCAGCCGTTCTTGATTCACTTTCCCGAATATCATTGCACCCAGACGCCCATTTCCAATAGGCAATGCATCATTCCATGTTTTTGCCGGTTTTTCATACCATAGTTTTGAAGTCTTTGAAGTTCCCGTTGATTTCCGTAATGGTTCCAATGACATCTCTCCCTTATGAATCTATTTGTAAGACGTTTCGGTCATCTTGCGAATACGCAACGCATAATAAAGCTTTGCAGGCAAATCGATTCGGAATCGACCTTCAAATGTCCCGGTAAGAGGTGTGATGGTCATGTTCCATGTATCGATCAGATCTACTTCATATTTACCATCTGGCAGTGAAAATTCGCGATAGGCAAATCGATGTGGGCCAAAGTACTGTAAATAATATTCGCCCCGCACCTCCAACGTTGCAGCATCAAGTCGATCGCTGCTGTATATCATATGAGCAGGTGCTTTCTCTAGTATTTCGCGCATAAACTCGATTCTCCGAACGCTTCGTCCTTGTAGTTCCCCTCCATGAGACAACCAGAGTACATGCTCCGCATTCAAATACGTTTCTCCGTGTGTCACATAGCCTCCACGACAATTCCCTTCCCACATTCGGCAAAGTAATTCTTCAGGCGTCAAACTGCCCCACCTTGTATTCAGATTCCCTTCAAATCCACATTCATCAATGATAACCGGCTTTCCGAATTGTTTGGTGCATTCCGATACAACTCTTACGTCCGTAGATTTGATACTCGCATGAGTCACCCACGGGACGCCGAAATCGTACCAAACCCGACCATTATGAATGGAGCGCAAATGTCTTCCATAATCGCATTCCTGAATAAGTCGAAATAAGCGCTTCCAATCCTCACTACTTTTATGTGTCATGAAATCATAGTCATTCGCGAGTGACCACCATACATTGTGTTGTGCTCCAAGCCGTGCGATGACATATCGCAGATAACGGTCATCCTCATCCGAAGACATATCATCGAAGCCCCAACGGCCATTGTCATATGGATGCCACAAAATGAGCTCTGCTTGTACGCCGAGTTCTGCTAAATCCTTCACCCTTTTCTCTAAATGAGAAAAATATTCCGGACGTAGACGGCTATAATCGAATCCCTGAACTGGCGTACCTTCAAACGGATAAATAGTTGGCTCCGCGTCACGAAATTCATCGTTTGTCGGAAACACACTCATACGGATTTTGTTAAATGGCGAATGCTGCAGCATAAGCAGCGTTTGCTCCTGAAGTTCCTCGCTTTGCAAATGCCACCCATAAGAAGTTGTGCCAATTGGAGTGAATCGCTTTCCATCCGCGTATTGAAAATGAACAGTACCCTTTACCCGAACCGGTCCGTTATTTCCTGATGTTGGTCTGGTACACGCGAACTCTCCTGTTATTCCATCTAGCTTCGAACAATTGCTTGACGTTGAATATGTCCACACACCTTCTTCTTCTGGCATAAACCGGATCCGATAGTTCCCGTTACCGTCGTAAAATCCTTCAGCTTCCGCATAGGTTCGTTCTTTCTTGAAAACAGCGCAGAGACGTATGTCTGTGAACGGGTTTCCATGGCTGGGACCTTCGAGTGTCAATTCAAACACACCCCAACGCTCCACTTCTTTGGTTACTCTCAGAGAGACCTCCTCCTTCCCATTCATGCTTCAAAGCTTCCAAATTCGCAATGCAAGATTAGGTTTTCCGGGGAGGTCAACCTTGATGCGTCCGCAATACGTGCCTTTAACAGGCGTTACGGTCATGTCCCAAGTATCAATAATTTCTAGGCGGTAGGAAGCATTATCCGGGAGATCAACGAAAGTATACGCATGCTGATGATGGCCGAAATATTGAAGCCCATACTCTCCTCGCTGCCAAGCCTTTATCCAATCTGAAGGACCTTCCTCCATCAATTTACGTAAAAATGCGATTCTCTCTGTACTCTCTCCATACAGTTTGCCCCCAGAAGAAATCCAGGCCCTTGTCTCCTTGTCGATAAACGATTCCCCATGCCCGACAAACCCGCCTCGAGACATAGCCTCCCAGAATCGGTGGGTCATTTCCTCGCCCGAAATATTACCCCAACGTCTGGAGCTGTTGCCTTCATAAGAAATTTCGTCAATGACGACTGGTTTTGAGTTCGCTTCCCGCCAGCTTGTCGTCAGCTCTGCATCCCAGTGCTGTATGCTTTGATGAGTGATCCATGGTTTTGAAAAGTCGTACACCCAGGAGGACTTATACATCTTTGTACCGTTATGGATCGAACGAAGATGTTGATACGGGTCATGATGCTGTACGAATTGGATCAGTCGATCCCAATCCTCAACCGTTTTGAATGTGTTAAAATCGTACTCATTGCAAAGCGACCACCAGACATTTCGGAATGAGGAGAGTCGTGCGATCAAGTAGCGCAAGTAAAATGTATCGGCTTCGGCATCCATATTATCGACGCCCCAAAATCCTTTATCATACGGATGAAATAAGACCAAATCGGCTTCTATGCCGAGATCCATCAAATCAGCGATCCGCTTTTCTAAATGGGTGAAAAATCCGGGATTAAACCTCGTTCTATCCACATCCTCCGGACTCGAACCCTCGAAAACCAATCGAAGAGGTGCTTTCATATCCCTTGTTGGTAGAAGACACATCCTTACTTTATTAAACGGAGATGCTTTCAAGGATTGAAGAGTAAGCTCCTCAAGCAGCTCATTTCCGTGATGTGTCCAGTGATAGCAGGTAGTGCCGAACGGCATATACGGCGTACCGTCCTCAAAAGCGAATACATACTGATCCTTTACCCTTACAGGTCCATGGTTTTCACGCGAAGCCTCCACACACACGAATTCACCGTGTTGACCATCAAGATCAATGTGATTGCTGTGCGTAACATAAGTCCAAACACCGACTCGGTCAGGCATGAAGCGGATCCGGTATGTACCGTTTCCATCGTAAAAGCCATCTGGTTGAACAATGTAGTTTTTGTACTGAAATCGGGCAGATAGCTGAACTTCCTGAAACGGATTCCCTTCCGACGGTCCCTGCATCGTCAGCTCAAACCGTCCCCATTTCTCTATTTCTTGGCTGTTTTGTTGAATGCCCATCATTATGTTACGCCCCCTTCATCCGGTTTGAACCCTACTTGATGCCCGAATGCGCCATCGTCGCAATAACCTTACTTTGGAAAGCTAAGAACATGATGAAATTCGGCAAAAACAAGATCAATGCAGCTGCTGCTACAGCTCCTTGTCTGGATACACTGTTCGCTAACCCGGAAGTTAATGTTTGGACATAGAACTGAAATGTTTTCAGTTCTTCATCTTGAATAAAATTTTCCGATGCTTCTGTGCTGAGCCATGTCGAGTTAAATGCAATGATACTAACCGTCATGATCGCAGGCAGTACGACAGGAATGACAATTCTTAAAAAAAGTGTAAACTCTTTGGCTCCATCCATCCGAGCGGAATCGAGTAATTCATCTGGGAGTTGATCAATGAACTGTTTCATTAGAAAAACACCTGTAGGTACGGCTACAAGCGGAAGAACATGCGCCCAATAGGTATTGAATATGCCCAATTGGCTGATGATCAAATATCTCGGAATCGAAACAGTTTCAGGGACGAACAGCAGAGTTAGCAAAATCGTCGCGAATATAAACTTGTGACCTGGAAATTTATGCTTGGATATCGGATACGCGCACATTGCACTTGCAATGACGATGGCTATAACACCTAGAGTTGTGGCAATCACGCTGTTAAACAAGTACCGCGTGATCGGGACAGCCGTTCCCTTCGTGATGGATGCTAATTCTAAAAAGCTTTGAATCGTAGGATGTCTCACGAAGATATTCGGCGGATAAATGAACAGCTCCTCATAAGGTTTAAAAGCATGATTAAATATATAGATTAGAGGCAGCATCAAAAAAATACTCATCAAAATAAGAATAATAATCGATACTTTTTCCATAAAACTGAATCTGCGCAGCCGTTTGCGCAAACGCCATGAATCGAATTTCCGAAGAGTTCCAGCGACATTCATTTACTCGCCCTCCTTCGTGCCAAACAGCTTCTCGCATAGCTTATTAGCAAAGTAAATAAAAATAAGGAGAAGTACGGATAACGCCGTCGAGTAACCGAGTTCAAAACGGGTGTAGCCATAGTCATGCATGTGTGTCAAGAGAACATGACCCGAATATTGCGGCGTTGGATTCATCCCCGATAACGTCTGACCTATTTCTCCGGATTGAATCGCTCCGACAATTGCCATAACAGCTCCAAACAACATTTGCGGTTTTGTGGAAGGGATGGTAATGTACCAGATTTCTTCCAGCCTGCTTCGAATGCCGTCTATCCTACCTGCTTCGTATAGCTCCGGATTGACATTCAGAATACCAGCCAACATAGCCAGGAAACCGATTCCCATACTTTTCCAAAGCGTAACAAAAACCATAGAACTCATCAAATACTCTTTGCTGGTAGCCCACAATATTGGTTCGGTAATGAACCCGAATTTAAGAAGAACACTATTCAAATAACCTATTCGATCGCTTGATAACATAGGAACCCATATAATACCAATAGCTATCGTGCCTGCCAAGGATGGCGTATACATAGCGAGTGTAAACCATTTGCGATATACACTAGGTAAGATCGAAATTAACCACGCTAGTAAGAAAGCGGCTATATATCCACCTGGACCTACTAGTAATGCGAATGTTATTGTGTTCGGCAGCGCATATTTGAGCAGGATCAAATCTTCCGACACCATGTAACGGAAATTGTCCCAACCTGCGAAGCGGGGAGGTCCGATGGAATCGTAATACGTAAAACTAAGTACGATCGCAGATAGCACGGGAAGGAAGATAAACAGAATGAAACAGATCATAAATGGCGCTATAAACAAATAGGATACACGGTATGACCAAATTGTTTGCAGCAAGCTACGATCCTTTTTCTTCACTCGGTTTGTGGACATATACGAACTAGGGAGCGTAATCGGCTCACTTTTTAACATACTTATCCACCCCTTCCCAAGGTTTTGTAATAACCGGTAAATCCAACGAACGGACCAATTTTCCATTTTCGTCGATAAATTTAAATTCCTGTAGTTTTCTCTTCACTTCGCGGTCCACTTCTTTCGCGGCCAGTTCAAGTGATGTCCTGTAGTTCATCCCGTCTATGACGGTTCGATTCCATGCATTTTTCATTTCGCGCTCCATTAAATAGCTGCCGCCAGGTACGTTCGGCACTTCCCTGTACCATTTCCATTGCTCCAAAATCGCTTGCAGATCATCTTCCTTCCACGGAAGCTGCGTGAACGCTTCCATATTGGACGTGAACCATCGGAATGTAACGCCGTAGAGCGTTTCTAGCTCAGTACCAAACCTGCTCTGCACGTCTGCTGATGTCCACCATTTCAAAAACTCCCAGCTCTCATTCGGATGTTTGGCATTTTTCATAATCATCGAAGAGTACATGTTTCCACCCATCCAACGAGCTACCGAACCATCTTCCTGACGTTCACCTGGAACCGGAGCAACACCCCACAAACCATTCAATTCAGGAGCTGCTACATTTAATTGCAGATACGTATTCAAATCTGCAATACCAATGGGATACGACCCATCTTTGAAATGTTGATAGAAGCTGTCCATCTGTTGATCAATGGCATATTTGTTTTGCAGTTCGGTCCATTGTTTGAACGCATTCAAGCTTTTCTCCGAGGACAGCCCCGTCTTTGAACCGTCTTGCAAATAGTATTCCGCCCCATGCATCTGCAGGAATATACCGTGGTCGTTAACCGGCGTGAAGTTCATTCCGTTCTGCTGCAGTACTGGAAGCATCTTGTAAAGATCGTCCCATGTGTTAGGCACTTTCAAGTCTAGTCTTTTTAAAAGATCTTTCCGATAGTACATGACACGGAACTCTTGTGTTTCTGGCACCGCGTAATAACCGCCATTATAATAAAAAGCTGGCCACGTACCTGGAGAAAATTGCTTAGCGTACTCATCGAAATCCGGAAATTGCTTCAGATTATAGACGCCGCCCCGAATCGCGTAATCGAAAGGAATCGACTGCTGCAAGCCTAATGCAACGTCAGGCGCAATTCCTGCTGCGTTCATCATAACAAGCAGTTTCTCATCTTTTAGTAGATTTACCCTAACTTTAATGCCGGTTTGCGGTGTAAACATCTCATCTGCCAAACCTTGCAGCATGTTGACGTAATCTCTTCCACGCAGCATCCAAACATCAAGCACCATGTCTTCATTATTGGTTTTTCTTTTTGATTTAAAGGAATCGATAAAGTTGATGATCCCGCCTTCCAATTTCTCATAAAAGGTCGGGAGCATTTTCGGAAGCGGCTGCTCAACTGGCACGACATAAATGCGATCCAACTGAAGAGGCTGATAGGTGAGCTGCTTAATCTGTTCCGCCACCTTGCCTTGAAGCCTGTTCAATATACTTGCATTATAAGGAATTTCATCTGGATCTTTCAGCAAGCCTTCCAAATCTTTCTGCACGGTGGCAAGCGCTTGCGTAACGGCATCTGGTCGGCCATTAATAGCTGCCATCCGTTCTCGCACACCATTCAAATCATCATGCACACCTTGCATTTGTTCAATAAATGTAGGAAGGTCATTCTTGAGATCCCAAGTCCGGTTTTTGTCGTCCACATTGCCTGTTAATGTTCTCAAATCCTCGGATAACTTAGATAATTCACTAATCGTCTGTTCCAAATCCGATGAAACTGAACTCAACGGAGCCCAAGTGGCACGCATCGAGATCGTATTGCTTCCTTTTTCCAAGTAAAATTCGTACGGATTGTTGTGTTCATCGGCCAGTGTAATACTTTTCCAACCGGTTGCGTACATAAACCGATAGGCTTTCAGCTCATTAAAAGGTATTTTGCCGTTAATCATAATCTGCCGGAATGACGAACGGTTAGATACATAAGACTGTTCCGCGCGCATCGCAATTTTGTAGTACCCAGTTTCCGGTACGTCAAAGTCCCAGCTAATCTCTTGGTTATTCGAGGACCACCGAGCTCCGTCTATCACATTGTAAGTAATATGTCCGCGTACACCGGGCGTTGACGCAATATCGTTATCGAAGGCCAATGAGATAGCTGAATCGTTTTTCCATTGCATCTGCTCCGCTTCGATCTTGATCGGGTCCGACTTTACAGGAGGAGTACCGGTTGGCCACTCACTTCTCACGTTTTTATACTCGCCTGGTTGATGAGGCGCTTTTAACGTAATAGACTCGAGCGCAAAAGGATCGCTCCCCGCCAATCGGATTCTGTGCTTCCCGGGTTTTAAATACCACGTCAGCGGATCCTCGTATGCGCCTGAAATATCGCGAAGTTCCCATGTTAACCAGCCGGATTTGTCCTCCGCTGATGGTCGAATCTCATCGCCTTTGTCGTCTTGACGAATCGGAAACTTATCCTTCCATTGTCTGTACAACTCGACTGATTTCGATTCCAAATAAGGGCTTGAACCATCAATGGTCAGATTCATCGCAATCGGCTTTCGGTATTTCGTACCGACGAAAGGATTATAGGTCATTTCAATGGTATACAATCCACCTTGCGCTACATCCACCTCATATTCAATCCATTCGTCCTTTGAAGCGCTCCAGATCAAAACGTCATTTTTTTTATTATAGGTCCCGATAGAAGTATTGGCGTTAGCCGACTGGCTAGCCAGCTTCGACCCAGGGATAGTCAAACTCCCATTATGATCGATCGAAGCACCTTCCTTTTTCCACTGTTCCAACTTCTCAGAATAAGATGGATCCAACTGCTTGGATGTATTCACTTGCTCTTCCATATTCGTTGTCTTTGATTCTGTTCCCAATGAAGTACCTGTATCCGCAAAACCGGGATGCATTTGACTGAGTAAACAGAAGAGCGTCAGCATCGTTGAAATCCATACCCGGGTTCGAAAAGAAACCTTCAATTTCATCCCTCCGCTGTCTATTTAATACATGAGATTTTCCTTTGAATCTTTATCGAAAAAAAGTACTTTCTGCATATCAAGAGATAGAACAAGTTTTTCATCTTCCACAAAGTTGTGATCAGCACGAGTTCGAACGATCAGTAAATTGGGCACACCAATGTCCATATACAGGTACATATCCGCCCCCATCAATTCATTGATCTTTTGAACCCCGTTAATTTGTGCGTGCTGGCCAACATCTGCCGCTGTATGATTTACATGTATATTCTCGCAACGAATTCCTAGAAAAACGGATCTATTTACTTTGTTTTTCTTTTTCAAAATGTTCGCCTGCTGTGAGGGGATTTCTAAATAATATCGATTGGTATGAAACTCTAGTTTGCCGTCCGTGCCTTCCATAATTTTCCCCTCAATTAGATTGATCGGCGGCGTCCCGATAAATCCGGCGACGAACATATTTCTGGGATTATTGTAAATCTGTTGCGGTGTATCTACTTGCTGGATAACGCCGTCTTTCATGACAACAATGCGATGCCCCATGGTCATGGCTTCTACTTGATCATGTGTCACGTAAACCATTGTTACGCCGAGCTGCTTGTGAAGCTTAATAATCTCTGTTCGCATTTGAACTCTCAGTTTGGCATCCAAATTTGACAGCGGCTCATCCATTAGAAAAACCTGGGGATCACGGACAATGGCTCTGCCTAAAGCTACCCTTTGACGCTGACCGCCAGAGAGTTGCTTAGGCTTCCTATCGAGAAATGGTTCAATTTCCAGTATTCTTGATGATTTCTTGACCGCTAGGTCGATCTCATGTTTGGGCATCTTCCGCAAGCGCAACCCGAATGCAATATTTTCATACACGCTCATGTTCGGATATAAAGCGTAATTTTGAAAAACCATCGCAATATCCCGATCCTTCGGCGGCAAATCATTGACAAGCTGATCTCCAATATAAAGCTCTCCTGATGTGATATCCTCTAAGCCAGCAATCATCCTAAGTGTTGTTGATTTCCCGCAGCCAGACGGACCTACCATGACAAGAAATTCTCCATCGTGTATTTCCAAATGGAAATCTTTAACTGCATATCCGCCATCTTTGCCATAACGTTTTTCTACGTGATTCAAAAGAATGCGCCCCATTGCGGCACCTCCTATAGTCTGTTTCAATCATCCCGATGATAACGGTTTCAGTTCATTATACATCCATCAACTTTTTCACATATAGGTGATGATGGCTTACTCTATAGGTGAATCATGCTTTCAACTGCCTAGCTAACCAATCGTAAGACAGTCGCCCAGATACTTCATGTTTCCCTGGAAAAAGATCAACTTCTAAATTTGAAGCCAATCCTTCAGAACGATATATCTCTTTAAGTTTAGCTACAGCTTCTTGAACGGAAGCAACTGGGAATAGCAGGTCTTCCCTGCCTGATTCGACAAATAATGCCCGCGGTGCGATCAATCCAATAAGTTCTGGAAGCTCCGCAAAAGGAAGAATCGAAGGCAAGTAATTGTCAATGCAATGATTCATGGCTAATAGGCTTCCGCTAAACGTGCTTGTAAACGCACAAAGAACAGTAGCCTGAATGCGTTCGTCCAAAGCGGAAGAAAGCGAAGCTATCAGACCGCCACCGGAAAAACCCATACTTCCGATCCGATTAGAATCAACATCCGCACGAGTTAATACATAATCTACCGATCTTATTGCTTCATAAATCCTCAGCCCGGCTAAAGTTTTACCATAAAGCAGCAAGCGAGAAGTTAGCGCTACACAGGAACTGTTTCTCTTAGGATCCTTCCCCCTGTCAACTGACAGCCTACGATCACCAAACCCAATGATTTCAGGCGCTATGACAATCATCCCTCTTCGTACAAGATGCAATGCAAAATGTTGATGAATACCGGGAGGGTCGTCATCCGTGGTTCCGTCTGGCCGCAAACCGACAATTTCCCTACTCCCATAACCGTGTCCGTGCCAAGCAAGTACGGCTGGCGCCTTGCCCGTGAGCCCTTTTGGAATCAAAACGAAGGCAGCTATCTGAAGGTTTTCATCTGTTGTGTAAATAACACGCTCTAAATAATGATCCCCCTGATCGATCCTCTCGCCTACAACTGCGTTCAATTCACTTGACTCCCTGGGGAAATCCCCCAAACTTGCTAGCAGCTTAGTCCGCACATCCGCTTTCCGATCTCTCCATGGTTGTGTTCGGGCATGATCAGACGTCTTATTCAAATCGCTGTATAGCTGTACTAAATACTCATCCGGATTTAACATTCAGTATCCCTCCCTTTTAATGAATAAAAAAAAGCTGCTCCATTGCGATATTGCGATGGTCAGCCGTAAACCTCTTAGTATGTTAATGCCTTATCTTCGAATTCTTGGAAGTTTTGTCGATATTGTCGCGGGGTTACGCCTGTTTTTTTACGAAATAGCGCATGGAAAAATTTCATGTCCTGATATCCCACCTGATTGGCAATTTGGTAGATCGGAATATCTGATGATTTCAGCAGTTCACAGCATTTTTGAATACGCACGTTCTGTAAGTATTGTGTGAATGATAAGCCCGTTGATTTTTTAAACAACCGTTGAAAATGGCTGGCACTTAAAAAAAAGTAATCCGCCACATGCTGAACCGTAAGATTATCGGTGTAATGGGCTTTAATGAAATGAACAACTTCCTCCAGCATTCGAAACGGAACCGCTTCCGTTTCATTTTTCAATTCAAAACGCTGCAGCATCACCAACATTTGAATCAGTAATGCTGTCAAAATAGTCTCAAAACCATTGCTTCGTTTCAAATATTCTCTATACATAGAGTTAACAATCGTTGAAAACGTATCATGTTTATCTTGAAAATGCAGCCAGCGCTCAGGGCACTTGCCGGGAAGCGTGATGGAATTATAAGTGAGGCATTCTTCCTGAAGCAAATGCATCCAGTTTTCTAATAGCTCTACTCTAAAAATACAGTTATAAATAACGAGCATTTTATCCTGCGTCGGAGAGGACGGACGGAACACATGTGATGTTCCAATCGGAATCACAAACAAATCTCCTTGTTTAATGGGAATTACTTGATCTTCAATGTAATGATAACCGCTTCCTTCACCCACATAGCTGATTTCAACAAAATCATGGGTATGTTGGGTAGTTGTAAACGATTCCAATTCGCGATTAATAAAAATATTCATCTTTCCATCAAAAAACATATCCCCGCTTAAATGTCCAATTCTACCATTCATGTGCATCACCTCCGGCGCATGATATTAACCCTCACTAACCCATTCTTCCGTTAGACAAACATGTTTGATACCTTTACGCAAATAAGAAAAAGCAATATGTATCTTACCATCACGCGTAGAGATAATCGATGGGTAGGAATACCCGATCTCGCTATCTTTGTATTCCAAATCGGCCATCTGTATATTCCTGTAGTATGGCCATGTTTTTCCTTCGTCTTCCGAAATGGCTAAGGTAAGTGGTGTACGAAGCGGTTTTTTGCGGAATTCGCCCTTCCTTTGAACCCACCTGAATTGGTCCCGTTCCATGGAGGAATTGTTATAAATCAAGGCCAGATGACCGTTCTGCAGCTTGGTGAACTGCATCGAGGAATTATTGTTGGGCAATTCACTCTTGACTGGAACCGTCCAATTTCTTCCGTTATCTTGAGAGATACTTGTATAAATGCGATCTGCCTGGCGGCTTCGAAACATGGCATAAAGTGTACCATCATTTCGTTCAACAACATTCATTTGAACCCGGTGCGTGCTGCCCTGCACTTCGTATTCCTTCCATGTTTTCCCTTGATCTGAGCTGATTTGCACAACGCTGTAGTGCCCGTCAAGTTTACAATAATACGTCGGAAGCAGCCAATCGCCATTTTTGAGCACAAGCAGCGGATGCCTCAGAAATATGCCCAAACCGTCAAACAACACTTCAGTCGGACCCCAAGTAAAGCCATTGTCATCCGATATACGGTAAACAATTCTTGATGTTTTTTGATTGTGGGGCTCGTTGGACGTATGGAATAGCCAAAGTTTTCCATCGGGCCCCTGGTGAAGGATCGGATTTTGTTCGGATCGTTCGCTATCACCTGACAGCTGCATTGGTGCAGTCCATTCATTGGATCCGGCAGATAATCTCGACATCAGAACGTTGGTATCTGGATTGCCTTCCCCGCTGCCCGAAAACCAGACACAGAGAAGATCGCCATTGTCTAATTCCAGTAAATTAGCGGCATGGTTGTCATTCGGGTACGGAATAGGAAGGTATGCCTCCCGTAATTGCGAATCCGTTTCCGACTGTACAACAACTCCGTTGAAACGTTTCATTAAAACACACTCCTTGTCCGATTGGGTTATCAATTTACTAGATGGTCAACTCTTTCCAAGTTAACTCTGTTCGACAAAGTGTTGGATTGGAGAAAATAAGTTTGTCATTTACATATAAACGGTAGCCATCTTCGCTAAAGGGAATTTCCGATGACACACTCGGTTTCCGATATGAGATTCGTATTTCCATACCCGCCACCTTCACGCGATCCAGACAAAAATAATCTAAATCCACATTCAAAGGATCCAGAACAATCCCCTCTTTTTCAATCGATAATCCTGCCACATGTGAAATTAACAAATCGATATAGTATGAATGATTATATTCCTGTTCGTCGCTTAACGGTTCTCCTGTTGCGCTGTTGTAATGCTCAACTAGTCCGGGTTGGTTTAAATCTCTTTGCATAAAATGGAGAAACGAATACTCGCGCAGATAATAGGCAAATTGACGATCAAATTGATGATTTCTCCGCTTGCTTTCCTTGGCAAGCGCATCAAGCGCGATCGAATTAGTATAGGGCCAGGTTGGACCATCCCAAACGCAGCCGTTCCGACCTTTGACAAAGTGTCCCATCCAACCGCCTTCTTGCGAATAGGCAGGGCAATCGGCGGAAACAGACGGGAACGGGCATTTCGTGCGAAATTCCTGTTCATTGAACAGATGCTCGATCATCCCATTGAATTGATCATCCAGGATTTCTGCCCACCCGGGATAGATACCGACAATATTTTTGACAAACGCCTTTTCATCTGTTTGATAATGTAAATCATAGAAGAACTTTGTATCTTCATTCCACATTTTCCCAAGTATGTCCTGCTTGATTTCTTCAGCTTGCCAAAAAAAATCTTTCGCTTCCGGATCGCCCGTTGCCTCGCAAAGCTTAGCAACGCCTAGCGTGTTCAAGTAGTGATAAACAGCGCGATCCACCCTCTTAAGATGGGTATAGGTAGCTTTGTCCTTCGGATTTTTCGGAAATTGGTGAAAATACCAATAACTTGGCTGATATTCTTTTCCCGTCCGTGTATGTTTATGTTCGATCATCAAATGATCCTGATCATTACCGTTCACACGTTTCCATGCCGAAATATTCGATTTCATGGCAGGCAGTAAGTCAACTATCATTTCGGTGTTTCGATGCACAAGAAAGAGCTTATATGCGGCCCAGCAAGAGAAGTTGGCAAAGGAATGCAGGATGGAATCTACCGTCAAACAGCTAAACATACCGTCTTCGCCGGGAGCGCTCTTCATGTTTCGAAGCGGCCCCTCACTATATACTGGATCGTGATACCATCTAGCATCCATAATATGTAAAGGAACGGACAGATTAATTAGCTTGCTGAACTCCCATCCCCCTTTACTAAAGGGCTTTTTACTTTTTTTATGAGATCTACCCTCGTAAAACAATGGATAGGACAAGTGACCGTACTGCGGATCGGCCAAATTGTGCCGAAGCAGAAACCAACGATAGGTCCAAGTCTTGTTTAACACAGGGTCGCTGCTGGCGAATGTAGGTGTTTTCTCAAACCAGATTTGATACTCATTACTCTGATTTACTACGAGCTGATCAACCGTGTAACCGCTTTCCGCATAGCTCGATGCCCGTTCCTTCAGCAAGGCGATATCATCCTGAGCGGAAATTCCAAATGCTGCAGCGACAATAATTGCTTTGGTTTCACCTGGTTTCAACCGTAGCTCTTCGAATACAGTGGGATCACTTACGGCAATAGCACCTGTGACATTAAAGCTGTAATGCTCGATATTGAACAATCCATACAGATAATTCTCTATGCGCTCTGAGAACGAATCGCCATAAGTCTCCAAACGAAGGATTAGTTCCTCATCGCTGCGATTCGTCCAAGTTTGACACGAAACCGCACAATCATTCCAAGTTATGAATTTGCGTTCTTCCAATGAAAGACGGTTGCCTGTATAGGCCATGAGCAAGTGACTTGGAAACCATTCCGTCTGACATGGCTCTAAGCTTTCTGCCAAATTGTTCGTTATCTTAAACAACAAAGGAATATTCACTTTGTGAATAAAATCGAACCTTCCAGAAAAACCAGGTACGGGATCCAAATAATCGGCCCACAACCGCGCTCCGGTCGAACCGAGCAAGAGTGCACCGGGGAGCGTGCGAAGTGCTTTCTTTCCCGCGCGCAATGTTTCGTCCAATCGGCTGCCAGCAGGCATGGATGACCTCCCATCCCATATATACTTATGGGTGTATAATATTACCATAATTATTATATCGAATTCATTTGATACATGAATGGTGGTTATCGTCTCAATCTATAGGTCAATCATGCTAAATCGGAAAGCGTTATTTTCCAGAAGGCAATGCGTTCGCGCTTCCAGGTATAGGTCACATATAGGTTTAGTCCACCTGCAACAATAGCAGGGTAGGAATATTGCTTTTCTCCTTCATCTAACAGAAATTCATTTTCCCAAGTAATTCCGTTGTCCTGCGAAAGTCGAATGACAAGCGGCGTTCTCGGTCCCTTTTTCTTCCCTTCTTCCGGACGTGTGGGATTATAAATAAGTGCAATTGTGCCGTTATCCAGCTTCACCAGATCGATTCCGCTATTATTGTTGGGTAAATCAGTGGGATATGCTGTACACCACGATTTCCCCCCATCCTTTGAGTCGCTTCGATATATATGCCCTTCGCTGCTTCGAGTGAGCATGTGCACATTTCCAGGGGTAGATTCCCATAAGGAAGGCTGGATAATGCCTGAACCTTTCATTACGCTGCGGTCCAATGGAACGATTTCACTGCGAGTCCAGGTCTCACCTCCGTCGCTCGAGAGGTCAACAAATACATCCCAGGCTGGTTCCAATGAGGCAGGTGCTGCTATCGTACCGTCACACAGAACTATAGGTTTGTTTTTGACAGGACCCCTTCCTCCCTTATCCCCCTTAACCAAGGGAAGCGGAGTCGTCCATGTGTGTCCATCATCCGCCGAGCGAATAACCATCGTTTCCCATTCGGCAATCGTGGTTCCGACTTTGTAATAAAGAAATAGATTACCGCCAGTGGTACGGAAAAGGACAGGATTCCAATGCGGAATATCCGCTTGATCTGCTACTTTAAGGGGCGGCGTCCACCCCGTGACTTCCCTCCGTGATAGCCAAATAGCAACATCTCCGGCTTTCTCACGTGTTCCGCCAAACCATGCGGCTATAACTTCGCCGCTCGGCAGCAATGCCAAGGTGGATGCGTGACAGCTAAGGAACGGTCTATCATCCTCAAAAATAAATTCCTTCATCGTATTAACGTATTTCATCTCAAACCTCCGATACAGGAACAATTTCGTAACAGAATCCCACGTCAGTTTTAAATGCAGAATCGACTCCTGTTGAACAAATGAGTTGTCCATTCAGGAGAACTTGAACCGGCTGAGCGCTCAATAACCGGCACTTCTTTCCGGCACTTGACCTGATCCAGGCGCGTGTAAGTTTACCTTCGTTCCAGTCCATATCGATTTCAAATCCGCCACGAGCTCTCAATCCCTTCAAGCTTCCGCGCTCCCATTCAGGCGGTAAAGACGGTAGAAGTTGGATCATTCCAGCGTGACTCTGCAGCAGCATTTCCGCAATGCCTGACAAGCCGGCAAAATTACCGTCAATTTGAAAAATATTCATCTTCACCTTTGGATGCCGGTGAGCATTCATCATGTTGGGGTGCAGACCTGCCAGCAAGTCATTTAAGAATCTAGTGGCTTCTATTGGGTTTTCTAGCCTTGCCCAAAAGTTAACTGTCCAAGCGCAGCTCCAGCCCGTGTGCGCCCCACCGTGAGCAAGACGGCGTTCGAGTGTTTTTTTACAGGCTTCAAACAGTTCGGGCTGTCCATGACGTGTCACTAGGTCCAACGGATGAAGAGCAACTAAATGCCCAATGTGTCGGTGGCCCGGTTCCAACTCCTCGAAGTCTTCGTCCCATTCCTGCAGCTGACCGTATTTCCCAATACGGAACGGGGGGATGTGACTTAATGCCGTTTCCAGATGACCCCTAAACGTGTCATCTTGGTTTATAATGCGGCTAGCTTCTATACAGTGGGCAAACAAACTTTTGATCAACGCCAAATCCATCGTCGTTCCTTTGGTTACACTGCTTGGCTTCCCCTCAGGGGTAATGAAAAAATTTTCAGGGGAAGTGGACGGGCAAGTAACCAAATATCCGTCAGGATCCTCGATAAGCCAATCCAAACAAAACAGCGCTGCCTCTTTCAATGCAGGATATGCTTGTTTGAGAAATTGTTCATCTTGGCTAAACGCGTAATGCTCCCATATATGTTGGCATAACCAAGCGCCGGCCATTGGCCAAAAGGCCCAACTTGGCGAGCCGCCGACAGGCGTCGCGGTACGCCACAAATCGATGTTGTGATGAGCGGTCCACCCCCTGCTTCGATAATGGACACTGGCTACTTTACGGCCTGTAATTCGTAAATCTTCGATCAAATCAAACATCGGTCGGTGGCAATCCGCAAGATTGCCCACCTCCGCAGGCCAATAGTTCATTTCAATATTAATGTTTGTCGTCCAGCTGCTGCACCAAGGAGGTTGGGTTTTGTCATTCCAAATGCCCTGCAAGTTGGCTGGCTGTGTACCTGGACGAGAGCTGGATATCAGTAAATATCTCCCGTACTGAAAGAACAATGCAGCAAGACCAGTATCGACAGATCCATTTTTAACTGCCTGAATGCGGACATCCGTAGGCAGAATGCTTTGGTCTTCACCTCTACCGCCAATGTCAATCGAAACTCTGTTGAACAGTGCGGCGTAATCACTCATATGCCGCTCTCTCACATGATCGTAGCCCAGCCGAATGGCATTCGAAAGCCATGCCACACACATGTCTGTTGGATTTTTACCTAGTACAGCCGGATCTTTTTCGAAACCGTTATAGCTTGTAGCAGCGGTCAGCAGTAAGGTTACCGCCCCTTTCCCGCTTACGCGAATGCGCCCACCGCTGACTTCCACTTTACCGCTTTCTGCAGTCGCTTGAAGGTGGATTTCAAAGCCTATTCCTTTCCCCTCGGCATAGTGAACAGGATCAACGGATTTGACTGTATTAGGCAAAACATGATACGGGCAGCGGCCAGTAAGCGTTATCCGGTCTGCACCTGTTTTGCGTACGGAAAACTGCAGTGGACTTTGAAGAGTGGCGGTAAAACTAGATTTCCTCTCGCTATTCAAACGGATCGCCATCACTTGATCAACTGCGGATACGAACACTTCACGGGTGTAAACAGCGCCATTTTGATTGTAACGCACCCTTACAACACCTGCTTCGAGATCCAATTCCCTGCAATAATCCGATACTTCGCCCTCTTCGTCGTAGATAAGCTCCAAATCCCCAAGCGGTAGGAAGGACTCTATATCCGGACCTTCCATGTACTGCTCGATCATCTGCTCGGCTTCCGCATATTTCTTCGAAAATATCAATTCACGCACGGGTCCGAGATACCGCTCCGCATCATAGCGGACTGTTTCCCGGGGTTCCCCCGACCAAAGTGTGTCTTCGTTTAATTGAATATGCTCTCTGTTTGTACCGCCATACACCATCCCTCCAAATCGGCCGTTGCCAATGGGAAGCGCTTCAAACCAATTTTTGGCCGGTTGGGCATACCAGAGTGTGGATTTCTTATCAGACATAGACTCTCTCCCCATCTGTCGCTTGTTTACTCGTACAGCCAATCCAATGTGTTGATGCCATCATTTTTGTGCTCGACATTTCTTGGCCGAATTTCGTGATCAGCAGGTATGACGCCCAAAATCAAGTAAGCTCCCTTGCCCAAATCAAGCGAATGCCGCCCTGCATCATATCGAAACGTATGAACATTGACAGATGGATACGCATACAGACGTAATCCTTTTTGCAATACTGGCGCATATCCGCCCAAGTCATCTGCATGTGTATTCTCTTCCAAGCTCGGGACTTGAAGCCACTGCTCATCTTTCGAATTGAAATAGCCAATTAACACTTTGGAGGGGTGATGCAATTCAATATCGATCGTTACTCCGCTTAGACCCGCTTCCATTTGACTGAATCGGATACCGGTCAAACCATCGAGTTCCTCCGCGCATCCGACGATGTGAATATCCCCATCCACAAACACTTGCGCTTCCTTCTCAACTCGGTATGTTTCCGCGTTTCCGGACAGTAAAGTGAACGGTACTTCTCCGTATGGAACAATGGGATCTTTCATATTCTTCAGCGCCTCAGGCAATGTACCTGACTTTAACTCATTAAGATGGAACTGAAAACGTTCCAACTCTAACTCGTAAACTGGCAAACAGGCCGTCCAATGCTTGTATTCAAGACCGTTTCGAATCGGCACTTTCCGCTGCGGCGTTTGCATACTGTTGGCGAATAAATAGGTCTTTTCCGTCAAAGACGTCAATGCGCGGTAGCTTTTCAAGCTGCTCTGAAGCTGCCCGACGGCCTCTTCCAACAATTCCAACTGTGTGAAATACTCCCCTTGAGCCCTGCCTTTGTAGGTCAAAATGAGCAATGCCGCTTGAACTTTATGCGCAAAGACATTGACCATAAGACGAATGGCCTGCATGTCATCGAACAAGCGATCAAATTCATCCCAGTTTCGTTTCACCAATTTGCGCGCCTTCTCGATCGCATCCACCGCGTCTGCCGCATGCCGACTGACATCTGCGATAATTTCCGGAGGCGTTTCTCCGACGTGCGGTTCGCCTTTCAACTCGCGGATCACGTAGTCCTCCAGCCTTTCCCCCTGAGGAGATTGGGATTCCCATAAATCAGGCCACGGCATGTGTCGATCCGGATTCGTCAATTGACTCATCGTCATGCCCAGGCTCATCGTTTGACGATTGCCTTCGGTAATGCCGAAACGTCGCAGCAATTTGGGCGCACATTCGCCGGACGCCTCGTACGCATCCAATATCGCTTCACCTGCTTCTGGACTGCCGAACCTTTGGCCAAGCACATCGATCCAGTAATTCCGTTCTGCGGCCGGATCGCGGTCCGGATTCCAAGCGTAACGGAACCAAGCTGCGAACCATATCCAATCGCGGTCCAGTTGTTTAAGTCTTGGCTCAGCCAAATCCGGGGAAAATGGCCAATCCCAGAAAAACAACGGATACAGATGAAGCCCGTTCGCTTTCAGCCGATATTTGGCGGCCTGCATGCATTTTTGGATAAACGAAGGCGCCCCGAAACGGAAAGGCTCCAGGTTAGCAAGAATATGTACATTGACGATATGAATCGTCTTTAGTGAGCCGAGACGGTTGTGAATGTCCAGCCATTTGCCTCGTGGTGTATACGTGGTTAATGATTCTCCGTTATATTTGGCCTCTGTATACAAATTTGGATATAGTGGCAGCGCCGCCTCAATGACCTTTTGCGGTTCAATCGCATGGGATCTCAGAATGATTGGCGGCTTTTCCTTCACATTTGAATCCTTAAGCCCTTCGAGCAAGCCCGCTAGAATCGTTTCGTTAAACCATTCCACGCCGTATATTTGTCCCTGTAGCGCTTCCCCAAGGCAGACCATCAACCCCACGTTAGGGAATGAACGTACAAAGGAGGCAATCGACTTCTTATAGTAATCACTGGTTAACGGAAGTGGTTTCGGTTGATGCAGCTTCAATCCGTGCTTCTCTGCAAATGGCAGCGGAATATGAATGTTGTAAAACTTCAATACGAGCCATATGCCTCGACGATCCGCTTCTTGTGCCACCCAGCTGAACGTTTCAACGTTCAGCGCGAACTCTTCTTCTGTAACTTCAAGCGCCTCCGGGTAATCCGCCAATTTCACTAAAGAGGAAAAGGGATGCCCAGACCACAAGTAGACGATATTGCACCGCTGTTCCAGCAGCATATCTAGAAATTCCTGCCACAATGTCCGGTCGTAAAACCAAGGGAAGCGTGTTGGGGTAATCGGATATTCATACGTTTGACGAGGCGGTTCGACGGTTGTTTTCTGCAGTCCGATCGCCGGTCCCCTCAGCGAAAAGCGGGGAGCGTCCCCATAGGCGATATCTTCGGGCAGAAGCCCTGCAGCGCGAATCCGCCCAGCGAGCTCCAAGCAACCGTAAAGTACGCCGGAATCACTGCCCCCGGAAACTGACGTCAGGTTCCCAGGACCAGTAGCTATATAAAATCCTTCTCCCTCCGGAGCTTCCGTGTGATACAGCAGGACATCTCGTTCTTCCAGCTGCTGCAGCAATTCGGATTCTTTGCGATTTCCCACAAAGATTTTTCTTCCCTGTACGGATCGGTAGCTGTCCCACGACCAGGACACTTCCTCCGCATTCACCTCATAGCCACAATCCAGCAGTGCTTGTATTAGCAACCTTATGCCATTTTCCACCCGCGGAGCAGGATTAGGCGCATATCCAAGAGTAATAACTTTCATCGTTTTAACCCAACCTCCATTCTATTAGCTTATTTCAAAAATAGTTCAATGACCGGAACGGTCACATTCGGTTTCTTGACAGGCAGCGATAGCGTCACGGTATGCTCATCTCGACCTTCTTTGAAGGCTCCGTTTTCAATACCGCTTTGCACAAAGCCTTGCTTAAATCTGATTTCCGACGCATCGTTCAGGAATTGCGCATACTCCACTTTACCTGCGAATCCGTGAAGATGGATATTTTTGAAAGGCCAGCTGTACACATGAACATACATGCGATTCAACTGTGGATTGTAGGTTAACCGACAATCATCGGGGCAAACGAATGTTTCCGGCGCTTGTGTACATCCGTAGATGGAGCGGTTGTGCCGCTTCATCCATTCCCCCATTCCCTTCAACCGATCTACGGCACGCTCATCGAATTCACCGCGACCAGTTGGGCCGACATTCAATAATAGATTGCCACCCTTGCTGACAGTATCAATCATCATTTTGATCAGCAATTCGACACTCTTCCATGACTCTTCTTCCCGGTGATAGCCCCACGAACCGCTAAAGGTGTGACACGTTTCCCATACGACACGCTTTCCGTTTACCTGTACCCATTTGGTCGGCATATATTGTTCAGGGGTTGTGATATCGCCCCCCACCTGCAAGCGGTCGTTCAATAAAATGTTCGGCTGTAAGGTGCGGATCATTTTGACCAGCTCTTCACTCCCCCAATCGTCCTTGCCTTTGCCCGCCAAACCGTTTTCTTCTGGGAACGAGAAATCATAAAATAACAGATCTACTTGACCAAAATCCGTCAGTAATTCCTTCGTTTGTCCATACAAATAGTTTCGATAGTTGGTAAAGTCTATTTGGTTATTCCAAGCGATATGATTAGAATCAAAGCGAAGCGGATGTTTAGGATCAACCGAATAATGAGGATGATGCCAGTCGAGCAAGGAATAATATAAACCTACCTTCATATTACGTTTACGAAACGCATCTACCATAGGTCTTAGCACATCACGCCCTGCGGGAGAATTTGTTGCTTTATAATCGGTAAGCTTACTGTCCCATAAGCAAAAGCCCTCATGATGCTTTGTTGTCGCCACGAAGTACTTCATGCCCGCATCGGATGCAAGCTGAGCCCAAAGCTCGGGATCGTATAAATCCGGATCAAATCGTTTGAAATATTTATTACTGTACTGTTCCCCGCTCAATTTTTCGCGGGATTGCAGCCATTCATGTCTTGCTGCTAATGAATATAATCCCCAATGAATAAACATGCCGAAACGGTCATGGGTGAACCATTCACTGTCTCCTGTGGTTTTCTCAACTTCAAATATCATCGTCTCTCTCCTTTATTCGGAATAACCGTCCACCGGGAAATGAATGTATAGCTTCCTGAACCGGCGCTGTAAACGGATTGATTGGTTGATGTTCCTATTTCTTGCAGTCCATTTGTTACGTGCCCATCCTTATTCATGACGGTACCCGGCACATAGATCGTGGCAGTTGTGTTCACTGGAATTTGGACTTTCATAACGAACACAGACCGTTCCCATGTCCACTCTACGCCAATCCTGCCATAGACAGAATGAAATTCACCTTTAGCGAAACGTAGCCCGCCGCCAGGACGGGGATGGATCACGATATGCTTATATCCCGGTCTATCCTCGTCGGAGTTGATCCCCAAAATATGCTGATACATCCACTCACCGACTGAACCCAATGAGTAGTGATTAAACGAATTCATACCCGGATTTTGGAATCCATCCGTTTCAGTCCAGGCATCCCATCGTTCCCAGATTGTCGTAGCTCCATGTTTGATGGAATACAGCCAGGAAGGGAACGTGTCTTGATTGAGTAAAGTGTAAGCAAGATCTTCTCTTCCCCCTTCGGTTAATGCGGGAAGCAGATACCCAACACCGAGAAATCCTGTCGTCAAATGATTGCCGTGGAGCTGAATATTTTCCGCCAAATAGTGAACCGCAAGTTTGCGTTGCTCATCTGTCAGCAGGTTCATCTTAAGGGCAAGCACGTAAACGGTCTGGGTGTCACCTTTAATTCGTCCTGACTGATCCACAAATGCTTCTGAAAATGCTTGTTTGATCCTGTCAAACAAATCCGCGTATTTACGCGCATCTTCTTCATGGCCGAGCGCCTTCGCTGATTTGGAAAGCAATGAGGTACTGTATGCAAAGTAAGCGGTATCAAGCACGTCCTTTGGCGTATCCGCATGGATAGACAGCCAATCGCCATAATTCGAATAACCCGGTCGAATCAAGTTCACCGTGTTCGCTTGTAAATAATTCACCCATCTGACCATCGCCGGATAACATGCTTCCAAATTTCTGAGATCGCCATAAACCTGGTAAACGGTCCAAGGAATAATAACCCCTGCATCGCCCCAACCGCCGTTATCCGGAGCATGCCAGTTCAATTCCGTTTGGTTGATCTTAAACTCTTCCCATCCGGAATCGGGCGCGACATCAGGAAAAGCTCCTGAAGGACGCTGAGCATCGATAACATCGATCATATACTTATTGAAAAAGCGTCCGACATCCATATTGTAACTGGCTGTCCGAGCAAAGATTTGTGCGTCACCCGTCCATCCAAGCCGTTCATCACGCTGCGGGCAGTCCGTCGGCACGCTGAGAAAATTACCGCGTTGCCCCCACTCGATATTGCTTAGAAGTTTATTCAACATGACGTTTGATGTTTCTAACCAACCCGTTTGTGGTGTTGCGGAATGCACCACTCTGCCAATGACTGTTTGAAGCGTCGGTGAACTCGTCAATCCCGTTACTTCCACATATCTGAAACCATGAAAAGTAAAATGAGGCTCCAAACATTCTACGCTATCGCCTCTCAAGATGTAGGTCTCCTGCTGAACGGCTTCACGAAGGTTTATCGTGTATAAGGTATTGTCTTCATTCAACATTTCTGCGCAGCTGACAGTAACGAGTTGACCTTCTTGTCCGTCTTCAATCTGAAGACGCGCCCAGCCGACCATATTTTGTCCCATATCAAACAGGTAAGAGCCTCTCGGTGTTTTCTTCATGCTGACCGGCAGCAGCTCCTTCATGACTTGAACAGGAGGATCTACTTGTGCGGTCAGAACCCCATCATATCTTTCTAAGATACTAGGCGACTCCCAAGCATCATCGTCAAAGCTTGGCAAGCTCCATCCCTTTGGCTCCAAACGAGCATCAAAGCTTTCGCCTTTAAGTAAATCCGAATACAAGATTGGACCTGCCATTGTCTTCCATGACTCGTCGGTCACAACGATTTGAGAGGAACCGTCTTCATATTCGATATGCAGTTCAAGGAGTAAATAGGGATTATCGCCATATCTGTTTGGTCCAAACATACCTACGTTGCCGGCGTACCATCCGGTACCTAGGATTGCACCTAGAGCCATAGTTCCGTTACCCAGATACGATGTTACATCGTAGGTCTGAACTTGTACTCTGATCTTGTAATCCGTCCATCCGGGGGCAAAATAATCTCTGCCTACCCTTTCACCGTTGATGTGCAATTCGTACAGACCTAATGCGCTTGCATAAATGAAAGCCTGATGTATCGGCTTATCAATTTGAAATGTTTTCCTCAGATAGGGAGAGGGTAAAAGCTCCGTATTTTGCGGTTTTGTTCTGCCGACCCAACGTGCTTGCCATTCGTTCTTGTTTAGATGACCCATCGACCAGTGAGCTGGGCCACTCCAGTCAGACACGATATCATTTTTATCCCACACCCTGACCTGCCAATAATAAACCCGTCTTGCTTCTAACAGTTTTCCTCCATAAGCAATATGGATCGATTGGTCCGACTTAACCTTACCGCTGTCCCACAGATCGCCTTTATTTTCATCCAATAGCTCCATACTCGATGCAACCAATACTTGGAAGGCTGATTGGAACTGACTGTTTTCTTCCGATTTTAGGATCCAGCTTAAACGTGGAACGGTCGTTACTATGCCTAGCGGATTTTCGGAGTATTCCGTTTTCAGATCAGAAACTTTCAAAAACCTCATCTCCTATGGACAGATTCCCTTCACCGGGATACTTGAATCAAGTGTATCTAAAATTCTTCTTTCGGTTATAGGGCGAATTCACCTATTTTATAGGCGACGCCCTCCACCTCACCGCTGTTTTCTTGAAAAAATGTCATGAAAAAGACTGCAACCATGATGAATGGCATGCAGTCTGAAGTTTGAATGAAATGATCGTTTGCCTAATTCCTATTAGGAATGCCAGTAACCGCCTTCAACCAAGTTGTAGCCATCAACATATCCCCAAGCGTGTTCATATGAACGCCGTCTGTCGTTAAATCCTGACCTGTTTCACATTGCAAGAAATTCAGAAAGGCTTCATGTGTCGGCACAAGGATGCCATTGAATTCTTCTGTCAGTCGATTGACAATATCAACATAAGGCTTAAGTAAACGGGTTCCTGTAGAATCAGGATACTCCTTGATGACTGTAGGCTGCATGAGAATCACACGACAATTAGGTAATTGTTTCGTTTGCTCTAATAGGCTGCGATACACGGCCTCGAACTTGTCAGGGTATACTTGCTCCGCATCCGGCGAATCCAACTGCCGCCAAACATCATTGATGCCGATAGAAACTGAAATCCACTGCGGCTGATGATCCATGACATCCATTGTCCATCTTTTTTCTAAATCAATCACTCGGTTTCCTGATACGCCTTCATTGATTATCTTTAACGACAACTTAGGGTATAACGCTGTGAGATAGTCATGCAGCAGCCGAACATAGCCAGAGCCTAGTTTTAAGGGGTCTTTTTTTCTGCCTTTGTCCGTTATGCTGTCACCTATAAATACGATTTTGTCCTTCGTTTTAAATGGCACTGTAGCATCTCCTCTTTTTGATCAAACATTTACATTCTGTTTTGTCATTAACCGCTGCTTGAAAAGTTGATACAGCCGATCGAGCTGCATTACTTCCGATTTCTGGTTTTCTCTGAAAGTACCTGCATCTCTGGTGCGGCAGTGCATCGCTAGGGATAAACCTATTCTTTGCAGATGATATTTCGCATTAACAGGATACATCTGAAGTTCGATTAATGACGCCGGTCCGATAAATGCCTGAATCATTTCTGCGGTTTCAGACTGAAAGTCCCCGCACTCCGAAAGACGCACATACAAGTCAGGGTGAAAATTGGCCATCACGCCGCTAAAGCCGGCCACCCCTAAACGTAACGATGCTAGTAAGGTAGCGGAATTCGCATTGAATATTTTCAACGGACTTCCTTTTACAGCATCGATCTTCTGAGCAATCTGTTTAATATCGCAGCTCGTGTCCTTGAGAAACCCAAACCTGCCTGTATCCGCACACCATTTAAGCAGTTTCGGGCTCATCAGCCTTTTATACGGATAAGGGCATTCGTAAATACCAAACAGCACATCCGGCACTCGATTGAGCAGCTGTTCTGCACGGTTCAACCATACCTCGTCCGATTCTTCCGGACCGGCAAATCGATTGCTAACCAGCACGACAGCATCAACCCCGGTGTCAGCCATCCGCTTAAGCTCATTCACTTGCTCTTCAAATTCGTCTGAAATATGGCCGGAAGCGATGACGGGTACACGGCCGTTTGACTTTTCTTTGACGAACTGTGCGATTCGCACTCTCTCCTCTAAAGTTAAGTAGAACATTTCACTCGATTGACAGACCGCAAATAGGCCGTGAACACCTTGTGCAGTATACCATTCAACTAGCTGACCCAAAGCTTCGTAATCCACCTCGTTGGAAGTCGTGAAAGGGGTCAGCATCGTTGGCCATACACCATTAGGAATGTTTATATCCATTATCATCAACACCTCTTCCTGATCATTTAATGACACCTTCGCTCACATATGGACCCATCACGATTTTCAGCTCCGATTTAGCAGTCGGAGAGAGAGGTTGAACCGGCAGTCGCGGGTCTCCGGCAGGCAAACCAAGCATGTTCAAAACCTCCTTCAAAACGGAAGGCAGTGTTCCCAACGAGAAGGCACTGCGCAGCGTACGCAGCTTACGCTGCGACAATTCGGCTTCTTCCGGTTTACCTTGCAGCCATAAATCGTAAATGGACCTGACGACTTCCGGGAATACGTTGGCCGTAGCTGCGATAGCCCCATGACCGCCTGCCATCAGCGTCGGCAATATGAGTGAGTCTGTCCCTGCCAGTACGGCGAAATCTGGATCACACTGCTCCAGAACTTGCAAGATGTTATCAAAGCTTCCGCTGCTGTCCTTAATGCCGACAATGTTAGGTACTTTGCTTAACTCCATGACCGTCTTGGGTAAGAGGGTATTGCCGGTGCGCGCCGGAATGTTATACAGGAGAATAGGCAGTTTCGTCGCTTCCGAAACCGTTCGGAAATGTCCAATCAGCTCTTGCTGTGTAAATGTTAAAAAATACGGTGTAATGATGGATAAAGCGTCTGCCCCCATTTGTTCAAGTCGTGCAGCTAACTGAGCCGTTTCCTGCGTTCCTACGCACCCGGCGCCTACATAAATTGGAACGCGTCCCTGCGCCTCCTCGATGACAATTTCGGCAACTCGTAACTTTTCCTCCATTGTCAACGTAAAGAACTCTCCATTGGTACCGAGGCAAAACAGACCATGGACGTTAGCGGCGATGAACCTGCGAACGAATAATCGCAATGCCGATTCGTTGATGTTTTGATTGTCATCAAATGGCGTAATCATAGCGGGGATAATGCCTGCTGGCTTTAACATCGTATCTCTCCTTGTATGGAACGGATTTTAAATTACCACATGATCTGCCTTAGGAAAGGTTATCTATCGGTTTAGGAGCAAGCTCAACCGCAGCGCGGATCGCGGCCAACATACTTCTTTCATCCGCTATTCCTCTACCTGCAATATCGAAGGCCGTCCCATGATCGACAGAGGTGCGAATGATTCCTCCATTCAAACCGATCGTGATATTCACGCCGGCTTCAATACCAAGCACTTTGATCGGTATATGTCCTTGGTCATGATAACAAGCGACCACAATGTCAAAGTCACCCTTTACAGCTCGATAAAACAGCGTATCAGCTGGATAAGGACCGGTAACGTTGATACCTTCTTCAGCAGCTAATCTGATACCTGGAATCAGTTTTTGTTCTTCCTCTCCGTTGCCGAACAGACCATTCTCTCCGGCATGCGGATTAATCCCGCAAACAGCAATACGAGGTTTGTCGTTTCCGGCCCTCCGTAACGTTTCATATGCCAGCTTGATTACCTTGTACGTCCGCTCCGGATTGATCAACTCAATGGCCTGAATCAGTCCGACATGTGTGGTTAAATGTATGACCTTCAGCTTTGGAGCTGTGAGCATCATGCTATAATCTTCGGTATGTGTGAGTCCGGCTAATATTTCCGTATGACCCGGATAAATGTGGCCTCCCTTATGCAGAGCCTCTTTATTTAAAGGGGCGGTGCATATGGCGTCAATTTGCCTAGCCAAAGCCAATTCCACTGCTTTCTCAACAAACACGTAAGCGGCGTGTCCCGCTTCGTCGGATACTTTACCGAATGAAAGGTCAGGACCGAGCATGCGCAAATCCAAACAATCAATGCTGCCGTATTCGTAACGCCCGTGCTGAGGACTCGATATGATATGAATGGAAGCTGTACCTTTCACGATTTGAAGTGCACGTTCTAACATGACCGGGTCTCCAATCACTAGCGGACGGCAGCTTTCGTATACTTGAGAATGGTGCAGAGCTTTCACGATGATTTCAGGCCCGATACCTGATGCATCGCCCATTGTGATTCCTATTATTGGTTTCATCTCGTACTCAATCCTCCATTCAACAATTCCAATGCTAGCAGCAGTACTTGATCAGATCCGAATCCCCCTGCTTTGGTTACCGCCGGAAGATGTTCATCTGAAACAAGGCATCCAATCGGCACACCGCTTTCCACCTCGTCAAGCACTCGAAATTCGTTTACTTTCAGAAATGAACATACTTGTCTTGCTGTATCGCCACCGGTCAATATGATGCCTCCAACCCTGCTACGATTCATCAATCGGAACACGGATTCTCCCAAAGCACGAGATATCGTATCGCTAACATCTTGCGCAGTCATACCATTTAGTGCGCCGGTATTCTGGGCGAGTCGTATAGCTTCCACGTCACCTGACGAATATAACACCGTATGAAAGTTTGCATGTATGGCCTGTATTGCTTCTTCCACTGCACTCACCACTTCGTGCTCTGTTTCGACTTTACCAGATACGAGGCGATAAGCCTCCATCCGGATGCCCCGCACATTCGGTTGGCTGAGAAGGAAGTCCAATTGACGGCGTGACCGAGAACTGACACTGCCAATCACAGCAAGTATCGGACCGTTTGGTTGATATAATTTCTTTGGCGATGGCTGCGTTAAGGATTCATAATGAACTGCCAGTTGTTGTGCCAAACCTGCTGAACCAACCCAAACAACCGAATACGATGTCTCCCCGAACAGGGAAACGATACGCTTCAAATCATCATCATTGTCAGAATCTACAAGCAAATAACAAATACCTCGGAATAGACAATTTTGCAATACGAGCTCCAACGCGCTTCTCCCCTCCGCTAATATCTCGGAAGGGATGACCTCGACAGGTTGCTTCGTCTGATGACGCAATAATTCTGGGATATAGGATTCGGTTATCGGTGTTTTCGGATCGCTTGCGAACTCAGTTTCATGCAGCGGCGTTCCATGAACATACAATCTGCCCTCGCGAACCAGACGTCCAGCTTCGGGATAAGCAGGAGCGATGACTACGAAATCGGGTCGATAGGTGTCGTAAACGGCATCAATTTCCGACCCCAGATTTCCACGCAAGGTGGAATCAATTTTTTTGAATACAACATCCGCTTCGAAAGCTTGAGCACACCTCGATGCCTCAACAGCTCTCTGGTAAGCGGCTTCGGCATACAGGGATCGGCTGTCGGTATCCAGTACGAGCACATCCTGCTCTGACACCGCTTCCATTCCTGCCTTGAACTGTAAAAGTACAGTTACATGCAACCCATGTTTGGCAAACTGTACGCCTGTATCCCCCGCTCCCGTAAGATCATCGGCAATAACGGCAATTTTCAATTGCGGTAACCTCCTTAGCGATTTGATTAGTCACACGTGCTTCGAACACGCCTAATCCTGGCAGACACACTCTCTTTATCAAGGGAACAGTTTCCGATACACTGTTTTAATCGACGCCAAGTCCATCGGCTTCGGATTATTAGTTAAAAGCCTGGTAACCTTGGATGCAGCGATCGCCAGATCATCCACATCTCCTTCCGAAATGCCAAATTCGCGCAAGTTTTGCGGGATACGCATCTCTGAAGTCCATTCGAAAATCTGCTTGATCACCATATCGGAGGACTCCGTCCCTCCCATCTTCCCAACCTGCAGACCCATGGCCCCAGCAACTTTTCTAAGCCGATCTGCTATGGCATCCTGATTAAACGCCATAACATGAGGCAGTAGCATCGAATTGGCAACTCCGTGCGAAATATTGAATTTGCCTCCGAGTGGATATGCAAGCGCATGAACGGCCGCTGTTCCGGCTGCGCTCAAAGCCATACCGCCATACATGGACCCGAGCAGCATTTTCTCCCTCGCTTCAAGATCCGAACCGTTATGATAAGCAAGAACCAGACTTTCTGCAATCAAGCGGATTGATTCCAAGGCAAACATATCACTTATCGGATTAGCCTTGTTGGATATATAGGATTCCAAGGCATGCGTAAACGCATCCATTCCCGTTGCAGCCGTGATCGATTTCGGCAAGCTTATCGTCAAAACAGGGTCAATAATGACCAGCTTGGGCAGCAAGTGCCTGCTGATAATACCAACTTTTAACTCTTCTTCCGGAACGCTTACAATGGCATTTGGCGTTACTTCGGAACCTGTTCCTGAAGTCGTCGGTACAAGAACTGTTGGAATGCCTGATTGCGAAACAAGATCGGTCCCAATCAGACTCTTCACGTCAACTGGATTCGTCAGCAAAACGGAAAATATTTTTGCAGCGTCGAGAACACTTCCCCCACCTATACCAATCAGCAAATCTACAGGTTCGGAAGAAATGCTGCTGAATACGGAGCGAATATTGTCAACCGTCGGTTCCGGTTTCACTTCTGTTATATAACGACTGGATATACCGGCTTGTTTTAGCTCACCTGCAACTTGTTCAATTACCCCGAGCGCTACGATTGAAGGTTGTGTAACGATCACGGCGTGCCGAAATTCGCCGAGCAACTTGATTCGCGGAATCAACTGATCAATGACATTACGACCGACGACAATGCTGCCGGACGTCTGAAACATGAACGGATTGGATGCATAACCGTCTTTCATAAGAGTCCCCCTTCCGAACAAAATTCCCACAATTTCCCCTCATCCTACGCCCGCTTACAATCGATGTCAATGCAGCTGTAGTTTGAAGATGCAATCGACCTATATATCGGATTCAATCCCCCCCTCAGTAGGAATAGGTGTGATAGTAATCTTACAATATGTGGCATCTGTCGTAAGTTCTACAAACCGATGAGGAGATTGAAAACCATGAATATTGAGCCCTATGTAACGCCTTATAAATTGGGTAAACCGGTGCTTATCGGATCCGGAATCCCCGGTCACTTTGATGAAAGTGCCGTTGATTGCCCCTTCGTCTTTCAACATAATGAAAAGTTTTACATGATGTACGTAGGATTTGACGGTACGGGTTATCAAACAGCCTTGGCCACTAGCAAAGACTTGTTAGACTGGGAGCACCTTAGTGTCATTTTACGGCGAAATGAAGGTTCAGTCTGGGACTCGAAAAATATAGCAGGCACATGGATTTTGAAGGAAAATAAGATTGATGCTCCTCCGGTGCTTAAGAAATGGAACAACAAATACTGGCTGCTCTATCACGCCTACCCTGATTTCGGGTACGAAGAAGGTTCGGCGAAAATCGGAATCGCATGGTCGGAAGATGAACAACTACTGGAGTGGCACAGATACGTTGATCCAATTCTAACCCCCGAAGAAGGCGCAGATTGGGAAAAAGGAGGTTTATACAAGGAATGTCTTGTTGAACATGAAGGCACATTCTACCTATTTTATAATGCCAAAAATACTAATAAGGGAAAATGGCTCGAACAAACGGGCGTTGCTTTCTCAACTGATCTCATCGCGTGGCAGCGATACGAGCATAACCCGATTCTACGTGTCTCTCCGGATAGATGGGACTCCGGTTTTGTCAGCGACCCTTGTGTTTTACTGGATAAAGATCAATGGATCATGTATTTCTTTGGCTATAATTACAAGCAAGCACAAGAAGGAATCGCCTTATCGAAAGATCTTTTACATTGGGAGAAATATCCGGAGCCGATCATTCGAGTAGGCGAAGAAGGAACGATTGACTCTATTTTTGCGCATAAGCCGTCTGTCATTACGCATCATGGCGTGCTTTATCACTTCTATTGCTCCTGCCGACCTTATAAGGAAGGCGATGCGACAAAAAACTGGGGAAAAGAGTTCCGTACGATCAGTGTGGCTGCCTCGCATGATGTTTTCAAAGGAGACCCTACCCATGCAACTGGATGAAATGTTTGTGGAAGGCAAAAGATGTCCTATCGGGATCGATGTGACACGCCCTGCTTTCGGCTGGAGTTACAAATCCAGTCCTACTCGCTCGCAAATGCAAACTGCCTACCGGATCACAGTGTCAACCGCTGAAGAAAATGTTCAGCACATCGTATGGGACAGCGGTAAAATAGCAAGCAGGAAAAACGTACATATTTTATATGAAGGTCCTCCGCTTCAATCTCGCATTCGCTATTATTGGAAGCTTCAATTTTGGAATCAAGACGATCAGATGGAAGAAAGCCCGGCTTCGTTTTGGGAAATGGGACTTATTCATGAGTCTGATTGGGCAGCTCGCTGGATCGGAGAACCTGATGGAGAGTCGCTCGAACGTATGGCGCTTCCACTGTTCCGATATGAATTCAAACTAGTGAAAAAGGTGAAAAGAGCAAGAGCTTACATCTGCGGTTTGGGACAATACGAGCTTCGCTTAAACGGAAACAAAGTCAGCGATCATGTGCTAACGCCGGGGTGGACAAACTTTGACAATACCTGCCTTTACAACGTCTACGATGTGACGGACGAAATGAATACAGGCGCCAATGTGGTGGGTGTGATGCTCGGGAACGGATTTTTCAACGTCACGGGTGGCCGTTACACGAAATTCAAACGTTCCTTCGGTACCCCTAAATGTTTGGTACAGCTTGAAATCATCTATACCGACGGTACGACGGTTGCAATTGCCAGTAATCAGGACTGGCGTATCGCTGAAGGACCTATCACCTTTTCATGTATCTATGGGGGTGAGGACTATGATGCTCGCCGTAATCAATCGGGTTGGGATCTGTCCAGTTACACGGAAAGCGATGATTGGAGATACGCAGCTGAAGTTATTTCCCCACTTGGAAAACTTAAATCGGAAGCACTTTCTCCAATGAAAGTAATGCAGTCCTTTAAACCATTGCGCATAACGCAACCTAGTCCAGGCGTATACGTGGCGGATTTCGGGCAAAACTTTGCAGGATGGGTTGAAATATCAATCAGTGGCCAGAAAGATTCTAAGATAACTCTATCTCCTGCAGAACTGTTGAAGGAAGACGGTACCGCCAATCAAAAGTGGACTGGATCCCCTTACAGGTTTTCCTATATCCTAAATGGAGAGGGAGAGGAAATCTGGGCGCCTCGTTTCAGCTATTACGGTTTTCGTTATGTACAAATCGAAGGCGCTATTCCTGTCGATTCGTCCACTCCCCTTGCAGAGATTCCTTCACTGATCCGCTTGGAGGGACAAATGATCTATCCGGATACGAGATTATCAGGGCATTTCGAATGCTCGGATGTTATGTTGAACCAAACGCACGAAATGATTAATCAAGCGATTCTGAGCAATATGAAAAGTCTTTTTACGGATTGTCCGCATCGAGAAAAGCTCGGATGGCTGGAGCAAATCCATTTGATGGGTCCCTCTGTGGCATTCAATTATCAGGTAGAAGCCTTGTTAACGAAAGTAATGGAAGATATCAGAGATGCCCAACTGCCGAACGGAATGGTACCGACGACGGCACCTGAATATGTTGTATTTTCCGATAAATGGCGCTGCTTCCGCGATGCTGTTTCTTGGGGCGGTGCTTACGTGTTGACAGGCTGGAACCTGTTTCGATTGTACGGCAATACTCGGATCTTAACCGAGCATTATGACGGTATGAAAGCGTACATCGATTATGTGACGGAGAGCTCCGATCATTTGATCGTCCATCAAGGACTTGGAGATTGGTATGATGTTGGGGAAAATGGACCTGGGTTCGCCCAAAACACACCTGTCCCCCACACGGAAACAGCGATGTATTACCATATCGTTGATGTTTTTGTGCAAATAGCAAACTTGTTAAACAACAAGCAGGACGTCATCAACTACATGAACTTAAGGGATAAGATCAAATCGGCGTTTAATAACTCATTTTACAACCGGGAAACTTCCCGATATGCCACTGGCAGTCAAACCTCCAACGCCATGCCTCTTTCATTGGGACTTGTGGATGATCCCTTTAAGGAAACCGTGCTCTCTCATTTAATCGAAGACATACGACTGCAAGGTTATCATACAACTGCTGGCGATGTGGGGCATCGGTATGTGCTGCTCGCACTCGCACTGAACGGCCGTTCGGACATCATTTACGAAATGACCCGACAAACTGATCATCCAAGCTACGGTTATCAAATCGCACATGGAGCAACGACATTGACAGAAGCCTGGGATGGTCCAACTGTTGGCAAATCACAAAACCATTTTATGCTCGGTCATTTGGAAGAATGGTTATACGCCGGCTTAGCCGGTATCGATTATCGATATGACCCAGATTTTCAAAGCTTTAAGTTGACGATTAAACCGTCGTTACCTGGTGGCTTGGAAGAAGTCAAGGTTGAGCACCGGTTGCCTGTCGGATCTATGGGTGTTGAATGGAAACGCTATAATCAATATCAGTTGACGTTAAACGTGAGTATTCCTGCAAACTGTACGGCCGATGTCTACATCCCTGCATTAGCCATGGATAGGATTACAGAAAGCGGTTCAAGGATTGAAGCACCCTCAAGCATCGAAATCATCGGTTATGAAGCTGGATATGCCGTACTTCGCGTTACTTCCGGACATTATCAATTTGTAAGCGAAGTCGCAGACTTACCCTTTGAGCAAAATTAGTCCAACAAAAAAGAGCTGTTGTAACATGTATTGACTACATGGTGAGCAGCTCTTTTTCTATACGTATTTAAGGATGGAGCGACTCGATCACATAGGCCATACCCGAAGTTGTGTTAAACACGACCACTTGATCGTCTATCGATACATCTTTCAAGGGTTCAATCCCAACTATACGAACTTCGTCACTGGTCCTAAGACGGCAAATACCTCCAAGCATCGAACGTACCGCTGCACTTTCAAGTTTTCCGCTTTTCCACTTGATATCTACCTCAAAGCCCCCTCGTGCCCTCAGTCCCCTCACTTCTCCGTCAGACCATGACACCGGCAGCGCCGGCAGCAAGTGAAGCTCACCCGTATGACTTTGCATTAGCATTTCCACGATGCCGGCAGTCCCCCCGAAGTTGCCGTCAATTTGAAACGGCGGGTGGTTATCCAGCAGGTTCGGCAGCGTCGATTTGCTTAACAGCGACATGATGTTCTTGTAGGCTGCTTCGCCGTCTTCCAAACGTGCCCAGAAATTAATGATCCACGCTCGACTCCAACCGGTATGCCCGCCTCCGTTCGCAAGTCGGCGTTCCAGTGTTTTACGCGCAGCCTCAGCCAGATCAGGTGTCCCCCTGACAGTCACTTGATTGCCAGGATGAAGGGCGAACAAATGAGAGATATGCCGATGCCCAGCCTTCTTCTCTTCGTAGTCCTCCAGCCATTCTTGAAGTTGACCGTAACGGCCAATTTTCGGTTCTGGAAGCCGGCTACGGACATGTATCCATTCATCCCGCAGGGAATCTTCTGTTTCCAACAATTCGCTTGCCCGAATACAAGCTGAGAATAAAGCATGCAGAATTTGATTATCCATAGACGGTCCCATCGTGAGACAGCCTCTTTCCCCACCCGGCATCACGTAGGTATTTTCCGGAGAAGCAGATGGACAGGTCACCAGCTTGCCGTCTGGCGTTTCCATTAAGTAGTCGAGGAAGAACAACGCCGATTCTTTCATCGTTTCATAAGCGCGCTTCAAGAATTCGCGGTCACCGTTAAATTCGAAATGCTCCCACAGGTGCAAACATAGCCATGCGGCTCCCATCGGCCAGTACGTTGCTGGAATATAGATGTCCTGCGGAGCGGTATCTCCCCAAATATCTGTATTGTGATGTGCGACGAACCCTCTGCAGCCATACATGGTTTGCGCAGTTTTCCTTCCGCGCTCCCGCATTCGTTCAATAAGATCGAACAGCGGCTCGTGGCACTCCGACAAATTACACGTTTCTGCAGGCCAATAGTTCATCTGTGCATTTATATTTATCGTATATTTGCTGTCCCATGGCGGCTCTATTTTATCATTCCATATCCCCTGTAAATTAGCGGGCAAGGAGCCGGGGCGGCTGCTGGAAATGAGCAAATACCGGCCATATTGAAAATAGAGCGGAATGATCCCGAAATCTTCGCTGCCTTCCCGAATTCGCTCCAACCTCTTGTCTGTCGGTAAATCTACTGCCTCTCCCACTCCGGATTGCAGCTTGAATGAAACTCGGTCATACAGACGTCCGAAGTCTTCTAGATGATCAACTTTCAACTGCGCGTACGTTTTCCCCGATGCTTCCTCCACCTGTCTTACGCATTGCGCCTTCGGATCCTCGTAACGAAATGAGGTCGCTGCCGCCAAGTAAAGTGTCACACTGTCAGCTCGATCAATAATCAAATGCTCACCGATCACACGGACGACACCTCCATGAGCTTCCGCGTGCAGCACTGCACAAAATTCGGAGCCGCCACCGCCGCAATTGCCGCGAATCGCAATAGCTTGATCGGACAGCTTGCCAATTTGTTCTGCATACTTATTTTTCTCGCCCCGCATAAGACGCGCGGTCAAGGATAATGCCCCGGGCGTATCTGTATCCAGCCGAACCGTCAATACCTGATCGACGTGACTGGACAGCATCTCGCGATTATAACGAATTCCGCCCGTCTGGTAGGTTACGGAGGCGATCCCCGTACTTAAGTCAAGTTCACGGTGGTACTCTTCGATCACTCCGGAGTGCCCTTCGAAGGCCAACGTCAAATCGGCAAGCGGCATATAATGGCGCTGCCCCTCTGGGACGCCGGAAAGTGCCATCACCGCAAGCTGCTCGGCATCGCGAATTCGCCCTTCCGTAATCCATTGGCGAATTTGCGGAAGATGCTCAAGAGCATCCGGATTGTTGCGTTCCTTCGGTCCTCCATACCAGACCGAATCCTCGTTCAGTTGAATCTTTTCCTTGGCAGCCTTGCCAAAAACCATCCCCCCGAGCCTGCCGTTCCCAATCGGCAGTGCTTCGTTCCACTCGGAAGCCGGCTGCTGAAACCATATTTTATCCATGAACTCGGCCCACCTCCCACCGTTCTTCGTCATGTATCCCTGTCAGCTCCGCAAGATCTGTAGGAAAGTGGCATAGGGGAACACAGTCAGTTGTTAACTTTTTCATGAAGAATTCTCCTCTCTAATGTGATTCTCTGGCGACCGAAACGAATTTCAGGCCTAATGAATTCCCTACTTTTCAAATCCTGGGAGCAATTTGGATTTACCGTCTTTCTCATAGTTCTCAGAGAGTTCTTGTATCGTCTTATCCACATCGCCGCTGATGAAGAAATTTTGCAGTAGTTTTTGGAAATCTGCAAATGTTGGCGTCAGACGGTTTTGCACATTGATCTTTGCCTTCCCGGCATCGATCATGTTTTTTACCGTCTGCTGCGCGGGATAAAGTTCACTCTTCGCATCAACAAAGCATCGCTGTCCCTACATCCGTTGCCGAGGGGAATGGGAAGAAGCCGATGTGATCTGTTACAAACGGTTTGCCAAATTTCTTCTCTAGCTGTGGAATTAGGCCATCGATCATGAATGACATGGCGACTTTCCCTTCGCCCAATTTATTCTGCATGTCGTCATAGGTACCGGCAAGTACATCTTCTTGATACAAGCCAAGGTCCTTCAATTCTTTATGTTTCTCAAATAAATCTTTCACTTCTGGAATGTTAGCAAGCTTCAATTCATTGGTCTCTAATTTCTTAATACCCTCCTCTTTCACGACGGGGTCAACATTGGTTACCCACACTGTGAGATAAAAAATTTGAGCAGGCCAGCCATCTTTCACACCTTCATAAAAAGGAGTTACACCTGCTCCTTTAATCTTCGGACCATTCACGAAGTGTTTCTTCCGCTCTTAGCTTTACGTTTTGCTTAGTGCCCGGTTGCATCAGAAAGAGATCAGGAAAATCGCCCGTTGAGAATCGTGTCTTAATCATATTATCGAACTCCCCGCCCGGCAAAGCTTGCAGTTCAACTTTATTCCCCGATTTGGCTTCATACAATTTAAAGATTTTGTTGAAAGGAGTTGCATCTACCGTGTTAGCGATTACAAAAGTAAGTGTAACGGGATTTTTCGCTTTGACTAGTACGGATGTACCACTCGCCGCAGTTGGCGACTTGTCTGTATTACTCATACTATTACCGCATCCCGCGACAGATAAATTAAACAGACATGCCGCTGATATGCTTAGCGCTGTTCTCGTTCTTCTCATTGCTTTTACCATCCTCTTATAAATCACTTACAAACTAATTTAATAACATCGCTTACAAGTATCCTATAATCTCAGTCATTGATAAACACACCCAAAAAATGGATTTGTTATTCTCACTTTACATCATTTTCGTTGTTAGATTGGGTGGTATTCATGACATATCTATAGGTGAATCGTTTCCAAAAATACCCACAAAAAGAATATCATGAATAGTTCATCAGGTCTACGAACTCTGTCATGTCGCCTCCGCTTACTTCGAAAATAACTCGCACTTTGCTATTATGGGAATAAAAAAAGCATCATCGAAATGATGATACCTCGAATTATTGTACGATACCTCCGAACAACTATTATTTATATTATTCCTATTGTCTGTTACACGAAATAGGATTCCCGTCCGCTTGCAACTCATTGCCTGAGAATGGCTTCAGTCGAACCGTAAATTCTGTCGATTCTGGGGCAATCAGATAAGACGGCAAGGTAGGGGCATAGCCGCAGCTATGATTACCAAGACCCGATTGTCTCCAATCGGCATTGATTTCCACTTCGCCGAGTTGGATCAGATCATAATGATGCTTGGCTTCGCTCAAAGACTGGGTTGAATATCGGCTTGCACCAACTTGCCCGAGTGGTGTCCCCGCTCCAGCAATAAGCAGTCCAACGCCGTCTACGTCCGCGACAAAGGCCCAGCGTACGTCCGCTTTGCTTCCACTCTCTTGTGGCTTGATATATGGCACGAATTGCTCATCGACTGTCCCTTTGTACACGCCAAGCTTCCCGCTGACTTTACGATCGGCGTAACATTCGTGTGGACCCCGGCCGAACCATGAGAAGCGATCGAATCGATTAGGCATCGTGAACCGAATACCAGCTCTGGGAAGAGGAGGTAGTCCTTCCTTCAATGGTTCAAGTCGGTTCTCCAGCTTCACTTCCCCGCTGCCGTAAATCGTGTATAGTTGCTCAACTTGGAATATTGGCCGAGAGCCCTTTACGCTGAGCACGGAAGCCGTCTTGATCTGAATGGCGGAGTCCTCCTTCTGCGTACATAACTCGACACTGCGAACGTAGGCGTCAAGTTCATGATAGCCTGCATCACGCCACCGCTTCGCCAGATGGACATCATTGTCGACCGGTGCCCGCCACAAATTGATGCGAGGTCCTTGCGTAAGCAAAGATACACCTTTATAATCCCAGGCAGTAATTTCTCCGTTCAGCTTATCGAACATCAATGTGAAGACGTCGCCATCGATGCGAATGATTCGATCGTACTCCGCAGCTGAGACTCCGGCCAACACCTCCGTATCGGCGGCAGATTCCGAACTAGTCGAATTGTTCAGTGGCACGTCCGCCCATGCCACCTCGTGGCCTGCCTGCGCCCATTCCGTGGAATCGCGCAGGACGAAGCTGACATGCAGCCAATATTCACTGCACCCATCCGCCGGGCTCGTGCAGAAAGGAATCGTGACGAGTTCCTCTCCTCCTGCCGGAATATCCAGCGACGCAAGCTTCCCTTCCTCTAGAAGGATGCCGTCACGATACACACGCCAATGGATGGCAAGATGCTTCAGCGAAACAATATCATAACGATTGCCTATCCGTAAGACACCTTGCTCCGGTAGTACCGGATGGACGGTGACCGGTTCAATCGCCTTCTTGAATTCGATTAAAGCGGGCTTGGGGCTGCGGTCGGGGAACAGCAATCCGTCAATACAGAAATTGCCGCTATGAGGCTCATCACCGAAATCGCCACCATAGGCGTATTGGAGGCTTCCGTCGCTTGCACGGCGGCGAATCGCGAGATCTGTCCACTCCCAAATCAAACCACCACAAAGACGGGGGTATCGGTAGACGGTGTCCCAATATTCCTTCTGATTGCCCAGTGCGTTGCCCATCGCATGCCCGAATTCAACCATCAGATAAGGTCGTGTCTCCTCCTTCTCCCCCTCGGCGATCAGCATGTCTACCGAAGGATACATGGAGCTGATGATGTCGACGATCGGTGCATCCTTAGCACGTTCGTAATGAATAGGACGCGTCGGATCCGCTTCTCTCGTCCATGCAGCCATGGCGTCGTGATTGTCACCATAGCCTGACTCATTCCCGAGGGACCAGACAATGACGGAAGGATGGTTCTTGTCCCGCTCTACTAGACGAGCCATCCGATCCATGAATGCCTCCCACCACTCAGGATCCTCAGCCAACCGGCTTTCATAAGCAGTCTTCTCGTCGGGATTGTTGATCCAACGACTGATCTCTCCGAGAAATACACAACCGTGCGTCTCCAAATCCGCTTCGTCGATGACGTACAGCCCGTATTGATCGCACAGATCGAGCCATCGCTCGTCGTTCGGATAATGAGAGCAACGAACGGTATTAATGTTATGCTGCTTCATCAGCGTAATGTCACGAACCATCGCCTCCATCGTTGTCACATGACCGAGATTTGGATCGAATTCATTACGGTTCACTCCACGAAGGATGACCGGCATGTCGTTGACGAGCAGCCGTCCTCCCTTCACTTTCACTTCCCTAAATCCAACTGTATAGCGATGTGCTTCAGCCACCTTACCTTCCGCATTGGTCAAAGTCAGCAGGAGCTTATAGAGAGCAGGCTGCTCAGCCGACCACAGCTCAGGGTCACTTATTGGAATCTCAGCATGGACGACAGCTTCCCCACGAGGAGCAAGCGCAGTGGTGGCAAGCGTTACGCTTGCCAGTTCAAGCGCCGGTCCGAGCAGAACCGCATGAATGCCGCAAGACTCTCCCAATCGGTCAGATCGATTCGTTAAGGTGATGGCAAGCTCCAACAAACCTTCCCGGTACGTCTCGTTGAGCCGAGTCCGAATGCGGACGTCGAACATATGCACGATGGGGACGGATAGCAGATATACGTCCCGAAATATCCCGCTCAGCCGCCATTTATCTTGATCCTCGAGATAGCTGCCTGTCGACCATTGATAGACGCGTACCGCTAGCTTGTTCTCCCCAGAGCGGATAAAAGGTGTAATATCAAATTCCATCCGATTATGGCTGCCTTGACCGAAGCCGACTTCCTCGCCGTTCACCCACAAATGAAAGGCCGCATCCACACCGTCGAACGCGAGAATGACAGATCTGTCGATCCAACTGTCAGGGATGATAAACATCCGAGCATAGCAGCCCGTCGGATTCATCTTCGGAATGAACGGCGGGTCAACCGGAAACGGATACTTGCTACTGCTGTATAAGGGGACACCATAGCCGTGTAACTGCCAATTCGACGGAACCGGGAGTGTATCCCACGCCTCGCAGGAAAACGTTTGTTCATAAAACCGTTCCGGGGTTTCGAACGGGTTCTCAGCGTAATAAAATTTCCATTCTCCATTCAAACATCGATAATAAGGGGAGGCCGTTCGATCGTCCACTAAAGCCGCTTGGGCATTTGCGAACGGGATTGATGCGGCCCTGGGACGCTCTGCGTTTAGCTGCAATATGTTTAAATTTTCAAAATCGGGCAAACTGGCAATGCTGTTCCTAGTATTATCCATACCATTCCTCCTGCTTACATATAAGCGGACTTATTCAGAAATCGTCATGCCTCAGGTAAAATCAACGAACATTTTTTAAGATGTATGGATATATGTAAGCGCAATCATTAGATTCGGCATTGCAACGCTCAAGTCTCATTCTTTCTCAATACAGAAACTACAGCTCTGTTCCAACCTGCCCTGTACACATCCCGCAATTCCGGATCTATCAATGGCAAATAGGTCTGATTAATTGATTTCTCAGTCTTTACTTCTTCCCAAGAGGGCCAGAATCCGATGCCGACACCACCAATATACGCGGAACCCATAGGCGATAATTCAGCAACTTCTGATTTAACGACTTTCTTGCCAAGCAGATTGGATTGGAATTGCATCAAACCTACATTCTCAGATGCTCCACCATCGGCACGCAATTCTTGAAGTTCAACACCTGTTTCATTCTCTATCAGATTAACAGCATCATTGACCTGATAAGCTATACTTTCAAGAGCTGCCCGAATGATATGGGCTTTGGTTGTTCCTCGATTCATCCCAGTAATTGAAGCCCTAGCGTAAGAATCCCAATAGGGTGCTCCGAGTCCAACGAAGGCCGGAACTAAGTAAACGCCTTCACTATCTGGAGCTTCTTGAAGCAATTCCTCCATTTCGTCGAAAGTACGGAATAGTTCAAGATTATCACGTACCCATGACAAGCAATCCCCAGAGGTGCGAATAACAGCTTCAACGGCATACGTTACTTTTCCTCCTATCCCCCAAGCGATTGCACTTACTAATCCGTTCTCAGCTTGAACCGGCTTATTACCCACATTCATTAACACGGACGTCCCCGTGCCATAGGTTGCTTTAGCCATCCCGATATCGAGGCATTGATTTCCGAACAGGGCTGCTTGAGAGTCTCCAATGACACCCGTAATTGGTACACGATTTTCGCCAAATATAGTTGGGTCTTCTGTGTACCCGAATATATCATCTGATGATTTAACCTCAGGAAGCAAGGTGATTGGAACCTCGAATAGGTTGCAAAGCTCTTCATCCCATTCTAGTGTATGAATATTAAATAGTGATGTACGGCTTGCATTGGTGTAATCCGTTGCATGTACGTTACCTTCAGTCAACTTCCATATTAACCAGCTGTCCATGGTTCCAGCACGAAGATGTCCTGCAACCAGCTTATCCTGGATTCCCTCCACATGCCCAAGAATCCATCGCCATTTTGCAGCCGAGAAATACGGATCCAGCATTAAGCCGGTTTGGGATCGTACCCTATCCTCAGCACCTGCCGCCTTATAGGCTGCACACAGATCTGCTGTCCGTTGGCACTGCCATACAATGGCATGATAGACGGGAAGACCAGTCATAAGGTCCCAAATGACAGCTGTTTCTCGCTGATTCGTAATCGTCATGGCGGCAATAGCCTCATAACCTATCCCAGCGGAACGTATAGCTTCATGTGTTGAGTGTTTTACATTGTTATAAATCTCCATCGGATCTTGTTCAACCCAGCCAGGTCGTGGATAGAATGTTGTATGTGAAACCGTACTACGCGTTATTATGGCACCCTCACGATCAACGATAAGTGCCTTCGTTCCAGATGTACTTTGATCAATAGCCAACAAATATGATTTATTCATCATACTTACTCCTGTTTACCAAGCATTTTTAATGCGATTTGCTTAAGATTACTTTTGCTTATTCCATAATGCTCGAATACTTCCGCACTTTTGCCAGCAATCGCTGGTTCATCTGGAATTCCGATAATACGCATAGGAACCGGATGGTTTTGAACAACGACTTCAGCTACAGCTGCACCTAGTCCACCAAGAACGCTGTGTTCTTCTACCGTGATAATATGTCCTGTTTCTATGGCAGCTTGTATAATTGATTGTTCATCCAGCGGTTTAATGGTGTGCATATTAATGACCCTGCATGACACGCCAACCTGCTTTAACGCTTCATGTGCATCAAGCGCTACACGAACAGTTTCTCCAGTGGCAATTATTGTGATATCTGTACCTGCTCGCATCCTTACTGACTTTCCGATAATAAATTCGTAATCGTGAGATTCATACACATCATCGACGGCATTACGGCCTATGCGAATGTAAACTCCGCCGTTATGATTTACGAGCGCTTCTGTCATACGTTTTGTTTCATGTCGATCAGCAGGCAGGATAACCGATAGTCCTGGAATTGCACGTGCAACTGCAATATCCTGCACAGAATGGTGAGACATTCCCAATGCGCCATAACTAACTCCACCGCTAATACCAACCAGCTTTACATTAGTTCCCGAATAGGCAACGTCCACTTTGATCTGCTCAATACTTCTCATACTCAGAAAGCAAGCTGGTGAAGTCACGAAGGGCTTTTTACCGCTATGAGCAAGTCCTGCGGATATCCCCACGATATTTTGCTCTGCGATACCGACTTCAACGAATTGATCTGGGAATGCTTTAGCGAAAGGTGCCATCGCTGCGGATCCCCTTGAATCACTAGCAAGCACCATAATGTCACGATCATCTTTAGCAAGCTCGAGCAGTGTTTCACAAATGACTTGGCGGTTAGGGATTGTATTCATTTAACGTATCTCCCCCTTCTGTTCATATAACTCCAAAGCTGCAGTTAACTCTGCTAGCGCTCTCCCTAACTCTAACTCATTCGGTACATGATGATGCCAGTGAGGGACATTCTCCGCAAAGGAAACGCCCTTGCCTTTCACGGTATTCGCCATGACTAATGTTGGCTTACCTGCTACTGCTGGAACTGCTGCAAATGTTTCAACTAAATCTTTCATATCATTGCCATCGATTGAAACAACGTTCCACCCGAATGCTACCCATTTATCTTCAAGTGGGTCCAGCCCCATAACCTCTTCTGTTGACCCACTAATTTGCAACCGATTCCGGTCAATAATAGCAATTAAATTATCCAATTTATAATGAGCGCCTGCCATAGCTGCTTCCCAAACCGAGCCTTCTGCTTGCTCACCATCTCCCATAAGACAAAAAGTCCGATAGGACGCACAATCACGTTTAGCAGCAAGGGCCATTCCTACCGCGACTGCCAAACCATGGCCAAGTGCTCCCGTGTTCATCTCGATACCAGGCACTTTGTTATTCGGGTGACCAATAAGCTTTGTGCCAAATTGGCTGAATGTGGCTAGGTCTTCTTTTAGGAAAAAGCCTCTATCCGCAAGTATGGACCAAAGGGATTCTACGGAATGACCTTTGCTCAAGATAAACCGATCCCTATCTTCAGCTTTTGGATTCATAGGATCTATGTTCATAATGCGATAATATAAGGCAGTCAATATGTCTGTATTGCTAAGTGAGCCGCCGGTATGGCCTGTTTTGGCAGTCGCAATCATTTGAAGTAAATCCATTCGTATTTGTGTTGCTTTGGCTTGCAGCGCTTTGATTTCCATATTTACTTCCTCCTCCTTACAAGCCCTTGCCTCGTAGCCATGCTTGAATTTCACTTTCTGTTGGATCTACAGGATCCGGTGTCAGCCCAGGAATATATTGACATGCCTCATATAGTGATGGAATCACGTTCGCATGAATCCCAACAGAATGATGCACATAAGGTCCTTTGACTAATTTTTCTTCCCAAAGTGGCCAATCATTGACTTCTACCCATACATATGAGCCTCGTGTATACGGCCCTTGTATGCCTTGAGCACGCCCAAGAAACAGTTGATAATCGCCATGATCTCCATCGAACCTAGCCAGCGTCATACCGCCGCCTTTAATTTCTCCTTCATGTGTTCCAGGTGCATGATCATCGAACAAAAAGTGCTTGCGTAGTTTAGGTTTCTCTTCTACAGAAAGTGATACTGGGAAGTTACCACAATGGAAGAGCAATTCACCATTGGCATTCTCCGGATGCCGGACCGTCAAATCAGCGAAGAAAGTTGGAGCTTGATTCATAGCAGCAGCTTGCACCATTGCCGATGTAATCGCGCCATGTATGTCTGTCTCGCAAGTTACTGGAATTTGTTCATCTGTCAGAATCGCATTGGCTAAGCAAGGCATGATACCCATGGCTTCTTGTAAAGAAGACCAGCATTGAATGGCAATAGCTGTACTACCTGTTTGCAAGGCGTATTGTTTCATCGCTACCTTCAGTGCAGCGATCCGCTTTACATCCGCTTCCGACACTTCTGTCCAATCCAGTTTTGCTTTAATGTAATCGATAGCTTGAGCTAATTCAGAGGAATTTCCGTTCTCAACACGTTTAGTTGCTCGCTGAATATCTACGAGTGTAATTGGAAATAGCTCAATGCCAAACCGTTCCAGCAACTCGCCTTCGTTACACATCATTGTCCAAAATGAAGAGGGCCTTGGACCAATTTGCAGAATGCGAAGTGCGCGGAACTGACGAACAACATTAGCTGCTGAAATAAAATTCGAAAACCCTCTTTCAAACACAGGGTCGTTCACACGTGTATTCGTTACATAGGAAAATGGCACATTAAAACGCCTTAGTACCTTACCTGTAGCAAATAATCCACACTGCGTATCGCGAAGCCTCATCCCGTCTTCGAGCGGTGCCTCATCACGAGGGCCCCACAAGAGCACAGGTTTTCCTAGCGCTTTACCTACACGCGCAACGGTATCCTCCGTTCCAAAGTTACAATGCGGGAAGAAAACAGCATCAACATTCTCCTGACGAAATCGATCGATAATGAGATCAGCGTTAATATTGTCGTCGTATAGAAGACCTTCTGAATTAATTCCCTCAAGATCCACGATGTCGATATCGAGCCCGAAGCTTTGGATCTTCTCCTTAATAAGGACTTTGTACTTAAAAGCGTCTTCTGCACTAAAGACAAAGCGTCTTGTAGGTGTGTAGCCAAGTTTTAACTTTTTCAAATTGTATGCCTCCATTTTGTTTAGTTGTAAATTTAGTTTTATCCAGTAAACAAAACTAAAAAATCACCTTAATTTGTTTAGTGAATATTTAATTAAATATGATGTAAAACAAATCTAACACGGCGTTTTTAACGCGTCAATCACAATTTTAGTTTAATTTTAGTTTATTTTTATATAATTTTTAGTTACATGCTATTCACCTATTGTACAAAATTTCAATCTGTTATAAACTAAACTAACTAAACAACTTTAGCGAATGGGGATTAATTAATATGAAAATGGAAGACATCGCTAAACTAGCAGGCGTGTCCAAATCAGCTGTTTCGTTTGCTCTTAGTGGGAAACCTGGAATTAGCAATGAAACTCGAGAGCGTGTTCTTGAAATCGCTCGAGAAAACGGCTATGCACCCAAGCCGAGATTATCAGCAAATGAAGGCTCTGTGAAATCCTTAACATTTTTAGTGTTTACGAATTCAGGGATCGTCCTCGAAGCGTACTACCAACAACCTTTCTTTCGAGAGTTGATTCATTTCATCGAAGAACGATGTCGCGCCAAAGGTTACTCCTTACTTTTTTCAACAATCAATATGGCCAACTTTGAACAAGAAATTCGGACGTTTTCTGAGGATAATCAAAGTGATGGTGTCATTGTTCTTGGTACAAACCTAACCTCAGTTGATATATTGGAAATCGCAAATCGGCTAAGCCCTCGACTTGTCGTACTTGACAACTGTTTTGATACATTACCTGTTCATTTTGTCGGGATCAATAATAGGATGGGTGCTTATCAAGCGGGGGCTCACTTATGCAAATTGGGGCATCGTGAAATCGGATATATAGCTTCGAATGTTCATATCCATAACTTCGAGGAGCGAAAAGAAGGTTTTCAAGAAGCACTGAAGGCATATGATAGGCAGATCAATCCAGAACACTACTTTTCTGTGGCACCGACAATGCTTTCATCACAGGATAATCTGAAAGCCCAAATCAAATCTTACTTGGATACAGGTCGTAACCTGCCGACTGCTCTTTTTTGCGAATGTGATTATATCGCTATTAGTGCAATGAAGACGTTAACTGAGCTTGGTATTCGGATACCTGAGGAAGTTTCCGTTATTGGATTTGATAACATTACAGAATCACAAATCATTTCACCTGAGTTAACAACTATCCATGTTGAGAAACAGCGAATGGCTCAATTAGCCGTAGATTTAGTTATTGAATCTATCGAAGTAGGGCTAGAAATAACATCCAAAATCAGGGTCGATACCCGGTTTGTTGAGCGACGTTCTTCGCACACGATTATGGCAACCACCTTATAGTGGAGGAGATTATCATGAGTATTCAGACAAGTTACCCAAGAGATTACCGTCTTACAGGACCAGAACGAGAACGTGCCATTGAAAAAGGACTATCTTCAGCAGAATGGTACAGCAGTCCCATCCCTCGCAAACGACTCAAGGAACTTATGCAGCGCCGAGATGGACCTGCGATTCGGGATACACTCATCTGGTTCGCTCTCCTGACTGCTATGGGAATATTAGCCTATCATTCGTGGGGCACCTGGTGGGCACTCCCTGCATTTTTCCTATATGGCATCCTCTACTCCTCTCCAGGTGATTCGCGGTGGCACGAATGTGGTCACGGAACAGCATTCAAAACTTCATGGATGAATGAGCTTATCTATCAACTCGCATCCTTCATGGTACTGCGTCCCGCTACGCCTTGGCGTTGGAGTCACACGCGGCATCACACCGACACATACATTGTTGGTCTAGATCCAGAGATCGCTCAACCACGTCCACCTGTGTGGCGTATTATTGGCATGGAATTTCTACATTTATACGGCGGACCCAAGGATATGAAGCGCATGTTCTTTCATTGCTTTGGGATTGTGGATGAGGAACAACGAACTTATTTACCACCATCTGAATTTCGTAAAACGTTCTGGGAAGCTCGTGTCTATGTCCTCATATTCTTAATTGTCATTGGACTTTGTATCTTCACTGGAAGTATTTTACCTGCAATGTTCATTGTCCTTCCTTCTTTTTACGGTGCTGCATTAATGCTGACTTTCGGTCTATTACAACACCTCGGTTTACATGAAGATGTTTTAGACCACCGCTTGAATTCACGGACAATCTATATGAATCCCATTTTCAGATTTCTGTATTGGAATATGAATTACCATATTGAACACCACATGTTTCCTATGGTGCCTTATCATGCACTGCCTCTGCTGCACGAAGAACTCAAGAAAGACTTTCCTCTGCCGAATCGAAGTGTGTGGGAGGCAGTCAAGGAAGTAACGGATGCCTTGATTCGTCAAGGCAAAGATCCTGGGTATACAATTCAGCGTATTCTTCCAGTCACAGCGCAGCCTTACAAGTATGGATTAGCGAAGTCTACTCCAACAGAGGCGGAAATTATCGGGAGGGAATTAACATGCAATTAGAAGGTTGGATTGAAGCATGTACAGTGAATGACATTGAGCAAGAGGATGTGATTCGGTTCGATTACGAGAACCGAACCTTTGCCATTTATCGCTCACAGGACAATGGCTATTATGCGACTGATGGCTTTTGCACACACGAGAAGGTGCATCTCGCTAATGGACTCGTCATTGGTCATTGGATTGAGTGTCCGAAGCACAATGGCCGATTCGACTATACGACTGGTCAGGCCAAAAAGAGGCCAGCATGTGAGCGATTGACTACCTATCCTGTACAAGTGGTAACAGACAAGGTGTACATTCAAATAAACTAAATAAACTGCTGGCATAAGCTTGTATCAACAAAAAAATGGACTGCTTTAAAATGAGCAATCCATTTCTTTATTCCTGTATGTTTCTTACAACAAATGCCCATCCCTAAACCTCACAACCCGTCTCGCCTGCTCCGCAACCTGCCGATCATGCGTAATCACAATAATCGTCCGCCCCTGCTCATTCAGCAGCCTGAAAATATCCATGATCTCCACACCTGTCTTCGAGTCCAACGCCCCCGTCGGCTCATCCGCCAAAATAATCGGCGGATTGCCCGCCAACGTCCGTGCAATTGCTACACGTTGCTGTTGACCACCAGATAACTCCGACGGAAAATGCTTCCGACGATCCAGCAGATCAACCGCTTCCAATGCTTGAAGCACCAGAGGCTCTCGCTGTTTCCTCGACAACCCCCGATAAATCAACGGTAACTCCACATTCTCATACGCACTTAACCTCGGCAGCAGGTTAAAGCTCTGAAAAACAAACCCGATCTTCCGATTCCGAATCTCGGCCAATTGTGAATCCTTCAGCGAGTGAATCTGCTTCCCATCGAGCACATACAGACCTTCATCCGAAACGTCCAAACAGCCGATGATGTTCATCAGCGTGGACTTTCCTGAGCCCGAAGGCCCCATAATAGCAACAAATTCGCCCTGCGCGATGTCTAAAGAAATATCGTCTAGGGCGCGGATTGTCTCCCCGCCCATATGATAAAATTTGCTTACATGCTCAATTTGAATTAAGGCTGTCATTGTCTTCGCCTCCATTATTTGATGCCAAATGAATGAAGAATGCGATTTAAATCAATGTGTACTAATTCAAATGAAATCAATTCTTTTACCGCTTCGCCTTATAAAATTCATGATAAAGCTTCATTAACGCCCGCTTCTCAATCCGCGATACATACGAACGCGAAATCCCCAGTTCCTTAGCAATCTCCCGCTGCGTCCGCTCTTCACCGCCAAGCTCCAAACCAAACCGACCAACGACAACTTCCTTCTCGCGGTCGTCCAAAATTTCCAAATTGCGATAAATTTTCGACTTCTCGATCTTTAACTGTACTGCATCCACCACGTCGTCAGCCTCGCTGCCAAGGATATCAATCAGCGTAATTTCATTCCCCTCTTTATCCGTTCCGATGGGATCATGCAAGGATACATCTTTCCGCGTTTTCTTCAAGGAGCGCAGATGCATTAAGATCTCATTTTCAATACAACGTGCTGCAAAAGTCGCCAGCTTTGTGCCCTTATTCGGCGAGAAAGACTCGATGGCTTTGATTAGCCCAATCGTCCCGATGGAGATCAAATCTTCCAAATCTTCCCCCGTATTGTCGAATTTTTTCACTATATGTGCCACAAGTCTTAAGTTATGCTCAATCAGCTTATTTCTGGAGTGCTCATTACCTTCTGCCATTTGACGCAAATGTAATTCTTCTTCTGCCTCGGTAAGTGGTTGTGGAAACGCGTTGTTCTTGACGTAGGACACAAGCAATGTAAGCTGCTTAATCAACATGGCAATCGTACCAAACAATCCTGGCATTCCAGCTACCCCCTTGAGCGTATTGCGGAGCATGTTGGCTTCGGTAGCCTCCGCTGTTTAGATTAGTATTAGTCTATGTGGGTTAGAGCCTAGAAGTGCCTGTACGGAATAACTTCCTTGAATATGTTCATATTGAATAATCCTCATCGACATGAAATAATCAATTTAATATTTGTAAAATAAAGGGAGAGTGTCCACTTGAAGAATGTACGTTTCATAGGCGGTTTACTCGTATTTTTCATGAGTTTCGGGTCGACTGCCTTACCTGTTTCAGCTCAACTCACGATAGATCCTGTGCAGACGATTACGCCGATTACGAACCTTAATCCTAACATCAAGGACCTCATAATTTTTCAGAATTCTAGCTTCGTACAATTAAAATGGAAAGCTCCGACAATCGCATTATCGTATATCGGTACTCCCACCGTTGGTGCTGACGATACCATTTATTTCACTTTTACAATACTGGCTGGAAACGGGATTGCGGCACATTCGCCTGACGGGACGAAAAAATGGCGAATTGCAATCAATGAACAGATCTTAACATCACCTGCCATTGATAAGGATGGCACCATCTATGTCGGTACTGGCCGAGCCAACGAGCCAGGCAAGCTGATGGCATTTCGAGCAGATGGTTCATTGAAATGGACTTTCACAACAGGCGATCAAGTCGCATCTGTACCGATTTTTGGGGTGGACGGAACGATTTATGTCGCATCTAAAGATGGCATTCTACATGCTCTAAATCCTGTAGATGGCACAGAAATCTGGTGGTTCGATCTGGAGGTTAAAGACCAAGCGAAGCTGGATCTTGGCCCTGATGGCACCATTTATGCAACCATGGGTACCAAATCACTTTACGCGCTCAAGCCAAATGGGACAAAGAAATGGACATTTCCAATAGGCGGGCTAGCAACATCAACACCTACTATCGGGTTAGATGGTACCATTTATGTTGGATCTGATGATCATAAGCTTTATGCCGTTTCACCTAACGGGACTAAACAATGGGAATTCGATCAAGGCAGCATCATATATGCGCCATCTGTCGGTCAAGACGGAAGTGTTTATTTCGGATCAGAAGATGGAAAGCTCAACGCACTATTACCTAGTGGAACGATAAAATGGCAATTCGCTGCAGGCGGCACGATCACCCCACCACTTATCGGGCCTAATGGACTTATTTATACCAACTCATCGGCAAATAAAGCCATTTACGCGCTTAACCCAGCCGGTACCATCCAATGGCAATACAAGATTGCCACAAACGAAATTTTACCGTTATTCATTGGACATGATGGGACCCTCTACGAAGTATCTACGATATTTGCCGATCCGGATGAAATTAAGTCCGAGGGCTTATTAGACCTGTTTGTTTTGTACATGTACGCGCTCAAAGTTCCTGTAACAGCCATAACGTTAAATAAAACCACACTCAACCTTCGAGCTGGAGAACGAGTCTCACTCAGCGCCGCGATTTCACCCAGTTATGCATCCAATCTCAAAACAACTTGGAAGAGCAGTAATCCAAACATTGCAGCAGTGGACAGCAACGGGCAAGTCAGTGCACTCATCCCCGGTACAGTAACAATTACTGCAACTTCCGGAGATGGCTTATCTACGCAGAGCAAAATTACTGTCACAGAAGTAACAGGCCCTGCAACGACTACAACCGCAGATACAAGTCCCTTTACAGACACGAAAGGACATTGGGCAAGTCCTGAAATTAATACAGCCTACGAACGAAAAATTGCAAGCGGTTATCCGGACTTCTCATTCAAACCGAATGCTAGCGTTACACGTTCTGAGTTTACTGTTATGTTAATGAATGGTTTGAAACCTAATTCAGACGGTGTACCGCTCACTTTTACGGATACGAACCTGGTAGAAGATTGGGCGGTAAAATCAGTCAAACAAGCCGTTCAGCTTGGCCTGATCAGTGGCTATCCCGATGGCACATTCCGACCGACAGCCAACATTACCCATGCAGAAATGATTTCCATGGTCGTCAAAGCCTTGGGTCTCCCCCTAATGGCAGGTATCCCAACAGGCTATTCCGATGATGCCGACATTCCAGATTGGGCTAAGCCAGCAGCAGTCATTTCTAGCAAAAACAATCTACTTGGCGGCACCATAGGCAATAACTTCGCCTCATCTATGCTTGCTACTAGAGCGGAAGCCGTTACAGCCATTGTTCGAATGCTTAATATAAAGCCATAGCTAATAAAACCTATGCCCCCTAAAATAGACTTAGAAAAACCCCCGGTTAATCTAAACTATTTTGGTGGGTTTTTGGCATGGAAAAAGAGACACCCCACTGGATGTCTCTTCCTACAAAAGTACTATTATATTAATCCCACACGATAAAATAAGGATCTATCTGTTGCAGTAACTGTTCAATTTGTCCTCTACTTAAATCAGTTCTTTGTTGCATTGTCAAAAGGACATCAACCATATCGCATACTTCGTCATTATTTAAATCTGCCAACACGATGGGCATACGATTTACGAATACTTGGTAATTTTGTGTGCTGCCATCCTGTGCGGTTACCGTAATTTGAATCGTATTCATTCCTTCAACTAGTTTCGCTACATCATAGGTGTAAGCTTGATCTGCAAGCATATTATATACTGCACCCGTTATCGTAATCGTTTGGTAGGAATCTGCCGGGGCGAGCACGATTTGAAGTGTTACAACCTCATTGGGCACTTCTACTACATAGTCCACTTGCGATGACTCAAACCCTGGTGTTAACGTACCTTGAGTTATAGTTAGATTAGACAACAGGGCATTGCTAGATGGTGAATTAATGTCTGTTAGCTTTACCTGAATAGTTTTAATGTTTCCTACAACATTTGCAATACGGATACTAATCGTATCCCCTACATTTACGTTAATATTATCGACCGATGTACCCGTTATTGGAACATAATTCAAACCATTAATCGCATACGCCATACCGTTTTCGGTATTATACAGCTTCGCCGTTCCTGGGTTCGTACCCTTGGTCAGCTTTGTGAAAGCCCATAGTTGAGGATATTCATTCGGAAGTTGATACCAATCTGATGCAAAATCCCAACCCATAAAGTTAGCTCTCACTCTCATTTCACTATCCGTTAAACCAGTGCCTTTCCCTGTATCATCTTGGTGCGTAGAACCATTGTTGTAATAGCTGTTGGCGATAATCCTATTGTTCACACCCACCAAACCACCTGCTTGATTAGTTCCACTCACAGTCCCTGTGGTGTAGCAAGTAGTGATTGTTCCATTCATATTAACGCCAACCAAACCGCCAATCTCATAATTTCCATTTACATCAGCAGCCGCGTAGCTAGTGGTGATCGTTCCATCATTAAATCCAACCAATCCGCCAATAGCATGATTGCCATTTATAGATCCAGTAACATAGCTGTTGCTAATGGAGCCGAACCTATTGTGTCCAGCCAAACCACCAACAACCCAATTACCCGTTATATTTACATTTTCCAATCTCATATTCGTAACCGTACTACCTGATTCTAGTTGACCAAATAAACCAACAAAACTATCACCTGACCTATTAATGGTAAGTCCCCTGATTATGTGACCATTGCCGTCTATATTTCCTCGAAAAGCTGAGCCATCACTGCCTATCGGCAGCCAACCGTCCCCCTCGTTGTATGGACTAACATTTAAATTAATATCATTGCTCAGTTTAAAATATAGACCCGGCTGCAAATTATTCCTTACTTTATCAAGTTGCTCAGCAGTTGAAATTTCATAAGGTTGTTGCTGCGTTCCGTTTCCTCCTGCAAATTCATCCAGATACTCACATAGTTTAACTACCCCTGGTGCAGGATCACCTTGCCTAAAAGTCCCCGTGTTACATGCCACTCCATCGATGAATCTAGCATATACAAAATTGGCATTAACCCCGTATCGCACTAATTTCTCTCCTGTAAAGTGACATTCTGCCCCTTCACCAGCACAGTATACCCAATCGTTACCCGCCGCGGCTACATTACTGCTCCCACCAAATATCCCGATCGTTCCAACCAATACCATCATCCATACAAATAGGATAACCATTCCTTTTTTTAACGTGGAACGCATGATTATTTCCCCTCCAAAGCTATTAAAACTCTCTGACATACTTATTTCTAAAATAAAGCCAGTACTAGACCCCCCGGTGCAAATATGCGACTTTATACCTACTATCATATCACATCCCCCTATTAATAAAGTAAATAGTTTGTCAAAATAAACCACTAATTATCGATATCATTTGTCAGATCTCTACGCAAAAAAATAAGCCCCTTTTCGGGGCTTATCCAAATCTAATCTATCATTGAAGAAATCAGACTCAGTATGAACGTAATATCATTCCGATCGATTCTACCATCCAGATTGAAATCTCGCGTTGGACTATTGGAACTAATAAAAATAACAAGATCATCAATTTGAATACGACCATCGTGATCATGATCCAGTAACTCGAAAGTAGAAATAGGAATAACTGCAAAACTCATTTCTGTGGAAATTATTCCATTATTAGCGATGACTGTATACATCCCTGGTTCAGCATTTTGAGGCAAAATGAACCTTGAATCAAAGAAGGTACCATTAGTTACAGATACATCATTGAAGCTAGTTAAAACACTGTCGTTAGGGGCCAGGATTGTAATTGTCAATCCATTCAGATTGGTCATCCCTCTTAATTCAACTACTTCACCTTGTACTTTGGTTGAAATTGGGCTTAGTTTAATCTGAGGCGCATCTGACGTGATCGTGATAACTTTTTTCCCAACAATGCCAGACCCGTCATTTGCTCTTGCCTCAACCGTAACCGTCCCAATGCCAGTTGCTGTTAACAAGCCACTTTGACTAATTAAGGCATTTCCCGTATTCCCATTTCCGTTCCCATAAACATGCCAGGTCACTGAAGAATTCGTTACGTTCAAAGGTAAGACGGATGCTTCCAACTGTAGTGTTCCACCTATAACTACCGCATCTCTATTGGAGGTTTCTTTTACAGAGATACTAATCGTCATAACAGGTACTTCTGGTACCGGCGTTATTGAGATAGCTGTGCTACCTTTGATACCTGAACCGTCAGTTGCTGTCGCTGTAACCGTAACAATACCTGGTTCAATAGCATATAACACACCTAAATCACTGATGGTTGATGCTCCTGAATTCCCATATACACTCCATGTTACTGATGCGTTAGTCGCGTTTTCAGGTAGTACATTTGCAATCATTTGCAGCGTATTCCCTGCAACTACTGAAGTTAGGTTGCCTGCTCCTTTAACTTCAATTTGACTAATAGGAATTGCAGCAATTGTGATTGTCTTACTTCCTCTAGTCCCTGATCCATCCACTGCTGTTGCAATTACCGTAACTGTACCTACTTGTGTAGCAGTCAATAACCCCGTTGCGTTGATCGTCGCTTTACCTGTATTTGCGACCACACTCCAAGCTACATCGGTATTTGATGCATTCTCTGGCCATACAGCTGCGCTCATCTGCAAAGAGTTTCCATTGGTTACCGTCGTGGCATCGTCGGCTCCAGTCACAACTATACTATTGACAAGTAAAGCAGCAATCGTGATGTTCTTCGTTCCCACAATGCCGGAAGTATCTTTGGCTGTGGCTTTGACTGTGACAGTACCTACTTCTGTTCCCCTAAGTATGCCGGTTGTCTCGTCAATTGCTGCATTTCCTGTGCCTGCTTCAACGCTCCATGTTACGGATTGATTCGTTGCATTTTGTGGTAATACCGTCGCATTCATTTGCAACGGGCTACCATATGTAATACTTGTCACACTATTTGCACCTGAGACGATGATCTCTGTGACTGGTACCGCTGCAATCGTAATACTTTTGCTACCAACAATATTCGAACCATCTTTGGCGGTAGCTTTGACCGTCACCGTACCTACGGCTGTTCCTGTCAATACTCCAGACGAACTGATCGTTGCAGTTCCTGTGCCTGCTTCAACACTCCATGTTACGGAAGTGTCCGTCGCGTTCTCAGGTAGAACCGCTGCACTCATTTGCAATGAGCTTCCGTTCGAAACGTTTCCAGCTCCATCTGCGCCTGTCACGACGATACTTGTGACTGGGATCGCAGCGATCGTAACAGTCTTCGTTCCTACTACGCCGGATAGATCATTTGCTGTTGCCTTGACGACGACATCTCCTACCGCTGTTCCTGTCAATAAACCTGACGAACTGATCGTTGCTGTTCCTGTGCCTGCTTCTACGCTCCATGTTACGGAAGTGTTCGTTGCGTTCTCAGGTAGAACCGCTGCACTCATTTGCAATGAGCTTCCGTTCGAAACGTTTCCAGCTCCATCTGCGCCTGTCACGACAATACTTGCAACTGGGATCGCTGCAATCGTAATAGTCTTCCTTCCTACTGCGCCGGATAGATCATTTGCTGTTGCCTTGACGACAACATCTCCTACCGCTGTTCCCGTCAATAAACCAGATGGACTGATCGTTGCTGTTCCTGTGCCTGCTTCAACGCTCCAAGTTACGGAAGTGTCCGTCGCGTTCTCAGGTAGTACCGCTGCACTCATTTGCAATGAGCTTCCGTTCGAAACACTTGCAGCTCCATCTGCGCCTGTCACGACGATACTTGTGACTGGGATCGATGCAATCGTAATAGTCTTCGTTCCTACTACGCCGGATAGATCATTTGCTGTTACCTTGACGACGACATCTCCTACCGCTGTTCCCGTCAATAAACCAGATGGACTGATCGTTGCTGTTCCTGTACCTGCTTCTACGCTCCATGTTACGGAAGTATTCGTTGCATTCTCAGGTAATACCGCTGCATTCATTTGCAATGAGCTTCCGTTCGAAACACTTGCAGCTCCATCTGCGCCTGTCACGACGATACTTGTGACTGGGATCGATGCAATCGTAATAGTCTTCCTTCCTACTGCGCCGGATAGATCATTTGCTGTTGCCTTGACGACAACATCTCCTACCGCTGTTCCCGTCAATAAACCAAACGGACTGATCGTTGCTGTTCCTGTGCCTGCTTCAACGCTCCAAGTTACGGAAGTGTCCGTTGCGTTCTCAGGTAGTACCGCTGCACTCATTTGCAAAGAGCTTCCGTTCGAAACACTTGCAGCTCCATCTGCGCCTGTCACGACGATACTTGTAACTGGGATTGCAGCGATCGTAATAGTCTTCCTTCCCACTACGCCGGATAGATCATTTGCTGTTGCCTTGACGACGATATCTCCTACCGCTGTTCCCGTCAATAAACCAGATGGACTGATCGTTGCTGTTCCTGTGCCTGCTTCAACGCTCCAAGTTACGGAAGTGTCCGTCGCGTTCTCAGGTAGTACCGCTGCACTCATTTGCAATGAGCTTCCGTTCGAAACAGTTGCAGCTCCATCTGCGCCTGTCACGACGATACTTGTGACTGGGATCGCAGCGATCGTAATAGTCTTCCTTCCTACTACGCCGGATAGATCATTTGCTGTTGCCTTGACGACGACATCTCCTACCGCTGTTCCCGTCAATAAACCTGACGAACTGATCGTTGCTGTTCCTGTGCCTGCTTCTACGCTCCATGTTACGGAAGTGTTCGTTGCGTTCTCAGGTAGTACCGCTGCACTCATTTGCAATGAGCTTCCGTTCGAAACACTTGCAGCTCCATCTGCGCCTGTCACGACGATACTTGTGACTGGGATCGCAGCGATCGTAATAGTCTTCCTTCCTACTACGCCGGATAGATCATTTGCTGTTGCCTTGACGACGACATCTCCTACCGCTGTTCCCGTCAATAAACCTGACGAACTGATCGTTGCTGTTCCTGTACCTGCTTCTACGCTCCATGTTACGGAAGTGTTCGTTGCATTCTCAGGTAGTACCGCTGCACTCATTTGTAATGAGCTTCCGTTCGAAACACTTGCAGCTCCATCTGCGCCTGTCACGACGATACTTGTGACTGGGATCGCAGCGATCGTAATAGTCTTCGTTCCTACTACGCCGGATAGATCATTTGCTGTTGCCTTGACGACGACATCTCCTACGGCTGTTCCTGTCAATAAACCTGACGAACTGATCGTTGCTGTTCCTGTGCCTGCTTCAACGCTCCAAGTTACGGAAGTGTCCGTCGCGTTCTCAGGTAGAACCGCTGCACTCATTTGCAATGAGCTTCCGTTCGAAACACTTGCAGCTCCATCTGCGCCTGTCACGACGATACTTGTGACTGGGATCGCAGCGATCGTAATAGTCTTCCTTCCTACTACGCCGGATAGATCATTTGCTGTTGCCTTGACGACGACATCTCCTACCGCTGTTCCCGTCAATAAACCTGACGAACTGATCGTTGCTGTTCCTGTACCTGCTTCTACGCTCCATGTTACGGAAGTGTTCGTTGCATTCTCAGGTAGTACCGCTGCACTCATTTGTAATGAGCTTCCGTTCGAAACACTTGCAGCTCCATCTGCGCCTGTCACGACGATACTTGTGACTGGGATCGCAGCGATCGTAATAGTCTTCGTTCCTACTACGCCGGATAGATCATTTGCTGTTGCCTTGACGACGACATCTCCTACGGCTGTTCCTGTCAATAAACCTGACGAACTGATCGTTGCTGTTCCTGTGCCTGCTTCAACGCTCCAAGTTACGGAAGTGTCCGTCGCGTTCTCAGGTAGAACCGCTGCACTCATTTGCAATGAGCTTCCGTTCGAAACACTTGCAGCTCCATCTGCGCCTGTCACGACGATACTTGTGACTGGGATCGCAGCGATCGTAATAGTCTTCCTTCCTACTACGCCGGATAGATCATTTGCTGTTGCCTTGACGACGACATCTCCTACCGCTGTTCCCGTCAATAAACCTGACGAACTGATCGTTGCTGTTCCTGTGCCTGCTTCTACGCTCCATGTTACGGAAGTGTTCGTTGCGTTCTCAGGTAGTACCGCTGCACTCATTTGCAATGAGCTTCCGTTCGAAACACTTGCAGCTCCATCTGCGCCTGTCACGACGATACTTGTGACTGGGATCGCAGCGATCGTAATAGTCTTCCTTCCTACTACGCCGGATAGATCATTTGCTGTTGCCTTGACGACGACATCTCCTACCGCTGTTCCCGTCAATAAACCTGACGAACTGATCGTTGCTGTTCCTGTACCTGCTTCTACGCTCCATGTTACGGAAGTGTTCGTTGCATTCTCAGGTAGTACCGCTGCACTCATTTGTAATGAGCTTCCGTTCGAAACACTTGCAGCTCCATCTGCGCCTGTCACGACGATACTTGTGACTGGGATCGCAGCGATCGTAATAGTCTTCGTTCCTACTACGCCGGATAGATCATTTGCTGTTGCCTTGACGACGACATCTCCTACGGCTGTTCCTGTCAATAAACCTGACGAACTGATCGTTGCTGTTCCTGTGCCTGCTTCAACGCTCCAAGTTACGGAAGTGTCCGTCGCGTTCTCAGGTAGAACCGCTGCACTCATTTGCAATGAGCTTCCGTTCGAAACACTTGCAGCTCCATCTGCGCCTGTCACGACGATACTTGTGACTGGGATCGCAGCGATCGTAATAGTCTTCCTTCCTACTACGCCGGATAGATCATTTGCTGTTGCCTTGACGACGACATCTCCTACCGCTGTTCCCGTCAATAAACCTGACGAACTGATCGTTGCTGTTCCTGTACCTGCTTCTACGCTCCATGTTACGGAAGTGTTCGTTGCATTCTCAGGTAGTACCGCTGCACTCATTTGTAATGAGCTTCCGTTCGAAACACTTGCAGCTCCATCTGCGCCTGTCACGACGATACTTGTGACTGGGATCGCAGCGATCGTAATAGTCTTCGTTCCTACTACGCCGGATAGATCATTTGCTGTTGCCTTGACGACGACATCTCCTACCGCTGTTCCCGTCAATAAACCTGACGAACTGATCGTTGCTGTTCCTGTGCCTGCTTCAACGCTCCAAGTTACGGAAGTGTCCGTCGCGTTCTCAGGTAGAACCGCTGCACTCATTTGCAATGAGCTTCCGTTCGAAACACTTGCAGCTCCATCTGCGCCTGTCACGACGATACTTGTGACTGGGATCGCAGCGATCGTAATAGTCTTCCTTCCTACTACGCCGGATAGATCATTTGCTGTTGCCTTGACGACGACATCTCCTACCGCTGTTCCCGTCAATAAACCTGACGAACTGATCGTTGCTGTTCCTGTACCTGCTTCTACGCTCCATGTTACGGAAGTGTTCGTTGCATTCTCAGGTAGTACCGCTGCACTCATTTGTAATGAGCTTCCGTTCGAAACACTTGCAGCTCCATCTGCGCCTGTCACGACGATACTTGTGACTGGGATCGCAGCGATCGTAATAGTCTTCGTTCCTACTACGCCGGATAGATCATTTGCTGTTGCCTTGACGACGACATCTCCTACCGCTGTTCCCGTCAATAAACCAAACGGACTGATCGTTGCTGTTCCTGTGCCTGCTTCAACACTCCATGTTACGGAATCATTTGTTGCATTTCCTGGTAACACTTTTGCACTCATTTGAAGTGTGCTTCCATTTGGAACGCTAGTAATATTGTTTGCGCTACTCACGTCGATGCTTGTAACCAGTATTGGTGCGATTGTAACTTCCATCGTCCCAATGATATCTGGGTTATCATTCGCCGTTGCTGTAACGGTGACTGTACCTACCGCTGCCCCCAGAAGTACGCCTGATGAGTCTATACTTGCATTACCTGTACCTGGCACAACGCTCCACTCTACAGTACGATCTGTCGCATCATCCGGCGATACCAACGCAAACATTTGAAGTGTTTTTCCATTTGATACGCTTGCTGACTCTCTTTCACTCGTTACCACGATACCCGTGACAGGTATCGCTTCAATTGTAACTTCCAACGTTCCTACAACTTCTGGGTTATCATTCGCCGTTGCTGTAACGGTGACTGTACCTACCGCTGCCCCCGTAAGTACGCCTGATGAGTCTATACTTGCATCACCTGTACCTGGCACAACGCTCCACTCTACGGTACGATTCGTCGCATTATTCGGTGATACCAACGCTCTCAATTGCAGCGTTTTTCCATTTCGCACGTTTGTTGTTTCGCTTTCACTTATTACCTCTATGCTAATAACAGGAATCTTTGTAATCTCAATGTTCATGGTACCTACGATACCTGATTCATCCGTAGCAGCAGCCTTGACTAGCACTTCTCCTACCGCTGTTCCTGTCAATAAACCGGTCGACTCGTCTATTGTTGCATACTCTGAACCCTGTTCCACGCTCCAAGTTACAGATTTATTCGTTGCGTTTTCGGGTAAAACAGATGCACTCATCTGTAGTAGGCTTCCGTTTGAAATGCTTGTTACATTATTTGCACTTGTCACAATAATCTCTGTGACAGGTATCGCTTCAATTGTAACTTCCAACGTCCCAATAATTTCAGGGTTATCATTCGCCGTTGCGATAGCTATGACTGTACCTACCGCTGTCCCCGTAAGTACGCCAGATGAGTCTATACTTGCATCACCTGTACCTTCTCGTTCTACACTCCAAGTTACAGAAGCATCCGTCGCATTATCCGGTGATACCATCGCTCTCAATTGCAGCGTTTTTCCATTTCGCACGTTTGTTGTTTCGCTTTCACTTATTACCTCTATGCTAATAACAGGAATCTTTGTAATCTCAATGTTCATGGTACCAACGATACCTGATTCATCCGTAGCAGCAGCTTTGACTAGCACTTCTCCTACCGCTGTTCCTGTCAATAAACCGGTCGACTCGTCTATCTCTGCATCACCTGTACCTGGCACAACGCTCCATACTACGGTACGATTCGTTGCATCCGTAGGATATACCAACGCACTCAATTGCAGCTGTTCTCCATTTTGAACGCTTGATGCCTCTCCTTGACTCATTACATCTATACTTGTAACTTTTTTAGGTGCAATCGTAATACTCTTCGTCCCCACTATGCCAGAACCATCATTGGCTGTCGCCTTGACAAGCACTTCACCTAACGCTGTTCCAGTCAATAATCCTTCAGAACTAATACTCGCATTGCCTGTACTAGCGTCAATACTCCAGGATATTGATTTGTCACCAGCGTTCCCTGGTGAAACAAAGGCACTCATTTGCAACGTGCTTCCAATGATAACAGATGTTGCATCGTTAGCACCTGACACTGCAATACTACTAACATTAGGTAAAGCACGATTCACGGTAATTACAGTCGTAGTAGTTGTTCCATCTTCTGCTCTCACAGTAATATTAATGTCTGTATTACCTACCAGAAGAGAAATAGATTCGCTCAAAGTTCCACTTTCAACTGAACTATTGTTAACTGTCACTGTTGCATGTGACTCATGAACAGTTGGCATAACTTTCAAAGTGTCGTCCACATAAGGAAGGCTTACTGTGTATGCCCTTTTACCTGCGTCGAAAGCTGGTGCTAATATGCCTTTAGAAACTGTTAAATTACTTAACAGGGAATCATTACTCACAACGGTTGTAGCATATGACGCACTATTATTTGAAGTATACATCTCCGTGCCACCAGATACTGTTACCGAACTTGTTAATGTGCGGGCTGCATTTGCTGCAACATTCACAGTCAAATCAATTGGTGGATACGCAGATTGACCTTGCGGAATATCGGATCGTGAACAAGTCCCTGTAGTATAAGTACAAGACCATCCAATCCCACTCATTGCTGTTGGTGTCAATCCTGTTGGCAACGTAACTACCGTAGTCACTGGACCACTCACGGGTGGCGTCCCGGAATTATAAACCGTAACCGTATAATGTGCTCCCGTTTTCCCTGGTGAAAAAGTTCCGTTTGACCCAGACGCTGGCGCTATGGCTACTTGCAAATCTTGTTTGTCTGGATTAATCGTAAGATTTCCGCCAGTATTTCCACTCATCACAACATCATTAAGCATACTAGGAATTGATGAACCACTTACATAAATAGCTCCGCCACGAACGGCCGTATTATCTGTAAGCGTCACGTTACTCAAGTTTACTTTTCCAAAATAATGATCAAGTACCAGTCCTCCACCGTCCCCGCCAGCGGTATTATTCGAAATCATTGTATTGGAAATGTTTACTGGTACACCGAGATATATACCTCCAGCTTGCCCCTCAGAGCCTGCTCCGGATGCTTTACTGGCTGCCCTATTCCCAGTGAACGAACCATTCGTGATAGTAACTATCCGCGAGGTTGTAGTCTCCGGAGTTATCGCCATACCACCCCCAAGTCCATAAGAGGTATTGTTTGTAACGGTAACATTAACCAGATCCAGGTTCATATCCCCCTGCAAAAATACTCCTCCGCCTTGCGAACTATAGGACGAAGAACTAGAAACTCCAGCTTCGTTATTCCGAAAAATAACATCATTTAGTTTAACTGTCCCACCTGCTGCACCCGATAAATAAGCGCCACCTCCGAAACCAACTCCAGACGTGTGGTTATCCTCAATGATCGAATGAGCTATCTCAATCGTACGGGTTCCCGCGTCTCCATCTATTCCGCCCCCTCCGTATCCAATCGGGGCCTTTCCATAACGAATCGTGAGTCCTTGAATCTTGACATCATATCCAGGAGTACTGACATTTGGATTAATGGACAATACACGATTCGTTGCAGACGCAGCATTGCTTGCTGCTTGAATAATCGTATTAGCAGGATTACCTAGATTCCCATCTAAAATGACGTCGCTATTTATCACCAACTGCCCGAGCGTTGAATTCAACGTATATGTGCCAGGCGGTATCGTGATCGTATCAGTACCTGCCAACGCATTTGCTTCCATTAAAGCTGCTCTGATCGAGCAGTCTCCATTGCCATCATTACAAATCCCGTTTCCAGGATTAGCATCTACAACGTCCATCGTTGTATTTACTGTAAATGTGGTAGCAGCTTTAGCTGACCCAACAAAGCTAAACCAAACGCCAACAATGGCAACCAACATTAGAAAAAAAACTAACATACTCCTATTAAATTTCTTAAAAGCCAGTGGTTCCTTGCGACCGAACGCCACTTCCTCGCCCCCTCTCCCTCATTTAAAAAACAATAAAACAAGCTATTTAATATCGTGATGGAAATATTCCTTGCGTAGCAATACAAAAATTAAGAGTCAGATACGGTTGCATATTATTATGAGGCTGGCTATTTCCAGTTGGAGCAACGGCTTGTGCTCCCATTGGCTTCAAGTTAGTCATTTCTGTATACGCTGCTGCCCCACGTCTACCTTGAATATCCATCAATAGTTGGCCAGTAGGTGATTCCTGTGCGAAACCAGATGTGCCATATTGAATCGCATGAGTGTGAGCTGGTATTTCCGAAGGTAGTAATGTGACTGTTTTCTCACCAGCTGACTGACCGATATCGTACTGTGATAAACCAGCTCCTTGTCCAGGGTGTAAGGGAACTCTTCCTTGTAAATCCGGAAGCGCGAAGTTAGTAGAACCGTTTCCTCCATACATAGTGCCTAACAGTGAAAATAATGCTGCATATTGCTGAATAGGTAGTATTTGGCCGTTGCACTGCACCCACCCTGTAGGAGCGAAATTAAACGGGAAAATGCGAATTTCTCCAAGAAATTGATCCATAAAATCTCTCCTTAATTTCTACTAGGGAAAATCCCCTCAGTTGCGATAATTGCATTCAGACAAAGGAACGGCTGTCTATTCTCATGTGGTTGCCCCCCGCCTATATAAGCAACCATGGAGCTGTTAGATGTATTATCCGCGATATACCCATACGAGCTCGTAGTGGTCATACCAAATGTATGATTTGCGAGATTTTTGGAATCCGCTGTGTTTAAACTTGCCCTAAGTGAATGCATGTGGGCCGGCATTTCATTTGTAGTTAATGTATGGATTTTCTCTCCGCCCGACTCACCAATTGTAAACCCCTCCCCCATATGAATGGGGATTCTATTCTGTAAATTAGGTAAAGCAAATGTCGATTGTCCATTTCCGCCATAAGTTGTCCCCATTAAAGCGAAAAGTGCTTGATTCTGAGCAATGGGAAGTGTTTGACCGTTACATAGTGCCCAGCCACGTGGCACAAAATTAAACGCAACCCAACGTATTTCAGCCAAATACTCCTCATCATACATGCCTCCTTCTATGCTAGGATAGTCCCCCTCCACACAAATAATATAATTGATAGCCAAATATGGCTGAATATTAGAATGCGCCCCACTTCCACCAGTACTTCCGAGGATCCCTGTAGTTTGCGCCGTCCCAACGCTATCCGTGAATTGATTGAGCGTTGATCTCGCTAGGACAGTCCCCTCAGGTGTGTTCGTACTTCCAAATTTGGACGATACACCAAAAGCATGTGAATGAGCAGGAATTTGATTTACGGTTAGCGTAACCTCTTCCACACCACCTTGTTCACCAAATGTTGCCTCATCCCCTACATGTAGCGGTACCCTGCTCTGCAAATTGGGCAATGCAAATGTACTAACTCCATCTCCGCCATAAGTCGTTCCTAGTAAAGAAAACAAACTCTCATATTGTGAAATAGGAAGTATCTGCCCACTACAAAACATCCATCCAACAGGAGCAAAATTGCCTCCAAACATACGAATTTCACCAACATAGGCCATTAAATGTATCCTCCTAATTTTGAATAGACGGTTGCATGCAAATTAAACGTAAAAATATATAAATTCGATAATCTTCCATACCAATCTTCCAACCAGAAAATTTCGACAATATTCTCTATTATTCTAGCAAAATTTAGGTAATAATACATGCATATTTTTTATTTTATGGTATGTTATTACTATAATAAGCTCATTCAAGTCGGGAGGACAGTCATGGACTCGAAAAAAACATTTTCGCGGCGACATTTTTTGCAGTATTTAGGCTTAAGTGCAGTTTCAGTTGCTTCCACCTATACAGGTCTCGCAGCATTCACTCAGAAAGCAAGTGCTTCAGAGGACAATGATGCCTACGAGCAGTTGCCAGAAGTATTCAACCCTACCTTACATACAGCAGCTGATGCGGATCAACTTCTATTAAGTAATGGATACTCCTATCAGGTCATAGCGGCATACGGGGATAAAATCAACAAAAATGGTGATACCTTTGGCTTTAACAGCTGCTACACCTCCTTTTACCCACTGCCTCATTCAAATAATGAAGCCTTGCTATGGGTCAATCATGAATCAGGTCCGTATCCTTGGCAAATAGATCGTTCTAAACCTATCGTATGGGAACAACAGAAACAGCTGCTTTACGAGCAAGGTGGCTCCTTGTTACATCTCAAGAAAGATACCTTCGGTTCGTGGAAACTTGTTGACGATTCCTCCCTTGCACGACGGATCTCAGGCTTATCTCCGATCGAGTTAACAGGACCCGTTCGAGGAACCTCATCTGTTCATGGTGCAACGCGCGTCCAAGGAATATTCGGTAACCGTGGAGGCTCCAAAACCTTATGGAACACGCAGCTTGCTTGCGAAAATCATATTGAAACCACTTGTCGTGATGCCGGTCTAGCACTGTCTCATTACGGCTGGATCGTCGAGATTGACCCTTTCAATGAACAGAAAAAACCTGTTAAACATACAGCTCTTGGTAGATTTCATCACGGCAGTGCAGCTATGTCCTTGAACACGAACAATCAAGTCGTTGTTTACATGGGTGAAGACTCGCCAAACGGATTTGTATACAAATTTGTAAGTAAGGACCAATGGAACGAAGATCAAGATAACGAAAATCTTTTAACTGAAGGTAATTTATATGCTGCAGACTTCATACAGGGCCGTTGGATAGAACTTTCCCTATCGAATGTCAGCAAAATGCTGAAAAGCTTTACCTATCAAGTCCCTGAGTCTATGTATAAATCCAAAGAAGTCCTGCAAGCGCAATTTACATCCCAAAGCGATATACTTACCTATGCCAATGAAGCAGCACAAATTATAGGAGCTACTCCATGTGATCGGCCTTCTGAGCTTACCCTTCATCCCGTAGATAAATCTGTTTATATAGCCTATACACAGAATACTAGCCGCGGCAACCTTCATGGTCAGATTATCCGTCTAAAAGAAAATGGCAACACAAACTTTGAATTTGAAACGTTTCTTACAGGCGGACGACAAAGCGGTTTTAGTTCACCTGCGAGTTTAGCCTTTGATAAAAATAGTAACCTATGGGTCGGTTCGGACGTTGCTCCTGACCAATTAAATTCCGGTGCTTGGTCCGAATTTAAAAATAACGGGATGTATCTCATCCACCGATCAGGTGTCGCTAATAAAACGAAACAATTCGCTTCTGCCCCAACGGAAGCTGCGCTTAGTGGCGTTTCCTTCACCGAATTGCAGGATACTGTATTCTTATCCGTTAACCATCCTGGCTCAACTGGTGCAGGAACAGACAAGCCTACTAGTCAATGGCAGCATAAGTTTGGAGACAAAAAACCACGCTCCGCCGTCGTTACAATTACACATTTACCCTTGTGATAAGAACAAACAAACAGTCGTGTGCATGATGCATGCGGCTGTTTTTGCTCTCCAGCTCCACATTCAATTTCACGAACATTAATACATTGACAACAAATAATGTTCGTATTATGATAGTCAAGGCAATGACATTCAGCCACATAACTATGAATCGTTCGTATATCCTCGAGGATTGGCTTGGGGGTCTCTAGAGGAAGCCATAACTTCCTAGCTACGACGGGTGCTCTTTTTCGCATACCCGTGTGGCTAGGTTTTTTTGCGTCCAAAAACAGCTGTTCCAAAGGAGATTACTGCTATGAAAACTTATGATTTTATCGTTGTTGGTGCAGGACCTGCCGGTATTTTTGCTTGTTATGAGATGACATTACTTCACCCTAACGCGAACATTTTACTCGTTGACAAAGGCCACGATATTTACAAACGCAGTTGTCCGATTCTTGAAAATAAAATCAAACTTTGCCCACCTCCAGCGGGTAAGAAGGATTTCTCTGGTTGCCTCCCTGCCTGTTCTATCACCTCCGGGTTTGGCGGAGCAGGTGCTTACAGTGATGGCAAATTCAATATCACAACCGAGTTCGGTGGCTGGATGACAGATTATTTGGCACCTAGTAAAGTTATGGAGCTGATCCGATATGTGGATAGTATCAATCTCCAGCATGGAGCTACAGAAAACATTACGGATCCTACAACCGAAGCAGTGAAAGATATAGAGCAACGCTCCTACGCGGCGGGCTTAAAGCTGCTTCGCGCTCAGGTTCGTCATTTGGGCACAGAGCAAAACCTTATGATTCTCAAATCCATTTATGAATATCTGAAAACACGCATCGAGATGCAGTTCAAAACCGAAGTCGATGATATCATCACAATGAAAAAGGAAGATAAAAATGTCATTCAAGGCATTCGTTTGAAAGATGGCACTGAGCTCATAAGCAATTATGTCATGCTAGCTCCAGGACGAGATGGTTCGGCTTGGTTAACGCAGGTGCTCAAGAAGCGCCGACTCAAAATGTCCAACAATCAAGTCGATGTTGGTGTCCGTGTTGAAACCTCTGATGTCGTCATGCGTGAAATTAACGAACATCTGTATGAAGGTAAATTTGTGTATAACACTTCAGTTGGTACACGAGTTAGGACCTTCTGCAGCAACCCTTCTGGACATGTCGTTGTTGAAAATCACAGCGGCATCATGGCAGCAAATGGCCATTCTTACAAGGATCCTGCACTTGGATCCAACAACACAAATTTCGCGTTACTAGTTTCTCATAAGTTTACGGAGCCTTTCGATAAACCAAATGAATATGCGAGAGAAATATGTAAGCACGCGAATGACTTATCAAGCGGTGGCGTCATCGTTCAGAAATTCGGCGATATTATGCGAGGACGTCGATCCACTGCTGAACGAATACGTGAAGGCTTCTTAGAACCCACGCTTTCGGAAGCAGTGCCAGGGGATCTCGGACTTGTCCTTCCCTACAATACGATGAAAAGCTTAATCGAAATGATTCATGCTCTTGAAAAAGTAACACCAGGTATCGCATCCGAACATACGCTTTTCTACGGTGTTGAAGCGAAATTTTACTCGGCTCGACCTAAGCTGAGTGAGAGCTTTGAAACGGAAATCAAAGGTCTCTTCTGTGGTGGTGACGGGGCAGGTATTACTCGAGGACTAGCACAAGCAGGTGCTGCTGGCGTATGGGTTGCACGTAACATTCCACTTTAAATTATTTCCGAGGAAATAATTGTTCGTTCGTCAAAATCAGCAATAAAACCAACATATTCGACCTTGAAAGGAGAATAATGTTGGTTTTTTGCGATGAAAAAAGTCTTCCCATGCCTCACAGATTATGGTAAGATAAAACCGTCTCAAGTAATGTAAGCGTTATCATTTTAAGAAGGGGGCAAATAAAATGAATGTAGCGCTCGAGCTCGAAGTAAAAAATACGTATGAGGATTTTATTTTAGAAAAGGACATCATGTATTTCCGCGTTGGTGAGCATGGCCTAGTCTCCTTTCATGGGAAGAACTATCATGTCAAGAAACGTCTTAATACGGAAGAGATCCAGAATATAACCTCAGATAGTAACTTTTTCAAAGTAAACACAGATAGTTATGTAAACACTCGTAAAATTCAACATATTGGGGACGGTAAAGTATTCTTCGAGGTTAGAGGATCCGAATCCAAATACACGTCGATTACGAAGCTTCGCCAACATAAACTGAAAGAAATTGTTTTACAACAAAAGGCTGAAGCATAAACACAATCAAATATAAGCGCCAAAAAAGGAGCCGAGCGAATTGATCGCCAGCTCCTTCCTTGTTTTTAAACCATTATGATATTTTAGCTAGTGTCTCTTGCTGATGCTCGCGGATCAGAAAGCGTATGTAATCGACGGTTGTATCTTTCACTTTTTTGGCTTCTTCCAACGTAGCGAAGCTGTATTCAGCAAAATCTGTGCTTTCATACTTGTTCAACTCTTCATTGTTCATGCCAAGCGTGGAAAAGTTATGAATGAGCTCATAGGATGTTTTCGAATCCACATTTTTCACAAAAATATCTTTCGAAAAGAAGGAGCCTTGTTTCTCTACTTTAAAGATGACTCGAAAAGGCTTCTCCTTATCCGAAACAAAACATTTAATGACAACGTCGATTTCCATCGTTTTGTAATCCACAGTGTGCTTCGGTTCCTGCATTGGCTTCTGCATCCATTTCTTCAATATCCCCAGCACAAGATCCCTCCTCACACATGAACTTATCCTCATATTGTAGCGAATCCCTAGTTAATTGACAACCCAAATGATAGAATCTTTATAATATAAAAAGTCGAATTTACTCTTTTTAAGCCATTTCCTGCTCTTTAAGAGATTGTGTTGAGAGCGACGACTTATATTTCCAAGTAATAAACAAGCAAAGCAACCCCGTTAGAACTCCACAAGCAACAAATGCGCCATTCGCCCCAAATCGATCCGCAATGAACCCTGAGAACAGACTACCAATCGGTGTAGAACCCGCAAATACAAGGGAATACACACTCATGACACGTGCACGATACTCATCCTTCGCATACATTTGAAGTGCCGAATTACTATTTGTCGCGAATAAAATATTAAAAAAACCCGTGAACGCAAGTAGCATACCACAAACCCAAACGGAACCGCTTAGACCATTAAGAATTAAGCAAATGGCAACCATGCAGCTTGCTGCCATACTCAACTTGAGCTTCGGCCCTCGCTTACTGCGAAACGACATCGTCAGTGCCCCTGCAAGAGAACCCACACCCAAACAAGACATCAACGTACCATATGTCGTCTCTCCCATGTGCAGGACATTTTTGGTGAACACAGGAATTAGAATATTAAAGTTAAAAGCAAGCGTACCAATAACGGTGACTAGCAACACAGTTGGTGAGAGAATCGGATCTTTGGCAATATAGACGATACCATCCTTAATTTCCTTCAGAATACCTTCCTTCGCTCTCATCTTCCGTACGTAGGGCGCTGCCTCAATATGAATCAGTCCATATAGAACAGCTATAAAGCTGACACCATTTAACAAAAAGCACCAACCTGCACCTAACCAGGCCATCATGACTGCACCAATCGAAGGACCAACAATTCTTGCCATATTAAACGTCGTTGAGTTGAGTGCAATCGCATTCATCAAATCTTCTTTACCCACAATTTCTACATTAAAAGCCTGCCTTGTAGGCATATCCAACGTATTATTTAAGCCTAGAAGCAATGCTAAGACAAGAATATATTCATATCGGACCGTATCCGTTAGTACCAATGCGGCCAACGCGAAGGCAAGAATCATTGATACTGTTTGAGTTAGTATAAGAATCTTCTTCTTCGGAAATTTATCCACAATAATGCCTGCAAACAGCGAAAACAAAAGAATCGGTAGAAACTGACAAGCAGCCACAACCCCAAGTTTGAGAGACGATCCCGTCAGTGTGAGAACGAGCCAGGACTGCCCGATATTTTGCATCCATGTACCGATCAGCGATACACATTGCCCTAACCACATATAGCGATAATTTTTGTGTGTCAACGCATGGAAATGCCGATCAATGAACACAGCTCCCGCAGCTCTCATATTCATCGGTCTACCTCTTCCTCAGCAAAGTGAGCCGCATTGTGACCCATTTTCTCTAAAATCGTAAGGGCCATCTGCTTCTCCTCATCCGACAAGCCGAACGTCAACCGCTCCCGCCAATCCGTGAGAACTTTCCGCACATCTTCTTTAATTCCTCGAGCTTTATCCGTCAATAAAACCTCGTAGCATCGCTTATCTTTTTCACTGACAGTGCGCGTTATGTAGCCTTGCTCTTCTAGCTTTTTCAGCGCTTTTGCCGTGGTTCCTTTATCGATTTTCAAATAGGCGGACAGCTCCTCTTGCGTTAAACCGTCCTCTTTATATAACGCATTGAGGAAAATATGCTGACCTCTACCAATCTCGAATTGCTTCAAATGGTCACCAATATACATCTGTCCGTAACGGTAAATCAGCGAGACCCACCTTGGAATCGAATTCCTCGTTTCAATCATTGCAACAACCCCTCCTAGTTTCTGATTGTACAACTAACATACACTTACCTACCGAATCGTTGCACTTGCCACTAATTTAGTGTACGCCGAATACGTTGCATGTGCAACTAATTTTTGGCGGATTTTTTAGCCCTCGTATCGCGTTGGGGTGGGGGCATATTTCATGAGTGTAGTGATGTTTATCATCACTATGGCGTTGCGGGGCAGGCGGTTCTGACGCATTTTGCTTCTATAGTGATGTTTTTCATCACTATGGCGTAGCAGAGCAGGCGGTTCTGCCGTATTTTGCTTCTGTAGTGATGTTTTTCATCACTATGGCGTTGCGGGGCAGGCGGTTCCGCCGTATTTTGCTGCTGTAGTGATGTTTTTCATCACTATGGCGTAGCGGGGTAGGCGGTTCTGACGCATTTTGCTTCTATAGTGATGTTTTTCATCACTATGGCGTAGCAGAGCAGGCGGTTCTGCCGCATTTTGCTTCTATAGTGATGTTTTTCATCACTATGGCGTAGCAGAGCAGGCGGTTCTGCCGTATTTTGCTTCTGTAGTGATGTTTTTCATCACTATGGCGTAGCAGAGCAGGCGGTTCTGCCGTATTTTGCTTCTGTAGTGATGTTTTTCATCACTATGGCATGACTTTCGGCGGATTCATCCACCTCCAACCTCTGAAGCGCGTTTTTCAACGTTAAAGCTCACGCCACACAAAAAAAAGAGGCGCAAGTCGAAACTTGCCCCCCCTTTTTCAGAAATAGCGCCAAACGCTGCGTGTTCAGCGCTTCTTATAGAAACCTCACGCAAACCGGTCGCGATACCGCTACGGTTTGCTCCGTTTCTTGCAGCATCCCTGTCTCCGCATCCCTGCGGAAGACAACGATGCTGTTCGAGTTCTGATTCGCCGCGAGCAGGAATGCATCCTGCGGCGAAAGCGCGAAGTTCCGCGGCCATTGTCCCCGCGTCGACTGCCAACCCACGACCGACAGCGTGCCGCTGTCTCGGTCGACTTCATAAACCGCGATACTATCGTGTCCGCGGTTCGATGCGTACAAGAAACGGCCATCCTCTGAGAGGTGGATGTCCGCGCAATAGCTGACACCGCCGAAGTCCTCCGGCAGTGTCGACAAGTTCTGGACCGCGGCCATGCGGCCCGCGTCCGCCTCATAGGACAACACGGTCACCGTGTTGTCCAGCTCATTGATCGCGTACACATATGTGCTGTCCGCGTTAAACACCACATGCCGCGGGCCCGCGCCCGGCTTGCCCCCTGCTCCGCCATGCGGCAGCAGGTCGCCGCTCTCCGCGTCAATGCGGCTAACAACCAGCCGATCAAGTCCCAGATCGGCCGATACAGCAAATCGATTGTCCGGTGACGGGACAATCGCGTGCGCATGCGGCGCTTCTTGGCGATCCGCATGCGGTCCAAGCTCCCCTTCATGCTTGATCAGCTGCGTGTGTTCACCCAAACCGCCGCCCGCTTCTACCGGAAATACGGTTACATCACCGCTTAAGTAATTCGCCACATACACCCTACGGCCGTTGGCATCCAAGCTAACGTAGCAAGGCGCAGAGCCATCAGCTGGCTGTTGGTTGATTTTGCTCAATCTTCCCGTGCCCGCTTCAATCGCATAGGCTGCTGCCGAGCCTCCGAACCGTCCCTCATATGTCACCGTTTCACTCACAGCGTACAAGACGGTTTTATCCTTGTTCACCGCTAGAAACGAAGTATTCGGCAAATCGCTGTACGTTTCAACCAGCGTCAATTCACCATTTTGCCCATTAAAGCTATATAAAGAAATGCCTACTGGATGCTGATCATCCGTGTAGGAACCAACATACACATATGCCGTTGTATTTTCATTAGCTTTTGCAAATGCACTTTCATCTGCTCTTGCATTTGCACTTACACTACCATTTCCATTCTCACGCTCATTTCCCATACCCAACGCTGCCTCCCATTTTCCCCTATAAGTTATCTTCCACACGCCTTCGTTTCCCAAAAGCCGTCACACACATCGCGATAACCGCTCCGTACAAGGCGAGTTCCATATCATGCTGAGCATCCCAAGGATCCCCTTGCGCACCAACGAATAACGTACCGATCTCAGGAGCTACGATCATGGCAACCCACATTTCGATAAGCTCATAGAAAGCACCCATAGCCAAAACGATAACACACGTCATCACATAAATCCATCTTCTCCCAAGTGTTGTCCAGACCCTCAAACCTTCATAGATAGGATAGGCGCAAAGCAACCCGAAACTCAAATGAACAAGCCGATCGAAGTGATCCCGCTCAGACCCGAATATATGCCGCAACCAGGGATCAAACCACGTCCCGTTGTACGAAAAGTGAGCCCCTACGCTATGCAACAACAGGAAACTCGCCAATAAACCATACGTTAGATTTGAAAATGTAAAAACCCTATATGTTGCGATCAATCCAAGTAATGCTGCCCATGTCAAAAGATTTTCTAACACCCAATCACCACGACTATGCGGCGCAATCGCCAACCATCCCCACACACCAAGCCACACAACCAGGATCATATGCAATATCCAATTGGTTTGAAAAGGTTTCTTATTCGCTTGACTTTGCATCTGCTCAGCCCCCTTATTGTCTCTACAGACTAAGAGTACCGTGCTAGCATGCCTTCCAAAAGTACTAACTTTTTCTAGTACCGCACCCAAGTCCAGTCCCATCTATCAGCTAAATGAGCCTTTCATATATAGGCTGCGGAATTCACTCGGTGTCATCCCTTCATGTTCATGAAATCGCTGATTGAAATAGCTCGCAGACGTATACCCCGCTTCACAAGCGATGTCTTTGATCGGCCAATTTTCTTTCTCAATTAAGCGCTGCTTAGCGAATTGGATTCGGCAAAGTGTAATGAACGACAGCGGCGTCATCGAAGTGGCTTTTCGAAATATTTTGCAAAAATAATACGTACTGACGCCTGTAAGCTCCGCCCACTCCTCGAGATTAAATGGTTCGCAAGCTCTACGCTGCATCTCTGGAAGCAAGGCTAGAATCCGATCCACCGATTCCGTCCCTCGATTGACGGTTAACGGCGAGGCATAGCTCATGAATTCGCACAAAATCATATACATCAACGTGCTCAACTGCGTGGGGCGAAGTATTTGATGGGCCTCCGCTTCTAAAAGCAGCTCATTGAAAGCTTTCTCAAGCTCTGCATTTCTTTTTAACGTCCATAAATTCCGCAGAAATCCCTTCTCCAACAGGAACTCCTTGATCTGATCCCCATAAAAATGCACCCACCGAACATCCCACGGATCATCTTTTGAACTGGAATAACGCTGCTCTTGATAGGGCGGAAATAGGAAGGCATCCCCTTTTTGCAAGGTGTATGGCTGCCCCTCGATCTCCACATAACCTTTTCCTGAGATGACAAAATGCAAACTATACGTTGACCATAAACCCTCCGGCCGCTCGACTTCATGTTGGGGCTCTTCGCGATACCAGCCTACGGATTCTGGGAATATGAAATACATGGATTGCTGTAGAGTAGGTAACATAGCTTGTCGGCGCATCGAATAAGACCTCATTTCTAATGACAATATTACGATAGTCGATTCAATATATTGTTATATTCATTTTAAATAACTCATTTTATAATAGCAATATAACGTTACACATTCCGCTTCAAAAAAGGAGAAATGCTGTCATGACTAAACTTCGTTGGGGAATTCTAGGTTGCGCGGGTATTGCCATCCGTGCCTGTATCCCAGGAATTAAGCAGTCCGAAACCGGTGTTGTAAGCGCAATCGCTAGTCGCAATCTGGAGAAATCTCAAGAGGTTGCCGCACGACTTGATATCCCGAAAGCTTATGGCAGCTATGAAGAATTGATTGCGGATCCGGATATTGATGCGATCTACATCCCCCTTCCGAACCATTTACATAAAGAGTGGACGATCCGCGCAGCGCAGGCAGGAAAGCATGTCCTGTGTGAGAAACCTGCTGCACTGACTGCAACTGAAGTTGGGGAAATGGTTACAGTTAGTGAAGAAGCTGGTGTGCTGTTCGCTGAAGCTTTCATGTACCGCCATCACCCACGTTACGAGCGTGTGAAGGAAATCATGCAATCTGGCGAAATCGGAGATATTCGCGGTATTCACGGTACATTTACGTTCAGCAACCCGGATGATAGCAAAAATGTTCGTTACGTCCGCGAATGGGGCGGCGGCTCGGTCTATGATGTTGGCTGTTATCCGCTAAGTGCGGCTAGATTTCTACTAGAGCGTGAACCTGAAGCTGTTACCACTCATGCATTCTTCTCTCCGGAACATGATAACGTCGATATGATGATGTCCGGACTTGTTGAATTCAGTGGCAATGTAGCCCTCACGTTCGATTGCGGGATGTGGGCTTCGTTCCGAAATACACTTGAGATTCTAGGTTCCAAAGGACGCATTGTAATTCCATCGGCGTTTGTAACACCAACTGAAGAATCTGGTCATTTCCAAGTTTTTGTTGGGAACGAACAGCGCGAAGAAAAAGTTCCTTTCCTTAACCAATACGCCTTGCAGGTTGATGATATGGCCTATGCAGCATGGGGGGAAAAAGCGCAGCGTTTCCCTGCAAAAGATGCCATTTTAAATTTGAAAGTTATCGACGCTTGCTTGAAATCCGCAACAGAACGCGCTCGCGTTCAACTTTAATATTTCAAACCGAGAGGCTGGGGAACATAAATGAAGCATATTCAAATAAAAGGATTAGATAAACCGGTATCCAAGTTAGTGATGGGTTCTGACTTTTTCAGACTAGATAACCCGCACGAGGTTAGTGAAATCCTCCATCATTATTTGGCTATTGGCGGGAACACGATTGATACTGCTCATATTTATTGTGGTGGGCAAAGCGAACAAGCGATTGGTATTTGGCTGAACGAAACGGGGAAAAGGGAAGAAATGGTTCTCTTCACCAAAGGTGCTCATCATGATAATAACGGCCCTCGCGTGAATCCGGAAGCCATTCGTCAGGACTTAATGACAAGTTTAGATCGGATGCGTACCGATTACATCGATTTGTACGGTTTACACCGTGACGACCCTGCAACACCTGTTGGCGTCATCGTCGAAGCTTTGAATGAGCATCTGGAAGCTGGTCGTATTCGTGCTTTCGGTGGGTCCAATTGGACGCATCAGCGTTTGCAAGAAGCGAATGAATATGCCGCGCAGCATGGCCTCGTTGGCTTTAGCTTCAGCTCACCTAACCTTAGCCTCGCTAAGCCAAATGAGCCATTCTGGGCTGGCTGCGTTTCTGCCGACGCAGAAGCCTTGCGCTGGTACGAAGAGCAGCAGTTTCCACTGCTGTCATGGTCTTCGCAGGCGCGCGGTTTCTTCACGGGCCGGTTCTCGCCGGAAATCCGCGATAACGCTGATCTCGTTCGCGTATTCTATAGCGACGAGAACTGGACGCGGTTGCAGCGTGCGCAGCAACTCGCACAGGAAAAAGGCGTGAGCGCGATCCAGATTGCTCTCGCCTACGTGCTAAGCCAGCCGTTTCCGGCGTGCGCGCTGATCGGACCGCGCAGCGAGGCCGAGATGGTCTCCTGCCGCGATGGCGCAGAGCTCGTGCTGTCGGCGCAGGAGCTGGCCTGGCTTGATTTGACTGGAGCTGCGGTGTAGCTCTAGGGTATGATATTCGGCAAAGAGGCTTTCTCAAAGGGTCAATTTTGACTGTTTGCGACTGCCTCTTTTTTCGGTATTGACCGGTGTGTAAACCTGCTTCCAACAATCTAACTGGATTTTATCCATCTATTTGAAGTAGATTTCTCGATTTCGAAGGATTAGCTGTATTTCCTGTAGTTAAATTCCTTCCATTTGCTCGATTCTTCAATTTTGGTACAAATTAGATGTATTTTTTCCATTTAATAACGAAAACGCTTCAGATTCGAGCGAATTAACTGTAGTTTATACATCTAAACACAAATTGGCAGTCACCATGCGTCCGCAAGCTACAAGCCAACCTCATATAACTCGACTTTTTCTTACAATAAGCAAACCGAAATCAACTATCCTTCGTTACCTCTATTAGTACATACGAAGGAGTTGGAACGATTTGAACAAATGGATGCAAGCAAGCCTTTGTGGGATGATCCTCCTCGCTGCTTCAGGGTGCAGCGGTAAAGACGCCAGTCCATCGGCCGTCTCACCTGCCGCTGCTTCGGCCACGCCGTCGCCTGCAGCGACAACGACGGCAACAGCAACGCCGACGCCACAGGTGTCGGTGACCGTAACGCCAGCGGCAACGGCAGCGCCTGCCGCTACAGCAAGTCCAGTAGCGGTAGCCAGTGCTACGCCGCAACCTCAAGCATCGGCGACGCCATCGGCAAAGCCAACATCGGCACCAACCCCAGTGCCTGCTAGCGCGACGCCCGCACCTACTGCAGCACCTACGCCTGTGCCTTCTGTCAAGCCGCAGGAGACGCCGGCAAGCATCCCCAGCGCGAAGGCCGAGCTGCTCTATAAGGACAATTGCTTGGCCTGCCACGGCGCAGGTTTGACAGGCGATTACGGTCCGAACCTAACGAAAGTAGGTTCACGTAGAACGAAGGAGCAGATCGTCACGCAGATCATGAACGGTAAAATCGAAATGCCGCCCTTCAAAGACAAGTTAAAGCCCGAAGAGATCGAATCGTTAGCGATCTGGCTTTCGGGCATGAAGTGATGTATGTGAAACTAAAGTAGAAAAGACACCAGTTGGGTGTCTTTTCTACTTTAGCAATTTGACTCGCTCTTCATATCTCTGGAAATGCACTTCCGATGACTCACTCTATATATCTCTGGAAACGCTATTCATATCTCTGGAATGCACTTCCAATAACTCGAAGGGGATCGTAGCATCGCTATTTCATCTCAAATGATTCCTTTTCACTCTGGAAGGGAACGTAGATGTCCTATTTCCTCCGAAATAGCTCATAACCACTGCCTCATACCTCAATAGTGCTCCCTCGTTCCCCTGCGACAAACGTATCGATACTTTTGCTTCAAATAGTGTATCTACATTCCCCTTGCGCCCACAAACTCGCTGTTCACTTCACTATTTCATTACGTAGATCCTAACACTTTTTTCCCTCTCGGTTGACTGCCATTCGAATCCGGCTCCAACGTGACACCAATGGAGTCAATTATCAATTCTTTTGCATGAACATCATAGGACAACACACCTACACCTCTACTATCCACGAGAAGCGTGCCGCAGTTGTATTTCTTGCCATTGTGGTTCAACCAAACCTGATATGTCCAATTTCCTTGTGTTTCATTCAGTCCAGATAGATTGACCACTACTTTATTAAGATCCCCATGCTTCACGACCCAAGCCGTTCCTGAAGCTGAGGGCATCGACGTGTCCGCTGATTTCAACACGAACGTATTAACGACCTCCGATGGCTTATCTAGTAACACACTTGCCGATTCTTTAGGGGACGAAAGCGGAATGTAATTCCACAGAACACCTACAACGATACCGAATACGACTACTGCGGTTAACCCATAGATCCATGTAAATGACCGCCGCTTCTTGCGTTCTGGTTCCATTGTTGCAATAGAATTCATCACTTGCCCCTTCAAATCCGGCGGAAGTTCCACCTCTTCCATGTGGTAAGGTAGCGTAAGCCAGACAGAGCGCAATTCTGGCAATTCCTCTCTGCATGAGTCACAGGTGCGCAGATGCCGTTCGAAAGAAGCACGTTCCCATTCTGTGCATTCGCCTGTTAAATAATTGATGAGATAGCTGCAATCAATAGGTTCTTGTTCTTTCATACGTCATCCTCCCCTCGTGATGTCAAATGCTTACGAAGTATTTTTAAGCATTGATGTAGTCGGCTCTTTACGGTGCCTACTGGTTCATTCTTTTTAGAAGCAATCTCACTTAACGAATAGCCTTCCCAATACATCATTTCGATCAATTCAATTTGATTCGTTGATAAATGCACATAGGCTTGTTGAATTTGTTCAACCGTCGACTTACGGGATATGACCGACTCCGGATTCGCATCCCCCGAAACGAGTGCTTGTTCCCACTCACGAGGCTCAAATCGAACGACTTGGCCCAGTTTACGATTCTTGCGTACATAGTCAATCGTAATATTGCGTGTGATCGTAATCATCCAATTGACGAATACGCCTTTGCTGGCATCATAGCCCTTGCCTGTTGTCCACAGACGCGTAAACACCAATTGTACGATTTCTCTAGCTTCCTGCTCATTCTTCATGGATTTCATAGCAAACGAGTACACTAGCTTAGCATAACGATCGTAGAGCTCTTCTAAAGCAGAGTGCTCTTTCGCCATAATTAGCTGCATAAGCTCCCCATCTGTTCGATTTCGCATAGCTTGGCTCTCCCCGAGTGAAATTGATGTCTAATTAACTCTTACATTACCATATTTCCAGCTCGAATAGACAAAAACTCCAACCTTTCTGCATCAAGCAGAAGGTTGAAGTTCACAGTTACAGCTTTTCTGTTACCTGTTACCTGATTTCAGTTTTTGCAGGATCTAGAACGAACCACACTTTTCCAACGTTTTGCCCTGTCGTATCCCCAGGATTTTTATCTTTAATCCAATAGTACAATGGCCAACCTTTGTAGGTGTTTTGCTTGGTTCCGTCAGTTCGAGTGAATTCTCCGAAATCACTCCCATTCAAATCACTCGACACCGTCAGATTCGCATCATAGAAAATCGGCCAATTTACAATACATGCACCAACACAAGCGTTCACATCGGCTTTATCCTTAGTAAACAAGTACAGCGCCATGCCGTTAGCATCGACAAGATATGTGCCAAGTTGGTCCGATTTGCTTGTTTTTACCGAACTGTTGACAGCTTTCGTTCCGCTGAAAGTCGCTGGATCTACGACGAACCATACATTACCCACATTTTGTCCCGTCGTATCCCCCATCTTCTTATCGTCTACCCAATAGTACAAAGGAAAGCCTTTGTATGTTGTTTGTTTCTTGCCATCCGCACGAATGATCGTTCCAAAATCAGCTGAGTTCGTACCCGTAGGTGCAGCAATGTGGTCGGCATTATATAAAGGCCATTTCTCCAAACATTTTCCAGCACAATTGCTGACACCTTTCGTATCTTTGTCGTAATAATAAAGTGTCATGCCCTTGGTGTCCGTCAAAAAGTTGCCAAGATCGGCTTTGGTCCCTATAGCAATTCCAGCTGCCGGCTTAATGACATACCAGAGCTTACCAACCGCATCACCTTTCGTATCCCCTGCTGCTTGATCCATAGCATAATAATATAAAGGCCATCCTTTGTACATCAATTGCTGCTTACCGTCTTTACGCAGTAACACACTAAAATCGGCTGCTTGAAAGCCTGCTGGCACCATCAGTTGATCATCGTAATAGACGGGCCATTTTGTTAAGCAAGCATCCACACAAGAATTCGGATCAGCTGCATCTTTTGTAAAATAGTAGAGTGTCATTCCCTTGGAATCAGCCAAATAGCTTCCAAGTGCATCGTTTTTCTTTAACTGAAGTGATTTGTATGTAAGTACTTCCAGCTTATTCGCAGCAAGGATACCTTTTTCTGATAAGACAGTTGCAAGTGTTTTGTTACTGCCTTTCAATGACGCGTGCAAGGCTTCGACTGTTGCAGTTGCCACATTCATATTGACGACTTGCCCTACACTTGCGATTTTGGATAATCCCTTTTGTTCAGCAAAAGCAAGTGCCTGAGCGAACTCAAAATCTGTTCCTTGCTTGTAACCGAGGGCTTCCAGTAACACCTTGTAATATGCTTGAGCTGTGATGCCAGATACGGGATCAAATTGATCTCCACCTATGCCTTGCCAACCTAGCTCAGGGTGATCTTTGAGGTAACCAAGAACCGCTTGGCCCTCTTTGTAGACAAGACTCGCATCCTTGAAATTATTCATCCCACTGTAAGCTAATGCTTCAGTTTCCAGTCCTTTTAATCGTAGAAACATGATCGCTGCTTGAAATCTCGTTGTAGACTTATTTAGATATTCCGTCGTAAGTCCGTTGCCGTCTCCTTGTAAAATACCCAGATCGCCTGCCACATCGGTCTCTGATTTCACATGCATTTGCTCAGCTGCAATCGCTGTCAAAGCGGTCAGACCCATGATAACACCTAGAAGTACAACAGCTGAAATGACTAATTTCTTTAAATACCTCATACCCGTACACGCCTCCTTAAATGGGGTGAAGCAAACTCAATTTTGAGTGGAATGCTTTTCCTATTTAAGGTAACGAAGCGGAATGGATATCGGTTTGTACTTCTTTCATAAATTAATTAAACAGAAGAAATGAAACAACATTTCATCGGATAGACGACCTTCCTTCGCCATGATAAGATATAAGGAAGCGTTATTTTTAGCCAAAAAGCCTATTAACATAGAATCGTTACTTAGCTTTCCAGATGGAAAGCTGTCAGGAGGTACCATGGGAAAGACCGATGTTCGCCGAGATGCCATCATGCATGCAATTAAAGATAAAGGCTCCATTGCCTTGACGGATATTGTGAAGCAATTTAATGTCTCTGAAGCAACTGCACGACGAGATCTAGAAATTCTCGAGCAAGAGAAACGCTGTATCCGCACCTTTGGCGGAGCTGTGCTTGAGAGCTTGAAAGTGGAAGTTCCCTTCTTTAATAAAATGGACCTCTACACAGATGAAAAGAAAGAAATCGCTGACAAAGCCCTTCGTTACATCGAGGATGGCGATATTATCGGGCTAACAGGTGGAACGACTACGACTTTCATTGCCAAAAAACTGAACCAATTCAAAAACTTGACCGTCATTACGAATGCCGTGAATATTGCCTACGAGCTCATCGGAACGCCTGGCCTTCAGCTGATTCTAACTGGTGGTGTGATTCGCACACAAACCTTTGAGCTTTCAGGTCCGCTTGCAAATGCTACACTTGATAATCTCAGTATCCGCAAAACATTTATGGGCTGCGACGGTATCTCCCTCTCCCGCGGCATGATGATCTACAACGAGCTTGAAGCCGAAACGAATCGCCGGATGATGAAGCAATCGATGGAAACCTATCTAGTGGCTGATCATTCCAAATTTAGCCGAAGCTCTTTGTTTGTTATTGGCGAGGTACAGGAAGCGGTTGGCATCATTAGCGACTCCTCCATCACGCCTGAAATGAAGCTGGCGTTCAAGGAATCGGGAACACCATTTCTATAAAACAATAAAGCGATATCCCTAGCCATCAGGCCAAGAGATATCGCTTTTTCGCTTTACATGCTTATTTCAGTTCACTGCTTGGCTGTGGAATTGGAGCAGACTTCATTTTCAAAGACGGCACCATAATGCCAACACCGATAACAAAAAGCAACGCCGATGTGAGGTAGATCGATTCAAGTGAGAAAGACGCTTTAATCGTCCCTGCCAGACTCATGGTAATGACCATCGAACCCATAAAGAGCGGTGTTAGAATACCATTCACGCGTCCAACGAAAGATTCCTCGGTATTCCCTAGAATTAATGTACTAATCCCGATCTGAATAGCTGGCATCACAAGTCCTGAGATAAACTGCATCAGAAGTGCCAACCATACCAAATGCGTCACACCTAGCATGGCAAAAGTGGCTGCGCTAACCGCCATACCGACGGTGAGCATCGCTTGTGGGGATATTTTTTTGGCAAAGGCCATCGTTACACCACCGCCTATAATCATCGCGGCCCCATTCGCCGCCATAAACCACTGCAAGCTCGACTTCTCTAAGCCTAATTGCTCAGTTACTAGAAAAATGCCAAGTGGGCTTATCAACCCAATCGCTAGACCAGCAACTGCAAAACAACCACCAAGGATGACTAGCATACGGTTCCTTAGCACATAACGAAAGCCTTGACCCATTTCCGTGAAAATATGCGTAGTGCGCGGCTCCGATGTATCTTCTTTCATATCTTTAGGTAGGAACGTAAGAACCAGAGCTGATAACAGGAAGCATGCTCCCATGATCGCCACAGCCGTTTCGATCCCGAAACGATAATAGATGAATGAGCCCAGCATCGGCCCCAAAATCATGAAAATCGCCATCATCGATTGAAACATTGACATGCCCAGTTGCATTTGCGAAGCAGGGACATGCACTTTAAACAGCTTCATGTTGGAAGGTTGAGAGAATTGGGAAAGAATCGATGACACCAACGTGGCAAAGAAGATCGCTTTCCAGGACCCCATATACAACGTGATCAAAATAACAAAAACAGATGCTGCGCTAAGTAAATCGCACCAAACCATCGTCAGCTTGGGCCTCCAGCGATCGGCGAATGCCCCACCGATAAAGGAGAAGATAAATATTGGCGCGAACTCAGCTACCGAGATTAAGGAAAGCGAGTATGGATCATTATTCGTCATGTCCGTGACATAGAGCAGAATCGCAAAGTTACGTATCCAAATTCCGATTTGAAGCAAAATGCCCGATAGCATAATCGTTTGAACGAATCGATTCGCAAAAAAAGATCGCATCGTTGGCTCAGATTGAGCGTTTGCTTGACTCATTTGAAAAAAAACACCCCTTCATCATTAGATCGCTTGTGAAATGCGTGAAATGTGCGCATTGTTCCTACGTAATTGGAAACGAAAAGTTTCACAAGCCTTTCTGATTTTACTAAGAGATGCATCAAGTTGCTAGATATAAATTTTGTATATTTATTTTTCCCTAGTCTTGTCTCCAGCCAATCGGATATTCCTCCGACAACGTGATAGGTAAACGCCCAATAGCTGCTTCACGACCAAGCAACACATTAGCTAGAGAAACCATCGCCAGCGGTCGATTCTCATAACAAGCATAGTACGTTTTCACTTCAGGGAACTCAAGCAAGTCATACGGATTACGCCCTGCCGCGACGATGAGATGCACATCTTCTTTCTGTGCCAAAGCCTTAACCAGCTGTGTTTGTCCCTCAGAGAACGTCGCATTGTAGGTCACAATGACCACTTGCTCATAGGATGCGCAACGCTTCAATGTCTCGGCAATTTCTTCCTCGGAAGGAAATAAACCCAAGTACATCTCTTGCACAGGCTCCCCAGTCAACTCAGACAATACACTGCCAAGAGTTCCTTCACGATCAACAACCTCATCGATTTCCGTCCCCGATTGGACTTCCGTCCAAATCACGCATGTTTTCTCATTTACTTGAATGTTTTTACCTACTTCATCCTTGACCTTTGTGATGCTCTTACGACTTAACTCCTTCGCCAGCAGCTGATGTTCAGGTGTCGAGATGGGCCCATCTGGAATCGGCGTTAATGTATCATAACGGATTTCACGCTTGTATTTATATGTCATAATGCGTAGAACAGACTCATCAATGCGTGCTTCTGAAACCCGACCACTTTCCACAGCAGCAATGACCGCTTCCATAGCCGCGATCTGACGCTCCAACTCATGGCTTACCAGCAAAATATCCGCCCCCGCTTCGAGTGCACGAACTGCCCCTTCCGCTACGCCAACCCCTTCAGAGATCGCCTTCATTTCTAAGCAATCCGTGACAATTAGCCCTTTGAAGCCAAGCTGACCGCGCAGTAATTCAGTCAGTATCTTGTACGACAACGTCGAAGGTACCGTGCTGTCTTCCAACGCTTCAAAGACCACATGTGCGGACATAATCGCATCTACGCCGCCTTCAATGGCCTTAATGAACGGGGCTAGCTCCAGCTCCATCAATCGCTCCATGCTATGCGGAACCACAGGTAAATCATGATGTGAATCAGCTGTCGTATCCCCATGCCCAGGGAAGTGCTTCACGGTTGCGATTACGCCCATATCTTGCAACCCTTTGACAGCGTGCGTGCCCATATCACTGACAATTGCCGCTGTTTCACCATAAGAACGGACCCCAATTACGGGATTTAACGGGTTATTATTGATATCTAAACAAGGAGCCAAGTTCATGTTCACGCCCATTTGGCGAAGCTCTTTCCCCATCACCTTCGCGCTGGCGTAAACGCCAGATGGTGCAAAGGCAGCACCTAATGCCATATTCCCCGGCAGCAATGTTGCTCCCTTTTCAACTCGTGACACCATTCCGCCTTCTTGATCCACGGAAATAAATAACGGCTGGCCGCCACTCTTGAGGGAGATCGCTTGCAAATCGGCAGACAGCTGAGCAAGCTGATGAGCATCCTTCACATTACGACGGAAATAAATAACGCCGCCAATCCCATACTCCTCAATTAGTTGCTTTATATGAGGATTCGGTTCCAGTGCGTCAAACCCACAAGCGAATAATTGGCCTACCTTTTGACGTAACGTGAGTGGCTTATAGTTCGAATTTCCTGCTGATGACATGTATGTACACGCTCCTTGAGAGTTTAATTAGGCTTTGATATTTTCCATGATGCCTCTCTGTAGAAGGAGATACATCACAACAACCGGAATCATGCTGATCATGATCGCCGCGCATAGCGAACCATAGTTCATATTCAATTGGTCATAGAAGGCCACCATACTCACAGGGAGCGTCCTCAGCTTCTCTTTGGTCAGAAATAAATTAGCCATGATGAATTCATTCCAGCTCGTTAGAAAGTTCAACATAAATACGGTAAATAGAGACGGTAGTGAAATAGGAACGATGATCCGACACAACAACCCGTATATGGAGAGCCCATCCATAATGCCCGCTTCTTCCAGTTCATTCGGGATGGAGGTCAGGAAGCTGCTTACCATGAATACGGTCCAAGGTAATCCTACTGTCACATAAGGCAGAATTAATGCTAACGGTGTGTTATACAGATGCAAGTTCCTTAACAGCATATACAACGGGACCAGTAGGGAAGCGGCAGGCACCAGCAGAGCCAGGATCAGAATCCTTTTCAGAACAAGACTTAACTTTGGAAAAGACATCCGAGTCAGCGCATAAGCGGTCGCAGTTCCTAGCGCTAACGAAACAATAGCTGAAACCGTCGAATTGATCACACTATTCATAAAATAATGGCCCACATGTGCACCATTCCACGCATTCCAATAATTCGATAACGAAAGTTCTGTGGGAAAGGACCATGGGGCAGTAATGATTTCTTTATTCGTTTTGAAAGATGAATTCAGCGTCCACACAAGTGGAAATAAAATCACCCCCATGTAGATCAACAATACCGCATGTGGAAAAACACGGCGCAGGAGGCTTCCTCTCATAAGCGAACCTCCTCCTGGTTCCTTGTGAACCATCCGAATACGGACGTTAAGATAGCCGTAAAAAGGAGGATCAATACCGCGATACTGTTAGCGTAGCCATACTCACCGATACGATACGCTTTTTTGATCATATAGGACGCCATAACTTCCGTAATACCATAGGGATTCCCACCTGTCATGACAACTACAATGTCCATGGCTTTCATGCCGCCTGTAATGGATAAAAGCAACATAACCACAATGACGGGTCTTAGCAGCGGCAGAATGACGAACCACGCTTGTCTCAGGCTGCCTGCACCATCCAATTGAGCGGCTTCTACCAAATGTTTCGGAATGGCATAGATCGCAGATACAACGAGCACCACATAGAATCCCATCCATTGCCAAGCATTTGTAATCAAAATGGCGAGCATCGCCGTCGCCCCATCTGCCAGCCAAGCATGCTGCCAGCTCGATAAACCGACAGCTTCTAAGACTTGATTAAGCAGCCCCGCCTGTGGATGATAAATGAATTCCCAGAGTACACCTACGACTGCAGTCGATAGAATCGTTGGAAGGAATATCAGGGCTTTATAGAACCCGATCCAACGCTTTATTTGACTCATAAGCAGTGCAATGGCTAGTATAATAGGAATTTGAATCCCGATGGAAAAGCTAATGAAGTACATATTATTTCGCACGGCAATCCAGAAATAAGGATCTTGGAAAGCAGCAACGAAATTGTCCAGCCCATTAAATGTCGCCGGGGAGATGCCGTTCCACTCTGTAAAACCGTAACGCAGCGACATCAGCATTGGATACAAGAAAAAAGTCGCAAATATGAGCAGCGTCGGCAAAGTAAAGAGCGTGTATGCCCATGCATGTCTTCCCATTTTGTTCATATGTCATCCTACTACTATTTGGTATGGGTTTCTTCTTTATTCGAAGCCTCCTGCTGCTTCTGTAATTCCGTCATCAGCGAGATGGGGTCTGTTCGTCCACCAAGCAATTCCTGCATCCCGCGTTCAAGCTTTTCGCGAACCTTCGTTTGAATGCGGGAATCGAAGGCTGGGAAGGTTCCTTTACTATTCGCAAACACATGCAATATTTCCGTAATCAAGGGGTTCACTTGACTCGTATCCTGCAGCTTCATCGCCGGTGGCATTCCCTCTTCAACGAGCTGCCTCTTCTGCATGGTTTCCGTATACATTTGCTTAATAAACTCTTTGATTGCCAGCAATTGTTCTGGCGTTACTTTTTTGGAAAAGCCATAGGCATTGGACCAGCCCCCATTGATATACCCGTCACCAGGCCCACCCATGGAAGGGAAGTTCATGAAGCCCACATCACGAGCAATGACTGATTTCTCAGGATCAAGGAGTGGCGTGTTCGCCCAGCTGCCATCAAACATGAAAGCTGCGTTTCCACTGCTGAATGTATTTTGCTGTTCGGCATAAGCAAGTGCTAGACTGCCATCTTGGAAATAGTCTTTTTGAATGAGCGTTCTATACTGTTCAAAAGCTTTCAATACCTCTGGATCCGTCCAATGCATGCTCCCATTCAAAAATCCCTCGATCGAATCCGCACCCGCCGTGCGCACCCACATCGTATTAATCATCATATTAATAACCCAGGAATCCTTAGCCGCCATGGCAAAAGGGGTAATTTTGGCAGCTTTCAACTTTGCCGCTGCGGCTACTAGCTCGTCCCAGGTTTCCGGCAGCTTGATTCCCTGCTGAGTCAAAATCTTTTTGTTATAGTACAGGCCTTCCACATAACCAGCCATCGGGATCCCATAGATTTTGCCATTCACCGTGAACTCTTCGAAGCTATAGAACTTATCTGTTAACCCAAGTTCTTGCAGGATAGGGGTAAGGTCCAGCAGTCGATTCGCCTTCACATAATCCTTCGTATCCGTACCTCCGAACAGGTCGAATATTTCTGGCGGATTCCCAGCAGCCATTTCTGCTCGCAGCTTTTCGAAGCGATTCACCTTATCTTCCACACCATCTAATGTAATCGTCAAGCCAGGCACTTTGGCTTCGGTCGCTTTGACAACATCCTGCAGCATGGCGAGGCGTTTCTTCTGCGTATCCTTTACCTGTGTATGCCGGATGGTCAGCAAGATTGGCGCATTCTGGACACCTTTTCCGTTAGACGCATCACGCCCTGAATCCGATTCATCCGAAAATATACTGCATCCCGACAGCATGAACGTGAGAGCCACGGCACCTGCGCTCCAAATTAGTGTTCGTTTCCTCATCCACTTAGTTCTCCTTTAAGCTTACCATCTAAGTATAATTGAACCCCTGTACATACTAAAGACAGATAAATTCCTAATCTAGGGGCAAATTCCTCTAGTTCCCTTCCTTACGCTTATCACGATACTCGGAAGGAATTTCGCCAGTAAACTTCTGAAATACCTTAGTAAAATAGCGCCGTTCAATGTAGCCCACACATTTTCCGATATCCGTAATGCTTTTGTCACTGTGAAGCAACAAGGATTTCGCCTGCTCCATCCGATGTTTCGTCACATACTCCACAAAGGTTTCCCCAAAGTGTTGTTTAAATAACAAACTGAAATAACTCGAACTAATCCCTAAGGAGCTGGCTACATCCTCAATGCCGAAATCCGTTGAATAATGCGTTCGAATATAATCCTTAGCAGCTGCCATGAGGAGCTCACTATTTTTCTTCTTATTCGTACCTTCGAGCCCGTTCGATACAAGTTGTACCATAACCTGCAGCAAATGCGGGATACTTTCGCTTTTATCCAGCTCACGCCAAATCTGTTCTTCTTCCTGACTATCGAGCGCATTCATTTCACGCAGCTCTCTCAGCACATGCAGGATCAAATAGTGCAGCATCTGATAGGCGCGGGAGAATGATCCCTCCGACAAACCTTCCAGCAATAATTTAAGACGATTCAGCGCATCCTCGGTCTTTGGACGATTCAACTGCTTCATGCCTGTAACAATTTCCTCTACCAAAAACCAAAGCGAACTACTCGCATCCGAAGATTCTTTGGCCTCTTTATATGGAAGCACAGATTGCTGCTTATCTAAATTCAACTGCATGAATCTCTGCAGCTTTCGATACGTATCCGCTAACTGTTGTAATCCTACAGGCCCTGGAAAGTAGCCCACACTAATCCCCAGCTTCACAGATTGACTAACATTTCGTTGAAGCTTAGGGGCTAGCTCAAGCAATTTCATTTCTACGGACGTAGAATCAGCTTCCTCCCACGCCATGAGCAGTGACCATTCCCCTTCTCGCATCTGAAGAACGGTGTGGTTGGATATCTCGTCCGCCAAGGAATCCTGTAGGACATTACGCACAGCGAAGTTCCAAAGCTTACGTTCTTGCTCGGTCCACAGCAATGATTTCTGGGAATAATTATCTACATCAATAATGGCGAACACATAGCGCAGTGTCTCTAAATCCCCTTGATCAATAGGGAGCTGCGTATTCGTTGTAATATCTGCATAGTCCATCATGATATCTTGCAAAATCTTCTCGTAAGCCAAGCTTCTGATCTTCCCCCACTTCAGGAGTTCTTCCTGATGGTTCTGTTTTTTGGCACGAATTTCGCCTGCAAGCTTACGAATCGATTTCTCAAGCTCTTCGTAATTGATCGGCTTTAGAATATAATCACTCACCCCCACCCGCAACAGTGAGCGCACATAGTCGAAATCCTGATACCCCGTCACCATCAGCACCGTGCAGTCCTCATTGATTTCCCGGAGCTTATGGATAAACGTAATGCCGTCCATTTGCGGCATCCGAATATCACTCATCACAATGTCCGGGATATGCTGAATACAGAGTTCCAAGGCCTCAAGACCATTTTTGGCTGTGCCTACAATATCAATTTCGAGCTCTTCCCAAGGAATGACCGCTTGCAAATTACGTAAAATGTTAGGCTCATCATCTGCCAAAATCGCTTTTAACCTCACCCTGCATCCCTCTTCCTTTTCGGAATGATAACCTTCATCGTTGTACCTTGACCTTCTTGGGAACAAATAAACATCCCATAGTGCTCGCCATATTGAATCCGAACGCGATCGGCAACATTACTTACACCAAGGCCTCTGCGCTCTTCATTCGATTCCAGAATCTCATGAAAAGGTGTCTCCAGCTCGGTTTTATAATGGAATTTCGCTAACTTTTCGTTGCTAATGCCCACGCCATTATCCGTCACATATAACCCAATCCGATCGCCTTCGTCCACAACCCTTACCGAAATTAACCCCATGTAATCAATCGGTTCAAAGCCATGCTGTAAGCTGTTCTCGACCAATGGCTGCAAGGTTAGCTTCAGAATGTCCTCATAGAGAAGTTCCGAAGGCGCCTCGATCGTATATTGAAACTGATCCTCAAAGCGAAACTCCTGAATTTCCAAATAGCTGCGCAAATGCTCAAGCTCCTGTTTCAATGTAATCTCTTCCCGGTTTTCCATACCGATTCTCAGCAAATTCCCTAGACGAATCACCATCTGGCTGACTTTCTTTCCTTGGTTTTGGATGGCGAGTACATTAATTGACTCGAGTGTGTTAAAAAGAAAATGAGGCTTAATCTGCGCTTGCAGCAGCATGAGCTCTGCCTTGTTTTTGCGGTCCTGCTGACGCTTCACCTCTTCTAGCAAATCCTCAATCCTTACGACTAGACTATTAAACCCTCTCGCTAGCGCTGTGGTTTCATCCTTTCCGCTCACTACCAAACGGGTAGTCAGATCACCACGCTCCACCTTTTTCATAGAGGACAGCATGCGAAGAATCAGTTGAATAATACGTCTTACAAAGACAAGGTTATAGACCAGAGCAAAGAACAAACAAATAAACGTAATACCTGCCACCAGCTTCATAATCGTCTCTATTTCCCCAGCGACATATTTCCATGACGTGATCGACACGACACTCCAATCCTGAACCCCCATCCCATTAATATTCAAATGATAGAGGGAAATCAGACTTTTTTCATTTTGAAAATCGGCTTTAAAACTGTAATTGTTGAATCCAAGATCCAATTTACCCTGGGTTAATTGAAGGACATTCGCCCCTTCTAAGCTTTGTTTATTATCGTAAAAAATAAGACCGTTTTTGTTGATCAGCAGATAACGTTTGGAGCTTTGCTCGCTCGTATTGAAGGATTTGAATATTTGATCCAGCTCATTAAATTTAAATTTCAACAGCATATAGCCGAGATTATCCATTGTCCAAAAATCTTTCACCATGCGCGCTTGGTAGAATTCGCCGCGGCCTGAACCGAACTCCTTGAACTCGGAGGGTCCAATCCAGAGTGGACTGCCATTCAGTTCCTGAATATGCTGGAAGGCCATGCTTTGCTGAATCGTTTGCCATGGAATTGAACTTCCGCTCGTTCGCCCTGCGCTAAAAGATTTGCCGCTATTGTTGTAAATGACGACGGATTGAACCGGTGAATACGTCAGAATCGAGCCGCGAAGCAGTGTATCAAATGTGTTCAAATCATAGGAGGAGAGGGGATCCGCATTCGGTTTCGTTGCATCTATCGTACGATAGATGCCTTGGATGCTATCTTTTACCATCCAGAAATCGGAGAAATAGTTCGCTTCCTTGAACATGTAGTAAATATTACGAGAGATCGCTTGCAGCGTGACTTCTGTTAAGTCTCCGTATTTCTTCTCAATAAGCTGCTGGGAGACTGTGTACACCGCTGACCCTAGGACGAATAAAGGGATGATGATGAAAAGTAAAAAACCGATAAATACTTTTTTGTTCAGATTCATCGCTGCGCTGCTCTCCTTCTAGATCGAATCGGATACCTGGCTACGCTCCCGAGATTCGAATCTCAGGCTCTACACTTATATGTACATTGCCTCGTAAGGCTTTGCTAATCATGCAAGTTTGTTCCGCACGGAATGCGGCTTTGCTTATTTTATCCAGTTGAGCTTCCGTCATATGTGGTGGCACAGGAATAAGAGGACGATGGACGATCGCGTTCACTTTCATCGTTGGTCGGTTCTGGACGTAGATGTGAGAGCTGAGTTCAAGGGATTGGATGCCTTCTCTTGCGAGCAGCGTGCCTAGGGTGATTATGTAACAGGTTGCCGCGGCGCCGAGCAGCATTTCTTCGGGATTCGTCCCCACGCCGGGACCGTCAAATTCGCTTGGCACGGAAATGGATGTCTGGAAGCCATCAGCTTGGAGTTGGCCGGTCCCATGAAGACCGCCTGTCCATGTTGCTTTAAGTTCAAATACTTGTTCTGGCATGGGAAATGTGCCTCTTTCTATGTATGATCAAAACCTTACATTAAAACAACCTACAATCAACATTTCGTTAAATATTCCAAATCTTCCAAACTTTTCAAACCTTCCAAACCTTCCAACCCCAGCAAACCATAGGTTGATTTGATTTTATTGTAAAGGAAGTGCCTATGATTCACCAGCCAAAATCAACATAAAAAATCGTTCCCGCACCTGATCAGCACGAAAACGATTATCTAAACATCAATTGATCTCTATGAAATTGCGTAATTCATGTGTTGGAATATCAAAACAATGAAAGCCCTACCTCTCTTTCATCCTTGCGGCTCCAATGACCGCGCCAGTGCGAATTGCGTTACAAACACTTACTGCCGAAACACTTACGTTGCCTCGGGTTTACCATAAATGAGCTGATGGACTGCGCATTGGGAGAAAAACAAACAAGGAGAGGGGGTTACTTTCTTCTCGCTAATCGTTCGTGTGGGGTAAATGAGGCTAAATATGAAGTGTTTATATGGTTTCATTTCAATCAACTTCAATATTATATAATAATAATACATGAGTGTCAATACGGTGGTGATATACGGAGTGTGTGTGCTACAATGTTGACATAGTTGGTCGTAAAGCATACGCCGCTTTTCAAGTTCAGCCTTGGCTGCTCATGAGAAGCGGCTTTATTGATTTCAAGGAGGTATCCACATGAAAAAAGCATTCGAAGTTGCACATGATGTATTTATCGCTTACCACGCGTCTACTCGAAAAGGTGACTCGCTTCGCAGACTGCTGGAGGGCCATAGTCATGCTGAAAAACTATTTCTCTTGCAGGTTTGGTGGCCTGCTTTTAAACATTTCAACGATCTTCATCCCGAATATGAAGTGAAAGACTTCCGAGATGGAACCCGATTCCTTGATTTTGCTTTTATCAAACATACACTCAAACTTGCTATCGAAATCGACGGTTTCACAACCCACGCCTCGCAAATTAGCCGCTCCCAATTCTCGGATCACCTCATTCGTCAAAACCACCTCATCATCGATGGCTGGAAAATCCTCCGTTTCTCTTACGACGATATCAAAGATCGCCCACGTATGTGCCAACAAGTCTTACAACAATTTATGGGCCGTTATCTGGGTATGAACAATGGTTCAATCAAATTGATAAACTACGTGGAGAAGGAAGTTTTGCGTTATGCGATTTCCAGTAATAATATCCTTACAACTCAAGATGTATGCCAAGTACTCGCTATCGAAGCTCAGAAAGCACGCCAACTGCTCAAGGTCATGCATGAGAAAAACATGCTTGAACCTGCAGGAACAGGGACGCAACGGATCCGATGCTACCGCCCTACAGTTGAAATACTTCAGCAAATGATGGGATAGTACAACATCTACCTCCACCTGCGTTAGTGATGTTTTTCATCACTAACGGCATGACTTGCGGCTGATTTACCTCGCTTCACCTGCTTTAGTGATGTTTTTCATCACTAACAGCATGACTTGCGGCTGATTTACCTCGCTTCACCTGCTTTAGTGATGTTTTTCATCACTAACAGCATGGGTTGCGGCTGATTTATCCTGCTCCATCTGCTTTAGTGATGTTTTTCATCACTAACTGCACCTTTTGCGGCCGATTCGCTTAACTCCGGCACACCAAACCAAAAACCCGCGGCACAACGCCCGCGGGTTCACTTTACACCTTAAATTTCTGCAGCGAAATTTGCAATTCTTCCGCTAGTCCTGCCAGTGACTTCGCGGAATTCTCGATTTCCTCCGTGGTCGACATTTGCTGCTGACTCGCAGCGGATGTCTCTTGGCTGACGGAAATCCCCGTCTCCGAAACGGAGCTCACGATGCGCATCACTTGCTCGATGCGCAAGTTCGCATCTACAAGCTGGTGGATGTTCCGATTCACATCTTCCACTTTCGTATTCACTTTCTCGACCGAAGTCTCGATATGTACGAACGATTCCTGTGCTTCTGCCGAAATCGTCAATCCCTCTTGCACTTTTCCTGCTCCTGCATGCATGGAGCTAACAGCTTGATTGATCTGTCGTTGGATCGTCGAGACAAGATCCGTAATGTTTCGCGCCGAAGTGGACGACTGCTCCGCAAGTTTGCGCACTTCCCCAGCAACGACCGCGAAGCCGCGTCCAGCTTCCCCTGCACGAGCTGCTTCAATCGCTGCATTCAAGGAAAGCAGATTCGTCTGCGTCGAAATCTCGTTAATGACATTGACGATTTCACCAATTTTGTGTGCATTTTTACCCAAAGCTTCGATAACCACATTAACGTCACGGACCGCGTCTGAAATCTCAGACATCTGCCCCGCGATCGAAACAACCGATTGCTTACCATGCTGAGCGGCCTGTGTCGCTTGATTCACTAGCGTAGCAACCACTTGCGCCGACTCATCAATTTGCTTCGTGCTAGTCAGCATAAGACCAACGGCCTCATTCGCTTGCGTCACACCAGCAAATTGCTTATCGAAATCCTCCGATAACTGCTGACTAGAAGTTGCAACCTGCTTTGCCGCCAAAGAGCTTTGCTCTGAGCTAGCAAGAAGCTCTTCGGAACTCGCTGAAAGTGTTAAAGCATTATCCGAGATTTGCATAACTAGGCTGCGCAAGCTCCCTGTCATGACATTAAAGGAATTCGTTAACTTACCTACCTCATCCCCATAAGGGTAGTCCCCTTTTACGGACAGATCTCCACCGGCTGCCTTTTCCATGTTTTCTTGGAGTTTGCGAATAGGTGTAGAAATGATCATATCCAACGTCAATGCACCCAAGGTCATCACAATAATTGCAATGATGATCGTTAGTATAATGACCCAATGCGAGGTTGCTGAATCCGAACTACTGGATTTCTGGAATTGTTCAGCCGCCGATTCTTTGAGCCCTACAAGCTTATCTAATGCCTCTACCGTTTTATCACCTTGCGGGGATACTTCATTATTGTAAACCTGATAAGCAACTTGATTATTTTGCGTCGCTTGATCCATGGTTTTAGTGACGAATTCACGATATTTCAGGTTCAATTCCTCGAAGATTTTGAAGGCTCCGGCCTCTTCCTCATTGAGCGCAATCCCTGCAATTTTCGTAACTAAATCTTTATTCGTACCCGCATTCTCATCCAACTTGGCTTTTAACTTAGCCTTATATTTCACATCCGTGGATAGCATCATCTCTAGCAAATTAGACTCGGTTTCATTGAAATTTGTTTTTAGTTGATTAATCCATTTGACAGATAGCAGACTTTCCTCGTACATTCTAGTAGAGTTGCTAGACATCTTGTCCATATAATGATAGCCCGTAATCCCTACAATTAATAAAAATAAAATGGCAATCGCATTCATGAACAGCAATTTAAAACGAAGTTTCAGATTACGAAGGATGGACAGGTTGACGTTGAGCTTTCCTGTGCTATGCATGCTGTTCAATTCCGATTTCAATTTCAAAGTTACCCATTCTCCCCCCGAGTGTAAATCATATAGAAATCTTTTCCATGGCATAAAATCTAACATCAAAAATAATTAATTTACCTATGGTTTATTTTACAAAACAGTGCCCCTTATGTAAAGGAAAATTCGTATAAAACCTACGTACAGCAATCATTTCACTTACCAAAAACTACCACCTCAACGAAAAGATAAGGGGCAAATACACATGGAATCAATCGGAATTATTGTGAACCCGCTTTCAGGCAATGGCAGAGGAGCTAACATTTGGGGAGACATCCAAGCTTACCTCCAAGCGAATCGAATCTCTTATTTAGCCAAATTAACAACCCAAGCAGGTGAAGCAACGCAACATGCCATTACACTGATTCAAGAGCATCACGTTCGGCAGATTATTATCATTGGCGGAGATGGCACCGTTCATGAAGCAGCAGGTGGCGTTTGGCAGCATCAGAATAGCAACGGTTCCTCCCCAGTCTGCTCCCTCGCGGTTATCCCGGCAGGAACAGGCAATGATTTTGCAAAAGCCTACGGTATACCTAATCATCCATTGGAAGCACTACACATTGCCCTACATGCCGCCGACACATTGCAAATTGACCTACTTCATGCCAGTCAGATTAATCAAGTGGCAGTTAATAGCATCGGCGCAGGCTTTGACGGCATGGTCGCCAAACTTACGAATGAAGCCAGCTACAAAAAATTCCTCAACCGCCTTGGACTTGGTAGGTTATCTTATTTCATCTCTATCCTTCGTGTGTTCGCAACCTATCAACCTTCCACCGCATGGATAGAGGTAGACGGAAGCGTAACGAAATTACCCAATATGTGGCTGGCTGCCGTTGCGAATATCCCTTTTTACGGAGGCGCCATTCAAATTTGCCCGACAGCAAGTCCAACAGACGGTATGGCCGATGTTGTTGTTATTCAAAGCAAGAGCCGCCTTCGCCTCCTGCCCGTTCTTTTCACCGTGTACCAAGGCAAGCACACCGAGCATCCTGCTGTAACTTTTTATAAAGGAAAATCGATCTCTATTCGGACAGAAAAGCCCTTGCTTGTCCAAGCAGACGGAGAGTTCGCCGGTTCCACTCCTCTTCAAATCGAACTCCTACCTGCCGCCATTACCGTCATACGTTCAAAACCCACAGCTTAAGCTGTGGGTTTACCTTTACCTTCACCATCGCTTGTCAGTGCCCATTGCTTCATCGTCACATAATCAATCTTCCCACTCCCCAATAGTGGCAGCTTCTCGATATAGCGAAACTCAGAAGGCATATAAATCACGGGCTGCCCCTCCTGCCTCATCAACTCGCGGAGCGCTTCAAGAGGGCTCACCTTACTGGTGTGAAAAACAATGATTCGCTCGCCTTTTCGCCGATCAGGCACATGGACAGCAGCGCAAACCGCAGGTGCGGCCAAACTCTTAGATACAAGCTCTTCGACCATGAGAAGCGATACTTTTTCGCCACCTATTTTAGCAAAAGACTGCAATCGCGCTTGAATGAACAAGTAACCTTGATCATCCAACGTCACAATATCCCCGGTGCTATACCACTCCGACGCAGGAACGAAGCCCCGACTATGAATCAAATACCCTTTCATCACATTCGGGCCTCTAACGAGCAGATGACCACCTGTCGCAATCCCATCTACCGCTTCCACCACAGCCTCAATCCCTGGCAGTAATTTGCCTACTGAACCTTTCTTCCCATGCATCGGTGTATTTAGTGATATAACGGGCGTCGTTTCCGTCGTTCCATAGCCCTCTAGAATGCGAATTCCGAATTTATCCTGCCAAATTTGGCGCACTTCCTCTTTCAGCCTTTCGGCACCAGCCACAACATAACGCAAGGAATGAGCAAAATCATAAGGATGCGCCGTTCTCGCGTAAGCACCAAGAAACGTTGACGTGCCGAATAGAATCGTAATATTCCGGTCATACACGAGCTCTGGAATGACTTTGTAATGCAAGGGATTGGGATATAGAACCAGCTTCACCCCCGAAAGAATCGGAAGCATCGTCCCCGCAGTCAGGCCGAACGAATGAAACATCGGCATACTGCCAAGCACACTATCTGAACTATTAAAGGCAATAACAAGCCTTGCCTGCTGAATATTCGCGCAAATATTTCGGTGCGTCAGGACGACACCCTTCGGTTTACTCTCACTGCCTGAAGTGAACAGCACAGCTTCATTAAGACCAGCACCCACTTGCCCCTTCTTCCGCATCAAAAAGTCCAACAAACCATGGAACTTATCTTGTAAAGTTAGCGCTTCCTTAACATCCTCCAGATAAATAAGCGTGAATAACCTGCTAGCACTCTGGATAAAATCGGATAAACCCGCCTTCTCGATAAAAACTCTAGACGTCAGTACGGTACTCACTTCGGCCGTTTCACAAGCTTCCAGCATTGCCTGCCTACCGGCAGAGTAATTCAATATCGCTGGCGTAACGCCTAATCGGAATAGGGCAAACAACGTCACCACATGTCCCGCGGCATTGGGAAGCAATAAGGCAACCCGCTTTTGTCCATCCAAAAGCTTGCCCAACCGAACTGCCAATGTATAGCTACTCAACTGCAGCTTCCGATACGTCAATGCAGTATGACTCATCACATCTTCGCAAATGACTCTCGATTGACCGTGCCTTTGAGCTGCCGCGAGCAGTTCGTTGAATAAGTTAACTTCGGGTTGAAGGCGACTATCCAGCAAATGATCTAACAGTTTAGTGCGGATCTCCTCGGTCGCTTGCTCCTTTTGAACTTTCCTAGTGAAGCGCTCATCCCCTGCGGGGACTTGAAAAGCTTCACCAAACGTAATGTTCACCTGCGGTAACCAGCGTTGCTTTATTTTCCCACGTAAATACGATAGCTTCGAATACTCCAAACCTGCAATAGAAATCGGTACAATTCGAGCCTGAGATCGTAAGGCAAGGTACCCGATGCCGCTGTATATTTTCATCATGCCACCTGTTGTCGTGATCCGTCCTTCTGGAAAAATGACAAGGGGTGTTCCACTTTGAATCGTTTTCAGCATGGTACGTACCGCATAAGGATTCGAGGTGTCTACAGTAATATGAGCTCTGAAATGAAGTATCCACGCAAATCGCTTGGCAATGTTCGTATTCACTACGAATGCCACATCTTTAGGCAAGATCAAAGCGAGCACCACCGCATCCAACAACGATACGTGGTTCGGAATGAGCACTGTTTTTCCCGTCATATCGAGTTTTGCCATGCCCGTCACTTTCACCTTAAAAGCAAGCAACACAAACAGACGCAAGCACGGAAGTAAAAGCCTTACTAGCGTAACGAACATCCATTTGAACATGGAAATTCCCCCTATTGGTATCTCAGTCTGTCAATAGTTCATTGTATGCGGGAAAAAGAAATAAGACCTCGGCATGTGTATGCTTCGGTCTATTTATTCTTGGCTATGTATGTAAATACGTTCCGAATTCCTCCTGTGAATTAAAAGAGTCCCGTAGAGTGGCTTACAGCCAAACTCTCGGGACTTTTATCTAAAGGCATGAAATAACCGTATGAAAAAAATTATTTGCCAAGTTGGTGAATCGGGTGTCCAAGTGCACCTTCAGCGGCATCCATAATCATTTCTGTCAATGTTGGATGTGCATGAATTGTAAGTGCGATATCTTCCAGGTTAGCGCCCATCTCTACAGCAAGCGCTAGCTCACCGATCAAGTTCGAAGCTTCTGGTCCTACGATTTGTCCACCAAGCAATTGACCTGTTTCTTTGTCGCCGACAAGCTTCACGAAGCCTTGAGCCGCGTTCAAAGAGTTCGCACGTCCGTTAGCCGCATAAGGGAATTTACCAATGGTAACATTGATTCCTTGCGCTTTCGCTTCGGTTTCGCTTAGACCAACGCCAGCAATCTCCGGATCGGAGAATACGACAGCAGGCATTGCTTTGTAATCAACGATACTTGCGTGACCAGCAATCGCTTCAGCCGCCACTTTAGCCTCATAGGAAGCTTTGTGCGCCAAGGAAAGACCAGGAACAACATCACCGATTGCGAAAATGTGAGGAATGCTCGTTCTACCTTGGTTATCGACTTCGATCAAACCGCGGTCTGTCATTTTCAAGTTAATCAGGTCTAGACCAAGTTCACCATCTGTGTTCGGACGACGACCAACCGTTACAAGAACGTAATCTGCTGTGACTTGTTTCTCTTCACCTTTAACTGTGAATGTAACCGTAACATCGTTGTCTGTTTTCGTACAGGATTGCGCTAACGCTTCGGTATGAACCTCTACGCCAACTTTCTCTAAGTTCTTAGCAACCAGCTTCGTTAATTCTTTCTCGAAGCCAGGAAGCACGTGATCAGAGCCTTCCAACACAGTCACTTTCGTACCGAATTTCGCATACGTTTGGCCAAGCTCGATCCCGATATAACCACCACCGATAACGATCATGCTTTTCGGGATTTCAGGCAAGTTCAACGCTTCTGTTGAAGAGATGATTCTTCCACCGTAAGGGAAAGCTTTCAACTCAATCGGACGGGAACCTGTTGCGATAATACAGTTTTTAAAACGGTAACGCGGTGCTTCTGCATCATTGAACACACGCGCTTCGTGCTCGTTGATAAACATCGCTTCACCTTGGAACGTTTGGATCTTGTTGCCTTTTAGCAAGCCGCTAACGCCGCCTGTTTGTTTAGCAACAATGCTGTTTTTCCAAGCTTGTACCTTCGCAAAGTCCACTTTTACGTTCTCTACGGAGATTCCGATGCTATCGGCATGCTGAGCGTGCTCATACGTATGAGCTGCTGAGATCAAAGCTTTGGATGGGATACAGCCACGGTTCAAACATACGCCGCCCCAAGCGTCTTTATCAACAATAAGAACACTTTGTCCAAGCTGTGCTGCGCGAATCGCAGCAACGTAACCGCCAGGACCCGCGCCGATAACCAACAAATCGATATCTAAAGAAGCATCTCCTACAACCATGATGTTACACCTCCAAGACGAGAAGCTCTGGATCAGCCAGAAGCTGTTTGATGTAGTTCAAGAAGCTTTGTGCTGTCGCTCCGTCTACGATACGGTGATCGAAGCTCAAAGAAAGCGCCATAACGTGTCCAACAGCGATTTCTCCGTTTTTCACAACTGGCTTCTCCGTGATACGGCCTGCACCCAAGATCGCAACTTCTGGGAAGTTGATTACCGGTGTGAAGAACATACCGCCAACAGACCCAATGTTCGTGATCGAAATGGTGCCGCCTTTCATTTCGTTCGGAGACAATTTGCCCTCGCGACCGCGCACAGCCAAATCCTTAATCGCTGCTGCGACGGACCATACGTTTTTACGGTCAGCATCATGGATAACAGGAACGAGCAAGCCGTTGTCTGTATCTGTTGCGATCCCGATGTTGTAGTACTTTTTGTAGACGATTTCTTGCTTCTCTTCGTCGATCATCGCGTTCATGACCGGGAATTGACGGCAAGCTGCTACCAATGCTTTCACGATGAAAGGAAGGTATGTCAGTTTCACGCCTTTTTTCTCTGCTAGAGGCTTCGTACGGTTACGAAGAGCGACAAGTGCCGACACGTCGATCTCATCCATCAATGTCACGTGCGGAGCCGTGTACACGGATTTAACCATCGCGTTCGCGATGATTTTACGGATGCCCTTGAACGGAATCCGTTCTTCGACGCGATCGCCAGATGTTACTACTTGCACTGATGACGCCGCAGGTGCTGTTGTCGTTTCAGAAGCTACTGATGACGCTGCTTCTGTTGTTGCCGGAGCTGCGGCTGTGCCAGCTCCTGTGAAGCCAAGCACGTCCTCGCGTGTTACTCGGCCGTGCTTCCCTGTAGGCGTCACCTCTGCGAGTGTGATGCCTTTCTCTCTTGCCAGCTTGCGCACGCTAGGCGTCGCAAGCACTTCACGGCCCGCGCCACCCGTTGGCGCGGCTGCTGTTGGTACAGCAGCTGCAGGCGCTGCTGCTGGTGCTGCTACTGCTGCTGGCGCAGGTGCCGCAGCAGGTGGTGTTGCTACAGCCACGGCTGGTGCCGCGTGGCTGGATCCGTGATGCATCGAAGCCGCAGGCATCTCGCCTGTCACTTCAATCGTCATCACAAGCTCACCGATTGTGCAGACTTGTCCATCTTTGACTGCAACGCTGACGATCTTGCCTTCAACCGGACAAGGAACTTCAACGACTGCTTTATCATTCTGTACTTCCATAAGAATCGTTTCGTCAGTTACGGTGTCACCCGCTTTAACTAACATTTTCACGATCTCGCCTTCATGTATGCCTTCACCAAGCTCTGGGAACTTGTATTCAAACAATGCCACGTGTACGACCTCCTGTTACCTTCGACTGGGTGAATTAGAATTCAAGTACTTTCTTAATTCCAGCAATAACGCTTGCTGGACTTGGCAACCAAGCATCTTCGATCTGTGCAAATGGATACACCGTATCTGGTGGTGAAATACGTAGAACTGGCGCTTCCAGATGTAGAATCGCTTTTTCATTAATTTGAGCAATAACCTCTGCAGCTACTCCAGATGTTTTTTGCGCTTCTTGAACGATAATCGCGCGATTTGTTTTCTTAATGGAAGTGACAATGGTATCAATATCCAATGGAAGAAGTGTACGAAGGTCGATAACTTCGACTTTCACGCCTTCTGTTTTTTCGATTTCTTCAGCGGCCTTCATGGAAGTGTGAACCATAGCGCCGTAAGTAATGATTGTTACGTCAGATCCTTCTTTGACAACATTCGCTTTACCAAGTTCGACTGTATATTCGCCTTCTGGTACTTCGCCGCGGAACGCACGGTATAAGTTCAAATGCTCCATGAAGAAAACAGGGTCATTATCGCGAATAGCTGCAATTAGTAGTCCTTTCGCATCATAAGGATTGGAAGGAACAACAACTTTAATCCCTGGTGTTTGAACAAGTAGACCTTCAAGTGCATCAGTATGAAGCTCAGCCGCCTTTACACCGCCGCCAAACGGCGTACGGAATACGATTGGGGAGTTATAACGACCGCCGGAACGGTAACGCATACGAGCTGCTTGCACGCAAATTTGGTCAAGTGCTTCGTAGATGAAACCTACGAATTGGATTTCAGCGATTGGGCGGAAGCCCTGTACGCCTAAACCAACCGCAAGTCCGCCGATTGCGGACTCAGCAAGAGGCGTATCGAATACGCGCTCTTCGCCGAATTCTTTTTGTAATCCTTCTGTTGCACGGAACACGCCACCAACATTACCAACGTCTTCACCGAACAAAATAACATTAGGATCTCTTTCTAATTCTACGCGCATCGCGTCTTTTATCGCTTGAATCATTGTCATTTGTGCCATGACTACTCTGTGCCTCCTAAAGTTAAAACTTGTTTCGAACGTTTGCTCTATTTATACAATTCTTTTTGTTCTTCCAAATGTGAAGGTGTCACTTCGAACATGGAGTCGATCAAACCAGCGACTGTCATTTTCTCTGTTTCTTCCGCTTTTTTGATGTGCTCAGCAACAGTAGCTTTCGCTTCTTCCTTTACTTTCGCTTCCTCTTCTTCGCTCCAAAGACCTTTTTTCGTCAAGAACAAACGCATACGTGTAAGCGGATCTCTTGGTTCCCAATCGGACTCTTCGTCTTTGGTACGGTATTTCGTCGTATCATCCGCCAAGGAATGTGGACGGAAACGGTATGTCAATGCTTCGATCAACGTAGCGCCTTCGCCTCTGCGTCCTCTTTCAGCAGCTTCAGTAACCGCTTGAACAACAGCTAGAACGTCCATGCCGTCTACTTGCACGCCTTTGATACCCGCAGCAACGGATTTATGTGCAACAGAAAGTGCTCCTGTTTGTTTCGAATATGGTGTTGTAATTGCGTAACCATTGTTTTGTACAAAGTAAATGACAGGCAACTTAAATGCGCCTGCAAAGTTCATACCTTCATAGAAATCGCCTTCGGAGCTTCCGCCGTCACCTGTGTATGTGATTGCTACACGCGGTTGGTTGCGCTTTTTGAAAGCCATCGCTACGCCTGTTGCGTGAAGAATTTGTGCGCCGATAATAATTTGTGGCATAAGTACGTGAACATCTTGCGGAATTTGTCCGCCGTGTTGATGACCGCGGGAATACAAGAATGCTTGATAAAGCGGAAGACCGTGCCATACCAATTGCGGCATATCGCGGTAACCCGGGCAAATGAAATCGTCTTTATTCAGGGCAAATTCACTACCAATCATGGATGCTTCTTGACCAGAAACTGGTGCATAGAAACCAAGACGGCCTTGACGACCTAGATTGACTGCTCTTTCATCCCATACGCGTGTGAATACCATTCTTCTCATTAATTCTTTTAATTGTTCATCGCTAAGCTTCGGCATTTTGTCGGGATTTACGACTGTGCCATCTGGAGCAAGAACCTGCAATGGCTCAACCTTTTCTGTGGTCACTTCATAATTTGCTTGGCTGACAAGTGGCTTACTCATACCATTTCACCTCTTATATGATTTTGGTGCCTACTATCTGAACTTCTGTTATAGTATTATTATAATCCTGTTTTGGTGAATTGTACACCAGTAGTGGCGGGGTATCTCACCTTTTTTACTGTCAGTGAATAGTACAGTTTAACAAAATATATAATACAGTTTATAGGGAAACAACAACTGCTATAATACACCTACCCCAATTGCGAAGGAGATCCACGATGCTAGACGACTCCCGTTTGTATAAGCGTACTATTGTAAAAGATGAACTAACCTCGAGCCTGCTCGGAGAAAATCGTCCCCTGCGGATCTATCTCCCCCCTGGTTATAACGAACTGCTCTCTTATCCCGTTATTTACTGTCAAGATGGTGAACAGTTCTTTAATTTCGGCAGAATTGCTACAACTCTTACTCGATTAATCCTTGATGAGGATCTAGAGCCTGCCATCGTCGTCGGTGTCGATGTGAATAATGCGAATCGAACATCCGAATATGCCCCTGAAGGAGAGCGTCATGATGCCTACTGTCAATTCTTCGCAGAGGAGCTTCTCCCTTATGTAGAAAGCCGCTATCCCGTCCGTACGGACCGATCAGAACGCATTCTTGCAGGAGATTCACTTGGTGGAACAGTTTCCTTGCATCTCGCCTTAGATTATCCTAGCCTTTTTTGCCGAGTTATATCCTTGTCAGGCGCATTTTTCGACATAACTCGTGAAAGAATTAAACAAGAAGATGACTTATCTTGGCTTGAGATTTATATGTTAATCGGCACAGACGAAACTGACGTTACAACAGAGCGGGGTACCTTCGATTTCGTCCGGGAAAACAGACTGACGCACACGTTTTTGCAAGACAAAAATGCCACGCTTCACTATACAGAGAAACCTGGCAAGCATATATGGGGTTTCTGGCAAATTGAACTGCCAGCGGCGCTGCATTATTTTTTAGGGTGAAATCCCATAGCGATCCTTCATTAGCGTAATCATTTCATGTATCTGAGAATCGTCGGGATAGCCGGCGATCTCCTCAGCTTGAGCAAACGAAATGCCACGATTGTTCATTACCTGTCGCAGTTGCTCAACAAACAACTCCGCTGTTAATGGCAAGTGCAAACACTCCGCTAAACTTGACATGCTTTCCTGAACCACAATCGGATAGTCATGTTTGGTTGCTGATATGGCAGCTCTTTCATAAAAACCACGAGCTAATGCAGCCTTCTCCTCGCCGTGCCCTTCAACAATTAGAAAAGCTTGTACTGAAATAGCAAGCTGCTGTCTACGTTGTGCAATACCGCAAAATTTACGCCCTCCAATGCTCAGATCGAATTCTCCTGGGCAAAATGAACCGATAATTTCCCCTTGGTCAATTTGATCCGTAATGGAAGCCATCACTTCTCGAATCACTCCAACCATCAGATCGAAATCTTTGCGGTGCTCCATATCTCCCGCTTCCTTCGGGAGCAGCAAAGAAATATTAACGACTCCCTTATCTAAAGGTACTGCTGCTCCGCCAGAATTACGTACAGCCGTATCATAACCTTGACTTCGCAGCCATTCATCTGCATTCGCTGCGCTTGGCAATCGGCTATCTCTTAACCCCATGACGAATGCACGCGGGTGCCGCCAAATATGTAAGATGGGTGATGTTCCTTGCCCAATTGCACGGCATAAGAGCTCTTCTAAAGCAAAAGCATATAAAATCGGTTTAGATTCGGTATCATTTGAACGATCTAGCAAGCGTAAGGTTGAAGGCAGTTGGGTCGCCATTATGTTAGGTCTCCTGAGTTTAGTATGTGTCATCAGCCTGGATAGCTAAATAGGCTTAACATCCATCATACCTGTTATTTGCTGTTTGACAACCCTTGGCTCGCCAAAATGTCCATGATCCCCTTAAATAAAGGAATCGCCTTATTACTTTCTGTTGGGTCTGTATTTTTGATTACGACAGATACGGCATAACGAGGAGTCTCCACAGGTCCATAGCCAATGAACCATTGATTTACTTTCTCTTGATTACCATTTTGAATCTGCGCTGTCCCTGATTTACCCGCCAGCTTCCACTTCGCACCTTGCAGACTTTGACCTGTTCCTTCTGTGACAACCTCCCTCATCCAACTCAGCAAAGTACGACTCGTTGCAGCTGATATTTTTCCATCATCAGAAGCTAAGCTTTTAACAGGAAATGCCTCCATCTCACGTCCCGTTTGATATTGGATTTCTTGCACAACTCTAGGGGTAAAACCCTTCCCATCATTCAACAAGGTCACAACCATATTTGAAGCCTGCAGTGGAGTCATTCTGACGTCCCTTTGACCAATCGCCGTTTGCATGAGTACCCCCTCATCATTCTCAGGGGTATGTGCAGCAAATAATTGCCCTCTCTCTTCGGAATCAAATTGTTCAAAAGCATCTCTCGTATCCGTTTTCCCTGTCCAACCTACCTCATTTAAAACACCTAACTTATTGGCATATTTCTCTAATTGAGCGGCAGTTAGACGCCGCATGACATTCGCGAACACGATATTACACGATTGCGCATATCCCTCTTCTAAGGTTAAAGGTCCATGCCCATCTTTCCGCCAGCAAGTAAAGCCATACTTCCCGAGCGCCCCTTCACAATCAAATGTTTCCGTAGGTGTCACAACCTTCTCATCCAACGCTGCCGCGGCTACAATTGTTTTGAAAATCGAACCAGGAGCCGTCGCCTTGATTGCATAATTACTCCAATTATTACTGGCTAGATCTACTTGTAAAGGATTGTAGTTCGGCCTGCTCGCCATTGCGATAACATCACCTTGTGCAGCCTCTTGCACAACTGCCGCTCCCTCGCGAATATTCAGCTTATCCATTAGAGCTTCAATTTGCTGCTGCACATGGCTGTCTAAGGTCGTAATTAGCTTCACAGGGTAGAAAGAGTTATCCGGTGCAATCATCCGTGCGTCCAATCCCGCTAGAGGCCTCTTCCCCGCATCCGTGAAATAGGATATCGAGGTTTCACCCACACCGCGAAGCCATGCGTCGAACGACTTCTCAAGGCCTGCTCCGCCAATCTTCGAAGTCAGAGCAAGTCGCCCTTTTTCCAAATCCGAGCCGTAGAGTTGCATTACACGATCTGGATTTTGACCGATAAAGCCAACTAGCTGACGTGCTGTCATGCCAGTAGGATAGCGGTCTTCCATTTCAACTACCTTAATATTCGCTAAGCCTAACCCATCTATCTCCTTCACTTGTTGGGAACTCAACGAGAGTGCCTTCCCCCCATCTTGCGTCCCCCATACTTGCGGCTCTTTCAAATTACGAGCAAAGGATAACCAACCCTCTTTATTCGTCTTCAGAATACGTGCTAATTGGCTCACCTCCTGCCCATTCATTGCAAATTCGCTATTGATCGGGAAAGCGACCAGCGCTTTCACAATTTTGCCAGTCAATGGCTGTAGATTGCGATCTAGTATCTCGCCTCTTCCGCTCTCTAAGACAAGTGCGCGTTGCCGTTGAATCACGGAATTTTTCACCAAATTGATTCCTCGTGATGAATAGCTTTCCGTTGCGGCGATTTGGATCCAGAATAATTTAACGAATATACCTAGAAATAAAAGCAGAATCAAAAAGAGCATCAAAAACATACGTCTCTTCTCCATCGATGATAATTGATTCTCACTCATGGTACGATCCCCTTTTATATGCTTCAATTGACCTTATTGCTATCAGTATCGGCATTCTAACTTCACATCAAACCGCTTCTACACTGCGAAAACACAAAAAAAATCCACCCTCCTAATGGAGAGTGGACTCGACTTGCTATTACACTTCGAATTTGGATAATGTATCGGTCAATGATTGGGATAGTTGATCCAGCTTGTCCGACAATTTCACCAAACCATCACTAATACTCAGCTGTTCGGAACTTAGGGAAGCCACTTCCTCGGAAGTCGCCAACGATTCCTCAGCAACTGCACTGACATTCGTCATGGCATCTGATAGCACCACTTGTGATTGTTCTAGTGTAGAAATGGAATCACTAACGGTACTCAACTGAACAATAAATCCGCCCATATGATTCGTTACTTGTTTGAAAATCGTATCTGCTTCTTTAACAGCCATAATCTGTTCTTGGAAGATTGGGGTTGCTGTTGAAAGAACTTTAACGGTTTCATCGATCTCGCCTTGAATCGTTTCCGTAATTTGCCCAACAACATCAATAGATTGTTTGGATTGATCAGCAAGCTTACGAATTTCATCCGCAACGACCATGAAGCCTTTGCCCGCCGTACCTGCACGTGCCGCTTCAATTGTGGCATTCAAAGACAAGATATTCGTTTGCTTCGAAATGTTATTCAACAGATCCAAAATTTTACGGATCGAACGTGTACTTTCTTTCAGTTTATCCACTTTATCAACCATGGAGCGGATCATTTCTTCCGTCAGATTCGTTTTGGCAATCAACTCTGACATGTACTTCGTCCCAAGCTCACTGGACGTTTGTACATCCGCCGCCGCAGTTCCCATCTCAAGATTGGCTTCAATAACTTGCTTCATTTGAATGCCGATATGGTGCGTCAGCTCGTTACCCTTCTCAGACTCCGTCGCCAAACCGCCTGCGCCATTGGAAATCTCATCCGTCGCTACAGCAATTTCTCTTGCCGCTGTTGCCGTTACTTTAGAAGAGTTCGTCAACTCTTGCGCTGTTTCAAATACAGCTTGTGCAGACGTACTCGTTTGCTGTACCAATGTCGTGATCTGCTGCATCATGACGTCAAAGCTTGCACCTAGCTGTCCAATCTCATCCTTGGACTTGTAATTAGCGCGAACCGTAAGTTTACCTTTGGCACCTTGCTGCATCAGGTTACGCAGATTAATGAGTGGACTACCAATCATTCTAGCTACGATGATACCGATGATGACCGCTGCAATCGCTGCAAATAAGGCGATCAGAAGCGTGTAGTTGTAAATTTTCTTCGCGTCTTTCACTAGCGCGCTGACCGGAATATCACCAACTAAGTTCCAGCCCGATACAGCTGACTTGTAGAAAGCAACCAAGTGATCATCTTTCGTGATAAAGGAACCATGTTCCTGTTCAATCTGTTCTTTCGTAAGTTGGATAGAAGATTCCTTGCCAATCTGACTCATATCTTTTAATGCGATATTCTTATTGGCCGTGTTCGTAATGATGACATTGCTGTCATCCCCTAAAGACATGCCGCTCAGCTCTTTCGTCAAGATGTCTGTGCCCAGCTCTAAGACTAGAACAGCAGTTGACGAGTTCGTTAACGTATTACGCATCAGACGGCTGATCGCAAACGTATTCGAGGAGCTGCTTGAGTATCCTTTGGCTTGACTATCTAACCAAGTTACTTTCCCTGCGTTTTCTACTGTTGCTTTAAACCACTCTGTCGAAGCTGAATTTTCAGTTGCCGGAGAGCCACCAGCGCCAGTAATCACAATCAACTTACCATCAGGACGATACAAATGAAGCGTTTTAATTGATTTGTTAGAGAAGGTCACTACGTTTAATTTCTCTGTCAATTGACGTGTAACATCTAGTGCTTCATAGGATGATGCCTCTAATTTAGGAACCTTATCAAGTAAATCCTGCAATTCTTTATTCAACATAATTTGTAATGATACATCATCAAAAGTCTGATATAGGAAATCTAATTTCTGACCTGCTTGTGTCACGGTTTGTAAACTGGATTCGGACACCTTATTCTTAATTACACTTTTGGAGACAGAATACGAAATCATCCCTACTACAAGAACGAAAAACAAAATACTAATAAAAAACATCAGAAATAACTTCATACCAACAGATTTCACAGGATTTTCGAGCTTAATGTTGCTCGGACCTTTGAACGCGTATGTACCATTCGGTGAAGCTGATCCACCACCTACAGTGTCAACATTTCGACCCCTTCGAACTTGACCAGTTGCTTGAACTACTTTGTTTAAAATGGAGCGGATACCTTGGAGTTTTTTTGTCATTTCGTTCACCACCATTAGTTTCTAATTAACCTTCTTTTGATTGCTTACTCAAATGAAAAGGTTTACATGCATTGTTACACGTAAATTTCGACATTCATTTCCAATATCCTCTATAAAACGATATAAAAGAATAAAAAAAGCTTTCTCCAATATAACTCACGCTGGAGAAAGCTTCCATGGTACTATTTTCCTGTTTTCTTACGCATCATATCCCATTTTTTTACAGGAAAATCCACTTTTATCTGAACTAACTGTAAGGGATGTCTAGCTGCGGTTAATTCTTGACCCGCTTCATCTTGGATAACGCCAACCGTTTGTTTAAAATGCGTCCCTTCAGGGCCGAAAAACTCAATTTCTTGGCCAGGCTTGAAATGATTCCTTTGCTGAATAAGAGCAATACCATTATCTGCGTTATACCCCATAACCAATCCAACGAAATCAAAACCAACGACCTTATCTTCTGGTTCAAAAATGTGGTCCTCATGACCTGGCGCTTCATAAAAGAATCCATCGTTCAAAGGTCGATTCGCCGCTTTATGAATCTCATCCTGCCACACAGGATTGAGCTTGAAATGCTCAGGATCTTCGAAATAAGCATCGATCGCCTGACGATAGGCATTCACGACTGTTGCCACATAGTGAATGCTCTTCATTCTGCCTTCGATCTTAAAGCTATCCACACCCGATTCAATCATATCCGCTATATGATCAATCATGCTTAAGTCCTTGGAGCCCATGGTGAATGCATCGTCATCCTCAGCAAACATAGGAAAATCCGTTGCCAACGGTGCATCAAGCGGGTGATCCTTGGTGAATAGATCATATTTCCAACGGCACGATTGCGAGCATCCGCCGCGGTTCGAATCACGATCCGTAAAGTGATTGGACAACACACAGCGCCCCGAATAAGAACTGCACATGGCGCCATGAATAAAAGCTTCAATCTCGACATCTACATGCGCCTTGATTTCATCGATTTCCTGCATGCTAACCTCACGCGCCAATACGACGCGTTCGATCCCTTGATCTTTCCAGAACTGTACCGTTTGCCAGTTCATTACCGACTGCTGCGTACTAACGTGGACTTCGAGCTCCGGAGCAACGCGTCGACACGTTTCCATGATGATGGGATCTGCGGCGATGATAGCTGAAATACCAACCTCCTGCAGTCCTCGTAAATACTCATCTAATCCTTCAATATCCTCATTATGTGCGTAGATATTCGTTGCTACGAATACTTTGGCACCATACTGCTTCGCAAATTCGACGCCTTCACGCATTTCCTCTTTGGAGAAATTGTCGGCGTTTGAACGCAAACCATACTTTTGTCCACCGATATATACAGCATCTGCGCCATAATGAATCGCAAATTTCAGCTTTTCCAAATTACCTGCTGGAGCTAGAAGCTCCGGCTTATCAAGTCTTACACGTTTACCCCTGGCTCGTGCTTCTACGGCTGTCGTCATCTAGGAGTGCACCTTCTTTCTTCGATCAATATACCTGTTCTTTATAGAAAAATCCGAAACTAAGTTCACGTTCAGGATCCTGAAGCTCCACAATCGCATCCAGCCACTCTTGCTGAAACTCATAGCCTTCGGGATTCGCAAGATAAGCATCAATCGCAGCGCGATAGCTTTTCACGACCGTTTCATTGTACTGCGATGATTTCAGCAATCCTTCAATTTTCAAACTATCCACATTTCCGTCGATAAGCTCTGGCAAATTTTCCAGCATACAAAAGTCTTCAGAACTCATAATGTGCGTGCCGTTACAATCCTCGTAGACAGGATACCGTTGGTCGCGTCGTTCATGTTCAATGAGAAATAGCCCTCGTCCTTTCGAACGATCCTCTTCCGGTGTTGTTCCTTGATGTGCCATATAATTTTTGACAAGCTCACGCTTGGAGTGATAAATATTCGTAATTCCATGCACTTGAACTTCAACGGGAATCTCTGACTTCGCTTTAAAATCCAGCACCTGCTCCATGTTCAACTCTCTTGCGAGAACAACTCGAACTGCGCCTTGCTTGCCCCAATAATTCGCGGTTGCATAATTCGTTGAAGTCATTTCCGCATTCCAATGAAGAGGCAGCGACTTAGGCAATTGACGAACCGTCATAAGGACTGCTGGATCTCCGAAAATAATGGCGTCAACATCATTTGCCTGAAGGGCGGCTAAGTACTCTTTTAAACCTACGAGTGTTTGATTATCCAAAATATTGTTGACCGCGACATACACTTTCGCGTTCCGGTCGTGAGCCCATGCGACGGCTTCCCCGATCTCATCCAGCTTCACTTCGCCTGGCAGCCGAAGCCCATAGCGATCTTCCCCTATAATAACGGCATCTGCACCTGCAAGTATCATTTGTTTCAAATCAGCGACTGAACCACAGCTGATAACTAATTCTGGTTTATTCACGTGCTTACCTACCTTCTGTCAACTTAATTCGTGGCCTTCTTACTATTGGCAATATTCTTCTTATGCTCTTCAAAGGTTTCTGCAAACAAATGACCCATAGTTCCATCCTTCTTCGTCACATAGAAAACATATTTCGTTTCCTCCGGATAGATTGCTGCCTTAATCGAGGCAAGACTAGGACTCGCAATCGGACCTGGTGGCAAGCCAGTATTCAAATACGTGTTATATGGACTCTCGATTTGAAGATCCTTTTCCAATAAACGCTCCTTTGACTTATCGAATAAATACTGTACCGTCGCATCAATCTGAAGCGGCATGTTCATTTTCAAACGATTCACGATGACCCCGGAAACAGTAGCACGCTCAGAATCAACAACAACCTCCCGCTCAATCAACGAAGCAATCGTCAGCATCTGGTGTATCGAGAGATTACGAGCCTTTAACTTGTCCTTCCAATCAGGTGGAAGCGTCGCGAGCATCTTGTCTAGTTGGTCTAATGAACGTTCGACAAACTCCTTTTCGGTAGAACCTTTCTTAAATTCGTACGTTTCAGGGAATATATATCCCTCTAGTCGATGTCTGATATTTTTAGTGTCCGGAATTGATAGCGTTGACTCATTTTTAAAACCCGCAGGATCATCGACAAGCCCCAGAAACGTTTCTTTCTTCCAAGTACTCTGTTCGCTCACTTTCGTGGCGATCTGCTCAATTGTAAAGCCCTCAGGAATCGTGATGCGAATCATTTCTTCCTTCACAACATCTCCCTTGTTGAGCATATCTATCATGGCTTCAAATGTCATACCTGGCTTCATCGCATATTCACCAGCTTGAAATTTGGAGCCCTGCTTTTTAAACTTTAAATAGTACGTGAAAATGGAGGAATTCTTAATGAGACCTTTGGTTTCTAATTCATCTGCGATCTGTATCGAGCTGGAGCCTTGCGGAATCGATACACGGACCTCTTGGTCAGTAGCATCAACTGGCTGCAGCGCACTTGCAATAAACAATCCAATGCCACCCGCTGTACCGAGAACAAGCAACACAACGATGCTAAAGCTAATCAATACCCATTTCAGCACTCTACGCTTAGGCTTCTGTAATTCTTCTAGCTCATCATCCATATTCACAACGCTTCGATTCCTCCTAAGAACATCCCTCATCAAGCCTTGGCTGTAGCTTCCCTTACTAGCATTAACCATATGCACAACAAAACCGAGCGGATACATCCGCTCGGTTATCTACTTCTCACAAATCGTCTTGCTCAGGGAAAACCATTTCGTCGTATAACTCCGAAACCGTTTCCCACTCATCGTCATCGTCAATGGTAACTAGTTCATATTCACCGTCAGCACCCGAAATGACACGAAAAAGAGCAACTTCCTCTTCCTTCTTCAAGGCTTCCGATTGCATAACAGCATATGTTTGGTTCTCATAGACGAATTCTTTCAGAAGTTGATACACCGTCGACTCACTTTGGTCGTCAGACAACAGAATATCATCCCCGTAAGTTTTGCGCAATACATCAGAAGGTGTTGTCAAACTCATGCTTCTTCTTCCTCATCGAACTCCGCCATTAAGGTGTTGAACGTTTCTTCCACAATGTTCCATTCTTCTTCGTCGTCAATGGTGAATAGCTTCAAATCCTCACCATCGTCATCTTCTTCGTAACGGAATGCATACACTTCGTCGGATTCTTCGTCTCCGCCGTCTGTAGGCACAACCATCATATATTTCTTATCTGAACCGTCCACTTCGAATTTCATGATAACCTCGAACTCTTCTTCGTTGCCTTCATCGTCCGGGATGTAAATGATTTCTGGTTCTTCTTCACGCAATTCTTCTTTGGACATGTTCATTCACCTCTTCATATTGGCATCCATATACCCTTGTAGAATTAGCTGTGCAGCCATCTTATCAATGACTAGCTTCCGTTTCTTCCGACTTACATCCGCTTCAAGAAGCGTCCGTGTCGCAGCTACGGTTGTTAATCGCTCATCCCATAGGTGTACTGGTACACTGATTTTTTGCTCTAATTCTTGCGAAAAGGCAATCGCAATCTCGCCGCGGGGGCCAATCGTATTGTTCATATTCTTGGGCAACCCCACTACAACCTGCGATACGCCATATTCATTAACAATCTGTATAAGCCGTTCAATGTCTTCTCCCGGCTTATTGCGTCGAATCACTTCAAACCCTTGGGCCGTCCATCCAAGCTCATCACTTAATGCGACACCAATGGTTTTATCCCCATAATCCAAGCCCATCCATCTCATGCTGGTTCTCTTTTCTTCTATTTGTGTTGACCCAGATAAGCACGAACTAATTCTTCAATCAGTTCATCCCGTTCCCGTTTACGAATGAGGCTTCTCGCATTATTGTGACGCGGAATGTAGGCAGGATCTCCCGAAAGCAAGTAACCAACAATCTGGTTAATCGGATTATACCCTTTTTCCTGAAGAGCATCATACACCGCCAGCAATACATCCTTCGGCGAAGTTTCGATCTCTTCCGCCTTCACATTGAACTTCATCGTTTTGTCCATGGAACTCATCAGGAGCACCCCACTTCCTTGTGACCTTTGTAAAATAATTGAAAAAACTTGCGTTATACATGTGATATATTCTCTATGGTTTTAAAAATTCCTGTCCATTAGAAAAATAATTATACGAATTGGGAAAGTAGCCCCTCGACACTCGCTAACGCCGCTTGCAATTTCGATGCATCCTTACCACCGGCTTGCGCCATGTCTGGACGACCGCCACCGCTGCCGCCAACGGCCCCCGCGACTTCTTTAATAATTTTACCCGCATGGAAGCCTTTGGAAACCAGATCAGGTGTTACAGCAGCAACTAGATTGACTTTATCTTCTGCAGCAGCACCGAGAACGATAACAGCCGAACCCAACTTCCCTTTCATTTCATCAACGATGTTACGAAGAGAATCCATATCAGCCGCATTGACTTGAGCTGCTAGAACGGAAACACCTGCAACTTGTTTCACTTGATCCGTGAGCGAACCTGCTTCAATACGACCAAGCTTTCCACGAAGTGACTCATTCTCACGCGCCAGCTCTTTCAATTGCTGTAAGGTAGCATCAACGCGTTTAGGAACATCCGTGATGTTCGATTTCAGCAAGCCAGCTGCTTCTTTTAACAGTTGCAGTTGACCATCCAAATACTCATACGCACTGCGTCCAGAAACGGCTTCAATCCGACGTACGCCGGAGCCAATCCCTGATTCACTTACAATTTTGAATAAGCCGATTTGACCTGTATTTTGGACGTGACATCCTCCACAGAGCTCTAAGGAATAATCGCCGACTTGTACAACGCGAACGATGTCGCCATACTTCTCACCGAATAGTGCCATAGCGCCCATTGCTTTCGCCTCTGCGATCGCTTTGAGGGAAATATCTACATTCGTGCTATTCCAAATTTGTTGATTCACACGTTGTTCTACGTCTTGCAGCTCTTCACTAGTGATAGAGCCGAAATGAGAGAAGTCAAACCGCAAGCGATCTGGTTCAACGAGGGACCCCGCTTGATTAACATGCGTGCCCAACACTTCCTTAAGGGCTTTATGCAGCAAGTGAGTCGCTGTATGGTTTTTAATGATATCCGTACGTGGTGCAGACGCTACAATCGCCTCTACCGAGTCACCTTTGCGAAGTACGCCAGATTCAACAATAACCTTGTGTACATGTTGGCCATGCGGCGCTTTCATCACATCAACAACCTGCAGAGTGACTTGTCCATTACGAATCGTACCATGATCACTAACTTGACCACCGCTCTCTGCATAGAAAGGCGTACGATCTAGAACAACCTGACAAGTCTCACCAACTCCGACAAGCTCCACGAGCTCATTCTCATGCACAATCGCTTCGATATTAGCAGTAACTACCAATTCATTATATCCAACAAATTCGCTTTTAATCGTTAATTCGGACAGTGGTCCGCCTTGAACCTTCATGCCGCCTTCTTTGTTACTAGCTGCACGAGCGCGATCCCGCTGCTCCTTCATGGAAGCATCAAAGCCAGCACGATCAACGGTTAACCCCTTCTCCGACGCAAAATCCTCCGTCAAATCAAACGGGAAGCCGTACGTATCATAAAGTTTGAAAGCATCCGGCCCGCTGATTTGGTTCGTGCCTGCTTGCTGCGTTTTCTGAACCATCTCGGCAAGAATGATCAACCCGTCGCTCAACGTCTCATGGAAACGTTCCTCTTCGGTACGGATCACTTTCTCGATGAACTCACGCTTATCTACAACCTCTGGGTAATAAACACCCATGATGTCGCCAACCGTAGACACCAGCTTGAATAAGAATGGTTTATCAAGTCCAAGTACTTTCCCATAACGAACTGCCCGGCGAAGCAAACGGCGAATGATATAGCCACGACCTTCATTGGAAGGAAGCACGCCATCTCCAACGGAGAAAGCTACTGTACGGATATGGTCAGCGATGACTTTAAGAGCCACATCATGCTCTTCATTTACATGGTAAGTAACACCAGTAAGCTCACACGTTTTCTCAATGATCGGCAAGAACAGATCGGTATCGAAGTTCGAGTCAACATCCTGAAGAATGGAAGCGAAACGCTCCAATCCTGCGCCTGTATCAATATTTTTATTAGGAAGCGGTGTGTAGCTACCATCGGAGTTGTGGTTGAACTGTGTGAACACAAGGTTCCACACTTCAAGGAAACGCTCATTCTCGCCGCCAGGCCAGCACTCTGGATCAGACAAGTCACCGTATTTATCGCCGCGATCGTAGAAAATTTCTGTACAAGGACCACAAGGACCTTCACCAATATCCCAGAAATTATCTTCTTTCAACTTATAAATACGCTCTTCTGGAATGCCGATTTGTTTGTTCCAAATGTCAAAAGCTTCCTCATCATCTTCGTGAACGGTTACTGAAATCCGATTCGGATCAAAGCCGATCCATTGCGGATCTGTTAGGAACTCCCAAGCCCATGGAATAACTTCTTTCTTGAAATAATCACCAATAGAGAAGTTGCCCAGCATTTCAAAAAAGGTATGGTGACGACGTGTTTTACCTACATTCTCAATATCATTGGTACGAATACATTTCTGAGCATTCGTAATCCGTGGATTCTCTGGGATTTCACGTCCATCCAGATATGGCTTTAACGGTGCAATCCCTGCATTAATCCACAATAAAGATGGATCGTTGTGCGGGACTAACGAGGAGCTCGGCTCAACCTTATGCCCTTTACTTGCGAAAAATTGCAACCACTTCGAACGAATTTCACTTGCTTTCATCTCTGTGAGCCTCCATATTTAGGATAAGTTTACAAAAAACAAAAAACGCCCCTGCAGCTAACAGGGACGAATAATCGCGGTACCACCCTGGTTATTGGTTTCGTACTCCCCTTGCCAACGGCGTAGAGCGAATCCAATCTCCTTGTGCGGATTTGTAACGGGTCCAACCGGTGGAGTTCATCCACACTCCGAAACGAGCTTTGGGCCATCCTAGCACCGAAAGGTTCTTCCAGCCGATCTTCGCAGTTTTCGCTGCCAAGCGGAACCTCTTCTCTGACGATGAGCTATGGCTTACTAAGTTTCATCAACGCTTTAATTCACATATAGATAAGGCAAATTATAACTTTATGGGGGTTGCCTGTCAATATTAGGGCATTTTACGGTAGAATATAGTCATATGGAGGTGCTTCACATAGATATTTCAACACTTACTTTGCTCGGTCTCATTTTCCCCATCTTCGTCTTAATCATTTACATAATGGTGAAAACAGTCATTAAGAAGCAAATTCCGGACAGCCGTTACAATCCGTTTGACTACATAACGGGGCAATCACATGTCGAATTTCAAGAACAAAAGGAACAAAAAGAGGAAGATGACAGCCAGGGTGATATGATATTCCAGAATTAATTAGAAAACGAGCCCGCGAATCCGCGTTGCTCCGTTTTTGTTCTTGCAGAATTTATTATAATTAATTGTGTGAAGCGGCAAAGAAACAGTTTTTTGCAGAATTAGTTAGAAAAAAATTTACTGAGCTCCATTTCCAATTGTATAAATATGCATAAACAAATCATCATTCAGAAGCAACACGATGTTCAAGAATGTCTACTTGAAGTCGATCCATTCTTTTCCCCCACATAAGAACCAGTTCTCATAACGAGTTCCGCTTTGGCCGTATTCCGGAAGACACTCAAATTGGGAATACCAGCGTACTGCGCGAAGCTTGGAAAGTCGTATGTAATCACGACAAGCCGGCTGCAAATAGCTGCCGGCTTGATTGTACGCTATGTAAATATTATAAAAGCAGTGTTTTTAGAACTGGTTCAAGTGCGTCTGCCATCCGCAGAAAACCAAGATCCGTTGGATGCGAGCCGTCTACTGTGCATTCGAAGAAATCTTCATTACCGAGCGATCCGGAGCCGTCGAAGAAATAAATATTCAAGTCCCCTTGCTCCCGCAACTCGTTAACGAGAGACTGTTCGAAACGCTTACGTTCCATTCTGGCCTCGTACAAGTGTGGGGTCAGCTCCTCACGCGCGTAACGAATTCGCGAAACAACCAAGATCGGTGTTACCGGATGAACTCCCCTATAAATTCTAATAAATTCCGGAAGTGTCTTACGGAAAAGTTCGGTGCTCACGCAATTGCCTTCATAATCAATGACCATACACGCAGGGTCATTTATCTGCGAAATGATTTCGGCAAGCTCCGGCTCTCCCTTGCCGCTTCCAGAGAAACCAAGATTAATAAATTCCAGCGGAATTCTTCGGCTCAAAATGTTCGTATAAGCCATGCCAGGCCGCGAGGCGCAGCCGCCTTGCGTAATCGAAGTTCCATAGATGACTACTTTCTTTCCAGAAGCGTAGTTGGGAGGAGCGGTTACGGTTGCGCCCTCATCTAAACCGATCCATATCTCCTCCACCCCTTGATAGAGCGGCAAGTTAAGGACGATATTACGCATCGAGGCATTCCAATTGGTAAATAACGCACATTCATACTCGGTGAGAGTGAGATCATATTTCGTTGTGTTGACGTACCTTAGGGGAAGGAGACTGTCGGGAGAACCCACGTAGCAATCGATGCCGCATTGTCCGGTTGCCGGCATATGGACCATATTGGCTTTGCCTTTCAGTTTCACCCTTACCGATAGAGAAGAGGAATCCGACTGAAACCGGATTTGTCCTCCTGCAGTATGATTGGCTAGGCGATCGACGGCTTCAGGAGTAGCCCCGGATGGTAAAGTCGGCAATCTGCGATAGATTTTTTCTTGCGCAAACCAAGCTAACCCGGAAATTTGAAAAGGCTGCTCCATAGGGGAATACCAATGAATCAAGCCATCGAATGTTTCATTGGGACGCATTCCGGGATCGTATTGCTCTATCAGATTCTTCTCTTTTTTTTCCACATGACCATTCCTTCCATAAACAATGGTGTATAATCGTTTACGACTCAATTCTTATTTACAGGAATGCAAGTTTTGCCTGTACTTTGATTACTGAAGGGGAGCGGTGAAGTTTACGACTATGTTTTCCCCCTACCTTTATACCTGCACTAACCCCCGGCTCTCAGGCCCCTTATACAATTGATCAGAACTCGGTTATGTCCAGACCAAAAATAAATTTTTGCACTACCTTGGCGACACCGTCCTCGTTGTTGGACGCAGTGACGGCATCAGCGATCGCCTTGACCTGCTCCTCAGCGTTGCCCATCGCCACGCCAAGCCCAGCCGCCCGCAGCATCGAAATATCATTCTCGCTGTCGCCAACCGCCAAGACCTGCGCCATCTCGACGCCGAGCAACCGGCAAACCTCCCGCACGCCGCTTTCCTTCGTGATCCCCTTGACAGAGATCTCCACATTGACCGGAGCGGAAGAGGTAATCTCCAGTTCACCCCAGCCGAACAGCTCCTCACGGATACGCGCCACTACCCCCAAATCGTCATGCTTCATGCCGAATTTCATCCAATCCTTTTCGAACAGCTCTTCGCTCCAATTCCCCTGGCCGGACAGGCTCTCCACGGAATAGCCCCAGAAATGCGCATCTTCTCGGAGAGCCAGGTCATGCAACCGTCGAACCGTTTCGCGGGGCAAATAGGTGCGAGTCATCAACTGGTTCGGCCCTTCCCAAATCTCCGCTCCGTTCAACATAACCATAGGCGAATCGAGCTCCAGTTCCTCCCAAAAAGAGCTTGCGGTCTGCATCCCCCGCCCTGTAGCGAACATTACGGTTACCCCACGATCCACAGCTTTCCGGAGCCACTTCTTCGTTTCTTCCGTCAGCTGCTTATCGTCGGTAAGCAGCGTGCCGTCCATATCCAAAGCCAGCAATTTATATTCAGGCATTCCCTTGATCTCCTCCACGCTCTCTTTCCGATTACAACGACAGACAGTCGACAGGCACTTTAATATGCGCTTCAACACCAAGCCTACTTAACCCGCTTGCCCACTAAATCCAATAATTTCTGCTAAAATGATTCCTGCGACAGCTTATTTCCTGCTAAGCCTTCACGCGTCCACTTTCATCCAAAGTTACCGGCTCACCCCGGCGAACCGACTCGTAAGCCGCTGCAGCGACAGCAGCCGACCGAAGGCCCTCCTTGCCGGTAATCGGCACTTCCCTGTTGTTTCTTATCGCATCGATGAAAGCCTTCACCAGACTGCGGTTCATATCGTCTCCCCAGTGGCTCCACTGGGCTTTCATTCTCTCGTCGCTGTAGACCTCGCTCTTCTGGCCAAAGGCATCGACGGTAAGCAGACCGTTCGTTCCTACAATCTCCATCGTAACATCGCCCCAGTAAGGGAAGGACTTCGTGCGCGACCAGCTGGTATCGATCGAAGCAAAAGCTCCGTTCGCGAACTTCACGTGCAGTATCCCGGCGTCATCCACTGGAATCTCATGAAACAGGGTCGCAGCTTCAGCGTACACCTCCGTTACAGGACTGTCCAACATCCAGTTGAGCAGATCCATGACATGAACGGAATGGTCCAGTAGGGCGCCTCCACCCGACAGCGCAGGATCAATGAACCAACCTCCTGGCATGGTGCCTCGGTTCGAGCCTTTCACTGCAACGACCTCGCCGATCTCGCCCCTGTCGATCGCTGCCTTGGCCTGCACAACTGCAGGAAGGAAGCGGCAGGGAAACGCTGTCATCAGCCGGACTCCGTTCTTCTCGCAGGCAGCCACCATCTGTTCCATTTCCTCCACGTTCAAGCCTAGCGGCTTCTCACACAGCACATGCTTTCCCGCTTCCGCTGCGGAAATCGTGACCTCGGCATGATGAACGTTCTCCGAGCAGATGACCACCGCATCACAGCCGCTGCTCAGCAGCTCACGGTAATCCGCAAAATAACGGATTTCGGCATCCTCCTGCAAATATGGCTCCACCCGAGCACGGTTCTCATCCGCTATGCCCGCTACCTTCACACCTGGTAGCATCCGGAGCTGGCGATAGAAGACGGCAGCATGGCCATGGGCGAAACTGATCATACCTATCTTTAAAACATTCGTTAACTCAGTCAATACGTCTCTCCCCTTCCTGTCCAACTTCATCACTGTATACGTACCGGACGACCTGTGGCGGCGGATTCAATCGCGGCAAGGCCCGTCTGCAGCGCACTTCGGGCGTCAGCGATCGTTATGTCCGGCTCGGCGCGGGTCTGCAGACATTCCACGAAATGAGCGAGCTCCAAGTAATACGGATTATACATAGAAGGGCTTTTGGGAAGCGGGAGAGCAGGGGTCTCAGGCAAATCGTTATTTACTTTGAACATCTTGAGCGAAACGGCTTCCTCACTGTTAAAGCGGATGACACCTCCACTGCCGGCCAGTTCCACGCTCGTCGTGAAAGGGCCCGGAAATCCCCAATAGCCCTCGAGATGCGCAATCCCGCCATTCTCAAAACGCAGGGTAGCCAGGGCATAGTCGAGACCCTCGTGCCTACGGTTCATTGCATACACGGATACGGCCTTCCCGAAGATGCTTTGAGCAAAATCAATATCGTGAATCATTAGGTCGAGTATCACTCCGCCGCTGATCTCACTATTGGTGTACCAAGTCTTCGCAACACCCGGATTACCGCCCATCCGTCTTGTATGCAGCACTCCGGGCTTCCCGACTACTCCATCTGCAGCCTTGCGGCGTATATCGGTATAGCTTGGGAAGAAGCGAACCACATGACCGATGAACAGCCTTACTCCCTGCTGCTCGCAGACAGCAGCCATCTCATCCGCTTCCTCGAGCGACAAGGCGAATGGCTTCTCGCAAATGATATGCTTCCCGAGACGGGCGGCCCTGAGAACAAATTCCTTATGCATATGCGTTGGTAAGCAGATATCTAAAACCTCCGGACACGCCTCCGACACCATTTGATCGAAATCCGAAAAAGCCTTTGTCTCCAACCTCCCGGCAAGCGCCCGAGCTGCTTCTTCCTGCATATCACACACACCGACAAGCTTAATACCGGGCATTCTAATCCATTCAGCCCCATGGGTACGGCCCATTGTACCACAGCCGATTACAGCAATCTTCATACAGGATTCTCCTTTTCGCAAAACAGCCTTAACCCCCGTTAAATGACTGATAAATGTATCGGCGGAACGTCGAAGAACCGGTTCATGACCAGCCCAGCCGCCAGAACCGAATCGTCCGGTGTCTGCTCCAGCCGAAGAAGTCGGACCTTACGGCAGGATTCCGGAATGTTCTCCAGAATATGCTTTCTAAGCGGGTCCATCAGATAATTTCCCGTATGGTCCAGCACCTTGCCGGTAAACAGTACATGATCTGGGTTCAAGAAGGTGATCAAGTTACTGAGGGCGGAGCTTACCGCCTCTGCCATCTTTGAAAGCCACTCCCGCGCAACCGGATCCCCTTCCCGAATCCGATTCCCGAACTCCTCCAGCGTAAATCCCAGGTTGCGCTTCATTCCGCTTCCAGAGACCAGCGTAGTCAGGCAGCCCTTGGCTCCGCAGTGGCACGGCAGGGCTTCGATGCCGAAGAACGTTTTACAATGCCCCAGCTCGCCCGCCACATGTCCGGCCCCCGAATTCAGTTGCTTGTTCATCACATGAGCTCCGCCGATGCCGTAATCCAATTTTACTGTCAGGTTATGATTCGATGCAGCCAGGCTTCCGTTCAAATTTTCCACAAGCGCAAGCAGGTTCGCGTCATTCTCCAGATAGACCGGCAGGTTGTAATGCTGCTCAAGCCTTTCCCTTAGCGGGAAATTCCGCCAATGCAGACCTGAAGAAAGCAGCACGACGCCGTCCGTGGAATCGACCAGCCCCTGGATACTACATCCGATGCCTTTGAGCTGGTTCATCTTCGGCACCCGTTTTAGCAAATGGTCGATCACCTTAACGATGCACTCGACCTTATTCTCATCATGGTCTTCATTACTACCGGAAAACATCGTTTCCGTGACTTCGCAGATGGGTACATTCCGGAAATCCACCAGTGTACCACGCACGTATTTGACCGCAACCTCGATCCCGATGGCGAATAAATTTCCGCTTTTGACGACAAGTGGAACGGGCTTGCGGCCCACCCCGTTTTCCAACGGAACATTTTCCTGCAAAATATCTTCTCTAAGCAGCCTGTTTACAATGTTCGTAATCGTCTGCGGGGTCAGTCCCGTTTTCTCCGCTAGATTTACCCGGGAGATCGGCCCTTCTGCGTAAATCAATCGAAGCACCTTCTGCTGATTCACAGACTTCAGCCATTTACTGCTTGTGTTCTCGTTCATTTGTGCACAAGACAGCTCCTTCCTATCGCTATCCCTTTTCTCTCTACCTAGCCCTTAACCGCACCTAAAGTGGCGCCCTGCATAATCATCCGCTGGAACAGCATGAACACAATGATCGAAGGCACCATCGCAATCATCACCCCTGCAAACAACGTAACCCAATCCGCCGTAAACTCCATCATTTTATTGGCTTGGTACATCTGCACCGCAATCGTGTATTTCTCCGGATCGCTCAAATAGATGAACGGACCCATAAAGTTGTTATAGTAGCCAAGGAATTTAAAAATCGCAACCGTAACAATGCCCGGAGTGGACAAGGGAACGATCACCCGCCAGAGCACCTGGAAGATCGAAGCGCCGTCGATATGAGCACTTTCCTCCATGTCCTTGGGCAGCGACTTCATAAAGCCTCCGAGCAACATTAGATAGAACACGCTCTCCCCCAGGGAGGACAATAAGATTAACCCCGTTAAGCTGTTCGTCAAATGCAGCTCCCTCATGATCACGTACTGCGGCACCAGGGCGTTAATCCCAGGCAGGAACAAGGAAAGCATAATAAGGCCCCAGATCAGCTGCCGTCCCTTAAACTCCATCCGGGTCAAGGCATAAGCATTAAGTGTAGTAAAAAAGAGACTTACTACAAGGCTTCCGCCCACATAATAAAGTGTATTTAACAAGGATTGACCGAAGCCATATTCGGTCCAGGCAATGACATAATTCGACCATTGCGCTTGTTTGGGAAGGCTCCAGATGTCCTTGAAAAATTCCGGATTGGACTTCAGAGACTCATAGAACACCCACACCAGCGGAAACAGGATTGATAAAGCCCACACATACAGTACCAAACGCCACACAACGTCCATAAACGTCATTTTTTCCTTCAATTTCATCTTCTCCCCTCTTTAAAAAATATGTTCCTAATACTCTACGCCCCGGTTCGGCAGAAACTTATCCATCAGCAGTTTGGCCGTGATCAAGATGACAAACAGAATCATACCGACAGCCGATGCGTAACCGTAGTTGATGTACTCTTTACCGAAAGCAAGGTTGAACATATAGAGACCGATTACATCCGTGGAGCCGGATGGGCCGCCATTAGTCATAATCAGAATAAGCTCGAAAGTCTTGAGCGTACTGATCACGAGGAACAGTGCGCTGACCCGGACGACGGGCAGAATGAGCGGCAGCGTAATCTTGAATAACCTCGTCATATGTCCTGCGCCTTCGATAATAGCCGATTCATACAGCGACTTGGGAATGCCCGACATTGCATTTACAAAAATGATGACATAGAGCCCGACGCCTCCCCAAACCCATGGTGGGATCAGCGCCCACAGTGCAGTACTATCGTTGCCCAGCCAATAAAAATGGTTCATATCGATCCCGAGCAGCTTCAGGCCGCTGTTAAGCAGGCCGTATGTGCCGTCATATATGAACGCCCATAATAAAGCAACGACGACAATCGATAAAACGTTCGGAAAAAAGAACAGGATTTTCAGGAACTCATTTTCCACATAACTCTTGTATGTGACCAGATAAGCAAGCAGTAAGGAAATGAGCACGACCAGCGCCGGTACCGTCGCCATAAAAATAAGATTGTGTTTAAGCGCCCGCCATACATACTCGTCCTGAATCGCGGTAACAAAGTTGCTGAGCCCTACAAACTTGGAATCCGTAAGCCCGTCCCAATCCAATAACGCATAGTAAACGGATAAAACATTCGGAAACAGCGTGAACAGCAGATAGCCCCCGAACGGCGGCACGACAGCCAGGATGAGAAAAATCCACTTCTGAGTCCGCGCTTTATCCAGTCCCATGCGGCCGGAATAAGAGGGTTTAACTTTCACTACAGTAGGTTCGGACAAAGGAAGTCAACTCCTATCAAGGGAAATGGAAAAGCGGAGAGGATCCCCTCCCCGCCTATAAACTTATTTCTTCTGAGCTTCTACGGCTTTCTTGAGCAAAGCGTCTGCTTCTTCGAGAATCGGCTTCGGATCCTGCTTGCCTAATACGATCTTCACCGTGGCTTCCTCCATCATCTTATTGGCTTTGGCCAGGTTCGGATCGGAGATGCTAACGGTTCTGTGCGGCTTATACGACCGGGCATCGTTATCCTTAATATACTTCAGAATCGCCTGCGCAGAGGTGGAAAGCTTAACGACTTTACTTGAATCGTCAATCAAGTCTTTTCTCATCGGGAGGGCGCCCGCTTTTTCTGCGGCAAACTGCTGGTTATCCAGCGTCATCAGCCACAGAATGAACTCCTTGGACCACTTCTTGTTCAGATCAGGCTTGCCGGCCCACATGTATTGGAAGTTGGTGATTCCACTTCGGATCCAAAGCTTTTGTTCCACCTTATCCCTGAACGGCACCGCCATAAAGCCCCATTTGAAGTCTTCCGGAGTGGTCTTCTTCATTTCGTTCTCCACATGGCTTCCTGTGGAAACCATCGCGGCCTGTCCTTGAATCACCTGCATCTGGGACTGGGTATGGTTTAACGCCGGCAATCCTTCCGGGAAGTATCCCTTCTTGCCAAGCTCATACAGGCGGTTCCAGTGTTCCAAGCTTTCCTCGCTGGTAAATTGAGGGACATTGTACGTTTTATAGTTCTCGATTACCTTATCTGCGTTTCCTTTGATATCGGCCAGCTCAAACTGCTTTGCAGGTCCAAAGGCCCAGTCATAGTAATTAGGGTAAACTCCCGGGAAAGTAATCGGAGCAAGGCCGTCCGCCTTAATTTTGGCAAGCAGGTCGTTAAACTCGGCCCATGTCTTCGGATTCTGGTTCCAGCCCTTCTGCTCGAACAGCGTCTTATTGAAGAACAATCCTCCGTAAGAGCTCGAGGTGGCAAACTCGTATACCTTTCCGTTCACCTTGGTGAACGATTCGGCGAGGCCCGGCATCATGAGTTCCTTCATTGCTTTGCCCGGTACGTCCGGAAGCTTTTTGTCGAACATGTCATCGAAAGGCTCGAGCTTACCGGCTTCTGCCAGGGAAATGATTCCCTGTGCTCCGGACGGCGGCGTAGTGTTGAAAATGTCGAACATGTCGTTATCGTTGCCTGCGGAAACTTTCGTTTGAATCATGTTCTTCATGTCCGCAGATGCTGTAACGTCGAAGGAAACGTTCGGGTATTTGGCCTGGAAGGATTTTACGGCATAATCGAACCATTCCCTTCCATAGCCTCCCATGAAGAAGCCGATCTTCAGCGTCACTTTTTCCGTCTTCGACAGCCCGTTTTCGTAGACATCTTCTTTAGTCTGATTCTGAGGCTGAGTAGCGGAAGGATTTTCCGTTTTTCCTGTACACCCTGCAAGCAGAGAACCTGACATAGCAACTGCCAAGCTTAAAGCCGTAAGCTTTCCAAATTTGTTTCTCATACTTAAACCCCCCTCGAATTAATAAAGAAAATTGATTTATTAAATCCAATAATACAGTGTAATTGTTTGGCGATGATTATCGTTTTGTAAGGGATCTGTTAAAAATTGCTGATTAATAAGGTTTGAACGCGCTTACAATTTACACTCGATTAATAAATCAATTTTATTTATTATTATCCTACCTCTTTTTTCTTTTTGATACAATAGAAATCTTTCGACAAAATCCCTGACTTTACCCAGTAATGACCTGCGTGGTAAACTAATTTCTACTAAGAGTATAAACGTGTTCAGTTCAAGGAAGAGGTCGACTTATGTCCACATTGAAACATGCAAGCCACACGCTGCTTAAATCCATCAATCAGCAGAAAGTGCTGCATCTGATCTATTCGGAATGTCCGATCTCCCGTGTAGAGTTAGCTATAAAAACCGGACTTAGTCAGCAAACCGTCACCAACATCGTCAACCGGCTTCTCGAGGATCAAGTGATCGTTGAAGGCGAACCGCAATCCCTTGAGAGCGGCAGCGGCCGTAAGCGCGTTCCCCTGCTGCTTAACGGTTCCCGATTCAGTGCGATCGGCATTGAATTGTCAGGCACATCGGCACGGGGAGCGGTATATAATTTTCAGCACGTCCGCTTGGCGGAAGCTGAAGTGAAGGCAGACCGTTACGAGACCGAAGAGGACTTGCTCCGGGTGATCCGCAGCGTGATCGACAAACTCATGGGCCAGATCCCTGACCCTACCTCCCTGAAAGGAATCGGCTTCAGCGTCCATGGACTCGTTGACTCCTCCGAAGGCATTCTGCTTCGCTCGCCGGGGCTCGGCTGGAAGCGGATACCGCTGGCAAAGCTGCTCGAGGATGAGTACGGGCTGCCCGTCTTTCTGGAGAATGACACCAATCTGCTTGCACTCAACGAAAATATGGGCGGAAGTCTGATTTCCTCCAAAAACAATGTGACGCTTAGATTAGCCAGAGGCATCGGTGGCGCCATCGTCGTAGAGAAGCTGCTGGTCACCGGCTCCTCCTTCGTAGCAGGCGAGGTTGGCCACTATAAGGCGTTTATGCCGCCCTACGATTATGAGTGCTACTGCGGCGGCAGAGGGTGCCTAACCACATTGGCTTCCTCCAGGGGCTTGCTGCGGACGCTCGGTCGGAGTTGGGAGCAGTTCAACGAAGCTGTCCGCGCCGGAGACCCCGAAACCGTTCGGCTGAGCGAGGTGGTGAGAACGGCGATCGTTTACTCCGTTGCCAATATCGTCACCCTGCTCAATCCGGACCGGGTTCTGCTCACCGGGTTTATGCTACCGGTATGGGGGGACTCATTCGTCGACGAACTCAAAGCGCGAGTGATGGCCCAAGTGCCGGAAACGTGCCGGAATGTAGAGTTCCTACATCTCACCGACGTCGAGGACGAGACTGCACTGGCCGTCGGGCTTGTCCTGCAGAGCGTGTTCAAGATCCCGCTCGACAGCTTGTCGCTGTGACTGGCAGTCACTGCTCGGTTGTACATCAGTAAACTGGAAATACAGGGTTATAGAAAGATATTTTCACAACGAAAAACCCCTGGAAGAGATGAGCAATCTTCCAGGGGCTTTTGTTTATTTGCGTCTTCCAAGCAGGTTATTGGTTCCAGACTCGAAGCAGGGCCGCAGCTTTATCATTCATCCACTGCCTGGCGTCGGCTGTCGCCAGTTCTTCAAGTGCTTTATTGTTGAGATGCTTAATAAAGTCCTCGATCTTCTTGGCTGCCTGATCCTGCTGTCCATTCTGCACATGGCTCTCCGCCTGGCTCAGCGTATTCTCCAGCTGTTTGGCCAGAGGATGGGTAACCTTACCGGAGGCAATAAAGCGCTGCAGTCCGGTCTGCAGAGCAGGCAGGTCGATCGATGTCTTAAAACTTACCGGCTCGCTGAGCACAGATTCTGCTCCCGACGAGTGTACGGCCTTGACCTGGAACGTATACACCGTATCCGGCTCCAGTCCCGTCAAATTGTACACCGTGCCGGTCACCGTGGAGACGGTCCCATGACTACCATACACCTGGTAGGTCACGTTGCTTCCGTCGGATGCCGTTATCGGGGACCAGCTCAGCTGCGCCGAACCCGCGGTCACGTCTGCCGCCTTCACGCCTTGCGGCGCTTCAACGGTAAGGCGGGTGCGGAAGGACCAAATATCCGAGTACGTCCGTCCACCGAAGCTGTCCTCCGCCAGTGCGTACCATTCATAATTCGTGCTGCCTTTCAGGCCGTTCCAGTTGACCGTGGCTGTGGAACCGCTGGCCGCCTGCGCCGATCCAATTGCATCGTTAGCGTACACTTTTACCGTCATCGCGTCGGTCGCCACTCTTTTCACCATCGGCTTCAGGTCCACCGAAAGCTTAAACTCGTCCTTGCTCGGATCGTAATGATTGTAATCGTCCAAATACGGCGAATACGTATTAACATAGACGGTATCCGTCTTCGTATCAAAATGCAGAAGCTTCAAATATCCGTTTCCGCCATTTGGAATGCCCTGGTAATCATTAAGAATCTGGTACACTTTGCGATCCGGCTGTCCGTCCTTATTATCGTCTAGCTGGTCGGTACGCAGCGAACTTCCGGTGAAATGACCGCTCATGACCATCCATACGTTCGGATTCGGTACTACGACCTTCTGATAGATCTGGTTGCCGGTTGCGGATCTAGTTGCGTTATTTTGCAAATATTCATGAACCACAATGACCGCTTTACGATCCGGATACTGCTTCAGAACGCTGTTCATCCAGTCCATATCCTCATCATTCATGCCCCAGCCCATGTAGACGAAAATAAAATCGTTGCCGCTTGCCGATATCAGGTCATAGTGACCTTTGTTATCTTTGTACGACTCTCCGTAGTAAGGCTTATCCTTAAAGCGGTTCTCTCCGAAATACTTCGAGAATTCCGAGTAATCCGGCACTGACGTCGCTCCTCCGTCGAACACGTCATGGTTGCCCGCGACTAAACCCCAAGGAATTTGGGCGTCTTCCACCACCTTCATAAACTTATCCGCACGTTCCCACTGTCCTTTGATGCCTGCGGAGTTTACAATGTCCCCCACTTGCATCACATATTGAATATTCATCGATTCTTTGGCGTCGCGCAGGAAATTGACTTGGGACTCAAAATACTCCGGCTGAATTTCCGCGTAGATCTGTGTGTCCGGGATAGAGGCAATGGTAAAATCGTACTGCTCACGGCGCGGAATCTCGTCCTGAATCAGGACTTGGACTTTGCCGTTTCTTGCATAATTGCCGCCGTCCACCGCCGCTGAGAGGTTAAAGTCTTCCTCGGAAATGGCCACTGTGGACGCTAGGGAATCCCACTTTGCCGCAGTATGATTCCATGCGTACAAACCTACTTTACGACCCTTGAGCGAATGCCCTTCCCAACTTAGCTCGAGACGATCGCCGGCGCCGGTTTCCGCCATCACTTCCACTTCAAAGCGCTGATAAGGAAACTGTTCAGTAGAGTCATTAGTGACGTAACGGTCATCGGAGGCTCCGGCGGCTGTTTGTTCTTCGGCGGTCAGCTGCGTTTCTCCCGGACTCGTCAAGGTCAAAGGAGGCTCTACATCAGCCGCATGCTTGTAAGCGGTCACTCCCGCGTCCGCGGCGGTGATCTTTTGCCCTTTAAAGAACTTCACGTTCAGCGGGTCGCCTGTCGGATCGGAAACCGATACCTGCAGGCTCACGTTCGTGTCCGTATCCTGTGCACCGTCCGCCGGCGCCGCTAGGAGCGGCATACCCGGAAGCTCTGCAGGCGTTGTGAACTTGGTCGTTTTCTCCGTCGATTTGCCCCCGGCGTCTACAGCCTTAAGCACAAGATTATGCTCCCCCGGAGTGAGAGCCGCAGAGGAGGTGGAATACGGAACCTCAATGAGCTTGCCATCCAGTCTCACCTCGAAGGATTTGACGGAGGAAGCCGCATCCGATGCGGAAGCTTGTATCTCAAAAGCCCCTTTGTAAGTGCTGCCTTCCGTAATATTCGCAGTTACAACCGGACCTTGATTGTCTACCATCACGCTCGCTGTGTCCTTGCTGCCGTCAGGCAGAGTCACCTCGACCCGATGAGGTCCGTCAACGGCTGCTGCGGTGTTCCATCGGTAGGAGATCCCGTCCCAATAGCGCTCGGGAATCGTGAAGTTGAAGTACACAACCGGAAGGAAGCGTCCGTTATCTCCCATGTCCAATATGGTGGCCGGATTCGCATATTTCGGGTCGCGGATGACCGTACCGTCCGCCAAAACAAGCCGGACATTGCGGATATTGAAATCATCCAGGCCGGGCTCCGGCTGGTTCTCATAATAAGGTCGGGTTGATGAACCCGCTCGCAGTGCAATTGGATTCGCCTGACCGTACTTGAACAAATCGGGCCGTACCGGCACCACCATGGTTTTGTAATCATTGGTTTGGAACGGAATCAAGTACAGCGTCTCGCTGCCCATGGTGGTCACGTTCTGCCCTACATTTATGTCGTCCGCTTCAAATACAAAATAAGCCGTTTTCTCCATGGCTCGTTCCGTTGGACTGACCGGCTGGCCGTCGATCGACAGCGACATGGACCCTGCGGTGGTAGACGAACCGATCAGAACCCGCTCACCAGACAGAACATCGCCATCAAGAACATTCAGCGCAGGGCTTTTCTCATTCCCAGCCAAGCTGATCGTTTTCGGAGCCGTTGACGTTGTGTTGAAGGTATCGGATGCTTGGAAATAGTAGTCGAGTGTCGGGCTCCCGAACCATTCCATCATCTCCAACGAGTAGCGGAAGCGTCCGTCGGCGCCGCGAGGCGAGGTTAACATTTTATAATTCGTCGTCTTGTTGGATTTATAGTATAGATTAACGGACGCAAGAAGACGATCATCTGCCGCTTCGGCCATCAGCTCAATTGGCTTGATCAGGTCAATGGCGGAGTGATCTGAAAGATCCTTTACCGACGGCGGGACAGGGTCGTTCACAGTGAGGACAGGCTCCGCGGGTACATTAGCCGGGTTGAAGGTTCCCGGGGAGGCCGGCAACGTCTTGGAGCTGAGCTTCTTCATATCGAGACTGCCGGCGTCTGGAACGCCGTACTCGATACTCATATCCGCAGCTGTATCGATCACGCCTGGATTAAAGCTCGCACGTACAATGTCGGTTCCTGTATTAGTAGCTACTACGAGGGTTCTTTCCCTCAGGTTGTTAAGACCGCCGGGAATCCGGACAATGTCTTTATTTTCAACGAGCGAGGTTTGAAAATGCTGATTAAAGTCAGCCACCGTCTTGGGCTCCCCTGACGCCGTAACCGCCCAGAAAACCATGGCCTGCTTAGGCTGGATGATAATCTGTTTATCGGTGTAAGGCCGCCAGAATAAATCTTGGCCGGGCTCCCCTGGGTACCTGTATAAAATAGAATAGTCCTTGAAGTCGATCGGCTGGTCGCTGTTGTTATAAACCTCTAGGTACTCGTAGGGATCCTCTCCCAGTGCATCGTCTCCACCGGAGTCAGGGACCATTTCAGTAATGAGCATGCGGGGGCTTCCAGTGCCCGCTTCGATGGCGGCTGCGCTTTCTGCAGCTGCAGAGCTGCTAAGCGTCAGCAGAGAGCCGGCGACAAGCTGTGTGACCATTAGGCAGGTGAAGCAGCGGGTTAACAGTTTCTTGTTCACTTGTTAGTCATCTCCTTGTTTTCAATTTTCACAATGATTTCGAAGTACAGGAAATAGCTTCATTCGTTTATTTAATTAATAAATCATTTAGATTTATTAATTATCGATAAATATCATTCGCCATCAATGCAACGTTTCCTCTTTTGTTTTTGTAAACATTTTTTTGAGATATGGAAATGAGATTGGGTTATTAGTGAAGGTATAAGCAGAGCCGCGGCATATTTTGATAGCGGAGATTCCAGTTCAAGCTGCAAAAAAAGAAGCAGACAACAACTGAGACTCATCAGATGCCTGCTTCTTTTTGTATCTTTATTCATTAAATTATATAAAAATGTTTTTTTAAGTATTTCCGAAACAAAACGTCTAATAAGCTATTCTAAAAAAAATAATAATAAAAAAATATAATAATAAGAAGGAAGGATGATAAAGACAAGCATCTGAAATAGTCATTTATCCCGTTTAATTTTATCAGAAAATCACCGTTGACAATGATTCTCAATAGAAGTATACTAATTTTATTGATAATGATTTTCATTACCACTTAAGGAAGTATAAGTTTTCAGTTCCTGAAAACAGCTTTCTGAATGGCGATAAAATTTACCGCTTAACGCGGTCGCTCATCAATGAATGACTTCGATAGAAATTTTCTCATCGAACACACAATTAACAGCTTGTTTATTACTCACTTATTCCGTAGTCCATTTCATGGTTTACGTATGGGCCACAACCTTTTCTAACTCCTCAACCCTCGTGCAAAACCCTTTGAACCATGATCCCGCAAGTCATGGCTCAAGGGGTTTTGTGCGTCTTTTGCTTGTTTCCAGATCAATTTGTCTAGGTTGTTTGCTTATGAACGAAGTGGATGAACACATGCTGGATGATGACTTTCATTACGGCGAAGAAGGGTACCGCCAAGATCAATCCCACAACGCCAGCTACTTCTCCACCAACAAGCAAGGCGAAAATGATAAATAGCGGATGCATGTGCAGCGTTTTACCTACGATTTGTGGCGAAATCACATTCCCCTCGAGAATTTGCACCGTCAAATTGACAAGTGCGACGAACAGCACCATTTTCAACGAGACAGTTGAAGCCATAATAATAGCCGGTGCTGCACCCAAAAAAGGCCCCATATACGGGATAATATTGAAGATCGCGACAACGCTGGCGAGCAATAACGGGTACGGCATTCCTATTAGCCAGTAGCCCACATACGCTAGCACACCAATAATCAAGCACACGAGGAGCTGCCCGCGTATATAGTTGCCAAGCGCCGTATCAATGTCCATGAGCAGGGAGACGGTTTTTTTGCGATGCTTCGTCGGTACAATGGCTAGCGCGGTTTTCTCGATAATCTGAAAATCCTTCAAGATGTAGAAAGCCAGGAACGGCACAATGAAAGCTATAAACAGCATATTGATCGTCGTCCCAATTTGATTCATGTAATTCGCAACCGCCATGGAAATCTTCGTCTCCAGTTTCCCTATGGAATGATTAAAGCCATTTCGAACACTGTCAGGCAGCAGTTGATTTTGATTAAAGCCATCAACAAGGGACTGTGCTTTCATCGCCATTTGTGGCATATGTTCATTTAATTCAGCAGCTTGCTCCACAAACATTGGTGTCATATTCATAATAATGACCGTCACTGATGTGATAAACACACTATAAATCAACAATACGGCAATTGTTCTCGGCATTTTGCGTTTGTTCAGAATCGTGACAACAGGATTTAAAATATACGAGATGATTATCGCTATAAAAAACGGCATCACGATGGCTTTAATGAATGTGAAAAAGTGGAACAAGATAGGTTTAATCAGCAAAAGCAAATATAACCCGACTAAGATTAATAAGGCATATATCAACCCCACAAACCATTTATTACTCCAAAATCGTTCCATGCTGCCTCCACCTCTGTCATTTGAATTCAATGTAACGTTCATACAGTATGTGTACTAGCTGTCCAATTTAATCCTGACTTGGCACCTTATGACAAAAAAAGCGTTATTGTTCAAGCGATTCCTCGCCTGACCAATAACGCTTCAACTGTTAACTTTAGTTCACGTGCTCGTGGATATGAGAAACTTCTTCCTCAAAAAACAAATCATCCAGAGAACTTAACGTTCCATCTTCCTCAACTTGATAAACGGACATCTTATCTCCGTTTACGCTGAGTTCAATGAAACAACCCCAACAGTAAAATTGATGGGAACCGATCTTTCCAATATCTTTGGAATTACAGTTTGGACAACGCATCATGCTCACCCTATTCTTCTTTGGATACGAAGAGTTCTTCTACTTCCTGAGCGCAATGTCCAGGCACGATGATTGCATCTTCCCCCATGGTTGCCGATTCTGGCATGGGAAGCCACTTTCGCCCTTCTTTTAAATCAGAAATAAACCCTTCGGACAATTCATAACCTACTATTTGTTTACCCCAATTCTGGTTTAAATAAACATCTTCTACCACGCCTAATTCGTGCCCTCCCACTGTGATGACCGGGAGTCCCTTAATCTTGTCGCTTCCCTCAAGAAAAGCATGGCACTCATTCTTCTGCCCAAATTCGCAAATGACACTATCGTTCGGTATGGTTATAGCATCCTCTCCGGCAGCAACGATTCCCTCCCATGAAATGTATCGTAAGGACGAGAACCACGTCTTCGCTTCGAGTATAATGCCGCTTATGTTCCACGTTGGGTCAATCAATAAATCCTTTACTTCACCAACTTGCTTACCCGACTCAACGGTTAACACGGGAAGTCCTATTAATTCATGCGCTCTGCGCAAAGCGTAACGCCTCCTAGAACCACCCAGTACTACTTATTACGCAACCGCTCTATAATGGTTGCAACTTTCTGGGCAGCCGTTTCGATTTGTTCTTTAGAATTCCCCATTCCAAAGCTAAATCGCACAGCGGAGTGTGTCACATTTTCTGGAAGCTTCATGGCTTGTAAGACATGCGAAACTTCAAGTGAGCCAGACGTGCATGCGGAGCCGCTTGCAGCAGCTACCTGTTCTAAATCAAGATTCATTAAAAGTGTTTCTGTAGAAACACCTGGAAAAGAAATGTTCAGAATGTGCGGGACATGCCAAGCCTTATGCCCGTTAATCACAAACCCCTCACAGCCCAATTGCTGTTCTAAGATGGAAATCATGTGTTCGCGTAGCCTACTTGCTTGTGTGTAGTTGCGTTCTTGGAGCGGAAGAATGGTTTCAACTGCTTTGGCGAAGCCGGCAATGGCGGGGATATTTTCAGTTCCAGCCCTTCGCTTGCGTTCTTGTGAACCACCGAATACGTGAGGAAGCAGCTTCGTATGCTTGGAAACGTAGAGGGCACCTGCGCCTTTGGGGCCATAAATTTTGTGGGCAGACAGGCTCACGAGATCGACCGGCAGTTCGGCAAGATTCAGGGAAATCTTCCCTAAAGCTTGCACCGCATCGACATGAAAGGTAATGCCAAGTTTTTGTGCTAGCCGACCAATTTGCTCAATGGGTTGGATAGTCCCTACTTCATTGTTCACATACATCATAGAAATTAAAGCTGTATCGGGACGAATAGCTGCTTCCACATCTTCTATTTGAATAAGTCCATCTGAACCTACTGGGACGTATGTAACTTCAAATCCAAGACTTTCCAATCGTTCACAGGGATGAAGCACGGCGTGATGCTCGATCGCACTCGTTATGATATGCTTTCTGCCAGCTTGATCCCCATGCATGATCCCAAAGATCGCCATATTATTGCTCTCTGTTCCGCCGCTTGTAAAGATAAGCTCACCAGGCAAACAGCCTAAGGATTTCGCCATACCATCACGGAAGCGATTCAACGCAGTTCTTGCCGCACGGCCGAAGCTATGCGTACTGGAAGGATTACCATAATTTGTTGTATAGAAAGGCAACATGGCCTCCCATACATCAGCATGTACGGGCGTTGTTGCAGCATGATCAAGATAAATAGGTTCCATATGTCACCTTAAATGTAAAACATGTAATTATCGTTTTTACCTTTATCCTCAAAAGAAATCAGATTCGCCAATGTTGTGGAGTCCAGCACATCTGCAATGCTATCACGAATACGAATCCACAAGTCCCGTTTGGCGGGATCATCTTCTTCCGTAAAATCTACGGGGCTGATCGGTCCTTCAAGTACGCGAATTACTTCACCTGCAGTTACCTGTTCGGCAGATTTAGAAAGAATATAACCGCCGTAAGCTCCGCGGATACTTTTGACTAAACCCGCATTCCGTAAAGGAGCTACAAGCTGCTCAAGATAATGTTCAGAAAGCTGATGTCTCTCAGCAATGCTCTTCAGTGAAGTCGGTCCTTCACCCACTCGGTTGGCCAATTCCATCATGATCGTTAGTCCATAACGACCTTTTGTGGAAATCTTCAAAATTAACACCTCATTCAACATGATATGCCATCAAGGAGTCTGTATATATCGCTAAAACTTGAGATGCTTACCAAATCTGCTACCCACGCTTTAACACCAGGGTCGTCCCTATCTAGGTAAACAGCGTTTCCATTTTTCGCAAAAACATTCCAAAACATCCGTATATCGTATCTATGTTATCACAAAACCCTTGTAATGTGGGGGAAAAACAATGACATTCTCATGAAATATTTTAATTTTGAGCAATTGGCATGTATAATAGTAGTGTTGAAAATGAACAGCTCTACCAAAGTCAAGTTAAATAAACGACTACGCCGTCCTCCAAGGACGAGAGCGATTATCAAAAAATAGAACCCAAGTATATGTGAAACATATGCCTGCTACTATTTCAAGATGGAAAAGAGGTTTACGCTATGGAAACAAAAAAACGTGTCATCTTAGGAATGTCTGGAGGTGTCGATTCTTCGGTCGCCGCGCTGCTGCTCAAAGAGCAAGGTTATGAAGTCATTGGCATTTTCATGAAAAACTGGGATGATACTGACGAATTTGGTCATTGTACGGCAGAAGAAGATGCAGAGGATGTCAGACGGGTCTGTGACCAGCTCGACATTCCTTTCTATACAGTAAATTTTGAGAAGCAGTATTACGACAAAGTTTTCGCCTACTTTTTGGACGAGTACACCAAGGGTCGCACGCCAAACCCAGATGTCATGTGTAACCGTGAAATTAAATTCGGGGAATTGCTGCAAAAGGTACTCGATTTAGGCGGCGACTACATCGCGACTGGACATTACGCACAAGTGAAGGAACAAGACGGCGAATTCGTGTTGATGCGTGGAAATGATTCGAATAAGGATCAGACTTATTTCCTTAACGTCCTTAATCAAAGTCAGCTTGCCAAAGCGATGTTCCCAATCGGTCACTTGCCCAAGTCCAAGGTACGTGAAATTGCTGAAGCAGCTGGTCTTGCAACGGCGAAGAAGAAAGATAGTACCGGGATTTGTTTCATTGGCGAGCGCGACTTCAAGACGTTCCTCAGCCAATACCTCCCTGCTCGCCCTGGCAATATGGTCGATATTCGCAATGGTGAAATCAAAGGGCGTCATGACGGGTTAATGTATTACACATTAGGCCAAAGACAAGGCCTTGGGATTGGTGGATCCGGCTCTGGTGAGCCATGGTTCGTTGTGGACAAAAATTTAGAGAAAAATGAATTGCTCGTTGTGCAAGGTGAACAGCATCCAGGACTTTACTCCAAGGGTCTGACGGCAACTGATGTGAACTGGATATCTTCGAAAAAACCAGAAGGTCCCTACACCTGTACAGCGAAATTCCGCTATCGCCAAGCGGATCAAGGTGTCGTAATTACCTTGCAACCCGACGGCAGCTGCGAAGTTGTTTTCGATAAGCCGCAAAAAGCAGTTACGCCAGGCCAATCTGTTGTCTTTTATGATGGTGAGATATGTCTAGGCGGCGGTGTGATTGATAAGGTTCATAAGTAAGAGCACGGCAAGCATAAGGGCAAGAAATTTATGCAAAGATTAGTGTGGAGGAGAATGTGTATGGCTATGAATGAGGTAACGATAAAAGCTGATACGTATGAAGATGTGAAAAGGCTCGTTAAGGAAATTGGCATTCTGCCCCTCTCTTCGTTTATCCCTGAGCATCCCTCTCTTGAATCCTTAACGGTCCATGAGCAATGGCATACTGGACTCGAAACAGATCCTTGGTTATGGCGCGATCGCCTTCCTGGTGATGGTCTTGCGGCTTATGGACGTTTTTTCGCCAAGAAACCCTTATTAATTTCTTCTGAGTTATTTCCGTTGATCAAAAACTTACTGGAAGATCCCTACACGGTGGACGAGCGTTATTCGGATGGCGAGCTCTCCAAAGCCGCTGTAGATGTGTATCACGCCATTGCTGGGAATGAAGGCATTGATGTGAAAGCTCTGCGCGCTGCGACCGATTTGAAATCGAAAGAATCCAAAAATGAATTTGATCGTGCCTTGATTGACTTGCAGAGCAAAGCTGATATCGTAATTGCGGGGATTAGTGAGCGTCTGAACGCCAATGGTACGAAAAACGGCTGGAACAGCACCTGTTATATGACCGCTTCGCATTGGATGGAGCTGCATGGCATAGAGAAGAATATACTGCCAACACCTGAAGCTAAAGCTCAGCTGCGAACGCTGCTGCAGGAAAAGTACAGCGAGGCTGCTGGCAAGTATTTAACGAAAATTTTTAAGCTGTAATGGGGGAGGAGCACTTAGGTGCTCCTTTTTTTGTTGGGATGGAGTTGGATATGGCGTGGTGGGATTAGGCTAGAAACAAGAAATATAGATTAAATGTAAAATCTACAGCTATTTCGAAGAAATCTACCTGAAAAATTTGTTTAGATGGATTATCTGTAGTTAATTCTGCCCCATTTGGCTATATTTGCATAAATGGTCGAAATTAACTGGAAGAAATCCAGCTAATTGGATTTTGAAAGTACATTCCCAAGAATTAGCTGTACAAAATGCATCTAATCGCTGCAAAGAGCGCCAAGTAACTCAAAGTAGCCTCATTTAACACCATGCAGCGATTCATCAAAGGAAGTTTCATACTGGTGAACCTCGCTACAGCCTTAAGCTACGAGTTAACCACGAGGGATCTTACTTTACAACCATGCTTTTTACTGTTATTTACCGTGCACCAAGACGCATGCAAGCTCCCACTGTCGCACACGCTAAGCTCGAAAGGTGTGAGCGATACTGAGCAAAATCATAGCTATTTTACTCATGTTTGGCTTGAGCTGGGTTGGATCTTCACCTGCACTTGCAGTAGACACCAACCAACATGGCAAAAGCGGTCATACCGTAAGAGCGCCCATACAGGACCCCTCTTATGCCAAGTGGAGCCATCTTGCTTTTCAAGAAGCCGGTAAGGTGTATACGTTGCTTGATTACAAATACATTGGAAAGTCCAACGTAGCACCGGGTGTCGTACAACAGCAGTTCCGCTTCTGGGTCAAAAAGGATGGCGCTGAATTCCCACTCATCGTCTCCATTCGTTATGATCCCGTTACAGAAAAGGTATTTACCATTCTAATGGAGCAAGAAAATAGAGGGACTCTACGGATTCTATGAATCTGTAGGCGTCCCTCTTCTTTTGTGCTGATTTAACTTCATCTTCTCTTCTGTGCCTTGATTCGTTGCCGCGAAAATCACTTCATGCTGAATTTCATCCGGCAAGTACTGCTGGCGCACATAATGCCCCGGGTAATTATGCGGATACATATAGCCTTTATGACCAAGCTTCTCCGCACCTTTGTAATGTGTATCGCGAAGGTGCAACGGAACTTCGGCTGATTTCACCCGCTCCATCAACTCCTGTGCACGCATGATGGCAAGTGGAATCGAGTTGGACTTCGGACTTTCCACCGCGAATAAAATTGCCTGGGAAATGATGTACTTCGATTCCGGCCAGCCGATCTTATGGTACGCATCCATCGCCGTAACTGACTGGACCATCGCCTGCGGATTGGCGAGTCCGATATCTTCGCTGCAAGCGACGATCAGACGCCGCAGGAAGGTCATAGGATCCATGCCGAGCTTCTCGACGGCATAGAGGAACCAGAACAGCGCGGCGTCGCTAGAGCCGCGCACGCTCTTGTGAAAGGCGGACAAGACGTCATACTGCGTCGACTCGTCCGCTTTCACGATCGGGCGGCGGATCGACTCCTCCGCCACCTCGCGTGTGATATGAACCGTGCCGTCCGGTTCAGGAGAAGTCGTCAGCGCTGCGAGCTCCAGCGCGTTCAGGGATCGGCGGATGTCGCCATTGGCCATCTGCCCGATGTGCTGCAGCGCCTCCTCGTCCACTTGGAGGCGCATGAAGCCGAGCCCCTTCACGGGATCGGCGATGGCTCTTCGCATGGCGATGAGCGCATGCTCCGCCGTGAGCGGCTCGAGCTGAAACAGCGTCGAGCGCGACAAGAGGGCCCCGTTCACATGGTGAAAGGGGTTCTCTGTTGTCGCCCCGATGAAGATGAGGATGCCCTGCTCCACAGCAGGAAGCAGCGCATCCTGCCTCGACGTGTTAAAGCGATGGACTTCGTCCAGAAACAGGGTCGTTTTACGACCATACATCGCTTTGGTGCTTTTGGCCAGCTCAATGATTTCACGGACGTCCTTCACGGAAGCATCAACCGCGTTGAGCTTCATAAATTCGCCTTGGGTTCGGTTCGCAATAATATTCGCTAACGTCGTCTTCCCTGTCCCTGGAGGTCCGTAGAGAAGAATCGACGTCACTTGATCAGCCTCAATCGCCCGTCTGAGGAGCTTGCCTTTGCCAACAATTTGTTCTTGGCCGATATATTCATCCAATGTCGTTGGTCGCATCCGGTCGGCAAGCAGCTTGCCCACTGGATCTTGGGATGACGCATATGTAAACAAATCCATGATTAGTTTCCTTTACTTGGTGCTAAAAGTTGGTCTGTCCATTATACCTTGCCTCGATTGGCCTGTCATGTCTAGTCAAACAAAAGCTCCTCCAATGCGCTTGGATTACGCATGGAGGAGCTATATTTAATGCGAAACAACAGGCTCGCTTTTTGCATCCTGACGAGGTGCTGGGGCTGCGAAACGCAAGGGGCCTGCAATAAAGGCAGCACCTAACCCCACAACACCAAAGGCAATGCTTAGAATAAAGCCATGATTGATCGCTGTTCCTAGCGAGTCGCGCAGGAAGTTCAATGTCGCTGGAGACAGCTCCGAACCTGCACGTATCAATTGCTCTGGGTTCCCCAACGTAGCAAGTTTATCAAGCGGCATTTGATGCGCAGCAGCACCATCCTGGATGAGACTGCTGTAGTTATTGTTCACGATGGTCGCCATAATTGACGCACCTAGAACCCCGCCAATATTCCGCCAAAACCCAACGATCGAGGAGCTGACACCGATATATTTGCGGTCTACACTTTGCGCAACGGCATTTTGAGCCACACTCATTAAGGGTCCGATCGCACCAACGCCAAGAAGGACCATAAGCACGATCATGTAGAACATACTTGCATCATGACTAACTACGCTAAGCAGGTAACTTACAACAATACCCGCTGTCATACTGAAAGCGAACACAGCACGGAAGCTGAAATAACGCTGCAGGAACCCGAAGCCAACAGCACCAACCATTAAAGAAAACATCATAGGAGTCAGCAAACTATTCGAATTCGCATTTCCCAGAACCGCTGTTGAAAAAATAGGCAAATACGCAATAGCCGAAAACATAATCGCACCTTGACATAGACAAGCTAAGACGGTGGCCAGAACCATCCGATTTTTGAATAAAGGTAACGGAAGAATGGGTTCATGCGCTCGGCGCTCCACTTGAATAAACAAGAAGCCAATGACAACTGCGACAGCTAACAAACTAATGATTTGCCATGAGCTCCATGCGTAATCCTTCCCTCCGAACTCAAGGGCCAGCATAAGTGAAACGGTTGTTACAATGAGAAACAGCGTGCCCAGATAATCGATTTTCGGACGACGATCGGAGCGAGATTCTTTTAAAGCAAAAAACAAGACAAGGAACGACAATACGCCTAGCGGTAAATTCACATAGAAACACCAGCGCCAGCCCCATGATTCAGCCAAGAGCGTACCGATTTGCGGCCCGGCAACGGAAGAAAGTCCAAATATCCCTGCAAAGACGCCCGAAAGCTTAGCCGCCTGCTTAGGGTCGGCAAATATCGTGTAAATGATCGTAAACGAAATCGGGAAAATCGCTCCAGATCCGATACCTTGAATGGCCCGAAACACAATAAGTTGAGTCATATCCTGTGCCATTCCACATAATGCTGATCCAATCAGGAAGATTGAAATCCCAATCATGTAAAACAATTTTCTACCGAACATATCTGACAGCTTTCCGAATACTAGCATCGTGCTCGTGGAGGCAAGCATATAGGCGGTGAATACCCAGCTTATTTTATCAAACCCATTAATATCACTAATGATGTGGGAAATTGCCGCAGATGTCACAGTGTTATCCAGTGCGGACATGAGAAGGCCTAGAGCCATCGCCAAAATTATCAAACCTGTTTTCTTATTCGCCATTTCGAATTTACCTCACTTTTGTTCTACATTTTTCAACCGTGTTATTCCTTGTGTCAGGGTGTGAATCTGACTTTCTGAATTGTTGATGCCAATTTGAATGCAAATTTCCTGTGTTGGCGACATCTCAGGTTGGCAATCCACGTACAGCTTGCGTAACTGTTCCAAATTTACTTTTGTTCGCTTAAGGTACTCTTCTAACACGCCAACCATAATATCCGCCTCTACAAACTCGCCAAAAAACAATCGTGTCATCGCATCCGATTTGAATTCATTGTCTTCCACTGGACTATACATGTACTTTTTAAATTGATGCTGCCCCTCCTCCGTGATGGAATAGAGATTCTTATTCGGCCTGCCTTCTTGAATCACGCTTTCCTTGGTAATCAAGCCATCCTTCTCCATTTTGCTAAGCGTGGGATAAATCGTGCCGAAGCTCGCGTTATTAAAGTAGGATAGAACCGTCTCCATCTTGTGCTTGATGTCATATCCGGATAAGCTATGGTGCATTAATAAACCCAAAATCACATCTTGACTATTCATGCTGTGAATCCTCCATTTAGGTGGTAACTGTCTCGATCTCCTTACAATTTATCAGATCACATATATCGAGTCAATATATACTTTATTGATATATGTTAATTGATAAAAAAAGGGACACCCATTTTCACGGGTATCCCTCAATTCTATGATTTCTTCTTCGCACCAATCTCCAGCAAATCCTTCACAGCCGCACTCACCATGATAAGTCCCGCTACAGGAGGTACAAAAGAATTACTCGCAGGCGGTTGCTGCGCCTTACGTCTATCTGGTGCATCCGCAGGCACGATTTGTTCCGTAACGTCTTCCCGTGGCTTCATCGGTTCTTCCATCGAGAATACGACCTTCACGCCCTTCTTAATGCCCTCTTTACGTAATCTTTGGCGAATTACGCGTGCGATTGGATCCATACTTGTCTTCGAAATATCAGCAATTCTAAATTGAGTTGGATCCATTTTGTTCGCAGCACCCATACAGGAGATCATTGGGATTTTGCGCTCAAGACATTGCTTGATCAGATGAATCTTGTAGGAAATCGTATCACTTGCGTCGAGCACATAGTCAATCGGATAAGCGAATACTTGCTCATACGTTTCTTCTGTGTAAAACATCCGGAGAGAAATAACTTCACACTCGGGGTTTATCAAAAGGATACGGTCCCGCATCAGATCAGCCTTAGGCTGACCTACTGTTGTCGTAAGCGCATGGATCTGACGGTTGATATTCGTGATATCGACAACATCCTTGTCGATCAGAATTAAGCGTCCAACGCCAGATCGTGCTAAAGCTTCAGCCGCGATGGAGCCGACACCGCCAATACCAAGTACAACAACGGTACTATTTTTCATGATTTCAAGACCCTCAGGGCCTATCGCGAGTTCAGTTCTCGAAAATTGGTGAAGCATGGGAACACTTCCTCTTCAAAGTTCTTAGGCTTTCGCAGCAGGCTGCTTAAGCGCTAAGCGAATCGATAGTTGTTCTAGTTGTTTATCATCAACAGTTCCCGGAGCGTCCATCAACAAGTCTGTTGCGCTAGCTGTTTTCGGGAATGCGATCGTTTCTCTTAGGTTCGTACGACCTGTGATTAACATCACCAAACGGTCAAATCCGAAGGCAAAGCCACCATGTGGAGGCGTACCGTATTCAAATGCTTCCAGCAAGAAGCCGAATTGTTCATACGCTTCTTCTTTGGAGAAGCCTAGCGCTGCGAACATTTTCTCTTGCACATCACGTTGGTAAATCCGCATGGATCCGCCGCCTACTTCATAGCCGTTCAAGACTAGATCGTATGCTTGCGCGCGAATTTGACCTGGATCTGTATCGAAGAAATGAATGTCGTCTTCGTTCGGACGTGTGAACGGATGGTGTTCCGCTACATAACGTTTCGCTTCTTCGTCATATCCAAGAAGTGGGAAGTCTACAACCCATGCATATTTGAATACCGAATCATCGATAAGTCCTAGTTGACGACCGATTTTCAGACGAAGGTTACCCAATACATCAGCAACGACTTTCTTCTTGTCGGCAGAGAATAATAGAAGATCTCCCTCTTCCGCGCCTAAACGCTCGGTCAATGCAGCGATTTCAGCTTCGTTGAAGAATTTCACGATAGGCCCTTTGAATTCGCCGTCTTTCACTTGAATCCAAGCTAGACCTTTCGCGCCATAACGTGCTGCGAATGGAAGAAGATCGTCGATTTCTTTACGACTCCAAGTACCACAACCTTTGGCGTTAAGAGCTTTTACTTGGCCACCACCGTTTACAACGCTAGCAAATACTTGAACGCCAGAAGTGGAAACGATATCGGATACATCCTTCAGTTCAAGGTCAAAACGAAGATCAGGCTTATCTGAGCCATATTTCGCCATCGCGTCCGCATGTGTAATCCGTTGGAACGGACGAGGAATGTCAACATTCGCTGTTTCTTTCATCAGTTTCACAACAAGCTCTTCGAGAATCTCAAGAAGCTGATCCTGGGATAAGAAGGACGTCTCGATGTCGACTTGTGTAAACTCAGGTTGACGGTCTGCACGAAGATCTTCGTCGCGGAAGCAACGAGCGATTTGGTAGTAACGCTCAAGACCACTAACCATCAACAACTGTTTAAAGATTTGTGGGGATTGTGGAAGTGCAAAGAACTCACCAGGATGCACGCGGCTTGGTACCAAGTAATCACGTGCGCCTTCTGGTGTACTTTTCGTCAAGATCGGTGTTTCTACATCAATGAAGCCTTGGGAATCCAAGAAATTACGGAACACGTTGGATGCTTTGGAGCGCAGCATCAAGGTACGTTGCATTTCTGGACGACGCAGGTCTAGGTAACGATATTTCAAACGAACAGCTTCATCCACTTCTACGCCATCTTCAATGAAGAACGGAGGTGTTTTCGCTGCGTTCATGATTTCGATTTCTGTAACTTGAATTTCGATTTCACCTGTCGGGATGTTATTGTTCACTGTTTCAGCATCACGTTCTACGACTTTCCCTTTAACTGCAAGCACGTATTCATTACGTGCACGGTCTGCAATCGCCAATGCGTCGCCAGAGAAATTCGGGCTAAACACCGTTTGTATTAAGCCACTGCGGTCACGTAGATCGATGAAAAGAAGGCCGCCAAAGTCGCGTCTTACTTGCACCCACCCATTAAGTATTACTGTTTCGCCTACATGGGCTTTTGTTAGCTGCCCACAATGATGTGTTTTGAGCATCATGATTGTTATTTCCTCCTCGTAGTGTCCATATTGGTGTAGTTGTCTATTCGAATAGTGTCTTTGCAGCGTTTGAAGCAAGATCCACTAAACTTAGCGTGATTTGATTTCCTGTTTCCATCTTCTTCAGCGTAATTTCGCCGCGTGCCAACTCATCGTCACCAAGAATCGCCACATAGGTTGCTTGGAAACGATCAGCGGACTTCATTTGAGCCTTCATTTTGCGGCCCTGATAGTCCTTCTCTGCTTTTAACCCTTGAACTCTAAGCTGGTGCAGAAGTTTTGTAACTTCTTTCTCCGCGGCTTCGCCTAGACCAATCAAGTACACATCCAGCGGCTCGGGTTTCGGAATTTCAACCCCTTGCGCTTGCAGTACAAGCAGAATACGCTCTAGACCAAGACCTAAGCCTACACCTGGTTGATCTGTACCATGGCCACCGATTTGTTCGACTAGACCATTGTAGCGTCCGCCCCCGCCAATCGTGTCTATTGCACCGATACCTGCTGCTTTATATTCAAACGCAGTGTGCGTGTAGTAATCCAGACCGCGCACAAGACGAGGGTTAATACGGTACGGAATCTCCATCGCTGTTAAGTGCTCTTGCACTTGTGCAAAGTGAGTGCTGCACTCTTCATCCAAGAACTCAAGGATATCAGGTGCGCCTACACCATACTTTTGATCGATTTTGCAATCGAGAATACGCATTGGATTACGGTCGTAGCGCGACTGACAATCCTTACATAGCTGATCCTTCACTCGGGCAAAGAAAGCCTGCAGCTGCTCACGATAAGCCGTTCTAACCGCAGGTGTACCCACGGAGTTAACCTCCACGGTTACCTCTTTGAGTCCAATCTCTTTATAGAACGTGTAGCCAAGCGCGATCACCTCGGCATCAATACTTGGATCCACGGATCCGAATGCTTCAATACCGAACTGATGAAACTGGCGGTATCTCCCCGCTTGCGGCTGTTCATAGCGGAACATAGGTCCCACATAAAACAACTTTGTCAGATCAGGGATACCATACAGTTTGTTTTCCACATACGCTCTAACGACCCCCGCCGTACCTTCAGGGCGAAGCGTCATGCTGCGATCACCTTTATCAAGAAAGGTATACATTTCTTTTTCGACGATATCTGTCGTTTCTCCAACCCCGCGCGAAAAAAGCTCAGTACTCTCGAAAATTGGTGAACGGATTTCTTTGTAATTAAAACGTTGACACAAGTCTCTCGCTTTGGATTCTAGGTACTGCCATTTCTCCACCTCGCCTGGAAGCAGATCTTGTGTACCTTTCGGCTTCTGAATACTCATCGAAGTAACCTCCCTTTTTCTCTACTTACGCGCCTTTCTAAAAGCAAAAAATCTCCCATCCCCGACTATACGTCAGGGACGAGAGATTTGATTAACAAATTCACCCGTGGTACCACCCACATTCAGCATGCTATGTTTTCTGCTTACGCAATCAAACACATTTTGCTCTTTGCGGTTAACGCCCGCTATTCGCACAACTACTACTTAGCACATGAGCTCATGGCTGTTCCCAGTTGGTCCTCGGGGAGGTCTGTTCATTCGCTCATCATGGGAAGCTTGCAGCCTAGGCTTCCTTCTCTGTACATGTGGGGTCGAATTACTGTGTCCCTTCAATGGATCGCATTCTTATGGAATTACATTATGGTTATTGTAAACATTGGTAAGGGCAAAGTCAAGAGACAACCATACTTACTATGCATTCTCAACTTATATTTAGTTAAAAGAGTCCGCCCATTTCTGTACCTCATCCATAACAGGCTGAAGTCCTTTCCCTTTAGGCGTTAATTCATACTCAATCCGTACTGGCGTCTCTGGATAAACATGTCGAATAATAATCTCCGCAGCTTCGAGCTCCTTGAATCTTTCCGATAGCATGCGATCACTCATACTTGGAATTAATACAGAGATATCTTTAAACCGCTTAGGCCCAGATAGCAACACATTCACGATAAGTCCTGTCCAACGTTTTCCCAGAAGTTCGAATGCATGCTCGAATTTGGGACATAGTTGATCGTTTTCCATCTTAATCATCTCCTTCGAGTTCTTGCCGATTACGGCATCAAACACTTCTGTAAGAACTATTTTATCATAGTCGCTTGACAAAAGTAAGTGCTTCGTAATAATATACTAACATAAAGTAAGTTGTTAAACAAAATATATTTAAAGAGGAGATGTTAGTATGGCATTAGGACTATTGATTATTCGTTTGGTGATTGGGTTAACGATGGCGGCACATGGTACACAGAAATTGTTTGGTTGGTTTGGTGGTTACGGACCTAGAGGTACAGGCGGATTCTTCGAATCCATCGGTATCAAACCAGGTGTCATGATGGCGGTCGTTGCTGGTTTAATAGAGTTAGGTGGCGGTCTGCTCTTCGCCGCTGGTTTATGGACAGAAGTTGGCGCGGCTCTTATTATTATTACAATGATTATGGCTATTATTAAAGTTCATGGCAAAAACGGATACTGGGTAACCTCAAATGGATTTGAATATAATCTAGCCTTACTAGTCATTGCGCTTGGCGTTGCATTAATCGGTGCTGGTGACTATTCCATAGATGCAATTATGTAATAAATGAGTTCGCAAACCGTCCAGCTTAGGCTGTGGCGGTTTTTCTTTGTATACAAAGAAAATAGCCTGCAGCACGAGGCAGCAGGCTTTCAAAAGTTTATATTTTAAAGGGGGTCGACTATTAGTATATCCCTCCTAGATTAAAGGAACATGAAGCTCTTATTACAATTTGATTACACCAAAATCCCGTTAACTTTCAAGCATTTTCATTTCGTTTCATCCGTATATTCATCCTATTTTCACATATACATGTACAACAAGGCGGATGGCCTTGAATATAACATCTGGAGGCTGTAACAATGACACTACAAAACGAGTTTCAAGAGGAACGTCAAGATCTCGTGGTGCTTTTCTCTGAGGAATCCGAAACCGAAGCCGAAACTGCTGACGATCAAACTGCTGACGAAGAAGCAGCCGAAGAAGAGGCCATTGAAGAGTCAGATACGGATGCTGAAGAATCGGAAGAAGAAGCGGCTGATGAGGAAGAAGCAGAAGCTGAGGAATCAGAGGAAGCTGAAAGTGAAGAATCCGCAGACGAGGAGGCAGAAGCTGCCGACGACGAAGAAGCAGAGGAATCCGCTGAAGCAGAAGCGGACGAAGAAGCTGCCGAAGAAGACTGAGAAATGTAACCGCAACCATCCTATCTGTCATAGCCAACTACAAACTAAGAGCCTTACAGCCACATCTACTGCGGCAATAAGGCTCTTTATTGATGTATGCTAAGGCTTACCTGTCAAACCAATCTTAACGTCACGAATCATCATGTACGTGTCTGCATTGGTCAGTTTTTGCTTATCTGCAATGCCATTAATCGTAGCTTCTGTTAGCAGTTTCCCCTCTACGAGCTTCGCTTGCGCTTCAGCAGCCGTGCCCTTAATACCAAGAGCTTGCGTGAAGGTATAGCTTGCTTGCTCAAGAGTCAAAGGAATTTTATCCGCATTGTCCACCTTAGCTATGGCTTGGTTAACGTCTCCTGCAAATGCATCCGGCTTCATCTTCCTTGCGCCACCAACCACATTGACCATTCGTTTAGGATTAGCCGCGTCGTCAAGGCGGAAGTTATTATCGTAAGCACCAGATGCTAGTCCGAGCATCATCGCCGTTTTCAAGCCCTCGAATGACTTATGTTCCATAAATGGCTGCGGCTTAATGGTCATCGGCTGAACTTCCATGCCTTGCTTATTAAGCTGAGCCTGCAGCTTTGCTATCATGTCCTTGGATGCTGAAATCTGACGGAACGTCATATTCTCCGCTTTTGCCAAACTCACCGCAGCTCCAGCCGCCTCACCCTCTGCCATGCCCGTCGGCATAACGCGAGCACTTCCATGTGGAAGTGTATCGTAACTTGCCGCTCTACCTACAACGAGCAAGCCATCAATCTTCTGTGGAACGATGCTGCGGAACGGAATCGCATATTGTTTCGGCTTACACACGACATTACCTGAGTCTGTAGGCGCTATACGCTGGATATCCACGGGGTAAGACCCGAAGCCGATGCGATCCCACTGATCTGCATTTGTACAAACATCGACGATACTCAATCGGTATTCGCCCTGCATATGTCGAGTCTCCCTCACATAAAGCTCTGGTGCTGAACCATCGAGCTCAACGGATGAGAATTCCGGGAACGTTTTCTGCATATAAGCAACAATATTCGGCAGTTCCTTCTTCCCAATATCGAATGCTTCTTGAACCGATTTCGGATCAAAGGTATCTACGCCAAAAATCTGCAAGGCATTAATAAGCACCGTATTGTTATTTTGCCTCCCCATATTGAGGCCTCTCATTTTGGCTCTTTCCTTGTTAAGTGCAGGATAATTGCTCATTTCACTGTATCCAAATACACTCACATCGGTAACACCCGTACCTGAATTGTCATCCCCATTCAATCGATTGGCCATCAATTTCCATACTTCAGGTGTGACATTCTTCAAACGAAAAGCCAGCGTGACGGCCATTTTCGATTTTGGATCTCCGATATCTTCATGTCCCATTGTAAAAGGAACCCCTGCTGCTGCTGCGAAGTCACCATCTTGTGTCGCATCAATGACTGAAGCAGCTTTGACAACTTGCGTGCTGCCATTTTCAAGTGTTATCGTCGCACCCTGCACCGCATTTTTATTTTGCGAAAGCAGTGGGTCTATCTTCTTGGTTTTCATCAAGACATCAATATTCTTTTCATTCTTTACGGCATCGTAGAAGGCATTGGCCGCTGTATTCACATCGAAGGAATCGCCTTCCGTTTTGGCATACCATTCCGAGAAATACCCTTTATTCCAGACATCATCCTTGCCGAGCAAGGTTTTGCTTGTGGAATAATTCATATCCAAGGAATTAATCCAGCCGAGTGTCATTAATCCGCCAAAAATCTCACGATCCCGGCCATCGACTAACAGTGTGCTCAATCCATTTCGAGCTGATGAAACCGCAGCTGCTACGCCCTCCGGGTCTGTTCCAATTACAATGACATCATAGGCTTCTTTCGCCTTTTTTACCGATTTCACTTCTTCAAGGGCTTGTTGCTGATCACTATGTCCTTTGGCGTTCTTATGGTGATTATATTGATAGTACATGGCGGCCGTTGCAGCAACCAGCGTAAGTACAATCAATACTACCATTAACCATAGCCAACCTCTGGATGTGGATTTGTTGCGATTCGAATTTGCCATTACGACTTTAAGCACCCACCTTATCTCCTGCATGTCTTACAATAATTCCATAGGCTAGTTTACCACAATTTGATGGAGGAGAGAAATTCTGCCTTCGGCACAAATAAAACCACGCAAGGCTGACGAACAGCGCACACGTGGTTTTATGAATTACCGGAACGATTTCTTTGGGATACTTTTCATTTTTTCCTGATCAGAAGTGAATTCTGCACTAATTTCAACATCCGCAAAAGCATTTCCTTGACTCATCCGCTCAGCCATAGAGGAATGGAAAAGTTGCTGTATAGGGGCAGTCATCATCTTTTCTTTTATGGATTGACGCATCTGTAGGCTCCTAACCGCTAGTTTATACATGTATAGTATAACCAATGACTAGGCTGCCTATCCTGAATCCTTCTCCCAAATAGCTTATTTACTATCGATCATCAAGGTAACAGGTCCCCAATTCGTTAGGGAAACATCCATCATTTCACCAAATGCACCCGTTTCAACTTGTAACCCCTGCTCTCTGAGCAATCTGTTGAATTCCTGATACAACGGTTCCGCTTGTTCAGGCCTTGCTGCTGACATGAAATTTGGCCGTTTGCCTTTACGACAATCTCCATATAGCGTAAATTGTGACACAGACAAGATAGCCCCGCCAGTCTCAAGGACAGACAAATTCATTTTACCTGTTTTATCTTCAAAAATTCGAAGCCCGGCCACTTTATCTGCAAGATACTTCGCATCGTGTTCGGTATCTTCATGGGTTATGCCAACCAATAGCATGAGCCCCTGCTCAATGCGACCGATAGTTTGATTATTGACGGTGACTTCCGCATTCTTACAACGTTGAACAACAACTCTCATCGTTCCTAAATCCCCTTAGTAACTAGGTCTGCATAATCCGTTGAACCGAATAAATATCTTTGACGCGTTTTATTTTTTCTACAACGGACTGTAGGTGGTCGATATTTTTAATCAAAATCGTCATGTGAATCGTCGCCATTTTGTTCTTATCGGAACGCCCAGAAACAGCTGAAATCATCGTCTTGCTCTCCGAAACAGCTTGCAGCACTTCGTTTAAGAAACCGCGGCGATCATGGCCTGTTATCTCAATTTCCACATTGAAATTAGACTCAACGGCCTCTGCCCAATCCACTTCAATAACCCGTTCTTCCTCGCCCATACTCGTTGGAATGTTCGTGCAATCCGAGCGATGGACAGAAACGCCGCGCCCGCGAGTAATATAGCCAATAATGAAATCCCCAGGAACTGGATTGCAGCAACGAGCAAATCGGACAAGCAAGTTATCTACACCTTTGACGCGTACACCGTTTGTAGGACGGCTTTTGCGCTCCGAGGATACAGGTGCTTTGACCTCTTTCACTTCACTGCTTAGCTTAATAATCTGGGCTTCTTCCGCTTCCTTACGCAGCTTCTCTGTTAGCTTGGTACATATTTGTGCTGCCGTTATGCCACCAAAGCCAACCGCTGAGAGCATGTCTTCAATATCGCTAAAATTAAACTTCTTCGCCGCTTCTAGCATTTTATCATCGCTCATTAAGGTTGGAGGATCGATGGCTAAGCGTTTAAGCTCTCGTTCAATCATATCCTTACCTTTTTCAACGTTCTCTTCACGCTTTTCTTTCTTAAACCACTGCTTAATTTTACTGCGTGCGTGGGAGGATTGAGCGATTTTGATCCAATCTTGACTTGGCCCATAGGAATGCTTAGAAGTTAGGATTTCAATAATATCACCGGTTTTGAGCTTATGATCGAGCGGGACGATCCGTGAATTGACTTTGGCACCAATGGTACGGTTGCCGATTTCTGTATGAATCCGATAAGCAAAATCCAACGGAACTGCGCCAGCTGGAAGCTCGATGACTTCCCCTTTTGGCGTAAATACGAAAACAAGATCCGAGAAGAAATCCATCTTCATGGATTCCATGAATTCAGACGCATCGTTCGTTTCATGCTGAAGCTCCAGAATTTCACGGAACCAGCTCATTTTATCCTCGAAGGTACCCGATGGGACAACAGTGCCGCCTTCTTTGTAAGCCCAATGTGCGGCGATCCCGAACTCGGAGGTACGATGCATTTCCCAAGTACGGATCTGAACCTCTAACGGCTCACCCTTCGGCCCAATAACGGTCGTGTGCAAGGATTGATACATATTCGGCTTCGGCATCGCAATATAATCCTTGAAACGGCCAGGCATCGGTTTCCATAACGTATGAATGATACCCAAAGAAGCATAGCAATCTTTAATGCCGTCAACAATGACGCGTAAAGCCATGAGATCGTAGATCTCGTTAAATTGCTTGCCGCGGGAGCTCATTTTTTTGTAAATGCTGTAGAGATGCTTCGGTCTTCCCGAAATATCCCCCTGAATCCCCATCTCATCTAACTTCTCTTTGATGCTGTGAATGACATCTTCAATGTATTGCTCACGCTCAGTCCGTTTCTTCTGCATGAGATTCACAATCCGATAGTATTGCTGCGGATTCAAATAACGGAGGGCAATGTCCTCCATCTCCCATTTGATTGTGGAAATACCGAGTCGATGGGCAATCGGGCAGAAAATCTCCAGCGTTTCTTCCGCAATGCGGCGCTGGCTTTCTTCCGATTGATACTTGAGTGTCCGCATGTTATGCAGACGATCCGCGAGCTTAATCAGAATTACCCGAATATCCTGCGCCATCGCAACGAACATTTTGCGGTAATTCTCATTTTGCTGCTCTTCTTTGGATTTGAACTTAATGCGCTCCAGCTTCGTCAAACCATCAACGAGCATCGCACAGGTTTTCCCGAATTTATCTAGAACAGTTTCGAGTGAAACTGTCGTGTCTTCAACCACATCATGCAGAAGTGCGGCGATCACCGAAGTGACATCCATCTGCATGTTCACCAATATATCTGCAACAGCGAGTGGATGCAGAATATAGGGCTCACCCGATTTGCGTACTTGGCCATGATGGGCTTCATCCGCGAATTCATAGGCCTCCCGAATCCTCTGCAAATCATTCTCTTTCAGATAGGTGGCGGCCTTTTCCAGCAGCTGCTCTATACCCATGCATTACCCATTCCCTTTAGTCGATTTTTATTCATTATGCCTGCTAGTCAGGCCCCTCGTCAACTATTCACGTACAGGCTTCGACAAAAAGCATCATAGCTGCCGCAAACACATCACATTTACTCCTTAGAATGCTATGAAAAAGAGAATCGAATAACGAACATTCGATTCTCCAACCCTGTCTTAATATTGAACAAGTGAAACGACATCAAAACCTTCGAATTTGCTGCGGCCATCCAAGTACGTAAGCTCGATTAAGAAAGCAGCTCCGACGATTTCTCCACCAAGCTGTTTGATCAAATCAACGGACGTTTGAATCGTTCCGCCTGTTGCAAGCAAGTCATCCGCAATAAGCACTTTCTGTCCAGGCTTAATGGCATCCTTGTGCATAGCCAACTTATCTTTGCCGTACTCTAGCGCATAATCCGCTTCGATCGTTTCGCCGGGCAATTTGCCACTTTTGCGAATTGGAATAAAGCCCACGCCGAGTGCTGTAGCCAGAGGGGCACCAATGACAAATCCACGCGCTTCCGGACCTGCAATTACGTCAATTTCCTTGTCTTGAATGAGTTGTTTTAATTGCTCGATGGCTTCTTTATACACAGGGCCATTCTGCAGCAGCGTCGTAATATCTTTAAAACGAATGCCTGGCTGTGGAAAATCCGGGATAACGCGGATATAATCTTTGAAATTCATATGATTTCCTCCAATGTAAACTCTGTTTATTTTATGTGATCAGCGATCCATTGCTCCAGCTCTTTCGCTGAAGAATACATAACAATGGCTTCAACTTCTTGACGATGCAATCGATGCTGGTACAATCGTGATGTTGTTAAATCTCTTTTGGCAGGTGTGGCACTTAATGTAACCATATTATCATGTTTTACGACAAATTCTAATTCCTCAAAAACAGATAAAATAAAATGAATCATTCCGAGTGATAATCCTGACCGTTTACTGAAAGATGTCATCATCCTGGTATCTTGCAGTTGAAGTGATTTCTCCTTCTGCAAGGTACCATACAGCATCTTGAACATATCCCTTGAAGGCAAAGTATTGCCGCTGTCCTGCCCTAGCTCGGCAAATACAGGGTAGCACCGCATCATCCCTGTCGCCTGCTGAAGTACTGATTTCAAGCTGTCAATACGACGAGGCAACGTGTACAAAATGACATCTTGCAGCTCATCGAACGCTACCCCGTTTGCTGCCTCATTGGCTGGCCTTACTTGGCCAGTATCCTGCACGATCCAATACGGCACTTCATGCCCGACTTGTGCAGCTACTGTTTGATACAACGGTGCATCCGCTTCATCAAATAGCACGATTCCAGGTGAGCGCAGTGGCGCCGCTGGTCCTGCTGAGAGATTGCTCGCAAGCGCTGCAAGCTTCAGGTGTAATTGTCCCGTGCCACGCCAATCAAATACCTGCGTGTGCGGGATTCGCAGATCCTGCATGATGATCTGTGGCTTTCTAACACCATTCCACTCATTAATCGAAAGTTCTCCTAAGATATCTATCTTGGCCGAGGGGGCAATTAATGCTGCTAAGCTACCTTTGCCAAAGCCCACGGCTTCTACCGAACAGCTAACTTCATCCTTAGCTTGAGATAGTCCCAGCTTCAAATGCTGTTTTTCTTTGCCCATGGTCCGAATATCTTCAAGACCTAAATCCGTGAACATGAACTTAGGCGATGGATTCCCCATTCCGAATGGTGCCAGTAATTCTAGCCCCTCAATGCTTGCAATCGGGACATCAGCTAGGTTGCACGCATTATCTACCCGTAATACAGGTACGAAGTCCTGATCCGTTAACGTTGCCGCTGCAAGCTCATTTAGTCGAATTGCGAAAGCTTCCAGATGGCTGCTATCCAAGCTCATCCCTGCGGCTGCTTGATGACCACCGTAGTGGTCCAACAGGTCCTTACAAGCTGTCAACGCTTTGTGCAAATCAAAGCCTGCAATCGAACGTGCAGAGCCTTTGGCCATACCTTTATGGGGATCGATGCTTAGCACAAGCGTAGGTCGATAGAATTTCTCCACAATCTTGGAGGCTACAATCCCAACGACACCAACATTCCAGTTCTCTTTCGCTACGACAATGACTTTATCCAAGCCCTTCGCTCGCTGCTCCTCAGCCATCGCAAATGCTTCTTGGACCATATCCTCAACAATTTGTTGACGCTCTTTATTCAGCATATCCAATTCGAAGGCAATTTGCTCCGCTTCTTTTTCATCTGTTGTGGTCAACAGCTTGACGGCAATGTCAGCCGCTTCTAAGCGACCACTCGCATTAATTTTCGGAGCGAGCGAGAAACCGATGTGTCCAGCAGTAATCTCTTTCCGTTCAATGCCCGACACACCGATCAGCGAACGAAATCCAACATAGCTGGAATCCTGCATACGTGCGAGGCCCATCTTCACTAGCAACCGATTCTCACCTGTGAGCGGCATAAGGTCGGCAACGGTTCCAAGCGCTGCGAACTCAAGAAGTTCCTCTGGAAACCGCTCTAGCAGCGCATGTGCAAGTTTAAATGCCACACCAACACCTGCTAAAAGCTTGTAGGGATACGGACAACCAGGCTTCTTAGGATTAATCACAGCTAAGGCATCAGGCAGTACTTCTGGTGGTTCATGATGATCAGTCACAATCACATCTAAACCAATTTCATGGCAATACGCTATTTCTTCAACAGCACTTATTCCCGTATCTACAGTGATAAGCAACTGGACACCATGTTCCTTGGCCAAGTCCATTGCAGCACGATTCAATCCATAGCCTTCACGAATCCGATGTGGAATGTAAGTATCGAAATGTGCCCCTAACCCTTTTAACAAATGCGCCATTAAGGATGTACTGCTTACTCCATCTGCATCATAATCGCCGTAAATACGAATGAATTCCTTATTGTGTAAGGCTTTGCGAATACGCTCCACAGCTGGAAGCATCCCATCTAACAAATAGGGATCATGGTAATCACCGACGCCACCTTGCATAAATTGTTTGGCCTCAGACACGCTGCGAATATCTCGAAGAACTAGAATACGGGCTACCAAGGGATCCAACTGCAGCTCACGAACAAATTCTTCAACAAGCGCCTCATCCGCATTTCCAATGTTCCATCTTGCTTTCGGTGCTAGCACTTGGTGGCTCCTCCTTGGTGTTTTCCTATGAAAATTTCAGGGTACGTAATCTTCGAAAACAATGATTTAGTGTAAAACAGACGGCAGTTCACTTGCTTCCACATCTGCCTGCTTATAAGGGTAACCTGCATCGTAAGGATTTACATGTATGTATACATGTGATACATGATGGTATTGCTTCATCAGCTGGTGTTTAATCTTCTTTGACACCTCATGTCCTTCCCAAACTGAAAGCCTAGGGTTCACACTGATCGTCATGTCGATGACAACATAATGCCCATGTTCTCTCGCGTTCAAATCATCAACCGTAATCACACCATGAATCTTTTGAACAGCTTTAACAAAATCAGCTGCCTCTTCTTGGTGAAGAACTTTTGCTGTTGGTGTAGATATGGTTTTGCTGACTAACGAGAAACCCATTTTACCTATAAAAAGTGCAACGATAAGTCCTGCAAAGGTGTCTACATAAGAAAATGCTGTAAATCCAATTGCTTGAGTCAGCATCGTGTAGAGAACACTTACAGTGACCACAAAAGAAGAGTATATATCGGAACGGCGTCTTCGTGCATTGGCAATAAATTCCTCAGTCCCTAACTGTTTACCAAGCTTACTTAAGAATTGGAACATCGCTTCCTTCGCAAGCAGCGAAATAACAAGAACAGCGAAGGTCATTATGGTGGCATCATATTCGACCTGGTTGATCAAGGATTTAACCGTAATAACGCCTAATTCAGCACCAATTAATAAGATCAAGACAATGAATAGGATAGAACTTACTGAAATTTGTGGATCCAATCCACGAAAAGAAGCTCCAGCAAGTTGCACTCTCATCATCCTTACTCGGTTGATGGCAGCAGCAACAACACAAATTCCTGCTCCCGACTGCGCGGCAGCTGCGACCAGAGAATTACTATGTACTTGAAAGCCAACAATCCCTATCAGACAAGTTAACACGGTAAGTACAAGTATTGCTGACCAAAGCGCGTATTCTGTCTTACGAAATCCCTCATCATTCACGTGGACATTCCCCCTGAACGGATACAAAGGCCGCGCAACAATCACGCGGCCGGTTATTATGGTTATTACGCTGCAGCTTTCTTTTTAGAACGTGATAAGGAATTTCTTTTGAACAAGTACCATAAGGAACATGCAATGAAGATGGAAGAGTAAGCACCGCTCGTTAAACCAATTAACTTGGCCAAAGCGAACAACTTAATGGACTCGCTTCCGAACAGATACAAACAACCTGCAGCGATTAACACGACGAGTACTGTGTTGATGTTACGTGCCATCGTTTGCCAGATACTGTCGTTAACGAGTGCAACTAAATCTGCATCTGTCTTCAGTTTAGCAAAACGCAGGTTCTCACGAATCCGGTCAAAAATAACGATCTTATCATTAATGGAATAACCGATTGTGGTTAATACAGCCGCAAGGAACGGAAGATTCACTTCGAAGCGGAAAATGGCAAACATCGCGATAACGATGAACGCATCGTGCAGAATAGCGATAATCGCAGCCAAAGCAAAACGCCATTCAAAACGGATACTTACGTACAAACAAATTAGTACGCTTGAAATTGCAACTGCATAGACAGCTTTCATCAATAATTCTTTCGCTAGCTGTGGATCCACGGTATTAATTTCCTTGGAAACTTCTGCGCTATAAGCTGTTGCAAAAGCAGTTTGGATTTTGTTTACCGTCGCATCGTCAAGCACGTCATCGAAACGAATAGACACGCGATCACTATTGTTACCACCAATTGTAGGATCCGCATATTTCGACTTCACATCACCGCTGGTGTTCAAGCCATGCAAGATTTCCTCAACCTTCGCACTGTCCAGCTGTTTACCCACAACGAGGTCGATATTCGTTCCCGCTTTGAAATCGACACCGAAATTCATACCTGAGGTTAACATAACAACTAACCCAATGATAAGAATTGCAGCCGATAAGATGAAAAATTTATTGCGATTTTTTACAAAATCATACTTTTGCTTAGAGTCCACGGATGTCTGCCTCCTTCACACCGAAATAACTTGGCTTTTTCAGCAAATTACCCCGGATAATAAGATGTAGCAGCCATCTGGAGAACAAAACGTTCGTTAAGATACTGATAATAATACTCATCATCGTAATAACTGCGAATCCGCGAATAGCACCGTTACCTACATAATACAGCACGATACCCGCGATTAAATTCGTAACGTTCGCATCCATAATCGTACGGAAGGAATGCTTCGTCCCTGCTTTCAAGGAAGAAAGGATACTCTTGCCTGCACGGATTTCTTCGCGAATTCTTTCGTATGTGATAATGTTCGCATCAACGGCCATCCCTGCACCTAATACAAGGGCGGCAATACCAGGCAACGTCAACGTGGCATTCATAAAGTCAAAGATCGCTAATAAAACCCATACATACGTAATTAAAGTGAAAGCCGCAACTAAACCTGGAACACGGTAGTAAATCACCATGAACAAGAAGATTAAGATCGAAGCGATTAACCCTGCTCTTGCTGTTTCATGCAAGGAAGCTTTTCCTAATGTCGCATCGACACGTTGTATGTATTTTTCCGTTAATTTAAGAGGCATTGCACCCAGGTTAATCATCTTCGCTACTTTGGTTGCTTCTGCAACGTTCGTTTGTGTAATGATTGCGGAGTCGCTGTCAATTGGGAAATTAACCGATGCCGTAGACTGTACAACATCATCCAAGTAAATAGACAAGGTACTGCCAACCAGCTTCGTTGTTACTTCTTTGAATTTCTCTCTGCTCTTCATTTTGATCTCAACGATCGGTTGCTTCGTATTCGGATCATAGCTTAATTTCGCTGCATTCTCGACGAAGTCTGTTCCATTCATGTATACCGTTCCATCAGGACCTCTGAAAGTAAGTACAGACGGTTTGGACATCAAAGTACGAACTTCTTCTTCGTTCTCAACACCTGCAAGACGAACACGGATGCGATCTGATCCTTCTGGGTACACCTCAGGCTCAGCAACGCCAAGTGAATCCGCACGTTTAGCAAGGCTTTGTGCAGCTTCCGTAAGCGTTTCCTTCGTGAGGGGTTGTCCAGCCGTTAATGGCTCTGCGGTGTACAATATTTCAAAACCGCCTTTTAAATCCAATCCAAGCTTAATACGATCTACAAGCCCAGGGCTCGTTATTCCAACTGCGCCAAGAACAATGACAACCGTTAGAAAAAAGAACGAAATTCTTTTCCAATCCAGCATCTGTTGCTAGTCTCCCTTCAATACTCAATATGCCTATTATACTCAGGTCTGAAAAACGAGTCAATTTAAGTCGATTCACGCAAAAAATAAGCCCATTCTTAGAATTGGGCTCCTCTATACATACTAATCGTCATCCAGTTCATAAACGCTGTAGATTTGAGGGACAAAATGTCATTTACGATTTGATGGAGAGAGGGCAACCCTGTTTTACGGTATTTATCACTTACACAATCCCATATATCCTTGCCAGTAACGTGCTCGTATCCTAGCAGAATAAACTCTTCAACCTTGCTCAAACACAAACTCTCGATGATTTCATTCAGTTCTTGATCCGACATACCTGGATGCTCTTCTTCACTTCCGTTATCCTGTGCGTCATTCATGGGGGATCCTCCTAAAAGTTTTGCTTTAGCAAAACTATCTACGTAAGCATAAGCTAAGGCATTCGTTTTACCTGTATGTTATATAGTTCGATAGCCACCTCGGAATTTCCTGCCAAATGCGCACTTGTCCATAAAATCTTAGCATGAGCTTGGACAGCTCGCGCATAGTCATAGGTATGACATTATCGGAAGAGGGTATGGCAGTGACCAAGCAGTCGTTTATTAGAGGTACAATGATCCTGCTCGCCGCAGGCATTTTGAATCGCATACTTGGCTTCATACCCCGAATGACTTTACCGCGCGTGATCGGGGCTGAAGGCATTGGTATTTATCAAATGGGCTGGCCATTCCTGTCCGTTATTTTAACTATCATTACCGGAGGTATTCCCATTGCCATTGCCAAGCTGATCGCAGAAGCGGAAGCTGAGAAGAATGAGACCCGGATTCGCAGCATTTTGCGCATATCTCTAGCGATCACGATATCACTTAGCTTCATTTTTACAGTTGTCTGCCTGCTAGGAGCTTCATGGATCACGTCTCATTTATTGACGGATTCCCGTGTTTACTATACTTTCCTATGTATGAGCCCCATGATACCCATTATTGGCGTCTCTGCTGTTTATCGCGGCTACTTTCAAGGCAGACAAAATATGATTCCTACCGCGACCTCGCAAATTATGGAAACGTTGATTCGGATTGTCATGGTTCTCGTCTGCTCCTATATGATGGTCCCTTATGGCATCGAATATGCGGCAGCAGGTGCGATGATTGGCGTTTTGGCAGGCGAAATTGGCGGACTAGCCGTATTGGCTATTCATTTTAGATGGGATAAAAAAGCTTTAGCTAAGCCTCCAATTGCTCAAATAGGAACGAAGAAAACAACAGGTCGACTCTCCAATCTGCGTAGAATCTTACGTATCTCAATCCCGATCACAGGAAGCAAACTCATCGGTGCTGGCTCCTACTTATTGGAGTCGATCTTAATTGCTCAAAGCTTAGCGATCGCCGGCATTACCACATCACTTGCAACCGCGCAGTACGGAGCCTTACAAGGTATGATCATTCCTATCATCCTTTTACCGAGTGCACTGACCATGTCACTATCCGTTTCTCTGATTCCCTCATTAAGTGAAGCTGCCGCCCGCAAAGACCTCAAGACTATCCACATGCGTTTGCATCAATCGTTAAAACTCGCTTTAGTGACAGGTGCCCCTTTCTCTGTATTGATGTTTGTACTCGCTGAACCCATTTGCAAGTATCTATACAATCAGCCAGATGTCAGTGTCATGCTTAAGATGATGGCACCGATCGCGATATTCATTTATTTTCAAGCTCCGCTGCAATCTGCCTTACAAGCATTAAACAAGCCTGGAGCTGCTCTAATCAACACGTTAATTGGATCGACAGTCAAGTTATTCTTAATCTATTGGTTGGCCAGCAAGCCCGAAATGGGCATACACGGCGCTGTATTCGCCATTAATGTGAATATCGTTTTGGTTACACTGCTACACTGGTATAGTGTCGTTCGTCTGCTCAAATTCCGTATGGAAGGCAGCAGTTTCGGGAAAATTGGCGCGGCCATGCTTCTCTCAGGTGTTGTTTGTTATTTCGTCATGTACACGCCATGGGTGTCAGCGACCTGGATACGATTTGTGTCCTCCTTATTGTTAGGGCTCTTTTCCTATATCTTTCTCATCACGGCATTTCGACTCATCAGTCTTAAAGATATCGGTCGACTTCTGAATATGGGCAAAAAAATAATACGTTGAATTCCAGCGACTCACCTCTTGCGATCAAGAAACATTCTGCCGCGATGATCAATTGAACAGTAGAAGATTTCTTTAAAATCCCTAGCTCCTTGTTCTTGCAGCTGATTTTTCAACCAAAATCTCGTTTGACCAATTTTCTCTAAGTTTTCGTCTTGTACTTTACCATCCATAATAAGAGGCAGCGGCAAGCCTTCGTAACGAATGTTGTTATTTAATTTCGTTACCTCCGGCCCTGTCTCTTTTTCATTTTTATCTTTCTCAACTACACTTAACTTCCCCGAAGGTTCCAAGATCGCAAATTCCACATCGGCCACGTTCATAATTTTATTTTGTCTCAATTGCAGCATCAGATCATCTAAATTATAACGATGCTTCTTCATTTCGTTTCGATTAATCATCCCTTTATTGATGAGCACACTCGGTTTCCCGTCGAAAAGCACACGAATGGTGCGACTTTTCAGCGTAATATAGGCAATGACAACTTGAATAAGCACCAGAGTCCCCATCGGTAAAATACCAGACACAAGAGGCTTCTTCACGTCCTCAAGCACGAACACAGCAATTTCCGCAATCATGATCGAAATGACTAGATCGAAAAGCGAAAGCTTACCAATTTCACGTTTCCCCATAATACGAAGCATGAGAAAAACAACAAAATAGATAAGCACCGTACGCAAAAAAATGGTCAGAATCTCCATCGCAACCTCCCTGATCTAAGCTCTAGCTCGTTCTCGGAGTTCACTGGTATTCTGACCGCGTACGCACCTCATCATGCAGATATTACGTATTCAATTGTTGGCAATTACAACAAGAATAATTTGAAATATAACGTAGAAATCAAGAGCAGCACGAAACAAATCGGAGCAGCAACTACCACATACTCACTTTGTTTTAACTTTACACCATCATGATAGGTAAAAGATGCCGCGTATAAGCTGGCGATTGAGCTCACTAGTGTCACACCGCTTCCTATCCCGCTTCCGACGATCAATGCCCACCACATCGGCTGAGTTGACGTCTCTACAAGCTGCTCCATTTGATCAACAATCGGAATCATCGCAGCAATGAATGGAATATTATCCATCATCGCTGTACCAAAACTATTCAACCATAACAATAGAATGGATAGGAACGGGATGCTCCCTTGGCTTAGCTCTAGCCCTCGATTAGCAATAAATCCTGAAAAACCTGCATACGTCAAGCCCCCAACCATGATGAAAAGTCCCAAGAAAAAGAGCCATTGTGTTTCTCTCACGTGATGCCATACCGCACCAAAATCCTTATTTCTAATTACCTCAAAAATATCTTTGTAATTCATAGCTAGTAAAGCAATAGCCCCGGAGGCTGCAATGTAGGCTGGACTCCATGCTAGTAAACCATGAAGACTTAGTACAACTAGGGTCAACCCTGTGATTATACTGCTTCCCAAGACGAATTCTCTATGGGGAGATAAATAGGAGCTTGGCTTAATGCTTAACAGCTCACGCATGTGTGCTTCAGCCGCTACTAAGCGCTTTCGATAGATCAACCACATTATGAGATAAACGACGGCTAACAGCAAGCAAATCAGAGGAAATAATTGAATGAACATTTCCCCCGCCGAAATATGCCCTGACGCCCCTAGCATACGGCTAGGTATATTCCCCATAATCGTTGCTGCACCGCCAATATGTACGGATAATAACATCGAGATTAGAAATGGGGCCGGCAGTAACCTCATTTTTCTGGACGCAATTATGATGAAAGGAACGATAACAACAACAGCCATTAAACTATCCAAGAGCGCAGAGATCAGCGCCGCTAGCAGTGAGAGACTAATGATAACGGTAAGTGCCCGCATGCGATATTTTCGAACAATTGAACTTACAACATACGAAATAATGCCAGTTTTCTGAAAAAGGCTCGAAATGATGAAAAGACTCACGAGATAGATTAAGATCGGCCAACTCGCGTAGGTTGTTAGTGCTTTTTGGAGCGGTACAATGCCTAATATCAGCATCAAACAAGCCCCACCAAGCGCGGTATACATACGATCCCATTTTTCAATCAATATACAAATGTAAGCAGCTGCAAAAATAAGCAGCGCCGCTACAGCTTGCCACATCACCGGTCCATGAGAGAATTCAGTCATAAATAATCACACTCCTTTGATCTATAGTTTGTACTAATTCTATGTGCTTGGCCATACAATGATGATAATGAAGCGCTCGAATATAGGAAAGGAATGATGCCTGTGAACCCTATGAAAACGGTCAGTCAGGTTCGAATAACATCGCCATTATTTTCAGGACTTGTCTACTCATTTAGTATGATGACCATTGGAACCATTGTGACCTCCTTGTTTTTGCTTTTAACCAGCACACAAGAAAGCTCCTTACACACATTAACAACCATCATCCACGCGGTCTCCTTATTTATTGGAGGATGGGTTTCAGGTAAACGTGCCGGTAACCGCGGCTGGTATCACGGGGGCATGGTCGGCGTCTTCTATTTCATTCTCATTTTCTTAGTCGGTTTTCTGGCATTCGATGCAGGGTTGAATCTTCAGTCCCTCCAATTACTTGGCATTTTATTCGCATCTGGGGCGCTCGGTGGCATACTTGGTGTAAATACTCAGAAATAAGTCTTTTCCGTGAAGATTGCACTTCCCCCCCGTTGAATGTGGTATAATGTCATAGTTATTGCCGCACAAAACTTCCAATATATAGGGGGATACAACTTGAGCCCTTTTCAATCTATGACGCATGCGACAGTTTATATTGTACTAACAATTTTCGCTTTTGTAATTATCGCAACGCGAAAGAGCCCATACACGATTGCCAGTAGTTTAGTTCATGAAATATTTACTTCACGCAAGTTCCTTTTTCATTTCATCGCGTTGCTGATGATCCTCATGTTTAACAAGATGGAGATGGCAATCGAGAAAGGCATGCAATACAAAGCCGATTTCACGAAGTCCATCTATGGCATTGAGGGTGACTTTGTAGCAACGATCCAGAACCTTTTTCATAATGATATCCTTACGATCGTATGTAGTTATTTCTATGTCATTATATTCCCATCGATTATGATTACTTCCATTGCTATTTACACGTATCAGAAGAATCATAAACTTTTCTATGCGGTCTGTTATGCACTCATGTTCAATTATATGATTGCCATCCCTTTTTATCTTTTTTTCCCGGTTAACGAAGTATGGTTTTTCCACCCTAAAGTAGATCTTCTAATCTTAGATGTGTTCCCAACTTTCGAGCAAGATTACAGACCATTATCTGGACTCGATAATTGCTTCCCAAGTTTGCATACATCCATATCCATTTCAATGGCCGTCATAGCGGTAAAAAGCCGAAACACATTTTGGAAAATTTTCGTCCCCTGTTCAGCAGCCTTTATTATTTTCACTATCTTCTATCTAGGCATTCACTGGTTGTCCGATATGTGTGCTGGTGTCGTACTCGGTGTCGTTGCTGCTCGAATGGGTCTGCGCATTGCCGAAGGTCGTCTTATCCTTGGTGAGCGCGCACTCCTTAAACGCCCTGTAAAGAATAACGAATATTAAATATATGCAAATAAAAAGCGAGAGCCTATTATAGGACCTCGCTTTTTGTTAACTTATTCCTTAGTAGCAGGCGTTTGTGCAACCGCATTAACGGCAGAGCGATCAAAAGTCATTTTCGTTGCATCGTTGACACGAAGTACGCAAATGTCATCTGTGATTTCTACAATCGTGCCATGAAGACCGCCAATCGTAACAACCTTATCCCCTTTTTTCAATCCTCCGAGCATTTGACTACGTGTTTTCTGTCTTTTTTGCTGTGGACGAATAAGTAAGAAGTACAGAACTACGAACATAAGCACTAAAGGCCCGTATGTATACAAATATCCTACTGCACCAGTGGTACCTTCTTCAGCTAGAAACATAGGTATCCTCCTCTCTTAGAATCCTCTTTCATTATCATTCAGCCCGTAAGCGGCAAAGAAGGTATCGCGGAAATCAAGTAATCGATCTTCCTTAATGGCTTCTCTTACTTCACGCATAAGCTGTAGTAGAAAGTGAAGGTTATGAATCGTCGTCAAGCGAATCCCGAATGTTTCATCTGCTTTGATGAGATGTCGAATATAGGCGCGACTGTAATTCGTACATGTATAACAAGAACATTTGGCATCCAGCGGGCCGAAGTCCGTTGCATATTTCGCATTACGAATAACTAGACGACCTGAGCTTGTCATACAAGTCCCGTTTCTAGCAATCCGCGTCGGTAATACACAATCAAACATATCAATGCCTCGGATAGCGCCTTCAATCAATGCGTCCGGCGAGCCAACACCCATCAAGTAACGAGGCTTATTCGCAGGCATAAGTGGTGTTGTGTAATCTAGCACTTCATACATCAAGTGCTTAGGCTCACCTACACTCAGTCCACCAATAGCATACCCCGGGAAATCCATGGAAGTCAACTGCTCTGCGCTCAGCTTGCGTAGATCCTCATGCATACCACCTTGGATGATTGCAAACAAGCCTTGATCCTGAGGTCTTGCATGACTTTGCAGACAGCGCTCCGCCCACCGCGTCGTACGCTCCAGTGATTTCTTCACGTATTCGTATTCCGCTGGAAACGGCGGACACTCGTCGAAGGCCATCATAATGTCAGAACCAAGAGCGTTCTGAATTTCCATCGCCTTCTCTGGAGATAGGAATAACTTATCACCATTCAAATGGGATTTGAATGTGACGCCTTCCTCCGTAATTTTACGCATATTGCTCAAGCTAAAAACTTGAAACCCACCACTGTCCGTCAGAATCGGTCGATCCCAATTCATGAACTTGTGCAACCCGCCAGCTTCTTTAACTATCTCATGTCCAGGGCGAATGAATAAGTGGTACGTGTTGCTTAAAATAATTTGAGCGTCCATCGTTTTCAATTCTTCCGGACTCATTGTTTTCACAGTTGCCTGTGTACCTACCGGCATGAACGCTGGCGTTTCGATAACGCCATGCGGGGTGTGAACGCGGCCTAAACGAGCGCCAGATTGTTTACATGTTTTAATCGATTCATACGTTACTGCTGCTGTCATGATATCCACTTCCTATTCTAAGCTTGCTTTTCTTGTTCAATCGGATGAATTAATAAATCAACATGGCATCGCCGAAGCTGAAAAATCGGTACTCTTCCTTCACAGCTTCTTCGTAGGCTCGCATAACATTGGCCTTACCAGCCAGTGCACTAATGAGCATAAGCAATGTTGACTTCGGCAGATGAAAATTCGTTAACAACACATCAACGACACCAAACGTGTAGCCAGGATAAATGAAAATGGACGTCCAGCCTTGGGAAGCCTGAATAAGTAAAGGTTGGCCTTCTTGGTAGCCTGACTGCTCGCGGCTTAATCCAGCGGCTGTCTCCAACGTTCGTGCAGATGTTGTCCCTACCGCAACAACACGTTTCCCCGCTGATTTAGTCTGATTAATTAATGCAGCTGTTTCTTCGGATAAAATGTAATATTCAGCATGCATCTGGTGATCTTCAATCTTATCCACGGACACAGGGCGGAAAGTACCTAGACCTACGTGCAGTGTCACGAAGGCTAGTCGGACACCTTTGTCCTTCAGTCTCTCCAAATAATCTGCCGTAAAGTGCAAGCCTGCCGTTGGCGCGGCAGATGACCCTTCATGCTTCGCATAAACGGTTTGATATCGTTCCCGCTCTGATAGCTGCTCCTTGATATAAGGAGGAAGCGGCATCTCGCCTAATCGATCCAAGATTTCATTGAAAATCCCGGTGTACCGGAATTGCAGAATACGAGCTCCCATGTCGCCAACTTCAACGACTTCTGCAGTTAGTAGTGGCTCGCCACCTTCGTCAGCCGCAGTGCCGAATACCGCAACAGAGCCGAGCTGCATGCGTTTCCCAGGCTTGACCAGTGCCTCCCAACGATCCTCGCCGAGCGGCTTAAGCAGCAATAACTCCACTTTAGCGCCCGTGTCTTTCTTCATACCAAAAAGCCGTGCTGGAATGACTCGAGTATCATTCATCACGAGTAAATCCCCGGCTTCTAAATAGGATATCAAATCTTCAAAAGTGCGATGAGCGGTTTCGCCAGTTTCTTTATTCAGTGTAAGCAGTCTAGACGCCGTGCGTTCGAGCAGCGGCGTCTGGGCAATCAAAGATTCAGGTAATTCAAAATCGAATGCTTGTACTTCCATGTTAGTTATTCATTCCTTCGTTATGTTGACTCCAGTAAAGTACGTCTGAAGTATTTTTTTGTAATCGTAGCCCTTCTCTGCAAAGCCTTTTGCCCCCCACTGCGACATGCCCACGCCATGGCCAAAACCTTTTCCACGGAAAATAATTTGATTTCCTTGTAGGGCAGTTGAGCCCTTAGGTGGGATGCTAGATGACACTGTGCCTGTCAACACGGGCTTACTTATGCCCGTACTGCTTAGTGTCATTAAATCCGTTTTCTTCACAGCTGTTGGCTGTGTTTGTTTCCCGGATAGCACATAGACGCTGTCTGATGGTGAACTGCTCGAAACCACACCTGAGCCGCTCAAAATCGCAATGCTGGTTCCGCTTGAAACAGATGAGCTAGTATCAGTATAACTGCCTGCTCCTTCTATTTCAAACAGCGTACTCGGTAAACCACCCAGTACACCTCGAATAGCATCCGGATTGTCCACCTTCACGACAACACCGTTAGCCTTCAACTCGATTGCTCGGCCTGACGGGCCTCTCTTGGAAACTTCCAGTGAAGTCAACTCACCGTTGATGGGAATCTTAGCAGCTTCAAGTTTACTCTTGATTTCACTTAAGCTATAAGGACCTCTTATCCAAGAGTAAGCATTCGATTCTCTTTCTTGACCAAGAATGACAACTTTTTCCTTGGTTGCCAGTTTAGCAATGGCAGGATTCGCAACATTATCCACATAAGGTGCTAACCGTACGTTAACATCTGCCTCTGTAGCTTCGTAAATAGCTTTTCCTGCCTTGTCCTTCTGTCCACTATCCTTCACATACATGCTATGTACAAAACCGATTCTGCCGTCTGTCAGTTGAATCTGATACCAAATGGCTTTGCCCTGCTCAGCGCCTTCATCCGGGCTAGCAACGCTTCGCAAATAATCAACCGAATTGCCCCAAGCCTCCGTAGAATCTGCTGTCATTCCACCCGCATTAGAAGCAAATACAGGTGAAATCAAGCCTCGCTTATTCGAGATCACTTCATCCTTCGTTGCATCAACCGCTAGGTTGCCAGCAGTAAATTCTTTATCCAAGCCATAGTAAGCCTGTTCAAGCGTTGTATCCGTAACTTGAGCAATCTCATACTTATTTCCTTGAACGATCGCATAAGTACGCGCAGCTACAGCTTGAGCCTTCAGCGCTTCTGCTGGCCATTGCGAATTAAGCTCTGCACCAATAACGCCATATAAATATTGCTCCATAGGAACTTCATTGACTAATGCCAATCGATCGTGATACGTGCTTATTTCCATGTCGCCACGGAAACTGCGGTCCATGCGTTCTTTCACAGCGATGCCTTGCTTCTTAGGATGAATCACTGTTTTCTGCTCACCAACAGCAGTCACATAATGCGCCACAGCAGCTGCGGGATTGCTTGAGGTGGTTACATCCGACCTGCGGATCAAGTAGGCTGCCTTCGTATTCGCTGGTTGGAGAGGCGTATTGGGTGCAGCTTTCAGTGCAGCTTGCTTCACTAACTCAAGCTTGGCATCCGTTGCCTCGCTTCCTAACCAAACACTATAGGCCACATTGCCGGCCACATCCGCCTGTAAAACCAAATCAGCTTGGACACCAGCCCCCGAGTACACGGCGATTTGCTGCTGTGCTGCGGCTTCTGATGCATACATCCCCGCACTCCAATGAAGCGGACCACTGACCACAGGTGCAACCGATTTCGTTAAAGCAGCAACTGTAGGGTCCTTCAATGCCCCAGCTGCTGCATTTTCGGCTTCAGCCTGCGTGGGCAAATTCCCGTAATACACTTGATACACCATTTTACCAAGCTTTGTACGACTTAACACGAAGCTTTCCTCTGCCATTATTGCCAGTTTGCCGTTCAAGGTCCTGGCCGTAGTGAAGTCTGACGTTTCCAGCATCATCATACTATACTGATCTAATGACATTCGAATCGTTGTATCCGGAATGGAAGCCCATGGCTTCGCCTCCGTATTCGCTGAGCTCCGCACGCCAATATCAAATCCACCTGGGGATGAAAGTGAAACTAGCGGTTCAATCTTTTTATATTTGGCAGCATTAATGACAAGGGCAACACGAATCTGATCCAAATGCTTAATCCCATCGGCATTCGCTTCGGATCCTCCGTATAAAGTGGCTGTAAACGTTAGTGCTGCTGCCGTTATGATGGCAATTCGCTTTGGGTTAACTAGCTGATGTCTTCCAAACATAAAGGTATCGTATCCTTTCTTACGCTATCATCTAGTAATGTAGACTCTAGCAAGAGACAGAAGTTTTGTTTATTCGCTGAAAAAAGACAAAAAAAGCTCTTGCCCGCCCTTCTAGCAGCGGCAAAAGCTTACAATTGTCATTTCATGATGGCTGATCTTTAACTAATTTAACGTTGCTCCGGTACAGGTAACCCGAGGTGGTGGTAAGCTTGCGGCGTCACAGTCCGCCCTCTAGGCGTACGCTGCATAAAACCAATTTGAAGCAAATACGGCTCATAGACGTCTTCAATGGTTTGGCTTTCTTCACCGATGGTTGCAGCGATCGTTTCAAGCCCGACAGGGCCCCCTTGGAAGCTCTGAATAATCGCCCGCAGCATCTTATGGTCAATTTCATCCAATCCCAGATCATCCACTTGCAGGAGTCTTAGCGACTCCTTCGCAAGCTCCATGGTGATGATGCCGTCGCCCCTCACCTGTGCAAAATCGCGCACCCGCTTCAGCAATCGGTTCGCGATACGCGGAGTCCCGCGCGAACGCATGCCGATCTCGCGTGCAGCATCACCAACGATGCCGACCTGCAAGATGTCGGCTGTCCGGCTGACGATGTAGCTGAGCTCATCGACCGTGTAGAACTCTAACCGACTGACGACCCCAAATCTGTCGCGTAGAGGCGCAGAGAGCAGCCCAACGCGTGTCGTGGCGCCGATCAAGGTAAATGGCGGCAGGTCGAGACGCACAGAGCGTGCGCTTGGCCCCTTGCCGATGATAATGTCAAGGGCAAAATCCTCCATCGCTGGGTACAGCACCTCTTCCACCGTCCGGTGGAGTCGGTGGATCTCATCGATGAAGAGCACATCCCCCTCCTGTAAATTCGTCAGGATGGCAGCAAGATCTCCAGGCCGCTCGATGGCAGGCCCGGAGGTTGTACGAATATTCACGCCAAGTTCATTGGCGATAATGTTGGAGAGCGTTGTTTTACCGAGTCCAGGCGGCCCGTACAGAAGTACATGATCCAGGGCTTCTTTCCTCATTTTTGCAGCTTCAATATAGATCTTGAGGTTCTCCTTCGCCTGTTTCTGGCCGATATATTCAGCCAAAAAACGTGGACGCAGACTATATTCGACCACATTGTCTTCCATCATAAAATTAGCCGATATGATCCGCTCATTGTCCATGGTGCCCCTCCTTCCTTTGCACATTCAGTTGCTTACATGGTGAATAAAGCTTGCAAAGCAAGCTTTACCAGCACATCAACAGAATCCGATGGCCCAGCTTTAGGCTTCACTTGCAGCCATGCACGATCAACTTCTGCTTCCGTATAACCAAGTGTCATCAAGGCTTCCTTCGCTTCACTCCAAGGCAGTCCGCCTTCCGTTAATTGTGCCGATCCGACAACACTTAATGCGACAGCAGCCTCTGGACTAGAGAAGCTCACAGAACCTAGCTTATCTTTCAAGTCTAGAATAATCCGTTGGGCTGTTTTCTTCCCGATCCCAGGAAGCTTGGTTAGAAACGCCAAATTTTCTTGACTTATCGCTAGTATGACCGCTTCAGGTCTTCCACCTGCTGCTAGAATGCCGAGCGCTACTTTGGGACCAATTCCACTAACATCCAGCAATAAGCGGAATAAAGACTGTTCATCGCGCGTAATAAAGCCAAACAGGAGATGAGCATCTTCCCTTACATGATAATGGATGAACATCGTGACATCTTCATTCTCTTTATGCGAAAGCGCATAAGGGTTCGGGCAAAAAACACGATAGCCCACGCCATTCACATCGAGAACCGCATAGTCACTTTCACGCAGAGCTACTTTACCTCGTAAGAAATCTATCATCGTTTGACCTCGTTTATTCTAGATTGAAGTGCGGAGGAATGTGCATGACAAATAGCGATAGCGAGCGCATCAGCGACGTCATCCGGCTTCGGTATTTGGGACAACTTCAACAAAATCTTAACCATCTCCTGCACTTGCTTCTTCTCTGCATTCCCATAACCTACCACGGCTTGTTTGACTTGAAGTGGTGTATATTCAGCAATCGGCAGCCCAGCCTGCACGCCCGCAAGAATCATTACACCTCGCGCCTGGCCTACGGTGAATGCCGTTGTTACATTTCGATTAAAAAATAGTTTCTCAATGGACATCACATCTGGTTTATATTTCTCTATCAATTGTACTGTAGCGTCATAGACATCCTTCAATCGGATACCTGGATCCGTGTGTGCTTCCGTTTGAATCGAACCATATTGTACCGGAACTAGTTTACTGCCGATTTTATCAATAAAGCCAAAGCCTACGATCGCGATCCCTGGATCAATCCCTAGAATACGCAAAGTATTTCTCTCCCATCTTTTTAAAAAAAGCGAACATATGTAGTCATTTCCATTATAGCAGATAACAAAAAAAAGAGATAGACTCGGGAGTTCCCGAAACTATCTCTTGGGCTTTATCTATGGTATTGTGTGAACTAAGGACGTGACATTGCACCTTCACTAACTTCTATGGCATAATCGCTGAACGTTGATAATACGCTATTATACTCCTCTATATCCGTTACTCGAATTCCTTCGTGGAGTTGTGCCACTGTATCTCTTGGTAAACTGCTTTCTAACTGCTGAATATTGAGTTGGAAAAAGGTGCGAATAATGTGATTGTTTGCAGGAGTCCCATTGAATAACGACAAATTGCTGCTGCCGTCTATTCCGAATACTGCTTTTTCTTTGCAGTCTGGAGATAAATCTTCAATGTTTTCCGTAAAAACAACCTCGCCTGTCTCTTGAATGCTTAACTGCCAACTAGGGTGTTGTTTCTGCAGTGAGAGTAGTTCTTGTGACGTATGCGAACCCAATTGACTGCGTTCTTCTCCACAAACATAGGACTTGAGCAAATAGCTTTCTCTGCGATCGGAAATGGCTTGCAACAATTTCGTTGCTTCCTGAAGACGTACGTCTTCTTCTGGTGTTAAACCAGCAATGGTCGCGCGACTGGCAACTTTCGTGCTATACGGGGCATCATCACCAAATACGGACCAGGTAACCATAGCAACCAGAACGAATACCCCTAAGGTCAACCAACTTCGCTTCCAGCGTAATCTCTTTTTCAATTGCTTCAAGAACCGATGTACAATCACGTTATCCCCTTCTTCTTGTTTTTTCGTATTGTTTCCATTTGCAAGAAGCACTATACATCATTTACCATAGAAGTGAATGAAACCAATCAAGACGGATGGTGAATTTACCATGAACGGAAGAAAGCCAATTAAACGCACAACTCTCCTCATTATCGGCGTCGTTATATTGTGGGGAAGTGTAGCTTTATGGAACGAAATCCATAAAATTGGAACAGGCAACTCGAATACGAACACAACCTCTGTCTCCCATTCCAATCCAAGTCCTCGTAGCTAATGTCACGAAACTTACATGATTTCGGTAACAATTGGTTATAATCGTACTCTCGCACTCATTTGAATTTGACTGTAGCCACAGAAATGATATAGTCAAAGATAGATAAAAACTCTCATAGGCATACAGGAATGACGATATATATGATATAAGCAAATGAGACTGGTCTAAACCTTTTTCTAAACGACAACTCTAAGGAGGGAAACATCATGAATGTGGCAGAACTTCAATTAATTCAATTATCCAGACGAGGCGATCGCAACGCTTTCGTGGAGTTAGTCGAGCTCTATCGTAGCAAAATACAAAAGCTTGCGTTTAAGATGCTGCATAACCGTCCTGATTCTGAGGATATTGTGCAAGAAACCTTTATCCGCGTCTATTTGAATTTAAACCACTTTGATGAAAGCCAGAATTTCTCAACCTGGATTTATCGGATCGGAAAAAACGTTGCCATCGATTTGCTGCGTAAAAAAAGGCCTGTTCAATCCCTCGACGCGGAGCTAAATGATTTTGATGATGATTACAGCTATTACAGTAAGCTTGCCAGTCAAGATCAATCGCCAGAGCATGCGGTACTTCAAACCGAAATTCAAGAGCATATGCACGCATCCATCAACAAATTAGCAGACAAATATAAAGGTATTATTACGCTGTACTATCTTGAGGAGCTTTCTCTTCAAGAAATTAGCGAGCGTCTGAACCTGCCGATTACGACGGTGAAAACTCGTTTGCACCGGGGGCGTGAGCTTCTTCGCAAAAAATGGGGAATGAATTTCGTTATTGGTTTAATGACCTTCTTCACATTAGGCATGATCGCTTGATTTCCCTGCAGAATAGGAATAAGCCACAAACCACGATATCCATCGTGATTTGTGGCTTATTTTTTTGAATCTTAAAAATTCATCCACGGTCCGTTCGATTTGCTCGGTTCCCGCTTCTCTATGCCCCGTTCTTGTTGCTGTAAGAACGCACTCAAGGCTGAGGCTCCTGATAATTTTACTTTTCGTGTTGTGCGGCTTCCGCTTGTTTTGGGTTTAACTGATTTTTGCTTGTCGCGAATGTCAATGTCAATTTCCGCTTGCGTATCTGTAACCTGCTTTAGTTCATGGGTATGAACTTGCGGCAACAAAGATGTTTCTTCATAAGGAGCGTGCTGGCCTGCACCCGCATAAGGAATACCATAAGGATCATGTTGGAACGCATATTGTTGCGCCATAAGATGATCATACGGCATTGGAGGTGGATAAAAGGCAGGCATTACCTGCATCTCCTGTGACGCATTGTCCCAAGGGTTCCCCATAGGAACATTCCCGTAATGGGCTGGATAATTCATCCAAGGGTGCTCATTCATAGAAGGTCCGCCACACCCGCATCCCTCATCGACTACAGTGACTGGGGCTACCATCGACGGAAGCTGCACACACGGCTCTTCCTGATACGGAGGATACGCCGGAAGCGTCATTGCCTCATGCTGCTGCTCAGGGTAAGCAAAGACTTCTGTGGCAGTAATATGAAATTGCTGGAACGGATGTACCGCTTGCCCATAGGGTTGATGGAGTTCATGATCTTCCATGACTGGAGCTGGAATAAACGGCGCCGGCTGCGTTATTTGTGGTACGGCTGGAACCGTTTCCCCCGTAGATAACGGAGGTGCTTCTACGACAGGTTGTTGTTGTGGGCTAGCAATAATTGGCTGCTGATAAGCATCTGTTGGTGGCATTGGCTCAGTCATTGGCACGGGAGCAAACGGCTCTGTGCTAAGCTTTGATGGATTGTGGTGCGTGTGGTGCATGCCATGCTGATTACTATGCGTATGTCCATGCTGCATTTTGGGGACAAAAACCACATCCCCCGTCATAAGTACATTTGGATTCTTAAGGTGTGCATTCGCTTTAATCATTGCTTGCAGTGGCACATCCCACGCTTTTCCTAGCTTCCATAAACTGTCACCTTGTTGTACAACATGCTTATAAACATAATCAGATGCAGGTGGTTCAACAGGTTTAACTGTAGATGGAATTTTCACTTTCATCCCAATCTCAATCTGATTTGGATCAGCTATTTGCGGATTGAGTGCAATAATCTGGTCTAGGGTGGTGTTGTATTTTTTTGCGAGCTCGTACAGGGTATCGCCTTTTTTGACAATATGGATTTTCAAAACCCTACCTCCTTAAAGTTTTCTACAGAAAACTGGCTTGTAAGCATCTCCTTCGCGTTTCTCTTCCAATCGCCATAAACTTGGCCGCGTCAGCATCGCTTATTCACAATAATGATATTACAGTTTATGCACGTTCCTAGGCTTTTGCCCCTGTCGCACAAAAAAAATCCCTCACGTCATAAACGCAAGGGATTTTCCTTAGGATCCTATATACGGATAGCTTGGATAACAGCCCAAAATTCGAACCTGACACCCAATTGCTTCGATCTCTTGTATAGCTGAAGGCAGAAGAACAGAGTCCATCGTACCCGCAATATCGATATAGAAATAATAATTGCCAAGCTTCTTCTTCGTCGGTTTCGATTCAATCTTGGAAAGATTAATTCTCCGCCAAGCAAAAGCCGATAGAACTTGGTGCAATGCACCTGGATAATCCTCTGGAAGAGTAACCAAAATCGTCGTCTTCATATCCTCCGACGGCATCAACTCCGACGCTTCTTTACCTACAAGCAAGAAGCGAGTCATGTTATCCTTGTGATCTTGAATCTCACGTTGCAACATCGGCACACCATAGTTCGCCGAGGCAATGGCCGTCCCAATCGCAGCAATTGTCGGGTCCTGAAGCGTAGACACGATGCGTACTCCTTCAGCCGTAGAGCTTACTTGTTCAAACTCGGCCTCACGTAAATATTGCTTCATAAATTGATTGCATTGTGCAGGTACAACTTGATGAGAGAGTACCTTGCGAATATGACGATAGGGATTCAATGCGTCAACTTCTGTATCGGGATTGGGGTAACCAATCAGATTCATATCGATCGGAAATACCCATTCTGCTCGAATCGGAAGATCAACTTCATGAACGAGCCAATCCACGTGGAGATGGACAGAGCCTTCTAGCGTATTCTCAATCGGTATCACACTTAAATCGGTTTCACCCGATGCCGTTGCGTTGAAAACCTCAGAGATCAGCTTGTACGAGACATACGTAAAATTCTCACCTAGAAAGTGACGTGTAGCTTCTTCCGAGAACGTACTGGGTCCAAGAATCGCAACTTTCTTCATGCCAGCACCTCATTTTCCACCAAGGATAGAAGACTCTCATCTCCGCTATGAAGGACTGTCGTCGTCACACCTTCTTGGCTCGGTTTCAGCCATAGAAGCTGGGCTTCAATGCCTTCCTTCGCCAACGTATCTTGAAGGAACATCTCTAGCTCCGTCTTCTTCTTACTGCGTGCATCGACCAGTGCTAACATGGTTGGTCCCGCCCCGCTCAAAGCAACACCAAGCGCACCATGGTCTTCACATTCATTCAATAGTGTCTTCATGCCAGGGATAAGTGCCGCGCGATAAGGCTGATGCAATCTGTCCTTCATCGCAAGACGAATCATCTCAAGGTTCCCCGTGCTCAAGGCAGCAACAAGTAACGAGGAGTGACTAAGATTGAACACCGCATCCTTCATCGTTACATGCTGCGGCATAACGCCTCTCGCCTTTTCGGTCGATAGCTGGAAGGCTGGTATCGCCACCAACACCTCCAAATTGTGATGGGGCTCAATCCGAATGGACTCTGCTCTCACTTCGTCCCAGAACGCAACGACAATGCCGCCATATAGACTTGCACCCACATTATCAGGGTGCTTCTCTAGCCGCGAAGCGATTTGAAACAGCTCATAGGTTGAGAATCGATTCCCAATAAGCGCGTTCGCACCTGCAAGCGCCCCTACGATTGCCGAAGCACTGCTTCCTAAACCACGCGTAAGTGGAATTTCACTATACATAGAAATCTCAAGTTCTGGATGCGAAACATCAGCTTTATCAAACACCATTTGAGCTACTTTATAAATTAAATTCGATTTATCCGTAGGAATTCCACTCATCTGATCGCCGATCAATTGAATTCTTGTCTGATCAGAGATCGCCATATCAATCCAAGCATATAAGTTCAAGGCCATCCCCAAGGAGTCAAAGCCGGGACCTAGATTCGCTGTGCTTGCCGGTACTTTCACCCTTACCTTTTGTTCTGTCTTGTAGCTCATTTCGAAATTGCGCCTCTCTTCACTCAAAATAAACGGCTACGCCGTCCTTTGGGGACGGGAGCGTTTTATGGAGAAATATAGCCCGAATAATTATGTGAAACATATGAATTCCTATATTTTAAAATAAACGTCTAACGCACTCCTCCTAGGACGAGTGCGCTGCCGATTGCTAGCCTTCTACACGATACACGCTCTTAATCGCATGGATAACATCCATGGATTCGAATTGATTCAATACATTTTTCATGCTCGCTTGATTAGCGTCATGTGTAATAATGATGATTTCAGCTTTCGGGTTCGATTTATTCGGATGTTGGAAGACTGATTCCAAGCTAACCTCATGCTCTGCGAAAATTTGTGTAATTTGGGCAAGCACGCCTGCTTTGTCTTCAACATGAAGTAAGATGAAGTTTTTGGAAGCAATTTGTTCGTCCGTTTTAAGTTTCTTCTCTTTGTAAGGAGCTTGTACAGTACGTCCATTAATACCTAATTTCAAGTTGCGTACAACAGCCACTAGATCAGCTACAACGGATGTTGCTGTAGGAAGCTCACCTGCACCCGCACCGTAGAACATCGTTTCACCAACCGCTTCACCAGTCACATAAACGGCATTGAATACACCATTTACGGAAGCTAGTGGATGCGAGTTTTTGACCATAGTCGGTTGAACGCTGACAGAGATATGGCCATCATGATTCTCGGCAATACCAAGCAATTTTACTTCATAGCCTAACTTTTTACCGTACTGGATATCTTCCTTCGTTACTTTGGAAATACCTTTCGCTTCCACATCGCTCAAAGCGACATTGGCATGAAAACCAAGCGTCGATAAGATCGTCATTTTGCGAGCCGCATCTAAGCCCTCAACATCCGAAGTAGGGTCCGCTTCTGCATAGCCTAATTCCTGTGCTTCTTTCAACACATCGGCATAAGCAGCGCCTTCTTGACTCATTTTAGTTAAAATGTAGTTCGTCGTGCCGTTCACAATCCCCATAATCTTCGTGATGCGATCGGAGGAGAAACCTTCAACAAGTGCACGAATAATCGGAATTCCGCCTGCAACACTCGCTTCATAAAAGACATCGCAATTATTTTCAGCGGCTTTGGCCAAAATTTCAGCCCCATGCATCGCCATTAGATCCTTATTCGCTGTAATGATGTGTTTGCCGTTCCCAAGTGCTGTTAGAATGTGGGCTTTCGTTGCTTCAACGCCACCCATCACTTCAACAACGATATCGATGTCGCTATCGCCAATGACGTCCCAGACGTTCTCTGTAAGCTTATCTGCATCAACAGAAATGTTGCGATGTTTGGACTTATCTTGTACAAGAATTTTTGCAATTTCAATAGCTGAACCTGTTTGACGTTGCAAATCTTCTTGATGGCCTTCAACAATACGTACGACACCTGTCCCTACAGTTCCTAATCCTAGTAAACCAACCTTGATGGGTTTCATTTCATTACCTCCTGAATTGTATGCTAATCTTAACTGCCTTGACCGATGACCATGGCACGCTTGACTCCGTCTTGCGCTCCTAAGCGATCCACAATTTCCCGGATCTCCTCGCCCATGGATGAAATTTCTAAAGATATAACGACATTCGCCATACCTTGTAATGGAATCGTTTGGTGGATGGTCAACACATTGCCATCCAAATTGGCGATGAGTGCGAGTACGCGGGACAATATCCCGGATCTATGCTCCAAATCCATTGAAATTGTAATTATGCGTTCGCGCTCTAGCTTGCTAAGTGGATGAATGCCATCTTTATACTTATAGAAGGCGCTTCTGCTCAGCCCAACTTGTTCGACAGCATCGTGAATCGTCTTCACTTCACCCCGTGCAAGTAACTCCTTGGCCTGTGCTGTCTTCAGAACACCTTCTGGAAGAATGTCCTCGCGGACTAAGTAGTACCTCTCAGGTCCGATGTGCTTCATGGTTGGAAGAAACTCTTTGCTCTCCGGCACCTAACTACCGTCCTCTCCAAAAAGACTAATGTTTCCCTATAGAGGACATTATATCGAAACATGCCTCGTGAAGCAATAGGCAAAATGCGTCCAAGCATTCGCCTTTGCAGCCCCTTCCTTTTCTATGATAAGCTGAAACGGAACTAACGAAGGGTGGGGATCTCTCCATGATTACATTACGAATGATGTCTACCGCACTTTTATGGAACAAGCATGACGAGCTCCTCATGATGAAACGCGCATTAAACCGCACGCTCTCTCCCGGCTTATGGGCAGCAATTGGCGGTCATCTCGAACCGCATGAAATTAGCCAACCAAGAACGGCTTGCTTTCGTGAGGTTTGGGAAGAAACCGGTATCGAGCAAGACGAGATTCAAGATTTACATCTACAATATGTCTTACTTCGGCTCAATGGCCAAGAAATACGCCAACAGTTTTTCTATGTCGGTAAAACGGATGTGAATCCACGAATCGTTACATCGGAAGGTGAATTGCATTGGATTCACAAAGCAGACGTCCTAGATCGCCCGATGCCCTATATTTTTCGCTGCTTACTCGAACATTATTTCAGCGTGGGCCCTACTTCTCATCCATGGATAGGCTCTGCAGGGATTCAATCAGGGACAGACACACCTACAATACATTGGAATCCCTTATTGGACCCGATGCAAATTTAATCCAACCCCTGACTTGGAAAAGAGCAGACAACGATTTCTCGTTGCCTGCTCTTTTTGTAGCATTCTTATAACGCACTGCCTCCGAATAGAAAGCGATATTCCCAATGCCGATTTGCAATGGAATCAATTCGCACACCGCCACTTTCTTTGGAATACGTTGAAAGTATTTGACCATTGCCTAAATAAATAGCCACATGGGTAATCGTTTGTGCAGACTTATTAATTCCTGCATAGTTGGATTGCGCCGTCCCTTTATAAGACATAAAGAACATCAGATCGCCAACCTTGAGGTTATGCCAGTCCGTTACATTGTGTCCGAGCGACTTCACATACGCACCTTGACCTCTTGAATCAGATGGTAATTTCAGTCCAATTCCGTCCAAGAATGATTGACGTACAAAATCAGAACAATCAAACGTTGAGGTGTTATCACGACTGGACCCATATTCATATGGCGTTCCCATGTATTTCTTGCCTGCTGCTATCACCTTTTGAATCTTTTCGCTTGTTGTCCCACCTGTGTTCGTACCAGGAGATGTGCTTCCACCTGAGGTTGATATGTAGGTAGGACTTGTGCTTATGTATCCTTCACGACCATCTGATGCTTTGACTTTATACCAGTAAGCATTTACTTTCTGGAGGATTTGAACCGTTTCTCCTGCCTTCAGATAACGGATTCGCGTTGCATTCTCATTAGCCGCTGTGCGGAAGCTCACGCTTGCGACGATACGTCCTGTACCCGTTGCAGGTGATGTAGTTTGACCGTTTGCTTTTATGTACTTCGAACTTGTTGAGACATAACCGATTTGACCGTTCGTCACTTGAACTCTATACCAGTAGGCATTCACTTTCTCGATAATAGAAACTGGCTCTCCGGCTTTTAAATAGCGAATACGCGGTGAATTCTCGTCTGGGCTTTGGCGGAAGCTCACACTGCTAACGACTTCACCAGTAGTTGCAGCAGAAGCTGCTTTAGGGAATGGGACTGTGACAGCACCAAATAGTAATGATGGGATAAGGGCAAAAGCAAGTAGTTGTTTCTTCATGAAGTAAGCCTCCTAGCGTTTTGTACTTACGAATCCTAATGACACTAGTAAATGGTAACATATCCATTGATTAAGTTTTAGCTGTAACATCTACCAATTTTCCTACCCCCATAAAATAAACGGCTACTCCATCCTACTTGGACAGGTGCGTTTATCTAAAAATATAGACAAATTATCGTGTGAAACTATATATTCTATATTTCAAAAAAAGCCCCCCATTTTGCTGTCTACTCACAGCTTTTTGGAAGGCCTTAACCTATTTTCGATGAGGAATCGTCACTGTCGGCAAGATCTTGCAGTTTCAAATACTGACTCTGATCAATCCAGCGCTGCATGATTTTCTGCGCTTCTTTCCGCTGTAGTAAAGCTTCGGCAAGCTGAAAGCCCTCTTCGTAGCTATCTACCTTATCAAACCATTTCAATCTTAGCCCCGTATTGAAAATGACGTGATCACGTTCACGTTTGACTTCTGTCCCATCCTCGCCTGCAATAATGCGTTTCACCATCGTAATCTGATCTTCTTTCGCCAAATTTGGTAAAGGTGTACTCGTAAAGCCAAATTTCTGCGGTTCCACACTACGAGACTCATCCCCCCAAGGGGTCACGATCCGGATCATGCTGTTCTCATAGAGTGGTAAATCCTCAGAGCCATCAATGCCGCTGATAATATACGCTTGTTGAAACCCCGAACGCATTGAAATCGGAATCAGGGATTCCATTGCTTTGCGCTGTTGTACACCAATAATTAAGTTCGTCGAAAGCACAGGATTCAATACTTTCTCTATCGTATCGATGACAGTTCGTATACCTAATTGCTCCCTGACCTGCTTCAACCGTCCAATTGGCGGACACAGCTGCTCTGTAGGTAGAAATCCGATATGCAAATGAAATAACATGGATTGCCAAGCCTTCACAGAAAGATGCAAGGAAACACCTAAGCTTTCTACCATCTCTTTCAGTGCTGTCCCTTGGCGGGCCGGAAGCGCATCACCACCTTGCATCACTTGAGTGAACCCCACTGACGCAAGCAGCAAGCTGACGGGCAACGTAACAGGAAATCGCTTTCTCCCTTCCGTAGGCCCGATTGAATTAAGCGAGTTAGGCTGAGTATGATAATTCAAAGAATAGCCGCGATAGACATCAATAAAGGCCATCAACTCGTCATCCGCTTCCCCTTTCATACATAACGCCATTAAAAAGGCTGCGCATTGCGCATCTGTTGAATCTCCTTTCGCCATTTCACCTGCAGCTTCTACAGCTTCATCGTAGGTTAAATTTCGCATTCGCGTCTGATCCGACCCCATCGCTTGAATCCATCTCTTCATCATACTCCTCCTTTCTTAAGTTCATTTCGTGTTATATTAACTTACATAATTTTTGTATTATATCTAAAATGGTAATGCTTTTATTAATACATGTCAAGTATTATGACATTAAATGAGTCGAAATGAAAAAAACACCTATCCCGTTGGGATAAGTGCTCTTGTATTATAAATTATTTTCATCAAACTCGAAGTCAAAGTCACCAATTTGAATCGTTTGTCCATGTACAGCGCCACGTTTACGCAACTCATCATCAATGCCCATGTTACGTAAAATACGAGCAAAACGCGCGATTCCATCTTGGGTCGTAAAATTCGTCCGCTTGATCAATTTCTCAATCGATGGGCTCTCGATAACGAATACATCATTATCACGACGAATCGTGAAGTCATTCTCTTCGCGCTTCTCAAAGCGATATACTTTACGCTCTTCTGTCCCAGCAACTCCTTCGACCTCAGGGGCATTCGGGATGCTTTCCACGATGTCAGAAATCTTATACAGCAACTCTTGAACGCCACCGCGTGTCAATGCCGAAATCGGATAAACGGCATAATCCTTACCATCAGCAGCCAACTGCTCTTTGAACAAGGCCAAGTTATCTTCCGACTCTGGCATGTCCATTTTGTTGGCTACAACGATTTGAGGACGTTGCTCTAACTTCGCATTATAGAGCTTGATTTCTTCATTGATTTTGATGAAATCCTCATAAGGATCACGTCCGTCCGCAGCCGACATATCCACGACATGTACAATTACCCGCGTCCGCTCTACGTGACGTAGGAACTCATGACCCAAACCTACACCTTCGTGAGCACCTTCGATTAAGCCTGGCAAATCTGCCATCACGAAGCTTCTGCCATCCCCAACATCAACTACGCCTAGGTTGGGGGTTAACGTTGTGAAGTGATACGCTGCAATCTTAGGCTTCGCGGCAGAAACGACAGACAATAAAGTTGATTTACCCACGCTCGGGAAACCTACAAGCCCTACGTCAGCCATTACTTTCATTTCTAAGATAACCCAACGTTCTACGCCTTCTTCACCGTTCTCCGCAATCTCAGGAGCTGTCACGCGAGCAGTTGCAAAGCGCGTATTACCTCTTCCGCCTCTACCACCCTTCGCAACGACGACTTCTTGCCCATGACGCGTTAAGTCAGCGATCACTTCTTGCGTGTCATCATCAATAATGGTCGTCCCAGGGGGAATACGAACGATCATATCCTCTGAGTTAGCTCCATGCATCGATTTGTTGCGGCCTTTCTCGCCGCGCTCTGCTTTAAAGTGCTTCTGATAACGGAAATCCATCAATGTCCGTAAGCCTTCGTCCACACGGAAAACAACATCACCACCGTTGCCACCGTCACCACCGGCAGGACCACCTTCCGGTACATACTTCTCCCGACGGAAAGCAACTAAACCGTCACCACCGTCGCCGCCTTTTACAAAAATCTTCGCCTTATCAACAAACATTTCTACACCTCAACTTTATATATGAAACGGCAATCGTAGCGTGACACTTGCTTCTTCTTCATGCCAATCATCATTCTCAAGCAAATACTGTGAACCTTTCGATGAAAAACGCGCTAAAACCAATTGCTCAAGTTGTTCCCGATTATAGGGGCCTTGATATACAAAATCAAGCAGTAAGCCATCTTCTTGAACATCAAACTCCAAGCTGAGAGTGCCACTTTCCCCATCTTCGAATGCCGTATGTTCCTGAATGCATGCCACCATTTGCCGAACCAATCGTTCAATCAGTCCGTGCTGGATCGGGAGTTGTCCAAGATTAATTTCTTGCTCAACTTCCACATTCAGCTCTAACGTCTTTGACTGCACACGGAATTGAAGCAAATAAGCAATAAAAGAGGGGATTCCCAGCTTGGAGAGATTGCTTTCCTGCTGCATAGTCATTTTTATTTTTTCCATATAGGGCCGCAAATTATCAAACTTCTTCATTTGAATGTAACCAAATAAAATCTGGGTATCATTCATCCAATCATGCCGCAAGCGATTTACAACGGCAATCAGCTTCAGATGATCCTCTTGCTCTTGCTGCTTCAGCGTAGAACGCCACTTTTCTTCCATTCTACTTACTTCTAATCTCCAAGCTGTATACCCACTTATGAGAATGATTAGTAGAAATGCCACTCGAATAATCCACGGTTCTGTAACCAACAAGCCAGTCAATCCTATGAGCACAAGTGCTAATACATAGACCTGTGCGCTGCCCAATTGCTTCATTATCCGCTCGCCCCGTTCTCTGCTTTGTAACCGTTCATCCAGTATATCATGCTGCCTGGAAAACTTCACCAAACAAACGAGAAAACCCCCGCCCCGGGCCATCCGAAATGAGTGATCACGGTTAGAGGTTTTTCCATACATATTGAGAAAAAATCCCTGGATGAACTCTCGCTCACCAGGGATTCTAATTACGCTTCTAGAGCTGCAGCTACTGGAGCTACATCAACTGGGTATACGCTCACTTTTTTGCGATCGCGGCCCAAACGCTCGAATTTCACTACGCCTTGTACCAAAGCGAAAAGTGTATCATCCGAACCGATGCCTACGTTCGTTCCTGGGTGAATTTTCGTACCGCGTTGACGGTAGAGAATGCTTCCAGCAGTAACAGTTTGACCGTCAGCACGTTTAGCGCCAAGGCGCTTAGAGTGTGAGTCACGACCGTTCTTTGTGGAACCTACCCCTTTTTTGGAAGCGAATAATTGGAGATCCAATTTCAAAAACATGGTGTTATCCTCCTTTGTGATAGATTGTTTCAATCGTTATATAGTCACCGTAAGTTTGTTCAATCGTTTGTAACATAACGACCATCGATTCTATGATTAACTGCACTTGACCCCAAGTTTCAGGCATGGCACGCGCACTATCTGGGATGGTTACATCCAGCAGTCCAGGCTCCATTTCGTGAATGGGAATCACACCGGTTAAGGATTCTATCGAGTTACATGTACCAACGGAAATCGCTGATACCGCGGCGCAGACCAAGTCTTTGCCAGGCACGTCATATTCAGCATGGCCTTCCACTATAAAAGAAAGAATTTGAGGTGAATCCGGTGCAAGACGTTCTATGGTCACGTAGATCATAGGGCTTGTCTCTTACGCTTGGATTTTCTCAACTACTACTCTTGTGTACGGTTGACGATGACCTTGCTTTTTGTGATAGTTCTTTTTCGGTTTGTACTTATAAACGATGACTTTTGCGCCTTTGCCGTGTTTCTCCACTTTCGCGGAAACTGAAGCACCTGCAACCAATGGAGCACCTACTACTAGGCCATCCTCTTTGGAAACCAAGAACACACGATCAAAAGAAACAACCTCACCCTCAGCAGCGTTCAATTTTTCGATGTAAAGAACATCGCCCTCTTGAACTTTGTACTGTTTACCACCTGTTTCAATAATTGCGTACATTTTCATTACCTCCTCATGTCTCAGACTCGCCTTGTGCAGGTGACGGAACAGAATTAATTCCATTCGCGTACTTCGACCTGTTTCGTGCGGTTACAGCATGCCTAAACAACACACTCCGAGTATTATATCACAGTTATATTTTCATATGCAAACCTTTTATTTGCGTTTCCGAGTCATTTCCAACAATCCTAACTTGGTCCAACCTACAATTGTCGTCTTAGAACGATCCTTGCGTACAGCTTCCGCCATATTCGCCATGACCTTCGCACGATTGTCTTCTGCATGCATGTCAATAAAATCGACAATAATAATGCCCCTCAGATTTCGAAGCCGCAAAAGCCTAGGGATCTCGATAGCTGCTTCCCGATTAATATCTGTAACCGTTTGCTCTAAATCAATAGAACCCGTATATCGTCCCGTATTGACATCAATTACTGTCAGCGCCTCAGTTTGATCGATGATTAAATACCCTCCGCTAGGGAGCCAGATTTTACGACGAAAGCTCTGGTTCAGCTCTTCCGTGACGCCGAAATGATCGAACATAGGTGTTCTACGGTCGTAGAAAGCGATGCGGCCACGCCAACCCGGTTGCTGCTTGCGTAATAAGATTCTCATTTCCTCAAAAACCTTATTATTGCTCATCCACACTTCTTGAACTTCATCCGATATCACATCTCGCGCTAGTTTGGGCAATAAATCCAGATCTTGATAAAGCTGTGCGGGAACATGTGTTTCTTCTCGCTTCGCTAGAATTGTACTCCACACATCGCGTAAATTTTGCAAATCGTCTCGAATAGCTTCTTCACTTTGACCTATTGCACCTGTTCGAATAATCACGCCTTCACCAGGCATAAGATTACCCTCTGCTAGCTGCTTTAGTCGCTGTCGCTCAGCCTCTAGGTCAATTTTACGAGATATGGCAATATAATCCGCATCTGGCATATAAACAATCCAACGGCCCGGAATGGAAACGTGCGTAGTCACTCTTGCCCCTTTGGTCCCCTGTGGATCCTTGCTCACTTGAACCATTAGCATTTGCCCCACTTCAGCAATATCCGTAATGGAAGGCTTAATCTTAGGTTGCTTGTCCACATGAACGGGGAGGAGATCGTCTATATAAAGAAAGGCATTCTTCGCAAGTCCAATATCGACGAATGCCGCTTGCATGCCGGGAAGTACGTTAACGATGCGGCCCATGTAGATGCTGCCTGCCCGTTGAGATTCAAGCGGATACTGCGTATCATACTCCACAAGACGTCCATCCTCTAGCAATGCCGCTTGTGTAAGCTCTGGTGCGCAGTGAATTATCAGTTGCTTCATACATGTTCACCTCACCAGTTATTTTACATGAAAAGATCGGAAACTGCACTCCCCGGTTTTTTCCCATCTAAATAACCGCCGACGATTTGCTGTTCGGGCAGCACAGCTTGGATGCGCCCTGCTTCATTCACGACATAAATTAAGTGGTATCGTTCGCGCATAAAAAGCTTCAATGTCTCCGCCATCGTTAGCTGCTTCGTAATTACAATCGGCTGCGCTCTAGTACCTCGGCCCAGCAACTGCCCTACTCGCAACCCGCGCCCCATTAGGAAACGTAGAAAATGATAGGGAATCTGTCGGTAAGCATACCAATTGGATACAAGTAGAAATAGTCCTATCACTAGAATATTAATTGGCAGTTGCCCTTGTACGAGCTGAATAATCGCCATAACAATGATTGAGGAGCTTATGATCATACTGATCCAAACCGAATAAACAATCGTATTATGAAACGACATGATATAGCCTAACAAGCCTTGCATGATTTTCCCGCCATCGAGCGGCATCACTGGTATCAGATTGAATAATCCGATCATGAGATTTGCTTCAATGAAGTAATCCCACCAGTTACCACTTCCAATATCCAGTGACTTCAATATCAACGCCAGTAGTATCATCCATACGTGTTGAAGTGGTCCCGCTATGGCAACGATCAACTCCTCACGAGTAGACGTACTCCCTAGCTCATCAACAATTAAGACACCACCAAAGGGAAGTAGCTGCACTTCTTGGACCCTCCAACCGAACCCTTTCGCCGCGGTTAAATGCCCTAGTTCATGGATGAGTACGATGCCGAATAACGTGATTGCCTCCAAGAAATACCCCGTTATCGCACAGCCAATCATAATTAAAGTGAATAATGGATGAAATCGATATTTCGTCCCTGCCCATTTAATCAAAGGTGATCACATCCACCGGATTGATCGTTACGCCTTCTTTCATGACTGAGAAATACAAATTCCCCTTTGTTGGATCTTTGGCAGAAGCTTTACCTATGGGCTCCCCTACCTTCATCCAATCGCCAACAGCTACAGTAACCTCACTTAGTCCACCGTATAAAGATTCCAATCCTCCAGGATGTCGAATCATAATCGTTAATCCCGTATCCGTAGTTTTACCTGCGAAAATAACCTGCCCTGTGTCCATCGCATACACCGGGGCAAACTCAGCCGTGTTCAATTTGACTCCCTTATGGATTGTTCCATCGTAGCTGCTTAACACGCTTCCTTTGGCTGGTGCGAAGAGCGTACGCTTCGAGGTACTTACAATCACAGCTTCATTGCCTGCTCGGTTAAAGCTTGGAATAAAGGAAGGAGCCCCTCCGAACTTATCAGCATACCAAGCGGACAAAGCCGTAAAGTCATAGGACTGCGTTAGTGCTGCTGTTATATATAGCTTTCCTTGATTAGCCCATGGCTTGTCTATGTGAAACATTCCGTAAACAGATGCAAATAGGGCACCACTGATGAGCAGCTTCAAGGCAATTCTCCGCGCAGATGGCGGAGTAAGAATTCCTCTTTCTGCATCATCATTCGCCGTATCCATCATAAGCTTCTGTCTCCAGGCAAATTCAGGGTCCTCCATGCGTCTTCTCCAGTCAGGATCAACATATAACGGCATTTCCTCTTTTTGTCGTGTTGGCATTAGGAAATCAACCGACGGAGAGGATCTGTGTGAGCTTCCATTCCCAAGTGTTGCTTCTGACGATTCTCGCAAATGGCGAAGTCGCTCTAGCCGGCGTTGCTTTACTTTATCTTTTATAACCATAGAATCCCCTCCTCATAGACTTTCATTAGTACAGCCTATGAGCAGATGGACAAGATTATGTGAAAAGTCCAGCCTTCGTTCTGCTTGCAGAAATAGAAAAAGCCCGCGGCCTCGATAAGGTCACGGACTTAACATAGATTTAGCCATTAAAACAATTCAGGTGCACGCTCTTGATGCAGCTTCACACTCATGACAAGGCCTAGTGAAAGCATATTGATGAGAAGTGAGGTCCCTCCATAACTGACGAAAGGGAGTGTAATACCGGTTAATGGCATAATGCCAATCATCATTCCAACGTTCTCAAAAATTTGGAATACGAACATAGATACAACACCAACAACGATATATGCGCCAGCAAGCTGAGAACTTTGAATAGAGATCAGAATCATACGATAGATAAGTAAGAAATAAATAAGCAAAAGTACGGCAGAACCACGGAATCCAAACTCTTCCCCTACAACAACGAAGATCGAATCGGAATAGGCGAAAGGAATGAAATTACTGTGCACAGAGGTCCCCTTCAAGAAACCCTCACCTTCCAAACCACCAGAACCAATCGCCCTTACCGCGTTGCGTACCTGATAATTATCATCATCCGACACATCCTGCGGATAAAGGAACGTATCTATCCGATCCATCCAGTGACTGAAGCCGTATCCCTTAAGCATTTCAAACAAACTATCATGAAAATGTTTATATAACGTCAGTGTCAGGAAGCCTACTCCGACCACGAGAAGGATACTTATTAACACTTGTGAGTATTTGATATTCCCAATCCATAGCATCCCTATCAAAATAATAACAAAAATAATCGCATTCCCTAGATCCGGCTGTATGAGAACAAGCGCAAATGGGAGAAACACAGCTACCCCTACAGGAATAATATCATTCTTCACCTGAAGCAAGTCCCCGCCGCGTCTGGCAAGGAGAGCTGTAATGCAAATAATCAAGATTAATTTGACGAGCTCTGCTGGTTGAAATGTCAATCCTCCAGGAAGTTCAAACCAGCCGCGGGCACCGTGAATTTTTTTACCAAAAAAATAGACGGCAATCAATGAGACAATTCCAATCCCATACAAATATGGAGCAATTCGTATAAGTACACGATAATCGAATAAACTACATGCTAGAAATGCGACGAGTCCTACCGCATATAAAATCAGAATTTTCGAAATGCTGATGTTAATGGTCGGGTGATCGACAGATGAGCTGTAGACCATCATTGTACTTATCACCATGAAGGCAAACAGAATGACAACAATTGGAATATCAATGTTTTTCAGTTTGGCAAACACAGAACAATCATCCTATTCCAATAAACTTTTTCATTCGTTTTACCCAACCGGTTTTGTCCTCTAGCTGCATAAGTGGCACGGTATCGCCAACAATACGCCTAGCAATATTCCGATATGCAATGGCTGCGCGTGATGATGGGTTCATCACCGTTGGTTCTCCTAGATTAGCCGCCTTAATTACGTGCTCATCATCCGGTACAATTCCTAACAAATCTATTGCAAGTACAGAGCAAATTTCATCGATATCCAGCATTTCACCTTTTTTCACCATTTGAGGGCGAATACGGTTAATGACAAGCTTCGGTGAAGATATTTTCTCATTTTCCAAAAGGCCAATAATCCGATCCGCATCACGCACAGCGGCATTTTCCGGAGTCGTCACAACAATCGCTTTATCTGCGCCTGCAACCGCGTTCTTGAAGCCCTGCTCAATCCCCGCTGGACAGTCGATAATGACATATTCGAAATCATTTTTGAGTTCCAAAATAATCGTCCGCACCTGTTCCGGAGTTACGGCGTGCTTGTCCTTCGTTTGAGCAGCTGGTAATAAATACAGCTCATCAAATCGTTTATCCTTAATTAGTGCTTGCGGCAATCGGCAACGCCCTTCCGCAACGTCCACAAGATCATAGATAATCCGATTTTCCAATCCCATCACAACATCCAGATTACGTAAACCAATATCCGTATCAACCATGCATACTTTCTTCCCCAGAAGTGCAAGTGCAGTCCCCAGATTAGCGGAAGTCGTCGTTTTACCAACGCCACCTTTACCTGAGGTGACAACGATAGCCTCTCCCATATTCCTCACCCCAGACACAGTTTATATGTTAAAAATATTTATTAAATTGGAGCTTCCGGCCAAATCCGATGAAGCTGATGTAGCTTATCGATTTCCATTTTGCCTTCTTTGACATAAGCAAATTCCATGAAAGCCTCCTCGATCCCCCACTCATCTGGAGAACGACTGATGACCCCGGCAATTCGTAATTGAGTAGGCCGCATATGAGACGCAGCAATGATTGCTTTTTCGTCTCCATCTGACCCTGCGTGAGCCATACCGCGAAGTGAACCCATTATGTAAATGTTCCCTGTGGAGGTAATGATTCCGCCTGGGTTAACATCACCTAAATAAAGTAAATCGCCTTCGTTGTGAAGGGTTTGTCCTGAACGAATCATTCCTCTTAGCGTTGTCATGGATACCTTGGGCTCCGGTGGAGCCTCCACCTTAGGCGGTTCACTCTCGATGGATTGAATCAAGAGATTCCCCTTCTGCTTAATCACAGCTCGAATCTCTTCTTTCTGCTCATCGGTGGCCACACGGTTGCCCAATTTGACATTCACATGAATAATCGGACCCGTTAATATTTGTTGATGCGTTTTCTCAAGCTTATGTTGCAGCTCTTGCAACAGCTCTTGCCAATCGCATGCGTCATTTAGTAAAAAAACTAGGCCATCTTTGACCCCTTTAATCATAACATGGTGCTTCGCTACAGACATAATGGCATGACGACCTCCCAACCTATACATTTCGGCCCTTGTTCTAAATTCTCCTGCTTATCGCCTGGAAAATTAATCTTCCTTCGCTGAAGCTGCAAGTCGTTTGCCTTCAAGCAGTTTGCGGATGGGGACGTAGCAAATCAAGGCCACAAGTAAATTGAATAGAACACTTGGGAGCATGTAATGGGTGAGAGCAAAATTCAAATCAATGGCAATCACTTTGAATAAGCGGTTGATCCCATAGTTGAGAAACTCAAATATTAATAATCCTAAGCTTGTAATAAGCAAGTTGTAAAAAATTAGATTGGGCTGCTTGCGCTGCGCAAGACCTGCCAAATAGCCTACGAGTCCCATGCTGAAAGAGTAAACGCCCAACATCGCTCCATAGTAAGTGAAATCGTGTAATAATCCGAACAGAAGCCCGTAAAGCAGAGCCGCATGACGATGATGAAATAGTCCAATAAACATAATGAATACCAAAGGTAAGTGAGGTGTTACATAGACGATCGATTGCCAAGAGGCTGGCAGTAACCATACGACTAAACTGCCTTGAAGGATAAACAGACCGAACAGGATGAGCCATAACACATGTCTATTCATTTGTTGGCTCACCTCATTTCACTTCCGGAACTTCAACGACGAACACTTCACGGATTCGGTTAAAGGATGCTTTGGGCTTCACCATTACCTTATAGGTAATGCCGAATTCCCCAGGTCCAATGGAAGAGATCGTCCCAACTTCAATCCCCTTTGGAAATACCTGCCCTAAGCCTGATGTAATAATCGTATCGCCGATTTTCATATCGTCAGCATGTTCAACCTTATTCATCACTAGCTCCCCAAGCTTGGGATCATAAGATTCAATCATCCCGAATGGCTGTGACTCATTCCCTTTGACTGTGACAGCAATGGCTTTGGAGTTGTTGTCGGTATCATTGGTCTCCGACAAGAGCTGCACGTTGGAGTGAAACCCAAATACTTTACTCACTCTTCCCACTAAGCCATCGACAGACATAACCGCCATATTTTCCTTAATCCCATCTTTATCACCCAAATTAATCGTTACGGTGCTGTTGTAGGGGTCGGGATCAATCGTGACGACCTCAGCGATTCTGTACGTATAATTGTTAGCTTCACGCTGACGTTCTGTGAAACCAAGTGATTCCATGAGTCGTTTGTTCTGCGATTCAAGTTCATTCAACCTTTGCGTATCTCGAGCGTATTGTGTGAGCGTCAGCTTCAACGTCTTGTTTTCTTCATATATGACACGCAGTTGTCTGATGTCTTCGAAGAAACCCGCTACCTGCGCAGCGGGCTTGTACAAGAGTCCTTGCGTCCATGATATCGAGTCTTTGACGAATTTCTCAGGCCATGTCATCGGCCCTCGATTCCCAAGTGTTAGTCCCATTAAAATAAAGAAACAGACTAAACCGGACATAAGAAAAATAAGTCGTTTATTTCCCATGAATTTAAACAAATTAGCACCTTCTAACGAAAATTAACCCTTATACCTTGAACCAGATCCTGATTTGTTTTTGAATAAGTGAATATTCTCTAATGCACGTCCCGTTCCAATCGCAACGCAATCGAGCGGATTTTCGGCAACCATAACGGGCATACCCGTTTCTCTTGCCAGGAGTCGGTCCAAATTACGAAGCAATCCGCCTCCGCCAGTCAATACAATACCGCGATCCATAATATCCGCCGACAGCTCTGGTGGACATTTCTCAAGCGTGACCTTTACAGCCTCCACAATAGCACTTACCGTGTCAGACAACGATTCCGTAATTTCTACGGACGTTACACTAATTGTTTTAGGTAACCCGCTTACAAGATCACGACCACGAATTTCCAACGAATCGGCTTTATCTGTGTTAAGCGCTGAGCCAATTTCAATCTTCAGTGTTTCCGCGGTACGTTCCCCAATCATGAGGTTGTAGGTACGTTTAATATATTGAATAATGGCCTCATCCATTTCATCACCAGCGATACGAATCGATCGACTGGTTACAATACCGCCAAGTGAGATAACAGCAACTTCTGTCGTACCTCCGCCAATATCAACAACCATACTCCCTGTCGGCTCCCATACTGGAAGATCCGCTCCAATCGCAGCAGCGAAAGGCTCCTCGATCGTGTAAGCTTCTCTTGCTCCCGCTTGCTTCGTAGCATCTTCAACAGCACGCTTTTCTACAGCGGTAATCCCCGATGGCACACACACCATGACATTCGGATGACGCGGAAACAACCAACGTTGCTTCTGAGCTTGTCGAATAAAATATCGAATCATCGTTGCGGTCGTGTCGAAATCGGCAATAACACCATCCTTCATCGGACGTACTGCACGGATATTCCCAGGTGTACGACCAATCATCTTTTTGGCTGATTCACCGACTGCTTCAATTGTTTTTGTATCTGTACGAAGGGCGACCACCGAAGGCTCCCTAACGATAATTCCTCTGCCTTTCACATAAACCAATGTATTCGCGGTACCCAAATCAATCCCTAGATCTTTCGTAAAACCACCAAACATACAAACGGCTCCTTTCCTCTAGCGTGTTCTATTATATTACATAAAGCCTTGTTCCTTCAAACTTATAAATCTCTGATCTCCAATGATAACATGATCCAACACTTCAATACCAATTATTGCTCCAGCTTCTACTAATCGACCTGTCAGACTAATATCTTCCGGACTTGGGGTAGGATCTCCACTAGGATGGTTATGTACACAAATGATCGAGGCACTGCTTCGTTTAATCGCTGCACGAAAAACTTCCCTAGGATGGACAATCGAGGCGTTCAAGCTGCCCATAGATAAAGTCTCTTGCGCAATGACATGATTTTTAGTATTAAGGAACAAGCAAACAAAGTGCTCTTTCTGTAAATAGCGAAGATCCTCGCTCATTAAATTGGCGATATCTTTGGGCGAACGAATCGTTATCCGCTCCTCAAATGAGCTTTTGGCTAGCCTGCGTCCTAGCTCAATACCCGCAAGAATTTGAAGAGCCTTGGCATCACCAATCCCCTTGATCTGCGTTAATTGATCCTTGCTCATATCTACAAGACTGCGCAGCCCCCCGCTTTCACTTAGAATCCGGCTTGCCAAATGAATGGCTGATTCCGCTACCGTTCCTGTCCGTAATAATATAGCAAGCAGTTCGGCATGACTTAACGCGCCTGCCCCCAGTTGAAGCATTCGCTCCCGCGGTCTTTCTTCGATCGGAACTTCTCGCAGCATCAAGCTTGAGCTTTCCATGTTTTCCCCTCTTCCGTAATGTAGGATATGTTACTTATTGCTATCCCATGCATGCGGGTACAAGCCCTAAAAACAACATAAAACCCCCGGATTGTGAGATCCGAGGGCTTCTAGGATAGAGATTCTGTATTCGATTTCGGACATTCAAATGCCCTTATTTGTTCTAACATACTGCCAATTGTATGACCTTCAAAGTAATTTTCCATTTGCTTCTCAGCATCGTTGAAAACTTTACCCATCAATCTATCCATTTTGGATGATATCATACAAGGCTTGGACTCATCACCAGAGCACCAGCTCGGCTTCAAAGTACCTTGACATGTCAATCTGTAAATCTCCCCGAGTGTGACTTCCTCAGGCTTGCAACTCAGTATAAAACCGCCACCGATACCTTCCTTCGTTGACACGTACCCTGCTTTTCGAAGAAAGCCCATAACTTTACGAATACGGGCAGAATGCGTTGATACATTAGCAGCAATTTCTTCACTAGTTGCCATATGATCAGGTAAGTGAGCTAACAGAACAAGGCTGTGGACGGCAATTGTAAATTCGCTGTTCATGGCAGATACCTCCCAGAAGAATGCGAAGTCATGTCGCTTACTGTCATTGTAACCGTTACAGATTGCTCAGTCAATCTTATTACCCTATTTTGGACTAGAATGGATAGAGTTGGAAATGGCACTACAGAACTTGAATATCGAACGTCAGCAGCAAGTCACTCAACAAGGAAAGTGGAAGTCCCACAACGGTGAAATAATCCCCCTCGATCCCGCTGATAATCGTTGCGCCTATACCTTGAATTGCGTAAGACCCGGCTTTATCTTTGGGCTCCCCAGTAGCAATATAGCGCAAAATTTGTTCATCTGTCATCGGCTTCATCCGTACGTGCGTCACGCTATGCGAGACTACTTGTTGACCTGTTGCTGCATCCACACAGGCAACACCACTGTAAACCTGATGCACATTCCCTTGCAGACCCTTGAGCATGCGGAAAGCATCTTGCTCATCGACTGGTTTACCTAGAATTTCCTCGTTATACACAACAACTGTATCAGATCCAATGATAATACCATGTTGCTCTTGAACCTCTAGCATTTCTCTGACTGTTGAAGCCTTGCGTAAAGAAAGTAACTCAACGAGCTCAGATGGTGTTATTTTTTGTTCGACGGTCTCATCCGCGTCACTCACACGAATAATATAGGGTAGTCCGAAAGATTGGATTAGCTCCTGCCTCCGCGGCGACGATGAAGCAAGAATTAGTCTTTGATGTTCTTTGGTTTGCATGCTCAACAACTCCTAAAATAATAATCCCTCTGCTTTAACGTTCAAAAACTCACTAGAGTTTCCGATATAGGAGATAAGCTCCTACTAGTCCAATAATACTGCATAGGTTTAGCTTTACCAAAAGGTGGAATTCATATTTCACAACTTGTAAATCCGCTTTAGGTTCCCAAGAAATTTGAACTGATTTGGTTAAAAATGCGAGAGCAGGAACGGGCGCCAGCAGCTGGCCGATAATAATCCCAGTAATTAACCCGACGATTAAAAAAATGATCAGTGTAAATGTGCTTTTTTTCATTCCTGTCATCCTCTCCAAGTATGTACAAGCACTATTATACGGGGAATCCCCTCTTTTTTCCATGCAAAATAAGCGGCTGGCAGTTAAATAAACCGATGGTGATTCTTACCTGCTTACAGCCTAGATCAATCCTAGTGAGAAAACTTCTATCGATGTCATTCGAAGATGAGCGACCGCGTTTAGAGGTAAGTTTTATCGCCAATTAGAAAGCAGTTTATGGAAACCATAAATTGATAGATTCTAATGTGGTAAGATAGTCACCGGAGGTAATTTCAACTATGACTCTACTTAAACGACTTATTCTGTTCACTTTATTCCTTACAATTTCATTCCCTTACCAGGCATTCGCTTACAAGGTTGTGCTCGATCCCGGGCATGGGGGAAGTGACCCTGGCGCAATTGGTGTTGGTGGGCTCCGTGAAACAGATGTCAATCTGGACATCACGTTAAAGGTTCGACAAGCCCTTCTTGAACGCGGTTACGAGGTGGTCATGACACGCACCAACGACACTTTCTTATCACTCGCTGAAAGGGTTGCCTTCACGAATGAACAGCAGGCTGACTTATTCGTATCCATTCATGCCAACGCACATTCGAGCAGTAAAGCTAATGGAACCATGGTACTCTACTATGACAATGCATCCCCACAAGAAGATTACCCAGCAAGCAGTGCGATGACGCAATTAACGCCTTACAGTAAAGATTTGGCACAGCGTGTGCAGGATGCATTACTCGCGCAATCCGGTACCAAAGACTTAGGGCTGACACCAAGCGCTGTCTACGTGGCCCGAATGGGAACCATTCCGAGTATTCTAGTAGAAACAGCTTTTCTCACGAATGCTAGTGATGCTGCCTTGCTTGCTAGTAGCGCTATGCGCTCAAAGATGGCCATCGGCATCGCCAATGGGATTAGCAGCTATGAACCACCTCTTTTTACTGACGTGCTTGTACATTGGTCCAGATCATCTGTACTTCGCATGAAGAATAAAGGTATTGTCGAAGGCGTCGGCAACAATTACGAACCAGACCGTGCGCTTACGAGAGCAGAGTTCCTTATACTGATGGATCGCGTATTTACCTTCAGCCAGCTGCCGGCTGTCTGCAGCACGACCGGAAGTGTAACTTCCAGTGTGTATGGCTGTGGGACTGGTACCTCGAAAAGCTATTCGGATTTATCTGCTTCCCATTGGGCAAGCGGCGTTTTTGCCAAAGCGGCCAAATTAAACTTACTACAAGGGTATGCTGATGGGACGATTCGACCTAATCAGGCGATTACGCGCGGGGAAGTTGCTTATTTATTCAATCAGCTTCTACAAATGACATCACCAACTGCACAACCCACGTATACAGCCGCATTCGATGATGTACCGAAGTCCATGTGGAGCGCTTCAGCCATCCTAACTTTGAAGGATAAAGGTATCATTAATGGCATAACGGACACTTCCTTTAAGCCTGATCAAACGATGACAAGGGCTGAGATTGCCGCCCTGCTCGATCGTTACATCACGAAGTAACAAGAAAGCCGTGTATCCCGGGCTCCGTAGAGTTCAGGGTACACGGCTTTTTCCTTATGCTACGCTAATCGTCTTAAGAAGATTTTTCTGAGCAATAATGTACTGCATCAAGGCTGACTGCGCTTGCCACATCAAGGCCTGAGATGGTGTTTTCTTGTATTCTTCCATCGATTGAACGGCACTATTGATCGCACTTGTCATCTTCGTCAGCAACGGCTTAACATCATCACCCGCCCCGTTAGTCAGTCCCGTACCGAGCGTGATTAGTGCCTGATGCGAAGTACGAATCGACTGTAAAGAGACATCCGTAAGTGCTGTCGGCTTCGTCTCAGCCAAATGGACAAGCGTCAATCCACTCATTGTGGTCACAAGCTTGTCGCCCTCAGCAATATAATTGGGCAGGGATTCGGCCTTTGAGCCAGACCAACGAATGCCCGTTACCGCTGGGAAATCCACATTTTTCATAAAAACCTCAATCGTTTTATCCGTAGCCTCCACACCTTGTCTCAAGGCAATGGCATCGTCTCTCGTCTTTGCAAAGCCTACAAACACAGTAAGCTTATCGGAATTATCCATCGCGGAAGCAAGACCCTTTTTATTGAGTGAATCCTGAACTGCCTGAGCGCCTTGAAGCGAACTGAACACTCCATTTTGCAAAAATGTATATGATTTAGCGGGAATCTGCACAGCAGTAACAGCTGCTGTTGTAGCTGGGAGAGCTACATCCCCTGTACCCGTTTGTGTTTTGGTCGTGGAGGCAGCGGATTGCGTATTAGGTGATGGCACCGTAATTTTGGTAGGATTCGATGTCACTATACTCGTGCTCGTATCTCGATCCGAAGAGAACATGGAAAGCACGAAGAAACCGAATGCGATTCCCGTTACCACTGCCCCCGCTACAGATGTTGCTATGCGAATCCACGGCGCACCGGTCGACTTCGCATACCGAGTTCCAGTCCCCGGATCCCGGTAAGGCTCTTTGGAAGTCCAATTGGACCATTCCTCTCGATTGTCCGCAGGTGCAGGCTCAGGCTCCCTCTCTTGTCGAATAACCGTTGTTGGAATTGGAGAATTCTGCTGTTCACGAGATATTTGGGTTTCCCGAATGATGCGTTCTACACGCTCACCTTCTGATTCAATCTGGCTATGCCAGCTACCAAAATCAGTAGTGAACGTATTCAACGCATGCGGTTCAAATAATGACTCTACTTGCTCTCTTTCTGCTTGATCATATGGGGTTACTTCTTTCGGGCTGCGATCTATCTTCGGTTCTATAACTTTATACTCTTCTTGATAGAGCGGAATGACGTTCTCTTCTTGTTCATGCACCCTGGCTGCTCTGCGTGTGGACTCTGCCCCTGCCTTAGGGTCGAAGCGATATGTGATTCTACCTTTGTTCATTCTCTTCCCTCACTCCTCATCATATATATCCCGAAACGGGTACAATGCCGTATTATCTTGTCCCAATCTTCTGTTACTAGAGTATGAGAGAGAGAACCATATTATGATTTATTCAAGAAAAAAAGACCGCCTCCAGCCCTTCGGCTCAAGCGATCTTCTCTCTAGGTATGTGATTCGTATTTCATGCGCAGCGATTTAGCCAACCCATCCGCTGCTTTCCAGATGTCTCCTGCGCCCATTGTGAGAACGAGGTCACCAGGTTGAACATGGTCTACCAAATACGTTAGTACTTCTTCGCGTGTGGCAATGTGCTGAACATTCGGGTTGCTGTTGCTGCGTATCAACTCAACTAGCTTAACAGAGTCAACACCTTCAATCCGTTGTTCGCCTGCCGGTGAATAAATATCCGTAATGATCACTTCATCCGCTTCTAAGAAGGAGCGGCTAAACTGCTCGAACAAATAGTAGGTTCGCGTATAGCGTTGCGGCTGGAACACAGCGATGATCCGCTTTCTTGTTGCTTTCGCAGCAGAAATCGTTGCTTGAATTTCTGTCGGGTGATGCGCGTAATCATCAATGACCAAGATGTTCTCAACTTCTCCGAGTACTTGGAATCTACGCTTTGCACCACGAAACTCCTGAATTGCTTCCGCAATGTTCTCGAAAGATAGTCCTGCTTCCAAGCAAGTAATCAGTGTCGCAAGTGCATTGTATACGTTATGTTTACCAGGCACTGACAGGCTGACTTGGCCAAGTGTTGAACCATTAAACTCAACCGTAAAGGTTACCTTGCGATCACCTAGTGAGATGTCACGTGCGATATAATCCGCTTTCGTCTCAATCCCGTACGTAATCACTTGACTTTGAATTTCCGGAATCATTTCACGTAGGAATTCATCATCCTGACATACAATCGCTTTTCCGCCAGGTCTAACTTGGCTCAAGAATTGTTTGTATGCTTTCTTCAAGTTTTCGAAATCGCCATTGTAATTCTCCAAATGGTCAGCTTCGATATTGTTCACTAACGCAAGAGTTGGGTGATATTGCAAGAAGGTGCCATCGCTTTCATCGGCCTCCGCAACAACATACTCTCCTTTGCCAGCTTTGGCATTGCTGCCTACATTCATAATTTCTCCACCGATAATATACGTTGGATCCGTGCCGCAAATCTCCATGACCAAAGCAATCATGGAGGACGTTGTTGTCTTCCCGTGGGCGCCTGCTACGGCAATCCCTTTGCGTTCATTCATCAGCCTTCCCAGCATTTGTGAGCGATGAATAATCGGAATGTTCATTTGCTCTGCCGCTTGCATTTCCACATTATCTTTGGCTAATGCTGTCGAGTATACAACCAAATCGGCTCCCGATACGTTCGTTGCCTCATGGCCGATAAAGACTCTAGCACCTTTAGCTTTCAGTTTATCTGTAAGCTCTTGTTGTGCAAGATCTGACCCCGAAATACGGTATCCCATTTCGAGCATGACTTTGGCAATGGCACTCATGCCGTATCCGCCGATTCCTATAAAATGTACGTGTTCTGCTTGACTCACGCCGTTCTCACCATCCTTTTTCAGAATCGGTTTGATAGGTTATCCAAGAACGAACATCAGAGATTAAATACAGCGTGCCGGATACGACCGCCAGATCATCCTGCTCAGTTCTATTTGTTAATAAGGTTAGAGCTTGCTTCCAATCGCGTTCTACAACAACATCTATCTCGAGATTCATCTCTCGAAGCAGACCATTTGCAATTTCAGCGAGAAGGTAAGCATCCCCTTTTTTATGAAAATTTGCCTCTGTAATAATGAGCGTATCCACCAATGGTAGTATATGCCTTAAGTAGCCTGTATGATTCTTCGTAGCTAGCATTCCAATCATCATGTGAAGCTTCTTGTAGGTATACACATTCTGAAGTGCTGCAGCTAGCGTCGCAGCCCCCTCAGGGTTATGAGCCCCGTCTATAAGGATGCGCGGCTCCTGTGAAACCATTTCCAATCTACCTGGCCATTTGGTTCCCACAAGCCCCTTCTGCAAATCTACGTCCTCCACGATGGTGGCGTAATATTGACGAAGAACCTCAAGTGTCATGACCGCTACGGCAGCATTCTTCAATTGATGTTCACCATTCAATGTAATCGACAGATTCGGAATAGGTCGAAATGGTCCGTTAAACTGAAAACTTTGATGATCTAGCTCACTGTTCACTTCGGTCAAGTTAAATTGATCGCCAAGTGAATATAGTGTCGCTTTCTTCCCCTTTGCCGTTTGTTCGATAACGCTCCAAATCGCCGCAGGCTCCACAGCTGTAATGACGGGCACGCCTGCCTTAATAATACCCGCTTTTTCAGCTGCAACAAGTTCTAGGGTATCCCCCAGAATATCCATGTGATCATGACCGACATTCGTAATCACGGTAACAATTGGATTCACGATATTCGTGCTATCCAGCCTTCCCCCGAGTCCGGTTTCCCATACGACATAATCGGGATAAGCCACTTTACCAAAGTATAGTATCGCCAATGCTGTTGAAATTTCAAACATGGTTGGCGGGCCTACCTCTGTGACTGCAATCTCATCCACAATTGGCTTCATCTCATTCACTAAACGAAGCAGTACATCATCCTCAATATCGGCGCCATTGACTTGTATACGGTTCGTATACCTCACCAAGTAAGGTGACGTAAACGTGCCCACATCATAACCGCACGCTTGAAGCACGGAAGCAAGGTAAGCGCATGTTGAGCCCTTTCCATTCGTTCCGGCCACATGAATGAACTTCAGCCTACGTTCGGGGTTACCCAACTTCTCCATAAGTAGATGCATACGTTGGAGGCCCGGCTTCATGCCGAGCTTCTCCATCCGTCCAACGATCCAATCAATGGCTTCCTGTGCGGATTGGAATTCACCCGCAGTGTTCTTGATTTCATTCATTGTTCTCATCCTCTTTTACTATATGAATCGCCAAGTAGACGAACCTAGGCAATCGTATAATTTACGTTCCTTATGCCTTTAACTCCGCTAATCGAGCGATAACTTTATCCCGTTTGTCTGCATAATCAGCAAGCTTGGCTTTCTCTTCTTCGATGACTTTGGCTGGCGCCTTAGCTACAAAACCTTCATTACCCAGTTTCTTCTCGATGCGCTCAACTTCACCATGTAAGGATTGCAGCTCTTTGTCCAAGCGTGCAAGCTCTTGCGTGATATCGATCAAGCCCGCTAATGGCAAGTAAAGCTCTGCCCCCGTGATAATCGATGTCATTGCTTTGTCAGGTGCTGTCATTGTAAGGTCAATTTCAAGAAGAGACGTGTTACAGAAACGTTTCAGATATTCTTCATTTTTGCTGAGAATGTCCTGTGTCTCTGCACTAGCTGGTTTGATCAAGAGCTCAACTTTCTTACTCATCGGCACATTCACTTCAGCACGGATATTACGAACGGAACGAATCGCTTCCATCAAAAGCTCCATCTCCCGAATCGCATCCGGCGCTTCGAAAGCGACATTCTCAGTCGGCCAAGCCGCGAGTGTAATCGTGTCCCCAACATGCGGCAAGTGCTGCCAAATTTCCTCAGAAATGAATGGCATGAACGGATGAATCAAACGTTGCGTTTGATCTAATACATAAGCTAGAACCGATTGTGTCTGCTTTTTCGCCGCTGCATCCGTACCATATAAGCTCAGTTTACTGAACTCAATGTACCAGTCACAGAGATCATCCCAGATGAAGTTATAAAGTAGACGGCCGGTTTCGCCGAACTCATAGCTATCAATTAGACGAGTCACATCACGAACGGTTTCATTCAAACGATGCAATATCCACCGATCCGCTGTCCCTAATGAGCCTGTCAAATCAATATCTGCTGCGTTTACGCCTTCCAAATTCATCAGAGCAAATCGAGATGCGTTCCAAATCTTATTGGCAAAATTACGAGCTTGCTCAACTCGCTCCCAACGGAAGCGCAAATCTTGACCCGGCGTGCTGCTCGTAGAAATCATATAGCGCATCGCATCCGCGCCGTATTTCTCGATCACTTCCAACGGATCAACGCCGTTTCCGAGCGATTTGGACATTTTGCGTCCTTCTGAATCACGAACAAGTCCATGCATGAGCACATCTTTAAATGGAATTTGATCCGTAAATTCGAGTCCTTGGAAAATCATCCGAGCGACCCAGAAGTAAATGATATCGTAACCAGTAACGAGGACACTCGTCGGATAGAAACGCTTCATATCCTCAGAATCATTCGGCCACCCTAAAGTGGAGAAAGGCCATAGCGCCGAGCTGAACCATGTATCCAGTACATCGTTATCTTGGTTAAGATTCGCACTTTGACAATGGGAGCAAGCAGTAGCATCCTCGCGAGCTACAGTGATTTGACCACAATCCGCACAGTGCCAAGCAGGAATTCGGTGACCCCACCATAGTTGACGGGAAATACACCAGTCACGCACATTTTCAATCCAGTTCAAATACGTTTTCTCGAAGCGATCGGGTACAAAATTAACACCCTTGCCTGATTTTTGTGCTTCAATCGCTTGATCAGCGAGCGGCTGCATTTTCACGAACCATTGGGTAGACAAGTAAGGCTCAATTACAGCACCGCTGCGCTCACTATGTCCAACTTGATGAACGTGCTCTTCGATTTTGATTAGAACACCTTGCTCTTTCAAATCAGCAACGATTTGCTTACGGCACTCGAAACGGTCTTGCCCCTGATATGGGCCGGCATTCGCGTTCATCGTTCCCGTTTCGTCCATAACTAGAATTTGCGGCAGATTGTGACGCTTTCCTACTTCGAAATCGTTCGGATCATGCGCAGGCGTAATTTTTACCGCGCCGCTTCCGAATTCTTTTTCAACATAATCGTCTGCAATAATCGGAATTTCACGGTTAACAATCGGTAGCAGCAAAGACTTCCCTATGAGATGCTTATAGCGCTCATCCTTCGGATGAACAGCTACCGCTGTGTCCCCCAGCATCGTCTCAGGACGCGTTGTAGCGACAACGATTGAACCTGATCCGTCTGTTGTTTCATATTTCAAATGGTACAGCGCACCTTGAACTTCCTTGTATTCTACTTCAATATCCGAAAGTGCTGTGCGTGCCGCTGGATCCCAGTTAATAATATAGTTGCCGCGATAAATGAGACCCTTTTCAAACAAGCTTACGAAAACTTCACGAACCGCTTGCGAAAGCCCTTCATCCAATGTGAAGCGTTCACGTGAATAATCAAGCGAGAAGCCCATTTTGGCCCATTGCTCACGAATCGTATCCGCGTATAATTCTTTCCACTCCCAGACCTTCTCTAAGAATTTCTCACGCCCGAGATCATAACGTGTTTGTCCTTGTTCGCGCAGCTTCTGCTCTACACGTGTTTGTGTAGCAATACCAGCATGGTCAGAACCAGGCAGCCACAGCGTGTCAAAGCCCTGCATCCGCTTCGTACGAATAAGAATATCTTGCAGTGTAAAATCTAGTGCATGCCCGATGTGCAGCATCCCTGTTACGTTCGGTGGCGGTATTACAATGGTATAGGTTTCCGCATCAGGACGGTTACCTGCCTTGAAAAATTCATTCTTAATCCAGTAGTCGTACCATTTACGCTCCGCTTCTTTCGGGTCGTACGTGGTAGGCATTTCCGTTTGTAACTTCGTTTCGGTCATAAAAGTACCTCCATATCTGGTTAGTTGTTATAAACACAAAAAAACCTTTCGCCCCAAAAAGGACGAAAGGTATAGCTTCCGTGGTACCACCTTCATTTCATGCGACTTGCCCCAATAGCAAATAACATGACACTTAAACAGATAACGGCTGCGACCGGAAAATGCTAATGCAGGCGAGAAATGAAACTCGGCGATTGCACTCACATTTACTGCTCCAGGGCGACTTCGATCGGATGTATCCTGAGGAACCTCTCAGCGCTGCAGTTCCACTCTCTGAAGGGCGTTCCGACTACTACTCCCTATCTTTGCAATTCCATATGTTGGTTTGAAAATGAGTTACACTATATGATATCGAATTATCGACACATAGTCAATAATTTCGACGCCTATTATAAGGATTATTTTCTAGTATTGGATGAAACGGTGGAATTTATACGAGATCAAACATAAAGAGCCCCCAGCCGCTATCAGCAGCCAGAAGCTCTTGCCTATGTATCATTATTTATTTGGGTAAATAAATAACTTGCCCCACAACAATATCCTGATCGCCTAGACGATTCATCAATTGAAGCTCACGCGTTGTCAGCTGATAGCGCTTCGCGATGGATTCTAAGGTGTCGTCCTTCTGAACGATACATAGTTTGAGCTTCCTGAACTCTTGTGACTCCGATCTGCTCTGAAGGAATAATCGCCGCCACTCTACTGCATCTATCCGCGATTCCGCCTCAAGAGCCGCTTGCGCCTCAGCTTCCGCAAGCCGCTTGTCGGAAAGATACGTGCCTGCCTTAGATAATAGCGATTTGATGCCATACGGGTTAACCTCCACGGCGTCCGTTGCCTTCTTGCCAAAGGCAACTTTCAGTTCCTTTTTTTCCTCCGTAACGACGGTACTATCAGCATGCGGAGTCACTTTCAGCTCGATTTGTTCAAATTCCACACCTACCGTGTCGTCTCCCGAAAAGGATTCAGGCTGAGACGCAACGACGGTTGGTTCTGGTGCAGCTGCAATCAACGTTGGTGTTGGCGTAGGTAAAGGTGTAGGAAGAACAGGTGTTGGTGTTGGTGCTGGTGGTGGTTGAATCACTTGTTGAACTTGTTGAACTGGTTGAACCTGTGGTTCTTGAACAAACGGTGCTGGTGTAGGTTCTGGTGTAGGTGCTGGTGTAGATTCTGATGCGTAAGGCATGATGGGCTCGGAGCGCGGGTACTCAATTTGATGGACAAAAGTAACCTCTTCTTCCTCTCGCCAGCTTTCTTGCGGCACAGAAACCATTTCTACACCTTGCAAGGATAGTACACCAGTTACATTTAGACTTCGTGCCGATAAAAGGTCGATATCAAAATTCTCGATCTCCACCTGAATATCTTCTACACGATGAATGCGATTCAAGGGTAGCGTAATTTCAACAGGAATTAAATGCTCAAGCGTGCGAGGGCTGCCGCCTTCTTCACTAAAGTAGTTACCTGTAAGTAGTAGATTCCCCTTTAAGATCGCTTGATCATCCAGCGTTATTACTTGAATATGCGGAAGCAATTCTACCTCATTCAATTCTTGTATAGCTGCCAAATTCTCCTGCAAATGCACACGTTCATAAATATCAAAGCGTAACCCTGGTTGTTGTTCAGACACCGAATGAATCCTCCCTTCCGTTAATTCGAAACATAAAGCAGCTCCGAATTGTTGGGTGATATACTTGATTGTCTCTAAAAGTATATGGGTGGATGAGGCCAGGCATGACTACATTTTTAATTCATTGACATTTGATCCAACAACATCTTGAAATCTAGTGGATACGGTGCTTGTACAACGACCTCATTTTGCGTGATCGGATGCTTAAATAGAAGTCGTTCTCCATGCAGGGCTTGTCGTTGAAACAAACGTGAAGAACCTCCATATAAAGTATCACCTACGAGTGGATGCCCTAAATGGCTGAGATGGACTCGAATTTGATGTGTTCTGCCCGTCTCTAGCTCCACTTCCACGAGTGCCCCTGCTTTCATTTGTTGAACGACACGGTAATGTGTAACTGCTTGATCCCCATTGGGAGCCACTCTTCGCTTCCCTGGCTGATGACGATCCTTGCCGATCGGTTCATCAATCCATCCTTCTTTTTCTTTGAAAATTCCATGAGCTAGCGCAATATAGCGTCTATCGATTTGTTTTTCTCGCATGGCCTCATCTAATAGGACATGCGCCCATTCATTTTTGGCATAAAGTACAACGCCCGTCGTATCTTGATCTAGACGATGTATATGCCGAACGCCGCATGCTTGTCCTGTCGCTTCATAATAGTGAGCTACCGCATTGGCAAGTGTCCCTCCTTGACCAGCTTCAGATGGATGGACAGACTTACCAGCTGGTTTATTCACGACTAGAGTGAACTCATCTTCAAATAAAACGTCTAATGGGTAAGATTCAGGTTTAAACGCCGCCTTTTCCTGAGGAAAAACCTTAAGCTGAATCGTATTATTGTCTATGCGAATAAATCCCTGGGAAGCTAATCGCAAGAAAAATTTGCGAGGCACCGGCAGATAAGCCGCTAATTCTTCAACAGCGCCAGGTTTAAGCGGTTTCCATTGCTCATTCGGAAGCGGTAACTCCAACCATTCTCCATTGCGCGACCAAGTAATCATGATTTCAAGCCTTTACGAAATGATAGAAAGATTGCTAGCAGAATGAGTAGAAATACAAAAACAATCGCCATAAGGTCGATTGGGAAATCAAAAAAGTAATAACGTTTCATAGTTAGAACGAGCTCCTTAAGAAAGAGGGATGAAGTACACTTTATTTTAACAATTACCATTACCATTTGCATGCAAAAATATGATACTATTATTCTTGTATTGTTTTTTTTCGACATTTTCTATCATTTTATTAATAGAGCAGGAGAGGTTTACCTTGGGTAGTTCAATTGCAAATCATTTTCGGAATTATAGTTGGCTGAAGCGGACTTTACTCGTTATAGCAGTATGTACATTTTTAAGTTCTAGCTTTCTATTTCTAACCCCGCCAGGGACATTCATTCGTGAGTATTTGGCCAAAACCGTCATAACAACGCAGCACCGCGACTGGGCCTGGATCTTTGTAGGTGCACAGCGTCGAGATCAAATGGTTCTCGAAATGCAGAATTTAACGGAAGTTAACTCGATCGAGAAACAAGATATTGAGGCTGTTCAGTTTAATACAAACCGCCCCATTGAGAGTCTCGTCAAAGTAGAAGATATTTCAGGCACCCTGTGGAAGGGTAAACGAATGTATGTATATGATCCACGATCAATCCGTGTTGTTGTTCCTTCCAAACAAGGTGAGGGTGAACGAATTACAGCCATGGTTCAACGCACAGGTGCTGTTGCCGGTGTCAATGGCGGTGGCTTCAATGATCCTGACGGCCTTGGAAACGGATTTGCCCCAATCGGTGCTATTATGTCCGGTGGAGAAATTCTTTATACCGACCAAGAGGGAAGCAACCCGCAACAAATTGTTGGTTTCACGAACGAAGGAACACTCATTATCGGAAAATATACGATTAACGAATTACTGAAACTTGGCGTCTCTGAAGCAGTTTCCTTCTATCCACGAGTTATCGCGAACGGTAAACCGCTTATTACAAGCGGTGATGGCGGCTGGGGACGTGCACCGCGTACAGCAGTTGGACAAAAAGCTGACGGTACGGTTATCTTTATCGTCATTGATGGCCGTCAAACATCAAGTGTTGGTGCTACACTGAAAGAAGTTCAGGATCTTTTCTTAGAAGACGATGTCATCAACGCTGGATTCCTTGATGGCGGAGCATCTTCTGAAATGGTTTATAATAATGCACTCATTACAAAACCATCTAGCCGTTATGGCGAGCGTCGCTTACCTTCAGCTTTCTTAGTATTCGATCATCCTGAGAAAGTCGAAGTGAAGAACATTTGGGCTGGCTTAACGACGATTGATGCAGGCGGTGCTTCAACTCACCCCGAATTCTTGAAAGAACAAGCAGAACTGAAGGCGCAAGGTAAATTACCTACACCAACGCCGAAAGCAACACCAACACCATCTGTTAAACCAGAAAACACAGCAGAATCTGGCAAAGCTGGCGGGTCGTCTTCAACTACCGACTCGACGAAGCCGAACTCGACGGATAAGCCGTCAACTGGAACACCGACGAATACAACTAGCCCAACACCAACAAATACAGGCAACCCTACACCGACTCCAACGCCTACACCAACACCAAGTAGTGGGAATAATACAGGTGGAAATAACACGGGTACTACGAAGCCAACGACGACCACAACAACGTCGCCTACACCGAGTCCCACACCGAAACCTGCAACGAATGGAACAGAGACTTCACCTAACACATCTACATCTACTTCTCCAACAGCTAAACCGAACTAGAACGTTCTATCCTAGTTAAAAAACCAGTTAGCATCTTATTTTTTCGGATGTTAGTTGGTTTTTTTTGCGGGTACATCTAGTTGCCACACGAATTGTTATGGCTAACATATCGTTCAAAGCTTGGAGAAGGAGGAGCATAGCACTAGCACCACCAAGAAGCGATAAACATCGTCTGAGCGGCATTTCAGTGTTCGCATCCCTTTTCTGCGTCCCATGTACGCTCCTATTTCCGCGACCCTCATCCCTGCATCCATACCGGTCGCACAATTGTGCTAACTGGAAAATATACAGCTAATTACGATATATTTCCTCGAAAACTCGATATAACTGTAAAATATGCAGTTAAAAATGCCTCTTTTGTTCCGATTGGGTAAAATGGATAAAATTAACTGGAAGAAATCCATCTATTCTGCGTTTGAGCGGATAATCCCAAAATTTAAATGTATAGTATCCATCTATTTGCCTGGAGCACATGACCTTTAATAAAAGGGCAGCCCTCACGTAGAACATTCTACGGAGGGCTGCCTCTTTCTTAATTTTATAAACGTTTTAAGGCTTCGCGATGAGCCTCAATCGTTGTTTCAATATCCGCATCGGAATGCACCGTAGACACAAACATCCCCTCAAACTGCGAAGGTGCAACGGAAACACCTAAATCCAATAGGTTACCGAAATAGGCATTAAATCGGCCAAGGTCGGATGTTTTGGCTGTGTCGTAGTTGGTGACTGCCATCTCCGTGAAAAACGGACAAACCATGGAGCCTACACGATTGATCGTGCTGGCAATACCGAATTCAGCAGCATTCGCAGCAAAGCCTGCTTCTAGTCTAGCTGACTTGCGTTCCAGTTCCTCATAAACATTCGGCTCGCCTAGTAAGGACAACGTTGCGAAACCAGCTGCCATGGCAAGTGGGTTACCCGATAACGTACCTGCTTGGTAAATCGGACCCGCAGGAGCAATCTGCTCCATGATGTCTAAACGGCCGCCATAAGCACCTACAGGAAGCCCGCCGCCGATAACTTTACCTAGACATGTTAAATCAGGGGTTACGCCGTATAAACCTTGTGCACAGTTCTTATGCACGCGGAAACCGGTCATAACCTCATCAAAAATCAACAAGGAGCCATACTGCTTAGTAATGTCACGCAGACCTTGCAAGAAGCCATCTGCTGGAGGAACAACCCCCATATTCCCTGCAATGGGTTCAACGATAAGCGCGGCAATTTCTTCTCCAAACTTTTCAAAAACAAGCTTCACGGAATCCAAATCATTATAAGGCACAGTAATGGTGTTAGACGCTACGCTGTTTGGTACACCAGGACTATCTGGTAATCCAAGTGTAGCAACCCCAGACCCAGCCTTAATCAACAAAGCATCCGCATGCCCATGATAGCTTCCTTCGAATTTCACGATCTTGTCGCGCTTCGTGAATCCACGAGCTAGGCGCAACGCACTCATGGTAGCTTCTGTCCCCGAATTGACCATGCGAACCATATCAATGGACGGTACGCGTTCAATAACAAGCTTTGCCATCTCAGTTTCGAGCAACGTCGGTGCTCCGAAGCTTGTCCCCTTAATTGCTGTAGCGTGGATCGCTTCCAAAACCTTTGGATGAGCATGACCTACGATGAGTGGTCCCCATGAACCCACATAATCAATAAACGTATTTCCATCAATATCCGTTACTCGCGCGCCAGATCCACTCTCCATGAATAACGGTGTTAAGCCCACCGATTTAAAAGCACGAACTGGACTGTTGACTCCTCCAGGAATCAACTTTCTTGATTCTTGGAAAGCAGCCGCTGACAGTTTGTCGATTCTGCTCGAATTTACCATTATTTAGCCCCCGATGACGTGATCTTGTGATAAAATAAGGTCATATCCTACCATTAACTACCTATAAAGGCGGTACAACCTATGCTAGAGCATATCAAGAAAGTTCCTTTATTTGCCCAACTTAGCGAGCATCAATTGAACGCCCTTATTGAGATTTGTACAAGACGTACTTATAAAGCAGGCACGATCCTTTTTCAAGAAAAAGAAATCGGTTCTGTCTTCTATATGGTACTTAGCGGTTCCGTTAAAATTTATACAACAAGCCAAGCAGGTGAGGAAAAAATACTGTCGATCTGCAAAACCAGCGAAAGCTTCGGCGAGCTGTCTCTCATTGATGGCAAACCACGTTCTGCCTCAGCTCAAACCTTAGAAGAATGCACACTCCTAACAATAACCGGCCAAAGCTTCCTTGAACTGCTTCGTAATCATTTTGACATTAGCCTAGGTATCATGCAAGAACTTAGTAATCGTCTACGCGATACGAATCAACAAGTCTATGATTTAACCTTCGTAGATGCAAGAACACGCGTCATTAAAAGTTTGATCAAAATGGCGAACTCGCACGGTCTGCGTAAAGGCACCACTATCGTCATTAAGCTTGTCCTTAACTTTGATGAAATCTCCCAGCTAGCTGGGGTTCAGAAATCAACGCTCATGCAAGTCATACGTGATCTCGAAGAGAAGAAAATCTTGACCATCTCAGCCAGTGAATTCACTTTGGAGTTGACTAAGCTCCGATAATATTATCGTGTTAGAACAAGATCAGCAAGCTGATTTGCCGCTTCTTTTCCTTGCCGTATGCAATCAGGTAGTCCTACGCCATGAAACCCTGCCCCCGTGACCAGTACTCGCGGCATGGCTGCAGTTAGTTCTTTTTTGAAATTCGCGATCGCCTCTAAATGGCCAACAGGGTATTGCGGCATGGAATGCATCAACCTCGTCACTTCAACAAAACCAGGTTCAGCTGTAATATCAAGCAGATCAGCTATATCATGCCGTGCTTTACTGATTAATTGCTCATCGGACCATGCTGGCCATTCCTGCTCACCAGAACGACCAATATAACAACGAAGCAGCACCTTGCCTTCTGGAGCAGCATGCAGCCACTTCGCTGAGGTTAACGTACACGCTGTAATGGTATAGCCCTCATGCTTAGGAACGAGGAAACCAGAGGCATCCAGTTCAAATGGAATATCTTTACGATCGAAGGCCATAATCACATTAGCTACCGATATATAATCAATCTTTGCTAGCTTGCTTGCAGCTGGCAGCTCCGAAAGCAGCTTCGCCACTTGATACGTTGGCGTCGTCAAGATGACCCCGTCAACGAGCTCACGCTGACCATCCTCAAAGACTACTTCTGTTTGTCCCCCATCCACACTACACACCGAAACAACGCTAACTCCTGTACGTAAATCAACGGTAGTACGCATGGCATCAACCAAACCTGTCACTAAGGATTCGAGCCCTCGCTTAAACGTTACAAAGACTGAATTGCGAACAGCCGCAGGTAAATGCGCGCTTTCCTCGGTCACATTTTTGCGGCTTGCCATCATCCCAAGAATTAAACTTCGGTTCTTCTGCTCCATGGCCCGAAACTGCGGGAAAGTGGATTTCAAGCTCAATTTATACGTATCCCCGGCGTAGATCCCTGCAAGCAGAGGCTCAACAATACGCTCAAGCACTTCCTTACCAAGTCGGCGCTCCAGAAAATGTCCAAGCGACTCGTCATCTGTGACATCCCGCTTCGGTTTAATCAAGTCCATCGCAGCGCGAAGCTTGCCGAGTGGTGAAATAAGGCCTGTCTTCATAAATGGTGTCATTTGAGTCGGAATTCCCAGAACCAAGCCTGGAGGCATACGATGCAGCTTTCTCCCGCGAACGATGTAAGTTTTCTTCGCTTTCGGATTCGTACCTGTCAGCTCATTTTCCATTCCTAAATCATAAGCCAAATCAATAATCGGACGTTTACGAGCTAGGAAGGAATCTGGCCCCTTTTCAATTACAAAGCCGTCACGCTCAATCGTATGAATTTTCCCGCCAAATGACGGTGATTTCTCGACAACAGAAATACGAAAGGGGGCACCTCCACCATCAGCTTCCGTCATCAGTTTTTTCAAATAAAAAGCAGCACTTAACCCCGTAATACCCCCGCCAATAATCATATAATGAGGCACGTTGTTACTCATTGTGAACCAGCTGCCTCTTGCCATTTCTTGTAGACAACATCACTTAAGGTTTCCATATATAGAGGATCCGTGTTGAGCGACTCTGTACGTTCCAAATGAACGCCTAGCTCTTTCGCCAGCCCTTGCGCTTCAATATCGATATCATAAAGGACTTCTAAATGATCGGAAACGAAACCGATTGGACAGAGGAGTATCTTATCCACGCCTTCTTCTTGTTTAATCGTACGCATGACATCCATAATGTCTGGACCTAACCATGTCATTGCTGTCTGGCCCGCACTTTGCCAACCAAACTGCCAATTCGTAAGACCAACCCGCTCAGCAAGCGCTTTGGAGGTAGCTAGCAATTGATCTGGGTACGGATCCTTCATTTCCAGAATTTTCTCAGGCAAGCTATGCGCTGTAAAGATGACTCTCACGTTATCCCGATCCGCCTCAGCAAATTTCCCCAAAGCTTTCTCTACACGTGTTTGCAGAGCATCCAGCAGCTTTCCATGGAGGTGATAATCCAGAACGAAAGTCATCTTAAGACCTAACGCTTCCGCCTTATCCTTCGCTCTCTTCACATAACCACCAACACTCATCGTCGAGTAATGAGGCGCTAGAACGACCCCTACAGCCTCTGTGATGCCGTCTTTAACCATTTGCTCAACACCATCTTCTACGTATGGCTGAGCGTGCTTTAGGCCTTGGTAGCAGACAAATTCAAGCTCAGGATGCTCTTGACGAAGCGTAGCTTCGAGCCCTTTCACTTGTTTATTCGTATTTTCACGCAGCGGGAAGAAGCCACCGACAATAGCCTCATAACGCGTCGTTAATTCATGCAATTGCTCAGGGGTCGGCGGATGACCACGACGGATATGCGTATAGTACGCTTCAACTTGATCTAGACTTTCCGGCGTACCGTACGACATCACTAAGACACCAATGCGTGTTTTGGTCATGTTAAACACCACTCTTTCCAGCTTGCTGGGTTAAAACGGAATGCGAATAGGAATGAACAAACGTTGTTAATTCTTTCAATTTCTCCAACGATGCTTCTGGGAATAATCCATGTCCTAGGTTGAAAATAAAACCTGGCTGCTTCATCCCTTCATCCATAATCGCTTTCGCTTGCGCTTCAATCACACTCATCGGCGCTGTTAGAATATAGGGATCTAAGTTCCCTTGCACCGCATATCGGTTCTGTAATCTTTCACGACCAACAGAAATCGGTACACGCCAATCCAAACCAACCACATCCGCTTGAATCGTTGTCAGATACGGCAGCAATTCACCTGAACTTACACCAGGAAAATAAATCTTCGGTTCTTTCAAATCCGATAACTCTTTGAAAATCCGCATCATCGTTGGACGTACGTAGACGTCGAAATCAGCTGGAGAGAGTGCCCCCACCCAGCTATCGAATACTTGAACAGCTTTCGCCCCATTAGCGATATGTGCACGCAGATACGTGATAACCATATCCCCAAGCTTATCCATTAAGGCGAACCAGACTGCTGGTTCAGAATACATCATTTGCTTCGTACGAATATAGCTCTTGGAGGGTCTGCCCTCAATCAAATAGCTGGCGATCGTAAATGGCGCACCTGCAAACGAAATCAACGGAACCTCTAATTCTTTATCTAAAATACGAATCGTTTGAAGAATGTGGGACAAGTCCTTCTCCACATCAATTGGACGAAGTCGTTCAACATCTTGTGCCGTACGAACCGGCGTATGTATCACAGGACCGATATCTTTCACAATATCAAAATCAACACCCAACGAAGCCACTGGGTTCATAATATCCGAATACAAAATCGCGGCATCTACGCCAAGCTTTTTGATCGGCATCATCGTTACTTCAGCAGCAAGTTCTGGTTGCTGACAAATTTCTAACAAGGAGTACTTTTCCTTGATCTTACGGTAGTCCGGGTCGTAGCGACCCGCTTGACGCATATACCACACAGGCAGCGTATCAACCTTTTCTTTCCGGCATGCTTTAATAAAATTATCGTTATAACTCATGAGGCACCTTCCTCTTGTTTCCATCTATTCTCATCCATTATGCCCTAATTATACCCCTCTCACAACCAAGGTAAGCTTACCTATTGCGACAAAAGTATGACAAAAGAACCACCCGGACTCCGTTGTACATCACAGAGGACAAATGGTTCATGATCTCCTTACTTTTGCAAGTAGCGAGCGATATCTTTAGCGAAATAGGTCAGGATAATATCTGCTCCTGCACGTTTGAAGCTTGTCATCGTTTCCATCACAATCGCTTCTTCATTCACCCAACCTTGCTGAGCAGCAGCCTTCACCATGGCGTACTCTGCACTCACATTATAAGCGACAACTGGCAAGTCGAAGTTATCCTTCAGCATGCGGATAATGTCCATGTAAGCGAGCGCTGGCTTCACCATTAAGAAATCTGCTCCCTCGATGACGTCGCTTGACGCTTCACGAAGGGCCTCACGACCGTTAGCCGGATCCATTTGATACGTTTTCCGATCACCGAATTGCGGTGTGGAATGCGCAGCATCACGGAACGGCCCGTAGTAGGCCGAAGCATATTTGACGGAATATGCCATGATCGGCGTGTTCTCATAACCAGCTTCATCAAGTCCAGCACGAATGGCTTGCACATAACCATCCATCATATTGGACGGAGCGATAATATCCGCACCTGCTTTGGCCTGGGAGACAGCTGTACGAACGAGTAGTTCCAGAGAAGGATCATTCGCGACATCTGCTTGCCCTGTAATCGGATGGTGATGAATGACGCCGCAATGACCTGTATCGGTAAATTGACATAAACACGTATCTGCGATAATCAGCAAGTTAGGGTTGAGCTCTTTAATAAAGCGCGTTGCTTGCTGTACGATACCGTCATCCATGAATGCGGATGTTCCGGTTGCATCTTTATAATCAGGTACACCGAACAAGAGAATCGCTTGGATACCCAATTGCGTGATTTCATCGATTTCCTCTTTCACACGATCGAGTGAGAAATGATACACACCAGGCATCGAGGCAATTTCTGACTTTACATTTGTACCATGAGTAACAAAGATCGGTTGAACGACATCGTTCACTGTCACTTGATTCTCACGAACAAGATTACGAATGGCTGCATTTCCGCGTAAGCGGCGGTTACGAACGATTGGAAAACTCATGATGGATTTCCGCCTCCTTGAATCATGCTTTGTACCAAAGAAGCCACTGTTGCTTCTTCAGCCGTATATGTGATCGACAGTCCTGCTTGTAAGACAGTCTCTGCCGTTTTGGGACCAATAACTGCGATTTCCACGCCTTGCAACAACGATAACGGATCTTCCATACCGAGTTGCTTTAGCGCTTCAAGTAAATTCGTAACGGTCGATGAACTTGTAAAAGTAATGATATGAATGCTTTGATTCTGCAAAAGATGAATAATCTCTTCTCCGTCATCGGTGGTCAGTACATTCTCGTACACATCCACTTCAGTAACTTCGAGGCCGAGCTCCTTTAATTTAGACGGTAAATATTCACGTGCTAAATCTGCTGTCGGCAGCAACACTTTCTGACCTGCGTTCAAATCCCCTTGAATGGCATCTAGGATACCTTCCCCATGATACTTAGCCGGTAGGACGTCTGCGATGATACCACGCTCAGCGAGCGCCTCAGCGGTCTTAGGACCTACTGCAGCAATTCGTGCGTTCCCCATTCTGCGAACATCAATACCTAATTCACGCAGTCTGCGGAAAAAGAATTCAACACCATTTGCACTCGTTAGCACAATCCAGTCAAACTCCTGAAGTCTCTCTAATGCGAGATCCAATGCTTGCCTAGCTTCTTGGCGACTTGGCGGCTGTAAACGAATGACTGGGAATTCGACGGGTTCTCCACCCAAATCATCGATCAGATCCACAAGTTCACTCGCTTGACTCCGAGCTCTCGTGACAAGTACTCTCTTGCCAAACAGCGGCTTCTTCTCCATCCAAGCCAGCTTCTCACGAAGTTTAACTACCTCACCCACGATGATGACGGCTGGAGATTTGAAGTTCGCTTCTCTTACTTTTTCTGTGATATCTGCAAGTGTACCTGTAATCGTCGCTTGATCCGCCCATGTTCCCCATCGCACTAAGGCAACAGGCATTTCTGGCGGCTTCCCACAACGAATTAACTCACGGCATATTTGCTCTAAATTGGCAACGCCCATCAGGAACACCATCGTCCCAATCGCTTTGGCCAGATGCTCCCAGTTTAAGCTGGAATACGTTTTATTCGGATACTCATGGCCCGTTACAATCGCAACGGACGACGTGAAATCGCGATGTGTGACAGGAATACCCGCATAAGCTGGAACAGCAATCGAGGAGGTGATTCCTGGGATAATATCATACGTTATCCCGTTATCTGCCAACAGCTCGGCTTCTTCACCAACGCGACCGAATACACTCGGATCTCCACCTTTAAGACGTGTTACGATCTTCCCTTGCAAAGCCAAATCCACAAGCAACTGATTGATTTCTTCTTGCTTTAAAATATGTTTATCCGGCAGCTTGCCAACAAAGATGAGTTCTGCTTCTGGTCTACGATGCTTCAATAAGCGTGGATTCGCCAGTCGATCATATACGATGACATCAGCTCTTTGGATCGCTTCCATCCCGCGTACCGAGATGAGCTTAGGATCTCCAGGACCCGCTCCAACAAGAAAAACTCTTCCTTTGTTCACAGCCATCACTCCCTCACCTCAGCTAGAATCTTCTCGGCTCCTCGTGCGATGAGCTTCTCTGCGACTAACGCGCCCAACGCTTCCGGATCGTTCCCGGAAGCCGTCTCCTTGAGCATGGTCACGCCGTCCGGCGTCCCGACCATCCCGGTTAGGGTCAGCAGCGGAATGTCGTCTCCGCTGCTGCGCTCAACGCTCGCGTATGCGCCGAGCGGCACCTGGCAGCCTCCGTTGAGTCTGCCGAGGAAAGCCCGCTCCGCTCGCACCGCGAGCGCCGTTGGCTCGTGCTGGAACTTGCCCAGCAAGTCCAGCACGAAAGCGTCGTTGCCGCGGCACTCGATGCACAGCGCTCCCTGCCCTACGGCAGGGAGGCAGAGCTCGGGCGGCAAGTAGGCACTGATGCGATCTTGCCAGCCGATTCGGTGAAGACCGGCGGCAGCAAGCATAATCGCATCGAAATTCTCTTCTTCGAGCTTGCGCAGCCTCGAATCAATATTGCCCCGGATCGACTCGATCCGGAGGTCCGGGCGGTGATGCTGCAGCTGGCTTGCACGGCGCAGCGAGCTTGTGCCGACGAGCGCGCCCTGCGGCAGCTCGTCAAGGGATTTGCCGCCGCGCGTGATCAATGCATCGCGCGGATCTTCGCGCTTGGGAATCGCGCCTACAACGAGACCTTCGGGCAGCTCGAAAGGCATGTCCTTCATGCTATGAACGGCGATATCAATCTCGCCGTCCGTCAGTGCTTGTTCGATTTCCTTCACGAACAGGCCCTTACCTCCAACCTTGGATAACGTGACGTCCAGAATCCGATCGCCCTTCGTAACAATTTTCTTAATTTCAAATTGACATTCGATACCATGTTCGGCAGCAAGCTGCTTCAAAAGTTCAACAGCTTGTCCTGTTTGAGTCAGCGCTAAAGCACTTTGTCTTGTCCCTACAATTATCGTTTTCATTCGTCTCCGCCTCCTATACGTGCTGCCCAATCTCATTGATGAAAGACCAAGAAGGCCGTCCACTCTCTACTTCCTGTTGCTCTTGTGATTGCATCCAAGCTTCGCCATGTAAGGCTAGGTTGAACTTCTCTTTCCAGTCTTCAAACTTGCCTTCTCGGATCAAAGGCATGAGATCCCACGCCAGCATGTCTTTAAATAGACCCTGCCTTGCTTTTTTATCCTTCACGCGTTCTTGGATGAACAAGCGAGTTTCACTGAGAAAATCCAAATAAATTTCATACTCATCACCATAGGTCTTGTCGATCTCTTTGGCAATCTTACGCGCTGCTGATGGACTAGCTCCACCAGTGGAGACTGTAATGACCAACTTGCCACGACGAACAACGGAAGGTAGGATAAACGAGCTTAGTTCTGGTTTATCTACAATATTGACGAGCACATCATGCACATTCGCATCCTGTGCGATCTGTCTATTGACTTGTGCATCGTTCGTCGCCGCAATGACTAATGCGAATTGTGCCTCACCATGGGCTAACCATATCGCTTCATCATAGGGCTGTTTCTTCACGATCAAATTCGGTTGATGCCCCAGCTCTAGAATTCCAACCGTGAACGCTGGACTGACAATCGTCACCTCGGCACCAGCCGCAAGTAACGATCGTAATTTTCGTTCTGCTATTGGACCTCCGCCAACAATCAAGCACCGGCGTCTTGCTAAATTCATCATAACGGGAAAAGGATGCTGCCAACCATTTAGCTCCATATCCACCCGTGAAAATCAGAAACAAGGTTCGAAACAACGAAATTCAATACGACGATACAGAAAGCTGCCAAATTCCAAACAGCTAGCTTATTCCCCGAAATCCGCATGGATTTATGTTGAAATAAGTAAAAGGCATAGGCTGCCAAAACGAAGAAAGAATTGATTACTTTGGGGTCATAGAGAAGATTGCGATTTCCTTCAAGCACGACCCACACCACACCAAGACTTAAAGCCATTAGAAGCAACGGCCCCCCGATAATGACCGACAAATACGTATAATGTTCAATTTTCTCAAGAGATGGCAGTCTCATAACAGCCTGAGAGAAATTTTTACTCTTCAACCTTGCATGTAAAAATATGTACATCCCTGAAAAAATTGCGGCTACTGAAAAGGCGGCATAGCTGCCAATCGCTAACGAAATATGAATGAATAATAGCTCATCATTGATGTCCCAATCGGATTTGATCGGCACGACATGCGGATTTCCAAATATATTCAGTGCAAGAATCGCAAAGCCAAGTACATTCACAAAAAAAACGAACAATTCAATTCGAAAAAAACGGTTGACGATCAATGAAATCGTTACAATCAGCCACGAAAACATAAAAAGTACATCAGATCGTACGAAAGCCCATTCCGTCAAATGACCGTATAAACTGATAGCCAAGTAAGCAGTTTGCAAAACCCATACAAACAAAAGCAGCCCCGTCCCCATCCGTTTCGCGCTCCGGCTCGCATTGGCGAAATCCGAAAAGTAAAACAGTAGGCTCAGGGCATACATATAAATCATCGCATCAAACAACCAGCTACGTGTAACCATGGCACCTCTCCTAGGCGGTTAGCGCCTTTTTATCAAGATGGGGCTAGAATATCCGCGTTTTGCAAACTACGAACGGACAGCTTCTCATCCAACGTTTGTTTACTTTCCACTTTGTTAAAGCCTAACTCCAGCTCTTGTGCTATTTGATCTGCCTGTTCTTGTTGTTTAAGCGTATCTTCTAATGCGAAAAGCTTGGTGAAAATTTCAAGAGCATCGTCGCCATGGCGCTCTCCTGCCATCTCTTTGATTCGTAAGATCGGATCACGCAACACTTGATTCACGATACTCTTCGTTAATTTGCGAATCACCTTAATTTCACGCTCATCCAAATCAGTCAACTTATTCAGCATGTTCTCCATGGTTTCTTCGTGAATCTGATTCGCTTTCGTTTGCAAAGCACTAATCAGCGGACTGACGCCAAGTGTCTTCGTCCATTGGTCAAAGGCAGCGATTTCGGACGTGATCATGACCTCAATCTTAGCCGCTTCTTTCTTTCTCTCCTGCAAATGCTTATCCACAATATGCTCCAAATCATCAATATCGTAGAGGAACACATTAGGCAAGCCACTAATCTCAGGATCCAGATCCCGCGGAACCGCGATATCCATCATGAAAAGCGGACGTGATTTTCTTTTTTGCACATAAGTTTGAATATCCTTCTTCGTCAGAACGTATCCAGGTGCTCCAGTCGAGCTAATGATAATATCAACCTCAGGTAAATATTTCGGCATTTCCTCTAGTGTGCAAGCCACACCGCTAAATTTGCCGGCTAAATCCATAGCTCTTTCCAACGTGCGATTCACAACGATAACTTTGTTTGCACCATTTGCATACAAATGCTTCACGGTCAACTCGCTCATCTTACCCGCACCAATAATCATAATGGTTTTGTTCATGTAGCTTCCGAAGATCCGCTTACCGAGTTCTACAGCCGCATAACTGATGGAGACTGGATTATTACTGATACCCGTCTCTGAATGTGCTTTCTTCGCAAGTGTTATCGCTTGTTTAAACAGCGTGTTGAAATAAGAGCCCGTTGCTTTCAATTGTTGAGATGCTAAAAAAGCATCCCTCACTTGACCGAGAATCTGAGTTTCCCCAATGACCATCGAATCAAGCCCCGTTGTTACACGGAACAAATGCTCATTTGCCTTGTCATTCTCATACATATATAAATGCTTCTGGAACTCATCCTTCTTCACATGAAACCAACGCTCAAGGAAGTGCGTCAAGTAATGACTGCACAATTGAGGTCGATCCACGACAGCATAAATTTCGGTGCGATTGCAAGTGGCAACAATGACACATTCCAAGATGCTTTTCGTCTCTTTCAATTCGGCGATTGCCTTCGGTAGGTCTTGATCTGAGAACGCAAACTTCTCACGAATTTCTACCGGGGCTGTCCGATAATTCAAACCAACTGCGATAATATGCATTGTTACCACCTGCCTTTCCGTCTATTTAGAATCATTATAGCACAGCATTTCAGACATTCCGACAAAATATTTGAATAAATTATGAATGCTTTGGTACTGTTCGTTAGTTTTAACAGCTCCGTGCTCCTCTATACCTCATACAAGCAGAATCCCCTATTGCAGGCCTTTTTTTCTTAAAAAGGACGTCATTTCGCGATCTAGTTTCGATAACTCAGTATTCTGCGATGAAATGATATCGCCGTTCGAGGCCATCATTTTCTCATAGACCTCATACATGTGCCCAAATTGCTTTTGAGCTTCCTTCAATGTTAATGTCTCATCCGCTTTCAGTGCTCTCACGCCACCGAGCTGCAACCTCTGTATGTACTGGCTTAGTTGGTTCATGAAGCTAAGTGAGCTTAACTCCTCTTTTCCCCCTGCTGCCAAAATTAATCGCTCATGCGTGTATTCCGCTGAGTACAGTGCTCGTCTCACTGGATCGAGCTCATTCGTACTTTTACTCTGAGAGGCTTCTTCTAGACTGCTCTTCAATATTTCCATTTGAAATAAGGATACTTGGAACAGTAAATGTGTAGCATCGTGATCTTCCTTTTGATGACCTAACATTTGGACGAGTTGATAAATAGGCCAAATGATGAGAAAGAGAACAACGACATACAGCACCAATTTCCTAATGATTTTATGCTTCAAGCTTCTTCCCCCACCTCAAGTGAACTGGACATGTATCGCCAATATCATTGTATGGGTATCTGAACAAACAAATAACCACGGATTTCTCCGTGGTTACCGTTATCTTTTGCAGAATTTTATTTAACAAGCTCTGCTTGCTTTATTTCAGGAGTTTCTACTTGTAGTTCACCCATTCCGCGAACAAGCTTCTTCGCATAGAACGTTTCTGGTTTTAGTACGGACACCATAAAGTCGATGGCTAATTGAGGGTCGACTGTCTCACCGCATGTATAACAATCAAGTGCGGCAAAACCTCTCTCAGGATAAGTATGAATGGAGAGATGACTCTCGGACAACATGACAAGAACTGTTGCTCCTTGTGGTTCGAATTGCTTGGATTGTACAGATAAAACAGTTGCTCCACATACCTCGGCAGCTTCAACCATCTGAGCTTGCAGCCATTCTGCATTGTTCAGAAGTTCAAAATCTACCCCCCAAGTATCAACAGCAACGTGTCTTCCGAAAGTTGAGTATTCTGTTTCCATCTTTCGGTTCCCCCTTCCTAGGAATAAAATGTGTGAAAAAAATTTCATCCGCTAGGACCTACGTCATTCACTTCCCGAGGGTATAATCTCTCGCAACATTCAATGTCCTGAGTGAATCCTGGTTCCTATATTGTTTCAACGAGAATAAAAATAACATCTATCGACGATAAATGCAATAGTTTTTTTTGTTAAAGGCTAACTGTCACATCGGCGCCATATCTAAATTATGTCGTAATGCCTTTGCATGTGCCTGAAAACAAAGAGAGACCCAAAAATGGGTCTCAATAAATATAGCATGTATGGGTGATTATGCCTCCAAAACAAACAAACGATGTGTAAGCTCATTGAGGCGAATGTCGATCTGTTGGTGTTCATCCCTAGCCTGCAGCATGTTACGCATATCAAGAAGGTGATTGATTTGATCGTAAATCATTTCAATTTCTTGCTCAACTTCTCTCTTCTGGAACATCATCTGCATAAGGCCAATGGTATCTTTGTGCTCATAGACAATTGTTAACAGTTGACCTTTGATTTCCTCGATCTTCACAACGGTTCCGCGTTCATAATAATAAACCATCGTGTAGCTTGGGTAAATCCGATTCACTTTAGCGCTGCCTTTGAATTCCGATACTGCTTTACGCATTAAATTTGCTAATAAGGTATTACTTAATCTGCAGGATCCTGTGCATTCATATAGGCCCGATTTCTTTTCAAATGAGAGGACGATTTCTTGACCTTCGCCATCTTGAAAAACAACTTCTTGATTCCCGTTTTCCAAAACTTTGACTTGCAATGTCACTTGATGGTCCACAAACATTTGAAAAAACTTCAACATATCGGCTTCTGTTAACTGGAGGCAGGTTTTGACATATTCAGTCGCTAACCTTTGTGCCATAAAAATCCCTCGATTCTTTGTTTTCAAGCCATTAACTATTACCTTGCTTATTATTATACTACAAGAGACACGAATATTCCTGCCGGCAAATCATGATAATCAGCCAAATATTCTGAAAAATGCTTGATAAACTGGAATGCCATCAAATTTCCCCCAGATTACCTCGCTTTCCCGTATGCTTCTTTTTGATTTCCTCTATCTTTGATCGTTATCCTTTACAATACGCAAAAAACCGCCCTGTGATTAGGACGGTTGCGGATCGTTTACGGCGCTAGTTAGCACTTCTTCGGTTTGAGGCTCCGGTTCGCCATAAGCAATCGCTTGCTCTAGAATTCCCCACAGTTCATCTTTGCCAAGCCCAAGCTCAGAAGAGAACATCAGCGGTTGAACCCCTTTATCCATCCCTAATGTTTCACGTACAATCTTCAAATGTTTAGCCCATCTGCTCTTAGGAATTTTGTCCGCTTTGGTCGCAACAACAAGAACAGGTACGTCCATGTGGCGAAGCCATTCGTACATCGCCTGATCATCTTTGGAAGGCGGATGTCTCAGGTCAACTAACTGCATCACAAGGCGCAAAGGCTCACGATTCAATAAATAGCTTTCAATGAATTTGCCCCATTGCTCGCGCTTGGTTTTGGATACCTTTGCGTAGCCATAGCCGGGGAGATCAACGAAATATAAGTCCTGATTAATTTTATAATAGTTAAGAGTTTGCGTCTTGCCCGGTTGTGAACTGGTTCTAGCTAAGTTTTTACGAGAAATCAAACAGTTAATGAGTGACGATTTCCCAACATTAGAACGCCCTGCCAGCGCTATCTCTGGCAAGGCATCCTCTGGATATTGGCTAGGTCCAACCGCGCTGATAATAAATTCAGCTTGATTGACTTTCATGAATATTCAACTACTTTCTAAGTCGATCCGACGTTCGCCGTCGGTTTATTTTTGATAAGCGCGTGTTCCAGCACTTGATCCATGTGGCTGACAGGGATGAACGTCATCTCTGTGCGGACACTCTCTGGAATTTCAATAATGTCTTTCTCGTTGTCTTGCGGTAAAAGAATTGTACGTATCCCCGCGCGATGTGCCGCTAGTGCCTTTTCCTTCAAGCCCCCGATTGGAAGTACCCGACCGCGAAGCGTGACCTCTCCAGTCATCGCCACTAAGCGTGAAACGGGAATGTTCGTCAAAGCAGAGATTAATGCGGTAGCCATTGTAATCCCCGCTGATGGACCATCCTTCGGAATAGCACCTTCAGGAATATGAATGTGTACATCATTCTTCTCATGGAAATCTGGGGCAATGCCCAGGACATCTGCTCGCGAACGTGTGTAACTGAAAGCTGCTTGGGCAGATTCCTTCATGACATCACCTAGTTTACCCGTCAAGGTTAACTTGCCAGTACCAGGCAGCACAGATACCTCAATGACGAGTGTATCTCCCCCAACTTCCGTCCATGCTAGACCTGTAACAGCACCGATCTGATCCTTCTCTTCTGCAACATTATATTTGAACTTAACAGGACCTAAATAGTCACTTAAGTTATCTACAGTTACATGAACAGGTGTCTCCGGGTCTGAAACGATCTTCTTAGCTGCTTTGCGATTCATACCTGCAACTTGCTGCTCTAGATTACGCACGCCTGCTTCTCGCGTATATTCGCGCACAATCTTCATCAAAGCAGCCTCATCAACGACTAGTTGCTCTTCTTCAAGACCATGATCACGTTTCTGCTTAGGAAGTAAATATTTCTTGGCAATTTGGAGCTTCTCTATCTCCGTATAACCTGGAATATATAGAACCTCCATCCGATCTAGCAGAGGACGAGGAATATTATGCACAGCATTCGCCGTAGTCACAAACATCACGTTAGATAAATCAAAAGGAACTTCAATGAAATGATCACTAAAAGTGCTGTTTTGTTCAGGATCCAATACTTCAAGCAAGGCTGAGGCAGGATCTCCACGGAAATCCATCGCCATCTTGTCAATTTCATCTAATAAGAAAACGGGATTATTCGCGCCTGCATTCTTCATACCTTGAATAATTCGTCCAGGCATGGCGCCAACGTACGTACGACGATGACCGCGAATTTCAGCTTCATCCCTCACGCCGCCTAGCGAAATACGGATGAACTGTCTTCCCATGGATCTAGCAATTGAACGAGCAATTGACGTTTTACCAACCCCAGGAGGGCCAACTAAACAAAGAATCGGACCTTTGAGCTTCTTGACTAGCTTCTGTACGGCTAAGTACTCCAACACTCGCTCTTTTGGCTTCTCGAGACCAAAATGATCCTCATTCAATATCTCTTCTGCTTTATCTAGGTCCAAATCGTCATCGGTCGATTTGTGCCAGGGAAGGCCTAGCAACCAATCAATATAATTGCGAATGATGCCGCCTTCTGCTGAAGTAGCAGGCATTTTCTCCAATCGATCAATCTCTTTCTCAACCTTCTCACGAACCTTATCAGGAAGCTCGGCTTCAGCTAGCTGGTTACGTAACTCATCAACTTCACCTGCACGACCTTCTTTATCCCCAAGCTCTTTCTGAATCGCCTTCATCTGCTCACGGAGGTAGTATTCCTTCTGTGTTTTCTCCATTTGCTTCTTGACACGCTGGCTGATTTTGCGTTCGAGTTCAAGCACTTCCCGCTCATTGTTCAAAATATTAAGCATTTTCTCGAGCCGTTCACGTACGTCAACGGTCTCGAGAATATCCTGTTTATCTTTAATTTTAAGCGATAAATGACTACAAATCACATCTGCTAAACGGCCTGGCTCATCAATATCAGATACCGCGGCAAGCGTTTCAGGCGTGACTTTCTTGGAAAGATTGATGTAATGCTCGAATTGACTTAGCACACTTCTCATCAAAGCATCAATCTCAGGATCTGAAATTTCTTGCTCTGGCAATTCTTTTACGGTTACTTCGTAATACTCGTCATTCGTCAAGTACTCTACGATTTCAGCACGTAAAACACCCTCTACTAAAACGCGAATCGTACCATTCGGTAATTTGAGCATTTGCCGCACTTTCGCGATGGTTCCGATGCGATAAATATCCTCTTTGGTAGGTTCTTCTATGTTGATCTCTGATTGAGAGCAGAGGAGAATCATGCTGTCATCCACCATCGCCCGCTCGAGTGCTTTCACCGATTTCTCTCGCCCTACATCCAGGTGTAGAACCATGCTCGGATAGACCAGCAGTCCCCTAAGTGGCAATAACGGCAATCTGCGCACCTTCATTTTTCCAGGCCCCATCCTCTGCACCTCCAATAATAGGGATCCTTGAACCTTCGTTCAAAGTCTCACCTTGAAATAAAGTAATAATAGGTTTCACATGATAAATCGGCTTTATTTTTAGATAAACACTGTGATACGTCCAGAGGACGGTGTAGCCGTTTATTTTAACTATGTGGGATTATCTCCCTACGTTGCCCTTTACATTTTAACAAAACTCTAAACAAAACACCAATTGAGGGCTGACGCGCCATGTAAGGTCGCGAAAACCTCTCTTTAAGAGTCAATTGTATGCTGTGAATTGGCATGTAGAATGGGTAAAGTTGTAGCTGGAATCGTTCTTTCCATAGAGAAAGGTAATGGAATCACATTATCATGAAGCTCAATGCCGAGTGCAGCTGCAAGTACTTCTTCAATTGTTTCTGCTGCGACAACTTCAACACCAGGTAAATCAGCAAACAAAGCTTGCCAATTTTCCTTTGGAATAATAACACGGGTAGCTCCTGCTTGGAATGCCGCCTCTACTTTGGCTACTACTCCGCCAACAGGCTTCACTTTCCCATGAATGCTCATTTCTCCCGTCATGGCTAATTTGTTATCTACAGGTATTTTATGTATGGCTGAAGCGATCGCTGTAGCCATCGAAATACCTGCGGATGGTCCATCAATTGGCACCCCGCCAGGGAAATTAATATGCAGATCATAATCTGACGTATTAAAACCTAGTTTACGAAGAACAGTTAAAACATTTTCCACAGAGCCTCTGGCCATGCTTTTACGACGAATGGTTCGGGAACCCCCGCCCATTTCTTCTTCATCAACAACACCTGTGATATTGAATTTCCCTGTACCTGCAACCGCAATTGGGATCGCTGTAACTTCAATCTCCAATAGAGTGCCCAAATTGGGTCCATAAACAGCTAAGCCATTAACAAACCCTATTTGAGGCTGTGCAGGCACCTTCCGCTCTGGTCTAGGTGGGATTTGTGACGAATTCACGACCCACTCAATGTCAGCTGCTGTGATCGAATCCCGCTTATCGGTTAGAGCAATCCCCGCGGCTAATTGAATCACATTGACTGCCTCGCGGCCATTTGTTGCATATTTCGTTACAACTTCAATAGCATCTTCACATTTCTTGAAACCAATTTTATCAAGCGCTTTTCTTGCAATTTCTCCTACTTCACCAGGCAAAAGTGGTCGGAAGAAAATTTCCAAACAGCGTGAACGGATGGCAGGAGGAATTTCACTCGGTGTGCGGGTCGTCGCACCAACCAAACGAAAATCTGCCGGTAGCCCATTTTGAAATATATCATGAATATAGCCTGGAATATTCGCATCCTCAGAGCTGTAATAAGCACTCTCTAAGAACACTTTACGATCTTCAAGCACCTTTAATAATTTGTTCATTTGCGTCGGGTGTAATTCACCAATTTCGTCAATGAACAAAATTCCCCCATGCGCCTTTGTTACAGCACCTGGTTTCGGTTGCGGTATTCCAGCAACACCCATTGCACCTGCTCCTTGATAAATAGGATCATGCACGGATCCAATCAGCGGATCAGCAATACCACGCTCGTCAAAACGAGCAGTCGTAGCATCTATCTCTGTAAACTTAGAGTCAGGTCGAAAAGGAGATTCTTGATTTTTCTTCGCTTCCTCTAATATGACGCGCGCTGCAGCAGTTTTCCCAACGCCGGGAGGGCCGTAAATAAGCACATGTTGAGGATTCGGACCACATAGTGCTGCTTTCAGAGCCTTCAATCCTTCGATTTGGCCAACGATATCCTGCACAGAAGAAGGTCTCGTCTTCTCAGACAGAGGCTTGGTAAGCGAAATGGATCGCAACTTGCGCAATTTCTCCAGTTCTTTCCTAGACTCTCTATCTACTGCAGACTTGTTCGTCTGTTGATTTCGCAGTAAATTCCAGAAATACAACCCGATTACAACTGCAAAAAACACTTGAATGACCATTAGAATGATACTTAAACTCATGTGTTGAACCTCCTTAAACACGTCATCTTCGATTAGTTACGTTTAAATGTGTTGCCTATCTGCCTTTGTTAATTTCCATTATTCCCGTGTAAAAGAAGGTTAATCCAATTCAAGCAAACTTTTGCATCACGTATGATAGCCCCCTTGCTGTAGAAGGATAAGGGTAGTTATTCTTGCAAAAGGATGTGGCGGGATTTGAAGAAATACTTGTTGATTATCCTACTTACGCTATTTCTTTGCGTGCCTAATTGGCAGTTAGTTTCAGCTGCTCGTAATGATCCCCTTCTTCCATCCGCGGACATTATTCTCGACGTAGGACATGGCGGAATCGATAGCGGAACCATGGTAGGCAAATATGAAGAAAAAGATATGAATCTAGCTATCGCTAAAAAGACGTATAAAGCACTAGTTAAAAGAGGCTATCGTGTTATCATAAATCGCACCGAAGATTACGCATTAAGTGATGATAATAGATGGTCATTTGGAGGCAGACACAGAAAAGATCTCGCACAACGCTCTGGTCTAGCCAATACCATTAAACCGAAAATCATGCTAAGCTTGCATATTAATTGGTCCAAAAAATCAAACACACGCGGTCCCCTTGTCATTTATCAAAATCAATCTGACAGTATTTTATTGGCAAGCTTGCTGCAAGACACATTAAATAACGTTTATGGGATGGAAGAGCTCCCTGTGCTCGGCAAAAAGTATTTTGTACTCCGGTTTACAAAATGCCCTTCCGTCATTGTTGAACTTGGGTTTTTATCCAATAAAACGGATCGCAAGCTGTTAAACGATAGTCATCATCAAGCAAAGCTTGCCAAAGCGATTACACAAGCTGTCGATCAATATTTCTCTATGACGCAACCGAAATCGTAAATCTGACCATTATTTGACCATTTGTGAAATAGGAACAAAGGTTGCTTCCTTCTGAATACTTGGAATAGCTTCATGGATGACATGAGCTGTTTTCTTCCCAGGAGGCCCAACATGACCAATAGCAATAACTTCATCTTTTTCATGGATGAGTTTCTTCAGTCTGACCATTTGCTTATTAATATGACTATATGTATACAAATCGTCGAAGAAAAGTTGATTGTCCGCATGCGGTACGCCGCGTGAATCTGCAATCTTGCCAATTAAGCTCTTTGGTGTGGTCCGGCTGTCCAGTAAGATTAGATTTCGTTCTTTGCAAATCTCGATAAGGATCTTCATGACTCTTTCGTCCGCGGTCGCTTTGGAACCCATATGATTATTAATTCCTATGGCATAAGGAACATCGTCGATTGCCGCAACGATTCGTTTATGTATTTCTTCGCTGGACAAGTCCGTGGTTATTGCGCCTGGACCTAGCCAGCTCTTCTTCCCTCTCACAGGCTCCATTGGAAGGTGCAGTATGACCTCGAGTCCTCTGTCATGAGCTAACTGTGCGTCCTGCTTCGTTGAGGGCAAGAAAGGCATAACAGCCACTGTAAATGGAATGGGCAGCTTCAGCATTTCCGCTGTCCCCTCCATGTTATTGCCAAAATCGTCAATGACGATGGCTACTTTCTTCGTAATCGCTCCCGCCGGCTGTTGCGGGATTACATCAGGTTCGGCATGTGTAAAACTTGGATTCGCGATCAAGACAGTCCCCATGATTAGGGTAAGCGCTACCTGTCGATATGATGCAAACGTTGGAAATAACTTCATCCTCTTCTCCTCCTTAAAGTTTCCTCAGAAAGTCTTACTACCAATTGAGCATGCTTTCCAGTTTTACTCATTATGCTTCACTTCCTAGGCAAATATGCGCTTGGACATAGGTATGCAAAAAAACCGTTAAAGACTCATCGTTGAGTTCTTTAACGGTTTGTTATTTCGTTCTACTATCTACTTAGTGCTGCTTGCGCCCAGGGATGACCCCAGTCTGTTCGTAGGAAGCCACAATAATATCAATTTCTTTTTTCAATTCAGCAAGCAGTTCAGCCTCAGGCACTTTACGAATCATTTCTCCGTACCGGAACAACATACCTTCTCCACGAGCCCCTGCGATGCCAATATCCGCTTCTCTCGCTTCACCAGGTCCGTTCACGGCACAACCCAATACAGAAACCTTAATCGGCACTTTGATTTTGGCAATATAATCTTCCACTTCATTAGCGATCGAGAATAAGTCAATATCCAGACGACCACATGTCGGACAAGAAACTAATGTAGCGGCGTTAGTAATTAAACCGAATGTTTTGAGAAGTTCTCTTGCAACTTTAATCTCTTCAACAGGGTCAGCACTCAGAGAAATACGAAGCGTGTTACCGATACCCATATTAAGCAAAGTTCCAATCCCCGCGGCGCTTTTTACAGCACCAGTAAAGAGAGTCCCTGCCTCTGTAATACCAAGATGAAGCGGATAATTAAACGCCTTCGCAGCCTGCGAATACGCCGCAATGGCCATAGGGACATCAGAAGCCTTCAAGGATACGATGATATCATGGAAATCGAGTTCTTCCAAAATGTTGATATGGAACAGGGCGCTTTCTACCATCGCTTCAGGCGTTGGATAGCCGTACTTTTCAAGAAGATGATTCTCAAGGGAGCCCGCATTAACGCCGATACGAATCGGGATGCCACGCTCTTTACATGCCTTCACAACCGCCTCAACCTTCTCACGGCGACCGATATTACCTGGATTAATGCGGACTTTGTCAATGCCGTTCTCAATCGCTGCAAGAGCCAAACGATGATCGAAGTGAATATCAGAGACCAACGGAATATGAATTTGTTTCTTAATTTCCTTGATAGCTTCTGCGGCTTCCTTATTGTTGACCGTCACGCGCACAAGCTGACAACCTGCTTCTTCTAAGCGAAGAATCTCTGCAACTGTCGCTTTGACATCAGCGGTTTTGGTTGTGCACATGCTTTGCATGATTACTTCGTTGCTGCCACCGATCGTTAAATCACCTACCCGAACGGCTCTGGTATCTCGTCTATGGAACATTTTGGTTTCTCTCCCCATGACACCAAACATCCTCCGCTCCAATTCCCAGAAATGGAAATCGGATTGGAGGCTGTGTGTTCATTTATAAAATTATAGGTTAAGCACTTTCTTCCTTCTTCTTACCAGATGGCTGTGCGCCTTCTTTGGTAGTCAGAACAGGCGTAATCTTGTTTTGAACCGTTTCTTTGGAAACGACACAAGAAGATACATCCGTTCTTGAAGGAACTTCAAACATCACATCAAGCATAATGCTTTCAATGATAGCCCTTAGACCACGAGCACCGGTGTTCCGTTTAATCGCTTCTTTGGCAATCGCATCAAGTGCTTCTGCATCAAATTCAAGCGAAACATTATCCATCTCGAGCATCTTCTGGTACTGCTTCACAAGCGCGTTCTTAGGCTCGGAAAGAATACGCACAAGCGCTGCTTCATCAAGCGGCTCTAGTGTTGAGATAACCGGTAAACGACCTACGAACTCCGGAATCAAACCGAATCTCAACAGATCCTCAGGAAGGACCATCGATAGGTATTCACCTGGTTTCAAGTCAACTTTCATGCCATCTGTGCTAAATCCAATCACTTTTTTACCTATTCTGCGTTTGATAATTTGCTCTAAACCATCAAATGCTCCACCACAAATAAAGAGAATATTCGTCGTGTCGATTTGAATGAATTCTTGATGCGGATGCTTACGCCCACCTTGTGGAGGTACGGAAGCTACTGTGCCTTCAAGAATTTTGAGAAGAGCTTGTTGTACACCTTCACCGGAAACATCGCGTGTAATGGATGGGTTCTCGGATTTACGTGCAACTTTATCAATCTCATCGATATAGATAATGCCGCGCTCTGCTTTTTCAACATCGTAATCAGCTGCTTGGATCAGTTTGAGCAAGATGTTTTCGACATCTTCCCCTACATAACCAGCTTCTGTCAATGAAGTTGCATCCGCAATTGCAAATGGCACATTCAAAATTTTCGCAAGTGTTTGCGCAAGAAGTGTTTTACCACTTCCTGTAGGCCCTAGAAGGACGATATTACTTTTTTGAAGCTCAACATCTTCAAGCTTGTTCTGCGAGTTGATCCGTTTGTAGTGGTTATACACGGCAACAGCCAAGGATTTCTTCGCTTGTTCTTGACCAATAACGTATTGATCCAAGATATTACGAATTTCCTTTGGTTTCGGAACATCTTTCAGATCCAGTTCTTCTTCATGCCCTAATTCTTCTTCCACAATCTCCGTACAAAGCTCTATACATTCATCACAAATGTAAACTCCCGGTCCGGCAACAAGTTTACGAACTTGGTCCTGGGATTTTCCACAAAAGGAACATTTGAGTTGGCCTTTTTCATCGTTAAATTTAAACATGGGATCACTCCTTTATTTCAAGTCGTTTCGAGTGATAACCTCGTCGATTAACCCGTATGCCTTCGCTTCTTCAGCGCTCATAAAGTTATCCCGGTCGGTGTCTCTTTCGATCTTTTCAAGCGGCTGTCCCGTTCGGTCCACGTAAATCTGGTTGAGTTTATGCTTGGTCTTGATAATCCAATCCGCATGGATTTTGATATCGGTTGCTTGACCTCTAACACCGCCGAGCGGTTGGTGAATCATTACTTCTGCATTCGGCAGCGCGTATCGCTTACCTTTGGCTCCTGCTGTTAACAGCAAAGACCCCATACTTGCGGCCATACCTACACAAATCGTAGATACATCCGGTTTAATAAACTGCATGGTATCAAAGATACCCATTCCAGCCGTAACAGACCCACCAGGTGAGTTGATATATAAGTGAATATCTTTTTCAGGGTCCTGGGCGGATAAAAAGAGCAGCTGGGCAATGACCAAATTAGCCACATCGTCATCAATAGCGGTCCCGATGAAGATTATGCGGTCCTTAAGTAAACGCGAGTAGATATCGTAGGAACGCTCCCCACGAGCCTCTTGTTCTACAACCATAGGAATAAGACTCATTGTACCAACTCCTTTTGCGGCAAGCGCCATGTTCTCTCACTTGAGATTCAATTACAGTTTAACACGATTGGGCAACAATGTCATTTTTCTGAAATCACCTATGTAAGCGGTAATGCGTATGTACTAAGGCGTTTAGACGTAAATTAGGGTAAAAGAAAGGCACGTTGCTTGCGTACGTGCCTTTACTTACCTTATTTACACGGCTGCGGAAACATGCTTGCTATTTTGAAGCAAGAAATCAACCGTTTTTCTGATTACTAGATCATTGCTAAGACCTTCAAGAGACCCGTTGGAAGCAAACAGCTCACGAAGTTCAGCTGTTGATTTTTGGTAAGACGGTGCATATTTCTCAAGTTCCGCGTCAACTTCTTCGTCGGAAACTGTGATTTTTTCTGCAGCTGCGATAGCTTCAAGAACAAGGTTGTTACGAACACGCTTCTCAGCATCTTCTTTCATTTGTTCTTTCAATGCGCTCTCGTTTTGACCGGAGAACTGGTAGTAAATCTCAAGTGTCATGCCTTGGGAGCGAAGACGTCTTTCGAATTCTTTTACCATGATATCAAGCTCAGCTTCAACCATCGAACCTGGGATTTCAACATCTGCGTTAGCAGCAGCTTTCTCAACAACTGCAGTTTCAAGTGCAGCTTCGGAATCTTTCTCTTTGCGCTCTTGCATACGTTTTTGAAGCTCTTCTTTGTACTCAACAAGTGTATCGAACTCACTTACGTCTTTTGCGAACTCATCATCAAGCTCAGGCAGGTTTTTGCGTTTGATATCGTGAAGTTTCACTTTAAACACAGCTGCTTTGCCTTTCAGATCTTCGGAATGGTAGTTTTCAGGGAAGCTAACGTTAACTTCTTTCTCTTCGTCCTTACCAAGACCAACAAGTTGCTCTTCGAAACCTGGGATGAAGGAGTTGGATCCAAGCTCAAGCGAATACTTTTCCGCTTTACCGCCTTCGAATGCTACTTCATCAACGAATCCTTCGAAATCAATGATAACGACATCGCCGTTAGCAGCTTGTCCTTCTTCAAGAACAACCAATTCAGCATGACGTTGTTGCAAACGTGCAAGCTCTTCATTCAATTCTTCTTCAGACACAGTAGCGTTAACCGCTTCTACTTCGATACCTTTGTAGTCACCAAGCGCTACTTCAGGCTTAACTGTTACTTTAGCTTTGAATTTCAAGACTTGACCTTTACCAAATTGCTCAACATCTACTTCTGGACGATCTACAGGCTCGATTTTAACCTCTTCAATCGCTTCAACGTAAACTTCTGGCAAAATGATATCTAAAGCATCTTGATACAAGCTTTCAACACCGAATTTAGCTTCAAAGATTGAACGTGGCACTTTCCCTTTACGGAATCCTGGAACATTTACTTTCGCTGATACCTTTTTAAATGCTTTATCCAAAGCATCTGCTACACGTTCTGCCCCAACTTCAACTTCAAGAACGCCAACGTTCTTCTCTATTTTTTCCCAACTTGCTTTCATTTTATGCCTTCCCCTCCAAAAATGTACCATGACATATATTTTTCACGTTAAGCTCATTATAACCATTCTATTATACCATATAACATTTTCATTTCAAGCGAGCTTTGTTCTTAGCCAGGATCCGGGCTAAATTGCTTTACAAAAGCGGTCAGCACGTTGTGCGCGCGCTTCCATTGCAGTGTCATCGCATCCACGATTCCATAAGTCTCTAACAACTCATCTCGATCAACCGTACCAAACAATTTGTCTTGCAAAATCGCATGCAGCGCTGAGGCCCATACATCTACCGCGCTTTCTTCTGCCCTTAGCAGCTCCGTGTAAATCGAGGTGCCATATGCATAGGCAAGAAACTCCTGCCAAGTCTGAGTCGCAAAGTAAACAAAGTCAGGTTGGCTTATTTCACTAATGTCCCCGACTCTGCGAATCATATCACGAATTCGCAATGGAAAATCCTCCGCTGTAAGCGGCGTCTCATCGATTTCGACGAGAACTGTTCGGCCATTCTTAGGAAACTCAATTAAGCCGTGCTCTCCCATTTGCTTAAGTGTCTGTAACGCTTTGAATTGAAGATGCGGATGTCTAGGCCTTTCACAAAGCCATGTCTTCACATATTGGCTCACCTCAGGTTGCTCGATAAAAGCAAGCTGCTCCAATGCGCTTACTTGTTCCTCTAGCGAACCTTCTTGCAGCATGGTTTGAAGCTTCAACACAAAAGCACCATCATCCGAAGCTGATTTATCCTGGATATACTGGCGCAATAAGGCGGATTCTTCTTCCGAATCCTCTTCTTCTGTCACGGATGATGAGAACATCGTTTCCGGAAACATAGTGAGCAGCCAGTGGCGCAGGGCTTCCCATTGATCAGACTTACTCGCATCTACATTAGGAAACTGCAGCAAAAAAGTAAGTATCTCCAATGCTTCTTTATACTGCTCCGAGCGCAACAGCTTCATTAGCTCGTCTTCATAGAACTTCTCTGTTTTAGGAAAAAGGATGACATTATTGGGCGTAGGATCTGATATAGGGATCACCTCTGTTCGTGGTCTCGCTTGTGCCAGTTTACTCCATCATCCAAATGATTGCAAAAATATTTAAAAATGAAGTTGACTCGCATTATACGTTATGATATATTAACTCTTGCTTCGCCAAACGGATCTCGTCCAGGCGGTAAGAAGTGTCATAGGTCTCAGTAGCTCAGCTGGATAGAGCACACGCCTTCTAAGCGTGCGGTCGGGGGTTCGAATCCCTCCTGGGACGTCAATTTTAAAACAAAAGACCGCGCAATTGCGCGGTCTTTTGTTTGTTATAGACTTATAGAAAGAATTTCTAACATCGATATTACCCGCGGCTTCTTTTAATCAGATGCAATCCTTATCATTTCGTTTATGTTGCTGAATCCACATTGTTGCTTCCACATCGCTTGTCCTAGCTCTGTTCCCCAAATTAGATTTTCCTTTAGAATTTTATCTCCCTAGGGGTTGCAAGGAATATGTTGTAATTCCGACGCAAATTTTGTCGAATCCTCTCCTTTTTTTAGGATAAAATATGAAATAGCAGTATTAAACAACGACATATTTTAGCTAAGTTACTCTATATCTAGAGGAGAGAAACGCATGCAAACCACAACGAAACAACAAATCGAAATTTTATCATCTATACAAAGCCATTTAGCTATGATTATGTTTGACACGAGCGGCTATGTAACATGGGCAAATTCACTCTTCACTTCTGCCATGGGATATACGGTGGAAGAAATTATTGGCTTCCATCATAGCAAGTTTTGTTTGCCTGAGTTTGTGTCCAGTTCAGCCTATGATAATCTTTGGAGAGAACTACGTAAGGGCAAGGCCTTTCAAGATAAAATTATCCGGGTTGCAAATGGTGGAGGAAGGCTTACTTTAGAAGCAACTTACATGCCGGTCTATAGTGAAGGCCACGTGGATGCCATCATCAAGATCGCTACAGATGTTACGAGTCGTGAAACTGTCCTACAACAGAGTACTGCCGATTTGAAAGCGATGGTAGAGAAGATTACCGCCAACACAGAAGAAGTATTAGAAGCTTCGAAAGTGATCGTTACGCATATGTCAGAGATGAGCAGAGAATCTTCTACAGTTGAGAAGCAAATCAAGAGTATCCAAACCGTAACCACGATTGTTAAAGAAATTGCTTCTCAGTCCCATCTATTGGGCCTGAATGCCGCACTTGAAGCTGCTCGTGCAGGCGAGCTTGGACGAGGTTTTGAGGTGGTTGCAAATGAAATCAGGAAAATGGCAGGTTCTAGCAAACAATCTGCTGAAGAAATATCCGATCAGTTAGCTAATATATCGACTTCGGTATCCACGATGATTCAAAGCATTGAGGATATTACAAAGCAAATTTCCGTCAACTCCAATTCTATTGAACAATTAAAGAAAGCATATGATCATATCGCTTCGACCACGGAACATTTGGCATCCTCTATTTAAAATGATTTACATTCCACAACCCAGCTTTGCCAATAACCGCTTCAATTAATGGAAAAGCACCCCGCTGCATGTGCAAGCAAGGTGCTGATATAACTGATAGTTTCCTTCGCTTACACGGATGGCCTATTTGGCTGATGATGACCTGGCTCCGTTGAATCGAGATTCGACTGAACACGAGATGATTGCTTTGAGTGATCGATCGTGCTTTGTGTTCTCTGCATCATACTTTTCTTTTTACCCATGGTAAGCAACTCCTTCTATTCATAGAATGAACGCCACCTTAGTATGGAGGGTTTCTGTACAGACTATGCTGGTTATCGTTTCCTTCTCTCTAGCATCAAGTCAGGAAAGCATATACTGGAGAATAACAAAGAGCCTGTAGGGATATCCCTACAGGCGCTTGCTCATGCCAAACGACGTTAGTGCATCTTGTGAGGCAAATTCTTGCCTGTATGACCGTCACCTTGTGTCCTTTTATTCTTCTCGGCTTTCCTCTGCTTCTCATGCAGCTTGCTAATGAAATGACTATCCATGAGCACTCGCCTCCTGAATAAAGAATGGCATTACCCTAATAGAATGTCACGCAAGGTCCGTATTTAATCGCATTGCCAAATTTATTATTGCGCCTCTGAATTCAACATCGGTTAATGCTTTCTCGTACAAAGATTCAAAAGTTGCTCGATTTTGGATAAATTCAGGCTCGGATTTAATGGCTGTTTGCGTCCAGTTAATCAATACATTCTCAGCTTGTATGAGTTCGTTATAAGCGCGATGCAAGCCAACCTTTTCAATAATTTCTTCCATTTCAGCTTGACCCAGTTCTACGCCATCTTGTTTTGCATTTTCAATTCGAATATCCGCTTGCGCGCTAATTTGCAAAAAGTGCTCTTTCGATGCTAAATAATCAACTTGAGCTCTTGAGTATTTTATTCCCATTGTCATCACCTTCGTTTATATAATGGCAGTACTTGGATTGATTGTAACAGTCTTGTCAACAAAACACAAAAAGCACGGGCTCATCTTCCTTTTGTCATGTTCTGGACAGACATTTAATACCTTCCATTCGCATACCCTTTATCATTATGCTCTCTTCAAAAGAAAGGAAGGAACGTCTATGTGCGGAATAACGGGTTGGATAGATTGGCGGAAAGACTTGACCGGGTACCCGTCCATTCTAGAAAATATGACGGAAACGCTCCAACTGCGCGGACCTGATGCCTCTGGTACCTGGATCTCACAGCATTGTGCCCTCGGACATCGACGTCTAAGTGTTATGGATCCTGAGAATGGCGCTCAGCCCATGGTCCGTAAACAAGGCGACTATACGTATACCATCGTATATAATGGCGAACTCTATAATGCCCCAGAGTTAAAAAAAGAGCTCGAGCTTCGCGGCCATCAATTTCGAACAACGTGTGATACCGAAGTGCTACTCGTTGCTTTTATGGAATGGGGGAAAGCTTGCGTAGATCGTCTGAACGGCATCTTTGCTTTCGCAGCTTGGAATGACCAAGAGCAGTCACTGACCCTGGTACGGGACAGACTCGGTGTTAAGCCTCTTTTTTATTCCCATCAGGATAGTGTATTATTATTCGGCTCAGAACCAAAAGCCATTCTAGCTCACCCTGATTTTAAAGCTGAGGTTGGCGCCGAAGGCTTTGCAGAAATATTCGCTGTCGGACCGGCTAGAACGCCTGGACATGGGATTTATCGCAACATGTCAGAGCTGAAGCCAGGTCAATTTGCCATTTTTGATCGGAATGGCTTATCCATTCGTACGTACTGGAAGCTCGAAAGCCATCAGCATCCTGATGATATCGCTGGTACAGCTGCGCAGGTTGGGCAATTGCTTAATGATACAGCAGAGCGCCAATTAGTTTCAGACGTCCCCATCTGTACACTCCTCTCTGGAGGACTTGATTCTAGCGCCCTCACCGCACTGGCTGCGACGCATTACAAAAATAGCGGGCAAGGACCGCTTCATACCTTCTCCGTGGACTACAAGGATAACGATAAGCATTTCAAAGCGAACCTGTTCCAACCGAACTCAGACGCACCTTGGATAAAAAGGATGACTGAGCATTTAGGAACGGAGCATCATTACATTGAGTTCGATACCCCGGAGCTTGTGGAATCTCTGAAGACAGCCGTGATCGCCCGCGATACACCGGGCATGGCCGATGTCGACGGGTCCCTCTATTTATTTTGCCGAGAAATCAAAAAAGAAGCTACGGTTGCAATCTCTGGAGAAGCGGCTGACGAAATATTCGGTGGATACCCTTGGTTCCACAATACAGAAGCACTAGAAGCGAACACGTTCCCCTGGTCACTCAAGCTAGCGAATCGGGTCGACCTGCTCGCCTCAGACTTCGTCGACTGGATTAAACCTGTCGAATATGTCAGCAATCGATACCAGCAAGCCTTAAGCGAGGTACCTCGTTTAGCTGGGGAAACCAAGCAGCAGAATCGGATGCGAGAAATGTCCTATTTGAATATCACGCGTTTCATGCCTACGTTGCTTGATCGTAAAGACCGTATGAGTATGGCCGTTGGCCTCGAGGTACGCGTCCCCTTCTGTGATCACCGTCTAGTTGAATACGTCTGGAACATTCCGTGGGAAATTAAAACATCCGGAGACAGAGAAAAAGGCATATTACGTCAAGCATTAAGAGGTGTATTGCCTGAAGATGTGCTGACTAGGAAGAAAAGTCCATATCCGAAAACACACAACCCGAATTATTTAACCGCGGTAAGAAAATGGGTTTTGGAAATTCTGGATGATCCCTCATCCCCTATCTTGCCTTTTATTGATGTCAAAAAGATTCGCGCACTCGCCAGCTCCGAGTCCAACGATTTCGACCTCCCTTGGTTCGGTCAGTTGATGACAGGTCCTCAGCTATTCGCTTATTTAGCTCAAGTGGATATGTGGCTAAGAACTTATAAAATCTCGATCCGATAAATGAAATTGCAGTGAAAATAGAAAAGACCTGCGTCCACGCATTCACGTGGTTGCAGGTCTTTCTGTGTTTTAGTTCGTTTGATCAGGAAGCTGATCCAAAAACATACGCAAGGCTTTGGCGCGATGACTCATTTCATTCTTCTCTTCCATCGTCAACTCAGCCATCGTTCGGCCCAGTGATGGAATATAGAATAAAGGATCGTAACCAAATCCGCTTTCACCGCGCTCCTCATGAATAATAAAGCCTTGGCAGACATCCTCCGCTTCGATCACTTCATTCGCAACGGGATCAATTAAAGTGAGTGCACAAACGAAGGAAGCCTCACTAAGTAATGGAGGGTGGCCATCCCCTGCGCTCAGCTCGATCCGACCTTCCAATTCATGCAAAGCTTGAAGTAGTCTGGCATTATTGTCAGCATCCGTTGCGTTTTCTCCCGCGTAGCGAGCCGAATATACACCTGGATCACCACCAAGAGCCGTAACGCATAAACCGGAATCATCAGCAAGTACAGGTACATGAAGATGCGCAGAGATGATTTGAGCCTTGATCCGCGCATTCTCTGCAAAGGTCTTCCCACTCTCAACGATTTCTGGTAAATCCGAGTAATCCGCTAAGCTTCGAACCTTATACCCTTTAGCTCCGAAAAGCTTGGCGAACTCTTTCACTTTACCTTCGTTCCGCGTTGCAATGACAACAAAATTACTTTGTAGCCGCATGCCCAGCACCTCGAATACGATCTGCGATCGGCCCTAGCACACCGGATTGTACTTCGATCATGGTGTTAATCCCCGATTCCGCTAGCGCCAGCAATTCATCAAGCTCTTTACGGGAAAAAGGAGCATCCTCGCCCGTTCCTTGAACCTCAACGAATTGACCTCGCCCTGTCATCACGACGTTCATATCCACTTTCGCTTTGGAATCCTCTTCGTAATTAAGATCGAGCTTCGGAATATCTCCAATAACGCCAACACTGACAGCAGCGAGGAAGTCGTTGATTGGGAACTTGGCAAGATTTTTATCATTAGCAAGCTTGTTGATTGCAAAAGCCATCGCTACGAAAGCCCCCGTAATGGACGCTGTACGCGTACCGCCATCTGCTTGAATCACATCGCAATCCAGCGTAATGGATCTTTCGCCTAGCGCTTCCAAACTGACAACCGAACGTAATGCTCGACCGATTAGACGTTGAATTTCCATCGTGCGTCCACCGAGCTTACCTTTTGCCGCTTCACGCTGATTACGAACTTGTGTTGCCCGCGGCAGCATCGAATACTCCGCTGTAACCCAGCCTTTCCCTTGCCCTTTCATAAAAGGAGGAACACGCTCTTCAACCGTTGCTGTACAAATGACTTTCGTATCCCCGACCTCAATGAGGACCGAGCCTTCTGCGTGTTTTATATAATGAGGGGTTATTTGCATAGGTCGCAGTTCTTGATCCGTTCTTCCACCAATTCTCATAAATGTCTTTCTCCTCCTGTAGCTACATCTAAAGCTCTAATCCTTACGCCCCATTGTAACAAACTCATCAAGGAAAAGCATCCTAACACTAGTCAATATGGAAAAAACCGAAAAACCACCAGGGATTCCACCGTTAAGAACGTTGGAATCACCTGGTGGAACGTTGATTATCAATACGATTAAAGCTTGATCGCAGGATTAATATGCGCGGGTCTCAGGACAGGCTTACTGTAGTTTTGATTATCTGTAGACGTAATTTTCACAGCGCCATCCACCTTAATTTGTACCTGTTTAAATGTTGTGTTCTCAGTTAAAGACAAGATGACGGATTGCAACGCATCCGCTGAAGCTTTCTGATCCGTTCCCAGCAGCTTGTTGGAGAAGTCCACGGTGATGAGACCCTCGCCTGGCTTAATGCTCTTCAACTCTGTCGTTGCATTGAGGACAGCAGCAAGTCCTTTCTTCTGATCTGGCCCTTTAATTAACTGCTCGACAACAGCCTTCGCAACATCGTCCGTTCTCTTTATAAGTCGAGTCACAGGGACATAATATTTGTAATTTTGATCATTTTGATTTAGGAAATAGAGTGTAACCGGAGTAGCTTGACCAAATTCGGTATCCTCTGCTTTCTCCAGATTGATCCCCATCGTGCGCGCCAATGGTGCATCAAGTGGTGTTCGGCCCTTTGGCATCTCTTTCAGGTCCTTGCCATCTACACGCAGTTGAACCTTATCGATCGTAGGGAAGTTCGTCAAGTTCCACGTGATAGCCTCAAGGAGCTTGCGCTCGTCCTTCACATCATAGTTGAGGAATTCTTTGGAGAAATCAACCGTAGCACTTTTGTCTGATTTTACATTTAAACTAATAACCTTAGTCCCCTTCGGTAGAAGCGCTTGGAAACCTGAAGGCAGCTGACTCGTTTCTGGTCCCCCGTCCACCATGTACTCTAATGTCGTCTTAGCAACAGAAACTGTCTTCGGCAACGCTAGACTTAACGGTGTCACGAAGCCTTTGGCATCTTTGACATACACCGTCATTTGTGACGTAATATCTTCAGACATGTCGACTGTAACCGCTGCTGAAGTCGTCTTCACATCTACGTCTGTACCCGCCCCAGGAGGTGCATCGATGTCACTCTTCTTTCCACTGCCCAAAATCGAACATCCCGTGGTCAGTAGAACAATCACCCCCGCTAAAGCGGCTGAACGAATCCAATGTTGATGTTTCATTTGCTTATTTCCTCCTTCGATTTTTGCTATTCGCATGGCCTGTACGATGCTTTTTCGTATTACTATGTATACGGGGCTTTGTCCGATTTATAACTACTTTTTGTCCACCTTTTTATGAATCACAAAAAAAACACAATGACGAAGTGAATTATTACCAATCTTCGTCAATTCGAACTCATATGCTATACTGAATACCAGCGAAAAACTGAAATAAAAAACCACTATCAGTTGCAATAACTACTTTCTGATATTGGATGAAGGAGGTCTTGTAATGAGAACATTTTTGAAGGAAAAGACCCTCATTTTCAATGAATTTCGAGAAGAGGTTTTCAGCCATTATCCACAAGCTGTCATTGAGGAAGCTGTTGCTAGATTGCTTGTTGAAATAAAAGGCATCAAGAAAATCCCCACCGATTTGATCACAACCACACTGCTCGGGGTATTAAGTAAAACAGAAACATTCAACGTCATGTCTACACTCATGGAGCTTCAAAAAAAGGTGAAACATGATGCAGAACTGCTAGCTAGCATGAAAGACCCTGCCTATAACGTTCATCGCACAATTGCGATGTCCATTTGCGGATTATACGGGAGCGGTGCGATCTCACTATTCGGTTTCATCGACTGCAAATTCCGCTTCTTTTTCCCGACGAAAAGACCTAAATCCTTCATCTCCAAGGGGATTTGTGCAATTGTCGCATCAACCGCAAGTGTCATTATTTCGGATAGCGTGAAGATGGATTACTCCAAACGCAATCTGCAAATGCTTGAGGCACGAGGTGTTCTTCTGGATGATATGGTCGAGATCCTTGACCAGTTGCAACGTCCTTACAATCCTGATATGCCACGCAGTCTCTGTGAAGAGCATATTCTGGCGGTACTTCGCAAACAGCAAACCTTTCATGCGCTCCAACTCGCGATCAAGATTGATACCGCTGTCGAAGCCAAAGAATTCAACCCTCAATACAATCATATTGTGGGGATGGACGAAGGACTTTTTGGCGTCGACGAAAGCATCGCAACTGCCGTTCCTCTCATGTACGGAACCATTGCGCTCACGAATTTTGGCTATCTCGATAAAGCCAAAATCGGCATTATCGAAGAGCTCGATAGTGATCACGCAGATGGTAAATGCAATACGTTTATCGATGATATGGTCTGTGGAATTGTTGCAGCAGCATGTGGTCGGTTAGCGCATAACCATACGCCGACGTATAGTAAGCCGTTGAAGTAAGAGTCTGAAACGATAGTGTGGTCTTTGGAACAATTGACTGGTTGTTGAAAGTGCAAAAGGGAACGTACGGGCGCTATTCGGATGAAAATCGGGGTAAGTGCAGGTGTTAGGGAACGTAGGGACGCTAAATTGAAGAGAGTGGGTTTTCGGCACCATTTCGGAAGAAATAAGGGATCTACGTTCCCCTTCTGGGTGAAATCGGCTGTTTAGGAGCAAAATAGAGGATCTTGTTTCCCTTACTTCAAGGCTATGTAAAGGTAAGCTGGGACTTACGTTATAGAAGCATAGAAAAACCCTCCAACTATGACATGGTTGGAGGGTTTTCTTTATTTAGATATGGCGACGTAGGACACGCGATCTGCTTGCGGATCCACCTGCTGGATGCGGCCCTCGGCCTCCAGCAGGATCAAGTGCGCGATCGTCTCCGACAGCGCGAATCGCAGCTGGTGCACGCTCAGTCGGTCGCCGAACGTCGCCCGGCACACCTCATAAGCGCTCTGCGGCGCGCTCAGCTGCCCTTCCATGAGCGCAAGCCGCTCATGGTGATGGCGCACGAGCTCCTCTGCGCGCGCGCCAAAGCCCTGCCATGGCTCCCGGTGCCCCGGGTAAGCCATCACAACCGGCAGCCTGCTGATCTCCTGCAGGCTGCTCAGGTACGCGCCGAGCGGGTTTTCTTCCACCTGCGGGAGGAAGGAAACGTTCGGCGATATTTGCGGCAGGACGTGGTCGCCGCAAAACATCACCTGCGCCTCAGCGTCATAGAAGACGAGATGCCCCGCGGCATGGCCGGGGGTCTCGATGGCTTCATAGACGCGGTCGCCGAGGTGCACAGGCCCTTCACGCAGCAGGGTAACCTGCGGCTGCGGGGAGACCAGATCGACGAAGCTCACCATGTGCTTCGTCATCTCTTCCAGCCCGGCTTCAGGGAAGCCATGCCGGGCGAACAGCTCAAGGAGCAGCGGAGACATCGGCTGCTCCGGGCCCCACAGGAGCTGCACCTGCGCGTATCCGGTCTCCGATAGGAGAACCGGGGCGCCCGTGCGCTCCTGGAACCAACCAGCCATCCCGTAGTGGTCGGGATGGTGGTGGGTGAGCACGATTTGTTCCACGTGCTCATACCCGATCCCTTGCTCTTTGAGCACTTGTTCCCACAGCGCCTCTGCTTCCGGAGTATGCAGTCCCGGATCAATCACAGTGTAACCTTTGCTGCCACGAATCAAGTAAGCATTCACCCAACGTAAAGGAAATGGCAACGGCACCTTCACTTGTGTTATTTCATCTGTATGTACGGTCACGACGTTCATATCCCGGTAGTCATCCTTCCTTATGTCCAACAAAAATCATCCGACTCGAAGTTTCTGGCGAATAAGCCTGGCCTTCATAGTCACCATAGACATGATCAATATGTAATCCAGCTTTGACCAACATCGCCTCAAACACCGGACGCTCGTACAATTTCACCTGCTCCAAATAATGCCGATCTGGTGCACCCGCTTGCGAAATCATAATCCGTTTGCGCACACAACCGTCTTCGATTGTTCTCGACTCACGAATGGTCAAATCCTCTTCCTTCCGTTCGGACTGCGCGACCAAGTTCGCTTTCACATAAACCGGATTCAGAAAATCGATAATGAATCGACCTTCTTTTTTTAAAAGCCGATACATCTCATGAAGCACTTTCTCATTCTGCTCATCTTCATCAAAATAGCCAAAAGATGTAAACAAATTCACTACCGCATCGAACGGCTCACTTAGCGGCACCTCCCGCATATCACCGTGAACCCATGTCACTTGCTCTTCTCCACCCTGCTTGACGGCTTCCTGTAACAGTACTTTCGACAAATCAACGCCAGTTACGGTATAACCAAGCTCCGAAAGCGCCAACGAATGCCGTCCCATTCCACAACAGAGATCCAAAAGACGAGCCCCTTGCTCCAAGTCCAACCAATTCACCATTTTCTTCACTTCATGGTAAGCACCCTGCATATCTCTATGTTTATACACAAGTAAATAATCATCGCCAAAACTCTCTTGGTACCACGCCATTTTTTCAACACCTTCAGCTTTGTGATTAAATTTCTACGATAAAATGTTATAAGAGCAGCCGTTTTTTCATAATCCGCAAACCCTCTAGCGCTTCTTCCTTGCTAAAATTCCCAGCCTTCAACTGCTCGTCCTCAACCTGAAGCAGCTTTTCGTAAAAAATCAGACCTTGCTTTGGCAGTTCTGACTTCTCCGGGTGATCCTCCATATAATGAAACAAAACATCTTCAACCTTCGCATAATTGCTTTGTTTCTCATAATGTAAAAAAAGTTGCCTCTTCATCCCCTCTGGGATCTCCCAGCCTTGGAGATGATTCAAGCTCGTAACCATCCGAGAGGCAATCTCATCATTAACCTCATCCTCGGGCTCAACTTCTTCCGACAAAGACAAATGCAGAAGTAAATCTAAGGACTTCAGGTGGGCCCAATAGGACTCCCCATCTTCCTCATGCTGCTTCAACAGCTCACCTTGCCCCACAAACATATCGCTAATGACTAACGCCTTCGCTGTATCTATGCTCCCTTGGTAGGATAGCAATTCCAGAATATCCTTACTGGACAAAGACTGGAGGGAACGGATATTCAAACCCAATAAATGACGACTTGCTTCATCTAACTGTCTCTGCGCATCTTCAATCGGGATATGTTCCTTGTTAAAAAGAATCCGATGCAGCACCACCGTCAATTGTTCAATCTGTCGCATCAAATAATCACGCCTGAACATCCGAAGCAGCTCCTCTCGGTTTCAAATACACCTCAATTCAGCTTACCACGCCTCGCGCTGAAACTCAAAAATACATTCCGCCTATTTTTCACATATACCGCACCATTGACATCAGCCCTTCATAAACTAATTTTGACTGTATCCCTTAACCTTGTAATTCCCAATACCCGAGCAAGGAGGGGTGACACACATCCATGGGCAGCGACCACAAAAACAAATTTTTACTTACGAACCGCGAACGCGAAGTATTCGAACTCTTAGTGCAGGACAAAACGACAAAGGATATCGCACAGCAGCTTTTCATAAGTGAAAAGACTGTGAGGAATCATATATCGAACGTCATGCAAAAGCTGAACGTAAAGGGTCGTTCACAAGCGGTTGTAGAACTGATTAAGCTTGGGGAATTAAAGATCTGATTCCGTCAGCAAAGGGATCCATGCAAGCCACCCACCCTCCTTCGGAGGGAAACGGGGGCTTTTATGTTTGTTTTGAGTTTCAAGCACTCTACTTACCACAACCATATTGGCCGATGTAGCAATCAACTTACCAAGTAATTATCCAACCACAGACCCCACATACAAATTAACTGGATTTTGTACATCTAAATTAACTCAAAACGCGCTGAAATTGAGTTTAGATGGATTTTATGTAGTTATATTTGCTCACTTTAGCAATATCGAGGTAAATGGGATAAATTAACAGTACCTTTTCCATCTAATTAGAATTTCCGTTGATTTCCCTTCAAAATAGCTGTAGAAAATCCATTTAAAGTAAAAGATGAAGCTTGTGGTGGGAGGTTGTAAGTCAGGATCACAAGTTGAGGGTGGCTGAGTGCTAGTTGCTGGGAACTGGTTGGTGGATAGTGGGTTGCGGGGTTCGGGGTTCGGGGTTCGGGGTTCGGGGTTCGGGGTTCGGGTTACGGGTTGCGGGTTGCGGGTCGTTACCCCAAACAAACACCCCAGTTGAAATCCAACTGGGGCACTCTATTTCAATCCACTCGCTCAATCTTCACTGCGCATATCTTAAACTCCGGCATCCGACTCGTTGGATCCAAGGCATCATTCGTCAACACGTTGATCGAATGCTCGTCGCCCCAATGGAAAGGAACGAAGACGGTGCGAGGTTGAATTCCCTCGGTGACCTTGACTTGAAAAACAAGGGAGCCACGCCGGCTTGTGATCCGGATTTTTTGTTCCACGCTTAGGCCGATTCGCTTGGCCAAAGACGGATGAATTTCGGCAACCGGAACGGGTGTCTTCTTATTAAGAGCTTCGGTTCGGCGCGTTTGCGCACCGCTTAAATAATGGTTGGCCAGACGGCCCGTTGTGAGCACGAACGGAAAGTCGCTGTCAATAGGCTCTGCAGGCATTTTCGGCTGTATACCGAATAATATGGCTTTCCCATCCGCATGATGAAAACGATCTTGGAATAATTGCGGTGTTCCCGGATGGTCGGCTGAGCCACATGGCCAGAAGATCCCTTTCTCTTTTTGCAAACGTTCATAGGTGATGCCGCTATAATCGGCTTTGCCACCTGCGGTAGCTGCGGCTAGTTCACGAAACACGTCTTCAATACCCGCATATTGAAAGTAGGCGCCTCGTCCTAGCGCATCAGCTAGTTCGCTGATAATGTGATAGTCGAGTTTACAATTTCCCGGAAGCTCCATGGCTTTCCTGCGATGGAACACTCGCCCCTCCAGGTTGGTCATGGTCCCCTCCGCTTCAGCAAAGGATGAACCAGGCAACAAATAATGCGCATACCGTGCCGTTTCGGTCTCGAACATATCTACGACCACGAGTAATTCTAGCTTTTGTAAGGCACGCTCTACCATCTTATTATTCGGGCTAGAAACTAGTGGATTAGAGCCCAGTACGATTAATGCTTTAATTTCACCTTCATCGATTTTCTGCAGCAATTCATAGGCGGAAACACCTTTGCCTGGCAGCTCACTTGGATCGATGCCCCATACTTTCGCCACATGTTCACGCGCAGCAGGATCTTCGATCAAGCGGTAGCCTGGCAGCTGGTCGGCTTTTTGCCCATGCTCACGTCCACCTTGGCCGTTTGCTTGACCAGTCACAGCGCCATAGCCGCAGCCAGAACGCCCTATTTTACCCGTGAGCAGTGTCAGGTTAATGTAATTGAGTGTATTCTCAACCCCATTCACTTGTTGCTCCAAACCTCTTGCTGTTAGCACGATCCCCGTCTCTGCCTTCGCAAAGCCGCGTGCAATTGTACGAATCACCGCTTCAAGTACGCCAGTTAAATATTCAACGCGAGCTGGTGTGAAAGATTTGACTGCTTCTTTCACTTGTTCAAAACCAGATGTACGTGATTGAACGAACTTCTGATCTATGAGGTTCTCGGCAATCATGACATGAAGTAGCCCATTAATGAAGACGGAGTCAAAACCAGGTTGAAGTCTCACATGGATATCTGCCGTCTTGGAGGTCATCGTATTGCGCGGATCAATGGTCACAATCACGGCGCCTTTTTTCTTTGCTTCTAATAGATAAGGCATCATCGTAGGCTGGCACTCCGCAATATTCGTGCCCGCTAGAATGATATATTTCGCATTAGGAATTTCCGATAAAGGCATCGTCATCCCACGATCAATACCGAAAGCTTTATTACTAGCAGCCGCAGCTGATGACATACAATAACGACCGTTATAATCGATGTATTTGGACCTAAGCGCCACACGCGTAAACTTACCAAGTAAGTAACTCACTTCATTCGTCAACGATCCGCCGCCATAGACGCCAATCGCATCACGCCCATGTTCAGCCTGCAACGATGTAATCCTCTTCGCAATATCTGAATACGCATGAGCCCAGGAAACCGGTTGCCATTGGCCTACTCTTGCGGCTTCCCTATGAAGCGGCTCCAGAATTCGTTCCGAATGAACGACATGCTCCAAAGCATTCAGACCTTTTTGACATAATCGGCCTGTTGCAACTGGGAAATTCGCGCTCGGCTTAATCGTTAAACCTTCTGTCTTATCACTGGGTAGTATCTCCAATCCACACTGCATACTGCAAAAGCAACAATGGGAGGAGGGCTGTTCATCCGATAATGTGACCAGTGCTGTTTTCAACGCTCCCACCCCCGCAGATTAAGCTCTCTTTATAAGTACATAAGGGTTATATAAGGGCTAACTAGCCATTTCATTATTGATTGGAAATCCGATATAAACATTTCCGGCATCATCCACTTTAGTCAGGTACGTTTTCACGCAGCCTGTATCTGGCGCTTGCACGAGTCCGGAAGGCAAATGGATCTTGCGATCATGCATAGGGCAGAACACGTGGTCATCACAGACGATGCCTTCGGCAAGAACGCCCTCTTTATGCGGACAACGGTTCTGAATCGCTTGAAGCTTACCGCTTTTTAATTTGAATAGGGCAACCTCTTCTCCTTGATATCGGATCGTCCTCCCTGTATTAAAGGCTAAATCCTCATAAGAAACGGCTTGCACCCAAATCATTTGCTCATTTTGTGTTATCATCTTCTCTGCTCCTCCCTGGTATATCTCTCTATTTCTATTTCAGTTCAACAACTTCATATAGATCGCGTTGGATTTTCTTGCTATCAATGGCTTGCTTCCATGGATCTTGTGTCACGGATAGCGCCAAATCCATGCGTTCACACAATTGCTTACGCTCTTGGTCATTTTGGACAACATCACGAATATGATCGATTCCTAGACGGTGTACCCACTCACTCGTACGCTCGCCATATTTACCCGTTTCGCGGTAGTATTGCAGATAAGCTTCTGTATATTCGATGATCTCTTCTTCGGTCTTCACCGTGCTCATCAAATCACCTACGCGGACTTTTACGCCACCGTTACCTCCCGCATACAGCTCCCAGCCACCATCGACAGATACGACTCCTAGATCTTTAATTCCGGATTCCGCACAATTTCGTGGGCAACCCGATACGGCAAGTTTCACTTTGGCTGGTGTATTCAAGCGTTCAAAACGTTTCTCCAACTCGATACCAACACCCATCGCATCCCCTGTACCGAAACGGCAGAAGGTTTCGCCGACACATGTTTTCACTGTCCGTAAGGCTTTCCCGTAAGCATATCCTGATGGCATATCCAATGCTTCCCACATGGCGGTCAAGTCTTCTTTTTTCACACCTAGCAAGTCGAGTCGTTGTCCTCCCGTAAATTTCACTGTAGGTACGTTGAATTGTTCAGCAACCTCTGCGATACGCTTAAGCTCCGTCGGATTCGTAACACCGCCATAAATACGTGGAACAACGGAGTACGTACCGTCCTTTTGAATATTGGCATGCATACGCTCATTGACGAATCGGGACGTGCTGTCATCTTTATACGTTTCAGGGCTAATCATACCCAAGTAATAATTGAGTGCTGGACGGCATTTGGAGCAGCCCTCTTCATTTTTCCATTCAAGAACGTTCATCACTTCGCGTACATGGGATAAACCTTTTTCCCGAATAGCCGTCACAACTTCATCCCGCGTGTGTGTTGTACAGCCACAAATTGTTTCTTTCGCAGCGTTTTTATCATAAGAAGCCCCAAGGGTGAAAGCTAACAGATCACTGACTAATGGCTTACAGCCTCCACAGGAACGTGATGCCGTTGTACAGTTCTTCACTTCATCTACAGTCGTTAAGCCCTGATCCTTAATGGCGGAACAAATCGTCCCTTTCGTTACACCGTTACAACCGCAGATAATCGCGTCATCCTTCATCTCTGCAACCCCGGAAGCCGCACCACCACCGCCACTCGAACCGTCCGTTAGAATCGCCGTTTTTCCCATACCGCTAATATCTGTTTCTTCTCGAATCATTTGCATAAGTCGCGTACCATCAGCTGTATCACCAAAGAGTACGGCACCGATAATTTTATTATCTTTAATAACGACTTTCTTATAGACACCAGAGAATTCATCGTGAATTCGAATCGCTTTGGTTCCTTCCGCCTCAACGAATTGACCGCCTGAGAATACATCAACACCGGATACTTTGAGCTTCGTGTACAAAATAGAGCCTTCATACGGGCCTGTTTCTACGCCTGCCAAATGCTTTGCCAGAACGGCACCTTGCTCATAGAGCGGTGCAACTAGACCATAGGCGATGCCTCTGTGCATCGCACATTCACCAACGGCATACACATTCGGAACGCTAGTTTGCAAGTAATCATTCACAATAATGCCTGGATTACACTCAACGCCAGCTTCTTTCGCAAGGGCTACATTAGGACGAATACCTACCGCCATGACGATTAGATCCGCTTCAGCTATCGTGCCATCCTTAAACTTGAGGCCGGTTACCCGTTTGTCTCCCACAATTTCTGCCGATTGTTTCTCCAATAGGAAGTTGATTCCTTGCTCTTCCAAAGCAGCTTGCAGCATTTTGGATGCTGTCCGATCCAGTTGACGCTCCATAATCGTATCGACGATATGAACGACATCGACTTTCATACCGAGATTGAGGAAGCCACGCGCTGCTTCTAAACCCAGCAAACCGCCGCCGATGACGATCGCTTTCTTGTACTTTTTAGCCGACTCAATCATGATTTCACAGTCGCGTATCGTTCTATAGGCCATAACGCCTTCTTTGTCTGCACCTGGCATAGGAATCATGAATGGATTAGAACCCGTTGCCAAAATTAATTTATCATAAGAAACGGTCAAGCCTTTATCGCTCGTGACGGTTTGAGCCAGTGTGTCGATGCCCGTGATGGTTTGATTCGTATATAATGTAATGTTATTGTTCGTATACCATTCATAAGGGTGGATAACGATATCCTCAACCTTTGAATCGCCGGAGAGCACATAGGACAACAAGATTCTATTGTAGTTCGGATGCGGTTCACTACCGAAAATCGTAACCTCATATTTATCGGGTGCCAGTTTTAGTAAATGTTCAACGGCATTAACACCCGCCATTCCATTTCCGACCAGGACTAGCTTCTCTTTTTTGACTGTCATTGTGATCATCCTTCCATCCATTTACTATGGCATTCAAATGAATTTGAGTAGTTGTGAGAAAAAAGGGTCATTTAGGAGCAGGGCCCCCAAATGACAAATTTGGGATATGGAGCTTGAGCAGTTCGATTGTTCGAAAGAACTGCAAAGACGCTAGTCGTAACGTCTTTGCCCATACAGCCTGATGAGCAGGCTGCATGAGCAAAAACCTTACTGGATGTGCCGCTGACCACGTAGAATCAGCGGCGTTCCCTGCTTATGTTAAGCCTGAATCGTATCCATGCTCGAAGACGCTACTTTCACCTTGCCGCCTTCGCCAATCCATGTACGTTTCCATTGCCCTTGAACAACCGCAATAATGACGATACAACTAAGTGCAATTCCACTGAGAATCAGGAAGCCTGGTGTGAAAGAACCCGTGGATAATTTCAGGTTTCCAAGGATTTTAGGCAAGAAGTAACCACCTAATCCCCCTGCTGCTCCAACAATTCCTGTCATCACACCAATTTCCGCTTTGAAACGCTGTGGCACGAGTTGGAATACCGAACCATTTCCCATTCCGAAGGCCATCATAGCAACGAAGAGCATGACTGTCGTCAATGAAAGTGCTGGAAGCGTCGAGATACCTGCCATCATTAAACCAACAACGCCATATAGAACCATTAACATTCGAATTCCGCCAATCTTATCTGCAAGCCATCCACCAACGGGACGGAAGAAGCTGCCGCCGATGACGCATAAAGTTGTAAAGTCTGCAGCACGCACAGGAGAAAGCCCATATTGTGTATTAAAGAAAATCGTAAGATAAGATGCCATTCCTACAAAACCACCGAAAGTTACACTATAGAAAATACAGAACAACCACGAATCTTTCTGTTTCAATACTTTACCGTACTCTGCAATCGTTTTTGGTGCTGGTTTATTGGGACTATCCTTTGCCAAAATACTAAATATGACAAGCGTTATTGCAATTGGAATCATGGCAATTCCGAAAACAACGTGCCAATCTCCATAATGTTGTGCTAAACGATTTGCAAACAAGGTAGCGAAAATCGTCCCGCTATTTCCTGCACCTGCAATCCCCATTGCTAATCCTTGATACTGTGGCGGGTACCAGCTGCTAGCGAGCGGTAGTGCTGCAGCAAAGCTTGCTCCTGCGATACCTAGCATTAGAGCTACAAAATACATATCTCCCATCGTGTTAGCGAACTGCCATCCCCAGAATAATGGAATTAAGGTAAGAGAAAGACCAATCTGTCCTGTTAGTTTAGGACCAATTTTATCCGTTAGTACGCCAAGTACTAGTCGTAGGACCGCCCCCCCTAAAGTTGGTAAAGCAACCAAATTGGCTTTCTGTGCGGCATCCAACCCAAAATCTTTGGCTAGGATGACAGCTAGCGGTCCAAGAAGCACCCAGACCATGAAGCTCATGTCAAAATACAAGAATGAACTGAACAAAGACCCTTTGTGCCCCACTTGCATAAAACTTTTCCGATCTACCATGCAATCCCTCTCCTTTTGTGAGGCTTTTCGCCTTCTTTTTGTCCTATCCATTTTCTTGACTGCACGTTGACAGAAAAGGCCGACAAACATACCCTATCAGTCACGGGATGTTTATCGGCCTCATTGCCACTGCTGCCACTTCCTCGTGAACAGCATGATAGATGTAGTTTTTTCATTACATTGAACATAAAAAGCCTATCCAGTTACGTATTTGTAAGGGGATAGGCGCCGTTGCCTTCGTTAAGTGGCACATCATTGTGCCGATTTCTTAACTTGATTATACGATGCACTTAATTCTATGTCAATAAACTTAACACAAAAAATTATTTCAGAGAATTTGAGTAGCATATCGACAAATTTCAGGTGCATATGCTATAGTATTGCCGTATAATAATACCAAATAAGATCTAAACCTAACATGTACTTGTCATGAGTTAAAGTTATTCAAGATGGAGGTATTCCCATGTTGCAATCATTCATTCTGGTCGACGAGTTCATGACAACTCGCTCAGCTACCTCCTCTGAGCCCTCACATGCTGTTCGAACGGAAGACATGCAAGGAAAAGAATTTTTACCTGATGAAATCATGAAGGATTTGGGGTTCCGCATTTATACTTCATCTAATATGAAAGAAATTTCCTTTATCATCCCTAAGGTCGATGCTGTATTATTATCAGTAGGTCCCGAACAAGTCACAGATTGGCGTATACGCTTGCTTGCACAGCGGAGTCTTCCCATATTCTGGTGGTGTGATACGCAAACTTTTCCTTCTAATGAATGTAAGATGGATGCGGGAATAGATGGCTTGATCGGTCCCACGATGAGCCCACTAGAAATTCATTGTGCGTTGATACTGGGTGTGAACCATTATTTCCAACGAACCGAGTGGCATCAGGAGCGCGAACAACTGCTGTCCAAGCTTGAAGAACGTAAGTGGGTTGATCAGGCGAAGCGAATTTTATGCGAAATCAAAGGCATCTCGGAAGCTGAAGCTTATGATTTCCTCCGTAAACAAGCTATGAATGAACGTAAGCGTATGGTCGACGTCGCAACCTCCATCGTCAAGGTATATCAGATACTACAGGATCAGAACAAAGGGGGCCGCAAACGATGATATCCTTATTAAAAGAAGTAGGCCGCGGTAAACGCGGAGCCAGAGACCTTACCTATGAAGAAGCGGCTCAAGCAGCCGAACTCATCCTAACCGGTGCAGCCACCCAAGCTCAGATCGGCGCTTTTCTTGTAGCTGAGCGAATTAAAATGGAATCACCTGATGAAATCAAAGCCTTTATTCATGCCTTACGACAACGTATCAGCACTTATCCCATGGCAGGAAGTATCGACTGTGCCGGTCCCTATGATGGTCGCACTCGCACATTTATCGCAACATTACCAACTGCATTCGTACTCGCAGCCTGCGGATTGCCAACAACTTTGCATGGCAGCCCTAGCATGCCTCCTAAATGGGGCATCACCTTGTCCGATGTGCTTACAGCAATGGGGGTAAATGCACTTGAAGCATCACGTGAAGCATTAGTTTCTGCTGCGGCGCGAACAGGCTTCTTATTCACACCGACCGAAAGCTGGTGTGAACCGCTTGGCCAGCTGCGCGAAATTCGTAAAGAACTCGGTTTGAGAACCGTGTTCAATACGGCGGAGAAGCTGTTGCGTTTTACAGAAGCTCCCTATATGGCTGTTGGTGTGTTTCACGGCACTGTTTTTGAGAAAATCACGAATTTGCTCATTGAATTAGGTGTTTCTCGCGGTATTGTGGTGCAGGGTATGGAGGGCTCAGAGGACTTAGGTGTCGATAAACGTACAAGAACCTACCTTATCCAAGACGGGGCAAGTGAGTTATTCATTGTAGATCCTGAAATTTATGAGCTGATGGTTGAAGTGCCAGCCCAGGAATGGACGGCTGAATTGCAAGCAGAGACTACACTTTCTGTCCTTCGCGGCGATGCTCCACTCCCCTACTTAAATATGGTACTGCTCAACAGTGCTGTCCGTTTGTGGATTTCCCAGAAAGCTGGCTCCATTGAAGAAGGCATCTATATGGCCCGTCATGCGATTGAGCAAGGTGCAGCACTCCAGAAGTACACAGAATGGACCGAAGCAATTAAACCTGTATCTGCCACATAAGCATCGTTGAAACAAAAAGGACGTAATGAATGCTCACGCATTCGTTACGTCCTTTTTCCTATGTTGTCTATTTACCAATAAACTGTTGGGTGAACATTTTACCGCACGGCCCGCCATCTACAATGCCGATACCAATATGCGTGTAATCTTTGCTAAGTATATTCGCTTTATGTCCTGGAGAGTTCATTAAAGCTTCATGAGCTGCTTGAACGCCTTGGTTACAAGCAATGTTCTCCCCTGCTGCATTATACGTAATTCCGAATTTCTCCATCATATCGAATGGTGAACCATACGTTGGTGAGTCATGGGAGAAATATTTGTTATCCACCATATCTTGGCTTTTTAGACGGGCTGTTTTGGTCAACTCTAGATCAGCTGTAAGAGCAGCGAGACCAATAGCCGTTCGCTCTTTATTCACAAGATCCAGCATTTGCTGCTCTTCTACCGTTAATCCTGACGTTGAGGGAACCTGTGGTGCAGGTGTTGGACTCGGTATATCCGGCGCCGGTGTTGGTACTGGCGTTGGCGTTGGCGTCGCCTTCTTGGGAATCTTCAAATTACCATAAGCCCACAGGATGGATTGTAAGGTTTGATCATCAACATTTCCCGTTACTGGCAAACCATATCTACTTTGAAACGCTTTAACCCCAGCTTGTGTTTGATTGCCATAATAGCCTGTAATCGGTCCCGAGTAGTAACCAAGAGACTTCAACATCCCTTGAACCGCGTATACATCTGGGCCTTTTGCACCTTTGCCATACGCAAAAACAGTCGTTGTGGAAGCACTGAACAAGACCACACAGATGAGGACTATCCAGATCAACCTCTTTTTGCCTTGTAACATGCGTTACGTTCACTTCCCGTCGTCTTCAGTATCTTCGTCACAAGATGGACGATAAGGGTAGCATTTCCTTCAAGTTGATCTTTTATCCAAATCATGAAAATTCTATCTACCTAATCCCTTATTTACATATATCAATCAGAAGATGGAATTCTACACTTTAGGTATTTCTCCGACTGTAGTCTGAGTTGAAACCATCCCACAGCCATATTCGCATTAAGATTGATACCGTTATACTTGTGCCTAGAGAAATAAAGAGATAGATCATGAAAGGGGAGCGAGTCGTGTGACATGGTTTACGAAATGGGCTTTTAGTAACAAAGCAGCAGTCATTTTTTTGGTGATATTAATTTTAGGCACGGGAATCGGTAGTTATTTTAAATTGCCGATGGAATTTCTCCCAAGTGCAGATTTCCCACAGATTAGTGTTACGGTCGTCGGCCAAGGCTACGATGCCAAATCCATGCTAGATAGTGCAACTACACCTATAGAGAAAGCTGTCTCCAGTGTGCCGGGTAAGAAAGAAATATTCTCCACATCATCCGACGGCTTCATGAAAATTGATATGACATTTGATTCGGATATTAAAATGAAGGATGCCCAAGCTAGCGTGCAAGAAGCGATCTCCTCGATTGTTCTCCCTGCGGGGATGTCGAAGCCTTTCGTTATTCGATTAAATACCTCAATGATTCCACTCTCCTGGGTATCCCTTAACTTCAAAGATGGCATCACCAAGCAAAATGTTGAGCTAGCACAAGAGAAAATATTACCTGAGTTTCAGAAAATCAGAGGACTTGCTAGCGTAGCGCTTGGCGGCACGTCCGTATCCCAGGTGATTATTCACCCTGATAAAGATAAGCTGGCTAGTGCCAAATTGCCTGCTCAGGTGCTGATGGGTGTCCTTCAAGGGCAGAACGTAACTGTCAATGTCGGTGAAAGGCCCATCGATGGCAAAACAAGTGCCATTAAGGTCGTGGGGAACCTAGACGATCTCGATACGCTTACTAATTTAACCGTAGCACCTGGCGTCAAGTTAAAAGATGTTGCGACTGTTGAAGTTGCTGCAAACAAAGATACACTGACCCGTATTAACGGCAAAGATTCCCTTACCTTGGTAGTAACCAAGGATGCTAGCTCCAATGCGGTTGATATCAGTAAGGAAGTAGATAAAATCTCAGAAGAAATCGCAACGAAATACCCGAATGCAACGGCAGAAGTAATTTACTCTACAGCAGAATCCGTCGTCACTTCCGTGAATAGTATGATGCGAGAAGTGTTGCTTGGCGCCTTATTTGCCACCATCGTAATTCTGATTTTCCTTAGAAATATTCGTTCTACGTTCATTACAATTGTGTCTATCCCTCTTTCACTTGGATTAACCTTGTTCTTGCTTTCCCAATCTGGTGTAACACTGAATATCTTGACCCTTGGCGGGGTCGCAGTAGCCGTAGGGCGGCTCGTGGATGATAGTATTGTTGTTATCGAAAATATCTTCCGAAGAACCCAGAAGTCGGAGTTCTCCAAGGAATTAATCCTTGATGCAACGCGTGAGGTCGCTAGAGCGATTACTGCTTCTACCTTAACAACCGTTGCAGTGTTCCTACCACTGGGACTTTTGAAAGGCTCCTTGCAAGCCTTCCTGCTCCCTTTTGCCTTAACCGTAACGTATTCCCTGCTTTCCTCCTTGCTGGTTGCATTAACCGTCGTTCCTCTGATGAGCGCTTGGTTACTTCGCAATACGAAATTAAAGGAACATAAAGAGTCGCAGGGTCTGAAAAGGATCTTATCCTGGAGCTTGAATCATAAGTTCATCTCCATTCTTGTTTCGCTTATTCTGTTTGGCGGTTCGATTGCTCTATACTTCGTCATGCCAAAAGGTGCAGTTGCAGGTTCCACAGCAAGCCAGTTGAGTGTCACGCTTTCCTACGCACCTGAAACTCCGATTTCTACCGTGCGCGAAAAAGCAATGGAATTAGAAAAATTCATGCTCGAACAAAGTGAGCTTGATCATCTTATTCTGCAACAAGGAAATACCGAAGATAATGCCAAATGGGGCAGCGTCGCGCCTCCAACAATCGCAACCTTCCAAGTATTTATGAAGAAAGATGTGGATACACAGCACTTTATCGACCAGGTTCTCACTCAAAAATCCAAATATCCGGACGCTGACTTGCAAGCAGGCGGCGGTGGCTTCGATGGTAGCAGCGGTTCCGCGATTACCGTTGATTTAACGGGAGATTCCGCCAAGAGCTTAGATCAAGCTGCAGCGGATGTCATTGCGGCAATTAAAGGTATTGAAGGTGTTGAGAAAGTTACGAGTAATCAAAATGTAACCAAACCTGGCTATTCGATTACAATTGATCCCGCTCTGGCTAAACCTGAGGAAATTGCAGGTACAATTCGCTCTCTGATGAACCCAACACCCATTGGTTCGATGAAGCTGGAGAACAAAGAAATACCTGTTGTGTTAGATGCTTTAATTAATCCTTCAACGGTTTCCGACCTATCGAATATTCAAATCATGACAGCAACGGGTCCAGCCGCCTTGACCTCCGTTGCGAAGATCGAAAAAACAAATGAGTCCAACACGATCCTTCATAAGGATAGTCAACAATTCTTGCGTGTGACGGCACTCGTAGACTCAACTAAACTATCCAAAATCAACACAGAGATCACGAAAAACACCAAAGATCTCAAGCTTCCAGCCCATATTGCTTTGAGCGTTGGCGGAGCATCTGCTGAGCAATCCAGTGATTTTGCCGACTTGTTCATGACCATGGGAATCTCCATTGGAATCGTACTGCTGATCATGGTCATCACGTTTAAATCCTTCCGCGCACCAATCGCGAGCATGGTATCCCTTCCTTTTGCGGCCGTCGGTGCGATTGTCGGGATGATGATCACCAAAACATCCTTCGACGTTACGTCGATCTTCGGATTCTTGATGCTGATCGGTATCGTCGTCACGAATGCCATCGTCTTGATTGATCGTGTGAAGCAAAACGAAGAACACATGACTATTCGTGAATCCTTGCTTGAAGCCGCGGCTACACGGATGCGTCCGATCTTGATGACAGCCGTAGCTACCATTTGTGCGATGGTGCCGCTTGTTCTTGCCAAAGCCGAAGAAGGCAGCATCGTTTCCCGAGGCTTAGCAGTAGTGGTTATCGGCGGTCTGACTTCAGCAACGATCTTCACGTTGATCATGGTCCCAACGGTATATGAACTTCTGCATGCTAGAAAAGCAAAACGTCAAAGAAGATATCTTGGAACGGTTCGATAATCGCGCTAACGTCAACAAAAAAGGCGAGCAAGCTGATATTCAGCTTACTCGCCTTACCTATTTTCAATTAATAAACGTCACGTTGGTAACGCCCTTGCTCTTGCAAGCCATTCAAATAGGCTTCAGCCTCTTCGCGGCTCAACTTACCTTCTTTTTCAATGATGTCAATTAAGGTGTTGTGAACATCCTTCGCCATGTTTTGTTTATCGCCACACACATAGAAGTAAGCTCCGCCTTCTAACCAAGCGAATAGCTCGTGGCTATTCTCCTGCATTTTATTCTGCACATACACTTTCTGCGCCGTATCACGGGAGAAGGCTACATCGATTTTGGTCAACGCGCCCGCCTGTTGATATTGCTCCAGCTCTTTCTGATACAGATAATCTGTCGCTGAACGCTGGTCACCAAAGAACAGCCATGCTTTGCCTGCCGCTTTGCTCACCGCACGCTCTTGGATAAAGGAACGGAATGGCGCAATTCCTGTACCAGGACCTACCATGATGATATCCTGCTCCGACGACTCCGGCAGGTTAAAATGTTTATTCAGTTGAACAAAGACAGGAACGGTAGCTCCTTCGTTCAGGCGCTCTGCACACATCACGGAACATACACCTTTGCGCTCGCGGCCGTGCGCCATGTAGCGAACAGCACCGATCGTGAGGTGAACTTCCCCCGGATTGGCTGCAAAACTGCTTGCAATGGAATATAGGCGTGGCGGCATTTTTCTTAATAAAGCGACAATTTCGTGTACGGAAGCTTTCCAAGGTCCAAATTCACTTAGTAAGTCAAGCAAATCGCGGCCGTCTGTATAAGCCTTCAGCTGCTCTGTATCTGCCACAAGCTGCTTCAACGCTTCATTATCGGAAAATTCAGCGGCTTGCTGAACGATTTTCTTAGACAACAGCGTAAGCTCGAAATGCTTCAAAAGCGCTTCTTTCAAAGGGAGCGTTTCGTTCTGTTTATTAATGACAACCGCTGTGTCCGCATCCCATTTCATAACCTCAAGGATACCAGCGACCAACTCCGGATCGTTGTCAGGTACTACACCTAAGCAATCGCCAGGCACATAGGACAAGCCAGAGCCTTCAAGCGAAAGCTCAATATGGCGTGTTTCTTTTGTGGAGCCTTCACCGTTTAAATTAATATTTTTCAACACTTTCGCTTGAAACGGATTGGTTCTGGAAAACAAGGATGGTACTTTTTCGACATCAGTAACTTGCATTTCTCTTCACCCCAGAAGAATTTTTATTATTTAGAATAGCACATGCCGCTCAACTTAGAAATGTTTTTTAATTAACCATATTATGAATTTTTAACTTTTTCCAAAAAATTAAACAATTTGTCTAAATTAAAAAACCAATTCATGTAAATAATACGACGCAACCTTAACAAATGTGAGAATTTTTCAGTACATTCTTCTTCATCCTCCCATTGACAAAGCACACAGCCATATCATAAACTAAACTTAGTACCAAGTACTAATATCTAGTGCTAATTTTTTTTCAAACTAAATCCCAAAGGAGTGTTCCGCATGTCTTCCTCCACCCCCTTGCAAGCCCGAATTTCAGCCATTGGCACCTATGTGCCTGAGCATATTTTGACGAACGATGAGCTTTCCCGCATGGTCGATACGAACGATGAATGGATCGTGCAGCGGACAGGAATTCGAGCGCGCCGAATAGCTGGAGCACATGAGTTCTCCAGCCATTTATGTATAGCAGCCGTGCAAAATTTGGTCGATCGATACCCAAATTCCCTTGACGATGTAGACCTTATCATCGTGTCCACACATACACCAGATTTACCATCAACACCAGTTGCGTGTCAGGTTCAAGCCCACTTCGGTATCCAGGCTGCAGGAGCCTATGATCTCAATGCGACGTGTGCTGGATTCGCTTATGCACTTCACACCGCAAGTGCGCTTGTGGCTGCCGGCGTACATCACAAAATACTCGTGATCGGTGGCGACGCCTTATCCAAGATCACAGATTACTCAGACCGATCCACCTGCATCCTATTCGGCGATGGCGCTGGCGCCATAGTTGTTGAACGCGAAGAAGCTAAGCCGGCATTCCTCGCTTATCATATGGGATCTGATGGCACAGGCGCTAAACATGTGTACCGGACGGGACTGGCGACAGAGCTGAATGGCGATCCGTTGCTAGGGGAAGGGAAGCTTGTACAGAACGGGCGTGAAGTATACCGATTCGCTGTTTCTACCGTACCACAGGGCATCGAGGTGCTGCTGCAAAAAAGCGGCTTGCCGCTCGCGGCGATTGATTGGTTCATCCCTCATAGCGCAAACCTGCGCATGATAGACTCCATCTGTGAAAAGAGTGGGATCTCGATCAACAAAGCGTTGTACAGCCTTGAATACTTCGGAAACACTTCCGCAGCTTCGATCCCACTTGCGCTGGATTTGGGGATAAGAGAAGGAAAAGTTAAGGTTGGCGACAACTTGTTACTCTATGGATTTGGCGGGGGTTTGACGCACGCAGGTTTAATCGTACGTTGGGGTTAAGTAAATTTGCATTCGCTTTGTTCGTACTTGTGTGTGTGTGTGACTACACATTTTTATTCAACCATGGCTTAGCCGGCTTGCCATTGACACGCTTTCGAGTAGGCTGCTTCGTTAATTTCAACATCAACGCATGCTGATAATCACTTATCGACTTCAGATTATCCGCGACATGACCAGCGAGCTGTTCAGAACCCTCTACGTGGTCCGCTACAGATTCAATTATTCTGCATAACGCTCGCTGGCTTCTGGCCAGCGAGATCAACATATGCAACTCCACGCGTTCCCGATTCCATTCCTTCACAGCTTCCCATCCTCGCCAAACGGAAGCAGGCTGCCGAATTCCATAGCGTCGTCGGACCCTAAGCCTAATGCGGAACCTGAAGGATGTTTCCCAAGTAACGCCTTCATCTGGTGATTTAGCGCATTTTCCATCTTCGTTAAACCATCTATCAGTTCAATGACACTCTCATGTATTTGGCCAGTTACTTTCATTTTATGGTCATGGCCCTCCAGATTTGTCGTATTGATATGCTGACAAATCCAGTTTTGCGACTTCGACGCTTCAACGACTCTTGCTTCCAGCATCAGACTTATTTCATATTGCAGCTTGGCTGTCGCATCTAACATTTGCATATAAAGATCCGTTCTATCCAATGTCATTCCCTCTATTCCTCATCAGTTACATGGATTTCCTTCATAACTAATTCCGTTTGCATCGCCATAGCTTCTTCCAATTCAGCGAGGCTGTTTAAATAAGTAGTTACATTTTTGGTTAGTTGTAAAGCCCGCTTCTGCAGCATATCCAATCCAGCAAACTCAGGATGAGAATCCGGCAGATCTCCTGCAATTGCCGCCATTTGCGTAGACACATGCCGATGTGTTTCCAATATTCGTCCCATTTGGCTATGTGAAGCTGCAATATGAGAAATAATTTGCGTCACCCGCTCCTCCACACTTACTCCTCCTACAACCTTTTTCACTCTACGTTATGCCGCTGATAGTGAAACGGTGCCTAAATAAACTGAAAGGGATCGACGCCCCATTTATGGATAAATTTCTTACGATTGCGTCGCAGCAGCAAGAGCTTAGATCGACGGCTATTTTTTCGAAAACTAACACTTCCACGATGATAAACGAAGCAATCGCCTGCTATGAGCAGCTGAAAGCCCGCTAATCGCGCACGGTAGGAGAAGTCATCATCCTCATAATATCCGGGTGCAAATCGTTCATCCAACACGCCTACCTGCTCAACTAGCTTCCGCTTAAATAGTAAACAGAAGCCAACCAAGCGTTTCGTTTCCCGCCATTTCCTAGGATTTACATGATTATAGATGTGGGCCATGTTCGAAATACCAGTGAAAGGGACACGAATTTTTTGTTTGCCATTGACATAGTTAGAGACGGGACCTACCATCCCTACCTCTTCTCGACTGTATAAGCAGTTCAGTAACATGGGCAGCCAATTAGGGGTGACGATTGTATCGTTATTCAAGAGCATTAACGAGTCACCTTCCGCAAAAAGCAAACCGTAATTGCATGCAGCTGGAAAACCGAGATTGGCTGGCAGTGCCACAAACTTGATATTTTCATTGCGGCAGTAAGTCGATGTTCCGTCCCCAGAGCCATTATCCACAACTATAATTTCATAAGGCACGGATGTATGCTGGCGGATAGATGTGACACAGGCTTTCAGCAAAGGTAGACCGTTAAACGTTGGAATTATGATGCTCGTTAATTGCAAGTTCATGCCTCCTTACTAAGGTGCCATTTTCAATTCCTAATGCTACATTTTGAATACACGGAAGCAGCTCATCCGCATTTACAACCTTGTCCCCTTCTATGAAAAGCAAGAAATCTGACCGCGATACCCTCGCAGCCAAAGCTCTTGCGGCCTCTGGTTCGATTCTTTGAGGATTATGAATAATAATGGCACGGGAATGACTTCTAACCATATCTAACGTACGGTCTACAGAGCCATGTACAATGACGATAATCTCCATAAATGGTAAACGTCCCAATGGCTCCAACACATGCTCGATCGTTCCTTCTGCGTTGGAAGCTAGGATGATCGCACCGACAGGGTGGACACTTGTCCTATTTACTCGAGCAAAAGAACTTTTACGCTTAGGAATGAATCGGCGTTTTGGTTTCTTTAGGAGTTTTCGTTTGCTTCCCTTCCTTAAGAAAACCTGCCCCCTCATCCGCTTGTTTCTATTAAGTTTAAGCAACTGGGCTCACCTCATGACTTCACTTTAAGCAATCGTTGGATTCGTAAGCTCCCATGTATATCCTTCTGCGAAGCCAACACCGTAGCTCGCATTGTAAGCTTCATTGAAGGCTCGGTCATAGGCCAGTTGGGCTCTCCTGGCTCTTGGACTTTGGATAATACGGCGCGGGACTTTGCGGCGACGAGCTATGATTCGACTCCCCTTACGTCTAGGAAATCGGATCAGACGACGAACTAATCTGCGGTTTCCCTTTCGCCTTGCGAGTGGCCTCAACCGACGAATGGCACGTCCCTTTTTTCTAATAAGGTTACGCTTTTTTAGACCTACCTTTCTTGGCGATCCCACTCGCTTCTTTCGAATCTTTCTGCTTATGGTCAGCTTGTGAACCTTCCTTTTCGTGATCAATTTCTACACCTCATCTTTCTAAAATGATTCTCTTCAAGTCAATTTCATTAACTTCATTGTTCAGCCTTTATCTAGGCCCAAATATGATGGAAAGCATCGTAATTAGTCGATTGGTATAGGTATGATCTCGCATCGTACGGTAGAGCCCACGCATGGCTATTTGCTTACGTTCCTCTTCATGAGTTAAATAATGATTCATTTTGTGAAGCATTTCTTCTGTGGAGGCATACGTCACGATATCATAGTCTGGCGTATAGAAATTGACTAAATCATCCCGAATGTCCGTCAATTGAAAAGCCCCACAACCGGAAATTTCAAATGTTCGCGGATTAGGAGAGGCGCCGGTAATTCGACGAGAGTTGTGGTTATACGATTGGTCATCGAAAGCTCTATGCATATTAATAACGATATTCGCCCCATTGTAGAACGTGGCGGTTTGATCTGGCGACATCCACGTATTCAATTGAATTTGAGGTGCAAGAAGGCGATATTTCTTCAACCGTTCCCACCAAATTCCTGAGATAATGATACGTTTGCTCGCTAAAAATGGTGTAATCTGATTGAACACGCCAACGCGGTTCCAGTAAGCCGAGCCAATAAAACAAATATCGCGGTGGACACCTTTTGGCACTGGTCTTGGTCGAAACATTTCCGGTTGAAAGGCTAGAGGTAAATAATGAACCTGCTGACATCCCATCTCCCGATATAACTGTACACAATTCACTTCTAAGGTAAATAAATAATCATAGTGCCTCGCATAGGAAGCGGTAATATCCGTGTAATAGGGATCATCAGTTAGCCATATAGCAGTCCGAATCCCCATATGGCGAACCCGATCAACAACATCCAAGGAGAGATTCATCCCCTCTAAAACAATCATCACATCAGGTCGGTACCTCGCTGCAAGCGTTTCGACATTGGCTTTTGGATTCCCGATACGGATCAGATCCTTGTCACAGTTTCCTATAATCAACTCGCGAACTATAGGCCGAAGGCAGTTAATAACAGCGAGATCCAATGGCTCGTAAGGGTACCCTTTGCCCGATGTAACAAACAGCACACGTACGTCCCAGACAGGACTTGGCGCACGGTCACGAGCCGCTTTTTGCATGATCGCTTCACATTGTCCCATCCTGACTCCATTAGCGCGACCTAATTGATTCCCATCAGCAAGTCCGCGCTCCCGAGCATGCGCACTATTGATAAAACTCACACCCCTCACTCCCTTCTAGGCAAATACAATGTCCAACAACTTAACTAAACGATTTGCGAACGAATGTTCCATCCGTGTTCTTCTCATCCCATTAATCGCAATACGCAATCGATCTTCCTCATGAATTAAATAATGACTTAGTTTATGAAGAAGCTCTCCCGTATGTTGGAAGGTTTCGATTTCATGTCCAGGTCGATAGTGCTGCTCCAGATCATGGCGATAATCCGTTATTTGCAAGGTTCCACATCCCGCGATCTCATAGGTTCTCGGATTAATGGAATATCCCGGTAAATTTCTGCTATTTTTATTGTAGGTTGCATCATACGTAAGTCGGTGAATATTCAGGACGATTTTGGCACCATTGTAATACTTCACTGACTCTTCGACCGGAACGCCCTCTAACTTAATCCCTCGTTGAAGCAAGGCGAAGCGATCTAAACGATCCCATAATCCCCCAGCAATAACCACTTTTCTCCCTATCAAGAAGGGAGTTAACTCATTGAAGAGAGCAATTCGGTTAGGGAAGCCCGTACCTATAAAGCAGATATCGCTTCGGTAGTTAGGGCTAATATGCTGAGGTTTAAACACAGTTGGGTTAGCCGCCAAAGGCAAGTAGTGAACTTGCCTGCAGCCTATCCCCTGATAGAACGGTACACAAGACATTTCATGCGTGAATACATAATCATAGTGAGGGGCTAATGCGTCTGTCTGATCAGTAAAATAGGGATCGTCCGCAAACCAAATGGCGGTTCGAATCCCCATCTGTCTTACTTGATCCACATGATTAGCATGATCATTAGGGAAAACATGAAGCCCATTCATGACAAGCACCAGATTTGGTTTAAGCTCATTCGCTAATCGGAGCATATCCGCAGCCGTGGCTGTGTATACAACTCGGACTGTTTGTTGGAGACCATGAATTATTCCTTTGTCAATGGCATCGAAGATACCCTGAACAATAAATAAAACACTAGCATCTCTCAGCGGTGTGGGTGCTGGATAGCAGGTGTCGAGAGCATATTGGCATCTCCCCATTCGAAAGCCACTTTCTCTTCCAGCTTGAAATCCCTGAATGCGCCCTTCCGCTATGCGGTTACGAATTACCATGTATCTTTCACCCTCTTAGCCCTAACTGCTGTATCGTAATAATCTACCTGTAGAAAGAAATCCAGTGCCGTTCGCCAATCTCGCAAAGGCTCAAACCCATTGCTTTGCATAGCATTGTGTGCAAATGCGGTATACATAGGTCTTGCAGCTGGTGCTGGCGGGAAAGCGTGCGTAGGCACAGGATTCAGGGAAATATGCGCCATGCCAGCCGCTTGGAGGATATGCAATGCGAATTCATATCTGGAGCATACGCCTTGATTCGAGGCATGATAGAGACCATATCGGTCCGTTTCAATAATCTCACGAATGAAAATGGCCAGATCCAAGCAATAGGTCGGCGAGCCAAATTGATCATCCACGATGGATAGAGTCAGATTCTCGCGCGCCTTCTCCAGTACTTTAGTTACAAAATTCATTCCTTTCTGACCATATAACCAAGAGGTTCGTACAATAAAATGCTTCATGCAAGTCATGGCAACGAATTTCTCCCCAAGAAGCTTGGATTGTCCATAGCTATTGAGCGGATTGGGTACATCCGTCTCTTTATAGGGACTTCGCTTCGTGCCATCGAATACATAATCCGTACTGACATAGACGAGCTTGGCCCCAACGATCGCACAAGCCTGCGCAAGATGAAGAGCACCCAAAGCGTTCACTTGATAGGCAGACTCCTTCTCGAATTCAGCTCTATCTACATTGGTATAGGCAGCAGCATGAACAACAACATCCGGTCGTTCGTTCAACAGCTTCTCCATAACCTCTTGTTCTTGTCTAACATCCAATTCCGATTTCCCCCAAGAGATAACTTCATGCATCGGGCTCAGCACTCGCTTAAGGTCATATCCTAACTGCCCCCCGGCACCTGTAATAACGATTTTCACCTGTGATCAGCTTCTTTATCTACACGGTACGAACCGTCTGCAATACGGGCGCACCACTCGTTTTCACTTACATACCACTCTAGTGTCTTTTGCAGGCCCTTCTCAAATGAGTAAGCCGGTGTCCACCCTAACTCGCGACGTATCTTCGAGCTATCGATGGCGTATCGCCGATCATGTCCAAGCCGATCCGCCACATATCGTATTAAAGATTCAGGTTTGCCCAGCAGCTTCAAAATGCTCTGGACAACTTCCAAATTCGTTCGCTCATTCTGACCACCAACGTTGTAGACCTCTCCCGGCACACCAGCTTCAATCACACGTTCAATGGCAGAGCAATGATCGTCTACATATAACCAGTCTCGTACATTCAGCCCATCACCATATAGGGGTATCGTTTCATCGCGCAGTGCACGTGTAATCAAAAGTGGGATTAGCTTCTCTGGAAATTGGCGGGGACCATAATTGTTGGAGCAACGTGTAATCACAGCAGGAAATCCATACGTCTCATAGTAAGCTCTTACTAGCAAATCAGAGCCTGCTTTACTAGCTGAATATGGCGAATTCGGCGCAATTGGTGTTACTTCACTGAAAGCTCCTTCAGCCCCTAGTGATCCATACACTTCGTCTGTGGATATATGAATAAACTTCTTAACCTGACCTTGACGTGCGGCCTCAAGCAAGATTTGAGTGCCAACCACATTCGTTCTTACAAAACTGCCAGGGTCATGAATACTTCGATCTACATGGGATTCAGCGGCAAAGTGAACAACCACATCAATGCCTTGCATCAGTTTCATCATGAGCGCCTCATCACCAATATCACTTTGCACAAATTGATAGCCAACTTGACCATCAAACAGCCTAGCATTTTCCCTATTCCCTGCATACGTAAGTAAATCAACATTAATTATTTGATCATCTGGATGATGTTTTTTCCAGTAATGAATAAAATTACTTCCTATAAAACCCATACCTCCTGTCACAAGCAATGACTGCATTAGCTGTACCCCTTTCTAACTAACAGCGTGGCTTGAAAGAGCGATTCATGCGTGCCCGCGTCAATCCACCAACCTGTCAAGAACATATGAGCGAGCGTGCCTGTGGCTGCATACACATTATTGACATCTGTGATTTCCATCTCGCCTCTTGCTGAAGGTGATTGTGATTTAATAATCTCAAAGACAGAAGAGTCATATAAATAGATCCCCGTCACAGCAAATGGAGAGGCTGGATGCTCCGGTTTCTCTATAATGCGTTCAATTTGATTGTGCTTCATCGTTGCTACGCCATATCTACGAGGATCTTCCACCTCTTTTAAAATGACCATAGCCCCTTCATCCTGCTGGTAAAAGGTTTCAATCATGGGCTGAAGTGGATCTAGGAATAAATTATCTCCCAATATGACCACGAATTTCTCACCCTCCCCCACAAAATCCTCCGCCAATGCTAAGGCTTGTGCAATACCTCCTGCTTTCTCTTGAATCTTGTAGGTTAGATTCACTCCGAACAGGTCACCACTACCCAAGTAATCTACATATAAGCTCGCAGATTGTTTCCCAGTAATGACAAGAACATCCTGAATGCCTGCCTGACTTAGTTTATCAATGGCATATTGAATCATGGGCAGCTCACCAACTGGAAGTAAATGTTTGTTAATAATATGCGTTAAAGGGCGTAAACGACTTCCAGTTCCTCCTGCAAGTACGACACCTTTCACAAGTCATCCCCCTTCACGAACGTTCGTATGATTTCTTATGGTGCATAGTCACATCCATTTCTACTATCATATGCTTTCGTGATAGACGGAAATTGGACGATTACCCCTTAATTGAAAATTGGTCATCAATCTATCTATCGAATAGCCAAAAAAAAAAAAACAGTAGTCTCGCTTAAGTGCGAAACACTGTTTTTTTGTTTTCTGAAGGAAGGACTCGCATCTTACATCGATTAATGACTCTTACCGATGGCCATCCAATTCACAATGCCATGTTGATCGGGTGAAAACTTGGCTCGGATAATGGACAACACCGCGCTGCCTGTAGACTTTTGACTCACAATGACATAACAAGCTGGATGATTCGTGATCGCTGTTAACACATAATTCGTATTCGCATATTCCTCTTCAAAATGAAGTACCAGCTCTATGGTCTCATCCTGAATCTTCATAACAAATGGCTCAAGACCGAACTGTTGCAACACATTTCTTTGCCCGGAGGAGCTGCGCACAACACTATCTGCTAATTTCGTCACCGTAATTGAGGCATCTGCAACATGTTGATTCGTGATAACCCCAGCTTGCAGCTTACTTCCATCAATACTGCCCGTTGCTAAGTGGAAATCCGTTACCGCTCCCTGTGCCAGCTTATAGCTGTCTACACTGCCATCAGCGAGTTTAGCGGTATCGATCGCCCCGTCAATAACTTTGCTGCCATCAATACTGTTGACGGATAGCTTCGCTCCTGTAACAGCATCATCAGACAGGTGCTCCGTATTCACCGCACCGATTACGAGTTTAGTGCTGTCCACACTACTAGGAGCTAGCTTTTCACCTGTGACGGTTTCGTCTTGCAGGTGCTCACTTCCGATCGTTCCCTCGATTAGCTTGGAACTATCTATGCTGGCATTTTGAAGTTTCCCCCCGTCAATAGAGCCAGGAGCAAGATGGCTGCTAGTCACTGAGCCCAAGGAGAGCTTCAATCCATCAATGATAAAGTCCGATAAATGTTCTCGTTGTATCGCACCGTAGATAATTTTACTGCTATCTACACTTCCCGACGCCAGCTTAGAAGCATCCACAACATGATCAGCCAGATGGTCACTATTTACAGCACCTGAAGCCAGCTTACTTCCATCCACGCTTTCCGGTGCCAATTTCACACCATATACGGCATGATCAGCAAGATGATAATTGTTCACTGCGCCCGACATCAGTTTACTGCCATCTACAGAGTTCACAGCTAACTTTTCAGAGTCAATAGCTCCTGCAAGGAGGTGCTGATTACTTACGGAACCATGCGCCAATTTCGTACCATTCACCACGCCTAATGACAGATGTTCGTCTGTGATTGTGCCAGGCATGATTTTCGAGCCGTCTACACTGTGATTCGCCAGCTTGGTGCTCACGACCGCGCCCTCTGCCAGATGCTCGCTATTGATCGCACGAAATGTCACTTTCGAGCTAATGACGGATCCATCAGCTAAATGCCTGGAAACTACCGCTGCTGGTGCCAGCTTACTGCCATGTACGCTTTCATTCGCCAATTTAGAGGCCGTGATAGCACCGTCCGTAATATGTTCTGCATTCACTGCTTTGTTCGCGACTTTGGCACTATTTACACTGCCATCAGCCAGCTTGTCGGACGTCACCACGCCATCCTCTAGCTTCGCGTTCGTAATGGCTTGATCTGCAATGAGTCTCGTCGTCAGCGATCCCACTTGAAGATGCTGTGTGCCTACTGCTCCATTCGCGAGCTTCTCTTCCGTGACTGCGCCGTCGGCTAAGATTTCAGTCGAGATTGCACTTTCCTGTAGTTTACTGCCCATTAGACTGCGATCTGCGAATACTTCCAGCGTAATGGATCCTTGTGCCAAATGCTCAGAAGTAATTGCCCCCGGTTTAATATGAGAACCATCGATAATTTCATCTTGCAAATGGCGTGATTCAATCGACAATGGCGCGATCTTCGCCGTTGTTACGGTTTCCTCTGCAAGCTTACTCGTCGTAATGCTTTCTTCCTGGATATGTCTAGTTGTGATCGCTTCGTCTGTAATATGGTTGCGATGAATCGCATGCAGATCAATTTGTTTCTCACCAATCGCTCCTTTAGCGATGTGACTCGTAGAAATAATCTCTTCCTGCAAATGGGCAGCATTGATGGTACGGTAAGCAATTTTGTTCGAGGTGACACTCTCATCCTTTAGTTTGGTGTTACTTACACTTCCCTCTGCCAATTTTTCTGTAATGATGGATCCAGCAGCAATTTTGGAAGTAGATACCACATTCTCCTCCAGATGCTCAGTCTTAATCATATGGGCACCAATATGTTTGGCGATGATGGCACCTTGTGCAATTTTATCTGTCGTGACCGAGCCGTCTTGCAATTTACTGCTAGATATGACGCCATCGTTTAAGTGGCCAGAATCAATCGCTTGCGGCGTTATATGCTTGCTCGCTATGATCTTCTCGCCCAATTTTGCGACAGTAATCGCTCCATCTTGAATGAGCTTCGTTTCTATGGCGCCCTCTCCGATATGTTTAGTTCGTATAGCTTGATCGGCTATGTGGTAACTAGTTACCTCAGCACCTTCAATATGAATACCCCTCACCGCGGATTGCGTGATATGCATCGAATCTACGGCATGCGGAGCAATCTTAGCACCTGTTACAACCTGATCAGCAAGCTTGTCACTTATAATAGAATGATTTTTTAGATGTTCCGTCTGAATACTCTCGCCCTGGATATGAGTAGAACTAATACTGCCGCTCCCCAATTTATCTTCCGTGACAGCACCTTCTCTAATTTTGGCAGAGGTGATGGAAGCGTCCATGAGCTTAGCCGTGTCAATAATATAATTAGCCAAATGCTTCGTCTGAACAGCACCGCTAAGAATCTTATCTGATGTGATCGCTTGTTTATCAATCAATTCACTTGTAATGATCAGTTCCGATAAATGTTGTGGCAAAATGGAACCGTCTGCCAATTTGGTGGCATCCACCGACTTATCTGCGATTTTAGCAGTTGTGATGGAGTTATCAAACAGCTTTCCACCAGACAATGTATTATCTTGAATTTTATCTCCCACGATACTGTTTGGAGCAACATGTTCATCATGGATGGCTTGATTGGCAATTTTGGGACGAGTTACGCTCCCCTGAGCTAATTTGGAAGGCTCAATGGCCCCATCCTTAATTGATTTGACACCAATGCTAAAAGGTTTTATTTTCGTATCATCGATTGCCCGGCTTGCAATTTTGTCCCAAGTCACCGCTTCATCCACAATGTCGTCCGTATAGACAACAGGGTCAACGAGTTTCCCTGTTTTCCGCTCCGTTAATAACAACTCAGGTGTGATTTGCTCTGTAACCTTGGAGACATGCAAAACTTTGTTTGGCTCTGTCTTCTCTGACACCGATGGATTCGTTTTCGCGATTAGTTTGGGTTGTTCTACCACTTTGTCTTGCTTTATTGGTGCTTCATCAAGCCATTTTAATTCATTCAAGTTAGCGTTCACTTTGTGCACGTTCGCTTTCTGGGTAGTGCTGCTCTTACGCTTATTCATATGACTCCTCTCCATTCACCAGGATTTATCTTTGGTAACATATTCATTCTCACCTTAATAAGTACATTAGCCCCAAAAAATGTGCACTCACCTAGACAAGAGCCGTTTCCTTCAACAATTGACTGTACAATACTGACCTCACCTCAGCAGCTCGCTCCCAAGTGAACAGGTTTTCAACCCGCTTGATGCCATTATCCCCCAGCTTACGTTGTAGGCTTTCATCTTTCAGTAACCGTATGACACGGTCGGGGAGCTCATTATCAATGGCGCCCGGCTCTATTAAATAGCCAGTTTTGCCATCTTCCACTACCTCTTGAATCCCGCCTACTCTAGTTGCAACAACGGGAACACCAGAAGCCATGGCCTCCACATTGACAAGACCAAAAGCTTCCTTCCCAATTGAGGGGACAACAAAAACATCGGCGATTCGGACCCATTTGGGCATTTCTTGATGCTTCACATAGGGAATAAATTGGACATGTTTGGGTATCATCCTCGCTGCTTTAACTAATTGCCTGACATACTTGGTTTCTTTCTTAGATCCATAATAAGCACTCCCAATGATAACAAGCTTGGCGCTTGGTTCACTCTTTATGACACTTTTCATCGCTTTCAGCAGATGATGAACACCTTTCTTAGGAATCAATCTACCTACATATAAAATAATTTTGCGATGCTCACAATCTAATCCTTTGCGCATTTCTATACGAGATTTGATGCCTTCATCCGACCATTTGGAAGTAAATTGAGCAACATCAACACCTAAATAGTGTGTAACTATTTTATGGGCAGCACTAGGCACTTTTTTTTGCAGAAACCGCTTTAGAAAGTCGCTATTCACGATAATGACATCAGCAGCACGCAAACACAGGGTTAGAGATGCATTAGAAATATAGGGTCTAGTAATAAAAGACGTAGAGTGGAGGACGAGACTTAACATGGAATGAGGGTATCGTTTACGAAGATAGGGAAGGAAGCGTGGCCGATTATCCACCTGAATAATACCAGGACTCAACGAGGATATCTGTTTAGCTACATGTTTCATATAGGTGGTTTGTGTCTGATAAGGTACTCGCTGGTACGTCACATCCTGCCGAATTTCATTCCAAGGTTGATAGGATGTTTTCCGTCCAATTACGACTACAGGCATGCTCTTTACCAATTGCTCCGCTGTCTTCTGAACCACTTGCTCAACCGAGCTACTAGTCCCTGAGGGTATAGGAAAAGAGCCTGGAGTGACAATGACAAGACGGTTCGATTGCGGCTTCCGTTTAGTCCTCAACTTCTAAACCTCCTGGATAAAATGAGGCTGAGCTCCCCCCATTTTGCTACTTCTTCTATACATATGCGGATAAAGTGGCAAAGCATGGGCATCTGTCCTTGTTTTAGAAGAAAGTATCGGCATTTGTACAAACAAGTCTTGTTCTTTTTCCATAAACTAAGTGTGATTCCGTTTTCGGCAAATATTCAAGCCCCAATTAAAGAGGGAGTGAAGTCAATGAGTAATCCCTATGTGGGTATTTTAGTTAACGATTCCTTGTTTGCAGGTATTCCTCTAGGGAACACACAATACGAAGCCATTCGTTTTTACGAGGATGCTGGCAAACTCTATGGCCTTACGCCTTGTTATTTCCGAATTCATGATGTTCATATGAAAACAATGAAGGTATATGCCTATGTAAAGGATGGCCAACATTTTAAAAGAAAATGGTCTGATCTCCCTAAAGTCATTCATAATCGTGCCATTTATTTGGACTCTTCATCAGCACGCATTTTGGAAGCATGGACTCAGCAAGGCGTTACGCTGTTTAATCGTTGGAACCGTTATAGCAAGATGCGTATTCATGAAATCTTAATGAAAAATGAGAGCATTCGCCCGCATCTCCCCTGTACATTTCCAGCTACAATTGAAAATGTTAAGGCCATGATGGATTCGTTTGACACATTAATTATCAAACCAACCAATTCTAGCATCGGACGCGGTGTGATGAAATTAGAGCGTCAAGGGAACCTATGGAAACTCCTCTATCCAGTTAACATGAAGCTTACGAATCGTACTTGGCGAACACTCAAGTTCCGGCAAAACTTGCCCCTGCTTCTCCGCCGGCGGATTGTAAGGAGCAGCTATATGGTTCAACAATGCCTGCCTCTTGCCACGGTAGATGGTTCTCCCTTTGACCTGCGCGTTTCCGTTCAGCGTGGGAATGATGGATCATGGGGCGTTACTGGCATCATTGCCAAGGTAGCCTCCCGTAAGCATTTCTTAACGAATGTCGCGCAAGGCGGGCGTGTCAGTTCCTTATCCGATATTTTGAATAACCACTATCCGCAGCTTGACCCGGAGACCGTATGTCTCCAGATGACGAATTTCGCGCTCTTGGTCGCCAAGCATCTCAGCACAGAATTGCCGAACTTGGCTGATTTAGGACTCGACATTGCTATGACGAATGATGGTTTCCCCTTGTTTATCGAATGCAATGGGAAGGACCAACGTTACAGTTTCCGCGAGGCAAATATGCAAGAATGTTGGAAAGCCACCTATTTCAATCCTATAGCCTATGCCAAATTCATCTTAGACGGTGGCACGCCACCGTGCTAGAAGCTGGAGCTGGAGCATAAGAGCGAAGCATAAGAGCGAAAGCATAAGAGCGAAGCATAAGAGCGAAGGATAAGAGCGAAGCAGCAGAACGAAGCAGCAGAACGAAGCAAAAAACCGTCATTCCGAGTTTACTCGGGGGGACGGTTTTTTGGGGGTGGGGCGCGGTTGAGTGATAGTGTATAAGACGCAGCTCCACCTATGTCCGAGGCGCTCTCAACCCACTTGAATTGAAATGTAACTGTATAAAGTACATCTATTTTCGGCGATAATTCCTCTCTGCGAGGAATAACTGGAAAAAATACATCTAATTCAAGCAATATCCTCTCAATAAGGAGAAAAACGAGAATTTAGCTACATATTTTCCATTTAAATCAAAAAATCAATTGAAATCTTTCAATATAGCTGTATATTTTCCAGTTATTCCAATTCAACTACAGCATATAGACCCATCTCTGCCTCGCCAAGGTCCTACTTCGTATATCATTTACTCGAGATCTCAAAGATGTACGTTATTCCGACCCAAATAGCTAGCTAGTTTACCATAGGCAGAATGAGGTGCATTGTAACGCTGTGTTGATGGGGCGAGGTTTATAAAGTAGCTAGTTTGTTGTGTGTCCCCCGCACTCTTCCGTGCAGCGGTCGACTGAGATCATGGCATCTCAGCACCACCACGACGACGCCCCCTACTTCGCACTAAGCGGAGCAAGGACCCGCTGAACTTCAGCATTCAGCAGCTTCGGATCCGGTACAGTTACCGGTTGATCCTGAAGCTTATACTTCATTTTCAGCTTATAGACCTGTTGCACACTTTGGTCAATCGTGTCTAAGGGAATCCGCCCCGATTGAACAGCGGTACGCAAGGTGTTTATAACTGCTATCGCTTTCTGAGGATCGTGCCCGACCATCACGACATTGGAACCCGCGAGCACAGACTTCACGGCAGCTTCGCCCATTTCATAATTTTCCGCAATGGCTCCCATCGTCATATCATCTGTCATGATGAGCCCCTTGAAGCCAAGCTCCTTGCGTAGAAGATCCGTCATGATTGTCTTCGACATCGAAGCCGGGTATTTCGTATCTATTTTTGGCAGCAAAATATGAGCGACCATAATCGCATCCGCCTGATGCTTAATAGCATCTGCAAAAGGAATCAGCTCAAGCTTCCGCAAGCGAGCGAGGTCATTTTGAACAACGGGTAAGCCAATATGTGAATCAACAGCCGTATCCCCGTGTCCCGGAAAATGCTTCACAACCGGAACGACCTTCATCTCTTGTAGGCCATTCATCATCGGAATCCCAAAGCTGCTTACGAGCGTTGCATTCGCCCCAAAAGAACGATCGCCAATGACCGGGTTCTTGGGGTTACTGTTGATGTCCAAATCAGGTGCAAAATCCATATTAAGCCCATAGGCATTTAGTTCTTTCCCCAGCAACTGACCAATGCTGTGAGCCAACTCGGTTTTACCCGATTTTCCAATCGTCTGACTTGTCGGTGTTTTCGAGATTTCATCGGGTAATCGCGTTACCCTGCCGCCTTCTTCATCGACACCAAGCCATAGTGGAAGCTTGTTCACTGTATTCGTCTTTTTCAAATCATTGACTAGGCTCACTAATTGATTTGTATCTTTCACATTCGGCTTATACAGAATAATGCCACCTACATGATAGGTTGCAATCAATTTACGTGCTTCTTCATTCATACTATAATCATCGATTCCCGCGATTATCATCTGACCTAGCTTCTCATCCAGTGTCATTTTAGGAAAATTAACCGATGCTACTGGGGTTGGCGAAGGCGTAGGAGCAACCGACGGGATAGGTGTAGAGGTAGGCACCACTGTTGGCGAAACAGTTGCTGACGGTGAACTCGGGATAGGAGTTCCACTTGGCTGAGCTTCATGACGTGTCGCACAACCCGTAATTAGGAGCATTAACCCTCCAACGGTTCCAATTCTACGCATGATTTGGGAATAATTTCGTTTCATCTTGCCACCTGCCTTTACTTCACAGTTACTACATAGAGTAGACGCACCATGCATCGAAATCGTTGAATTGCCGCTTCACTCGCTGCGAATTCCTTTCAAAAAACAATGCAGCAACATATAAATCCCATATGCCCCTAAATAACCACCAGTGAACAGAAACAGCTTGTTCGTAAAAACAACATGGATGTTCGTCATGAAAACCGTATCATCCCGAAGGATCTGATACACGTTCATGGAACTGATTGCACCAAATATATACGCACATAGAACCGCTGCTCCTGCGAATACATGTTTAAAGGATTGTAGTAACCAAGCACTAGCAAGCATGACTAGCGGAATCAGAATAACAAAAATAACGATTATTATCGACATTGTCGCGTTCACCTCTTCAACAGCATTGACGAATTTGCTGTCGAAAATACAGAAAACTACTTGGCTAGTCACAAGGAATTGAACAATAGGCAATTGATTCTTTTACTTTTCTGTGGCAAGATTAGCGAAGAACCGATAATAGGAAACGATGTGCTGAGGCCAGAGTCCTTCCTAACCAACGAATGAACAGGAGTTTATGATCTATGTCTAAGCCTTTTTTCCGATTACTGACCGAGTTGTCTTCACGCAAATGGGTCTCACAACTGACAGGTGCCCTTGCTCGTTCCAAAATAAGCCGACTCTTTATCCCTCGTTTTGCCCAAACCTATGGCATTCGCATTGAAGATGCTGAAAAGCATATCAAGGAGTATAAATCCCTGAATGATTTCTTCACTCGCCGATTGAAGCCAGGCTTGCGCCCGATTCACGAAGACACAACACGTGTTGTAAGTCCGGTTGATGCCATGATTACAGGTATTGGCGATATCAAAGAAGGCTTGATCGTCAATGTCAAAGGTCAAGATTATACAATCGACGAGTTGCTTAACCGCTCACCGCGCACAGTGAATTATAATAACGGCTTTTATTTCGTTCTATATCTGAGTCCAACTGATTATCACCGAATTCATTCACCAATCTCGGGGGATATCTTGGAGAAAGAGCACGTCCTTGGGAAAGTATATCCCGTTAATGAATTCGGACTGCGTCATATGAAACGTGTACTTAGCCGCAACGAGCGATTAATTACATTTATTCAACATGCAACTGGAGAAGTAGCCGTTGTCAAAGTCGGTGCACTGAATGTGAGCTCCATCCAATATGTAACACCCCTTCCAAAAACGCTTGAACGCGGTCAAGAGCTCGCCTATTTCGAGTTCGGCTCCACGGTCGTTCTGTTATTTGAAGATGGGATGTTCGAAGCACGTCCTGATCTAAAGCTTGGATCAAAAGTGAAAATGGGTGAAGATCTCGGGCGTTTCTTGGACAACTAGCCTAGTCGGGAATCAGAACCTGAGAGGAGAAAACCATGGCATCCATTTCAACACCATCTCCTAATCATAGCTCGAAAAGCTTGCAAGGAACGGGAGATGTCAAACCAACTGTTTATCGGATTTTATTTGCTATTGGGCTTGTTCATTTGCTCAACGATTCCATTCAATCCGTAATTCCAGCTATTTTCCCCATTCTGAAAGATGAAATGGGACTTAGCTACGCACAAGTCGGCTGGGTGCAATTCGCGATTAACTTTACAGCATCCATTATGCAGCCTGTAGTTGGACTCTATACGGACCGGAAGCCATCGCCCTACATGCTGCCAATTGGGATGACATCAACCTTGATCGGTATGCTGCTGCTAGCATTTGCTCATTCGTATTGGGTAGTCCTTTTGTCTGTTTGTTTTGTCGGACTTGGGTCGGCCGCCTTCCATCCAGAAGGCTCACGCGTTTCGCATATGGCAGCTGGTAATCGAAAAGGCCTCGCCCAATCGATCTTCCAAGTCGGCGGCAACGCTGGTCAGTCATTGGCTCCCATTATGACCAAATGGATCTTCATTCCGTTAGGATTGTTCGGATCGATCTGGTTTACCGGTGTCGCGGCTATCGCGATCGCTGTACAAATGTACATAGCACGTTGGTACAAGGTTGTCCTGCAAGACGCACCAGTGAAGGCCAAAACCGTCGTAAAACGAGTTGTTAGTCCGCAGCGTCGCAAGCAAGTCATGTTCGCTATCAGTGTATTGATTTTCCTTGTGTTTGTTCGTTCGTGGTACGGCGCAGCGATGAGCGGCTATTTCGCCTTCTTCCTTCAAGATACGTACGGTATCTCCATTGATCGTGCACAGAATTTCATTTTCTTATTCCTAGCGGCAGGGGCCGTTGGTACCTTCTTTGGCGGACCGATTGCGGATCGCTTCGGTAAGCGAAATGTCATTTTCTTTTCCATGCTAGGATCGGCACCATTCGCCTTATTACTCCCGCATGTGTCTGTCGGTTGGGCCTACGTGTTGCTCGTTATTATCGGTGTTATTCTGTTATCCAGCTTCTCTGTTACCGTCGTGTATGCACAAATGCTTTTCCCTGGCAAAGTAGGGACCGTATCTGGCCTTATCACGGGATTAGCCTTTGGTCTTGGCGGTATCGGGAGTGTCGTGTTAGGCAACCTTTGTGATGCCATTGGAACAGGCCGAGTTATGGAACTATGTGCATTTCTCCCGCTTCTAGGCATACTTACTTTCTTGCTTCCTACCGATCGTAAGTTGAAAGAATGGACAGAAGAACAAGCCTAAAATACAAAAAGCAGTTCGGCACGCTGGATCAGCGTTGTACCGAACTGCTTTTTTCAATTAATCGTGATGTGACTCGTTTACTTCGCGTTGACTGCGACGACGTGCAACACCTGATTCAAACGCCGCTTCCATAACGGCTTCTCTAACTTTCTCAACAACAGCGTGGTTGAACACGCTCGGGATAATGTAGTATTCGTTCAGCTCGTCCTCATTTACGACAGCAGCAATCGCTTTGGCTGCAGCAAGCTTCATCTCTTGTGTGATCTTAGAAGCTCGGCAGTCTAACACGCCGCGGAAAATACCAGGGAAACAAAGTACATTGTTAATTTGATTCGGATAATCGGAGCGTCCTGTCGCCATAACACGAACATAAGGCTCAGCTTCCTCTGGCGTGATTTCCGGTGTGGGATTCGCCATTGCGAAAACAATCGGGTCTGCCGCCATACGTTTCACATCATCTTGCTTCAGCACGCCTGGTCCTGAAAGACCGATGAAAATATCTGCACCTGAGATGACATCAGATAATGTACCACGTTCTAGCCCAGGATTCGTATTTTCTGCGTACCACTCCCAAGCCTTGTTCGTGAACTCGTCTCCTCGCACGATAGCCCCTTGACGATCCACACCAATGACATTGGTGACACCTGCTGAGATCAGCATTTTGGTACACGCAATACCTGCAGCCCCGATCCCCGTGATAACTACCTTACACGACTCTAATTGCTTTCCAACCAGCTTAACCGCATTTAGCAGCCCAGCTAGAATAACAACCGCTGTACCGTGCTGATCATCATGGAATACGGGAATATCAAGCTCATTAATTAAGCGTTCTTCGATTTCAAAACAACGCGGAGAAGAAATATCCTCCAAATTAATGCCGCCAAACCCTGGCGCAATCGCCTTCACGGTACGAATAATTTCTTCGGTATCTTGGGTATCCAAACAAATGGGGAACGCATCTACGCCAGCCATTTGTTTAAATAGCATCGCTTTCCCTTCCATCACGGGCATTGCCGCTTCAGGCCCAATATTCCCAAGCCCTAGAACAGCCGTACCATCTGACACGACAGCAACGGTATTCCTTTTAATCGTCAACGAATGTGCCTTGCTCGGGTCTTCATGAATCGCCATACAAACCCTGGCAACTCCGGGTGTATATACGCGGGACAAATCGTCCCTGTTTTTAATTGGTACTTTGGGGGTGACTTCAATTTTCCCACCCAAATGAAGCAGGAAGGTCTGATCTGACACGTTAATGATGCGGACACCTGGAATAACCTGTAATGCTTTCGTTATTGTTTCCGTATGCTCGGGATCACTTACTTTGACTGTAATATCACGTGTAGTCGTCGTTTTGCTAGCTCGCGTGACGTCAATCGCCACAATATCGCCGCCTGCATCACCAATGGCCGTTGCAATTCTACCAAAGGTTACGAGTTCTTTATGTATTTCCAGTCGCACGATGACACTTGTGCCCCCACCATTTAATCCAGCCATGAAAGGATCACTCCTACGATTTGTAATTTAATTGAACACATGTTAGATGATAACATACAACCTATTGCAAACAAAGTTATTGCCCAAAAGACTTATCTTGCACAGTGATAGAGACTTTTTATGGTAGGCAAGCAGGGATTAGGAAAAGTATGGTACAGATTGAGCAGGAAGCATGGTAAGGGCAGAGCGAAAGGGTCAAGAAAGCCTATAAAAGGCAGAGCGGAAAAATCAAGATAGTCTGTAAAGTCCAGAGCGAAAGAATCAGATAGCTGTAAAGTCCAGAGCGAAAGAATCAGATAAATCCTACAGAGACTGAGCGGAGCAAGGTGATGCCTTGCCTGATCTCAGCCTCTGTTAGATGGGCGAAACCGAAGCAGACTCCCGCTCTGCCGTCCGGGAGCGCGTAGTTGCCAGCGTCCGTCCAGGTCACGCCGACTGCCCGACATGCGGCTGCATACGCGGTATAGGTGCGTAGGTCCCCGCGCCACCACCCGAACAGATGCAGCCCGCTATCGCTGTCCACCCACTCGAAGAGGGTGGACAGCTGCTCCTGCAGCAGCGCCTGCAGGAGCAAGAACTTGCTCGCGTACACCCGCCGCATGCGGCGCAGGTGTCGCTCGTAGCCGCCGCTCGCCATGAAGGCGGCGAGCGAGCGTTGTTCGAGCAGCCCCGTTGGGTGCGGCTCGTATAGCCGCTTCGCGGCTACAAAAGCATCGTGCAGCGCCTCCGGCAGCACGACATAGCCGATGCGCAGGTCCTGCAGCATCGTTTTGGAAAAGGTGCCGATGTAGACCACTCGGCCCTCTTGGTCCAGCACCTTGAGCGGCTCAATCGGCCGCCCGCGGTGCCTGAACTCGCTGTCATAATCGTCTTCGACGATGACAGCGCCTTGCTCCGCCGCCCAGCGCAGCAGCTGCTGGCGACGCTCCAGCCCCAGCACCGCCCCCGTAGGGAATTGGCGGCTGGGCGTTACGAACAGCAGCCGCGCGTTCCACGGCTGCGGGATAAGCCCTTGCCCGTCCACTGGCGCGTGGACGGGTACTCCGCCAGCCGCCAGCACAGCACGGCTGGCGCCTTGATACCCGGGCCGCTCCAGCACCACGGGATCGCCCGGGTTTACGAGCAGCTGGGTCAGCAGGGCTATCGCCTGCATCGACCCATTGACGATCACGATGCGCTCCGGCGTCGCATCGATGCCTCGCATCCGCCTCAGGTGCACCGCAATCGCTTCGCGAAGCGCATAGTGCCCCTCGGCGATGTGAGCGTCCTCTTGCGGCGACTCCGTCATCCGCCGCACCTGTTCATACATTCCGCGGTTCCATTGCTCCCGCGGGAACTGGTCCATCTGCGGACGCGCCACCACGAACGCAATTTCTCTTCCAGCTAGCTTACCTTCTAGCTTTTCCCCTTGCTCTTTGTCACCGTCAATTTTTCCCTCTCGCTCTCTCCCACTCCCCCCAGCATCTACTCCTTCGCTCACTCGGACACCCCAAGCCGACAATTCTATATTCTTTCCCACCTTAGCCTCATACATCACATGACCGTCCGCATAGACGACGAAAGTACCTCTGCCAACATCTGCCTGCAAATATCCCTCTGCGATCAGCATATCGTACACCTGATTTACCGTACCCCGAGAAATGCCCAATCGATCAGCCAAGTCCCGGCTAGATGGCAATTTCGTATTCTGCTTCAGCTTATTTCCCACAATTTCATCGCGAAGCGCATGATACAAGGCGGCGTATTTACTAGGATATTGTGTGCAGTACGTTTGAAACGGCAAATAAAATGCCATACAACCACTTCTTTTCTTTTTAAAATGGTACATATAAATTGAGTCATATTGGTACTTATTATGAATCCAATCATACAGTATGCTTACTATAATTACATTAAAATCATTCACGAGTAAGGAGAAATCAAACTATGAATCTACTGCCGCCAACCCTAGAAGGAACTCGCGTCACCTTGCTTCCTTTGCATGAGTCACATATTCCTGGACTGATCGAGGCTGCTAACGACCCTGCCATTTTCTCCTTTATGACACCCTTGCTTAATCCTGCCGAAGTTCACAAATTTGTATACCAAGCACTTAACGACCAGGAAGCGGGACAAGGAATCCCTTTCAGCGTCTACGATAGAGCTACAGATACCATCGTCGGCAGTACACGACTCTTCGATATTTCCATCCCTCATCGGAATTTGGAGATTGGGCACACCTGGTACAATTCAAGTGTTTGGAGAACTCGTGTGAATACAGAATGTAAGTATTTATTGCTTCAATACTGCTTTGAATCTCTAGATCTTCTGCGTGTTCAGCTCAAAACAGATCTTCGCAACGAACGCTCCCAAGCAGCAATTGCCCGTATAGGAGCCCAGAAAGAAGGTATTCTTCGTCAACATCGTGTGCTTCACGACGGTTATGTACGAGATACAGTTATGTTTAGTATCCTTGACAACGAGTGGCCGCAAGTCAAGCAACGACTAGAAGGCTTTTTAATCAAATAAACCTATGGGCAAGTGACTGGAAAGCGTTCATCCATGGCACTTGCTTCTTTTCATATCAATTCGCAGAAAATTTGTTTAGCGCAGTGACGTGCAGGTGTGAAAGTGATATAATAACTGGGAAAAAATGAATCGCTCATTGGAAGGAATGACCCAATCTTATGAATCCTTTGGCAAGTCAGTTAAACGAGACCCTGCAACGTGAAAATTCTCACGTACATGACATGCTTTCCGCATTAGGTAAATCGATTTACTTCCCGAAAGAAGGCATTCTCAGCCAATCGGCTGAAGCGAAGGCCAAAGCCAAGAAATTCAATGCTACCATCGGTATTGCGATCGAAAATGGTCAACCAATGCATCTGAAGGTCATTCAAGATACACTCTCCACTTACAATCCTAAAGATATATATGAATACGCTCCACCGGCTGGTAAGCCTGAGCTTCGTACAGCTTGGCGCAAAAAGATGCTCGAAGAAAACCCGGGCATTGGCAGCAAGCTTATCGGTAACCCGATTGTAACGAATGCTTTGACACATGGTCTAAGTATCGCTGCTGATCTTTTTGCAGACGTTGGTGATGCGGTTATTATTCCTGATAAAAATTGGGAAAATTACGAGCTTACTTTCGAGATTCGCCGCGGTGCTCAAATCGTGAACTATCCGCTCTATAACGAACAAGAGAGATTTAATTCCGAAGGACTACGCGACGCACTTCTCGCTCAGAAATCCAAAGGCAAAGCGATCGTCGTGCTGAACTTCCCGAACAATCCAACAGGCTATACGCCTGATGTGGAAGATGGCAATGCCATTACGGCCGCGATCAAAGAAGCTGCTGAAGCTGGGATTAACGTAGTTGTTCTGACAGACGATGCTTATTTCGGTCTTTTCTTTGAAAATTCCTTGCATGAATCCTTGTTCGGTCAATTGGCTGACCTGCATCCGCGTGTGCTTGCAGTCAAAATTGACGGAGCAACCAAAGAAGAATACGTTTGGGGCTTCCGTGTAGGCTTCATTACGTATGCGGGTCAAAGTGATGCACTTCTTAGTGCGCTCGAACAAAAAACAATGGGGATTATCCGTGCGACAATTTCCAGTGGACCGCATCCGTCCCAAACGTTCGTGCTTCACGCCTTGAACTCACCAGAATTCAATGCTCAGAAACAAGAGAAATACGAAATCATGAAAGGCCGCGCGAACCGTACGAAGTCCATTTTGGACAGCGGCAAGTTCGACGATGCATGGGGCTACTACCCTTTCAACTCCGGCTATTTCATGTGCTTGAAGCTCAAAACCGTTGACGCTGAAGCGTTGCGCGTACATTTATTGAATCAGCATGGTGTAGGCACAATCGCGCTTGGCGAGACTGATCTTCGTGTAGCATTCTCTTGCATCGAGGAAGGCAATTTGGAAGAGCTATTCAATATCATCTATCAAAGTGTTAAAGAAATAGAGACAGTTGCCGCAAGCAAATAGGCAGACAACGTAAAAAGAGGTGTCCCAGTAGCCATGAATGTGGCGGGGACCCTCTTTTTTTACAAACTAATGGACTTAGAAGAAGTCCGTATGGTGAATGTCTTCCCACTCCAAATGGAAGTTATATACAACAATTCATGTTCAGATTATCTTCTAGCCTCTTCAATTAGATGTAACTGTCATCCCATACCCGTCGAACATTGCGGAGGTGGAGCTACTACAAAGGTTGAACTGCTGCGTACATATCGCCCCTGCCCTACCTTGACCTCAGTTTCATCAAACTCCGCGACAAGCCCGCCGCCAATCATTTTTCCATCCATCAACACCAGGATGTAAGTTCCAAACAACATCGCATTCGTAAAATCTGCATCCCGATGTATGATATTCATAGGCCCCCCAGTAAATACTTTCCTATTATTTCTATTTATAAGCCACTATACCTTTTCCAGCATTACAGTATAGTTACACACAATCAACCCAGCGAAAAGGCATGGAAGGTTCCCTACCCTGTCGCCTATTGGCGCTCCCTGCCCCTCTATCCCAATCAAACAAGATCGAAGTTGATCTTACATCTGTTCGTTTCTTTCACGTTGGATCCTCGAAGGTGCCGTCTGCAGTCGCCCAACTGCTGGCAAAATGAGTATGGCTACAACAGCTAAAACCCCGATCGCTACAATCCTATTCCCTAACAAAAGTTGAACAATCAAGGAAAGCACAATCCCCCCTAAGTTGCCAAATAGCAGCAACAAGCCTGTGATCGCGCCGACTGACTGCGGATCGGATTTGGCCTCTGCCAGCGAAAGCATCACGGGTAAATCAGCCAGTAAAAGAAAACCGCACACCACCAGCAAGCTGATGAACATCCACTGGGGCATACCGACTGCAAGACCGATCAGAAGTAACACGCTCGCCACGAGTGAAAAGCGTACAACCACTCGCGCGCGCTGACCGCGCAGCGCCCATCGTGGCACAATCGAAGCGCCGACAATACCTGCGGCCGTCATAACACCGATGCCAATGCCGACTTGCTGGGCATTGTAACCAATAGCGCTGGCCAACACTTCAAGCCATGTCGCCAGTGTAATAAAAATGCCGAAGCCAGCGAACAGGAGCAGGCTGAACAGCCTTACCCAACGCTGCGACCATAGAGTCGCAATCGCGCTGAACCCTAACGTGCTGCTCGTTTCAGCAGCCGCATCGACCCCAAACACTGGCGCTCGTCTTAGCGCCACAAGCATAGCAACGGCGGCAATGACGCTAATGGCGCCTTGTGTCCACAGGACAGCTGACATCCCTTGCCATGTCAGTAAAAAAGGAACGGTGACGGTTGAGATAAGGATACCGACGAACAAACTGGCCGTACCAGCCGCAATCGCGTTAGCTCGTTGCTCTGGACGTACATAGAGCACAGCTAATTTGTTCACAGCATTGAGTACGAGAGGCTGACCTACGGAGATCACCATCTGTCCGATGAGCGCATATTCGTAGCCAGGTAGTATGCGAATAAGTGCTCCAACCGCAGTCAACGCAGCGCCAATGAGCAGCGATCCGCGAAACCAACGGTCAGCAGCCATGCCAAAAGGAATTGAAAGCAATACATAGACAAGAGGAAATACGAGTGATAACCAGCCTACGGCATCGACAGAAACATGCCACTCACTGGAAGCCGCCGTCGTAATCGGCGTAAATGTGACCCATAGCAGCTGAGTCACCGCCGCCAATAAAGCGTAAGCAGTAACGACCGTCCAGCGTGACCGAGTCACACCTGCACTTAGCTCCATCATCCAGACACCTCCCCATTTTCTTGTCAACCTTAACAGGTCACGCCGAAAATCTTTTCCAGATACCCGTTCAGCATAATACCGTCCGGATCCAACACCTCTCGTATATGACAAAATGGCTGCCACATCGGATACCTATCGTTTAGCTTATCTGCGTTAAGTGAATGCATTTTGCCCCAGTGCGGCCTGCCGCCGTGTTTCAGGAAAATGTCCTCCATCCCCGCAAAATAGTCCTCATGCGGCATTCCTTTATACATATGAATCGCAATGTACGAAGAATCCCTCCCGAATGCTGGACTCAACCAGATATCGTCCCCCTTAGCAAAGCGGCACTCTATCGGAAAATGAACGTTGTATTTGTCCTTCGTCATCTTCTCGCGCATTTCTTCAATGACGGTGGGCATGGCTTCCGCTGGAAGATTGTATTCCATCTCATTAAAACGAACGAGTCTTTGCGTCGCGAACAGGCGATGACTGTAATCCACTTTGCTGCCCACGGGCACTTGCGATGCGGATATCCGACTCACCGTTCGACTGAGTTTAGGAACCTTACGGCATAATTCGGACAGCAGACCGAAAACTGTATTTTCGAGTAGGACATCCCCGATATAATCGCGTACCTTGCGGCTCGTCACTGCGTGATCCGTGGGATTCATGAATTTCAGCTGACACGGTTCAGCGTAAGGAAACCAATAAAATTCAAAATGCCGATGTCCGCTCGCGATATCTGGCAGCTCCTGCAAGCATTGTTTCAGCGGCATGCGTTTGCTTTCGTACTTCATTATGTAAGCGGGTTGAAGCCTGAGCGTCACTTGCACAATAACCCCTAAAGCGCCAAGTGATACCTGCATAGCTTTAAACAAATCAGGGTTAGTCATTGGTGTACATGTAATTACCTCTCCAGCGCCAGTCACCATCGTCAGTCCCACCACTTGCGTAGCGATGTTGCCGAACTGCTGACCTGTGCCATGCGTCCCCGTGCTGATTGCCCCAGCGATTGACTGTACATCGATGTCGCCGAGATTTTCCTGTGCTAACCCTTGAGCGAACAGCAGCTCTCCAAGCAACTTGAGCTTTGTGCCTGCCCATACCGTTGCGGTCTGCTGCTCAGCGTCTACCTCAATTAAGCCTTGCATGCGGTCCAGGGTGATAAGCACATCATCCGATGCCGCAATAGGCGTAAAAGAATGCCCCGTTCCGACAACACGCAGCCTGCGTCCTTCTCGTCGGCATAGCAGCACTGCATCGACCACGGCTTCTATGGAGTCCGGATAAAGCACCTTCTGCGGCGTTGCCTGCACGATACCTGACCAATTCGTCCATGTCCCTGATTTGCCGATCATAGAAAACACGCTCCCATACCGCGATACGTTGGATATGTACTTACAATACTGCCCTGCGAAACCGCATATAGCGTAAGGAATCGCTCGCATAACTCTCCTGCTTTGGCATGACGGAAAAACACCGGATCGCCCAGCTCCAACTGGACTTCACTCCGCACGCGAAGCGGCGTTTGTACTTCACCTGCACCCTCCAAGGGAAATAACGCCAACCCTTCCGGTAAATAAGGCTTAGGCCGTTTGTCTATACCCGTTGGTCCCGAAGCCGTATAACCGCCGCCCATACAGGTCACGATATTCGGTTGTGGGCGTCGTACCACCTCTACCGCATACCCAGCGGCAGGCTTATAGCGAAACGACTTGTAGTTGTCGAACAAGCCAGGGGAGTAAAACCCAGATCCTGCAGTGATCTCTGTCACTGATACCTCTGCCCGTGAACTATCCATGCTGCCCGTACCTCCCGCATTGACGAAACGAAGCTTAGCTCCCATCGCTTCAAGCCCACGCGCCACTTCCTCTCTCCACTGTGCAGCTTTGCGAATGGAGGATTTTTTCAACCTGCGGATTAGCGCGTTTTTCACTACTTGCCCAGGCACATTATCGCCTACACCGGCAATCTGCGCCTCGTACCCCATAATGCCATCAAGCCGCAGCCAACTCGCTCCGAGTATCCGCTCTGCCACAGGGCGAACCTGCTCCCATCGGGTCAACGGCGATCGCCATACCCCAAAATGCAATCCAGGAAAATCCGTCGACATGTCGATGTCGATACAAACGGGCACAATAACCTGTTTAGCCCTCGCCAGCCGCCCTATGCGTTCAACATGCTCGATACAATCGACCATGAACGTAATCGTCTTGCCTTCACCTATTAACGAAATCACATCGGTAAGCCCCTCAGCGTGCCACTGCGGATAGCCTAGTAAAAGATCATCAAACCCTTGTCGGGCTAGAAAAGCAGCCTCCTCCGCCGTATAACACATAATTCCTTGGTACGTAGGATCAGCTGCCAAAATACGGCGAATCACATCCGGACAGCGAATGGACTTACTCGCCACCCGAATCTTCTTTCCCTCAGCTTCCTGCGCAATGGCCTTGATGTTAGCATCCAGTAGATCCAAATCTACGAATGCGAATGGCTTCGGTACATCCTTGAAAATCTGTTTATAGTACTCGTAGGATCCAATCATGAGAATTACCTCTTCCTAATGAGCCGTAATTAAGGCTTCGTCAGCCTGCGAATGATTTTCAACCCGATACGACTAGAGGGATATCGAAAAGGGATATCGAACCTCGTCGTCTGCTTTAATATACTTTTCATATGTGAAAATATGTGAAAACTCATTTCGCCATGATAGCTACCCATTCCGCTCTCGCCGACGCCGCCAACAGGCAAATGTGTAGAACCAAAATGCATCAGTGTATCATTGACACAACCGCCGCCGAATGAAATTTGCTCGAGCATGACATCTTGGACTTTTTTATCCTCCGAAAATACATACAGTGCCAGCGGCTTCGGCCTAGCTTGGATTAAGCTTACTACTTCATCCAGATTGTCATAGGTTAGAACAGGAAGTATAGGGCCGAAAATCTCCTCCTGCATGACTGGCATATCCCATGTGATATTTTCAAGTACCGTCGGTTCGATTTGCAGCGTCTGATCGTCAGCTAACCCACCAATAGCGACCTTTCCATCATTCAAAAAGTGACGCAACCGTTCGTAATGACGGCGAGAGATAATTTTGCCGTAATCAGGGCTTTGCAGCGGCTTGTCGCCATAGAAAGATTTGATAGCCTCTTGCAAATAGGCCAGCAGCTTATCTTTCACACTCCGATGCACAAGCAAATAGTCTGGAGCCACGCAAGTCTGTCCCGCATTAGAGAACTTCCCAAAGGCGATACGCTGCGCCGCCAGCTTTATATGTGCGTCATGATGTACGATGCATGGGCTCTTTCCGCCGAGCTCTAGCGTGACTCGTGTAAGATGCTTCGCTGCTGCCTCCATCACGATTTTCCCAACGGCTACGCTGCCTGTAAAAAAGATTTTGTCAAACGGCTGCTCCAGGAGCGCTCGACTTTCTTCCACACCACCTTCCACAACCGCAATATATTGCGGTTCGAAGGTAGCGCGTACGATCGAGGTCATCACAGCAGATACCGCTGGCGCTAGCTCTGACGGCTTTAACACAACCGTATTGCCAGCCGCAATTGCCCCTACTAACGGATCAAATGCCAGCATAAACGGATAATTCCATGGAGCAATGATTAATGCCGCCCCCAGTGGCTCAGGGATTATGTAGCTGCGACTCCCCGAATGCGTCATCGGCGATTTCACTTTCTTCGGCTTCATCCAACGTTTCAGATGCTTGATGACATGAGCTATTTCTTGATAAACGATGCCTATTTCAAAAGCGTACGCTTCCTTCTCTCCTTTATTCAAATCGGTGCGCAGCGCCTGAATAATCTCTAATTCCCGATCGACAATCGCTTGTTTCAGCTTTTTGAGCTGTGTAAGTCGAAAAGCGAGTCCTCGTGTCGAACCGGAGAGATAGTACTTCTTTTGTTGATCCATTAATTGGCTTATCGTCATGCGAATCTCCTTCTTTCGAATATTTATATTCTGGTTGTGCATTCACAGTCATTAATGAAAACGTTTACAAATATCAACATTAAACAATTACGTAATCCTATAAGTTTACCATCCCAATCGCCACAGTGACAATATCAGGATACCTCTCCAATCATGTTTCGTCATATCGAGAAATAACCCTGATTGCTCAAGACTTCTGAAAAAATAAGAAAAACCCTTATTCCAAAGGGTTTTTCTTATACAAATGGGATGCGGTAAGAGGGATTTGAATAGTAGGACCAGCAGCTCTGCTGTCACCTGTTACTTCTTGCTTTTATTCGCTTTGTTACACTTCGTTTAGCTTTTATCTTTTTCTTTATGAAGTATTTTTTTCTTCCTTTTAAATTTGTTCTTCTTTGCAATTTTATATTTTTTCTTCTTCTTAGCAATTTTAAATTTGTTCTTCTTCTAAGCAGTTTTAATTTTTTTCTTCCTCTTAGCAGTTTTAATTTTCTTCCTCTTAGCAGTTTTAATTTTCTTCCTCTTAGCCGTTTTAATTTTCTTCCTCTTAGCAATTTAAATTTTCTTCCTCTTAGCCGTTTTAACTTTACTCGTCTTTTCATAAATTCATTAATTTTCTGTTCATACAACGTGATATATTGATCCACCATTATAGCAGTCGTGAACTTGGTAAGCACATATTCTCTTAGGACATGTGGTGGCGGGAATGGCTCATGTAAAGCTTTGTGCGCAAGTTCATCTATGCTATTACATACTAACTGAGGAAAGCCTTCAAGTACCTCTAAGGCTGCACCATTGTTCAAGGCTAGCACGGGGGTGCCTGAAATCATAGCCTCAATCAATACAAGTCCAAAAGGCTCCTTCCAAATAGACGGAAAGAGGACACATCGAGCTCTCTTAAGGAGCTCCTGCTTTTGTTTACTTGCAACAGCACCTATATAGTGAATGTTTTCATTATTATCAATACGGGGCTGTAAAATGTTTCGGAAATATTCTTCATCTTTAATAGGTCCGGCTATAATTAGCTTTTGGTGATTGCGTTCAGCAACTTCAATTGCATGAATGACGCCTTTGTCGGGGAGTATCCTCCCAATAAACAATAAATAGTCATCTTTTTCTTCACTGTACTCGTATTCATCTGGATTAATTCCGTTGTGAACAACTAGGCCTTTGACGCCTGCATTCATCCGAGCAGCGTGACTGACATAAACGGAATCATGGAATTCAATATTGGTAGGTAAATGATGAGTGGGTAACACGGGAATTCCCATTTTTCTTAATCTGACAATAGAAGAAAAAGTGTGGTCATGAATCAGATCTACTTTCGAAGGTCTTGTTTTACGGATAAATGCGGGTAAGTGTCGATCTTCGAAATATTTGGGGAAGGGTACTACCTTTGCTGAAACTTTACTTCCCTTAGGAGCGTATAAAACAACCTTATGTCCACGTTTTACCAATTCCTGTGTAATTTCGTAAACCATTTTCTCTGTTCCAGCTGTGTCAACAGCTGATACAGGGCTACAGATTGGTGAAATGACTTGTATGATTCTTAAGGCTCGCTTATTTTTAGTTGCATATTTTGTTTCATTTTTTGCTGCATATTTTGTTTCATACTTTGTTGCATCCATTGGCGTGCTCATATTAAATAAACCATATAAGTCACGAATCTCTTTAGTTTCAACTGCTTTGCGATTGTACTCTCCACCGCTTAATAGTTCTCGATGCTTCCTTGCATATTCCCAGAAATGATCAGCATACTCCGGTTTGAAATCAATATAATAATTAATGCATTTGGTTACAAAAAAGAGAATTTCTTCTTTAAAACTATTATTCAACTGTGCATGTTCGATTAAACGGTCCCAGGCTCGTAAAATATCTAACACTTTGGGTCCGCTGCTATTTGCGATAGAACCTGGTCTAGACCTTTTGTAATAATATAAAGGAATATTCAAATAAGCTGGTATATTCGCTAGACTGATCAGAATTGGAGTTGATGCAACATCCTCATACCAAATATTTAAATATTCAATTTTTTGTAATAATTCCTTTTTGTAGAGTTTATTCCAAGGAACCACTTGAGCATAAAGAATAGCCTGCTTTTGTGTAAAGACGTCTTGTGAAAATCCCTTCTCTGGAATTGTCAGATCTTCATCTTCATACCTACTAAAATAATCACAAATTACCATGTCATGCCCGTCTAAAGCTTTCGTATACAACAACTCAAACATATTGTTAGCAATCCAATCGTCCGAGTCAACGAAACCGATATAGTCGCCTCTAGACTGAGCAATCCCTACATTCCGAGAGTTACCTACACCTTGGTTTTCAGCAAAGTGAATACTTATTATACGTTCAGGTTCCTGTTTCACGAACCCATTAATAATTTCGGAAGAATGGTCTGATGAACCATCATTGATAATAACTAACTCCATGACATTCCATATGGTTTGGTCAATTATTGATTGCAAACACTTACTGAGGAATTCCCCAGTATTGAATACAGTGACGATAACTGAAATTTTGGGGCGAACTTGTGTTTCTACTTTTGAAATGATCTCATTCGAGCCAAGAATAGGTTTCCCCTCCTCTACTGTTGAATTTCATACATTCATATTCCTATATTTAATTATGGCTTGTGTATTTGCTGACTTCTCCTATAAATAGGTAGTATTATTACCTAAGCGAAGCCCCAAGTAACGGGCAATCCATTATTACTGCATTCTTCCATCTGTACTAAAATAGATAAAAACCCTTACTAGGTAAGGGTTTCAAGATAATAAAACTGTAATACTTCATTCTTTCCATCTGTTATAAAACAGAAAAAACCCTTATATATCAAGGGTTTCAGACTTGTAAAGCTAGGATGCGGTCGGAGGGATTTGAACCCTCACGCCTTGTGAGCGCCACCCCCTCAAGATGGTGTGTCTGCCGTTCCACCACGACCGCTTATGAAAGTATACTGGGGATCTAGGATTTGAACCTAGGCATGACGGAGTCAAAGTCCGTTGCCTTACCGCTTGGCTAATCCCCATTATAAAGGGAAAAGGGCGACCGATGGGACTTGAACCCACGAATGCCGGATCCACAAACCGGTGCGTTAACCCCTTCGCCACGATCGCCACAGTAGGAATATTATTCCCTTAAAACTAGATACGAAACTTCAACGTAAAGTTAGACGTTCTTAGGATTTTCTTGGCCCCAATCAAGTAGTGTCTAAACTTATTATCGAAGTAATGCTAAGGAGCAAGACCGCGTTATAAGGTAAGTTTAGACGCCGATCGAGTTTACAACTCGATGCGGACGGAATTCGCTTCAAAGCTTATCTTCACTTGGTTGGGATTAGGTTAAGCCCTCGACCGATTAGTATTCGTCAGCTGCATACGTTGCCGCACTTCCACCTCGAACCTATCAACCTCGTCGTCTACAAGGGGTCTTACATACTGGGAAATCTCATCTTGAGGGGGGCTTCGCGCTTAGATGCTTTCAGCGCTTATCCCCTCCGTACATAGCTACCCAGCGATGCCTCTGGCGAGACAACTGGTACACCAGCGGTACGTCCATCCCGGTCCTCTCGTACTAAGGACAGCTCCTCTCAAATTTCCTACGCCCGCGACAGATAGGGACCGAACTGTCTCACGACGTTCTGAACCCAGCTCGCGTACCGCTTTAATGGGCGAACAGCCCAACCCTTGGGACCTACTTCAGCCCCAGGATGCGATGAGCCGACATCGAGGTGCCAAACCTCCCCGTCGATGTGGACTCTTGGGGGAGATAAGCCTGTTATCCCCAGGGTAGCTTTTATCCGTTGAGCGATGGCCCTTCCATTCGGTACCACCGGATCACTAAGTCCGACTTTCGTCCCTGCTCGACTTGTAGGTCTCGCAGTCAAGCTCCCTTATGCCTTTGCACTCTGCGAATGATTTCCAACCATTCTGAGGGAACCTTTAAACGCCTCCGTTACATTTTAGGAGGCGACCGCCCCAGTCAAACTGCCCACCTGACACTGTCCCCATACCGGATCACGGTACCAGGTTAGAACTCCGATACGATCAGGGTGGTATCCCAACGATGCCTCCACCCAAGCTGGCGCTCAGGCTTCAAAGGCTCCCACCTATCCTGTACAGATCGTACCAAAGTCCAATATCAAGCTGCAGTAAAGCTCCATGGGGTCTTTCCGTCTTGTCGCGGGTAACCTGCATCTTCACAGGTATTAAAATTTCACCGGATCTCTCGTTGAGACAGCGCCCAAGTCGTTACGCCATTCGTGCGGGTCAGAATTTACCTGACAAGGAATTTCGCTACCTTAGGACCGTTATAGTTACGGCCGCCGTTTACTGGGGCTTCAATTCATAGCTTCGGGTTGCCCCTAACCACTCCTCTTAACCTTCCAGCACCGGGCAGGCGTCAGCCCGTATACTTCGCCTTGCGGCTTCGCACAGACCTGTGTTTTTGCTAAACAGTCGCTTGGGCCTTTTCACTGCGGCCCCCTCGGGCTATTCACCCTACCGAGGCACCCCTTCTCCCGAAGTTACGGGGTCATTTTGCCGAGTTCCTTAACGAGAGTTCTTCCGCGCGCCTTAGAATTCTCTTCTCACCCACCTGTGTCGGTTTGCGGTACGGGCACCTTCGCCTGGCTAGAAGCTTTTCTTGGCAGTGTGAACTCATGACCTTCGGTACTTAAATTTCCCTCCCCATCACAGCCCAGCCTTACGATGTGCGGATTTGCCTACACACCAGCCTCACTGCTTGGACGAGCATCCATCAGCTCGCGTCACTATCCTTCTGCGTCACTCCATTGCTCATAACGGCTACGGTGGTACAGGAATTTCCACCTGTTGTCCATCGACTACGCCTTTCGGCCTCGCCTTAGGTCCCGACTTACCCTGAGCGGACGAGCCTTCCTCAGGAACCCTTAGGTTTTCGGCGGATCAGATTCTCACTGATCTTTTCGTTACTTATACCGGCATTCTCACTTGTATGCGCTCCACCTGTCCTTACGGTCAGAATTCAACGTACATACAACGCTCCCCTACCCATGCACCAAGGTGATGCAAGCCATAGCTTCGGTGGCGTGTTTAGCCCCGTTACATTTTCGGCGCAGAGTCACTCGACCAGTGAGCTATTACGCACTCTTTCAATGGTGGCTGCTTCTAAGCCAACATCCTGGTTGTCTGTGCAACTCCACATCCTTTCCCACTTAACACACACTTGGGGACCTTAGCTGATGGTCTGGGCTGTTTCCCTTTTGACAATGGATCTTAGCACTCACTGTCTGACTCCCGGACTTAAGTTTGTGGCATTCAGAGTTTGACTGGACTTGGTAACCCTTGGCGGGCCCCGCACCCAATCAGTGCTTTACCTCCACAACTCAACATCCGAGGCTAGCCCTAAAGCTATTTCGGGGAGAACCAGCTATCTCCGAGTTCGATTGGAATTTCTCCGCTACCCCCACCTCATCCCCGAATTTTTCAACATTCGTGGGTTCGGGCCTCCAGTGAGTGTTACCTCACCTTCACCCTGGACAGGGGTAGATCACACGGTTTCGGGTCTACGTCCACGTACTAAAGCGCCCTATTCAGACTCGCTTTCGCTGCGGCT